>JANQRP010000034.1 GCA_028284495.1 Longimicrobiales bacterium | reverse complement strand
GAGGTGAAGAAGGGCGGGACGATCGGCGAGATCACGGAGATCCTGGGGGGTGGGCGCAAGCGTGTCCGGGCCAGCAACACCGGCATCGTGATCGGGCGTCGGGTGAATCCGGTGGTCTACAAGGGCGAGGCGCTCGTCCACATCGCCCGGCCCGACGAAAAGGCCTGACCTCAGGACGCCGCCGCGGGGTCTCCGCTGGCGTCCCCGTCCCCGTACTCCGTCCGCAGCGAGTCGGGGTCCCACCCGAGGTCCCGCGCGCCGCCGTCGCTCTCGATGTCTCGCCGAAGCACACGCTCCAGGTTCTCGATACGCTCCCGCGCGACCGACACGTACACGCTCCGGTCGTCGCGCTCCACGCCCATCAGCGCCTCCATCGACTCCTGGTCGAGCCGAACGAACGTCCGTGTCGCACGCTGGGCGGCATACGCTCGGAAGCCCAGTTCGGACAGGACGTCGCGGCCCGCCCGCATGGCGGTGTCGAGCGACTGCCAGTACACGTGGTCCACACCCGCCTCCCGCAGATCGACGGCGTCCGGCCAGTCGAAGGCACGCGCGAAGACCTCCAGCTCCGGGAAGTGCTTCTGGACGGTTCGCACCACGTCCATCGTCATCTCGGGCGTCGGGAGCGCGATCACGATCAGTCGGGCCTTTCTCGCGCCCGCGATCTCCAGCAGGTCCTCCCGCGTGGCGTCGCCGTAGTAGACCTCGAGCCCCATGTCGCGCAGCAGGTCGACCCGGTCGGAGTCGTACTCCAGCACGGTGGTCTCGACGTTCTTGGCACGGAGGAGCCGACCGACGGTGGCGCCGAAGTACCCGAACCCGGCGATGAGTACCCGGGCGCCGGCGTGCATGTCGTCCATCGGTCGGGTCTCCTCGCTCTCCTTCGTGCCGAACCGCGGTCGGATGACACGGTCGTTCACGAGTAGCAGCAGCGGCGTGAGGGCCATCGAGATGGCGACCGCCGCCACGAGGGGGTCGACGATCTCCGATCCGAGCACGCCCTCCTGCGTCGCGAACGAGAACAGCACGAACGCGAACTCGCCCATCTGCGGGAGCGCGAAGGAGAAGAGCAGGGCGGGGTCGCCCCGCAGCCCGAACCCCTTCGCGAGCACGAACAGCACGAGGAACTTCAGCAGCATCACCCCGAGCGCGATGCCGACGATCGTTCCGGTCTGCTCCGCGATGAGCCCGAAGTCGATGGATGCGCCCACGGCGAGGAAGAAGAGTCCGAGCAGGAGCCCCTTGAACGGATCGATGTTCGACTCGAGCTCGTGGCGGTACTCGCTGGTGGCGAGCACGACCCCGGCCAGGAAGGTACCGAGGGCGGCGGAGAGGCCCACGAGCTGCATCAGGAGCGCGATGCCGATGACGAGGGTGAGCGCCATCGCGGTGAAGACCTCGCGACTCCGGGTGCGGGCGATCGCGCGAAGGAGCGGACGGATCAGGTAGCGACCGCCGACCACGATGATCGCCACGGCCCCGAGCACCGCGAGCGTCTGCGCCCACCCGGGGAGGCCGGCGAGCATGCTCGCGGACTCCGCGTGCCCCGACTCGCCCGCCTCCGCTCCGTGCGAGCCCGACCCCAGAAGTGGAAGCAGCGCCAGCATCGGAATCACCGCGATGTCCTGGAAGAGCAGGACCGAGAAGGCGCTCCGTCCCCCCGAGGTTTCCAGCTGCCCCTTCTCGCCGAGGGTCTGGAGCACGATCGCCGTGGAGGAGAGCGCGAGGATCATCCCGACCGCCAGCGCCTCGTTCCACGGCAGGCCGAACGCGAGTCCGCCGCCGGTGATCGCCGCGGTGGACAGCGAGACCTGCAGTCCTCCCATCCCGAGGATGGGTCCGCGAAGCCGCCACAGCAGGCTCGGCTCCAACTCGAGCCCGATGACGAAGAGCATCAGCACGACCCCGAACTCCGCGAAGTGGAGGACGTCCTGCCCCTCGCTCCCGACGAACCCAAGCACGTCCGGGCCGATCACGATGCCCGCGATGAGGTATCCGAGCACCGAGCCGAGTCCGAGGCGCTTGGCGATCGGGACGGCGACCACGGCGGCGAGCAGGTACACGAAGGCCTGAGTGAGAAAGGCGTCCATGCGTCAGGGCTCCCGGGACTCGGAGGGGACGTCGCCGACGGGGGCGTTCCGCGCGATGTTCGGTGCCCTCTCCGGCTGCACGCCCTCGGGCACGCCCGGGGGGGGCCAGGGGGCGCACTCCTCCGCGCCCTCGACCAGCAGCGCGTTCGGGTCCGGCTCGAGGTCCCGCCATCCCTCGTCGACCAGCCACCCGACGGTCCGCGACCAGGCCTCGCCCCACGCCTCGATATCGCTCGCGCCGAGTCGGTGCGTCCCGAACACGACCCACGGGGGCAGGTACGTCATGCCGCACAGCCGTGCCGTACCCTCGAACGGTCGGAGGTACTGTCGGATGGTCCAGCGATTGTATCCCTCCTCGCAGTACGCGGAGGCGTGCCCACCCGCCGAGATCGCCTGGAGGACGACCTTCCCATGCAGCGCGTCTCCCTCCGACCCGTAGGCCCATCCATGCTCGAGCACGAGGTCGAGCCACTCCTTGAGCAGCGGCGGACCCGAGTACCAGTAGAGCGGGTGCTGGAAGACGATCACGTCGTGGTCGAGCAGGAGCCGCTGCTCGCGGGCCACGTCGATGTCGAAGTCCGGATACTCCTCGTACAGGTCGTGGACGGTGACACGCTCGCTGCGCGGCGTGGCGGCGACGAGCCGGCGGTGCACCCTCGACTTCTCCAGCACCGGGTGGGCGAAGAGGATCAGCACTCGAGCCATGGATCTCCGGGTGCGGTGCGTGGGCGTCGGACCTTGCGTCGGGTCCAACGAATTCCTAGCTCCGTGAGTCTCACGAATACGGTGCGCGAAAGGTCGAATGCCCGCTCCCGTGCTCGCTGGTCCCCCCCGCAAACCCGACTCTCGGCAAGGACGTTCCCCTGAGCGCCCCTCCTCCCGTAGTGCGCACGGTCGCACGCTGGATGTTCCACACCCACGTGTGGATCGGCGTGATCGCGGCGGTGCTGCTCGTCGTAGTGTCCGTCACCGGCATCATGCTGAACCACAAGGGGATGCTGGGGTTCATGCCGGACGCCGCGTCGGTGGAGCCGGGACTCGACGGCGCGCTGCCCCTGTCCGAGCTGGTGCGGTCGGCGGAGGGTGCGGCGGGGCTCGAGGCGGCGGCGGCCGGGGTCGATCGCATGGATGTCCGCCCGGACGACGGCTACGTGAAGGTGCGTTTCGGGGACCGCGTCGTGACCGAGGTCACCGTGGCCCTCCGCACCGGCGAGGTGCTTTCGGTAGGTGAACGGAACGATGTCTTCATCGAGAAGCTCCACTCCGGGGAGATCTTCGGAGACGGCTGGACTCTTCTCTCCGACGCCCTCGGCGTGGGCCTCATCGTGCTGCTGATCTCGGGCACGTGGATGTGGCTCTATCCGAAGGCGAGGATGTGAGATGACACCGCTCGAAGGCGGTCTGCTCCTGCTCGGAATCTTCGGCGTGCCCATCGGTCTGCTTGCGCTGAGCCACCGCTTCCGGAACCTCGGGAGGCGGTCACGCGGCGCGTTCTGGGGCGGGCTGACCGGGTGGACGGCGGGCCTCTTCGTCTGGCTCGTCGCCACGCTCGGACCCGCCGTCATGTGGGACCCGGGGTCCGCGCGCCTCGCCGGTGTCGTCCTCCCGCTGTTCGTGATGCCGGTCATCGGCACGGTCGTCGGCTCGATGATCGGGCGGACGCCCCGTCGCGGCCCGAAGGCGCCGGGGCAGAGGAAGCGTCGGGAGCGCGAGCTGGTCTCGGCGCTGACGTTGCTGCTCGCCACCGGGCCCGTGCCACTGTCGGCCCAGGCCCCCGACGAACTCTTCCTGGTGCGTGAGGTCGACAGCGAGGTGATCGTGGCGGACACCGCGCCCGGCGTGCCTCCTTCGTCGTATGCCGCGTCGGTCGCCGTTCTCGGGTCGGAAGGCGTGCTGCTGATCGACACCTTTCACGGGCCGACCGCAGCCACCTGGTTCCTCGATCGGTCGCCGCGCCCTCAGGTAAGCGGCACGGCCGGGGCCGGCGGCGCCCCGTCGTCGTCTCCCGTCACCTCGGTGTAGCGGGCCAGTCTGTCCGTTCCGTGCTCGAGGTCCCACGCCCCGAGGATCTGCCGCACCGCGTGGTGGGACGAGAGATGGAACCGATCCTCGGTCAACTCCGCCGCCACCGGAGAGTGGGTGAGCACGTCCCGGACCCGCCCCTTCAGACCGGCCAGGTGGAACTGGATGCCGCGTGCGTGGAGCGTGCCGACCAGTTCGTGGAGCGCGTCGAGCGCCGTCGTGTCGAGGTCGTTGATGCCGCGGGCCTCGATCACGACCGCGTGGATATCCGGCCCGGAAGGCTCGCCGTCGTCGCTGCGGTCCAGCAGATGGTCGCGGAACCAGGCGGCGTTGAAGAACGAGAACGCCGCGTCCACGCGCAGAACCAGGACCTCCCGGATCGTTTGCGCCTCCTCGAATCGCTCCCGGTCGCGGAAGAAGTGGGTGCCCGGGATGAGGCCGAGCTCGGCGACGTTGGGACGGGAGAGGCGGTACAGCACCACGAGCGTCGACGCGACGATCCCGACGATCACGCCCTCGCGGATTCCGAGCGTCAGGGTCGCCGCCGCGGTGAGGAGTGCGAGCCCCGCGTCCCGTCGATGCGTGGCCGCGAGGGCCAGGAACTCGCGCGGATGCACGAGGCCGAGCACTCCGACGATGATGATGGCGGCGAGCGTCGCGTCCGGGAGCGACGCGAAGAGCGGCGTCAGAAAGAGCAGCGTGACGACGACGAGCCCTGCCGCGAACACGTTCGCCAGCGGGGTGCGCGCGCCCGCGTCCTCCGCGACGGCCGAGCGGGAGAAGCTGGCCGAGACGGGCACCGAGCGGAAGAAGCTGCCCACCAGGTTGGCCGATCCGAGCCCGAGGAGCTCTCGATTGGGCCGCACCGTGTACCGGTGCTTCGACGAGAGGGTGCGCCCGATCGAGATCGCGCTCATGAGCTGGATGAGCGCGAGTGTGACCGCGGTGGGAAGGAGCGCCCGGACGTCGGAGAGGGCCAGTTCGGGAACGCCGGGCGTCGGAAGGCCCCGGGGTACGTCTCCGGTCACCGAGACACCGAGGGCCTCGAGTCCCAGCAGACCCGTGGCGCCGATGCCGAGAACGACGACCACGAGGGCGCGCGGGACCCGCGGCGCCCAGATGCGCAGGGCCACGAGGATCGCGACCGAAGCCCCGCCGAGGATCGCCGTCCGGACGTGAAGTTCTCCGCCGCCACCCACGAGCGCTCCCAGGATCTCGTGGACGTACTGGCTGCGGGGCAGCTCGACGCCGATCAGCGGACCGATCTGACTCGCAGCGATCACCACGGCTGCGGCCGCCGTGAACCCCGTCACGACCGGCCTCGACATGAGATCGGCGAGCATCCCGAGTCGGAGGACGCTCATCCCGATCTGGATGACGCCGACCAGCGCGGCGAGCAGGATCGCGAGCGCGACATAGCGGCCCGACCCCGCGTCCGCGAGCGGACCGAGACCGGCTCCGAGGATGAGCATATCGAGCGCCACGATCCCCACGGCCAGCTGCCGGGCCGTCCCGAAGAAGGGATAGACCAGCAGCGGCACGAGGGACGCATAGAGCCCGTGGATGGCGGGGAGGCCACCCAGCGTGGCGTAGGCCATCGCCTGGGGGACGAGGACGACTCCGACCGAAACGCCGGCCACGGCGTCTCGGCGGAGCGTGTCCCGGTCGAGTTCGCCCAGCCATTCGGGCAGGGCGAGCAGCCGGGCGTCGGCGCCGTTCAGCGGCGGGATTACGCCGTGTTGGCCGGCTCGAGCAACGCGAAGAGGCGGCGCCCCTCAATGTTGTTCGAGCGCTGCTCGACCCGGGCGATGTCCGAGGTGCCCTCGATCATCCGGTCGAGCGTGGCCACGCCGACTTCGGGCCGGCGAAGCTCGCGTCCGCGGTAGCGGAGCACGATCCGCACCACGTTCCCCTCCTCGAGGAACCGTCGGGCGCGCTTGAGCTTCACTTCGAAGTCGTGATCGTCGGTACGCGGACGCAGCTGCACTTCCTTGAGTTCGACCGTGTGCTGCTTCTTCTTCGCCTCACGGGCCTTCTTCTGCTGCTCGTACCGGTGCTTGCCCCAGTCCATGATCTTGACCACGGGGGGGCGGGCTCGGGCTGCGACCTCGACGAGGTCCAGATCGGCCTCTCGAGCCTTCTCGCGGGCATCATCCAGCGAGACGACCCCGATCTGCTCTCCGTCGGCTCCGATGAGTCGGACGGGGCTGATCCGGATCTGGTCATTCACTCTGGGATCTGAAATCCTGGTTCCTCCATTCGGGATGAATCGGGGCCCGGCGCGTGGCCGACCCCGGCCTGCAGGGCGAAACGTGCCATGCAGGACCTACTAATAAGCGGCGCGAGCGGCCAAAGATCCAGTCAAATGTCCGTAACGGGAAGGCCTGAATCGGCTCCGCCGGACGGGTGCAGCCGGAGGTGTGCTGCGGCGGACACCGTCCGCGCAGGGTCACTCGACGCGCAGAGCCTGTACAGGATCGACCCTCAGCGCCCTTCGGGACGGGACCCAGCAGGCGAGCAATGCGCTCGCGAGAAGGACGAGGATCGTCACGCCGTAGGTCACGGGATCGAAGGGGGAGACGCCGACGAGAAGGTGATCCAATGCCCGGAACATGAGCCACGCGCATCCCACACCGGCGAGCGCCGAGGCAGCCGTGAGCTGCAGCCCCCGGACCAGGACGAGTCGCTGGACGCTCGAAGGTCGCTGCCCCAGCGCGACACGGATCCCGAACTCCTTCGTCCGGCTCTGGACCGCGAGGGCCAGCATGCCGTAGAGCCCGACGAAGGCGAGGACGAGCGCCGAGGCTCCGAAGATCCCGACCAGCACGGACGCGAGCCGCGTCGGCGCCCTCGCCCTCGCGACCTGCGCCGAGAACAGCTCGACGTCCTGAATGGCGATCCCCCGCCCCAGGCTCTCCACCACGTCGCGAACGCGGCCGAGGTCCGCTTCGCTCGCGCCTTCCACGTGCACCACGACGGCGAAGTTCTGCGACCCGTTGAGCCATCCCGCGAACCGCATCGGGCGGTACATCTGGGCCAGAAACGGTTGCGCGAGGTCATGGAGCTTGAGGTGCCGCACCACCCCGACGATCTCCCGCGAGTTGGCCTCGGTCAGACTCTCGCCGGGCGAGGTCTGGAGCCGTCGACCCACGACATCGGCATGGGGCACCCCGGGGAAGGCTTCGGCAGCCAGCTGATCGTCGATGATGAGCACGGGACGGTTCGACTGCACGTCCTCCCAGCTGAACTCCCGCCCCGCGAGCAGCGTCGCGCCGCTGGTGCGAAAGTAGCCGGGGGTGACGAATCTCCAGTCCGCCGATACGGACTCCCACTGCCGACGAGTGCGCTCGTCGTACGCGTAGGACGACTGGCCCCCTCGACCGCCGAGCGGCAGATAGGTCGTGGCCGCCACACCGCTGATCCGAGGCTCGGCATCGAGCCGGGACGCCAGCTGGCGGACGAGCGCCTGCCGCTCGGCCGCCGACGGCCAGCGGTCGGGCGAGAGCGCGACCCGCATCGCGACCCGATCCGTCATGGCGTATCCGGGATCGACGTCGTGCAGAGCCATGAAGCTCCGCACGAGGAGTCCCGCACCCACGAGGAGGACGACGCTGAGGGCGACCTCCACGCCGACCAGCCGACGCCCGGCCGCCATCCGCGCGCCGACGGTGCGCGGCGATCCCTTCAGGACGGCCGCCACCCGGCGCGTGGCGGCCTGCACGGCCGGTACCGTACCGGCCGCGAGAGCTGCGACAAGCGAGACGCCCAGGGCGAACCGCACCGCGCCGGCGTCGAGGCCGACGGACGCGATCATCGGAAAGGCATCCCCGACGAGAGCGTCGACGAGACGGAGCCCGAGGACCGACAGGAGCAATCCGCCCAATCCACCCGCGAGAGCGAGCAGGACGCTCTCGACCATCACGATCGAGAAGATGCGCAGCCTGCCGGCTCCGAGCGCCGACCGCATCGAGAGTTCCCATGTGCGTGCCCGGCCGCGTCCCAGGAGAAGCCCGGCCGCGTTGGCGCAGGACACCACGAGCGTAAGCCCCGCCGCGGAGAGAAGCAGAAGGATGGTGGGCCGGACATGCCGGACCGCATCCTGACGGAGGGGCCGGATCGCCGCCGTGACGCTTGCGCCGGCGACCTCCGGCTCGACGTCCGCGATCCTCGCCATCATCCGATCCAGTTCGGACTGGGCCTCCGAGAACCCGACGTCGTCGGCGAGCCGGCCGAACCCGACGTACGTCGTGTAGAGTCGGCTGCCCGAATACTCCGGCCCGAGGGGACTGATCGCCCAGACGTCCGGCTCGCCGATGAAGAACGCCTCCACGGGGAGGTGCATCCTGAACTCCTCCTCGAGCACCCCGACGATCCGAAGGTCCGCCTCGTAGACCCGGATCGTCCTCCCGATCACCGCCGGGTCGCCGCCGAACTCCTCCTGCCAGAAGCCGTGGCTCAGCACGGCGACGTCGTCCGCGGGTCCGTCGGGTCGGCGGAGCGTCCGTCCGAGCAGGGCGCGCGCCCCGAAGAACTCGAAGAAGCCCGGGTCGACGAGTCCTACGTCGGTGATCCGGCTCGCTTCGCCGACCTGCACCGTGACCAGACGACCCGTCAGGTAGGTGAACGACTGGAACGACTCGCTCCACTCTCGGAAGTCCCAGATGTCCCGCGGGTTCAACAGCGGCAGATGCTGGCCACTCTCGCCGCCGAGGAAGTGCCAGAACACGCCGATCCGGTCGGGCTCGTCGTACGGGAGGGGACGGCCGAGGGTCTCGCTCGTGACCGTCGAGATGGTCGTGGCGGCACCGATCCCGAGCGCGAGCACGAGGATCGTCATTCCGGCGAAGCCTGGCCGAGTTGCAAGCGACCGGAGGCCGAAGCCCACGTCCTGGCGGACCGCGCGAAGCGCCCTCCGGACGGGGCCGGGTCGGTGCGGCGGGCCGCCGAGAGCGCCGGTCAAGCGAAGCCGGGCGGCGGTCCGAACCAGATCCGCGCTCGCGGCGAGGAAGGCGAATACGCGTCGCAGCCCGGCGTGCTCCTCGATCTGGACCCTGGCGAGGTCCAGCATCTCGGCCTCGTTCCGACGACGAAAGTCGGCGGGAAGGAGCTTGAGCAGCAGCCGGTAGAGGAGCATCGGCAGTGCTCAGCCCAGCCGCTCGAGAACCATGCCGGCCATCGACTGCATCCGGCGCGCCTCGTCCGCGAGGCTCCGGCGGCCCTCGTCCGTGATAGCGTAGTAGCGGCGCTGCGCCGACACGCCCTCCGGGAGCTCCTCGTCGGGCAGCTCGCGAATCAATCCGGCCTCAGCGAGGTCCTCGAGCGAACTGTACAGGGTGGCAGGCCAGAGCCGGAGCTCTCCACCCGTCTGGTCAAGCACGGCCCGCACCACGCCGAGGCCGTGAAGGTCTTCCGCCGAGAGTGCCGCGAGGATCTGGAACCACTGGGTCTTCATTATCCGCCCTATACTATACTGTTCAGTATACTACTGATCGATACAGTACAATCGAGCGTCGGTCAATGATCTCGTTTCTGCTCGAGGGCTACTCCCACTCGATCGTACCCGGGGGCTTCGACGTGATGTCGAGCGCCAGCCCGGTGATGCCGTCGAGCCCGAGGATCGACCCCCGCAGCTCGTCGAGCAGCGCGTCCGGCAGCCGGACGGGGGTGGCCGTCATCGCGCGCTTCGAGAAGATCGGGCGCAGCACCACGAGCTCGCCCTGGTCACCCGACCCGAGCGAGAGCGGCACGAGCACGGTGGGGCACTGCCAGATCTCGTCGTAGAGGTCGTGCCGCCGGAGCCCGTCCATGACCAGGGCGTCGGCCTCCCGCAGAAGGTCGAGGCGGTCGCGCGTCATGTAGCCGGGCACCGGATGGGCCTCGGCGGGATGCGACGACCCGAGATTCCAGATGCAGCGGTTGATGCCGAGCACGTGCTGCGTGATGGACGACGCGGCCCCCAGCAGGGTGTCCCAGTCGGCGTCGCCGGACAGGAGGACGGGGTGCTCGTAGGCGCGGACGTCGGCCTTCACACCGACGGACCGGATCGGAAGCACGAGGGGGTCGAGGCCGAACGGGGCGGCGGCCGCGGCGGTCTCCGGGACGAGCCGGTCGAAGTCCCGCGTGTCCGCCGTGCCGTCCGAGCAGAGACACCGCACCCCGAGTCCGGGACCCGGGAAGGGGTGACGCCAGAGCGCCTCGTGCGCGATGCCGAGTTCTTCGCCGACCTCGCGCACCTCGACCTTGTAGAGCTCGGCCAGCGGCTCGACGACCCGGCCCTCCGCGATCATCTCCTCGATGACCGCCACGCGGTTGTGGTGGGTCTTGATCGTGTCCGCGCGCTGCGTGCCGCCGGTCTCGACGGTGTCCGGGTAGATGGTGCCCTGGCCGAGCAGGTGATCCTGGATACCGAGCCGCTCGGCCTCGCGGTTGAACACCTCGACGAACGTGTGGCCGATCGCGTGCCGCTTCGCCTCCGGCTCCGTCAGGCCCTCGAGAGCGCCGAGGAAGTCGTCCGAGGCGTCGACGAAGTGGAGGTGCTCGCCGAGCCCGAGCCGGTCGAAGAGCTCGACCACCTGCTTCGACTCGTCCTTCCGCATGAGCCCGTTGTCGACGTGCAGCAGGTTCACCCGTTCGGGCCCGAGCGCGTCCTTGAGAATCACGGCCGCGACGGTCGAGTCCACGCCGCCCGACGCCAGCAGGAAGACCGACTCGTCGCCGACCTGGGCCCGGACCTTCTCGCGCTCCTCCGCGATGAACGCCTCCATCGACCAGGTCGGCTCGCAGCCGCAGATGCCGAGGACGAAGTTCGAGAACATCCGGTCTCCGTGGAGTGTGTCGTCCACCTCCGCGTGGAACTGGAAGCCGTAGCGGCGATGCACGTCCGACCCGATGGCCGCCATGCGATGGTCGGGCGACCCATCCTTCGAGACGGTGTACCCGAACTCCTCGAAGTCGTCGCCGACCGCGACCACGGAATCGAAGTGACTCATCCACACCTGCTCCACGGGATCGAGGCCCGCGAAGAGGGGATGGTCGGGCTTCGTGAGATGGAGATCGGCGTGGCCCCACTCGCGGCCGCCGTGGATCACCTCGCCGCCGTAGTGCTTGGCGATCTCCTGATGGCCGAAGCAGAGCCCGAGAATCGGGACGTCCAGTCCGTACAGCGCCTTCGTGTAGTCGCCGTCCTCGCCGTGCGACGACAGGGCCGGGCTGCCGGAGAGGATGACGCCCCGGTATCCGGAGAAGGCCTCGATCGGATCCTCGGGCTGGCGGATCTCCGCGAGCACCCCGATGCGTCGGACCTTGGTCGCGATGAGGTGCGCGTACTGTCCGCCGAAGTCGACGACGGCGATCGAGTCGTGGTGCATGAACGTCCGGGCTGATCGGGTCGGGCCCCGGCGCGGGGCCCCGGAGGACCTCGGTAAGACCTAGGGTACCGATTCGACCGGCCTACTGGAAGGGCGGTCGGACGGTCTGGGTGCGGGCTCCGCGAGGGTTGGCGTCGCGTGGCCGTCACCGCCACTGTGACGGCATCCCGGACGTCTCCCGGTGCGGTATCTCTCGCCAGGAGTTTTCATGCTGCGAACCCGGCGACGGGCGGCCGATTCACCCCGACCAGCCGCGGTGCGACGCGCCCGCTGCACGGTCCTCTGGCTGGCGGTCTTCGGTCTGTCCGCCTGGGGATGTGGAGGGACAGCCGGCCCGGCCGGGCCGGTCCCGGCGGACGGGGGGCTCCCGTTCGCGGTCGCGTTCGATTCCGTGATGACCGGTTTCATGGCCCGACACGACATCGAAGCCGGTCTTCTGGGCGTCATGCGGGACGGGGTGGTGGCGCACGAGCGCGCCTACGGGTGGGCCGACGCCGGCCGGACCCGTCCTCTCGCCGACGACGCGATGATGAGGCTCGCGAGCGTCACGAAGCCCGTCACGGCCGCGCTCGTTCACGCGCTGGTCCGCGAGGGCCTGCTCGACCTGGACGATCGCGCGTTCGACCTCGGTCAGCCCGGCGGCGGCATCCTCGACCTGGAGCCGTTCCCCGCGCCCGGGGACGCGCGACTCCGGGATGTCACGGTCCTTCACCTCCTGCGCCACGAGGGAGGCTGGGATCGTGGCGTGGCGGGCGACCACACGTACCGTGAGGTTACGGTCGCGGACGACATGGGCGTCGCGAGTCCACCGGGTCGCGAACGGACGGTGCGCTGGATCCTGGGCCGCCCGCTGGAGTTCGCACCGGGCACCCGATCCGCCTACTCCAACATCGGATACCTGGTGCTGGGCCTGATCGTCGAGCAGGTGACGGGGACGTCGTACCTCGACGCGCTCCGGACTCGGGTACTCGACCCGCTCGGTGTCCCCGCGGGCGACATGATCGCCGGCCGGACGTTCCCAGCCGACCGGAGCCCCCGCGAGCCGTGGTACGACTCCGACGAGATGGTGGTGAACGTCTTCGATCCGACGGGGCCGGCGGTGCGACGGCCGGCCGGTGGGTGGGACCACGAGGCGCGGGTGGGGCAGGGCGGGCTGGTGGCCACACCGCGCGCCATCCTGGCCCTGCTGGACACCCATACGGTGAGCGGCGACATGATCGGCTCCCTCCGCACCGGCAGCGAGGGACCGTCGTGGCGCCGGAATCACACGGGGTCCCTGCCCGGAACGAACGCGCTTGCGAGGCAGCGGGGCGACGGGGTCAACTACGTGGTGCTGTTCAATCGACGTCCGGGCTCGGGTACCAGCTTCGCCGCCCTGATCCGGACGGAGATGGACCGTCTGCTGGATTCGGGCGAGCTCGAATGGTGATGCCGTCGGCCCAACCCGCACTCTCTCCTGCGCAAATGGACTACGACATGCGTAGCGCTCCGCTCCCGTTCCTGGCCGTCGCCCTCGCCCTCGCGGCGGTCCTCTCGGTCGCCGCGTGCGGGGCCGATGCCCCCGAGACGGGCGAGTGGAACGTGGTCATCCTCGGCGCGACCGTAATCGACGGCACCGGAGCCCCCGGCTACCGTGCGGACGTCGCGCTCGTCGGCGATCGCATCGTCCGCATCAACCCGAACGGCCTCGATCCCGCCGGCGCCGAGACCGTGGTGGACGCCGACGGACTGGTGCTGGCGCCGGGGTTCGTCGATCTGCACGCGCACCTGAACACCATTCAGATGCACCCCGACTCCCGGAGCCACGTGGCCCAGGGCGTGACGACCGCCCTGGGCGGGCCCGATGGGGGCGGACCGTGGCCCCTCGGCGAGCACCTTTCCGGTCTGGAGCGCATGGGGATCGGCATGAACGTCGGGTACCTCGTTGGGCACAACTCCGTCCGGCGTACCGTCATGGGCCTGGAGAACCGCGCGCCGACCTCCGACGAGCTCGCGCGCATGCGTGGGATGGTGGCGCAGGCGATGGACGAGGGCGCGTGGGGCATCTCCACCGGCCTCAAGTATCTGCCGGGTGCGTTCTCGAAGGTGGACGAGGTCGTCGCGCTCTCCGAGGCCGCCGCAGCGGCGGGTGGCATCTACACGTCGCACCTGCGCGAAGAGGGGCTCGGCCTGCTGGAGGGCGTCTCGGAGGCGATCGAGATCGGGCGGCGGGCCGGGATTCCGGTGGTGCTCACGCATCACAAGGTGGTGGGCGCGCCGATGTGGGGGTCGTCCGCGGTGACCCTGGCGATGGTCGATTCGGCGCGCGCCGCGGGCATCGACGTGATGATCGACCAGTATCCCTACACGGCCAGCTACACGGGCTGCGACATCCTCATTCCCGCGTGGGCGCAGGAGGGCGGCGACGACGACCTGCTGGTCCGGATGGACGATCCCGCGCTGGCGGACAGCATCCTGGCGGGGATCGCCTACAACATCGTCAACGACCGCGGGGCGAACGATCTGAGCCGGGTGCAGTTCGCCATTGTCGGCTGGGACGAGTCGCTCGAGGGCGGGACGCTCGCGGACCTCGCCGAGCGAGAGGGTGTGGCGCCGACGCCGGAGCACGGCGCGGAGCTTCTCATCGAGGTGGTCCGGCGCGGCGGCGCGAGCTGCATCTTCCACGCCATGGATCAGTCGGACGTGGACGCCATCATGGTCCACCCCCAGACAATGATCGCCTCGGACGGACGCCTCACCGAGCCGGGCATCGGCCACCCGCACCCGCGCTGGTACGGCACCTTCCCCCGGGTGCTCGGCGTGTACGTGCGCGAGCGCGAGGTGCTCGACCTCGAGACCGCGGTGCACAAGATGACCGCCATGCCCGCGAGGCGGATGGGCCTGATCGATCGGGGAGAAGTACGCGAGGGGTGGGTTGCCGACCTGGTGGTGTTCGATCCCGAGACGGTCATCGATCGGGCCACCTTCGAGGATCCGCACCACTATCCGGACGGGATCCCATGGGTGTTCGTGAACGGTGTGGCCCAGATCGCGGACGGCGAGTTCATGGACCTGCGTCCGGGCCGGGTGCTCCGGAAGCCCGCGGGCTGAGTCCGTACTCGGCTCGGTCCGTACTCGGATAGGCTGCGGCCGAACGACGGCCGCCGCCGTGCACCGCGGCAGGGGAGAGCCGGTTGCGCGGCGCCGGCCCCGTGCGGATCTTCGAACCCGGCGACCGATCCTCGCCCAACCTCTTCGACCCCGCCGGGCCGGGGTCATCAGGGAGGCAAAGGAGGGCACACCTCCGGATCGGCATCGACGAACTTCGTCCTGCCGCACTCGACCGCCGCCCCGGGGTGGGAGTCGCGGCGTGGACCGGAGAGCAGACCGATGCCGAAGCACAAGGATCTCAAGCGCCTGATCCGGGCGCGCATGACGAAGACGGGCGAGTCGTACACGACCGCCCGGCTCCGAATTCTCGAGAAGGACCTCCCGCTGCCCGACGACTACGCGACGCTCGCGGGGATGAGCGACGCCGCCGTCGTGAACGCGACCGGACTCACCTGGGTCGAGTGGGCACGATATCTCGACGATCACGATGCATCCGCCCTCGAGCACCGCGACATCGTGACGCTCGCCCTCGACAAGGGCGTGCCCCCGTGGTGGAGTCAGATGGTGACCGTCGCCTATGAGCGCTTCCGAGGGCTCCGGGAGCCGGGGCAGCGGCGTGGCGGCGGGTACGACATCAACAAGAGCCGGACGGTCAAGGTGTCCCACGCCCGGCTGTTCGCCGCATGGGCGCCCGAAGCGCGCGCGGAATGGCTCGACGTGCCACTCGAGGACTCCACGGTGTCGCCGCCCAACTCCCGGCGCATGAAACTGCCGGATGGATCGACCGTGGCGCTCTGGTTCACCGAGAAGGGGCCCGAGAAGTGTTCGGTGAGCGTGCAGGTGGGGGGCTTCCCGGACCGGGAGTCGGCCGACCGCGAGCGGGACCTCTGGCACGGGCGGCTGGACGCGCTCGTGGAGTGGCTCGCCCCGGGTAGCTGAGCGGCACGCCGGAGGTCGCCGTGGGTCGGGGGCGGCGCGCTTCGTCCAGGCGCCCGCTCCCGGCCGACACCCGACGTCGCGGCTCGACCATTGCGGACGGCGTCGGTTCTGTGGATCGTCGGGCACGTATCTTCGCCGGGTCCGCCCGCCGCCTCCGTCGACCTATCCGGAAGAGCACCCATGAAGCCTCGCCACGCTGCACTCGCCATCGCCGCCGTCGTCGCGCTCCTCGGCCTCTCGGCCCCCGCCGCCCAGGCTCAGCTCACCTTCGCGCAGGCCGGTACCGCCATGGACGCGGCCGAGGCCGAGGCGCGAGCCAACGGCTGGAATCTCTCGATCCTGATCGTGGACGCGGAGGGCGTCCCGATCTACCTGCGGCGCATGGACGGGGCGTCGGCCCGGACGCACGACATCGTGACCCGGAAGGTCCACGTCGTGCTCACCACCGGGGGCACCTCGCTCGCGTACGGTCAGGCCCTCGCCGCAGGGACGACGGACACGATCCCGGGCGGGATCCACTTCGAGGGCGGCCTCCCGATCCGGATGGACGGGGTCCTGGTCGGGGCGATGGCCGCGAGCGGGGCGCGCGGTTCGGAGGACGCGCAGGTCGTGCGCGCCGGGCTGGCCGCGATCGGCGCGGACCCGGTGGGGGAGGACGGGCCCGAAGATTCGCGCCGAGTCACCCCGCCGGGCAGCTGACGTCCCGCTCCGCCGAGTTCAGTTCCCGCTGGAGTTCCCGCTGGATGGCGGCGCCAGTGTAGGATACGTGACGCCGAGTTGCTCCAGATACGTGTCGAAGCGGGTCTCGTCGTAGTAGAACGGCTCGAGCAGCGGCTTGAAGCGCTGCATGATCTCGGTGTTGAGATCGATGGGCGGCGGGTCGTCGTCCGAGATGAAGGGGGTGTAGGTGTGGCTCGAGCCCTGCTCCTCCTCGAAGTAGGTCCAGGCCTCGTTGATGAGTTCGGGCTTCACGAACAGCTCGAGGGCACTGCGAGCCATGACCCGGGCGCCCGCGACCGCGCCCTTGTGCGCGATGGGCGTGGCCATGGCGATCGCGCTCGACCAGTGATGACCCGGCAGACCGCGGATGTTCGACGGGAAGCGCAGGGTGATGGTCGGTACCGTCCATGAGATGTCGCCGATGTCGTCCGATCCGCCGGAACTCCGCTGACTCGGGGGACCGCTGACGCCGGACACGGAGGTCGAGAGCCCGCTGGGCACGCTGCCCATCTCCCGCTGCACCGCCTCCGCGAGCGCGTGATCGTCCTCGGTCCACTCCGGCATGCCGACGGCCTCGATGTGCACACCCATCGCCTCCGCGATCGGCCGATTGAAGTGGCGCGGGTACGCGGTGCCCAGAATCCGGTAGCTCATCTCGGTGTCCGTCATCATCGCCGCACCCTCGGCGATGCGGATCGCGATCTCGAAGTTCCGCTGGATGTCCTCCTGATCCATCTCGCGGATGTAGTACCAGACGGAGGCGGTCGAGGGGACCACGTTCGGCTGGTCACCACCGTCCTTGATCACGTAGTGCGATCGCTGATTCGGCTGGAGGTGCTCGCGGCGGAAATTCCAGCCGGTGTTCATGAGCTCCACGGCATCGAGGGCGCTGCGCCCGCGCCACGGCGACCCGGCCCCGTGCGCCGCCTGGCCGGCGAACGAGAACTCGGCGGAGACGAGTCCCGTGCCGCTCGCCTGACCCCAGGTGACGCTCAGGTTGTTGCTGACGTGGGTGAAAAGAGCGGCATCGACATCGTCGAAGAGGCCATCCCGGACGAACCACGCCTTCGACGCCACCAACTCCTCCGCGACACCCGGCCAGAGCACCAGCGTGCCGGAGATGTTTTCGCGCTCCATGACGTCCTTGAGCGCGAGCGCGGCGATGACGTTGACGGCCTGACCCGAGTTGTGGCCCTCGCCGTGGCCCGGGGCACCCTCCACGATCGGATCGTGATAGGCCACGCCGGGTCGCTGGCTCGCCTTCGGGATACCGTCCACGTCGCTTCCGAACGAGATCACCGGTCGTCCGGAGCCCCACCGCGCGAACCAGGCCGTCGGGATCCCCGAAACCCCGCGCTCGATCTCGAACCCCTCACCCTCCAGCATCGTGGTCAGGTACTCCGCCGTCTCCGACTCGTGGAAGCCGAGCTCGGCGAAGGAGAACAGCTTGTCCACCATCACCTGCGCGAGCTTCGCGTCGGCCTGCACGGCCGCATCGATCTCCTCGATCAGGTCGTCGAGCCGCGACTGCAGATCGGGGTCGCCGCGAAGCGGTTCCTGAGCGGCCAGGGGCAGGCAGGCGAGCATTCCTGCGGCGGCGAGGAAGGCCGGGACGGAAGGTAGGCGGCAGGGTCGCATGAGAGGTTCGGGGCGGCGGGAACACCGGCTTGCAGCGGTCGGACGACAGGGTCGGACGACAGGGATAGGGCCGCCCTCTCCGTTCGGCAACCTCGCACGGGCCGTCGAACGCGAATTAGATTTGAGAGACGGTTCCCCCTTGCCCGGACGAAGTGAACGTAGAGTTCAGCTACTGGCTCATGCCCCCGTTGCTCGCGGGCATCCTCGCGGTCGGCGGAGCGCGGTACGTTCGGGAACGCTGGGGCGATCCCGGAAGTGTCGCGCTGTTCTGGGCGTGTATCGCCGCCGCCTCCTGGGCGGTGCTCCGGGCCGTCTCCCTGATGGTTCCGACCTACGAGGCCAAGCTGGTCCTCGAAAAGCTGATCTACGTCCCGATCACCTTCACGCCCCTCCTGTGGCTGGGCCTCGCGATCGGGTACAGCGGGCGGAGCGACATGCTCAAGCGATGGCCCATGGGGCTCATCTATGCGGTGCCGCTCGTCACGCTGGTGATCGTGTGGACGAATGGGGCCACGGGGCTCTTCTGGGCGTCGACGGAGCTGCGGACTCTTTCAGGGACGGGCGTTCTGACATTCTCGCCGGGGCTCTGGTTCCGGGTTCACACGGGGTACTTCGCGGCGGTGATCCTGGGAGCCACCGTGATCCTGGCGCTCCACATCGCGCAGTCACCACGCCACTGGTGGCGTCTCGCCTGGGTATTCGGCGCGCCCGCGTTGCTGTTCACGGTGGACCTCGTGTACTTCCTCGGGGGGCTCGACACCAGGTTCCCCCCTCCGGACGCCATCGGCCTGCCGATCGCCACCACCGCGCTCGCCTTCGGGCTCATGCGGCGGGGAGAGACGGACTACGCGCCGGTCGCCCGCTCGACGGTGGTGGAAGAGATGCAGGACTGCGTGATCGTCATCGATCGGCAGGGGCGTTGCGTCGACGTCAACAAGGCGGCCACCGACCTGCTGAACGTTCGGCCCGAGCGCCTGATGCCGGTCGACCTCGAGGTCGTCGTGAAGAAGATGCGGGAGTCGGACGAGCGCTGGACCCGCTATCCGGACCCCCTCCATCTCCGCACGCTCGACGGCGAGATGCGGTCGTTCGACCTGACGGTCACCCGGCTGGGGCCGCGCGGTGGACGCGATCGATCCGTTCTGGTGCTCCGCGACGTCACCGAGACGGTCCGGATGAGGAAGGCGCTCGAGGTCAGCGAGCGGCGCCTCCTGGACGCGAACGAGCGTCTCAAGCGACTCGCGAACACCGACGAGCTGACCGAGCTGCCCAACCGGCGCAACTTCTTCAAGGAGCTCGAGCGCGAGCTCGAGCGGAGCGAGCGCTACGACCAGCCGGTATCCGTCGTCCTGCTCGATCTCGACCACTTCAAGCAGGTGAACGACACCTGGGGGCATCCGGTCGGCGACCGGGTGCTCATCTCGGCCGCGCGGGCGGTCGAGGGCATCTGCCGCGATTCCGACGTGCCCGGACGGATCGGCGGTGAGGAGATCGCGGTGCTGCTCCTCCAGACCGACACGGTCGAGGCCGAGCTCGTGGCTCAGCGTATCCGTCGTCGGATCGCGCAGGTCGATCACATGGTTCCGGGCGACCACATCAACGTGACGGCGAGCTTCGGCGTCGCGACGTCCGGTCCGGGGCGCAGCGACGTCGACTCGCTGATGGCCGCGGCCGACGAAGCCCTCTACGAGGCGAAGCACAGCGGGAGGAACTGCGTGGTCGTCGCGCCCAAGGCGGGCGAGCAGACGGCCATCGACTTCGGGAACTGATCCGGAGGGGATCGACGTGCTGCTTCGCGCCCGCGGAGTTTCGAAGGTCTACCACATGGGCGAAGTGGAGGTCCACGCGCTCCGGTCGGTCGACCTCGATCTGCGGGAGAGCGAGATGATCGTGCTTCTCGGCGCCTCCGGAAGCGGTAAATCGACGCTCCTGAACATCATCGGAGGGCTCGATCGGCCGACCAGCGGGACGGTCGCCTACGAGGATGTCGATCTGACGGAGCTGGACGACGGGGGTCTCACGGAGTATCGGCGCGAACACATCGGTTTCGTGTTTCAGTTCTACAACCTCATTCCCAGTCTGACGGCCCGCGAGAACGTATCGCTGGTCACCGAGATCGCCCGTGACCCCATGCCTGCCGAAGAGGCACTCGACATGGTGGGACTGTCCGACCGGCTCGATCACTTCCCGGCCCAGATGTCGGGTGGCGAGCAGCAGCGCGTGGCCATCGCCCGGGCCGTCGCGAAGCGCCCACGGCTCCTGCTGTGCGACGAGCCGACGGGTGCGCTCGACGTCGAGACGGGCAAGCTCGTCCTTTCGGTGCTCCAGGAGGTGAATGACACGACACGCACGTCGACGGCGATCATCACGCACAACGCCGCGATCGCGGGGATGGGTGACCGCGTCGTCCGGATGAGCAGCGGCGAGATCGCGGAAGAGCATGTCAACGAGCACCGGGTCTCGATCGACGAGATCGCGTGGTGACATGAGAGCGATCGACCGGAAGCTCCTGCGAGAGGTGTGGAGGCTGAAGGGGCAGCTGTTCTCGATCGCCATGGTCGTCGCCACCGGGATCATGTCGGTCGTCACGATGCGGGGTGGCTACGACTCGCTGGAGGCGGCGCAGGAGGCCTACTACGCCGAGACGCGGTTCGCCGATGTCTGGGTCTCGGTGAAACGGGCGCCCGAGAAGCTGGCCGCGGAGATCGCGGGCCTTCCGGGCGTCGCGGAGGTCGATACGCGGGTCACGGCGCTGGCCCGTCTCGACCTCCCCGACCGCGCCGCCCCGGGCATGGGACGTTTCGTGAGCCTGCCGGGGGGGCGACGGCCCCGCCTCAACGATATCCGGCTCCTCAGGGGCAGGCCGCTCGCGCCCGCCGCACGCGACGAGGTGCTCGCGAGCGAAAAGTTCGCGGCGGCCCGAGGGCTCCAGCCCGGCGACTCCGTGCGCGCGGTCCTCAACGGGCGGCTCCGGACGCTGGAGATCGTCGGGATCGCGAACTCGCCGGAGCACAGCTACTCGGTGCCGCCCGGTTCGCTCTACCCGGACGACGAACGCTACGGCGTGTTCTGGATGAACCGCGACGCGCTCGGGTCGGTCTACGACCTGGACGGCGCGTTCAACGAGCTCGTACTGAAGGTCGTTCCGGGGCACGATGCCGAAGCGGTGATCGACGACGTCGATCGGATGCTGGACGCCTGGGGGGGGCAGGGCGCGTATCCCCGCGCGGACCAGCTCTCCCACCAGGTCCTGCAGTCGGAACTCGATCAGAACCGGGTCATGAGCACCGCGATTCCCGTCGTGTTCCTGGCGGTGGCGGCGTTCCTGCTCCACCTCGTTCTCGGGCGCATGATCTCGACGCAGCGCACGGAGATCGCGGTCCTCAAGGCGTTCGGGTACCGCACCCGGGAGGTGGCCGCCCACTACCTCGCGTTCGCGACGGTGGCCGTCGCGGCAGGGGGGCTGATGGGGGCGGTCGGGGGGGCGTGGCTCGGCGACGCGTACATCGAACTCTACGGCGACTACTTCTCGTTCCCGGACCTCGACTTCACGCTCCGGCCGACTCTGCTCGTGATCGCCGCTGCGGTCAGCGGGGTCGCCGCGGTGGTCGGGGCGCTGGGTGCGGTTCGTGCCGCGGCCCGACTTCCGCCCGCCGAGGCCATGCGGCCCGAACCTCCACCCACGTTCGAACCCGGACCCCTCGAGCGGACCGGCATCGGTCGCATGCTCCCCTCCGCGGGCCGGATGATCCTCCGCAACATCGAGCGGCAGCCCGTGCGCGCGGGCCTGTCGGCTCTGGGCGTGGCCTTCTCCGTGGCGATCCTGGTCCTCGGGCTGTTCATGTACGACGCCGTGCTCTACATGATGGACCTGCAGTTCCGGGTGATTCAGCGTGAGGACCTGACGCTGACCTTTCAGGAGCCCGTGAGTCGGTCCGTTCGCCACGATCTCTCGCGCATCGAGGGCGTGACCCTCGTAGAGGTCTGGCGGTCGGTACCCGCGCGGCTTCGAGCCGCCCATCGCGAGCGCGAGGTGGGGCTGCAGGGGCTGGCGCCCGGGTCACGCCTCCGACGGGTGGTCGGGCAGGAGGGGCGCGAACACCCGATTCCATCGCAGGGGCTGGTCCTGAGCTCGATCCTGGCCGATCAGCTCGAGGTGTCGCCGGGGGACACGGTCCGGGTGGAGGTGCTCGTCGGTGAGCGTCGTTCGGACTGGGTGCCCATCTCCGGGGTCGTGGACGATCTCATGGGTGTCGGCGCGACCACGAGCGGACCGGTGCTGGACCTGCTCGTGGGCGGGGAGCGCGCCGTGTCCGGGGCGTACCTTTCGGTGCTGCCGTCTGGACGGGCGTCCGTCGAGGCCCGACTCGACGACATGCCGGTCGTCGCGACGGTGGCGTCACCACAGACGATGCTCGACAGCTTCGAGGAGCAGCTCGGCGACAGCCTGTACGTGGGCGTCGGGTTCCTTTTGGGCTTCGCCGGCGTGATCTCCGTCGGGATCATCTACAACGGGGCCCGTATCGCGCTGTCGGAGAGGGGTCGCGAACTTGCGTCCCTGAGAGTGATGGGATTCCGGAAGCGAGAGGTGTCGGTGCTGCTGCTGGGGGAGCAGGCGCTCGTGACGGCGACGGCGATCCCGCTCGGGTGGCTTCTGGGCTGGGCACTCGCCTTCCTCGTGATCGCCTCGCTGGAGTCCGAGACGTACCGCATCCCGCTGGTGGTCAGCCCGCGAACGTATCTGATCGCGGCAGGGGCCACCGTGGTGGCCGCCGTCGCCAGCGGCTGGATCGTCCGGCGGCGGGTGAACCGGCTGGACCTCATCGCGGTCCTGAAGACGAGAGAATAGGAGGGCGCACGTGCAGATCGGGAGGTGGTGGTGGATCGTCGTCGGCCTCGTGGTGGCCGGGGTGACCTGGGTCACGCTTCGACCGCAGCGGCTCGTGGTCGAGACAGCGCTCGCCCGCACGGACACCATGACCGTGGCGCTGACGGAGGAGGGCCGCACGAGGCTGCACGATCGCTACATCGTCGCGGCCCCGATCACCGGTCGCGTCTCGCGGATCACCCTCGAGGCGGGGGACAGCGTGAGGGCAGGCGACGTCGTCGCGCGGATCGCCCCGCCCCCCACGGATTCGCGCACCGCCACGTCGGCACGGGCGGATCTCTCGGTGGCCCAGGCTCGCGTCCGCGAAGCCCGTGCAGAGGTGGAGACGCTCCGCGCCGTCAGGGATCAGACGGCTCGCGAGTACGAACGTCGCGTTCCGCTCTTCGAGATGGGCGCCATCAGCCGGGAATCACTCGAGCGGGCACGCTCCGAGGCGGAGACCGCCGAGACGCGGCACGCTCGCGCCGAGGCGACACTCGTGGCGGCTGAGAGTGCGGTCGAGGCGGCGCGGGCACGGCTGATCGGCATCGACCCCGCCGTCGGCACCGGCGACGCCGGCGTTCGCTCGCCCGTGACGGGCGTCGTGATCGAGGTCCACGAGGAGAGCGAGCGTGTGGTCCCGGCCGGTGCACCGCTCCTCTCGGTATCCGGGCCGGACGACCTCGAGTTCGTCGTGGATCTGCTCACCGAGGAGGCCGTGGGCGTGTCGCCGGGTGACGTGGCCCGGATCACCGGGTGGGGCGGGGACTCCACGCTGACGGGCCGCGTTCGCTACGTGGAGCCCGCGGCGTTCACGGAGATCTCGGCCCTCGGTGTCGAAGAGCAACGGGTGAACGTCATCGGGCGACTCGACGACCCTCCCGCCGGGCTCGGCGCCGGGTTCCGTCTCGACGTGTCCATCGTGACGTGGTCGGGCGACGATGTGCTGCAGGTGCCGTCCAGCGCCGTCTTCCAGCGACCGTCGGGATGGCACCTGTTCGTGGTCGAGGAAGGACGCGCCCGTGAACGGGCCGTGGAACTCGGCCACCGCGGGGTCGATCGCGTGGAGGTGACCGCCGGCCTCACGCCCGGCGACGAGGTCATCCTGTACCCGTCCGACGCGGTCGGCGAGGGCGTACGGGTGCGGCCTGCGGGGGTCTGACGGCCCCGGTTCGGCGGCGGGCCGCTGCCGCCCCCCGCCCGCCCCCGGACCCCTACCGCCCGCCGCCCGGCGGGTCCAGTTCGGTGATCCCGAGCGTGCCCGAGATCGCCTCGCCGCTCGAGTAGCTCGCGATCCAGATGTCGTACTGTCCGGACTGCGGCGCCTTGAAGGTCACCCTCGGGTCGAGCCCGTTGGTGTCGTCATCGCACCACCAGCTCCCGTCGGGGGCGTTCACGATCAGCGCCGTGTCCCCCTCGCCGTCCACGTAGAGGTGGAGCAGCGTCCCACCGTCGCCGTAGTTCAGGATGAAGTCGGGCTGCGCGGTGACGTAGCCCACGCAGGAGATCGCCAGATCCATCATCCCGGCGTCGATGCCCCCTCCCGAGGTCACGGACACCGTGTACGGATCGGGTGAGAAGCCCGGGCTCAGCGTCGCGGACCCGAAGTTGGCGGACGACCCACCCACCTCGAGCGCTCCGAGCATGGCGCCTCCCGGCCCGAGGTCCAGCTCGGTGATGGAGAGTGTCCCGCTGATCGACTCTCCGCTCGCGTAGCTCGACACCCAGATGTCGTATTGGCCGGCTGCCGCGCCCTCGAACTCGACCATCGGATCGAGTCCGGACGCGTCGTCGTTGCAGTGCCAGTCGCCGCCCGGACCGTTGATCACGAGCCCGGTGTCCCCGTCGCCCTCGAAGAAGATCCGGAGACTGGACGTCGGGTCGGTGAGGTCGAGGATGAAGTCGGGCTGCTCGGTCGCGTATCCGACACACCCGAATCCGAGGCCCATGTCGGAGACGGAAAGCGACCCGCCCGAGATGACGCTCACGGTGAGCGGGTCGGGCTGGAAGCCCGGCGAGAGCATGCGCGAGCCGAAGTTGGACATGTCGCCGCCGATCGACAGCTGAGCGACGACGGGGGCCGGAACGAGCAGCGCGATGCAGGACAGGGTCGTCAGCAGACGGGACATGACGCGTCTCCGATGGGGGATCCGACGGGCGAACCGGTGGGCGATGGATGTTCTTCTTCGTTAGGGCCGTCCCCGTCCGTCTGCAACCCGCGTCGCCGATCGCGGGCCTTGGCCGCCGCCCGGCGCGACCGGCTCGTCACGCCCTCCGTCCGCTTCGTCCCAGGAACGGTGTCACGGGCCGGCGTGGGTCGGAGAGAATCGACGGGACGCGGCCGCCGCCGTGTCGATCAGTCCGAACCGACGACCGGAGATTCGATCGATGGGTGTGCAGATGGGACGGGAACGACGGGTGGGTGAGCAACGAAGTGCGGGGAGGCGGCGTGCGGGAGCGACCTCGTGCCTGGCCCTGGCCTGGCTCGCGGCCTCCGCCGTCGCAGGGTCGGCGCAGATCCCGGAGGAATTCACGAACCTGCGGTACTTCCCGCAGGACATCACACGCGACGACCTGATCGACGCGATGCGCACGATGTCCCTGGATCTCGGGGTACGATGCCAGACGTGCCACGTCGGGAGTGTCGACGGCACGTCGTTCGAGGGAGTGGACTTCGCCAGCGACGAGAGTCCCCGGAAGGTGGCGGCGCGCGAGATGCTCTCGATGGTGGATCGGATCAACGCCGCCGTCGCCGAGCTTCCCGATCGCGGACGCGCTCGAGATCTGGTGAGCTGCAAGACGTGCCACGCCGGCGCGATCCGTCCGCAGACGCTGAGCCAGTTTCTCGCTGCACGCCTCGAGAGCGACGGCCCGGAGTCCCTCGAGCAGGCGTACGCCGACGCACGGCGGCAACTCGAGTGGGGCCGATTCGACTTCCGCGAGTGGGAGCTCAACCTGTGGGGAGAGGAACTGGCCGGAGCGGGCCGCGTCGATGAGGCGATCGCGGTGTTCGAACTCAATCGTGGACACCATCCCGAGTCGGCCTCGATCCTCACGAGTCTCGGAGCTCTCTACGAGCGGGCCGACCGGAGTGAGGACGCGATCGCGACGTACGAACGACTCCTCGAGCTTCAACCCCAGAACGTCCAGGTTCGCGCTCGGCTCGACGCGCTGCGGGGCAGGGAGGCGCTCCCGGGCGCTTGACCCCGCTCTAGGTCGCGACGGATGATCCGCCCATGACGTCCGCGCCGCCCCGGCGGCTCCGCCCCCGCTGGTGGTGGGCGCCGCTCTACCTGACGATCTGGACCCTCCCGGGTCTGGTGTCCGCCACGCAGCTCGCGGTGAGCTACGGCCTCCGCGGTGACGATCCTCCATTCGCGCTGCTCCTCCGGCTGGCGCTCCCGGGCTGGTACGTATGGGCGCTCCTGGCGCCGGTCGTGGTGTCGCTGGCCCTGCGCTGGCCGCTGCCCCACGACTGGACCCGGCGGCTGCCCCTTCATCTCGCCGCGAGCGTCGGCGCCGCGTCGCTCTGGATCGGACTCGTCGTGGTCATCCGGGAGTCGCTCGACCTGCCCGGGTCGACGGCGTTGCAGGTGGTAGCGGCGAACGGGGTGGCGCCCGCCGTGCTCACGTACTGGACGATCGCCCTCGCCACGTTCTGGTACCGCGCGCAGCGCGACGGCCGCGCTCGGGAAGTGCGCACGGCGGAACTCGACGCGGAACTCTCCCGGGCCCGGCTCCACGCCCTGACCGCGCGACTGCAGCCCCACTTCCTCTTCAACACGATGCACGCGATCTCCGCCGACCTCCGATCCGATCCGGTCCGGGCGGAGCGGATGCTCGTCGATCTGGCGGACCTGCTGCGGTTCGTGGTGGACGCCGAGGGGCGCGAGGTCGTTCCGCTGGATGGCGAGCTGGCGTTCACCCGCCGATACGTCGACCTCCAGCGAGCCCGCCTCGAAGGTCGGGTCGAGATCGGCTTCGAGGTCGACGCATCCGCCTCACCCGGCGTGCCCGCCCTGATCCTCCAGCCACTGGTCGAGAACGCCATCGAGCACGGCGCTGCGCGGCGCACCGAGCCGACGCGGATATCGATCCGCGTGCACGCCTCGCCGGAGCGGGTCCGGGTCGAGATCGAGGACGACGGTGCGGGGCTTCCCGAGTCCTTCGAGCTCGATCGGACCGACGGCGTCGGACTGGCCACCACACGCGCCCGGCTGCGGGAACACTTCGGGGAGCGCCACCGGTTCGAGATCGTCGCGCGCGCCGAAGGGGGTACGCGGGTCGTCCTGGACATGCCGGCGATCGAAGTCGTCCGGGCGGAGGACGAGGCGCCGTGAGAGCCTGGAGAGCGATCGTGGTCGACGACGAAGCACCGGCCCGTCGCCGCCTCCGCGACCTGCTCGCCGGTGTCGAGGACATCGATCTCGTGGAGGAATGCGCGGACGGCGCCGCCGCGATCGCCTCGATCCGCGCTCGGTCGCCCGACGTGATGTTCCTGGACGTCCAGATGCCGGAGGTTTCCGGGTTCGATGTGCTGGAAGTCGTCGGCGCGGGCGCCGTGCCCGCCGTCGTGTTCGTGTCCGCCTTCGATCGGCATGCCGTCGCGGCCTTCGATCGGAAGGCGCTCGACTATCTCCTGAAGCCATTCACGACGGATCGCTTCGAGGACACCCTCGCCCGCATCAGGGAAACGCTCCGTCGGCGCCCCGACGACCTGACCGCGCGAGTCCAGGCCGTGCTGGCCGAGCGGAGGCCCGCGGCGGAACGCCTTCCGGTCAGCGTGGACGGGGGCGTCCGGCTGGTGCGATTCGCCGACATCCAGTGGGTCGAGGCCGACGGGAACTACGTCCGGCTTCACACGTCGGAAGGCGAAATCCGTACTCGCGGCACGCTCTCGTCGATGCACGACCGCCTACGCCCGTCCGGCTTCGTCCGCATCCACCGGAGCTACGTGGTGAACGCCGCGCACGTCGTCCAGCTGGACCCGTGGACCCACGGCGAGCGCACGGTCCGACTGACCGACGGAGCGTCGCTGGTGTCGTCGCGAACGTACCGGGACGAGGTGGCTCGACTGGCGGGGGAGACCCCACATCCGGGCTGAGCCTCGACCAGGTTTGACCTTCGTCCGCTCTGGCGGCAGGTTCGAGATACGACCGCCAGGGGTACCTCGCCGAGCCGCGCGGGGTTGAGACAGTCCCTTGGAACCTGAACCGGTTCACACCGGCGGAGGGAGTGCGGTCCGCTCGACGATCGCCGGTGCCTCCGCGTCGACTTCGGGCCGGACCCGTCTCTCCGCCTCACATGGAGTCTCGACGATGTCCGATCTCTCCCCGCATCCTTCCACTGATTCCTCGACCGGCTCCCCATCGGGCGGTGAACGCCCGAGCGATGGACCGCCGTCGAGGTCCGTTCGCGACATGTCGGGGATCCCGCGCGAGTCACGGGAGGGCGACTACGGCATGAGCTTCCCGAACTCTCGGAAGGTGTTCGTGGAGGGGGGGGAGGGCATCCGGGTGCCGATGCGCGAGATCCATCTCTCGGGCGGCGAGGCGCCGCTGCGCGTCTACGACACGAGCGGACCGCGCGACATCGACGTGCACGCGGGCATTCCGAAGGTGCGTGCCGGGTGGATTCGGGCCCGGGATGACGTGGAAGAGACCGGTCCCCACCGGCTACCGCGCCTCGCGCTCGATCCCCGGCACGGCGACGCGGCGATCCCGGACGCGCTGAACCACACGGTGCTGCGTTCGACGGGCGGGCCGGTCACGCAGATGGCGTACGCCCGCCGCGGCGAGATCACCCCCGAGATGGAGTTCGTCGCGCTGCGAGAGGGGATGGAGCCCGAGTTCGTTCGGAGCGAGGTGGCCCGGGGTCGCGCGATCATCCCGGCGAACGTGAATCACCCGGAGATCGAACCGATGATCATCGGTCGAAACTTCAAGGTGAAGATCAACGCCAACATCGGGAATTCGGCGGTCACCTCGTCGATCGAGGAGGAGGTCGAGAAGCTGCGGTGGGCGACGCTCTGGGGCGCGGACACGGTCATGGACCTCTCGACGGGCAAGAACATCCATCAGACCCGGCAGTGGATCCTCCGGAACTCGCCGGTGCCGATCGGAACCGTGCCGATCTACCAGGCGCTCGAGAAGGTGGACGGCGTTCCGGAAGAGCTCACCTGGGAGATCTACCGCGAGACGCTCATCGAGCAGGCGGAGCAGGGCGTCGACTACTTCACCGTCCACGCCGGCGTGCTGCTGCGCTACGTCCCGATGACGGCGAACCGGATGACCGGGATCGTGTCGCGGGGCGGCTCGATCATCGCGAAGTGGTGCCTCGCGCATCATCGGGAGTCGTTCCTCTACACGAAGTTCCGTGAGATCTGCGAGATCATGGCGGCCTACGACGTGTCCTTCTCGCTCGGGGATGGGCTGCGCCCCGGGTCGATCTACGACGCCAACGACGAGGCGCAGTTCGCCGAGTTGAAGACGCAGGGCGAGCTCACGCGGATCGCCTGGGATCACGACGTCCAGGTCATGAACGAGGGGCCGGGTCACGTGCCCATGCACATGATCCAGGAGAACATGGACAAGCAGCTCGAGTGGTGCGACGAGGCGCCGTTCTACACGCTCGGGCCGCTCACCACCGACGTCGCGCCTGGCTACGACCATATCACCAGCGCCATCGGCGCGGCGCAGATCGGGTGGGCGGGGACCGCCATGCTCTGCTACGTCACGCCGAAGGAGCATCTTGGCCTCCCGAATCGCGACGACGTGAAGCAGGGGGTGATCACGTACCGGATTGCCGCGCACGCCGCCGACCTGGCGAAAGGGCATCCCGGGGCGAAGGAATGGGACGACGCGCTCTCGAAGGCGCGCTTCGAGTTCCGGTGGGAGGACCAGTTCAACCTCGCGCTCGACCCGGTGACGGCGCGGGCCTACCACGACGAGACGCTTCCGGCGTCGGGTGCCAAGGTCGCGCACTTCTGCAGCATGTGCGGTCCCAAGTTCTGCTCCATGAAGATCACCCAGGACATTCGCGACTACGCTGCGGAGCACGGTCTGCTGGAGCACGAGGCGTTGGAGGCGGGGATGCGGGAGAAGTCCGAGGAGTTCGCGGAGAAGGGTGGGGAGATCTACGTGCCTGGAGAGCGGGCTTCCGGTGCGCTGCGGGACGCGGCCTCCGCGCCGGCGGGTGACTGAGGTGGTGGCGCGGGCGCGTCGACTGACCGGGCGGCATCGGCTCGGCGACTCATTGGATGGCCTCGGCTCGGCGAATGAGGTGGCGGCGGCGGTCCGGCGACGGACGTCGCGGCACCGGCGCGGCGAATGACCTGACGGCCACGCTACGTCACGTCCGGGGCGCGGGCGGACGGACGCCCGGGCGCGACCTGGTCCCTTGCCACGTTTCAGCTGAAACGCTGGGCGCAGCCAACTCCGCTCCGTGCGGGATTGGTCGGCGGTCGGCGGTGGGTCGGCGGCGCTAGGCAGGCACTGGCGGGCTGGCGTCGTGCGATCCGTCCCATCGAGCCATGGACGGATCTTGGGCCGCGCGATCGATGGAGGCCGGGAGGGTGTCGGCATGCGGGGCTCGACGGCCATGGCGGGCGGGCAGAGCGCGATCGTGCGGGGGCGCCGGCTCGGAGGGCCTCGGAGTGCGGGTTTCGGCGGCTCGCGGGCACCTGAGAGGCCGCCCCGGCGCGGATTAGATTTCGGGGTGTGTTCGGTGTGCCCGATCTCGTCCCCCGCTGCGCTCAGGTGCTGGGTATGGTGGTGTTCGCGTCTGTCCCTGTCGGTTCGTCCGGTCATGACTCGCCCCGTTTCGCGTCGACCCCTTTCGCGTCGACCTCTCTCGCGTCGACCCGTTCTCCGGCCGGCGCGTGGCCCGTCACACGGCCCGGAGCGGACCCTCGGCCGCTGTTCCTCGTGCGGGAGACCGCGCTGGCGTGGGCGGCGGATCGTGGCTGCGACGCGGACCTCGCCGCCGCCTCCCCCGACGACGACCGCCTCGACGACCTGGCCGACGAGATCACGACGCTCTCGGCGCACATCCATGCCGCGACGGCGCGTCTGCTCGAGCTGATCGCGGAGTTCGATCGGGGTCGCGGGTGGGAGCGCGAGGGCCATCGCTCGTGCGCGCACTGGCTCGCGTACCGGACCGGGATCGCGCTCGGTGCGGCGAGGGAGAAGGTGCGCGCGGCGGCGGCGCTCGTCGAGCTGCCCGAGACGGCGGCCGCGATGGCGCGCGGC
>JANQRP010000031.1 GCA_028284495.1 Longimicrobiales bacterium | reverse complement strand
CGTGATCGCCGCCGTCAGCGTCGTCTTCCCGTGGTCCACGTGTCCAATCGTTCCCACGTTCACGTGCGGCTTCGTGCGCTCGAACTTCTCCTTGCCCATCGTCGACTTCCTGAAGGTTGTGCGGTGAAGCCCCGCGAGCGGGGCGTGATGTCGTGACTGATCCGGCTTCCGGACCTCTGCGCCCGGGGGCCAAGCTCCGACCGGGACTTGAACCCGGGACCTCGTCCTTACCAAGGACGCGCTCTACCGCTGAGCTATCGGAGCGCTTTCCTGTGCCCGGGTCGATGTCGCCGACCCAAGCGGGAGACGGGACTCGAACCCGCGACCCTCAGCTTGGAAGGCTGATGCTCTAGCCAACTGAGCTACTCCCGCATCATGCGCGGTGGCCGAACTTCCGGCTCCGCAGTGGTGGGAGAAGGATTCGAACCTTCGAAGGCATAAGCCAGCAGATTTACAGTCTGCCCCGTTTGGCCACTTCGGTATCCCACCCCAAACGGCACTCTCACCGACGTCGAACCGAGAGCGTGCCATCACCCCCCGACGGACACCCCGGACCGGTTCGGGTCCGGGACAAACGACGAAGCCGCCTCGGACTGCGAGGTGGCTTCTCGGAAGGAGCCTCAAAAGGTAAGTGGCTCGACGAGGGCCATCAACCCCCGTTCGTGCGCGTGGTTGGGGTGCCGCAGTGCACCCCCGACTACATCTGCTGCTCGTCCGCGCTGGGGCCGAAGATTCCCGGCACCGGAACGTCGTTGAGGCGCAGATACACCACGAGCTCACCCCGGTGGTGGGACTGGTGCGAGAGCACCCAGCGGATGAACGCGAAGGCGCGGGGATCGGCGGAAAAGACCTGCTCCCCCGACCGCATCGTCCACGTCGTCTCGAGGTCGGCATCCGACATCCCGGAAAGGATGCCCGTCACCGTCGCGACGTTCTGGTCGAGAATCGCGAGCACGTCGGCAACCGTGTCCGCCTTCGGGGGCGACCAGCTCTGCATCTCCTCCGACGCGAAATCCAGCTCCTCTGTGGTGAGAATCATCGCTCCCCACGACACCAGGTTCGCGATGTGGGTCGCGAGCTCGAGCGAGTTCCACGACTTGTCGTGCGGCTTCCACGCCAGCATCTCGTCGGTGACGCGCTCGATGACGCGGCGCGAGGCCTCGTGTTCGGCCTCGACCTGGGCGGTGATATGGGCGGTGAGGGACATCGGCGGCTACCTCGGGTTCAGGGTGTCGGTGCGCACCGTCCCGGCCTTGTCCGAGGCCGCGACGACGCGCAGGGTACGGGACGTCGCGTCGGGGAGGGGCCGGAGTCGCCAGGTGGCGCTCCGCTCTCGCGGGCCGACGTCCGTCAGGAATGGTCCGGTCCCGGCGAGGTGACCCAGGTCGACGCGGGCTCGACCCTCGACGAGTTCGTAGCCCTCGAACTCGATCCACGCGTGAACCGGTTCGACGATCCGGTCCACCACGCTGCCGTCCGCGCGCTCGGCACCCACGGCGCCCCGTCCGGTCAGGCTGGTCGGGGCGAATCCATCGTTCCGCACGCGCACCTCCACCTCCACCTCGTCGCCGTCCACCCGGACATCCGCGACCTCGATGGCGAGCTGGGGCGCCTGCTCGGCGAGCCAGAGGATCCACGGCAGCTGCGGCGTGGTCTCCTCCTCGAGGTGTTCGGCCGGCGGGTTCTGACCCCAGAATCTGGTGTGCCACCCACCCACCTCGACCTCACCCAGCTCGGGGTGATCGACCGCGGTCCACTCGCTGAAGTAGCGGCCGCCGAGCTCCTCGTCGTTGTACCGGAGCTCCTCCTCCTCCGAGAGACGCCCATCGCCGTCGTAGTCGGTGACCCACATCTCGGGACCGGGTGAGAACTCCGGCACCCACCCGATCACGCCCTGATCCCAGAACCCCCATGAGATCAGCGTGCCGTAGCGATGCTCCGTCGGGTGCGTGGCGGAAGGCCGGACCGGACGGCCGGTCGAGCGCGTGTACTCCTCGCCGAGATGAAGGATCAGGTCGAGATCGTCCTGGGGGAAGAGGCTCGGAGCGGACGCCGAGGGCAGCCGGTACATGAACCCCCCGGACGTGTGGCCGTGCACGATTCCCGTGATGTTCGGGTGGTCGTGGATGAACCGCGCGGCGGCGTACGTCTCCGGCTCGGACAGCGGGAAGTCGCCAGCGCCGCCCTGCAGGTACTGTGGCTCCCAGTTCCGCGGGAAGTTGCGGTTCAGGTCGAGCCCCCCGATGCCGTCCTCGTCCCGGAGCCCGTCACCGTCATCGTCGATCCCCTCCCCGCCCATCGAGTAGCGTGTGGCACCCGCGGGCATCTCAGCCGAGACGCGCCGCATGATTCGGGAGTCCGACGGGTCGGCGTACCACTCACCCGCGGGATCGACCCAGCGCATGCGCGTGATCCAGCCGTCGCCGTCGAGGTCGTTGGCCGGGTCCTCGTCCGCGACCCCGTCGCGGTCCTGATCTACAGGGTTCACCGAACTGCGAAGCGCGAGATCGGCGTCCAGGACCAGGTCCGAGCCGTCCGGGTTGAACTTGGGGCGCACGTAGAAGGTGCGGGTGTCGAGGAGGCGCGTGACCTGCGGGTCGCTGCCGTAGCCGGAGAGGAGGTGCGCGATGACGTGGGTCGCGACGGAGGAGGAGGTCAGCTCGGCCGAGTGAAGCCCGCCGTCCACGTACAGGGCCGGCTTCTCGGACGCGGGCCCCGTGGCCTCGTTCGTGATCGTGATGGACATCAGCGGCGCACCCAGGAGGCTCTCGCCGATCTGTTCGACCTCCGTGAGTTCCGGGAAGCGCGTCGCCCAGTCCTGGAGCATCCGGTTGGTTTCCGCGGCCGTGTAGTAGCGGTTGAGGTCGATGGTGCCGTCCGCGGCGACGAGGTCGGGGCCGCTGTACGCGCTCGAGGCACCCGCCGGGGTCGCCGGGTCCGAGCCCTGCGTGTCGGCGGGGGCGCCGTTCGGCGGCCCGGCCGTGGTCGTACCACCCGGCTCCGGATCGGCGCTACAGCCGGCCGAGGAGGCCAGCAGCGTGAGCACGACGAGGGCGGTGGGGTGAGCGAACGGCTGGCGCATCGTGGACTCCGGATTCGGGAGGAGAGCCGACGGTGGGACTCGAACCCACGACCTGCCGCTTACAAGGCGGCTGCTCTGGCCAGCTGAGCTACGTCGGCGATGTGCCGACAAGATAGCGAACATGAGGCGGATTCGGACCGACTGAATACAGGGTTGCGGTCCGCCACCGCCCCTGAACGCACCTCCCTTCCGCGCCGGCGCTTGCTGGGACTCCCGCATCGCGAGACCTTGCCGACTCCACCCGGTCACGGAGTCCTACATGGTGTCGCTGGCTCGAATCGCGCTCACGCTGTCCGTCTTCCTGCTCGCCGCGGGCCCCCTGTCGAGTCAGGAGGGAGAGCCGCTCACCGTCCTCCACGCCGGCTGGCTCCTGGACGTCCCCGGCGAACCACCGCGGACCGAGGTGTCGATCGTGGTACGCGGCGAGCGGATCGAGGAGGTCGTCGACGGTTACGTGAGCCGTGAGGGTGCCGAAGTCGTCGATCTTCGGGAACACTATCTCATGCCCGGCTTCATCGACTCGCATGTGCACCTGCGGAACGAGCTCGGACCGGACCGTACGCTCGACGGGCTCCGGAACGACGAGACCGACGTCGCCCTGGACGCGGCCCGCGCCGCTCGAGTCACACTCATGTCGGGCTTCACCACGGCGCAGGACGTCGGAAACACGGTCGCCGTCGCCACGGCACTCCGGGACGCGATCGACGCGGGAGACGTGCCAGGCCCGCGCCTGCGCGTGGCCGGGCAGGCGGTGAGCCCGACGGGGGGCCACGCCGATGTGAACGGGCTCGCGCTCGACGTGATGGACCTCCGCGAGAATCGGTATGCGTGCAATGGGCCCGCGGACTGTCGGCGGGCCGTACGAGAACTCGTCCGTGGGGGCGCGGACGTCATCAAGATCACGGCCACCGGCGGCGTCCTCTCCAACACGGCGGCCGGGGTGGAGCAGCAGTTCTTCCGGGACGAGCTCGAGGCGATCGTCGAGGCGGCCCGGATGATGGGTCGGCGGGTGACGGCCCACGCCCACGGCGTCACCGGTATCAACTCGTTCCTGCGTGCGGGAGGCGCATCGATCGAGCACGGCACGTACCTCGACGAGGAGTCGATCCGCCTCTTCCGGGAGACGGAGGCGTACCTCGTGCCGACCATCCTCGCCGGCGTAACCGTCGCCGAGATCGCGACCGAGCAGGACTGGATGCCCGCGGCGATCCGCGAGAAGTCCCTGGCGGTCGGGCCCCAGATGCTGGATATGGTGCGTCGGGCTCACGAGGGTGGCGTCAGGATTGCGTTCGGCACCGACTCGGGTGTGTCGACCCACGGTGAGAACGCTCGGGAATTCCAGCTGCTCGTTCAGGCCGGGATGACGCCGATGGAGGCCATCCGGTCCGCCACCGTCGTGGCGTCCAGGCATGTGGAGATGGATCAGGATATCGGGACGGTCGAAGCCGGGAAGTTCGCGGACATCGTGGCGACCTCGACCAATCCGCTGGACGACGTCGCCGCTCTCATGGAGGTCGACTTCGTGATGAAGGGCGGCACCATCTACAAGGGGAACTGATCGACGCCGGGCTCCCTCCTCGGCTGGACGCGCCCGCTCACGGGGATCCCGCCGCCGCCACGTCGGTCGCGTTCGACGACAGCGAACGAGAACTGGACCCCCGGGTCATCGTCGGCTGGCGCGTCTCGTCCGCCGTCTGGACCGCGATCATGGTCGGCGGTGCGACGTTCGGCGCGGTAGCACTGCTGCCCATCGGCACGGTGGCCCCCACTGTCGCCGCGGCGGTGTTCTGGCTCTGCTGGGTGATCTGGATGCCGCGCGCGCGACTGAAGCGCTGGCGCTGGCGTCTGACCGATCTGGCGATCGAGCTTCGCCGCGGGGTGTTCGTGCACCACCACGACGCCGTGCCGTATTTCCGCATCCAGCAGATCGATATCCGCGCCGGGCCGGTGGATCGGCTGCTCGGTATCGCCGAACTCGCGGTCACGTCCGCCTCGGCGGCGGGTAGCGCGACCCTGCCGGGGATCCCGGCGGAGATGGCGCCCGAGCTTCGGCAGGAACTCCTGCTCCGAGCCGAGGCCTCCCTCGGTGACGCCGCCGACGAGGCGCGGGATGCGGTCTGAAGACTCCGGGGTCTCCGTCGAGCGCTTCTCGACGCCGCGCCGACTCCATCCCGCCTCGATCCTGCTCGGGATCGACGTGGGCCAGATCTTCCAGTGGGGGCTCGTTCCGCTGGTCGCCCTGGTGACGAGCAGCGGACGGGCGGTCCTCGTCCTGATCGGCCTCCTGCTCGTCCTGAGTCCGGTCATCCGGGTCCTCGACTGGCGGCGGCGCAGGTACTCCTTCGACGGGGCCGAACTCCGGATCGAGAGCGGGGTCCTGAGCCGGAGCCTCCGGAGTCTCGACGTGGATCGGATCCAGCAGATCGAGATCCGTCGGAAGCTCCTTCACCGCGTGCTCGGGCTGGCCGCCGTGCGGGTCGAGACGGCGGGCAGCGTCAGCGAGCCCGAGGTCGAACTCCGGGTGGTGTCCGAGTCCGACGCCCGCGCGCTTCGAACGGCGGTCCGCGCCGCCAAGGCCCGGAGCCGGGCGGGCGTCGAGGTGGACGCGACGACCGATGCCGACGACGCCCCCGGTGCCGGCACCGACACCCGGGGGGAGCGGGTCCTGACGGTCCCCGCCACCCACATCGTCCTCGCCTCGGTCACGGGCGCCCGGCTGCTCGTCCTTCCGGCGTTCGTCGCAGCGGCCGTGCAGTTGGCGGGTGACGCCTTCGACCAGTTCGCCGAGCAGGCCGACCAGGGGATCGAACAACTCGGGCGCGCCGCGGAGCCGCTGCTGGGCGGTGGCCCCGACTGGGTCCTCGCCGCCCTGGTGGCCCTCGTCTTCACGGGCGCCGCCGTGGCGGTGGCTGTGGTGACCGGGCTGTTGCGCGACGGCGGGTTCCGGATCGACCGGGTCGACGGCGACCTGCACGTGTCGCGCGGCCTGCTCAGTACCCAGGAGTCGCTCGTCCCGCTGGCCCGCGTGCAGATGGTGGTGATCCGGAGGAACTGGCTCCGGCGGCTGCTCGGGTTCGCGACGGTGTCCGTCCGCTCGGCCGGAGGGTCGGCCGGCGCCGGCGGCAGCGTGACCGTGCCTCTGGTGCCCGACGCCGCGATCGACCGTCTGCTCGCGGAGCTCCTTCCGGGCGTACCTGGCGTGCCCGATCTCGTCTCGCATCCGAGGGCCGCCCTCCGCCGGAGCGTGGTAGGGCGGCTGATCCGTTCGAGCATCCTGGTCGGCATCGGGATCACGGCCCTGTACTTCGCCGGATGGCTCGGCCCGTGGACGGGAGGTGCGCTCCTCTGCCTGCTGCCGCTCGCGGTGGCGCTGGGCGTCCTAGAGTACCTGAACCTCGCACACGGGACCACCGGGCTGGTGGTGGCGTCGCGCAGCGGGGCACTGTCGATCCGGACCGAGGTCGCCCCGCTCCGGAAGGTCCAGGCCGTGGGAGGATCGGCCGGACCGTTTCAGCGCCGGCTCGGCCTGAGCTCACTGACCGCGCACGTGGCCGGTCCCTCCGCCCAGCTCACGATTCACGACGCCGGTGCGGCGCGGGTGGCGGAGCTGCACGGGTGGCTCACGGCACGGGCGGCGCGCCCGACCTGATCCCGCGGACCCGCGGACGTCAGCCCGACACGCTCCAGCGTGTCCCCTTCGGCGTGTCCTCGAGCACGATGCCACGCGCCGTGATCTCGTCGCGGATGGCGTCGGCCCGGGCCCAGTCGCGTTCGGCGCGCGCCTGCTGCCGCTCCTCGAGCTTCAGCTCGACCCAGGCGGCGAGGTCGTCGTCGGTCGCGCCCTCCTTCGCGGCGAGCGGGAGGAGGCCGAAGACCTCGTCCATGCGCCGGAGCGCGCCGAGCGCGGCTTCGCGCGCCTCGGACGACACCTTCCCGTCCCCCGCCGACGCCGCGGCGTCGAGCGCGGAGTTCACGCCACCCAGGAACACGAAGATCGCCGAAAGCGCCTCGGAGGAGTTGAGGTCGTCGTCGAGAGCGGTCTCGAAGTCGGCGAGCGCGGTAGTCGCGAGCTGCGGCAGCCCGGCATCCACCGCACCGTCCGCGGTGTCGACCTCCTCGAGCCGACGCTCCAGCGCCACCAGTCGCTGCACCGCCTTCGCCGACGCGTCGAGCCCGTCGAAGGTGAAGTTCAGTTCCTTCCGATAGTGGGCCGACAGCAGCAGGTGCCGGATGGCAGAGGGCTTGAAGCCCTTCGCGAGAAGCTCCTCGATCGTGTACGTGTTCCCGACCGACTTCGACATCTTCTGCCCTTCCACACGGAGGTGCTTCGTGTGGAGCCAGAATCGCGAGAAGGTCCGGCCCGTCGCACCCTCGGACTGCGCGATCTCGTTCTCGTGGTGCGGGAAGAGGAGGTCCTCCCCGCCGAGGTGGACGTCGAGGGTTTCGCCCAACTCGGTGCACGAGAGAACCGAGCACTCGAGGTGCCACCCCGGCCGCCCCTCGCCCCACGGGGAGTCCCAAACCGCACCGACCTCCCGATCCTCGTCCCGCGCGGCCTTCCACAGCACGAAGTCGCGAACGTCGTCCTTGTCGTACTCGTCGGCGTCGATCCGAGATCGGCCCGTGTCGCCGTCGGCGCGGTTCCCGGAAAGGCGGCCGTAGGCGTCGAAGGCCGAGATCCGAAAATAGACGGACCCGTCCTCGGCCGGATACGCGAGCCCCTTCCGCTCGAGCCGCTCGATCCACGCGACCATCTCGGCAACGTGGTCGGTCGCCCGCGGCATCGACGTGAAGGGGCGGAATCCGAGCGTGTCGAGGTCCTTGCGGAATGCCGCTTCGAAGGGCTCCGTGAACGCCCGCAGCGCGACGCCGGCCTCCTTCGCGCCGCGGATCGTCTTGTCGTCCACGTCCGTCAGGTTCAGCACGAACCTCGGCGTCCATCCCTTCCACAGGAGGTAGCGGTGGAAGAGGTCATAGACGGCGAAGCTCCGGAAGTTTCCGATGTGCGCGCGCGCGTAGATCGTGGGTCCGCAGGCGTAGACCCGGACCTCGTCCCCGGCCGAGGGAAGAAACGGCTCGTCCGACCGGGACATGGAGTTGTGCAGGGTGAGCGACATCAGGAGAGGATTCTCAGATCGGAGATTCGCCAGCCGTCGTCGTCGAGTCGGACGAAGGTGACGATGAACGTATGGGGGCGCGGCGTCCCGCTGTCGCGGAACCTCGCATCCCATCGGACTTCGGCGAACCCGGTGTCACCGCCGGGCTCATTGGGCTTCGCTCGGACCACGAGGGGCGTCGGCCCGACGAAGTCGGCAAGGAGCGGCTGCAGGGCGGCCACGGCCTGGTCCGGTCGAACACCGGTACGGGTCCGATCGCCGATCGTGAGCCGCGACCGCGGCGCGAACAGGCTTCGCAGCGCGTCCGTGTCGGCGGTGGCCCATGCGGCGGCGAAGCCTGCGGCCGTGGCGTCGGGCTGGCGCCCCTGTGCCGCCAGCGCCGTTCCACCGGCGACGAGCAGGCACACGGCCACGATGACGCCCCCGGCCGCACGGCGCGGAACCCCGACCCGGACGGAGCGCCGGCCGCTCACGTCTCCGCGCGCTCCCGGGCCTGCTGGCCGGGCGCGGCGTCGGCGGCCCGGATCGCCTGCCCGAACGTCCTCGCCGCCGCCCCCGGATCGTCGGCCTCGCGGATGGGTCGCCCCACGACGAGGTGCGTGGCACCGGCCGCCACCGCGGCCTGCGGCGTGGCGATCCGGACCTGGTCGCCGACCGCGTCGTCGGGGAGCCGGATCCCGGGGGTCACGACGAGGGCGTCCGGCCCGAGCGCCCCGCGAAGCACACGGGCCTCCCGCGGCGACGCCACGACGCCCGGCACGCCCGCTGCCCGCGCCAGTCCCGCCAGTCGCACAACTTCGGGCTCGACCGCCTCGACGGGGCGCCCCCACACCTCCGCGACCTCGGGCGCGTCCGACGACGTGAGGACCGTCACGCCCAGAAGGGCGAGCCCCGGCCCGGCGGCATCCACCGCCGCCTCCATCATCCGCCGGCCCCCGACCGTGTGGATCGTGAGCAGTTCAACCTCCAGCGCGGACGCCGACGCCACGGCCCTGGCCACGGTGTTCGGGATATCGTGGAGCTTGAGGTCGAGGAAGACGCGCTTTCCGCGACCGTGGAGCGCGCGAACGACGCCCGGGCCTTCGCGCGTGTAGAGTTCGAGCCCGACCTTGAAGAAGTCGACGTCGTCGTCCAGGAGGTCGACCAGGGCGAGCGCATCCCGCTGCGACGGAACGTCCAGCGCCACCACGAGCTCGCTCATGCCGCGGCCTCACGACGAATCTCGAGCCGCACCGGCCGGAACGACCTCGCGACCCGCTCGGGAGCCCGCGGGTCGGCGAACGAGGCGGTGCCCATCTGCACCAGCGACGCCCCCGCCTCGAAGTACTGCCGCGCATCCGCGGGCGACATCACACCACCCACGCCGACCAGCGGGAGATCCACCGCGCCCCGCGCGACCGCGACCGCCTGGACGCCCACGGCACGGAGCGCCGGCCCGCTCACGCCTCCCTGCCCCGCCCCGATCGCGGCGCGCCCGTCGGGTGTGTAGACCCGCCCGGGCAGCGTGTTCACGAGCGTGAGCGCGTCCGCGCCGGCGCCGGCGGCTGTCCGAGCCGTGGAGGCGAGGTCGGGATCGTTCGGTGCGAGCTTGACGAAGAGCGGACGACGGGTGCGGGCGCGGACACCTTCGAGCACGAGCGTCAGTGCATCGTGGTCGAGCGCGAAGGGCGCCCCGCCGCGCTGCGCGTCGTTGGGGCACGACAGGTTGAGCTCGTAGGCCACGAACCCTTCGAGGTCGTCGAGCCTCTCCACGACGTTCAGGTACTCCTCTTTCGTGTGCCCGGCCACGCTGACGACGATCCGGGTGTGCTCGGCGAACCGATCGATTACACGCGGGAGCACCTCCGCCCGCGCCCGCTCCACGCCCGGATTCGCGAGGCCGATCGAGTTCAGCATCCCGGCCGGAAACTCCGTGACCCGGGGCGCCGCATTCCCCGACCGGGGCTCGGCCGTGATGGACTTCGTCACGAACCCGCCGATCCGTGAGAGGTCGATGACGCCTTCCACCTCCTCGCCGAACCCGCACGTGCCGGCGGCGAGCAGCACCGGCGAGCGGAAGTCGAGTGTGGTGGTCATGGCGCGCCGGGCTCGATGTTGGTCGCGCGCCGCTCGGCCTCGGCGGAGGCGCGGAGCCGGAGCTCCCGCACCCGCTCGCCGAGTTCCGCCTCGCGGCGCAGGAACTCGTCGGACGCAAGATAGCCGGGCGTCAAGCGCTCGACCCAGGGGTCCAGACGCCGCTCGAGGGCCCGGGCACGGATCCGCTCGCGGAGGCCCTCCTCGCCGAGAACCGTGAGGGCACCCAGCAGTGCCTTCCCGGTCCAGCGATCGTCGGACTCCGACTCGGCCGCCGTGAGGAACAGCGCGCCCGCGAGCCCGGGCGCCCCGAGGCGGTCGCGCGCGACCTCTCCGGCACTGAACCACGCGAGCACGTCACCCTCCACGCCCCACCCGGCGAGCAGTTCGGTCTCGACCATGGCCAGCATGATCCGGCGGGCCCGCTCGTCGGTGGCGACGGGCAGCATCAGGCGACGGACCTGCACGAGGTCCGCGAAGCTCTCCGCCCCGGCCAGGCGCACGCGGGCGAGTCGGATGCGGGCGATCACCGCCGTTTCCGTCGACCCCTCGGAGACCCATGCGAGGGTCTCGTCGGCACGCGTCGTGTCGCCCGCCGCGAGCAGCAGATCCACCTGGCGCAGTAGGACGCGGTCTCGAGCGACCGGTCCCCACCGGTCCATCCGCGCCGGATCGATCAGCTCCGCCGCGACCGAGGGTCCCCATTGCCGCTCAGCCCGGTCGGCGATCATGAGCACCGAATCGACCCACGCCTGCCCGCCCCTCCGGTCGAGGAGGTGACGGAGCCCGACCGAGGCCTCACCCGGGCGGTTCGCCCGGACCGCCGCCGCCGACCGCTCCGCCTCGACGACCCAGCGCAGGTCCTCGTCGTGGACCGCCGCGAAGTCCCACGCGGCCCACGCCTCGTCGAACCGGTCGAGGGCCGCGAGGGCCCGCGCCTTCCAGAGCCACGCCTCGGCCCGCCACTCGCTGTCGTCGGGGGCGAGGCCCGCCGCCTCGATCTCGTCGATGGCGTGCCCGGGCCGCTGTTCGACCACGAGGAGCGCGCCGAGGAGCACCCGGGCCCGCTCGGCCGCGACCGTGTCGGGCGCCGGGAGCACCGCCATCCGCTCCAGCTCGGCGCGGGCCCGACGCGTGTCGCCGGTCCGGACCGACGACCGCGCCGCCAGGAGCAGAGCCGGGGCGGCCCATCGGCCCTCGGGCTCGGCTCGCCACGCGCGCGTCGCTCCGTCGGCGGCCTCGCCGTACGCGACCAGCGCCGCCTCGGCGTCTCCCGCGAGCCGCGCTTCCTCGCCACGTCGGAACGCCACCTCGGCGTTGTAAAGTCCGTTGTAGTAGACGCATCCCCCGACCGGGAGCGTCGCCCCGGTCCACGCGACGACCGCCGTTGCCAGCGCTCGGCCCCGGACGCGTCGCACGCCGGCCTGCGCCCGAGTTCGCCACCGCCCGCGCGCCGGCCGGATCACGCGCCCCCCGACCCCGGGGGATAGCGGTCGAAGAACGCCCGGATGGCGTCCGCCAGCGCCTCCGCCGCGGCCCTCTGGAACTCACGGTCCGAGAGCAGGCGTTCCTCGTCGCGGTTGCTGATGAAGCCGAGCTCGACGAGCACCGACGGCATTATGGAGTTGGTGATCACGGCGAGCGGACCCTGCTTCACGCCCCGGTTCGTGGCGGGGTGGACCTCCTCGAGCTCGTCCTGAACGACCGCCGCGAGGTCGGCCGACCACCGCTGATGGTCGAAGTTCCGGAGCTCGTTCAGGATCGAGCCGAGCTCCGCATCCTCGCCGGCGTCGGCTCCACTCCGTTCCCCGAACGCCATCGCCGCATTCTCGAGGGCGACGACGCGGCGTTCGTGCTCCGTGCGCGCCTCGCTCAGGAAGTACGTCTCGAAACCTCGCACGCCGCGGTCGCTCACGGCGTTCATGTGGATCGACACGAACAGCCCGGGACGGTCGCCCTTGATCCGCGTGGCTTCCGGTCCGCGCTCCCAGAGCGGGACGAGTCGATCGTCGTCCCGGGTCAGGTGCACCTCGAAGTCGGGATCGTCGTCCAGCACGTCCGCGAGGGCGAGCGCGACCGCCAGGGCGATGTCCTTTTCGCGCACGCCCGTGGGGCCCACGGCGCCCGGGTCGGGCCCGCCGTGCCCCGGATCGATCACGACCACGCGAGGCCCGGCGTACGCGGGCGGGGGTCCGGTCGTCGGGTCTGGTCCGACCCCGGGCCGTGGACGTGCGGTGCGCGGCTGGTCGACGAGGATGGCACGCCACGACGAACCGTCGGTGAGGAGCACGTCCGGCGTGCGGTCGGGCAGCACGTCCGTGAAGAGCTGCATGGGCGCGAATACGCCGTCGGCCGTGCGGAGGGGCGCCACGACGAGCTGGACCGCGACGCCGTCCACGACCACCACGGGCACGCCGGGGTCTAGACGGACCTCGTGTCCCGCCCAGTCGAGCACGACGACGTCGCCCCCGTCCCGGGACGTCGCGCCCAGCGCCGCGAGATCCGCGACCCGGAGCATCGCCGCGCCCCCGGGGCGAAATACCGCGAGTTCCGCCACGACCTCGCCCCCGGCGTTCTCGACGCGGAAGAGCTCGCCCGACGATCCGGTGGTTCCGGAGGGACGCTGTGCGCTGACGCCCGAGCACGCGACCAGGAGTCCGAGCGTCGCCAGGCCGGTCGCCAGGCCCGTCGCTCCGGAGCGGCCCGTCATCGGTGACGATCCATGGCGCGCTGCGCCTCGCGATCGAGCGTCTGGCGCTTGAGCTTGTCGCGCTTGTCGTGGAGCTTCCGGCCCCGGCCCAGCGCCAGCGTGGTCTTCGCGAGCCCGCGCGTGAAGTAGATGTCGAGCGGGATCAGCGTGAGTCCCTTCTCCTCGACCGTGCCCACCATCTTCCGGATCTCGGACCGGCTCAGCAGCAGCTTCCGCGGCCTGAGCGGATCGTCGTTCCAGCGGTTCGCCTGCTCGTAGGGCGAGATGTGGAGGGAGTAGAGCCACACCTCCCCGCCTTCGACGCGGGCGAAGGCGTCGGTGAAGGACACCTTCCCGTCGCGGAGGGACTTCACCTCCGGACCCTTCAGGACCAGGCCGGCCTCCCACGTGTCCAGGATCTCGTACTCGTGGCGAGCCTTCCGGTTGGTCGCCACGACCTTTCGTCCGCCCCCCTCCATTACCTGCCGCCCCTCATCAGTAGATCAGAACGGGCGTGCCGACCTCGACCATGTGCATGAGTTCGCGCGCCGCTTCGTTCGTCAGGCGGATGCATCCGTGCGAGACCCGACGAGCGTCGGGATCGGGGTTCAGCAGGAGCGCGGGCTGCTCGGTGCCGTGGATGGCGATCCCGTCGCCCAGGTAGAGCGCGGTGTCGCCCATCCCGCCCGGAATCCGGCGCGACGGATGGTCCCAGGACGGCACCGGGAGCCCCTTCTCGATGAAGTGCCAGTCCGGGGCGATCCAGATCGGGTCGCGCTCCATCCGCTTCACCTTGAACAGGCCACGCGGCGTGTCGAAGTCCCAGCGCTTCTCGCCGTCGATGCCGAGCGAGAGCCCCGTGCCCGTGCCGGACGGCGACGACCAGATGGCCTCCGACCCCTCGAAGACGTACACGCGGTTCTCCTCGAGATGCACCACGATGTAGCGGCCACGCGTGTCGGCGATCAGCGGCTCGGCCAGCGAAACTTCCCGGTCGAGGACACGGGCCTCGAAGGTCAGATCGGACTCGAAGGGATTCGGAGCGTCCTGGGCGCGAAGCGGGCCGGACAGGGCCGGGCCCATGCCCAGGGCGAACGCCCCCGTCGCGACCAGCCCGACGGCGAGCCGACGAGCACGCGGCCTCATGCGGCTTCCACCGCCCTGTCTCTTCGTTCGGACCATGTGAAGGCTACCTCGCCTCCGAGGATGAAGCTGATCGAGGTGTAGTGGATCCAGAAGAAGAGCACCGCGAGCGACACCAGGTTCCCGTACGGGGTCCTGTAGTCCGCGACCGAGGCCACGTACCAGCCGAACCCGCCCTTCAGAAGCTCGTGGGCCAGCGCCGTGAACGTTGCCGCGATCATCGCGGTTTTCCACGATATCGCCTCGTCCGGAAGATATCGATACAGGCCGCACAGAAGCACCCAGATGGTGACGAATGCGAGGGCCTGCGACACGCCCGCCTCGACCCACGCGCCTGCCGCGCCGTCGAGGCCGGCCGCCCCCATGCTGAGGTCTCGTACCGCGAGAGCCGCCGCCGTGGTCCCCAGATTCACGAGCAGGAGAAACCCGCCGACCACGATGACCCAGAGGTCGTAGAGCTTTCCGTGCACGATGCCGCGGCCCTGCTCGATCTCGAAGACACGGAGCAGGACCATGCGCATCGTGCTGATGAGGCGTGAGCTGAGCCAGAGCAGCCCCAGCCCGCCGATGAGCGTGAGAGCGGCACGGTCCTCGAGGATCGGCGTGATCGAATCGCGAAGGAACTGTCGGAGTCGAACGTCGCCGCCGAGGGCCGGAACGCTCTGCACGAGTTGATCGATCAGCGCCGTGGACGGATCGCCGGCGAAGTAGGCCGACGCGAGGAGGCCTCCGACCCCCGCGACGAGGAGAAGGAGCGGGATCGCCGCCACCAGCACGGCGAACGAGATCGCGCCGGCCATGAAGAAGATCTGATCCCGATCGGCCTTCTCCACGACCGCCGCGACGAACCCACGGAGGCCGTCACGCATGACGGGCCGCGCGGCGGGTTCCTCGTCAGGAATCGCCGTCTTCGTCCCCGTCGGACTCGGCCGCGACCGTGGCGCGGGCCGCATCTACCCCCGCACGGTACGCCCGCTTGGACGTCTCGAGCTTGTGCTCGAGCTCGTGGCGGGCATCCCGCGCGGCCTCCCGTCCCGCGTCGACGGCGTGCCTCACGCGCTCGACGCGATCGTTGACGCCGGCCCGCGCCTGATCGAGGCGCGTCTCGAGCTGCTCGGAGGCCGCCCGCAGCCGGTCCTCGGCGCTGCTCCTCAACTCCTCGGCACGGCGCTTGAGCTCGGCCTGCGTCTCTTCGCCGGACTGCGGCGCGAGAAGCAGCGCCACCCCCGCGCCCACCAGAGCGCCGAAGATGAACGCGCCGAGGCCGCTCCCGGAGTCCTTCTCGATGATGATGGTCGGAATGTCGTCGTGGTCCCGCATGGTCGTCCAAGCTCCTCCGTTCCGGTTCGTCGTTGTTCGGTCACGTCTCGGGCGGTCGCGGATCCGCGTGGCCTCGAGACATCGCGCGCCGCGGGGGCGCCCGGGGCCCTCCCGGCGCCGTCCCCGCGCTCAGGCCCCCGCCCGTCGCGCCGGATCCGCCGGCGGGAAGTCGGGCGGGTCGAAGCCCTCGCGGCCCATCAGGCCGTATGTATACAACTTACCCTGTTCGACCCCCGGCTGGTCCAGTGGATCGACGCCGTAGAGCGCACCGGCGAGCACCGTCGCGACCTCGAGCAGCATCAGGACGCTCCCGAGCGTCCGCTCGTCCACCGCCGACAGCTCCAGCGTGGCCGAGGGCCGACCACCACGCCGTAGCGCCTCGGTGGTCGCCCGCCGCTCCGCGTCGAGCAGTTCGCCCAGCCCGCGGCCGTCGAGGTACCGCAATGCCTCCGGCGCGTCGGAGCCCGCGGCGACGGTCACCTCACCGGCGAAGGGAGCCGTGAGGAAGACCACCACCTTGTCGTGCGGCCCCTCCATGAAGAGCTGGACCTGGGCGTGCTGGTCGACCGCGCCCAGCGCCGGCAGCGGCGTCGGGCCCCGGCCGTCCTTGCCGAGCGACTCCGCCCAGAGTTGCTGGAACCAGAACGCGAGCGGCCGCAGACGGTCGGCGTACGGCATCATCACGTGGATGGGACGACCCTGATCGGTGTGCAGCGCGTGGAGCAGGGTCGCGAACAACCCGGCCGGGTTCCTCCGCAGATCGTCGACGAGACACGCATCCCGCATCTGCGCCGCGCCCGCCAGCAGCGCCGGCAGGTCCGCGCCCACCACGGCGGCGGGCACGAGCCCGACCGCGCTGAGGACGCTGAACCGGCCGCCCACGTCGGGGGGAATGGGGAGCGTGGCGATGCCCTCGCGCTCGGCCATCGGTCGGAGCGACCCGCGCTCGGGATCGGTCGTGATCAGCAGTCGCCGCGCGACGGCCTCGGCGACTGCGGCGTGGCCGCCGCCCGCCAGCCCTTCCTCCATCCAGGCGCGGACCACGAGATGGAGGGCCATCGTCTCCGCCGTCGAGCCCGACTTGCTGACGACGTTGACCGCGGTGCGCGCAGGGTCGAGATCCGCCAGGAGGCTGCGCACCGAATCCGGGTCCGGGTTGTCCGCGACGTGAAGGCGGGGCCGCCCGCGCCGGAGAGCCACGGAGTCGTTCCAGCGCACACCGCCCAGGGCGTCTCGCAGCACGACGGCGCCCAGCGCGGACCCGCCGATGCCGAGCACCAGAACGTCGTCGACGCCCGCGACCCATTCGGACACCCGCGCAGTGACCTCGTGCGCGATGTCCACGCCGTCCGGGAGATCGAGGAAGCCGAGGCGACCATCGTCACGCCAACCGAGGACCGTCCGGAGCGCCTGGCGGAAGCGGTCGGCCAGCGGACCGTCGACGTCGGCCGGAGGGACACCGCGGCCGTCGAGTCGATCCGTGGCGAGATTGGACCAGTCCAGGACTACGCTCATCGCACTCCCTGTCGGCTCACTCGGACGCATGCCCGGTTCATGTGGCGCCCGCCCCGTCCGGCAGCTCGAGGCTCAGGCCGTCCCACGCCGGTCGGATTCCGTCGGGGAGGTCGTTCTCGAGCTCGGCGTGAAGGACGCGGTGGGTGAGATGGACCAGCCACGTTTCGCGGGCGCCCACCCGCTGCGCGGCATGGATGGCCTCCTCGATGTTGAAGTGCGTCGGATGGGGGTTCCCCCACCAGAGCGCGTTGATGACCAGTGTGTCCACGCCCGCCAGGATCTCGAGCGCCTCCGGAGGAAGCGACTTCCCGTCGGTGACATAGCCGAGCGATCCTGCGCGGAACCCGTAGCTGCGGGTGGATCCGTGCGGCACCGCGATCGGCACGATCCGGGCGCCCAGAATGTCGACCGGGCGGCCGTCCTCGATCGAACGGACCTCGATCCGCGGCAGTGTGGTGCCCACCGGAACTTCAGTGCCTTCGTCGAACACGTAGGGGAACCGCCGCTCGATGACGTCACGATGCGCGTCGGCGATCCACGCAGTGATCGTCGATCGGTGCCGCGTGCTGAAGACGCGGAGGTCGTCCAGGCCGTGGAGATGGTCGGCGTGGGGATGGGTGAGCCAGACGCCGTCGATCCGGTCGACCTTCTCGCGGAGCAGGTGCAGCCGAAGTTCGGGTGGCGTATCGATGAGCAGACGCCCCTCGGGAAGATCCAGCAGGGCCCCGCTTCGGTCCCGGCGATCGCGCGGGTCCTCCGACGTACACACCCGGCAGTCGCAACCCACCACCGGAACTCCGAACGAGGTGCCGGTCCCGAGCAGGGTCAGCTTCACAGCTTCTCGACACGCATGGTGTTGGTGGACCCGGAGGTATGGAACGGGTACCCGGCCGTCACGACCACCGCCTGACCCGCCCTTCCGACGCCCGTCTCGAGTACCCGCCGCTTCCCGAACTCGGTCAGCGCCTCGTAGTTCAGCTCCTCCTCGCTCGCCAGGTGCGGTTGTACACCCCATACCGCGGAGAGCTGGCACACCGTCCGCGGATCGGTCGTGACGGCGAAGATCGGCACGCTGGGGCGGTAGCTGGAGAGGAGCCGGGCGGAAAAGCCGCTCCGGGTGATCACGATCAGCGCCGGCGAGTCGAGTTCGGCCGCCGCGCCGACGGTCGCGTGGGCGATCGCGTGCTCCCTAGGGGACGCCCCGCGGCGGCCCCCGCCCGCCACCCCCGCGTCGTATGCGGGGCCGGCATCGAGAGCGCCGCTGGCCTCGAGTTCGGAGGCGATCCGCACCATCGCGCTCAACGCGTCGAGCGGGAACGCCCCGATCGCGGTCTCCCCCGACAGCATCACCGCGTCGGTGCCGTCCAGAATGGCATTCGCGACGTCGGACGCCTCCGCCCGCGTCGGGCGAGGAGAAGAGATCATCGACTCCAGCATCTGGGTCGCCGTGATCACCGGTCGCGCATAGTAGTTCGACAGCTGGATGATCCGCTTCTGCGCCATCGGCACGCGCTCGTACGGGAGCTCCACGCCGAGGTCGCCCCGCGCAACCATCACGGCGTCGGCCACCTGCAGGATCTCCTCGATGGCCGCGAGCGCCTGGGCCTTCTCGATCTTGGCCACGACCAGCGCGCGCCCGTCGACCCGGTCCTTGAGGTCGGCCACGTCGGAGGGCCGGCGCACGAAGGACAGCGAGATGTACTCGACGCCCATGTCGAGTGCGAACTCCAGGTCCGAGAGATCCTTCTCCGTCAGGGACGGCGCCTGGACGTCGGCGTGCGGGATGTTTATGCCCTTCCGGCTCTGTAGCCGGCCGCCCTTCACGACTTCGGCGGTGACGCGACCGTCGGCGGATCGCACCGTCCGCAGCTCGAGAAGGCCGTCGTCCAGCATGATCGGATCGCCCGGCTCGAGGTCCTCGGCGAGGTGATCGTGGGTCGTCGGGATCTCGCCGTCGGCGGCGGCCTCGCCAGCCACCAGCGTCACGCGCTGCCCGGTCTCGAGGTCCACCGGCGCGTCGAGTTCGCCGACGCGGATCTTCGGCCCCGCGAGATCGAACAGGATCGGGACGGGATGACCGACGTCGCCGGCCGCGGCGCGGACCCGCTCGATCGCGGTCCTGTGCTCCTCGCGCGTGCCATGGGACATGTTGATCCTGGCCATGCTCATCCCCCGATCCACGAGCGCCCGGACGACGTCCGGCGACGAGGAGGCGGGACCGAGCGTGCAGACGACCTTGGTACGGGTCATGGAGAGCGGATGAGTGTGGAAAGGCGAGGGGTGGAGCCGCGGCGGCTGAGCGAATCGGCCCGCCCGGGCTGCGCGGAAGTCTGGACGTCACCGAGGTGCGGGGCAAGACGCGGCCCGTGACTGGACCGCCACGGGAACATTACGGCCCCGTCACGACTATAAGTCAGCGTAGTTTAAGTACTTTCGTCGCCTCCTGGGGGGCGGCGTTTCGCGTTTCCCGGACCCGGACAGCGACCCGGGCGACCACCCGTACTGCATGGATTTCGAGTACATCGACACGACGGACGGCCTCCGCCGCTTCGAAGACGCGTTGAAGTCGGCCCCATCCGTCGCGCTCGACCTCGAAGCCGCGGGCTTTCATCGGTATTCGGACCGGGTCTGCCTCGTGCAGATGACGCTTCCGGATGCCGGGAACTGGGTTCTGGACCCGCTGGCCGCGGATGTGGCGCCGACGCTTCGGCCCGTGCTCGAGGACCGGGAGATTCCGGTGCTGATGCACGGCTCGGACTTCGATCTGCGCCTCCTCCAGCGGGACCTCGACATATCCCTCCGTGGGCTCCTGGACACGCAGGTGGTGGCCACGCTGCTCGGCGAACCGGGAATCGGCCTCGCGGCCCTTCTCGAGAAGTACCTGGGAGTCGAGCTGGCCAAGAAGTACCAGCGTGCGGACTGGGCGAAGCGCCCGCTGGAGCGGGAAATGCTCGAGTACGCGGTGAACGACACGGTCTGGTTGCACGAGCTGACGCGGAAGCTCGTGCTCCGGCTCGAGCAGCGAGGTCGAGGCACCTGGGCGTCGGAGGAGTTCCGGCTGCTCGAGGCCATCGAGCACACGGAGGACGAAGCGGTGGATCCGGTCACCCGAGTGAAAGGGGCCCGTGACCTGTCGCCCCGGGCGCTGGAGCGACTCCGCGCGGCGTGGGACTGGCGGGACACGATCGCGCGGCGCGATGACCGCGCTCCGTTCCGGGTGGCGTCGGACGCGGTGCTCCTCGACGTCGCGGTCGACCCTCCCGGCTCGCCGGGCGAGTTCGCCGAAAGGAAGGGTGTGAACGGTCGGATGGCACGTTCCGAGGGGCGGGATCTTCTCGCGGCGCTGCGGCGGGTCGACGAAATCGACGAGGCGGAGCTCACGGGCTACCCCAGGTCGGAATCGGCGGGACGAGGTCGCCCGACGCCCGACGTGGAGGCGCTGGCGGGTCGACTCAAGGAAGTGCGCAACCGGCACGCCGAGTCGCTGGGTGTGGACCGGGGCGCGTTGCTTCCGAACGCGGTCCTGATGGAGATCGCGTTCGAGAAGCCGAAGCAGTTGGCCGATCTGGATCGGATCGACGGAATGAAGCAGTGGCAAATCGACACGGTCGGGGAAGACCTCCTGACCGTCCTCAACTGAACAGCGGGCCTGGCCCGGGGAGATCACATGGCGTCCGAGATGCTTCAGCGCGACGACCTTTCGGTGTACGTCGTCGCCGGCGTGCCGCGGAGCTTCCGCAAGAAGCTCCAGAAGTTCGTGGACAAGGAGAGCAAGACCGAGGGGGGGACGATGCTCCTCGACGAGGGTCTTTCGGAGTGGGTCGTCGCGAAGCTTCGTGGTGAGAAGCGTCGGAACCACGAGCAGACGCCCACGTCGTCGGCGCTCTGGCGCGCGTATCGTGCCCTTGCGGCCGCACGCTACCACACCCACGACGAGGAGCTTCAGAAGAACGTCCGTCGCCTCCGCGACGAGATCGAGCAGCTCTGGATGGACGTGAGTCCGCTCTACGAGGAGCCTGAGGAAGAGGGCGAGGAAGACGCGGCCTGACGCGAAGCGGCAGGCTTCGATATGAAGAAGGGCCCAGCCGGTCGGCTGGGCCCTTCTTCGTTCCCGCGGAGTCCGCCCGTCAGGCGGCGGACTCCTCCTCTTCCTTCCGCTTGCAGTCGATGCAGTAGCGAGCGTGCGGCAGCGCATCGAGGCGCTCGAATCCGAGGTCGGCGCCGCAGGTGTGGCACTTTCCGAAGTTCTTGGGATCGGAGTGGAGCCGCCGCAGCGCCTCCTGCAGGCGATAGAGGTAGCGGCCCTCCTTCGTGGCGAAGAGGGCGGCCTTCTCACGCTCCATCGCCTCCGTACCCTGGTCCGCCATGTGATCCGTGTAGGCGGAGAGGTTGGAGTCACCGGACTCGCGGTCGGCCTTCGCCATCTCGTCGAACAGGCCGAGCGCGCGGCGCGCCTTGTCGCGCTCCTGAAGCAACCGCTTCTCGATGTGCTCGAGTTCCTTCTTCTTCACCGTTCGCCTCCGAGTGGAACCGGTCCCGCGCGGGGTCGTTCGAGGCAACAATTTACCGACGACCGGGATTTTCGTCCAATGGCAGGACGGAACTACCAGCTTACCAGCGCAGGAGCGCGGCCCCCCACGTGAACCCCGACCCGAAGGCCGTGAAGCACACGAGGTCGCCCCGCCCGAGCCGGCCCTCGCGCACCGCCTCGGACAGGGCGATCGGGATGGTTGCGGCCGTGGTGTTCCCGTACTTGCGGATGTTGTTGAACACCTGATCGTCGGACAGTCCCAGTCGTTTCTGGACCATCTGCGAGATCCGGAGGTTGGCCTGGTGCGGGATGAGCAGATCGATGTCGTCGGTGCCGAGGTCGTTCGCTTCGAGCGCTTCGCCCACCACCTCCGGCATCCGCGTCACCGCGTGCCTGAACACGTCGCGTCCCACCATGGACGGATAGATCCGACGCTGCTCGAAGTCCTCCCGCGAGATGCGTGGATGCCGCCAGCTCGCCGGCGCATCGCCCCAGAGGATCTCCGCGAATTCGCCCTCGGCGTGAAGGTGCGTGGAGAGGACCCCCCTGCCCTCCTCGTCGGTCGCCTGTAGCACGACAGCCCCGGCTCCGTCACCGAAGAGGACCGCCATGTCGCGTCCGTCCGTCGAGACGTCCAGCCCCGTGGACTGGATCTCGACACCGATGAGCAGAATCGTCCGGTACTGCCGGGTGCGGATCAGCGCGTCCGAGACCTGCAGCCCGTACACGAACCCCGAACACTGGGCGCGGAGGTCGATCGCGGGCGCGGTGCCGAGACCCAGCTCCCGGGCGACGAACACGCCGGTGCCCGGGAAGAAGTGGTCCGGCGAGAGCGTCGCGAGGACGACGGCCTCGACGTCCGATGCGGCCAGGCCCGCGTCCTCCAGGGCCATCCTCGAGGCCCGGACCGCCATGTCGGCGCCCGTGGTCCCCGACTCCACCCACCGGCGCTCCTCGATGCCCGTCCGCTCACGGATCCAGGCGTCCGACGTGTCCATGAGCTCGGTGAGATCGTCGTTGGTCACGACGCGCGCGGGCACCCAGTGGCCCGTTCCGACGATCGCGGTCCGTGGCACGGTCGATCTCCCGGCTGGGGTGTGGGGTTAGCTTGTGGGCTCAGACCTCACAACATCGCCCGAACCCGTCGGAGAGACGAGTGGCCGAGACGTTCGAGTGCCGCCGGTGCAGCGGCCCACTGAAGATGGAGAAGGCTCCCTTCCGCAACGAGCTGGGTGAGCGGATCCTCGCGGAGATCTGCCAGGATTGCTGGAAGGACTGGCTCGAGCACCAGACGCTGCTCATCAACCACTACGGACTCGACCCGAGGGAGAAGAAGTCGCGGGACTTCCTCTTCCGTCAGGTCGAGGAGGTACTGCTCGGCGACGGGAAGGGTGCCGACATCGACACGAGCCAGGAGGGCTCGATCGAGTGGTAGGATGCCGTCAGGCGCCTTCGAGCTCGAAGTCCATCGAATACGTGTGGCCCGATTCGTCCACGTTCAGGTGCATCTCGCCGCGGATCGAGGCGAGTTCGCCGTCTCCGGAGTCGGGTACGATCCGCACCATCGACGTCATCTCGCCGTCGCCCATCAGTCCGAAGTGGAGGACCGTGAACGACCCGTCGCGTCCAGCGAGCCGACCGGTGATCCGCTCCACCGCGACGTAGCCGCGCGAACCGGGCACATCCGTGAGGGCCGTCAGCACCCGTCCGCGCGAGGTGGCCTCGAGCCCACCCTCGAACCGCTTCGAAAGGCCGAAGAGGCCGGCGACGTCTGCGTCACCGGCCTCTTCGGGAACCATCTCGACGGCGAATCGGCCGTCGGCCCTCAACGCAGCACCTCGGCCACCTCGCCGAGGACCCACTCCAGCGTCTCCTTCCGGATGACGAGCGGCGGCGCGAAGCGGATGACCTGGCGATCCGTCTCCTTCGCGAGGATCCCCCGCAGCTGGAGGGCCTCGCAGAACGGGCGTGCCGGACCGGACTCCGCCTTGATCTCCACGCCGATCATCAGGCCCTTCCCGCGAACCTCCTTCACGTGTGGCGACTCGATTTTCTGGAGCTCGCCGCGGAACCACTGACCGAGCGTGTCGGACTTCTCGACCAGGTTCTCCTCGATGAGGACGTCGAGAGATGCGAGACCGACCGCCGCGCCGAGGGGGTTTCCGCCGAAGGTCGAGCCGTGATCGCCGGGGTGGAAGACGTCCATGAACTCGCTGTCGGCGATCGCGGCGGACACCGGGTATACGCCCCCGCCCAGAGCCTTCCCCACGATCAGCACGTCCGGCCTGACGTCCTCCCAGTCGCACGCGAACATTCGCCCGGTGCGGCCGAGGCCCGACTGGATCTCGTCGGCCATGAACGCGATCCCGTGCTCGCGACAGAGGTCCCGTGTGCAGCCGAGGTATCCATCGACCGGAACGATCACACCGCCTTCCCCCTGCACCGGCTCGACCAGGAAGCCGACGGTGTTCGGGGTGATGGCCTTCTCGAAGGCGGCGGCGTCGCCGTACGGGACGATCCTGAAGCCGGGCGTGAACGGGCCGAACCCGTTCCGGTACTGATCGTCGTCGCTGAAGCTCACGATCGTTGTGGTCCGGCCGTGGAAGTTGCCCGAGCAGACGATGATCTCCGCCTGACCCTCGGGCACGCCCTTCACCTCGTAGCCCCACTTCCGAACCATCTTGATGGCGGTCTCGACCGCCTCGGCGCCCGTGTTCATCGGTAGCGCCTTCTCGAATCCCGTCACCTCGCAGAGCCGCTCGAGGAAGGGACCCATCTGGTCGTTGTGGAACGCCCGCGAAGTGAGCGTGATCCGGTCCATCTGCGCCTTCGCGGCGGCGATGATCCTCGGATGACGATGTCCCTGATTCACCGCGGAGTAGGCCGCGAGCATGTCGAGGTACTTCTTCCCCTCCACGTCCCACACCCAGCAGCCCTCTCCTCGCTCGAGCACGACCGGCAGAGGCTTGTAATTGTGAGCGCTGAAGTCGCTCGCCTGCTGGAGGTACGTGTCGGTGCGCGTCGTTGTGGTGCTCATCGGTCCGGTGTGTTCGCCCTGGCGCTGCGGGAAGACCGGCAGGGCCGGGAACGTGTAGGGTGCGGAAGACGCCGCATGCGCCCCCGCGGTGGAACCCTTCGACCCAGGGCGAAGGGGAACCGGCAAAATACACCGGCGGGGCTCCGGGGAAACCCCCGGAAGTCACTCTCCCCCTTCGAACTCCACCGGCGGATGGGGGCGCTCGTCGACCGTCAATCGGAATACGTCGGGACGGGCGTAGTGACCGACGCCGTCGAAGTCGAACACGCCTCGGTCGATGGCGGAGAGATCGACGTCGGCGGTGAGGACGCCCTCGGCGCCGTACAGAGGCCCCGCGAGGCACTCGCCCGCCGGGTCGTAGATCGCGCTCCCACCGCGGCACAGCTCCTCCGGCCAGGCCTCGAGTTCGTCGGCGAGCTCGAAGTCGTCGGGATACATGTCACGCGTGACGTACTGGTTGCAGCCCAGCACGAAACAGCGGCCCTCGAGGGCGATGTGCTGCAGTGTTCCCTGCCAGCGCTCACGCGCGTCGGCGGTCGGCGCGAGGTACACCTGTACGCCCTTCGCGTACATGGCCGTCCGAGCCAGCGGCATGTAGTTCTCCCAGCAGATCAGGCCGCCGACCCGCCCGACGGCGGTGTCCAGCACCGGCATGGTGGAGCCGTCGCCCTCACCCCAGATGAGCCGCTCGGCCGCTGTCGGCTTGAGCTTGCGGTGCTTCCCCAGGAGCGCCCCGTCCGGACCGAAGTAGAGCAGCGTGCAGAACAGGGTCCCGCGGGAATACGTGCTGTCGCGCTCGATGACGCCGACGCTCAGCACGACCCCGTGCTCGGCCGCGATCTCGCCGAGCCTCGCCGTGCGCGGTCCGGGTACGTCGATCGCGCCGTTGAGGTATCGCTCGAAGGTGCGGCGACCCGCGGGAGACCGACCACCGACCGCGGTCCCGAAGGCGACGCCCCACGGGTAGCCGCCGATGAACGCCTCCGGGAAGAGGACGAGCTCGGCGCCTTCGACGGCGGCCTCGGCGGTCCGCTCGGCGACGGTGTCGATTCCGGCGTCCGGGTCGAAGAAGGACGGGGCAGCCTGGACGACCGCGACGCGATGGGTGGTGCGATGGGTTGGCATGGGATGGGTGTGGAGGGGCGGGATGCGGGCCGAGCGCGGCGGGGTGCCGGTCCGTCCAGTGATCCTACGGCGTCGGTGGGGATCCGTCATCGTGCGGCCGCCGGAGTCGCCGACGGCTCGGTCGGTGTGGCGTGGTCCGACCGCTCCGCGCCCGGCTTCTCCCGCGCGGTGCGACGCGCGAACTTCACCCGCATCTCCACCTCGGCCCAGCGGTGCGATGAACGACGACGTGTACCTCGAGGAACCCATGAACCCGCACGACTCCTCCACGCGCCGTCTGGATGCCGACGTGGACATTCCCGTGCGGCGCACCGGCCCGGGTCCTCGCCGTGCCTCACGGGTCGTGTTCCCGCTCGCCCTCGACCCGGCCGGCCGTGGCTGCTGACGACCGGGGACTCGCCGGCTTCCGGCCCTTCCTGACGGCCGCGAACGTCCGCCCCCGATTCGATCCGACCGGCCTCCTCGTCGGCGACGGCCGGGGCCAGGCGGGGGATCTCGTGCTCGGCGAGCTGTGTCCCGGTCCGGAACCGGTCGTCGTGCGGGACCAGTCGCTCGTCGAACACACGGTCTCGTCGCCCACGCGCGTGCTCGCCCCGCTCGGAACCCGCGAGTCATCGACCCATCTCAACGGCGGCCTTCCTCCGGGCGGGCTGGCCGTGCACGAAGGCCTGCCTGCGCACTGGCTCGCGGGAGAGAGCGGGCTGGTCGGGATGCTCTGGGCGGAGGGGCGGCCGACGCCGTCGATCGAGGTCGAGACGTCCGAGCGTTTCCGCTGTATCGGCCTGGTCCGCACGCCCGACGGGAGGAGCGTGAACATCGACGACTTCGCCCTGTCCCCACCGGAGCGCCTACTCGACATCCCAATCATCGCCGTGGCCGCCACGTCGGCCGAGGCGGGCAAGACCGTGCTCGCGCAGAAGGTCGTCGCCGCCGCGGTCGGGCTCGGCCTCCGCACGGCGGCCATCAAGGTCACCGGGACGGGAGGCACCGTCGATTCCTCCGCCCACCGCAGCGCCGGGGCCGACATCGTGCTGGATCAGGTCGACGGCGGCCTGATCACCACCTACTGCGATGCGGACACGTTTCGGAAGCGGATCGTGCGCCCCTTCCGCCACGCGCGTGATCTGGGCGCGGAGGTGGTGATCGCCGAACTGGGCGGCGACCTCGTCTACGCCAACAACCCGACATTCCTGGCCATGCGCGAAATGGTGGCCCGGCTGCGGATGCTGATGGTGGTCAACAACGATGCGCTGTCGTGCCTCGGCACGATGCACTTCCTGGAACGCGATCTCGCCTTTCCGATCGAACGCGTGCGGCTGTTCTCCTCGCCCTTCCGGAGTTTCTCGGGTCAGGCGAAACGGATGCCCGTGCTGGGCCTCGGCGAGCTCTGCGACCCGGACGATCGTGCACAGGTCGGCCGGCTGGTGCGCGAAGCGCTGGCTGGCTGACCCTACCGGTGAGCGCGGGGGTGTCGGTCCTCGAAGAAGTTACGGGGACGTGACGCCGCGGCCGGGATCCTTGCAACTCGGTCCGCGTTATCTTCAGATACACGATCTGTCGCACCTCCGCCGGAGTCACTCCGATGGTTCTCACCCGCCGCGCATTCGTCGCGAAGACCGCCGTCACCCTCGGCCTCGCCGGGCTCAAGTCCGTGTTCGATCCGAAAGGGCTGCTCGCCGTGGAGCCCAGCGACCCCTTCGGGCCGCTTCTCGACGACCCGGAGGGCATCCTCGCGCTGCCGGAAGGCTTCAGCTACCGCATCTTCTCGAGGTACGGCGAGACCATGAACGACGGCTTCCTCGTGCCTTCGCTGCACGACGGCATGGCAGCCTTTCCGGCGGAAAACGGGCTGACGCTGCTCGTGCGGAACCACGAGTGCTCGTTCGGCGACGACAACGGACCGTGGGGTGACGACCACGAGCTCCTCGCGGGGGTCGACGCGTCGCGCATTTTCGACATGGGGCCGGACGGCGACGACCCCGCCGTCGGCGGCACGACCACCCTGCTCTTCGACACCCGGACACAGGAGCTCGTCGGGCACCGCCTGTCCCTGACCGGCACCATCCGAAACTGCGCCGGCGGGCCGACGCCGTGGGGGAGCTGGATCACGTGTGAGGAGACGACGCAGCGCGCCGGGGGCGACGCGGCGCAGGACCACGGATACAACTTCGAGGTTCCTGCCGTCTGGGACGCGCCGCTCACCCGGCCGGTCGCGCTCAAGGCGATGGGTCGATTCAACCATGAGGCGATCGCGGTGGACGAGGCGTCGGGCGTCGTCTACCAGACGGAGGACGACGGCGAGGGCCTGATCTACCGCTTCATTCCCGACGTGCCCGGCAATCTCGCGGCCGGGGGACGCCTGCAGGCGCTCATGGTCGTGGGCTCGCCGTCTCTCGACACACGCAACTGGGACGAGCAGCTCGTGGAGACCGGGCGCGAGATGGCCGCCACCTGGATCGACCTCGACGACCCCGAGGCACCCGAGGGCGACCTCCGGTTCCGCGGGTACGACGCCGGCGCGGCACGGTTCGCCCGTGGCGAGGGGATGTGGACCGGGGAGGACGGCATCTACTTCGCGTGCACGAGCGGCGGTCGGGAGCGGAAGGGACAGATCTTCCGGTATCGCCCAAGCCCGTTCGAGGGCACCGACCAGGAGTCCCGCCAGCCGGGCACGCTCGAGCTCTTCGTCGAGCCCAACGACGCGCGGCTCATGGAAAACGCCGACAACCTCTGCCTGGCCCCGTGGGGCGATCTCATCGTGTGCGAGGACGGCTCCGGCGACGACTACATGTTCGGGGTCACGCCGCAGGGTGAGATCTACCGATTCGGGCACAACATGACCGGGGGCGGCGAGTTCGCCGGCGCGTGCTTCAGCCCCGACGGGACGACCCTTTTCGTGAACATGCAGAACCAGGGCTGGACGTTCGCGATCACCGGTCCCTGGGAGCGGGCTACGGAAGGCTGACGTCGAGGTATCGTGCTTGAGATCATCCCGGACCTTCCCGACCACGTCCTCGGACTGAGGGCCACCGGCACCGTCACGGCGGACGACTACGCCGCCGTCCTCGTGCCCGAACTGGAGCGGATGCTCGCGGCGCACCGTCGCGTGCGGCTCCTCTACGTGCTGGCCGACGGGTTCGACAGCTACACCCGGGGTGCGGCCTGGGAGGACGCCAAGGTCGGCATGCGCCACTTCACGTCGTTCGAGCGCGCTGCCGTGGTGACCGACGTGGACTGGATCGAGACCGGCGTGAAGGCGTTCGGGTTCGTCATGCCCGGCGACGTGCGGGTGTTCGACCGCGACGATCTGGACAAGGCACGGGCGTGGGTGAGCGAGCCGCTGTCGAGCGGGGCGCTCGAGTTCGAGCTTATCGAAGACGAGGGGATCCTGATCCTGGCGCCCCGCGGGCCGCTCGAGGCCGGCGACTTCGAGCGCATGGCCGGTGTGCTCGATCCCTGGCTCGACGACGGCCACCGCCTCAACGGGCTCGTCATCGACGCCGAGCATTTCCCGGGCTGGGACGACCTGAGAGGCCTGATGTCGCACGTCCGGTTCGTGAAGGACCACCAGCGCCGCGTCCGAAGGGTGGCCTTCGTGTCGGACGATCGCCTGCTGCATGCCGTACCGTCCATCGCCGGGCGATTCGTGTCCGCGGAGGTGCAGTCGTTCGCCGAGGAGGAGCTCGACGACGCAGTGACGTGGGTGCGGCAGGCGAGCGCCGGCTGAGTGCGAACGGCGCCGCCCGAACGCGTGTGGGCGCGCCGGACGGCCGGCTACCGCTTCAGAGCCTGCAGGTGCCCCGCAGCATGCGCGGGATGGCGGATACGGGGACGTCCGAGCCCGGGTCGAGGTTGACCAGCACCCATCCGGTCTGATTCCCGCCGCCCGGCACGCGAAGCCGCCAGAAGTTGGAGGGGGGCGCCCGATCCGGCGAGAATCGAGGGCGATCGAACAGACACGAGTGGGTGTCGCCCTGCAGCAGCAGCACCGGCCCGTCGAAGGCGAGGGCCCCCGCTTCGAGCGGCCCGAGGAAGTGCCGGAAGGCGGCCGCCTGCTCACCCCGCGCCGCCACATCGAACCTCACGTCGGCGTGCGCCGCGATCACGACCGCGTCGGCGCCGATGCGGGCGGCCTCCTCGAACGTCCCGACGACCCACGCCGCCACGGCCTCCTCGCGCCGGTCCACCTCTTCGTCGTCGGCCGAGGATCGATCCTCGAAGTCGGCGCGCGCGTTGTCCGAGCCGACCACGTGGGCCGTCGCGAACACCACCCGCTCGTGCACCCATCGGACGTTCTCGACGAACTCCGGATAGGGCTCGCCGGATCCGCCTTGCGAGACGACCGAGTCCGGCAGGGGAAGCCCGTCGGGGCCGTAGAACGCGTCGCGAAGGAAGTCGAGTCGCTCGAGGGGGCGGCCCCCCGCGCGATGGCAGTCGGTCCACTCGTTGTCGCCCGGGGTGAAGACCATCGGCGCCGTAAACCCCTGGTAGAGTTCCCGCCGCGCGACCACCACGGAGTCCGTGCATGCGGCGCCGCCGCCCTTGATGTCGCCGACGTGGATCACGAAGGGGACGTCCGTCTCGTTCACCTCGGCGATCAGACCGGGGAAGGTCGCCACGTCCCGGTCGGTGTAGGGCTGGTCGCCGAACACCACGAACGAGATGCCGGTCTGGGAGGCGACCGGTGGTGGCGTCCGGGCGGGCTCGGCGCAGGCTGCGAGCGCGACCGCGGCCGCGGCCGCCGCGACGAGCGGCACGGGAGTGGAGGCGTACGAGCGGGGCTGCATGGGCGGAGCGTGCGGAGATCGGCTCGCGAAGGCAAGCCCGACCCGGGCTCGGCCGCGATATGGGGCCGCCGGTCGCCTGACGCGTCCGGTGGCGCGCGCGACGCCGCGACCGGATCAGCCGGGCGGCGCGCCGGTCAGATCGAAACGGACGACGCGCTCTAGCCCGAGCTCGTCGGCCACCACGCCCCACCCGAAGTCCCCCACGAACTCGGGCGCAGGCCGGGTCGCCAGCTCGATGTCCGTTTCGACCTCGCCCAGATAGGTGCCGTCACGCTCGTAGACCTCGAAGACGATCGGCTCGACCCACACCGTCTCGGACGACGCCGGGTCGTCCGGGTCGTGCGTGGGGTCCGGAACTTCCCGGCTGGGCTGTGCGGCGCGCACCCAGATGCGCCCGTCCCGCGCGGCAGACACGTACATCACGCGTGCCTTCGTGGCCGGCACGGGCGGTCCGTTCCACGTCCAGTCGGGGGAAAACCTGCGCATGTTCGCTTCGGTTCGCTGCCGCACCTCGGTGCGTTCGCGCTCCCCGACCGTCACGGGCTCCACCTCGCGCAGGATGCGGAATACCCCACCGCCGGGCTCCACGACGTCGATGCCCCGGCCGTCCACCGTCGTGACGATCAGCGAGCCGTCCGGGTGAACGGCCCACTCTCCACGCGACGTGTACGGAATCCGCACCCGCGCCCTGCCGTCGATCGCGAAGTTGGCCGCCGCCCGTGCCTCGGGGTCCGGGAGCGTGTCGATCACGGCACCCGTGGAATCGACCCGCACGATCACGCGAGGCGTCGGGCGAACGGCCGGGTCCGGCGCGCCCGGAGTGTGCACCCAGGCGACCCCCCGCTGGTCGATCCACAGCCCGGCTCCGGAGTCCCCGCTGGACGACACGACCGGCCACTCCCACGTCTCGGATCCATCCGCCGACCAGACCTGGAGTCGCCCATTCGAGAAGTCGCGGGCCGCCACGCGCCCGTTCTCCGACACGGCAATCGCGCTCGGTCTCGCGATCTCGCCCGGTCCCTGGCCGCGACGTCCGACGGCGCGGAGATAGGTGCCGTCCCGATCGAACACACGGATCTCCGCAGCCTGACGATCGAGGACGTAGACGCTCCCGTCGGGTCCGGCGGCGATCGCCGCGACGTCCCCGAACACGGTCTCGGGCGGACCCTCGAGGGTGCCGATGGACACGCTGGGCTCGAGCGTGCGCCCGGCCGCCCACTCCCCCGCCCCGCGGGTCGTCACGACGACGGTGTCTCCGATCGTGTCGACGCTCACTGTGGCCGCGGGCACCGACCCGGCTTCGTCGTCCGCGCACGCCGCGCCGAGGGTGACGAGCGCTGTAATGACCGCTCCGCTCGATGCGCTCTTCATGAACCCCGGCTGCCTCCTTCCGCGCGAACGAACGTGCGGATCGGCGCCCGCGTCTCGCCGTTCGCTCACGTTCGCCTCAAAGGGTGCGTGCGGGGGCACGGCGTCGACATGGCCGGATGAGCCGACTTCATGAGTCGATCGGACAGCGCGCGGCCCCGAGCGTATCGATCGAGGCGCCCGAGCGGCCGACCCCTCATCGCGCCACCGCCCACCGCTCCACCCGTTCGCGGCCCAGTTCGTCGGTGCGGACCCCGAGGACCCATCCGTCGCCGAACCAGGTGGGTTGGAATCCGCGTGGCAGCGAGATCCGTGCCTCCGGCTGTCCGCCCGCGTCGAGGAGCGTCCACTCCCCTGGCGGTCGGGGAGCGGGCGCGGGGGCGCGCGGCCACCACGGTCCGATCGCGACGCCACCGTCGAACCGCGCGACGAGATCCGTGAACTGCGGCACCGACTCCGACACCGGGAACGCGGCCAGGATCGCCTCCGCCTCGGGGATCCGCTCGGCCGGCGGGAGGGCGTCGATGGTCGCCGTCTTCACGCTGTCGCCGAGTCGCTCCATGTCCGCGTCCACGAACGGCCAGCGCACGACGGTGCGAGGCGACGGGCCGTCGACCCAGAACCGGACCTCGGGCCGGGCGCTGTCGCCGACCCAGTGGCCGTCGGGGGCGCCCGCCCCGTACGCGTAGGGCGCCAGCAGCGTGCCCCCCACCCCGCCGTCGAACACGTACCACTCGACGCTCGGGACCAGCGCCAGGGTGTCGGGATCTTCGTCACCGGACCAGCGAAGCAGTGGCGCCGACACCCTGAACACGCCGACCCCGTCGCCCGGCCCGCCGCCGCTTCCGAGGAAGTAGTGCGTCCCCGACCGGATCGACCAGTTGGGTCCCTGCATCCCGCGATCTTCGTAGGGCGTCGCGTCGATCAGGATGCCGTCGCCGGCGAACCGGACGAGGCGGCGGCGTGCAACGTCCTGCACCCACATCGATCCATCCGGTCCGATCTCGAAGTCGGTGATCCGCTGGAGTTCCGACGGCCCGTCGCCGCGACCACCTCCCCACGTCCAGTCGCCGTCTTCGGGGGTGCCCACCCAGACCCGCAGCGTCGACCTCTCGGCGATCGCGATGCGGTCCTCCTCCAACGGCAGTGGAATCACCCCCGACAGCACGTGCTCGCCGGCGTCGGTGGCGAGCGACTCGAAGCTCCACGTCGGCTCCGGCGCGAGCGACCGTACCGGAAGCGTGGCCGGATCGAACTCGACGACGGTGATTCCGGCGGAGTCACGGACGACGGTCGCGGAGGCTGCCCCACCCCCCGCGGGCGTGTCCCCGCCGCACGCCGCGAGAGCGGCAGACATCACCCCGCCGATGGCTGCCGCGCTCACCGCGCCAACCCGCGGGACCCGTGCCGGGCGTGACCCATGCGCCGCGCGCGTCCCGACGACCACTACGGCGCCCGGGCTCACGGCCTCTCGATCCGGAACCGCAGGACGTAGTCGACGTCGAACTCGTCGCTGTAATTCACGTAGACGTGATTCCCGGTGACACGCGCCACGGACATGCTCTCGAAGCCTGGCGGTGCATCGACGCTGCCCTGGAACACGCCTCCCGCGTTGAACACGTCGAAGGTCGGCTCGCCCGTCGCATCGCGGCGCTGCACCCAGATCGACCCGTCGTCGGACGAATGGATCCGCTCGACCCAGCGATGCGTGGTGGGCACGTCGTCCCGGTCGAAGTCGTCCGGCATCCCCAGGTCGTCGCGTCGAAGGGCGCGGATCGCCGAGTCACGTACCGCCGACGGGATCACGGCGGCGCCGGTCATCCGCTCGAACGCCAGCAGCGTGTCCAGCTCGAAGTTCGTCTTGACCACACGGTACGCCTCGGGCGTCGCGTAGAAGATTGCGCCGTCGCGGGAGAAGCTGCGGGTGGGACGATGGGCGAAGGGGACGTACAGGCGGATCTGGCCGCCGCCGGGCCGAGTCCAGATTGCACGGGGTACCTCCCACTCCGGCATGTAGAGCGGGAGCGTGTCCGGGATGATGACGCCGCCGTCGGGGGTCCTCTCGAGGATCTGCAGGAACGACTCCTGCTCCTGGCCCGGCCTTCCTGTCAGGGTGACCGCGTAGAACTGATCGCCGCGTCGTCCCTGGATTCCGCAGCCCAGCGAGCGTGTCACCGGGTGTGCGCCGAGGAGCGTACCGGCGGTATCGAACCACTGCCACCGGCCGCCGGCCTCCACCCAGATCTCGTCGTTCGGGCCCTCCACCATGCAGGGATTGAATCCGAACTCGCCGGGACCATCGCCCTCCCCGCCGACCGTCCGGATGTGCGTCCCGTCGGTATCGAACTGGCGGAGCTCGTGCGCTTGGCCGTCCATCACCCAGATGCGTCCGGCGGGATCCGGAACGATGTTGCGGGCCGACCCGAACACGTCGGGACCCTCACCCGTCAGGCGTCCGATCTGCAGGTCCTCGACGAGCCGCCAGGGCTCCGCCCCCGCTTCCGCCCATGCGCCGTCACCCGCGTTGAGCACGAGGGGCGCGCCGTTGGGGAGCGCACCGACCGTCACCCCGGCCGGCGCGTCGCCCGGCTCCGCGCCGCACCCGACGGCGAAAGCACAGACACTCGGGAGGACGAGTGCGGCGAAGCGCCTGGGGTTCATGGGAAGCGCCTGGGGTTCATGGATCGGTCCGGGGCCGGAGGGACGGTGCGCCTACCGTGCGCCGTCCGACCCCGGCCACGCAACGCTCGCGTCGCTACTCCACCAGCCGCACCCGGTACATCACCGGCCACCACTTCCCGGTCAGGAAGAAGGTATCCGAGTCCGGATGGTACGCGATCCCGTTCGGGACCTCCTCGACCGCACCTGAGAATTCAGGTGGAACGAGCGGCCCAAGATCCCACGCGGCAACGACTTCGCCCGTCGCCTTGTCGATCTTGATGAGGTCGTTCGACTGGTAGACGTTCGCGTACACATACTCGCCGACGCACTCGAGTTCGTTCACCTGGAAGACGGCTCCGCCCCCACGCTCGACCTGCACCTGGCCCTTCGAGGCGAGGTTGCCGGGGTCGCGCGCGAACATGATCGAGCCGCCCGAGGTCGTCCAAAGCGTCTCGCCGTCGTAGCAGGCGCCCCACCCGTCGGAGGGGAACTCGAGGGTGTCCGGCGCAGCCAGCGACATGTCGTACGAGAGCGCGATCCGCTCCTTCCACGTCAGCTGCAGCAGACGGTCCCCCACCCGCGCGAGCCCCTCGCCGAAGTGCTCCTCCCCCATCTCCCAGATCGCGAGTACCTCTCCCGTGGCGGGATCCACTCGTCGGACGTCCGAGGCTCCGTACTTGCCGGTGCTCTCGTAGAGCACGCCGTCCGCGAACAGCAGCCCCTGCGTGTACGCCTCGCGGTCGTGCGGGAGCTGCTCGAGAATCTCGATGCTGCCGAGCGGGACGTCGCTGCCGCAGGCGGAGAGGAGGAGCGCGGTGATGAGCGCGGCGGGGCGGGCGTTGCGGATCGTACGAGTCATGGCTGAGGAGTGACGGGGGCGTTCGGGCGAGCCGCCTACCGCTCGACCCGGGCGAGGTGTACGCGCTGTACCCCGAGCGAGTCCCTCGAGACCCAGGCGGCATGCGACGGGCCGAAGAACGGTACGACACGGCCATCGTAGTCGAATCCGTCCATCGACGCGACGAGCGCCCCGGAGCTGTCGAGGACATCCCACTCGGTGCCATCGTCCGTGTACACCTCGACCCACAGATGCCCTGTCGGGCTCTCGAACGCGTTGGCGAAGGCCCCCTTCGTTTCCGGGCGTTGAAGCCCCCGGCGGGTGAACAGTCCGCGAAGGGGTACTCCCGACGCAGTTCAAGGAGCGGCGCCCGCGCCGCCTCCCACTCTTCGTCGCTTACCGGAGGCTCCACGCGGTCGCGTCGAGCCACCCGTACCGTGTCGCCCGAGGCGTCGACGCGCGCGAACGCGTACTCGGACGACGCACCGACCCAGGACTCGCCGACGGCGGCCGGGAGTACCACGACGGTGCCGCGGTATGGCGCCGAGAAGATGTGAATGTCACCCCCTGGCACCTCGCAGAGGACCGTCGAGCCCGGGAACGGTGGCCACGTGGGCTGGTCCCAGCCCGCCCCGACCGAATCGCGGGTCAGGGTGGCGAACTGATTGACCGACTCCTCCGCGAAGCGAAGGCTGCGGATCGCCCGATACGCCGGAGATGGCGCGAAGAACCGGACATCGGACGAGGGCCCCGATATGCGCCCCGCGTACCGGTACGAGCCCCTCCACTCTCCCGCCGTGTCAACGCGCGCGATGCGGTTGTTGCCGTTGTCCCACACAAGCACGAGCGAATCGAGGATCGCGAACGACTGGGCGTTCCCGTACTCACCCGGGCCCTGCCCCTGGCGGCCGATCGTTCGGACGTGCGACCCGTCCGGCGCGAACACGCGGATGTCGTCCGTCTGCCGATCCAGCACCCAGAGTCGCCCGAGGCGGTCGACATCGATGTCGGCGATCCGGCCGAAGGCGTCCGGGCCCATCTCGTCGAAGCCGGCCGAGCCGACCACGAGGGGCTCAGTGAGGGTCCATCGGGGAGCCTCGCCCGAACTCGTCACCACGGGGTACGGGCCTGCGTCGTCCACAATGACCTCGAGGGAAGAGGCGGGTTCGCCGGCGCTCGGACCGGCCTCCACGCACCCGCTCGTCGCGGCTGCCCCCGCCGTCGCCAGGGCGAACGCGATCACGACACGCACGTCACGCCGCCGGTCGCTCGATCGGATACATCACGACCGTCTCGACATCGAACTCGTCGGTTGCGACGCCAAGCATGTAGTCGGCCCCGATCTCGGTCGGGTAGAACCGCGGCGGTGTGCGGAGTTCACCGAGGATCCGCCCGTCGTCGTCGAGTACGCGCCAGGAGGCGCCCCCGACCGGACCTCGCCCGATCGTGCTCCCAATGAACTGAACCGTGAACGACGGCTCGGTCACCTCGGGGTACGCCATCGCCCAGACTCGCCCGTCCTTCCCGACAGCGAGCCGCGCGAGGGCGGGCAGTTCGTCGGGGTACATGTAGTCCGGCATCTGCATGGTCCGCCCCGAGCTGCTTTCGAGCGGCTCCGGACCCGTCAGCGTCCGCGCCTCCGCCGGCACGGGGCGTGGGTCGAACGGACGGCGCAGCACGGCGAGCGTGTCCCCGTCGAGGTCGAGATTCACGATCTCCTCGGAATCGGTGTCATGCACCCAGAGGGTCCCGTCCGGAGCGATCGCGCTGAGCGCCTCGTGCCCGAAGACCCGGTACATGGGCGAGTTCCGCTCGGTGCCCGGCATGACGACCACGGTGTCCCAGGTCTGAGCGACCGGATCGACGTGCGCGAACAGCGCCGACATCCGCCACGGGTTGGGCGGCTGCGTGGGGCAGTCCGGTCCATAGAAACCGAGAAGGTCGGTTCGCCGAGGGTCCACGTCGCAATCTCGGCGGACGGGCCGGGGACCTCGTCGCCGCATGCGGCGATGGCGGCGAGCATGATCCAGGCGATGGCGCGGTGTCGCACGGTGAAGCGCTCCCGGAACGCGGAACTGGGTGGGCACGTCCGGCAAGATGCGGGCGGAGGCGCAGGACGCACCATTCCGGCGTTCCCCTCCCGGGCGTGGAGCGAGCCGAAGAGCTTCACCGTGTGAGTCCGTAGACCTCCACCGTCTCCACGTCGAACTCCGGGTCGCGCCGGACCGTCAGAATCCAGTCCCGACCGACCTGGATCGGGAAGGCGCCGGGCGGTGTCCGGACCTCGGCGACCACCTCCCCCACAGGGTCCACGACGCGCCAGAACGCGCCCTCGGCCGGCACCCTGGCGGAGGTCGCCCGCAGCCAGCTCCACGAACTCGACGGCTCGGTGACGTCGGGAAAGCGCATCACCCACGTGTTGCCGTCGGCATCCACGAGATAGCGCGCGTACCGCGGATACGCATCGGGGAAGTTCCACGGGTCACCCGGGAACGACGCCGATGGGTCCGCCCGACTGCCGCCGCGTCGCCGGGCCGGCTCCATGGCACCCGCGGCCAGCGGCCGTGCCTCGAACGGCACCGGCAGGCCGGCCAGACGCTCTCCGGTGTCGAGATCGAACACGTACAGGCTGTCGCCCCGGGTCTCGCCGACTACGATCCTTCGGGCTCCGACCGACACCGCGGGCATGGCGCCGTAGGGCCGATAGTTTCGTCCATCCCGCTCCACACCCGGCAGGACGATCAGCGAGTCCACGTCGAGGGTGCCGGGGTCGACGATGTTCACGAACGCGTCGAACCGGAACACCGACCCGGACGGACCGGGGCACCGGGGCGGCGACGGGTTCTCGTCCAGCGCGAGGAGGAGCCTTCCGTCGCCGAGCAACGACCTCCCGCCCTCCGCACTCCAGCATTCCCGGCGTCCCATGCCGTACACGTCGAACACGTGGGTGTCCACGACGTCGCCATTCAGCGTCATGCGGGTGATGCCCCGATACATGTCGAGCACGAGGACCGTGTCGCCGCCTGCGTGGGCCACGCTCCCGATCAGCCCGAACTCGCCCGGCCCCTCCCCCTGACCTCCCACGGTCGCGAGGTAGCGTCCGGCTTCGGAGTACACCCGGATCTCGGACGCCTGGTAGTCCGCGACGAGGAGCCGCCCGTCCGGCAGACGGATCGCGTCGCGCAGCCCCTGGATGAGGTAGTCCATCCGGTCGTCCATGCCGCCGATCGCGACGTGGGGACTGTCGGCTACGATCCAGGTCGGGACAACCGACCCGACGTCGCCACGATCGTCCGACACCTCGCAGGAGGACGCGACGACCGCCAGCACGAGCAGCGCCCCGGTACGGCGCGTGACGCGACGGGCGGTGCACCCCTCGCGCCCGGCCGATGATGAGAGGCTCGGCATGCGTGCAGTATCCGGGGCTCGCGGGCGTGACGCCACGGTGGCGTGTCTGGCTCGCCGCTATCCACCCGCCCACTCGACCACGTATCGACTCACGTACTCGACGTCGAACTCGTCCACCGTGACACCCCAGATCGTGTCGCCGCGAATCACGACCGGCGGCTCGGTCGGGAATCCCGAGTAGCGCAGCTCGTCCGGGAGCCTCACGGTCGCGTGCCACCGGCCGTCATCGCCGAAGACCTCGAATGCGCCGACTTCGCCGACGCTCCAGCGGGTGTCCGCGCCTGCGATCTCGCGGAACTGCTGCGGCACCTCGATGCGTTCGGGCTGCGGACTCGGCCACACCCACGTCCGGCCGTCGGGTGCCAGCAGGATGCGCGTGTAGGCCGGCCGGTCCCCGACGATCGACGCATCGAATTCGTAGTCCGCCGCGAACTGCGCGACCTCACCGTCCAGCCAAGGCGCCGGACGGTGAGGGATCTCGATCCGTCGAACCGAGCCATCGAGAAGGATCACGTCGAACCGGAACTCCGCGGGGCATCCGAACGCCGTGCGACCGTCCGGGCCCAGCGCCCACTTCGGCATGGCGACCCAGGGCTCTCTCGTATCGGCCCAGAATCCGATCGAGTAGTCCCTCTCTCGAAGCAGCGGGCAGTCGGCCCGGTACCGTGCCGGCAGTGCGACGGAGTCGCGAGACGCTCCCTCGCCCACCTGCACGAAGATGGCCGCCTCGGACGCAAGCGTCGGATCGTGTTCGTAGCCGGGTACGACGCCGACCCAGAGTCGGCCGCCCCGATCGTACAGCAAGGCGTCCTCGCCGTAGCGTCGCATCCCGTCGGGCGCGTCGTGGGTCGTGGAGAGCTCTCCGTCGAGGAAGACCTTGATCCGCCGGATCGATGCGTCGTACACGGCCACCAGGCTGTCGCCGTGCGTCGCGAGGGCGTGGACCGCGCCCACGTCGGCCGGCCCCTCCCCGCCCCGCGCGAGCCAGCCGGCGAACCGGCCATCGGGCGCGAACGTCTTGACCCCGAGGCGGTCGTCCGAGGCGTAGACGCGCCCTGCATCGTCCACCGCGATCCGCCCGACGCGCGTGAACGTCTCGTCGACCGGCCCGTCGAGCGTTCCGTACCGCTGGACGAGGCGGAGCCTCGCGGTATCGCCGAGCACCGGCTCGGCGCTGAAGACGACCGTCGTGTCGCCGACGACCGTGGTGCCGGACGCCACGCCCGAGTCCCGACACCCGGAGGTGGCCAGCGAGGCCGCCATCACGAGGGTGCACGGTGCGAGGGCGGGAAGGAGGGTGGACGGTCGAACGGTGTTGCGCCGTGGCATGGCGTTCTCCTAACTGTTTAGGAGATGTTATGCGGCACCTGACTGCCTGTCCACCCGTGGCCCGCTCGGGCTGGTCCGGACGCCGGACGCCGCCCTACCCTCCTGCGGCACGATCGACGTTAGAGACCACCGGGGGGTCGACGCGGTGCCGACGGTCGTCCGGCCATATCGAGGGGAGGCGTGAGGCGTGAGAGACCAGTACGGAACCTGGATGCTGATCGGAGCGTTCGTCGCGGCCGGCAGTTGTGTCGGTGGCGACGGATCCTCGGCCGGGAACTCCGGCGCCGGGCCCGTCGTATGGGATTCCGCCGGCGTCCGGGTCGTGGAGAACGGTGCGGCTCCGACGGCGAGATGGACGGTCACGCCGGAGCCCTCGTTCCGAATCGGGTGGGACGAGGACGGACCGCTGTTCACGTGGGTCCAGTCGGGTCGAATCCTTCCTGACGGCGGCGCGCTGCTCGCGGAGCAGTCCACTGGCACGGTGTACCGGCTCGATGCGTCCGGGGTCGTCGTCGACAGCCTGGGGGGTCGCGGTCAGGGACCCGGCGAGTTCGAGCGGATGGACGGCATCGTGCTCCATGCCGACTCCATCGTCGTGTCCGACAACCGGCAGGCGCGCGTCACCGTGATCGCGCCCGACGGCGGTGTCCGGACCGCCCGCCTGCCTGGCGGGTCAATCCTCCCCGAGCTCTCGGCGGTGGCGCCGGACGGACGGATGCTGATGGTGCAGGGAGACGCGTACGGCGGTCCTCCCAGGGGCGGGGAGACCGGGTGGGTCTTCAATGAAGAGCCGATCCTCGCCGTGTCTCCGGATGGCGCCAGGGCGGACACGCTGGCGATACTCGCTCACGTGCGCCTCTGGTACGATGCACGAGCCGGGACCCCTGGCCCAATCTGGGTCAAGGGGCGTGCGGGCGGGTACGACGACGGGTTTGCGTGGGCGAGGTCCGACCAGACGGCGGTGCGGTGGTACGACTGGGAAGGGCGCCTCGTGCAGATCGCGCGTTGGATGGAGTCTCCGACCGAGGTCGACGCCGAGCTGCGCCGACGGATCGTCGATCAGTACCGCGCCGCCTGGGCCGACAACGGGTGGGACGCGCCGAGGACGAATCGGCAGCTCGAGGAGCTCGAGGACGGGCTCGAGCGGTTCGACCTCCCGCTGCCCTACTGGGATCAGCTGCACGTGGACCGGCTCGGGAACGTGTGGCTCAGTCGCTACCCGCCCCCGTTCACCCGTTCGGAGGCGTGGCAGATCGTCGAGCGGAACGGGCGGCACGCCGGGGAGGTGGTCGTCCCGGGCTCCATCCGGATCCTCGACGCCACCGAGGATCGGGTGCTGGCCGTCGTGATGAACGAACTCGACGTTCCGGCGGTGGTGATGCACGAGATCGTGAAGCGGTAGGGCCGAGCCACCCCGGCGGATGTAACGACCGTCCCCTCCCCCTCCAATCCCGTAACGAGTTCGTCTATGTTTCGGTGCAACTAAAAATCGTTCACCAGACATATCGATAGAGGTACAGGATGGGACAGTCGAAATGGGTGCTCGCGCTGGTCGCGGCCGCGCTCATGGGATGTGACGACGACGGGGTGGAGCCGGCGGACGGAGTGCTCTTCACGATCGAAGTGAGCGGGGAGACGTTCCAGACGCGGGTCTTCGATCTGAGCGTCATCGACGCGCTCGACGGACGCCTCGCCGCCGGCACGGAGGGCGTGGTGCTGGGCAGCCTTCGGGCGGGCGACGGGGGCTTCAACGCGCCGTGGGGGTGGCACTGGGAGGCGAGCACGGTGGAGGTGGCCGACGCCGCGATCGAGCTGTGCGACGGCCGGCCGAGCATGGTCGAGGCCGACCTCCCGTACTGGATCGACACGGTGGGAGCGTTCTGCCCCTGGGGTGCGACCGTGGTCGCCCGGGACCCGGGGGCCGGGGGCGCGTAGCACACGGGGTTGCGCGGCCGGGCGCCCTGCCTCGTCCGCGCCTCTACCCCGGCCGGCTCCCGCCCTTAAGTAGTGCGACGATCGCCGCATGACCGGCGGTTCGAGCCAGCTCGAGGGCGGTGAGCCCGGTCTCGGGATTCGGAATCGTCGGGTCGGCACCCGCGTCGAGCAGCGCCCGGACGATCTCCTCGTGGCCGCACCACGCGGCCGTGCGCAGCGGTGACACCGACCCGTCCGCGGAGCCGCCCACCTGGTCGGGATGCGCGCGGACCCACGCCAGCACCTCGTCGATCCGCCCCATCGCGATCGCATCGTGCTCGTCGTATGCCTCCCGCTCGACGAGCCGCGCCGCTGCTGCGGTCGACTCGTTGTAGTCGGCCCAGCCCCACGGGGTGGAGTGGTGCATGCCGTCCCGGATGCGAGGGTCGGCCCCGCGGTCCAGCAACAGGTCGATGAGATCGACGTCGTCCCTCCATGCGGCGTCGTGCAGCGCGGTCTGTGCGTTCCGGTTGAGCGCGTCGGGGTCGCCGCCGGCGTCCAGCACCGCCCCGGCCACCGCCGGGCCGCGGCAGAGCAGCTGGCGTACGCGGTGCGCCGGCAGCGACGACGCCGGCGTCTCGGCGAGCAGCGCCCGCACCTCCTCGACCCGGTCGTACAGCGCGGCCTCCAGCAGCAGGAGTTCGGGCGGCGCGGCCTCCCGCAGCACGGTGTACACGTCGTCGAACCCGTCCCGGCGCGCCACCTCGAGGGGTGAGGTCGCGAACTGGAGGCGCCAGATGTAGATGTTGCCGCCTCCGAGCGCGTCGTCGCCCGGCTCGACCGTGATCGCGCTCGGGTCGGCGGCGAGGATGCGCCGCGCGAGCTCGACATCGCCGAGCGCCGCGGCCATCCAGAGGTCGGTCCGGCAGCCGCGATCGACCAGGTACCGTGTCACGTCCCGTCGCCCGTCCACAGCCCACATCGCGGGCGTGCTGAGGTGGTCGATGCACGGCTGGTCGATGGGTGCGCCACGATCCAGAAGGAAGGCGGCCACCTCGGGCGTCCCCGCCATGTGCAGCGGCGTCGCCCCGTCCGGCCCGGGTTCGGCGATGCGCTCGGGTGCCTCGTCGAGCATCGCGGCCAGTTCGTCGAGCCGACCCAGACCCGCGGCGGAGTGAAGGTCGAGCGTCGCACCGAGGGCGAGCAGCTTCTCGGCGAGCCGGGGCCGCACCGGGCCCGCGCCCGCCGCCGCATGGTGGAGGGCCGAGTAGGGTCCGTTCTCCCAGGCCGAGCGCGCGTCGATGTCCGCGCCGAACTCGACGAGCGTCTCGATCAGCTCCTCGTTCAGCGTGGACGCCGCCCACACGATCGGCGGCGAGCCGAAGTCGAGTACGGGCGCGTCGATCGACGCCCGGACCTCGGGGTCGGCTTCCAGAACGCGCCGCACACGCGGCGGGTCGATGGCGCGCAGCGCGTCGATGAACTCCCGCATCCCCTCGGTCACCTCTCCCCCGTTCTCGAGTCGACGGACGTTCAGAGTGGGGGCTTGACGACGACTTCGCCACGCGCTGGGCACCGCCCTGATGTTGCGTCACGCAAATACATGCCTCATACTTGCGTGACGCACAATGGAGAGCACATGGCACCCGACATCTCGACGTACCTCCCACTCCGTCCGGTCGAACTCGACATCCTGCTCCGACTCGGTGCCGGACCGTGCCACGGATACGGAATCCTCCAGTCGATCGAGGAGCGCGACGGGCCGTCGGCCGCGCCCGACATCGTGACGCTGTACCGGGCCCTGCGCCGCATGGACGGCCAGGGGCTGGTCGAGCCCGTCGCGGACCCGGAGGCATCGCGCAGAGCGCGCAACCGGACGGACTACCGGATCACGGACCTCGGCGCCGACGTGGCCACCGCGGAGATCCGCCGTATGGAGGGCCTGATCCTCGCGGCCCGCCGGGCGCGCCTCGCCCCCGGGGGCGGCGAGTGAAGCGCCCGCCGCCGTCGCTCGGCGCGCGGGCCAGCCTCGCCGCGCTGGCAATCCTCCTGCGGCTCTACCCTCGAGACTTCCGTGAACGCATGGGGGGCGAACTCCTGGACGGGGCCGAGGAGAGGTACCGGGCGGCCGCTGCACGAGGCCGGCCGGCCCTCCTTCGATTCGTCGTGCGGACGACATGGGGGATGCTCCGGAATGCCCCCGGGACCTGGCTCGACGACCGGACGTCGGCGGGCCGACACCGCTCCGCGTCACCGCGCGAGGCCGCAGCGTTTGGCGACGGGCTCGGGCGGGATCTCGCGCACGCCACGCGGCGCCTTCGCCGGTCGCCCTGGCTCTCGACGTACAGCGTGGTGGGGCTCGCGCTCGGTCTCGGCGTCTTCGGCGCTCTGTTCACGGTCGTGGACGGAATCCTGTGGGAGCCGCTCCCCTGGGAGGAGCCGGACGAGCTGGCGTGGGTGTGGCGGGTCTATCCGTCGCTCGACCTCGACCGCGGCTACCTTGGCGGTCCGGAGGTGCTCGAGCTCGGAGAGCGGCATGATCTGCTCGACGGCCTCGCGCTGTTCCGGTCCGGCGAGATGGGACTCGGCGGCGGGGACGGCTCCCCGGCGACCCGCGTCGACGCAGTCCTCGCGTCCCCGAACGTGCTCGACGTGCTCGGCATCGCGCCTGCGCTGGGTCGGGGACTGCGGCCCGAGGATGCGCTCGAGGAGGCTCCGCAGGTCGTCCTGCTCTCCCACGCGCTCTGGTCGAGTGACTTCGGCGGCGATCCGACCGTGGTGGGACGAATGGTCCTGGTCGAGGGGACACGGGCAGAGGTGGTGGGCGTGCTTCCCCAGGCCGCAGAGGTCCAGCACCACCAGTTCACGGGTCCGCCGACCACCGCGGAGATCCTCCTGCCGCTGAGCGTGGACCTCGCCTCGCAGAGTCCGTTCCGGGGCTTCCTCGGTGGACTGATCCGCAGGCAGGACGGCGTATCGGACACACGCCTGACCCAGGAGCTGGACGCGCTCGCGTCGACGCTGGACGCCACCGTCTTCGAGAAGGCCGGAGTCGGCCTCAGGTTCACGAAGATGCATGACGACCTGGTCCGCGATGTGCGTCCGGTGCTGCTGGCCGTCCTCGCGGGATCGCTGTTCCTGCTCGCCGCGATGACGGCGAGCCTCGTCGCGGTCATCCTCGGACAGTCCTCCGAGCGTTCCGGCGAGTTCGAGCTCCGCAGGGCACTCGGCGCCTCGCCCCTGCGGGCCGGACGCGGACTCGGGCTGGAGTCGCTCGTGCTCGTCTCCGTGGGCACGCTGGGCGCCCTGCTGGTCGGTCGGGGCTTCCTGGGGCTGATGCACGTGGCGCCGTCGGACCTTCCGCGGACGGCGGCGCTTCAGCTGTCCACGCCCGCGATCGTCGCGGCGGGTGGGCTGGTCGCGCTGGTGAGCCTGATCGCCGTCGGCTTCTCGGCGCTGCGACGAGACAGCGGCCAGGTCGCACGAGGGGGTCACCGGGTCCTCGGTGGCGACCGGGGGCGGCGCGCACTCGTCGGCCTCCAGCTCGCGGTCTCCGTCGTGCTGCTCGCCGGCGTCGGACTCCTCGGCCGGAGCGTCCACGACCTCCTCGCGGTCGAGTCGGGCTTCGAGCCCGACGGAGCGGTCACGTTCGAGCTCCCCTTCCCCGAGGATCGATGGCCGGACGCGGCGGCTCGTCGCCCCCTCCAGCGGCGGCTGCTGGCGGAGTTCGCCGCGATCCCCGGCGTGACCGGGGTCGGCGCAGGCACGGACCTCCCCCTCGACGGGGCGTCCTCGTTCCAGACCGTCGTCCGCTTTCCCGATGCTCCGGGCAACTCCGGCGACGAGGACGCCGACGCACCGCTGATGGACTACCTCGCGGTGTCTCCGGGCTACCTCGACGCGGTGGGCGCACGACTGCTCGAGGGCCGCGCGCCGACGTGGGCGGACGACGCGGCGTCACCGGGGGTCGCGCTCATCACCCGGGAGACCGCACACCGGTTCTTCCCCGGGGAGTCGGCCGTGGGACGCACCCTGGAGGGCGACGGGGAGACGCTCGAGATCATCGGCGTCGTGGAACAGCTCCACCTCTACGACATCGCGGAGCCGGGATGGGGTCAGGTCATCCGGCCGCTCGGGCAGACGACGCGCTTCGGTGGGATGTTCGTGGTGCGTGCCGACCGGGAGCCGGATGCGATCATTCCGGCGATCCGATCCGTCGTGTCGGCCGCCGACCCCGAGATCCCGGTCGAGCGGATCCGACCCCTCCAGGGCCATGTCGACGACTCGCTGGCCGAGCGGCGTCTCGTGTTCCAGCTCCTCCTCGGGTTCGGGATCGCCGCCGTGTTCGTGGCCGCGCTGGGCATCTACGGCGTGGCCTCGTTGCAGGTCACACGACGACGGGGAGAGGTCGGCGTGCGTCTGGCGCTGGGCGCGGGGCGGGCGGGCGTGGTCGGGCTCCTGCTCCGGGACGGTCTCGGGTTCGCGCTGGTCGGCGTCGCGGCCGGGGTGGTCGTGTCGGCCTTCGCCGGACGGGCACTCGGGAGCCTGCTGTACGGCGTCACGCCGGCCGACCCGCTCACGCTGGCCGGCGTTGCCGCCCTGGTGCTCGGCACCGCCGCCGCGGCCAGCCTCCTCCCGGCGCGGCGGGCGGCGAGCGCAGATCCGGCAGAGGTGCTTCGGGGAGAGTAGCCGTTACACGACATTGCCTCGGGCCCCGACGAACGGCTGCGGTTCAACCTCCCCAGTTTGGGGCGGCCATCGACTGGGCGGGGATCTCATCTGGCCGGTGGGCAGGTGGGCGCATAGTCTGCGCACATGGAAACGCGTTCTCAATATCGGTACGCGCGGACGTTCTGTGCCGTTACGGGGGTGGCCGTGGTGCTCTCAGCTCCCCCGGTCCTCGCCGCACAGACCGCTGGAACGGTCCAGTCGGTCGGCGACCGCGTGATCGAGGCCGTAGAGGCCACCGGGCCGTTGCGCGTCGACGGTGTGCTGGACGAGCGGGCATGGATCGAGGTCCCCCTGCTCGATGCATTCCGCCAGGTCGACCCGGACTATCTCGCCGTGGCCCGAGCGCCCTCCGAGGTCCGAGTTACCTGGAACGGGGCCGGGCTCTACGTAGGTGCCGCCCTTACGGACCCACCGGGCGGCGGTGTCGAGCGTGTGGAGGGGATGCGTCGCGACTTCGCCTACGGCACCAGCGACCTGTTCGGGGTGGTTCTGGACGGCTTCGGCGATGGCCGATTCGCCATGGGGTTCTTCACGAACCCGAAGGGAGCGCAGCTCGATCAGCTCATCTTCGACGGAACCGACGACGATCCGTCCTGGAACGGGGTCTGGCGAGTCCGAACGTCCGAGACCGCCACCGGGTGGACGGCGGAGTTCTTCATTCCCTGGGCCACGCTGCGGTATCGAGCCGGCGGCGACCCCTGGCGCATCAACTTCGTCCGGGAGGCGCGGGCGCTCCAGGAGACGAGTGGGTGGGCACCCTGGCAGCGCGGCGTGGACCCGTGGGACATGACCTTCGCAGGCACACTCGAGGGGATCGAGCCTCCGAGCCCGGGCCTGAACCTTCAGGTACAGCCCTACACGGTGGGCCTGGGCGAGAACGCGAGCGCGAGCCCGGACGGGGAGGCGCGCTTCGATCCGGACGCCGGGCTCGATGTGAAGTGGGCGATCCGCCCGGGCAGCGTACTCGACATCACGGTGAACACCGACTTCGCGCAGGCCGAGGTCGACCGCCAGGTGGTGAACCTCGAGCGCTTCCCTGTGTTCTTCCCCGAGCGGCGAACCTTCTTCCTCGAGAGCGCCGGGCTCTTCGATACCGGTCTCGACGTCGTGTCGCCATTCTACAGCCGTCGCATCGGGCTGGACGATCAAGGGCTTCCGGTCCCGATCACCGCGGGCGCCCGTCTCACGTCTCGCACAGCCAAGTCCAGTGCGGGCGGCCTGGTCGTCCGACAGGCCGGTGTGGGGGAATCGGATGGCAGCGTCTTTGCCATGGGTCGCTACGTCCGGAACGTCGGGTGGAACGGGCGAGTGGGGGCTCTGACCGCGACGCGCTTCGATGAGGGGTTGGAGCCGGGTGCCTCCGCCCTGAACAGTGTGGCCGCGGTCGACTACTTCGTGCGGCCGACGCGCACCCTCTTCAGCCGGGGCATGGTGTCGCGCTCATTCACCGAAGGTCCAGGCGGAGATGGGTGGGCGGCGCACGCCATTGTCGGGAACACCGCTACCTGGGGGTACGTCGGGTGGCTCCAGGAGTACATCGGCGGTGAGTGGGAACCTCGTTCGGGCTTCGCCTTCGATCGCGACGTACTCGTCACCAGCCCCGCCGCCACGCTCGACCTCCGGCCGAGCTGGCTCCCCGCCTCGGTCCGCTCCCTCGACCCGGGCTTCATCGTCTTCCTCTTCCACCGCGCCAGCACCGGCCGCTTCTTCTCTGGCAGCGTGGGCATTACGCCACTCTCCGTTCTCCTCCAGGATGGGTCTTCCTTCTCGATCGGGCTGACCCCGGAGTGGCAGCGCTTCGCCGTGCCCTTCCGCCCCGTCCCCGGAATCGACGTCGATGCGGGCGACTACTACTTCAATCGCTGGAACGCGGAGTTCGCCTACGATCCGTCCGCGAGAATCAGCGGCAGCGTAGGATGGGAGGGCGGGCGCTTCTACGACGGGTCCCTCCAGACGGGCACGGTGTCCGCGAAGGTCGCGCTGATTCCCGAGGTGGTCGCCCTGGCCTCGTGGGAGCACAACCGTTTCTCCGGGTTCGGCGACGGCGTACGCACCACCGATCTCCTGACACCGGAGATTCGCCTCGCCGCCACGCCACGCCTCGAGCTCGCGGGGATCTGGCAGTACAACACGGCGCTCGAGGCATCCAGCCTCAACCTCCGTTTCTCATGGGAGTTTCGCCCTCTCTCCTTCCTGTACGTCGTCTACAACGACAACGCCTCCCTCTCGGGCTCGCCGACTCCCGTCGAGCCCAGAAGACAGCTCATCATCAAGGGCACGTGGTTGTGGCAGCCCTCCTGATCGGGAACAGCTGCAAGACCCGGCCTAGCTGGTCACGATCTGGAGCCGCACGATCCTGACGAGGCCCCCGGGCGCGAGCCACCCGGCCACTACCGATCCATCGGGTTGCGCGATCATGGACGGAAGACGGTGCCGCCCCCCGGTCTCTCCCAGCGTCACGATGTCGCCGCCACGGAGATCGGGGTCGAACACCCGTGCCTTGACGTCGGTCCCCTCGAGCCAGGCGACGATCGTACCCGAGGCGGTGAGCCCGACCGCCACCTAGCCCGCCGCGGGCGCAGTACTGACCTGCGTCGTGGGGCCGAAGCTCCGGCCCTCGTCCTCCGACCAGCGGAGTTGAACCCGCGGGTCGTCCCCCTCGGCGGTCCACCACGCGAGCGCGACCCGACCCGCCAGCGAGGCCAGGCTCGGCCCGTTGTTCGGGCACCCATTGAAGGCCCAGTTGTCGTCAGTGGCCCGAATCCCGGACTCCCAACGTTGAGCCTGACCCCCGCTTCCTCCCTCCATCCGGGCGACGGAGACGTCGCGAACCACGTTCATCTCGTACCGCAGGGAGTCACGCTGCATCTCCGTCGGTACCCGCTTGTCCCGGGAGGCGAGGACGGGGCCGGTGGGCGTCACGGTGACGGCGTTCGGACAGCACTCGCAGATCACCTCGTCGACGACGACCTCTTCTCCCAGCGTCCCGTCCGGCGCGATCTCGGTCGCCATGAGCTGCATCGCGCCGTGATACGCGGCTTCCGATGAGGAGTGCTCGGGCGCGACGACCCATTGATTGCGCGGGTCGATCCACGCCAGACCGAGCCGCCCTTCGGGAGTCGGCCACGCGACGTGGAACTCGTGCTCACCCCCCAGGGAGGACCCGGGATGTGGGATCACCGGGGCGGACCACGATTCGCCGTCGTCCCTAGAGAACTGCACCCGGAACTCGTATTCCAGTGAGCTCCCCGAGCCCCCATTCCGAACGCGCCGCTGCCACACCGCCGCCAGTGCGCCTTCGTCGATCCGAGTGACGCCGGGCAGGTCCGTGGGATGCATGAACACCGAGTCGTCCTGCACGACCTGACGCACCTCGCTCCACTGGAGTCCGGTCCACTGGGCAAAGCGGAGGGCGTACCCGCGTGAAGCACCCGGGGCGAGCCAGGAGGCGAGCACCCCGTCTCCGCCTGCATGCCCAAGCTGAAGGCCCACGACGCTGTCACCTGTGGGCGGATCGATCGCCTCCGCGACGATCCGCGGTGTGCCATCGTGACAGGCGGCGACCAATCCGAGGGAGATCAGGAGCGCGCCGGCGACGACGGTAGACCCGGAGCCCGGTGTCCTCACGCGTCGCCCATCCGCTCCAGATACAGCTGCTCCAGATCCCCGTGCTCGACCTCGGAGGTGTTCATCTCGGCGACCAGGCGGCCCTCCCGCATGATCCCGACGCGGGTGCCCGTGTCCTTCGCACGAAAGAGGTCGTGAGTGGCCATCAGGATCGCCACGCCGCGGTCCCGAAGACGGCCAAGGAGGGTGGAAAATTCGTTGGACGCCTTCGGGTCGAGTCCCGACGTCGGCTCGTCCAGGAGGAGCGCGTCAGCCTCCTTCGCGATGGCGATGGCGATTCCGATCTTCTGCCGCATCCCCTTGGAGTAGCCGGAGACCCGGCGATCGAAAGCGTCCGGCTGGAGGCCAGCCTCGCCCAGGATCTCGCGGAGGCGGTCGGGGCCAGGGTGCCTTCCCGAGAGAGCGGCGAAATAGTCCAGGTTCTCGATGCCGGTCAGGTTCCCGTAGAGCATCACCTGTTCCGGGATGTACGCCAGATGGTGCTTGGTCTCCCGATCGTGCATGGCGACGTCGAGCCCGGCCACGAGGGCCTGACCCCGGGTCGGCTCCATGAAGCCTAGAAAGAGGTTGATCGTCGTCGTCTTCCCGGCCCCGTTCGGCCCGAGCAGGCAGTAGACCTCACCCCCCTCGACGCGGAGATCGAGGCTGTCGAGCGCGCGGGTGTCGCCGTATGACTTTCCGAGGCCCCGGGCCTCGAGCACGGCCCCGGCCACGGCTTGTTGGGCCGCTGGAGATGAAGCGCGGGCCGTTCCGACTATGGTCATGACGATCCTTGCGATCAGGGGGTGGGCGGGCCGGTCAGGTTACGCGGGCGCCGGCGGCTCGCGCCACCAGCCCCCCGCCGACCACGGCATAGGCCAGCAGGCCCGCGAGGGCCATCGCGACCGCCGACCACAGCTCGTGCCGCTCAGCGCTATCACGAAACTCGAAGGGCTGGACCTCGGCGATCGCATCGGGCGAGATCGCGCGCCCTTCCTTCATGGCCTCGACGAAGGGTGCTTCGATGTCGCGGGCGTACGCGCCGAGCTCGTCCCTGAACCTCTTGTGTCGGGCGAGGTCGGCCCCGGCCGTCACATCCATCACCTCCTGGACGAGGAGGGCGGGCGAGAGGAGGGACAGCCAACGGGCGGTCGAGAGGTGGCGGGCCTCCTCGGCCTGATGGCGCTCGATGATCGGGCGCGACCGGCGCTCCGTCTCCTGCCGCTCCGCCTCCTTCGCTGCGCCCGTTGCCTGCCAGTACGAAAGAGGCGTTGCCCAGTCCAGCTCGCGGTCGAGGAGGCTCTGGATCCACGGGCGCTGCGTGATCTCGGCGGGCACCGGCATCTCTGCCCACGCCGCCGCTCGATGAAGCTCGGCCTCCTCATCGTCCAGGTCGCTCGGAGGAGTATAGGCCTCCTCGAAGGCCCGCCAGGCAGCGCGATACGTCAGACTGTACTCATGATAGGCGAGTTCGGGGAGGGGGCGCGTCTCCTGAGCGAACCGCACCGTCGACGGTGGCGGGGCGATTCGCTCGGCCGTCTGGACCACGGCTGCGGGAAGCAGGAGAACCACCGCCAACCACATGCCCGCGAGGGTCACGGCGCTCGATCCGGAGGTACGGCTCCGGCTGTCGACCCACGCGCCCACGCCGAGCCAGAACACCGTGTAGAGAGCCACGGCTGCACCCCAGAGCAGCAGCGAGCTCGACGAGTGCCCACCACTCGCAGCCGCCGGCGACACCGCCGCGACGACGACGATGGGCGCGACAACGCCGAGGCCGAGCACGAGGCATCCCCGCACGATCAACTTCCCCAGCACGAGCGAGGCAAGGCCGACCGGCTGAGATCGCACCAGCACCAGGGTGCCCCGCTCACGCTCTCGCCCCAGGAGGTCGAAGGTGAGGGCGAGGACCGCGAGCGGCAGGAGAAACACTACGACGAAGGCCAGGTCGAAGGGCCCGAGGAGACGGGCGATCGGCGCCGAGGTAACCTCCACCGGGTAGAGCCCGTACAGGACCCGCCCGTCTCCACTCGGCTCTGGAGGAGAGTGGGTGGCGTTCTCCTCGGGGACCCACGCGAGTGCCTGCGGGAGGACGTCGCGGTGGCCGAGCGACAGAAGGGCGAAACGGGCGGGTGGCACGGGAGCGACGAACGATACCACCGGAACCCGGTCCTCGTGGGTAGGGAACTCGAGCCACCCCGACCCCTCCCGGGCGCTGGCGAGCCTCGCCTCGTGCTCGAGCCGGGCCTCCTCCACGGTGCGGGCCTGGGCGTTCACCTCGTGCGACGCGGACACCAGAGCGAGCGCGACGGCGCCGAGCACGAGTCCGACCACGATCGTCGTGCGCGGATCCACACGGAGCAGCCGGAGCTCGAGGCGCGAGATCGTGCGAATCGCGTTCAAAGGTCTCGACCCAGGGCAACGACGGACCGACGTGCGATCAGCATGACGACGAGCCCCCACGCCGCCAGCAGAAGCAGGGACGTGCGTTCCTCCTCCAGCGCGTGCATCCACCGATCCGGCACGTATTCGAACGGCGGCACCCGAGCGTACAGCTCGGCCTGAGGCACCGCGAAGCCACCCTGACCCGTCGGCAACTCATGAAGGTCGTGGTCGTTCATGACGGCGACCATGGCGGTCCGATAGTCCTCTGCCTGACGATCGAACTCGAGAAAGGTCGTGTAGTTCGTCTCGGCCAGCGACATCGACAGGAGCTGTGCGGGAATGGCAGGAGAGAGGAGGCCGGCCAGTCGATACAACGACTGCTGCTCGCGTTGGCGAGCGTGCAGTTGCCCATAGTACTCGCGCATCACCTCGGTCGTCTCCGCCTCTCCGCGAGCGAGCGCGTATCCCCGCAGATTGACGGGCAGCTCTTCGAGCGTCGCGACCCCGTACTCGGCGGTGAGCTCCCGCTCTCCCTCCTCGAGGAAGTCGAAGTAGCCGGGACGAGCCTTCTGAGCGCTGTCGATCGCCGCACGAACCGCATACCCGGTAGGAGACGGGGCCACACCCTGCGCAACCTGAATTGCGAGGCGGGGAACGCCGAGGCACACGAAGAACCAGAGCGCCAGCAGCTTCGTGAGCGCTGCAGCGGGCGAGCCCGAGCGTGCCGACACCGCGAGACCGAGCAGCGCGAAGACGAGAAGGTACACCGCATAGGTGAGCCCGAGGCCCGCGGCACGGACGAGCAGGTCGGCGCGGCTCGAAATCGCCGCCCCGGCACCCGCCAGCTCCGCCGGCATCATGAGCACGAGAATCAGCGCGCCCGGAAGAAGCGCGATGAGGGTCACACCGACGCAGGCGAGCGTCTTGCCAACGGCCAGCTGCCTCGGCGACACCCCCTGCGTCACGACCATTCGGAGCACGCCGCGTTCCCGCTCGCGAGCAAGCGACCCGAAGGTCAGCAGAACCAGCAGGAGGGGCACGACCACCTGCAGCACGAAGGCGACCGAAAGCACCGAGAGACGTTGCGCAGGCGCCCCCTCCGCCGCCCGAACCCCCTGGAGAGGGTTGATACGATGCGCCTCGAGAAAGATCGAGGACCCGAGGTATCGGTCCAGGCCGGGATCAAACGCCGCGAGCGGTGAGGGCGGTCTGTACACCGTGGTGCCCGCGTGCGCGGCCACGTGGGCGTTCACGGCGTCCCGCTCCAGCCACCTCTCTCGCTGCACCTCGTTGGCGGCGGCGCGCTCCGATGCCTGCGCACGCACGTCCTGTGCGCCGACGATCGCCGCCAAAGCGAATAGCACACCCAAACCGAGCAACGCCCCCAGAGCCATGCCCGTGCGGATGTACTCCCGGACCTCCTTCCGGAAGATGGGAAGAATCACGGGATCTCGGAGGGTCTAGAACCCGACCGAGAGCGTCGCGTCAATCCTCCTGCCGGCCTCGGGCACGATGAAGAACTGCTCCTGTGGGTGGTAGATCTCCTCGTCGAAAAGATTGTACAGGTTGAACTGTAGACGCCACGCGTTCCATCCATACGCGAGGAGCGCGTCAACCCGCTGGAAGGAAGGCACCTGCACGTCGTTGGTCAGTGTGACCTCTCGCTCGCCGACGGCGGTGACCCCGGCACCCAGGCGAAGTCCCGCGAGCCCGCCCTCGGAGAGCTGGTACGCGGCCCAGACGCTACCACTGTGGCGAGGGGCGCCCACGAGACCCGCACCCACGTCGAACACCTCATCGCGGGTCACCTCGCCGTCGATGAACCCATAGTTGGCGAGGACCTCGACGCCGGCGATCGGACTCCCCGTCACGTCCAGCTCGACCCCTCGACTCCGCTGCTCGCCGGTCGCGATCCGCCGAAAGGGAAACTCGGCGGGCGCGTCGGGATCCCGAGTCAGAACGTTCTGGCGCACCAGATTGAAGCCAACCAGGCTGTACGAGAGGGCGCCTCCACCGAGCGTCTGCCGCAGCCCGACCTCGAACTGCTGACCCGTCTCGGGATCGAACGTGTCCTCCCCTCGGTCCGCGCGTGCGATCCGAGGCACGAAGGAGGTGGCGTAGCCTGCGAAGACCGAGGCGCTCGTGTTGAGGTCGAGGACCGCCCCGATGCGCGGCGAGACCTGCGATTCCTCTGTCTCTGCCAGCACCTCACCAGTGTCACGGTCGCGACGGCTCAGCTCGTGACGGTCGAATCTGGCCCCTGCCATGACCTTGAACGCGGGACTGATTTCGATCAGATCCTGCACGAAGAAGGCGAGGTTCTCATTCGGAAGGTCGGTACCGCCGAAGGAGACGAAGTCACCCGTGTTGGTATCGCCGTATTGGGGCGCGAAGGCATCGATGTTCGAATCGTTCCCGAAGAGGAAATCGAAATCGAAATCGAACTGGGCGAACTCTGCGCCGACGAGAAGGGTGTGGCGGGTGGAACCGACGCGGAACTGACCCGAAAGCTCGGACTGCACCGTCAGATTGCGCGACGCCTCGTCGCTCCGGGTGAAGCCTCGGACGATAGTGCGCCCATCGTCTTCGAAGCCGCCGAAGTAGGCGGTCTGACGCGAGTCCATCTCGGCGGTCGTGAAGTTGAGTCCCTGACGGAAGCTCCAGGAGTCCCCGAGCCGGCGGGTAAGCTGGAACGACGTCGATACCGCTGATCCGAGCACCCGGTCGAACTCAGGCTCCCCCAGCCACCGCTCCCTGGGCAGGTCGAAGGAGCGGTCCGCGACGGGGAAGCCGAGGTCGGTCGTGAAGTCGCGATCGATCACCTCGGCACCGAGGAGGATGTCCGTGGAGGCATCCACGACCCACTGCAGGGAGGGGGCAATGAACCACCCGTCTGAAGTTACCTGATCGCGAAAGCTGTCACCCTGCTCCACAGCGCCGACGAGTCGGTACCGAAGCCGGTCCGACCCACCGACGGGTCCGCCTGCGTCGAGCGTGAGCCTCGCCAGAGCGAAGCTCCCCCCCCTGAGCGAGATCTCGCGAACAGGCACGGCTGTCGGACGCTTCGTTACCGTATTCACGACCCCCCCGAGCGCACCCGTCGGACCATACAGGACCGATGAGGGCCCCTTGAGCACCTCGACTCGTTCCACGTTCGCCATGTCTCGTGGAGTGATGTAGCCCACGTCCCTATACCCGTCGCGGAGGTTTCCGACGTTGGGGAACCCCTGGTCGAAACCCCGGACGTTGAAGTATGCGACGCCGAGCCCTGCGCCCGTGTAGCTCGGGATCGGGTTGATTCCGCTCACACGGTTCGCGATCTCGGAGGGGCGAATCATCCCGAGGTCGCTGATCGCCTGGCGGGGAAGTACCTGGACACTCTGAGGCACGTCACGAATCGGTATGTCCGCGCGGGCTCCGGCTGCTGCTCGCTCGGCACCGTACCTGCCGGCGGCTTGTGCGGTCGCTGTAACCCCTTCGAGCGCCAGCGGCCGCTGATCAAGGACGACAACGAGGGCCTGAGCTCCGTTGTTGATCGTGACCTCCTGACTCGACGCGGCATACCCGATCAGCTCCGCGCGGAGCGTGTATGTGCCCGGCGCGACGTTGCCCATCCGGAAACGACCGCTCGCGTCGGTCAGGGTCACACGGGAAGTGCCCACGAGGGAAACTCGAACCCCCTCGAGGGGAGCACCACCCGAGGACCGGACCAGTCCCTCGACCCGAGCGTCGGCTGACTGCTGGGTACCCAGAGGCTTGGACGGGGCAGCTGCATGAGTCGGCAGAGGCAGGAGAAGCGCGAAGAATGCAAGAACCGCGGCGGACTGCCAAAGCCGGAGGCCGCCGAGCCGAGGGAAGCAGAAATGGCCCATGCGAAGTTCGATGGAGGGGGAGAGATGCATCCGAAGCCAGAGCAAGGGCAGTAATGATATCTCGTTATCATTGATCGGTCCACCACCCTAGGCGCAGCGAGCGCGGTGCGGTGCGTGGCCGGGCGGCTGTACGGCTGCTGCGGTAGCCACCGGGATCGCCAGCAGGTAGCGACCGCGAAGGTTCGGTCGAACGGAGAGTCTCCCACGGCCTGCGCCTGAACTGGTGCAGACTCGGCGACGCGATCACAGCGCGCGGATGTCCGATCGAACCGCGGCGAGGACCTAGCCGATCGGGACGACCCGGAGCCGCACGAGGTACTCCTCCCCGAACTCCCCCCGCCGGATGGCCCAGACGTAGCCGTCGCCGAACAGCCTCGGCTCGTGGTTCGCGGGAAAGCGGACTTCTCCGAGGAACGTTCCGTCCACCTCGAACACGTCGTACACGAACGGCTGGGCCCACCCCACGGCCGGGGGCGCGCCCGGGCTGTCCTCGGTGGGGACCGGAATCGGCTCGACGTTCCGCCGGACCCAGATGCGGGCGTCGCGGCCGACGGTGATGCCGCGGAACGGTGGCATGGTGGATGGCAGCCACTCGCCCACGGGCGCGCGGTACTGGGGCTCCCGATCCATCCACTCGAACTGCGCCCGATACGCTGCCGCCTCCTCGGGATGAACGGGAATCGGCTCGACCTCGCGCTCGATCCTCACGACCCCGTCGGGACAGCGGACGTCCAGCGAATACGCGGCACTCACCCCGACGACCATGCAGCCGTCGGGGGTGCGGCCCCAGTACGTGTCCACGCGGTACGGACCACCGCGCTCCGCCGGCATCCCCGGGAGGTGCGGCACGACGATCGTGTCCTCGATCAGGCCGTCCCGCATCGCGAGCAGCGCCGGCCTGCCCTCGACCTGACCCGTGACCAGAATCGCGCCGGCCGCCTCGCTGAACACCCACTGGCCGGGCACCGTGGTCAGGTACGTCGAGGTCGGCGCCCACGACGGCAGCGCCTCGCCGTCCGGTCCGAACCGGAGTACGCGGCGGTTGCCCCAGTCGTGCATGTAGAGCACGCCGGCGGCGTCGGCGACCATCCCGAGGCTCAGTCGCTGGTACTCGCCCGGCCCCTGCCCCTCTCGGCCGATGTCGCGCACGAATTCGCCGTTGCGATCGTACTGCCGAATCTGGATGGCCTGAGCGTCGAGCACGTACACACCGCCGTCCGGCGCCTCGGCGATCCTCGAGATCGAGCCGAACGTGAGTTCCGGCGGGCCCTCGAGGACCCCGATCGTGACGTCCTCCACGAGTTCGACTCCGCCCCGCCAGGCCTGGCCCGCGACCGTGCGGACGACGGTGGTGTCGCCCACGGCCACCCGCTCGACCTCCCATGAGGTGGGGGCGGGCGACTCGGCGCAGGCGGTCACCGCCAGCGCGATCGCCGCGCAGAGGTGACGTCGGATCGGGACGTCGGGCGCGAGGGTCGGCACGGGTCTCCTCCTTCGTCGTGGGTTGACTCGTTGGACGCCCGCTCAGCGCCGAACGTTGCGGATTCCTACAGGCTAGAGGTCTCGCCTGCGGTACAGCAGCCAGGCGCTCGACGTGAGGATCACGACCCAGACGAGGGCTTCCAGCATGGTCGCCGACGCCGGCACCATCCGCGCGGCCAGCTCCGGATCGGCCGCGGCCCGCTCGGCGAATACCGGGTCCCACGTCGGACGCTGCTGAAGCCGCGCGAACGTTCCGGCCGGCAGGTGCTCGCCGATCCAGCCGCGCCAGTCGTCGTACTCGCGCAGCCCCGCCGACATGAGCGGCTCGGCCGCGATCCAGACGAGAAAGAGCGCCGTCGCCGCGCCCGCGCCCGACGTCCCGAGGCCCGTCACCAGCGCGATCGTCAGCGTGCAGGTGAGTCCGGCCAGCAGGCCGAGCATCCACTTCACGTGCCAGAGCTCGATCCACCCGCCGTCCAGCGGCTCCCCGACCACGAGCACGCCGATCCCGGTCGTCAGCACGTGCGTGGTCACGAACGCGCCGGCGATCACGACGAGCAGCCCGAGCTTCCCCGTGAACCACTCGCCACGGCCCAGGCCGTCGATGACGTTCTGGCGCCCCGTCCTCCAGTCCCACTCCGACCCCAGCAGCAGAGCGAAGGCCACACCCGCCATGATGCCGGCCAGCCCGCCGAGGCCCCCGAGGGCGCTCGGCCAGAGATCGGCCATGGCGAGCGGCCCCCCGTCGTTCGATTCGGCGTTCAGGATCTGGATCGAGACGAGCGCGCAGACGAGCACGAATCCCGCCCACGTGAGCCGCAGCGCGCGACGGTGAACCGCTTTCCGGAGCTCGTTCCGGACGGCGACCAGCCACAGAGGTGCCGTGCTCATCCGGTGCTCCCCTCCCCCGTGGATTCCCCGCCGGATTCCCCCGCGGCGTCCCCCGTCGCCTCGATGAAGGCGTCCTCGAGGCTCCGCCGGTGCTCCACCAGGCGCGACACGAACACCGCACGCCCGCTCAGGAATCGATTGAGCTCGGCGGGCTCGCGAGCGGCCAGCTCGACGAAGACGTCGGCGTCGGCGTCGCGCTCCGTCCAGACCTCACGGGCGCCCGGGAAGGTCCGGGCGGCCTCCGCGAGCGCGGCGGGGTCGTCGGCCCGGAGCGCGTACACGAACCCGGTCTCCACGATCTCGTCCACCGTACCCTGTCGGATCAGCTGGCCCTTCTTGATGATCGCGACGTGCGTGCAGGTCTTCTCGACTTCGGCGAGAAGGTGGCTCGACAGGAAGATCGTGCGACCCTCGTCGGCGAGCCGGAGGATGATCTCGCGGATCTCGCGCATCCCCTCCGGATCGAGCCCGTTCGCCGGCTCGTCGAGGATGATCAGCTCCGGATCCCCGATCACGGTGGCGGCCAGTGCGAGGCGCTGCTTCATCCCGAGACTGTACGCAGCGAACCGGTCGGTACGACGATCCGAGAGCCCGACCAGATCCAGCGCGCGGTCCACGTCCGCGTCGGGCGCACCCTTCACCCGGGCGACGAGGCGGAGGTTTCTCTCGCCCGAGAGATACGGGTAGAAGTTGGGCGTCTCGAGGGTCGCGCCCGTGCGACGGCGGGCTTCGAGAAGCCCCCGACGCCCGCTCCGGCCGAGCAGCTCCACCTCCCCCGCCGTCGGCCGGAGGATGCCGAGCAGGAGGCCGATGGTGGTCGTCTTCCCGCTCCCGTTCGGCCCGAGAAACCCGAAGATCTGCCCGCGTTCGACCCGGAAGGTGATGCCGTCGACGGCCCGAGTCCGACTGAAGCCTGAACGGTACCACTTCCTGAGGCCGATGGTGGCGATGGCCGTCACGGCGCGAACTCCCACCACTCGACGATCGGGGTGTCGTACTCGCCGTCCGCCGTGACGGTGAGCACGCCGTGAGCCGAAGCCTCCAGGAGCCGTCGACGCGGAGGGAGCGACACCTCGCCCACCACGCGTCGACCGGTCTCGTCGAGCACGATCCAGTCGGATACGATCTCCCCCATCCCCGACGGCAGGCGCTCGATCGGGAGATCGCGGAGCCCGATCCAGATCCGCCCGTCACGGTCGATCTCGAGCGCCGCGAGAGGGGGCCGAACGTCTGGCGCGTCGGGGAGCACGTTCTCGACGGAGTCCCTCGGAAAGGGCGCGACGTCGTCGTCCAGACGAACGCGACCGAGGATCCGTCCGTCGTCCGCGCTGCGGAGGACGAGGGTCCAGTCCACACCGGTCGCCGTCCACAACCCCGACCGGTTGAAGGCCGACATCACGCGCGGGTAGTACCAGGGCCGATCGAGGCGGACACCGCCGTCGACCTCGGTGAGGTGCCAGCTGAGACCCGGGAACTCCGCGAGGACGTCCGGCTCGGTGTCGCCGCGCGGGAGACGCACGAGCCGAGCAACGTTGTCCTGCCGCCCGAAAGAGCGATCGGGGGGGTTCTCCTCGACCACCGCGAGAGGCAGGTCACGGGTGACGTCCAGCGCGACGACGCCCGTCGTTCCTGCCCCGAGCCGGGTATCCGCCCGCACCTCTCCATCCACGCCGTATCGGATGAGCCGGCCTCGCCGGGCATCCCAGGTCGCCACCCCACCGTCCGCATCGGCCATCACCATCTGCGGATAGTCGAACTCCCCGGGTCCTTCGCCGACCCGACCCAGCTCCCGGACGAACCGGCCCGCGGCATCGACGACCACGAGGCGCCGGATGTCGCGGTAGCGATCGAGCAGGACGAACGAGCCGTCGGAGAGACGCGTTCCGGAGACGACCGCGGCGAAGCCGTCCGTGGCCGAGCCATCGATCGATCCGAACGCGACGGACGGCGTGGCGCGCAGCGCGATCTCCGGACGGGGGGCGTGGGCCAGGTCGACCACCCCGGCCTCTGACGTGGCCGGGGCCTCCGGGCCCCCAGCGTCAGCCGGCGGCGCCCCCTCCGCGCAGCCGAGACCGACGGTGGCTGCGGCCAGCGCCGGCAGGATGATCCATCTGGCTCTCATGAGGATCCGTGTGGGAGAAGCGCGTCGGACCGTCGACGAACGGGGGTCGGGCGGGCGGTGACGACGAGCCGGCGCGCGACGTCCGTGTATGGTGCGGCTTCGCCACGCCGTCCGCCAACCCCCATCGGACCAGCCCCCCTGCCCGCCCGTTCCGGTCCGCGGCGCCGGTCCGCCGCATCGGGATGCCGGGACAAAACCCTTGCATGTCTAGGGGGCGGCCGTCATTCTTCCCTTCGATATCTAGGGGAACGTCCCACCGCACGTCGCGGAGGGTCGACGGACCGGGGCTCGGAGGGAGGGACGGGAGAGATGTTCGAAGACGATCGGGGACTGCTGCAGGGCACGCTGCCGATGCTCATCCTTCGCGCCCTGAGCGGGGGGGCTCGTCACGGGTACGGGGTGGCGCGATGGATCGAGGCCGCCACCGACGACGCACTCCGTGTCGAGGAGGGCTCGCTCTACCCCGCCCTCCACCGCATCGCGGCCAAGGGGTGGATCGAGTCGGAGTGGGGGCTCTCCGAGAACAACCGCCGCGCGAAGTTCTACTCCCTCACCAAAAAGGGCCGGAAGGAACTGGCTCGGCAGCGAGCGAGCTGGGCACGCCTGGTGGACATCGTGGACCAGGCGCTCGACGCGGGAGAGGTCGCGTGAGCGGGCCCGGCGACCCGCCTCCACGCGGACCCGGGGCCGGCGACGCACCGCACCGTCGTCTCCCCGACATTCCGGGTCGCGACCCGGACCGGGAAGCGGACGACGAACTCCGCTTCCACCTGGACATGCGCGCGAAGGAGTACATGGCGCGCGGGATGCCGGAGCACGAGGCACGCGCCGCAGCGGAGGCGCGGCTCGGCGACCCGGAGAGCGTACGGTCCGACACCGCCCGGGAGGTGCGACGCGAGCGGCGCGCCGGGTCTCGGCGGGCATGGGTCGCCGCGCTCGGTCAGGACCTCCGTCACGCCCTGCGCACGCTGCTGCGTACTCCCTCGTTCACCGGGGTGGCCGTGACGACCCTGGCCGTCGGCGTCGGCGCGACCACGGCCATCTTCAGCCTCGTGTGGGCGGTGCTGCTCGCTCCTCTCCCGTACCCGGAGCCGGGCGAACTCGTGCGGGTGTGGGAGACGTCTCCCCAGGGCTCCACCCGCAACGTGGTGTCGGCGGGGAACGTCCACGACTGGCAGAGAATGGCGCGGTCGTTCGAGGTGCTCGGGGGCTACTACGGAGCCGGGAACCAGACACTGTTCGGCGAACAGGGCGCGGAGCTGGTCGGGACCGCCACGGTCGAGCCGGAGGTGCTGGAAGCCCTCGGCGTGGATCCGCTTCTCGGTCGGGCGCTGAGCCGGGAAGACGCGGCGGAGGAGCGGGCGACCGTGGTGATCTCGGAGAGCTGGTGGCGCACCCGGTACGGAGCGGACCGCGGCGTCCTCGGCCGCACGGTCACCATCGGACCGACGAGCCTCGAGATCGTCGGCGTGATGCCGGAGTCGCTCGAGTACCCGTCACGGCGCGTGGACTTCTGGGTGCCGCTCTACGACAGCAACATCTCTCCGGACAGCCGGACGTCGCACAACTTCTTCGTCCTGGCGCGCCTCGCCGACGGCGTTTCGCTCGAGGACGCGCAACGGGAGATGGACGACCTCTCGGCCCGCATCGCGGAAACGTGGCCCGCCGAGATGACCGGGTGGGGAGCCAACGTGACGCCCCTCCACCGCGACATCGTCGGCGACAACGCGTCGCTCTTCCGCATCCTGCTCGGCGCGGTGGTCCTCGTCATGCTGATCGCGTGCGGAAACCTCGCCAACCTCGTCGTGGCCCGATCGATGGCGCGGCACCGCGAGCTGGCGGTCCGGGGCGCGCTCGGTGCCGGGCGGGGCCGAATCCTCCGACACCTGCTCGTCGAGGGTGGAGTGATCGCGGTCGGGGGCGCCGTGGCCGGCGCCGTCCTCGCGTGGTTCCTGCTGGGCGGGCTCCTGAGCTCGGCCCCGGCCGGAATTCCCGGCCTCGAGGACGCACGCATCGACCTCCGCATGCTGAGCTTCACCGCGCTCGTCTCGATGGGGAGTGTCCTGCTGTTCGCCCTCCTTCCCGCGCTGCGGTTCTCGCGGGTCGACCTGAACGCCGCCCTCCGATCCAGCCGCGGCGCATCGGAGCGCGGACACGTGCGTCTCCGCGCCGCCCTGCTCACCGCGCAGGTCGCACTCTCGGTCGTCCTCCTGATCGGGTCGGGGCTGCTCATCCGCTCGTTCCGGGCGGTCCAGTCCACCGACCTCGGGTTCGACGCGACGGGACTCGCCATGACCACCGTGTTCCCGCCGTCCGACGCGTACCCGACCGGACCGGACCATCTGCGCTTCTTCGACGAACTCGTGCGGCGGGTCGAGTCCGCACCCGGGGTCGAAGCGGTGACCACGACGTCGCAGCCGCCGGGCACCGACGTCAGCATGACGTTCAGCTTCGCGATCGAGGGGCGCGTGGCCACCAACCCGAGCGGCCGGGAGGACGACGAGATGCTCCACGCCATCGGCGCCGACTACTTCTCGGTTCTCGGCCGCAACGTGGTCGAGGGACGGGACTTCGCGGAGACCGACACACGGGACGCGACGCCCGTCGTGATCCTCAACGAGACACTCGCGCGGAAGCACTTCCCGGACGGCGGAGCGGTGGGACATCGGATGGCGTTCCGCGTGGACGAGACTCCGTGGCGCGAGATCGTCGGCGTGGTGGCCGACGCCCGGATGGCGGCCGCGGACGAGGAGCCGGCACCGGCGATCTACATCCCCTTCGCGCAGAAGCAGTGGGACTGGCTCAACTGGAGCACCCTCGTGGTGCGAGCGCGGCCCGGCGTCGAGCCGGCTTCCCTCGCGCCGGTCGTGCGCACCGCCCTCGGAGACCTGAACCCCGACATCCCACCTCGATCGTTCCAGACGGTCGATGACGCATACCGGAGTTCGACCGCGCCCCGCGCATTCGCCATGACGCTCGTCACCGGCTTCGGCGCCGTCGCCATCCTGCTCAGTCTGGTCGGACTCTACGGCCTGATCTCGTACTCCATCACGCGCGAGCGCCGGGACATCGGCGTCCGGATGGCCCTGGGGGCGGACGCGCGGTCGGTGGTCTGGCGGGTGGTGCTGCGCGCCATGGGCATGGCGCTGGGCGGCGCGCTCGTGGGGGTGGTGTTCGCCGCGCTGGCGTCGCCCGCGCTCGAAGGCTGGCTTTACGGCGTGTCCCGAGTGGACCTCGGGACGTACGGCGGAATCGTCATGCTCGTCGCCGCCTTCGCGTTCGCCGCCAGCGTGGGGCCCGCCGTGCGGGCCGGGCGAATCGATCCCGCGGGTTCGCTACGGAGCGAGTAGACCCGCGCGGACCTCACCCGCCCGGGCCGGCCTGGTGGAACGGGGCTGCGGCACCACCCGGAAGCCAGATCGTCAGGACGACCGCCGGCTCGTCGCCGTCCACCGAATGAATGATCGTATCGCCCGGCCGGCAGATCCCGATCTGCCCCGCCTCGAGCACCCCGGGTTCGCCGTTGACGTTGTGGCCGAAGCGTCCACTGAGCACGTAGAAGATCTCGATGGCGTCGTGCGTGTGAGGCGGACCGTCGTACCCGGGGGCGAAGGTGAGCTCGGCGATGCGGGTCTCGGTGCCCCCGAGGTTGGCCGCATCCACCAGCACCTTCCACTCCAGCGCCCCACCCTGCTCCGACTCGCGGAGCGGATCCTCGTTGAGTGGCCGGTACTCCTGTGCACCGGCGGCAGCGGGGAGCAGAAGCATACAGGCCAACAGAATTCCCGGTTTCATGTCGTGATCCTCGTCTGCGCGATGTCGTGTGGCCGTCGCGCACACGGGCGCCCGACCCCGATCAGTTTCCGATCAGCCGGATCCGTCCAGACCCCGTGTCGATGGTGATGCTCCCGCGGCCGTCGCCGATCCTGCCCCGAAAGTACGTCCGACTGGTCCGGATCACCTCCACCGCGAACTCCACATCGATGGCGCCGCTTCCGGTGTCGGCCTCGATCTCGGCGTCCAGATTCGCCGGCAGCGCGAGGGTGACGTCACCGCTTCCGGTGTCGACCTCGATGCGGTCCACGGTGGGACCGACGAGTTGCAGGTCGACGTCGCCCGATCCGGTGTCGACCTCGACCTCGGACGCGGTGAGTCGCGCGCCGCTCACCCGACCCGAGCCGGTATCCACGAACACCCGGTCTCCGTCCACGTCGGCGAGGTCCACCGCGCCCGAACCCGTGTCGATCTCCACGCTCCCCGCCGCACGCTGGACGGACACCGACCCGGAGCCGGTGTCGGCCTCGAAGTCGCCGCGCACACCCGTGGCGGTGATCCCGCCGGCGTGGGTGTCGAGGAGAAGCGTGCGGACGTCGAGGTCCCGCGCCGCCATGTCGCCGACGACGCCCCACACCTGTACGTCCCGGCCCGCCGGCACGGTGACACGGAGATCGGCCCAGGCCTGTGCTCCGCCGCCGGACGTGCTGACGCGGACGCGTCGTCCGGAATCGTCTCCGCCTCCCCCGAACGTGCCGTCCGGGCGCACACGCACGTCCGACCGGCTGGTCCCGCGCCCCGTGCCGCCCGCGTACCGCACCTCGTCGAAGGGATAGCGGACCCGCAGCGACGTGCGACCGCGGATCGGATCGACGTCCACCGTGAGTCGGCCCGCGTCGGCGCCGCCCCGCGTCACTTCGACGACCACGTTCGAGCCGGATCCCCGCACGACCTCCACCGTGCCGGCGAGGTTGTAGATGGCGACCATGTCGCCGCTCAGTTCGAATCGATCCTGCGCCGACGCGACGCCGGTCGTCGCCTGCAGCAGGATGGCGGCCGCCAGTGCGGCCGTGGCCACGCGGCTCATCGGATCTCGATCGAGCCGTTGACGGTCCGGACCCGCAGTCGCGGACCGCCGTCTCCGATCGTGCCCTGTGCCGACCCCCGCTCCATGCGGCCCTGCATCCGAATCGGCAGATCCGTGTCGAGGGACCCGTTCAGCCAGCCGGCATCCAGGTCGGCGTCGAGATCGTTCGAAACGTCGAGCACGACCGACCCGTTCACCGTCTCGAACTCCACGTCGTCGGTCAGCCGGTCGAAGGCCGCGTACACGTCGCCGTTCACGGTTTGCGCCTGCGCGGCGCCGGTGGTCTCGACATCCACGTCGCCGTTCACCGTCGAGACGCGGACGTCGCCGGTCAGCCCCTCCGCCGTCACATCCCCGTTCACGTTGCGCGCGTGGAACTCGACGCCTGCGGGGATCCGCACCTCCCACTCGACGCTCGTGTCGTTCTGCCGCGTGGACATGCGGCCCGCGTCGCCGGGAGCGCACTCGTTGTCCTCGTCGGCATCGGGCGGCGTCGGGTAGAGCGCGCACAGGGTCACCCCGCCCGCGTGTTCGACGACCTCGATGCTCACGGAGTTCGGATCCGCGCGGCGGGCGCTCCGCACGGCAACGACCTCGACGGTGGAGCCGGAGGCCCGCACCGCGCGCACGTCGCCCGAGATGCCCTTGATCTCGAAGACACCGCCCGCGGCGACCCGGCCGCTCCACCGGAACTCGTCGGCCTGGTCCTGCGCCTCCAGCGCCGCGGGCGCCAGCACGAGCCCACACACGCCCATCAGTCCCGCCGTCCATCGAACCATCCCCATCACGCCGATCCGTCTCATCGTACTCTCCCCTGACTGGTGTCGTACATCACGAGACCGCTCTCACCTGCGGAGCAGTCGAATATCTCCATCGAAGCTCCGGATCGAGATCCGGGCCGACCCCTCCCCGATCACGAAGCGGAGCGGCTCACTCGCGCTCACGCCGCGGACCCGCACGGGGAAATCGCTCTCGAATCCGCCGCTGAACCTCCCCACCTCGACGCTCGCATCGATCCCGTCCGGCACGCCGGCCACGACGTCCCCGTCGTGGGTGACGAGGGTCAGTTCGGCCCCCGCGGCCACCGCGCCCGAGTACACCACGTCGCCGCTGACGGTGGAAGCGAAGACCCGCCGCCCGCTCACGTCGAAAAGCACGAGGTCTCCGTCCGTCGACTCCGCGCGAACCTCCCCCCGGACGCGCGCCAGCTCCACGTCGCCGTCCAGCGTCACCGCCGCGACGTCCCCCGCGACATCCTCGATCCGGAGGTCGCCCGACAGCGTCTGCACGCGCACGGGCCCCTCGATCGACTCGATCGCGACGTCCCCTTCGAGCAGCTCGGCTTCCACGGTGGCCGCCATGCCCGTCACCACCGCGTCGAGGTCCGTTCCCGCAATCCGGATCGGCGTGGACGCGGGCAGGCGGACGTGCACCTCCCCGTCCCGGTCGCCGGCTCGCATCGGGACCAGGTGGAGCTCGTTCCCCCGGCGCTCGAAGCGCAGCTCGACGTCGGCCGCGATCACCTCCGCGCGATCGGTCGCCGAGCCCTCGACCAGGAGTTCGCCCGCGAGGCGCGTCGACACGAACACGTCCCCCGGTCGAACGGTCACGGTGTCCGACCCGACCGCGAGGGCGGCCGCAGTGAGTACGGCGAGCATGCTCAGCTCGTCCGCTCGAGAAGCCGAACCGCGGACTCCAGGGCGGTCCTGCGCCGGTCGAGACCGCTCACGAGATGATCGCGCAGGTAGGGGCTCGCGGGCTCCGCATGGAGCGCCTCGATCGACTCCGCGATCGCCCGGTCGATCAGCGCGAGGTTCCGCTCCAGGCGCGCCCGGATCTCGGGGCTGAGCCGGTCCGTCCGCTCGTCGAAGAGTCGCTGGAGCTCGCCCATTCCCTCGGCGAGCGCGCGATCACCGAGGAGGTCGGACGCCTGAAGAACCACCGCCGGCTGGGCGACCGCGCCGATGCTCGCGGACTCCTCGGGTAGCCCACCCCCCGTTACTCCCACCGCCCATCCGCCCAGGAGCAGCACTACCGCGGCCGCCGCGATCTGCGGCATTCCGAGGAACACGCCCCGCCGCGCGCGCTGCACCTGCGTCCCGACCGGGCCCGCCGCGCGCGCACCCGGCTCCAGGTGCCGGGTGAGGTCGATCACCAGATCCCCCTTCGGCTCCTCGCCCAGACGCGCCTCGATCCCGGCCCAGAGATCGTCCTCCGGCTCCACGTCCGCGAGCAGCCGTGCGCGCCCGCGCACCTCCGCGAGTTCGTCGGCCACGTCGCGGCAGGCAGCGCACCCCTCGAGGTGCGCGCTCACCGCGGCGTGCTCGCGCTCGTCGAGTTCGCCGTCGAGCCAGTCGGAGAGGCGGTCGGTCCATACGTCGTGGTTCTTCATGTCAGTTCAGCCGCTCCCGAAGCAGCATCCGCGCGCGGTGGAGCTGCGATTTGGACGTGCCGGTGCTGATCCCCAGGAGGCGCCCGATCTCCGGGTGCGTGAACCCCTCCACGTCGTAGAGCACGAACACGTCGCGTGCCCGCTCGGGAAGCGTCCGCACCGCCGCCTCGAGATCCATGCGGATCCCGGGTCGGGCGGCACGCCCCGACATGCGGTCGAGGAGCCCCTCGCCGGACACGTGCCGATCCTGCTTGCGACGGTGCGCGGCGCGGCCCGTGATGATCTGATTGACGGCGAGCCGATGGAGCCACGTCGCGAACGCCGCGTCGCCCCGGAAGGTGGACATCTTCTTCCACGCGCGGAGGTAGACCTCCTGCGTCAGATCGTCCGCCTGCTCCGGGCCCGCCATGCGGCGCGCGAGGGCATGGATCCGCCCCACCGTGGAGCGGTACAGACGCTCGAACGCCTCCGCGTCCCCCCGGGCCGCCAGCTGGGCGTCGCGAACGGAATCGGAGCGGTCGAGATTCAAGGCCGTCGATGCGGTCATCGTGGGGAGTCGAGGTCGTGGATCCGGCTCACGTGTCGTTCGACAGCGTGATCCGGCCGATGGTTGGAAGCCGGCGCCTGGCTGCCATCCAGCCGCCCTGCCCCGTCCCTACATCGTCGGCGGCTTCAGCCACTCGTCCCACCACCGGAGTTCGTTGATCATCCGGTGGACGTTGTTCCAGTGGCCGCGGATGCCGTGGGCCATCCCCTCGTAGATCAGGAGCTTGGTCGGCACGCGCTGCTTCTTGAGGGACGTGTAGAGCTGGATCGCGCCCTCGAGCGGCACTCGGTAGTCCTCGGATCCGTGCACGAAGAGCGTGGCCGCCCGGACCCCGCCCGAGTTCAGGTACGGCGACTGCCGGATCATGATCTCGCGGGCCTCAGGGTCCCACGGCGGACCGAGAAACTCGAGCTCCTTCGTCCGCGCGACGTCCGAGAGGGCGTAGTTGCTCGTCCAGTTGGAGGACCCCGCGCCGGAGACGGCCGCGCGGAACCGGTCGGGATAGCGGGTGATCAGCCAGTTGGTGAGGATCCCGCCGTAGGAATGGCCGGTCGAGCCGACTCGCGACGGGTCGATCGGATACGTCTCGATCAGGTAGTCGACGCCGGCCATCACGTCCTCGCCGTCGTTCGTCCCCCACCCTCCCCACGTGCCCCACTTGAAGTCGTCGCCGTAGCCGGTCGAACTCCGGAAGTTCGGCAGGAACACGAAATAGCCGTTCGCCGCGAACAGCTGGTTCTTGAAGCTGAATCCGTAGCCGGACGCGGCGTGGGGTCCGCCGTGGTTCACGACGATCAGCGGGTACGTGCGGCCCGGATCGTAGCCGTGCGGGAACAGCAGGAACCCCTCGATCTCGGTCCCGTCGTAGCTCTGGTAGAGAATGCGCTCGTGCGGGCGGGAGGCGACCTCGACCTCCGCGAGGAAGTCCGCATGAACGTCGGTCAGCCTCCGTTCGTTGCGGCCGTCGATATCGGCGACGTGGACCTCCGGCGGGCGCTCGAACTCGCCGACCAGGTACGCCATACGACGGAACGACGGGTCGATGTCGAGGCCCTGGATCCGGCGGAATCCCTGTGTGATCTGCTCCACGGGGCCGCCGTCCGGCGACACACGGAAGAGGTGACGTGCGCCCCCGATGCCGGTCTCGAAGTAGAGGTACTCGCTGTCGGGGGACCACGTCGGCGTCGCGGCGTCGAGATCGAAGTCGGCCGTGAGGTTGATCGGGTCGCCGCCGTCCGCCGGGCGGATCCAGAGATCGCGCGGCCCTCCGTGCCGGAGGTCCTGTTCGATGATCATGTCGGTGCCGAAGGACCGGACGTACGAGATCCACCGGCCGTCCGGCGAGTAGTTGGCACCCGAGTGGACGTAGCCGTCGTCGGTGAGGCGCGTGAGGTCGCCCTCCGTCGTGACCACGAAGAGGTCCGAGCGCCCGTACGTCAGTGGATCGAGGAAGCTCTCGTCGGCGGTGAACAGGATCTCGCCGCCGTCGGGTCGCCACCGGAGCCCCGACGGTCGGAGCCCGAGCGAGGTCAGCACCACGCCGCTCTCACCGCCCTCCGCGCGCATGAGCACGATCTCCGACGACAGCCGCTCCCCCGGATCGGGCAGCGGGAAGGACTGGCCGTCCCGGCGGAACGGATACCAGTCGAAGGCCGCCCCCTCGAAGCGCTCCTCGTGGCGGCGCTCGAAGTCCGTCCAGTTCGGCTCGGGCTCGGGGGGGCGGGGCGTGTCGACGGTCAGGACCCGCCAGGTGCCGGTCGGATCGAGCACGCCCTGCGTCGGCTCGCGAGGAGGCGCCGGCGTGCCGCCGGTTGGCCGCGCGGGATCGACCAGCCACTCGTCGGGGTCGCGACGGACCCGTAGCCGACCGTCCTCCTCCCACCCGACCAGCGCGACGTCCTGATCCTCGAGGACCACGGGCGCCGGCGCCGCGCTGCCGTCCGCACGGACCACCCACGTCGAGACCGCGTTGCCGTTGTACTCCTCCAGCGCGGTCGAGACGGTGTACGCCACCCACGCGGTCGAGGGCGAAAGCGACGGGGACCCCACGTCACGGACGCGGTAGTAGTCCTCGATCGCGAGCGGGCGGCCCTGGGCGTGGGCGGCGGTCGGGGTGAGGACGGCGGTCGCGACGATCAGAGCGATCGGGAGCGCGGGTCGAACCGCGCTTCCCGGGAAGCCTCGGGTCGAGATCGCCGAGCGAACGGGCGTGGTCATCGGAGACACCTCGTGCGGGGGTGAGCGGGAATAGTACGCCCACGCCCTTCCCGCCGCCCGGTTCCGTGATCGAGCCCCGGGCCGGTCTACGATGCTCCGGGAACCGAACCCCGCAGCACCTTCTCCATCGCCCGCCCCCGCGCCAGCTCGTCCACGAGCTTGTCCATGTAGCGGACCTTCTGCGTGAGCGGGTTCTCGATCTCCTCGACCCGATGTCCGCAGATCACGCCGGTGATCAGGTGCGCGGCGGGATTGAGCGCCGCGCCATCGAAGAACTCCTCCATCGTGATCTCGCTATCGATGCTCGCGGCAAGCTCCTCGTCGTCGTAGCCCGTGAGCCAGCGCAGCACCTCGTCGAGTTCCTCCCGGGTCCGGCCCTTCTTCTCGACCTTCGTGACGTAATGCGGATAGACGCCCCCGAATTTCATGATCCGGATGCGCTCATCACTCGACATTGCCATGCGTCTTCCTCGAGGTCCGGGTGACTCACCCGACCGTCCGAACCGGCGGCCGGCCACCTCCCAGTTCTACAGTCCTCGCTCCGCGTCCGCGAGCAGCCGCTCGACCTCGACCTCCGCGCCGAGCTCGATCATGAGACGGTCGATGCCCGCGAGCACGCGCTCCAGCGAGGCGTCGTCCCGCAGCACGACGGCATGGTGCACGTCGGCCAGACGGGCGAGCACCTCGGCCGCGCGCGCGTCCAGCAGATCCTGCAGGTCGGACACCGAGCGCATGGCGTCGGGGCGCCCGTTGGTGCGTTGCGTCTGGATCAGGTAGTTCGTGCGTCGCGCATCGTTGAGGAGCCGCTTCAGCCGCTTGACCATCGCCTCCGTGCTGGCGCGCGTCCGCTCGTCGACGGACGGGTGCCGGATGATTCGATGGGCCATGGACTCCGCGACTTCGAGGCGGGGGTCCACCGGGACCCCCGACGACTCCAGAGCCCGCTCGATGCGCAGCACGTCCCAGCGACGGAGGACCTCCTTGGCGAGCCGAGGCTCACGGGTGATCGGCGAGAAATAGAGGAACGTCAGGACGGCGAGGACGGGCACGGTACCCAGGGCGGCGACCCAGCTCACCATCAGGCCCACGCCCAGCGCGACCAGGATCGCCAGCGCGGCGGCGACCCCGAGCGCCAGCCCGTAGCCCGCGAGGATCTCGTACGCCTCCTCGACGACCCGCGGCAGGTCCCGCGCGTCGTCGTGCGGATCCAGTCCGTGTTCTTCGCTGTCGTACGCCATCGCTCGCCTCCGCGTCGGTCCCCCGCACTCCTACCCGCTCGACCTCAGAAAAGCCGTGTCGCGAGCAACAGGGCGAGCACGAGCGCGACGGCGATCGGCACGCCGAGCACGATACCGCCGACGTGACGCGTCGAGCCGAATCGCCTCTTCGATGATGGCCTCGGCCCGCGTGACCAGCCGCTCGGACGAGCCCTTCCGTGGATCTTCCATCGCACTCCCCTCCCGTGTGCACGTCCCCGATCGACTCGATGCCCACAACTCAGCCAAACTTCAGCTGCGAGACAAGCTCGGGTCGAATGCCTTCGCGTACCCGTACCCCGCGTCCGCGGGCTTTCGCGCCGGATCGACCCGCCCCCAATTGGGTCGTGGGGCCACCCGCCCGAGCCGAATCCGTCGTACGTCCCGCCCAGGAGACCACATGGTCCGTGCCACTGTCGCCCGCATCGCCCTCGCCAGTGCCCTGGCCACCGCAGCCACACTTCCGGCGACCCCGATCGCCGCCCAGCCGTTCTCGCTGAACGACATCCTCGGCTACGGCTTCGCCTACTCGCTCGTTTCGGCCACCGGCGCGGACCGCATCGCGTGGATCGAGAACGAGGAGGGGCGCCGCAACATCTTCACCGCCGCGGCGCCCGACTTCGCACCGGTCCGCCTGACGAGCTGGATGGAGGACGACGGGCACGACCTGCAGGAGCTTCAGCTCTCCGCCGACGGCGAGATCGTGGCCTTCCTGCGCGGACACGCACCGAACAGCCGGGGCTGGGTCGCGAACCCGACCAGCGATCCGCGGGGCGCGGAGCGTGCGGTCTGGGCGATGAGCACACGGGGCGGCAACGCGTGGCGCGTGGTCGAGGCGACGAACTTCACGCTCTCGCCCGACGGGCGGTGGGTCCTCTACACGAAGGACGATCAGATCCACCGCGCTCCGGTGAACTCCGGACTCGCGCAGGGCGACGACGCGGGCGCGCCCCTCTTCCTCGCGTGGGGCGAGAACGGCGACCCGACGTGGTCGCCCGACGGGTCGCGGGTCGCCTTCGAGAGTGACCGCGACGACCACGGTTACATCGGCGTATACGACGCACGCTCGCCCTCGATCACCTACCTGACGCCGGGCGTGGATCGGGACTCCTCGCCGACCTGGTCGCCCGACGGCACCCGCGTCGCGTTCATCCGGCGCCCCGGCGCGAACTTCGGCCAGATCGCCCAGCGGCCGAGCGGAGTCCCGGCGAGCGCCTGGCCGGACGGCATGGTCCAGTCCCGCTTTCCCGAAGGCCACACGCTCGAGATCTGGATCGCCGACGCGGCGACGGGGGAGGGCGAGCGACTCTGGGCCGCACCCGCGAACGGGAGCCGCTTCAACTCCATCTCGCAGATCCACTGGCGGGACGATCACATCCTCTTCGAGGCCGAGCCCGGCAACTGGCGGCACTGGTTCTCGGTGTCGGTGGACGACCCCCGGCCGGACCCGATCGAGCTCTCGGCGGGCGATGGGTTCGTCATGCAGACCGCGTTCTCGGCGGACGGTCGCTGGCTCTACTACTCGTCCAACCACACCGACATCGATCGGCGTGACCTCTGGCGCGTGCGCGTGGACGGCACGATGCGCGACGTGATCACCGAGGGGGACGCGATCGAGACCTACCCCGCGGTGCTCGCCTCCGGTAACCAGGTCGCAACCCTGTACGCCGAGCACGACCGGCCCCAGTCCGTGGCGATCGTATCGGCTGTCGGCGGTGGGGCGCGCGTCATCACCAACCTCCCGGAGCGCTTCCCGCGGTCGGCGCACGTCGCGCCGGTGAACGTGACGCTCACCGCCGAGGACGGGATGGAGTTCAACAACCAGCTCTTCCTCCCGCCGGACCTCGAGCCCGGGGAGCGCCGCCCCGCGCTGATCTTCATCCACGGCGGCTCGCGACGTCAGATGCTCCTGGGGTACCACCATCGCGGCTTCTATCACATGGCCTACGCGATGAACCAGTACTTCGCGAACCAGGGCTACGTGGTCCTCTCGGTGAACTACCGTAGCGGGATCGGCTACGGCCGGGAATTCCGGAATGCGCCGGGCCGCGGCGGGCAGGGCAACACCGAGTACCGCGACATCATCGCGGCGGGCCGGTGGCTTCAGACCCGCGCCGACGTCGATCCGGAGCGGGTGGGCCTCTGGGGCCTTTCCTACGGGGGCGTGCTCACCGCGCAGGGGCTCGCGCGGAACTCCGACGTCTTCAAGGCGGGCGTCGACATCGCCGGCGTGCACCTCTGGGGCAACACGATCGATCCGGACGCGACCTCGTACCAGTCGTCGGTGATCGGGGCGATCGAAGGGTGGGAATCGCCCGTTCTGCTCATCCACGGGGACGACGACCGGAACGTCGCATTCTCGCAGACCACCGGGCTCGTCCAACTGCTCCGGGCGCAGGGCGTCGAGTACGAGCTGCACGTCTTCCCCGACGACGTGCACAGCTCGCTCCTGCACGAGCGGTGGGTGAAGACGTTCGAGCTGTCGGACGACTTCCTGCAGCGGAAGCTGGTCGGCGACGCGTGGGCCACCCAGGGTGGGGGCGATCGCTGAGGCGTCCTGCGGGCCGAGAAAATGGTTGACCCCGGCGAAAACCGCTCCGCATAGTTGCGCCATCGTGCCCCGCGGGGGCCCGGGTGAGCCTGCCCGGGCGGTCGGGGCTCCATCACCCGGAACTCCGAGAGGACCCACGATGCGACGCACACCCATGCGCGGCGGCGCGCTTCTCGCCGCGGCGGCAATGCTCTTCACGGCCGGCGGGGCGGACGCGCAGTTCCCCCTCACGTTCGTGGCGGGCCCGAACTTCACCACCGTCTCCACCGACGCGTTCGACACCGGCAACCGCACGGGGTTCTTCGCCGCGGTGGGTACGGCGTTCGGCCTCGGTGAGCAGTTCTCGTTCCAGCCGTTCGTCGCCTACGTGCAGCGGGGAGCCGAGTTCGAGGGCACCAGCAGCGGCACGGACACCTACACGTACATCGACCTGGTCGGGTTCTTCGGAACGGCGTTCCCGGTGGGCGAGAGCGTGGACCTCACCGTCTCGGCCGGACCGAGGGTGTCGTTCAATCTCTCCTGCACCGAGGACGAGCCGGACGATCCCGACCAGGACTGCAAGGATTTCAACGACTACACCGGCGGGACCGACTTCGGAATCGTGGGCGGCGTGGGGCTCCAGTTCCCCGTCGGCTCCAACACGTTCGGCGTCGGCGCGGGCTACGACCTCGGCCTGAAGGACATCTTCGAGGACATCCCGGGCGGCTACAAGAACCGAGGGTTCTACCTGTACGGGTCCTACACCGTGCTGGTCGGAGGGGCCTGACGGCGACGCACCCCGGGGTGGGCCTCCGGAGCGGGGCGTAGTGGACCCCGACGGGGTTGGTGCGCGTATATCGCGCATGTCAGCCAGCCCGGTCGGATCGTCTGCGAACGCCTCACTCCGTGTGTGCCTTCGCCCCATCGCCTGGGCGATATGTGCGCTCGTCGCGTTGGGCGGCCCCGCCGCCCAGGCCGCAGCGCAGACCGTCACCGGCACTGTCCGGGAGGCGGAATCGCTGCGCTCGCTCCCCACCGCGCTGGTGGAGCTCCTGGATCAGTCCGGGACGCGGGTCGCAACCACGGTGGGCGCGCAGGACGGAAGCTTCGTCCTGACGGCTCCGGTCGACGGCACGTACCGCCTGCGCGCACGGATACTCGGGTTCGAGGAGGCGAGCTCGGAGCCCTTCGTCCTCCGCCCCGAGTCATCGATCCGGCGCGACGTGCTGGCGTCTCGGCGGGTGGTGCGGCTCGACGGGATCCGCGCGTCCGCCTCCAAGTCCTGCCGCAGCCTGAGTGCCGCAGGGCCGGAACTGGCCGCGGTGTGGGGCGACGCCCGGACGGCCCTCGAGACGGTGGCGTGGACCGCCAGGACCGGGGCACTCGTATTCCACGTCTCCGAGTACCGGCGGACGCTCGACGAGTCGACGCTCGAGGTCGAAGAGGCGACGGAGGAGCTCAGGCGCGGCGTCTACACGGGGAGTCCGTACGTGAGCGTCCCGGCCGACACCCTGCTCGTGCACGGGTACGTGCGGCGAGCGGCGGACGGCTCGAGGGTGTGGAACTACTGGGCGCCCGACGCCGAGATCCTGCTGTCGGACGCCTTCCTCGAAACGCACTGTTTCGACATCCACCCGGAGAGCGACGGCACTCGTGTCGGACTCCTCTTCGAGCCGGTCGCCGATCGCGAGGTCCCCGAGATCGAGGGCGCGCTCTGGCTCGACAGGGAGTCGTCGGAACTCCACTCGCTCGAGTTCCGATACGTGAACCTCCCGTCCGATCACCCGACGTCACCCCACCTCGGCGGCGAGGTCGAGTTCGAGAACCTCGCGACGGGCGTGTGGATGGTGCGGAACTGGCGCATCCGGGTTCCCAACGTGGAGTTCCGCATGCGGGCCGCGGGGATCAGGAGGGTGATCGACTCGTTCGTCGAGCATGGTGCGCGGGTGATGCGCGTCGGAACGGTCGACGGCGAGACGCTGGCGGATGCGGTGGGGGCCACGCTGACGGGCACCGTGCGCATGGATCCGGAGGGGAGACCGCTCCCGGGTGCCGAACTCCAGGTGGTGGCGACCGATCGACGTGCCGCAGCGGACCCGGACGGCCGGTATCGCCTGGGAGACCTTCCGACCGGGACCTTCGAGGTGAGGGTCTGGCACCCCTGGCTGGAGGTGCTCGGTCGCGACGCGGTGCGGCGAACCGTCACGCTCGAGGAGGGCCGGACGGCCCGGCTGGCGGTCGACCTGGGCATCGCGGAAGCCGTGGATCGGTTCTGCCCGGAGGTCCCGCGGGCGCGGATCGTGCACGGTGTGGTGCGCGACGCGTCCCTCGACCGACCGATCGCAGGCGTGGGCGTGCGACCGGGGGCGGACGCGGCGGGCACGGCGGACGTGAGCGATGCGATGGGGCGATGGGCCGTCTGCGTCGACGCCGCGCTCGACTCGGTACCGCTCGCCCTGCTCTCCGCGACGGGTGCGGAGCGCGTGCGGACGGTCGCGAGACTCGACGAGGACCCCCTCGTGGACGTCGCGCTCGAGGTCGACCTGTCGGACCTGGCTGACCCGCGGCGGGTGGCGGTCGACGAAGTCTCGGAGCGGATCGGCGAGACGCTTCGCGGCGTCGTGTACGAGGCGGGATCGGATACCCCCGTGGCCGGAGCCCGCATCGTGCTCCACGGCGGCGACCGGTCCGTCCTGGCGCAGACGGAGTCCGGCGCCGACGGCGAGTTCGTCGTCCCGTCGTCCGTGGGCGGGTTCCAGCTCCTCGCGGTCGAGAGGCAGGGGTACGCGGAACTCACGGTGGCAGGGGATCTGCGGGCACGCGCGGACTCGGCGGGAAGCCTCGCCCTGCGCCTCTACCCCGCTCCGATCGAGCTCGATGGCCTGGAGGCGAGCGTCGACGGTCCGTCCCCCAGCGAGCGGCTTCGCCGACTCCGCCTGGACGCGAACGGCTTCCACGAACGGAGGGAGGCCGGCTTCGGTGACTTCTTCACACCCGAGATGATCGAGGCGCGGATGCCGACCTTCTTCAGCGACATCGTCGTGCGCCTTCCGGGCGTGCAGGTGGACAACGGGATTCTCAAGGTGAGGGGCAACCAGGGACCCTGCGAGCCGAACATCTGGATCGACGGGATCCTGGTGCTGGGGGGGGACCCGGCATCGGGGTTCTCGTGGGGTGGAAACAACGACGAGCTCCGGCGGATCGACGACCGGATCAGCGCCGGCGACGTGATGGCGGTCGAGGTCTACCGGACGATCTCGGGCACGCCGCTTCGGTTCACGGTCCCGAACGCGACGTGCGCGACGATTCTCATCTGGACGAAGTGACGAGCCCCGGGAGCGTCTAGTGGTCGCACGGAACCCGCTGGACATTTCGGTGTTTGTTCGGTATCCTTCTCGACCCGGCCACGCGGGCCGGGCGCGCTGCGAGATGCGCTCACGGGCCCATGGAGGAGGTGACGATGGACGGGACGGCGATGCTCGAGGAGTTCGATCGGGAGATGGCGACGACGCGGAAGGCGCTCGGGCGCGTGCCGATGGAGAAGGCGGACTGGAAGCCGCACGAGCGGTCGTTCTCGCTGGGTGACCTCGCCAACCACATCGCAGACATCCCCAGCTGGACCGCCCCCACCATCCAGTTGGACGTCATGGAGCTCGAGGGCGACTACCGGCCCGAGACCGCGGACACGACGGACGACCTCCTGGCGCTGTTCGATCGTCGCGTCGCGGAGGCCCGCGCGGCATTGAAGGACGCCACCGCGGACGATCTGTCCGGAACGTGGTCGCTGGTGCACAACGGAGAGACCACCTTCACCGCGCCCAAGCCGGCGGTTCTGCGGTCGTTCGTCTTCAGCCATGCCGTCCACCATCGGGCTCAGCTCGGCGTCTATCTCCGCCTGCTCGGCATCCCGGTCCCGGCGACGTACGGGCCGTCCGCCGACGAGGAGTAGGGCGCCGGCTCGCCCCGCCCGGCTCGAGAGCCCCCTCCGGCGCGGACCCACTCTTGAGCCCGCGTCTTCGGTGCGAGTATCTTGTGGCATGGTCAGGACCTTCGTGTTCAGGAGCGTCGCGGCGCTGATTCTGGGAGCCTTCCTCCCGACCGCCGCCTTCCCGGCGATCATCCATGCGTGCTGCGTGGAGATGTCGACTGGGGTCCCTGCGGCCGCTTCCACGATGGATGGCGGGGAGGCACACGCAGGTCACGGGACGCACGCCGCGTCCGGGCAGCTCGAACACGTCCCGGAGGGCCACGGTGCCGCCGAGCACGATGGACACGGTCCGCACGCCACGCACGGATCCGACACGGACGGGGCCGACCCCTTCCCCGTGCCCGAGTGCTGCTCCGCCGTCTGCGACTGCGCACCGGCCGGTGCAGCGTTCGGCGCTGCCTACGTCCCCGCCACACTGGACGCCCTCGCCGCCACTTCCCGCACGGATTTCGCGCCTGCGACCGTTCGTGCGTCGCCGGTCGCATTCCTTCTGCCGTATCCCAACGGCCCTCCCGACACCGCGATTTGATCCGACTTCCGTCGTAGACCCTTCGGCGGGCGCCGCCGTGGCGCCCTCGACGGGTGCCCCTGCGCGTTCGGCGCACAGGGCATCAACGAATCGCTTCGATATCGGGAATCGTCATGTACTCAGAGAACTCCGGGCGCCTGCGTGCGCCCGCCGCCATCCTGTCCCTGGCGCTCGGCGCCGCCCTCTTGACCGCGTGCGGCGACGACCCTGTTGCGCCGCCGGAACCCATCGACCTCGCGCTCGAGTTCGTCGCGGAGGTGAACGGTGCCGCCTTCGCCTGCGGCCAGTCCTATGCCGGCGTCGGCTCCGCGAACACGGAGATCACGCCGGTCGACTTCCGCTTCTACGTGCACGACGTGACCCTGATCGACGAGGACGGCGGCGAGACGTCGGTCGAGCTCGACCAGGACGGTGTGTGGCAGCATGAGAACCTCGCCCTTCTCGACTTCGAGAACGGCTCCGGGCCCTGCGTGAACGGGACGGCAGCCACCAACACCACGGTTCGCGGTACGGCCGACGGCGGCGACTACACGGCGGTGCGGTTCACCCTGGGCGTGCCCTTCGAGCTCAACCACATCGACCAGACCACCGCACCGGCACCGCTCGATCTGTCGGCGCTCTTCTGGTCGTGGAACGGTGGCTACAAGTTCGCGCGGATCGATCACACGTCGGCGGCGCGCCCTACGGGGTGGAACGTCCACCTCGGCAGCACCGGTTGCACGCCGGGGGGCGGCCCGACCGAGATCCCGACGGCCTGCGCCAACGAGCACCGCGTCGAGGTAACCCTCGACATGGATCCCGAGACGGGCTCGGTCGTGGCCGACTACGGGGTGCTGCTCGACGGCGCCGATCTCTCCGTGAACGTCGCGGGAGCGCCCGGATGCATGTCGTTCCCGGGGGATCCCGACTGCCCGCCCGTCATGAACGCCTTCGGTCTCGACTACGAAGGCAGCGTGTCGGCGGGGCAGGTCTTCTTCAGCGCCCGCTGAGGCGGGACAGGCTCGGAGCCCGCGCAGGGGGCGGGTGCCTTCGGGCGCTCGGTCCCCTGCCGGCGCGAGCTCCACGCGACGCGGAAGGAGATCGAACGATCATGGCACGACCACGCACATTGCGCGCGGGCCTGGCACTGGCCTGCGCGGCGCTCTCGGGCACGGCATGCGGCGGGGACGAGATCCTCGGCGTGGACGGGTCCGTCCCGATCGACGACACCGGGTTCGAGTGGGGCCTCCCCGAAGGCTTCCCCCTTCCCCGCGTCCCGGCGGACAACCCGATGTCGTCGGTGAAGGTCGAACTCGGGCGCCATCTCTTCCACGACGTCCGGCTATCCGGCAACGAGACACAGGCGTGCGCCTCGTGTCATGTGCAGGAGCAGGCCTTCTCGGTTTCGGCCGTTCGGCCGGCCGGATCGACGGGCGAAGTGCACCCACGGAACTCGATGAGCCTCGCGAACGTCGCGTACCAGCCCGTCCTCAACTGGGCGAACCCCCTGGTCGACAACCTGAGCGAGCAGGCCCTGATCCCGCTCTTCGGCGAGGAGCCGGTCGAGCTCGGCATGTCGGGTCGCGAGGACGAGCTGCTGGAGCGGCTGCGCGAGGATCCGGTGTACCTGAAACTCTTCGCCGACGCCTTCCCCGCAGCGACCGACCCCTTCTCGATCGCGACGATGACGGACGCGATCGCTTCCTTCCAGCGAACCCTCATCTCCGGTGAGAGTCCGGTGGACCTCCGACGACGCGGCGACCGGGACGCGCTCAGCGAGTCCGCTCAGCTGGGTGAGGCGCTCTTCTTCTCCGAGCGCCTCGAGTGCTTCCACTGCCACGGCGGACTGATGTTCACCGGGACGTCCGACCACGCGAACAAGAGCGCGCCGGAGATCGAGTTCCACAATACGGGGCTCTACAACATCGACGGCGAGGGCGGCTACCCGTGGCCCAACACGGGGCTTCACGAGTTTACGGGACGCGCCGAAGACATGGGACGCTTCAAGGCCCCGTCGCTTCGAAACGTTGCGCTCACGGCGCCGTACATGCACGACGGCAGCGTTGCGACGCTCGACGAGGTGATCGATCACTACGCCGCGGGCGGGCGTACGATCGCAGAGGGGGCGAACGCGGGTGTGGGAAGCGCGAATCCGTTCAAGAGCGGGTTCGTGAAGGGCTTCACGCTGAACGTGCAGGAGCGCCAGGCGTTGCTCGACTACATGCACGCGCTCACGGATTCCGCATTCATCGCGAACCCGGCGTTTTCGAACCCGTGGCCGACCGGTTCCCCCGCACGACGATCGGTCTCTGCCACGCCGCACGGCTCGGCTACCGGTCCGGGAGGTCACTGATGGGCATCGACGTGCGGACGGTGTCGCGTACGGCGCTCGAGGTCGTCGCGCTTGTCGCGACCGTGACGTCCGGCGTGGCCGCGCAGGCCCCTCCACCCGATACCGTCGTCGCGGATACCCTCACGCGTCCGCCGGTGCTTCTCGAGCCGATTCAGGTGAATGTCGCACGCGAACGATCGGCCCCGCCGCCTGTCACGGCGGTCACGGTGGATCCGGAGCGAGTCCGCCGAAGCCAGGCCGCGGATCCGTACCTGATGCTGCGCGATGTCGCAGGCGTGGAGGTCCATGACCAGGGTCAGGGTCCGGGGTTCGCCTCGAACGTCGTGATGCGCGGTTTCACCGCCGACCATTCGGCGGACGTGCTGCTCGTGATCGACGGCGTACCCGTCAACCTCCCCGCGCACGGCCACGTCGAGGGGTACGCCGACTGGAACGTGCTCATGCCGGGCTCGGTCAGTTCGCTTCGTGTCATCAAGGGCAACGGCAGCCCGTTGTACGGCGACTTTGCGCTGGCCGGAGCGGTCGAGGTCTTCACCCGCGCCGACGCCGACGGTGGCGAGGCGTACCTCGGCAGCTCCCAGTGGGGAGACGTGCGCGCGGGGATCAGCACCGGCCGTCGCACCGACTCGCACGGCTTCTACGTCGCCGCCGAAGGACGTCGGAACGAGGGATGGCGCGAGAACGACGACTACTGGCTGGGCAACGCCCTGCTCCGAGGCTGGCGCTCGATGGGTGCCGGCCGGCTCGAGGGCGGTCTCTCGCTCTACTCGACCGAGTGGAATTCGCCCGGGTTTCTCTCGATCCCGGAGTTCAACGACGAACGCCTTGAGCAGGCGGTCGACGCCTCAGACGGGGGGCTGTCGCGACGAGCTACCCTTAGCGGCCGGTGGTCCTTCCCGCTCTCGCACGACCAGAATCTGCAGGTCACCGGCTGGGGTATGGCGTCCGACTACGAGCTCTTCCTTCACATCCCCGGGCACAGCCACGATGGCGCATCGGGCGCGGTCGTTCAGTCGGGTGAATGGGATTCCCGACTGGGTGCCGGAGCCCGGATCGAGTACGGCCGCCTCCGCGACGGCGGTGACCTGACGCTCGGGGTGTCCGGCCGGTTCGACGACGTCGGCTACGAGCACGCCGCGACCTTCCGGCGGGATCCGATCAACCCTGAGATCGAGCTGGATGCTACACACGCCGCAGGCGCCGTGTACGGCCGGTGGCGCCGAAGCTTCGGAGAACGGCTGGCCGTAGACGCGGGCCTCCGGCTCGACGTCGTGCGGCACGCGTCCACGCCCCGCGTCGTGAATGGCCAGCCGACGGGGGATGCCACGGAGGTCTCCGCCACCAACGTCGTTCCGGGTCCGAAGCTCGGACTGCGCTACGCGCTGTCGGACGTACTGTCCCTGCGCGCGTCGTCCGCGCGGGGCTTCCGCAGCCCGGTGGGCATCATCGGCGACCCGACGCGGGATCCCTACCTCTCCTGGAGCCACGAAGTGGGTCTGACCCGCGCGTTCGATCGTGTCGAGCTGGATGTAGCCCTGTTCCGGGTGGATGTGGACAACGAGCGGGTTCAGGATCCGATCACGCTGCGGAGCTCCGGCGCCGGGTCCAGCGTACGGCAGGGGGTGGAGGGCCACATCGCCGCGCGGCTCTCGCAGCGCATCGGGGTCGAGTTCGGCGGTACATGGAACCACGCGCGGCTGAGCGCCCCCTACGTGGACGCGCACGACGACCATCCCCACGACGTGTTCTCGGGGAGCCCGCTCGAGACTAGTGCGGACACGCTGGCCCCGGACCTTCGGGTGCCGGGCGTGGCCGACTACAGTGCCCACATCCGCGGGGACATCGGACTCCGCGCCGACCTCGCCGCGTGGGCGTCCTGGGACGTCGTCGGGCCGCACCTTCCAATCGGGGAGCCGGGGCTCGAGACGCAGGCATACTCGCTCCTCAACCTCGGAGCGTCGTGGCAGCTCGGGCCGGCCCGGACCCTGGACGTGGAGGTCGTGAACATTCTCGACATCCGCTTCGTCGAGCTCCGGTCGTCGGCGTACGTGTCGCCGGGCATGCCGCGCGCGATTCGGATCCAGATGCGCCTCGGCGACCTGGGGTTCTAGCCGCCGACCCGGGTCGGAGACGCTCGGTTCTCGCGGGTTCCGTCGCCGAGCTGACCCGTCTGGTTGAGGCCCCAGCAGTACTGCGCTCCGTCCGTCGTGAAGCCGCAGGTGAGCGCACCGCCCGCGAAGAGGCTCGAGAAGCTCCGGCCTCCCGCCACGGCGGAGGGGCGCACCCGGTTCACCGTGGACGCGTCGCCGAGCTGGCCGTGCACGTTCTGGCCCCAGCACCATGCGTCCCCGTCCTCGAGAAGCGCACACGTGTGGACGGCGCCGGCCGCGAGGCGCCTCGGCGCCGACGGCAGACCGACGACCGGCGTCGGTCGGGTGCGCGATTCCGTCGACCCGTCGCCGAGCTGCCCGAAGCTGTTGTCGCCCCAGCAGAGGACCTCCTGGCCGCTGATGCCGCAGCTGTGACGGCTTCCTGCCACCACCGACTGGAACGATCCCTCGACGGGCCTGGGAGTCAGCCGATTGGTCGTGCTGCCGTCGCCGACCTGGCCCTGCGCGTTGTTTCCCCAGCAGACCAGCTCCCCGCCCGCGCCCAGCCCGCAGGTGTGCTCCCACCCGGCCGCGAGGCTTCGGAATGAACGCCCCCCCGAAACGGGCGTAGGCGCCGACCGGTCTTCTCGCGTACCGTCGCCGAGCTGCCCGCTCAGGTTCCGACCCCAGCAGGCTGCGTGTCCATCCGAATCGAGACCGCAGGTGTGGCCGGCGCCGGCGGTGACGACCGAGAACGCGAGGTCCGTCACGACCCTGACCGGCGACGTCCGATCTCCACGCGATCCGTCGCCGAGCTGGCCCCCGTCGTTGGCGCCCCAGCACGAGGCGGCGCCGGAGACGTCGAGGCCGCACGCGTGCGAAACGCCCACCGCGAGGCCCACGAAGCCGCTGCCCCCGCCGCCTCCGGCCAGCTGACCGCGGTCGTTGGCTCCGCGGCAGGCCGGGCGTCCCGACGCCAGACTGCAGACGAACGTCCCGCCGACGTCGAACGTCCGGCGCACCACCACCACCGGATCGGGCTCCGGTTCGGGGAGCGGGGCTTCGACCGGGTCCTCACCGGCCTCGGTGGCCTCGACAGCGGTCGTGTCTCCGAGCGCGGTCGCGGTGAAGGTGACCGGCGGGACCGTCGTGCCCGCCACCTCCGCCCTCAGCCGCTGTACACCGGCGTCGGCCCCCAGGCGCCAGATGGCCGTGGCCATGCCCATGGTGTCGGTGCGGGCCCGAGACGGCGCAACCAGGCCATTGTCCGCGGCCGGCTCGAAAAACACCTGGACGCCGGGCACCGGATTCTGCGCGCCGTCGGTTACGCGGATCACCAGACCTTCGAGCAGCCCACCCGCGTCCGTGACCTGCTGGTCGCCGCCGACCTTTGCGATGCGTTGTGGGGCGCCGACGAGCCCGGTCACGGTGATCCGCACGGACGGGAGATCTGCGCCCACGACCTCCGCGAGCACCACCATCCTCTCGGGCCGCGACGCGAGTATCGCGAGGACGCGCGCGATACCGAGCGAGTCGGTGCGTGCCTCCTCCGCCTGGAGCGTGCCCGTCCCGCTCTCGACCACGAACCGGACCAGGGTATCCGGGAGGGGCATCCCGGACGGGTCTCTCGCAGCCATCGACAGTTCGAGTGTCGTCCCGACGGGCGCCTCGAGATCCGTCGGGATGCGATCCGGCACCGAGCGCGCGGCCGGCGTGACGTTCGGCGTGGAGGCGGGCGTCGTCGGAAGCGCGGCGGGGGGCGCCGCGAACGGGGCCGGCTCGGATGCCCCGTCGGCGCCGGATCCGAGGTACGTGCGCACACCCCACAGCGTGGCTGCCCCGAGCACGACCGCCAGACCCAGCCCGACAACGAGCGAACCGGCTCGCGTGAGCCAGTCCCGCATGCCACCCGGCCCGTCGTCGAACGTGATCAGTCGAGGCGGTTCGGAATCGTCCGGCAGCGGGTCCTTTCGACCGCCGTGGGGCGACTCGGCCATCAATTGTACGTGAAGCCGCCGACGAGCGTCCCGGTCAGCCCGACGGGGTTCGTCACCGCGACATCCGCCGCGCCGGCTGTGCCCGCCGGAGTCGTGGCGGTGATCGTCGTGGCGTTGACCCACACGACCGCGCTCGCTGGTACGCCCCCGATCGAGACGGTGGCCCCCGGCTCGAAGCCGGTCCCGGAGATGGTGACGGGGGTCAAGCCTGCCGTGGGTCCGGTGCTCGGCGTGATGGACGTCACCGTGGGCGGCACGGCGTAGGTGAACCCGCCCGCGAGCGTCCCGCTTTGGGTGTCCGGGTTCGTGACGACCACGTCGACCGTACCCGCCACGCCGGCCGGAGTGGTTGCAGTGAGCGAGGTCGAGCCGACGAAGGTCACGCCAGTCGCGGCCGCGCCACCGATTGTGACCGTCGCGCTGTCCACGAAGCCCGTGCCCGTGATCGTGACCGACGTTCCGCCGGCCGTCGTCCCCACGTCGGGGCTGATCGACGTCACCGTCGGCGGCGGCACGTACGTGAATCCGTCCGTCAGCGTGCCGGTCTGCGTGTCCGGGTTCGTCACCACGACGTCCGCCGCGCCGGCCGCGCCGGCCGGAGTGGTCGCGGTGAGGGACGTGGAGCTGTTGAATACCACGCCACTCGCCGCCGCACCACCGATCGTCACCGAAGCTCCGGACACGAACCCGGTGCCTGTGATCGTCACCGATGTGCCGCCCGCCGTCGGCCCGGTATCAGGGGCGATCGACGTCACCGTCGGCGGCGGCACGTACGTGAACCCGTCCGTCAGCGTGCCGGTCTGTGCGTCCGGATTCGTCACGACCACGTCCACGGCTCCGGCCGCGCCCGGAGGCGTCGTCGCGCTGAGCGAGGTCGAGCTGTTGAACACCACACCGCTCGCCGCCGCGCCGCCGATCGTCACCGAAGCTCCCGACACGTACCCGGTGCCCGTGATCGTGACCGACGTCCCGCCGGCGGTCGGCCCAGTGTTCGGGGCGATCGACGTCACCGTCGGCGGCGGCACGTAGGTGAATCCGTCCGTCAGTGTACCGTCCTGCGCGTCCGGATTCGTCACCACGACGTCCGCGGCACCCGCGGCACCCGCCGGCGTGGTGGCCGTGATCGACGTGGCGTTCACGAAGGCGACGCTCGTCGCCGCCACGCCCCCGATGGTCACCGACGCGCCGTCCACGAAGTCCGTCCCGGTGATGGTCACCGGCGTTCCGCCCGCCGTGGGTCCGGTGTCCGGCGCGATCGAGGTCACGGTCGGCGCTGGGGCCACGTAGGTGAACCCGTCCGTCAGCGTGCCGTCCTGCCCGTCCGGGTTGGTGACGACGACGTCCGCGGCCCCCGCGACACCGGCGGGCGTCGTCGCTGAGATCGAGGTCGAGCCGAAGAATCCGACGCTGGTCGCCGCAACGCCGCCGATCGTCACGGTCGGCACCGCACTGAAGTTGGTCCCGGTGATCGTGATCGAGGTCCCGCCGGCGGTCGGTCCGCTGTCGGGCGCGACCGACGTCACCGTCGGCGGCGGCACGTAGGTGAACCCGTTGGTGAGCGTGCCGGACTGCGTATCGGGGTTGGTCACCACCACGTCCGCCGCGCCCGTGGTACCCGCCGGTGTCGTCGCGGTGATCGAGGTGGCGTTGGCGAAGCTCACGCCCGTCGCGGCCGCACCGCCGATCGTCACCGTCGCGCCATCGACGAAGGCCGTCCCCGTGATCGTCACCGCCGTCCCGCCCGTCGTCGAACCGGTGTTCGGGCTGATCGACGTCACCGTCGGCGGCGGCAGGTAGGTGAACCCGTCCGTGAGCGTGCTGGTCTGCGCGTCGGGGTTGGTCACGACGACGTCCGCCGCACCCGCGCTGCCCGCCGGCGTCGTGGCGGTGATCGACGTCGCGTTCACGAAGGTGACGCTGGCTGCGGCCGCGCCTCCGATCGTCACCGTCGCGCCGGACACGAAGCCGGTGCCGGTGATCGTGACCGCCGTGCCGCCCGCCGTCGGCCCGCTGTTCGGCGCGATCGAGGTCACCGCGGGTCCGGGCAGGTACGTGAACCCGTCCACCAGCGTGCCGGCCTGGGTGTCCGGGTTGGTGACCACCACGTCCGCGGCTCCGGACGAGTTCCCGGGGGTCAGCGCGGTCAGCGAGGTCGAGTTCACGAAGCCCACGTTCGTCGCCGCGACCCCGCCG
>JANQRP010000025.1 GCA_028284495.1 Longimicrobiales bacterium | reverse complement strand
CGCCTCGACCACCAGGTCAAGGTCCGCGGCTTCCGCATCGAGCTCGGCGAGGTCGAGTCCACCCTCCGCACACACCCCGCCGTTCACGACGCCGTCGTGGGGACGCTCGAGTCGCCGGACGGCTCGGTCGCCCTCGCCGCGTGGCTCGAACCGGCGCCCGGCGAGGACCTCGACCTCCGGGCGGTGCGCGCCCTGGTCGGGACGCGGCTTCCGCCCTACATGGTCCCGAGTTCGTGGACGATCCGGACGCGGCTCCCGCGCACGCCGTCGGGGAAGACCGACCGTCGGGCGCTGGCCGAGCCGGGTGGGAGCGATCGACCGCATGCCGCCGCGGCCGAGCTGGGGGCTCCGGATCGCGTCGCACCTCGGAACGCCGAGGAGCAACTCCTTCTCGAAATCTGGTCGGAGGTCCTCGACTCCGACGAGATCGGCGTGTTCGACGACTTCTTCGAACTCGGCGGCCACTCGCTCCTCGCGACCATGGTCGCCGCCCGGGTCCGCTCCCTGTTCGGAACCGAACTGCCGCTGCGTCGCGTCTTCGAGGCCCCGACCATCGCGGCGACGGCGGACTGGGTCCGCGCCAACCGCGCAGAGCCGGTACTTCCGCCGATCCGCCCGCGGGGCTCGGACGGACCGGCCCCGCTCTCGTTCTCACAGGAGCGGATGTGGTTCCTTCAGCAGCTCACGCCGACCTCGACGGCGTACAACCTGTCCATCGCCACCCTCGCCCGGGGGCCTCTCGACCACACGGCGCTGATCCGTGCGCTTACGGCGGTCGAGACCCGACACGAGGTCCTCCGATGCCGGATTCGCACCGCCGACGGGCGACCCCGGCAGATCGTGGTGGACCCGGGCCAGTTCGCGGTGCGGGCCGCGGACTTCGGGCATCTGGCGCCCGACCAGGCGATGAGCTCGGCGGTCCGCTTCGCACGGGACGAACTGCACCACCCCTACGATCTGGCTACCGACCCACCGATGAGGCTGATCGCGGTGCGGCTCGGAGACGACCGCCATCTGCTCGCGCTGGGGCTTCATCACGTCGTGGCGGATCAGGTGTCGTTCGAGTTGATCCTCCGCGAACTGGCGGTCGCATACTCGTCGGGTCGTGACGCAAAAAGCGCGAACGCCCAGGGCGACGACGGGCGAAGTCGTTCCGGAGTCGCCGAGGCCGGCTCGCTCCCCGACCTGCCGGTCCAGTACGCCGACTTCTCCGTCTGGCAACGAGAGCAGTTCGACCGCGACGGGCTGGCAGACGACCTGACCTACTGGGCACGCCAGCTCGACGGCGTGCGCCCACTCGACCTCCCCACCGACACACCCAGACCCCGGTTCGCGGGTGCAGTGGGCGATCATGTTTCGGTGGACATGCCCGCCGAGACGGCTCGAAGTCTCCGGCACCTGAGCCTGGCCACCGATGCCACGCCGTTCATGGTCCTGCTGGCGGCGTTCAAGGTCCTCATGCACGCGAGATCGCGACAGACGGACATTGCGGTGGGAGTACCCATCGCCCACCGGACCCATCGTGAGATCGAGGGGCTCGTCGGCACGTTCGTGAACACGCTCGTCCACCGGAACGATCTCTCGGGCGACCCATCGTTCAGCGAGGTCGTCCGGCGGGTTCGCGAAACGGCCCTCGAGGCCTTCTCCCACCAGGCCCTTCCGTTCGAGCTGCTCGTACAGGAGCTACGGCCCGAGCGGGATCCGAGCCGGAGTCCCCTGTTCCAGGTACTCTTCAACCTTGCCAACGCCCGGGTCGCAGAAATCGGGGTGCCTGGCCTCGAAGCCGAGCCCGTGGTTCTCCCGCGCCCGGCGGCGCAGTTCGAATTGACGCTGGGCGTGGCGCTGGGCAATGTCGCGCAGCACTACTATCTGAACTACCGGACCGACCTCTTCACCCGCGAGACAGCGGAGCACATGCTCGCCCACTACGCGGAGATCGTGGACCGGGTGGTGGCGGATCCCGAGCTCCGGGTGTCCGAGCTTTCCGGCGCGCCCCGGACGGAGCGATGGAAGCTGCTGAGCGAATGGAATCGCGCCGGAGCCACGGTCACCGACGGGTCGTCACTGCCGTGTGCGCTTGCGGCGGTGTCGTCGTCGCGGGGTGATCGTGCGGCGGTGTCGTCGTCGACGGGCGGCTACACGTACGCGGAGCTGGTGGAGGCGGTGCGGCGTGTGACGGG
>JANQRP010000022.1 GCA_028284495.1 Longimicrobiales bacterium | reverse complement strand
GCCGCGGCGGAGTTCGGATATCGGAATCGCGTCTCCTTTACCCTGAAGCGGCCGCATGTCGATCGATCGGGCGGCGGCTCGGCGCGACGCCGGGTCCTCGCGGGATACCACGAGCTGGACCGACCCGGCCGCCTCGTCGACGTGCACGATCAGTGCCTCCTCCCCGAGCCGTCCATCACGCCCGTCTGGACCGCTCTCCGTGCCGCCTGGGGCGAGGGCGCCGAGCGCCTCCCGCCGGGCCGCGAGCTCCGGCTCACGCTGCGCGCGTCCGACGACGGCGTCGTGCTGGTGCTGGACGGGGGGCGAACCGGCAACGACGACGCCCGTCACGCCGCGGATCTGGTCGAAGCGGTCGACGGGCTCGAGGCCGTCTGGCATCGGCCCGAACGATCGGACCGGCATCTGCTCCTCGCCGGCCGGCGGACGGTCGACGACCGGTGGTACGGCGAGGTACTCGGTCTGGAGTCGTCGGCCTTCCTGCAGGTCAACCGGGAAGGCGCGCACGCCGTGCACCGGTCGGTGCTGGGTGAACTGGGCGACCCGGCGGGCCTCCGTGTCGTGGACGCGTACGCCGGTGTGGCGGGCTACGGCCGCAGGCTCGCTCGGCACGGGGCGACGGTCACCTCGATCGAGTCGGACCTGGTGGCGACGCGCATCGCCGCCCGGGACGCCCCTGCGGGGCTCCGGGTCGATCGGGGTCGCGTGGAGGACCGACTCGCCGACCATCTGCCGGCGGATCGCGTGATCCTCAACCCGCCCCGCGCCGGCGTCGCGGAGCGGGTCGCGGACCTGCTCGTGGCCGCACCCGTCGCGCGCCTCGTGTACGTGAGCTGCGACCCCGCGACGCTCGCCCGCGACCTCGCGCGGCTGGCTCCCGCCTACGTGGTGCGCCGGGTTCGCGGGTTCGACCTCTTTCCACAGACCGCCCATGTCGAGACCGTAGTAACGCTCGACGCCCGCGAGCGTCCGGCCGAGGCCGGAGCCCGGGACCTCCGCGCCCCCTGACGACCGACGGACGTTCGCATGCTCTACTTCGTGCGCCTCGACGACGCCGAGCCCGTCCATTTCGAGCTCGACTCCAAAGGCCTCGCCCTCGCCGGCGACCGCGTCGACGCCGACCTGCGCCGCGTCGGCGAGACCCACGTCTGGGTGCTCAGGCTCGGCGACCGGGTCCACCGCGTGGTGGCCCGACGTGGGATGCCACACAGCGCGACGGGACCGGGCACGACTCGGGGTCGATGGGACCTCCTGGTCGACGGCGTGCCGGTCGAGGTCGAAGCCCTCGACGAGCGCACCCGCCACCTCCGGGAGATGACGACGGCGATGGCGGGGGCGTCGGGGCCGCGGCCCGTGGTGGCGCCGATGCCCGGACTCGTGGTGAAGATCGAGGTCGCGCCGGGCGACACCGTTGCGGAGGGCCAGGGCGTGGTCATCGTCGAGGCGATGAAGATGGAGAACGAGCTCGTGGCCGAAGGCGGCGGCGTGGTCGCGCGGGTTCCCGTCTCGGAAGGGGACGCGGTCGAGAAGGGCCAGATCCTGGTCGAGTTCCAGGCGCCCGAGGCGGCGGAATGAGCGACGACGTCACCACGGGCTCGGGCATCCCGCTCCGACCGGTGTACGGCCCGGACGACGGGCCGCAGGACCCGGTCCGCTCGATCGGTGAGCCCGGCGCGTTCCCCTTCACCCGCGGGGTGTACCCGACGATGTACCGCGGGAGGGTCTGGACGATGCGGCAGTACGCCGGATTCGGGACGGCGAGCGAGACCAACCGGCGCTACCACTATCTCCTCGAGCGCGGGCAGACCGGCCTCAGCGTCGCCTTCGACCTGCCCACGCAGATGGGATACGACTCCGATCACGGGATGTCGGCCGGTGAGGTGGGCCGGGTCGGCGTGGCGATCGACACCATCGACGACATGCGGACCCTCTTCGAGGGGATCGATCTCGGCGCCGTGTCGACCTCGATGACGATCAACTCCACGGCGGCGATCCTCCTTGCGCTGTACGTGGCGGTTGCCGACGAACGCGGTGTGGACCGGTCGCGGCTCGCCGGCACCATCCAGAACGACGTCCTGAAGGAGTACATCGCGCGCGGCACGTACATCTACCCTGTGGACGAGTCCCTTCGGCTCATCTCCGACGTGATGGCGTTCTGCGCCGCAGAGGTGCCGCGCTGGAATACCATCTCGATTTCGGGCTACCACATCCGGGAGGCGGGCGCGACCGCGCCCCAGGAGGTAGCCTTCACCTTCGCGAACGGGCTCGAGTACGTGCGCCGCGCGCTCGACGCCGGAATCGAGCTGGAGGAGTTCGCGCCGCGGCTCTCGTTCTTTTTCGCGGCCCACAACGACTTCCTCGAGGAGGTGGCGAAGTTCCGGGCCGCGCGCCGGCTGTGGGCGCGGCTCATGCGGGAGCGCCACGACGCCTCGGATTCGTCGGCGCGACTCCGCTTCCACACGCAGACCGGTGGCTCGACGCTCACCGCGCAGCAGCCGATGAACAACGTGGTGCGGGTCACCGTCCAGGCGCTGTCGGCCGTGCTCGGCGGTACGCAGTCGCTCCACACCAACGGGTACGACGAAGCCCTCGCGCTGCCGACGGAGGAGTCGGCGCGCATCGCCCTCCGCACGCAGCAGATCCTCGCCGAGGAATCGGGGGTGGCCGGCAGCGTCGATCCGCTGGCCGGCAGCTGGCTCATCGAGTCCCTCACCGACGAGATCGAGGGCCGCGCGCGGGACTATCTGGCCCGCATCGACGAGCTCGGCGGCGCGGCGCGGGCGGTCGAGTTCATGCAGGAGGAGATCCATCAGGCCGCCTATCGTCACCAGCTCGAGATCGAGTCCGGCGCGCGCGCGGTGGTGGGCGTGAACACCCACACCGAGGACGAGCCGGAGGCGAAGATCGCGCAGCCCGACTACTCGGCGCTGGAGAGGGAGCAGGTGGGCCGGCTGGCGGCGTTCCGGGCGGACCGCGACCCCGGCGGGGTCGCGGCGGCACGGGCGGCCGTGGCGTCGGCGGCGGTGGAAGGGGCCAACCTCATGCCGGCGATCGTGGCCGCCGTGAAGGCGCGGGCCACGCTCGGCGAGATCTCCGACACGCTCCGCTCCGCGTGGGGCACCTACGACGGGTCGCGCCTCCCGGGGACCCACGAAAGCGCCTAAATTACGGGGCTCGGGAGACGATCGACCGCGCCGACCCGGCGGCGTGTCGTCCCACTCCCGTCGCCACCACATCGCCTCGTCCGTCACCCGTTCCGATGCCGACCTACGACTACCGCTGCCCGAACGGTCACGCGTTCGAGGTCTTCCAGAAGATGTCCGACGAGCCGGGAGCCCCATGTCCCGACTGCGGCGCCGACGCCGAGCGCCAGCTGTCCGGTGGAGCCGGCTTCCTGTTCAAGGGTGAAGGCTTCTACATCACCGACTACCGGAGCGACAGCTACCGGAAGGCGGCAGAGAAGGACCGGAAGGCCCGGGAGGGCGCGTCGTCCGGATCGTCGTCCGCGGCAGGGTCTTCCGCGGAAGGGTCGTCCGCGGCGTCGGGTGGTGGCTCCTCGAGTCCGTCGGACGCCGGCTCGAAGCCCGAGGCGCCGGCCGCCCCCTCGAGCGGTTCCGCGGGTGCGGACGCGTGAGCGAGGAACGGCTCCGTGGCGCGCTCCGGGACGCGTTGGCGGCCCTGGGGGTCGACGACGCCGACCCGCACGTCGAGCGGCCGCGCGACCCCGACCACGGGGACTTCGCCACCAACGTCGCGATGACGCTCGCCGGCCGCCTGGGGCAGCCGCCGCGGGCCATCGCCGAGCAGCTCGCCCAGACCCTCGACCGCGCCGCTGCGGGCGTGACGTCGGTGGATGTCGCAGGCCCGGGCTTCCTCAACTTCCGTCTCTCTACCGGATCCGTGGCGCAGGTGCTGGCGGAGATCTGCGGGGCGGGGGAGGCCTACGGTCGGAGCGCCGACGGTGCGGGGCGGAAGGTCGTGGTCGAGTGGGTTTCCGCCAACCCGACCGGACCGCTCCACCTCGGGCACGGGCGGCAGGCGGCGCTCGGGGACGCCATCTCGACGCTTCTCGAATGGTGCGGCTGGCAGGTACACCGCGAGTACTACTACAACGACTCCGGAAAGCAGATGGATCGGCTCGCGTCCAGCGTGCGCGCCCGGTACAGGCAGCTCCTCGGCGAGGATGTCGACGTGCCCGAGGATGGGTATCTGGGCGAGTACGTCGTCGACGTGGCCGAGGCCGTGAAGGCGGAGTACGGCGAGCGCTTCCGGCGGGACGACTCCGGCGAGGCGCTCGACGCCATGCGGCGGGCGGGCGTGGCCATGCTGAGAGCCGAGCAGGATCGGGACCTGAACGACTTCGGCGTCGTGTTCGACGAATACTTCCTCGAGTCGTCGCTGTACGAGTCGGGGGAGGTCGATCGCACCGTCGCACGACTGCGCGAGACCGGCCTCGTGTACGAGCACGAGGGTGCGACGTGGCTGCGCACGACCGACTTCGGTGACGACAAGGACCGCGTGATGCTCCGCTCCGACGGCACCGCCACGTACTTCCTGCCCGACGTCGCCTACCACATGACCAAGTGGGAGCGGGGCTACGAGACGGCGATCAACGTCCAGGGCTCCGACCATCACGGAACCGTTGCCCGGGTTCGCGCGGGGCTCCGGGCGCTCGGTCTTCCGGAGGGCTACCCCGAGTACGTCCTGCACCAGATGGTCCGTGTGGAGCGCGACGGAGACGAGGTGAAGTTCTCGAAACGGGCGGGGTCGTACACGACGCTCCGCGATCTCTTCGACGAGGTGGGCGTGGACGTGACGCGCTACTTCTTCCAGATGCGGAAGCCGGAAGGACACCTGGTGTTCGATCTCGACATGGCGCTCGACGAGTCCGACAAGAACCCCGTGTACAAGATCAAGTACGCACACGCCCGGATGCACTCGATCTTCGGGAAGGCCGGGGTCGAGATGGCCGACGCGACAGGTGAGGGTGTGGATCTCTCCGTGCTGGATCACGACCTCGAGCGCGAGCTTATCAAGCAGCTCGCCGACTTTCCGGGGTGGGTGGAGAAGGCCGCGGAGGCTCGGGCTCCGCACCTCCTCTGTGACTACCTCGAGCAGACGTCCGGCGCCGTGAACTCCTGGTACCACGCCGGGAATCCATCACAGAACCCGGAGCTCTCGGTGCTCGTCGACGACGAAGGCCTGCGGGCCGCCCGACTCGTTCTCGCCCACGCCACCGCGGTGGTACTCTCCAACGGGCTCCGCGTCCTCGGCATCGACGCCCCGGCGCGCATGCAGCGGTCCGCCGACTGACTCCGAACACGACCGTCCCACCCAACCCGCCTCATGTCGATTCTCGTCGTAGGAAGCGTCGCCCTCGATTCGGTCGAGACCCCGTTCGGAAAGGCCGACCGGGTCCTCGGCGGATCGGCCACCTACTTCTCGGCGGCGGCGAGCCTGTTCGCGCCGGTCCGGGTGGTCGGCGTGGTCGGGAAGGACTACCCGCTGGAGCGGCTCGACTTCCTCGCCGACCGCGAAGTGGACCTGACCGGCATCGAGCACGCCGACGGCGAGAGCTTCTTCTGGGCCGGGCGCTACCACTACGACCTGAATTCGCGGGACACCCTCGAGACGAGGCTCGGCGTCTTCGCCGACTTCCGTCCGCGGATCCCGGATCACTTCCGCGACTCCCCGATCGTGTTTCTGGGCAACATCGACCCCGTGCTCCAGCTGGACGTGCTGGAGCAGGTCGAATCGCCCGCCCTGGTCGCCGCCGACACGATGAACTTCTGGATCAAGAGCAAGCGTCCCGAACTGCTGCGGGTGCTGGAGCGCGTGGACGTGCTGCTGCTCAACGACTCGGAGGTGCGGGAACTCGCGGACACGCCCGGGTTGCTCGACGCGGCCCGCTGGGTGATGGAGCGGGGTCCGCGGTACGTGGTGGTCAAGAAGGGAGAGCACGGCGCCGTCCTGTACGCCCGCGACTGGATGTTCTTCGCGCCGGGCTACCCCCTCGAGCGCGTATTCGACCCCACCGGGGCGGGGGACGCCTTCGCCGGTGGGTTCCTCGGGGCGCTGGCGGCCGAGGGCGCGGTCGACGGCATCCTCGAGGGGCACCACGAGGCGCACCACGAGGCGCTCAGGAGAGCCGTCGTGTACGGCTCCGCCACCGGATCGTTCGCGGTCGAGGGCTTCAGCACTGACCGCTTCCGGGAACTCTCGCGCGACGACGTCGAGCGGCGGGTCGCCGAGTTCCGGCGCCTCACGGCGTTCGAGCACGAGCTCACGGCCGCCACCACGGAGGGGGTATGAGCGACAGCTACCGCGAGGCCGGCGTGGATCTCGCCGCCGCCGATCGCGCCAAGGATCGTCTGAAGGCGCTGGTCGACTCGACCCGCGACGCCAACACGCTCTCGGAGCTGGGCGCCTTCGGAGGGCTCTACGCTGTGCCGGAGGGGGTCGACGCGCCCGTCCTCGTATCGAGCGCGGATGGTGTCGGGACGAAGCTCAAGGCCGCCTTCATGACAGGGCGCCACGACACCGTGGGCCAGGACCTCGTGAACCACTGCGTGAACGACATCCTGGTGCAGGGTGCACGGGCACTGTTCTTCCTCGACTACCTCGCGACGGGCAGGATGGACGAGTCGGTCGTGACCGACGTGGTGACCGGCGTCGCGCTCGCGTGTCGCGAGAACGGATGCGCGCTTCTGGGCGGCGAGACGGCCCAGATGCCCGACTTCTACGCCGAGGACGAGTACGATCTCGCCGGGTTCATCGTCGGTATCGCGCCGCGCGGAGGGATCATCGACGGCACCTCGATCGAGGCCGGAAACGTCCTGGTCGGGCTTCGCTCGTCGGGGCTGCACACCAACGGGTACACGCTCGCGCGGCGGATCGTGTTCGACCGCATGGGACTGGGCGTCGACGACGCCTTCCCCGAGCTCGACCGCTCCGTCGGCGACGTCCTGCTCGACGTCCATCGGAGCTACGCACGCCAGCTGCTCCCGCTGGTGCGAGACGGCGTCGTGCGCGGGCTCGTCCACAACACCGGTGGCGGGTTGCCCGGGAATCTGCCCCGCGTTCTGCCGGGAGGCCTGGGGGCGGTGGTCGAGCGGTCGTCGTGGGCCCCGGGCCCGCTGTTCGACGTGCTCCGGGAAGGGGGCGGGGTCGACCGCGACGAGATGTACCGGGTGTTCAACATGGGGGCCGGCATGGTCCTCGTGCTCGCGCCCGATCGCGTGGACGGCGTGATGGAGCGATTGCGGGACGCCGGGGAGTCGCCCTGGGTCATGGGGGAGATCGAAGCCGTCGAGGCGGGGGATCCGGAGGTGCGATATGCGGACTGAGGGACGCGGGTACGCGAAGCGAGTCGGTACGGCGGTGGCGGTCGGCCTCGCGGCCCTGACGGGCGCGCCGGGGACTGCGGCGGCTCAGGCGTGGGCCGACTGCGAGACGTTCGTGATCGGGGACGACTTCATCCGCTGTGACGGCGCCCGGGCGGTCGAGTCGATTCGGGACGGCCTCGGAGTGGGCCACTCGGGCGCGGCCCCGCTCCCGGGTACCGCATCGGCGCTGGGGCGCCGGTTCGGGGCCACACCGCGGTTCTCGATCGGCGCCCGAGTGGGCCTGGTCCGCTTCGACCGCAACGATCCCGACCAGTGGGGACCGGGCGACCCGTCGTCCGGCTGGTCGCCGGTGTTCGCCGCCGCCGCCGGGCTCGGTGTCTTCGACGGCTTCTCTCCGGCGCCCACGGTCGGCGGCCTCCTGGCGGTCGACGTGCTCGGCGACGTGTCGACGGTTCGCCTGCCGTCCGACGACGGGTTCGACGGGGCCTCGCTGGCGTGGGGGTATGGCGTCCGGATCGGTCTGCTCCGGGAGTCCTTCACGCTTCCGGGCGCCTCGATCTCGCTCATGCGACGCAGCGGGGCCTCCTTCTCGGTGTCCGGAGACGCGGGAAGCATCGACGCCGACGTGACCACCACCTCGATCCGCGCAACCGTCGGCAAGGAGCTGCTGGGGCTCGGGCTGCACGGCGGGGCGGGATGGGACCGGGTGTCGGCGGACGGTGACCTTCGCACGACACCGGGGGTCGGACCGGCCACCCTCCTCGAGTTCGACGACGTTGCGGACACCCGCTTCGTCGTGTTCGGCGGGATCGCGCGGACGTTCGTCGTGACCTCGCTCGGCGCCGACTTCGGGTGGACGGACGGTGTGGTGTTCGGGGCGATCTCGGTCCGCCTGACGATCTGACGAGGCCCCGTGTACGCCGCACCCCCGACACGCCTGCGCGGATTCGACCGTGCCATGCTGGAGCGCGCCCGTGGGCTGCGGCTCCGGGGGCGGGGGCGCGCGCGTCCGAACCCGATGGTCGGGTGCGTGGTCACACGGGACGGCGAGGTGGTCGGCAGCGGATGGCACGCCGAGTACGGAGGCGCCCATGCCGAGGTGGTGGCGCTCCGGGAGGCGGGAGACGCCGCGCGCGGCGCCACCGCGTACGTCTCGCTGGAGCCGTGCGCGCATTTCGGACAGACCCCGCCGTGTACGGAGGCACTCGCGGACGCGGGCGTCGCCCGTGTCGTGTTCGGTGCGGCGGATCCGGGCGGCGAGTCGGGTGGCGGAGCACGGGCCCTGGCGGCCGGCGGCATCGACGTGGTGGGCCCCTGTCTCTCCGCCGACGAGGCGCTGGCCGACAATCCGGCGTTCTTCCACCGGGCGCGTACCGGACGGCCGCACGTTGCGGCCAAGCTGGCGATGAGCCTCGACGCCCGGATTGCGCGACGGGCGGGTGAGCGCTCCGCGATCAGCGGCGAGGCCGCCCACGCCGAGGTGCATCGGCTCCGTGCCGACCACGACGCGATCGTGGTGGGGGCGGGGACGGCCGACGCGGACGACCCGCTGCTCACGGTCCGTGGCGACCTGGAGCCGAGGACACCGCCGATCCGGATCGTGATCGACGCCCACGCCCGGCTCGCGCCCGGCAGCCGGCTCGTGCGGACGATCGACGAGGCGCCGGTCTGGATCTTCTGCGGCGAGGGGGTGGACGAGGCGCGCCTCGAGGAGTTGGAGCGTGCCGGCGTGTCGGTGCACCCCGTCGCGTCGGACGGCGACGCGCTCGACCTCGACGCGGTGGTCTCCGTCGCGGCGGAGCTGGGCGTGACGTCGATGCTGTGCGAGGGCGGAGGGCGGCTGGTGGACGGCCTGATCGCCGCCGATCTCGTCGATCGACTCTACCTGTTCGTGGCGCCCACCGTACTCGGCGAGCAGGGGGTGCCCGCGTTTCCGCGTGGCTGGGGGTCGTCCGATCGGTCGGGCGGGGCCGGCTCCGACCCGGACCGCGCGGGAGGCGTACGCTGGCGTTCCGTGACCCCGCCGGCGTCGTTCGGCGACGACGTGCTGGCCGTCTGGGACCGCCTCTGATGTTCACCGGCATCGTGACGGCGATGGGTACGGTCGAATCGATCGAGGAGGGCCGGGATCTTCGACGCATCCGCGTCGCGACCCCCGCCGGCTGGCTCGACGGGACCTCGGTGGGCGACTCGATCGCCGTGGACGGGGCATGCCTCACCGCGGTCGAGGTGGACGAGCGTGGATTCCTGGTCGAGGCCGTCCGATCCACGCTCGACCGGACGCGTGCGGGTGTCTGGACCACGGGCACCCGGGTGAATCTCGAGAAGGCCCTGCGCGTGGGTGACCGTCTGGACGGCCACTGGGTACAAGGGCACGTCGACGGGCTGGGCCGGCTCGACGGCGTCCGGCGTGACGGCGACACCCGCTGGGTCGAGGTGGCGCTGCCACGGGACGTCTGGGATCTCACGATCCTCCACGGGTCGATCACCCTGAACGGCGTGAGCCTCACCGTGAACGCGCTCTCGTCGCCCGACCGCTGCGAGGTGGCGATCGTTCCCCATACGTGGGCGCACACCAACCTCTCGACGCTCGAGCCCGGGGATCCGGTGAACGTCGAGGGAGACATGATGGGCAAGTACGCGCGAAAGATCCTCGGACCCCGGTCCGGATCGGACGCCACGGAGTCGTGATGGAATTCGATACGATCGAAGCGGCGCTGGAGGACCTGCGCGCCGGACGGATGGTCATCGTCGCCGACGACGAGGACCGCGAGAACGAGGGTGACCTCGTGTGCGCGGCCGAGGCGGCGACGCCGGAGAACATCAACTTCATGGCCCAGCACGGCCGTGGACTGATCTGCGTGACGCTCACCCCCGAGCACGCCGACCGGCTGGATCTCCACCCGATGACGGACGCGAACACCGACCCCAAGGGCACGGCGTTCACGATCTCGGTGGACGCCGATCCGCGGTACGGTGTGACGACGGGGATCTCGGCATACGACCGCGCGAAGACGATCGAGGTGATCATGGATCCCTCGTCGACGCCGGCCGATCTCCGGCGGCCCGGCCACATCTTCCCGCTGAGGGCGAAGGCGGGAGGGGTCCTGCGTCGGGTCGGGCAGACCGAGGCGGGATGCGACCTCGCACGACTCGCCGGGTACGCGCCGGCGGGCGTGATCTGCGAGATCATGAGTGAGGACGGCACCATGGCGCGCCGCCCCGAACTCGAGGCGTTCGCGGAACGGCACGGCCTCAGGTTCGTGACGGTGGCGCAGCTGGTCGCCTATCGGCTCCAGAAGGAGCGGCTCGTCCGCGAGATCGCGCGCGCCAAGCTCCCCACCGACTTCGGCGAGTTCGACGTGATCGCGTTCGAGAGCCTCCTCGACGGCCGGGAGCACCTCGCGGTCATCAAGGGGGAGATCTCGGGCGAGAAGGACGTGCTCGTGCGCATGCACTCCGAGTGCCTGACGGGCGACGTGTTCGGGTCGCAGCGCTGCGACTGCGGGGAGCAGCTCCGGGCGGCGCTCGCGCAGATCTCCGAGGAGGGGCGAGGCGCCGTGGTCTACCTCCGGCAGGAGGGCCGCGGCATCGGACTCGGCAACAAGATCCGGGCGTACGAGCTCCAGGACGGCGGGCAGGACACGGTCGAGGCGAACGAGTCGCTGGGCTTCAAACCGGACCTCCGCGACTACGGGATCGGCGCCCAGATCCTGCTCGCGCTCGGCCTCTCATCGATCCGACTTCTCACGAACAATCCGAAGAAGATCGTCGGCCTGGACGGATACGAGCTCGAGATCACGGGCCGGGAGCCCCTGCGCGTGCCTCCCAACGTCAACAACGAGCAGTACCTCGAGACCAAGCGACTCAAGCTCGGCCACATCCTGTGACGGTCCGGGCGGGCGGAGCCTCGTGAGCGGGGACGGTTCCTATTCCGACGCGCTGTCCGAGGCGCTGGCCGGGACCGCGGACGGTGCCGGCCTCCGCGTGGCCGTCGTGACCACCCGGTTCCACGGGGATCTCACCGGCCGGATGACCGCGGCGGCCGTCGAGACGCTCGTGGCCCACGGCGTGGACGAGGACGACGTGTCGCTCCTGCGGGTGCCCGGCGCGTGGGAACTTCCCTGGGCGGTCGGTCGGGTGGCCGCGTCCGGTGGCGCCGACGTGGTGATCGCGATCGGCTGCGTCATCCGCGGGGACACGCCCCACTTCGACTACGTGGCCGGCGAGGCGGCGCGCGGACTCATGGACGTGTCGCTCGCCGAAGACGTTCCGGTGATCCTCGGGCTGCTCACCACGGAGACGCGCGCCCAGGCGGAGGAGCGGGCCGATCCCGCGCGCCAGAACAAGGGCCGCGAGGTCGCGCTCGCCGCGATCGAGATGGGACGATTCGGCCGCGCCGCCGCCGATCACGCCGGCGCCGATACGGAGGGAGCCGAATCGTGAGCGGGAGCTTCGAGAGCCGCCGAGAGCGGATCGATCGCGTGCGGGCACGGGCGTGGGCGCTTCAGATCCTCTACCGCTGGGAGGCCGGCGCGGAAGGCGTCTCGCTCCGCGACGCCCTCGTCGAGACGACGGGAACTCGCCGCATCTCGCCGCGCCGTCTGCCGTTCGTCCGCTCGGTGCTCAAGGTGGTCGAGGCCCACCGCGAGGAGATCGACGGTCGCATCACCGACGCGCTCGCCAACTGGACGCTCGGCCGCGTGGCGGCGATCGACCGGGCGGTACTCCGGCTCGCGACGGCCGAGCTCGGCTGGGTCGAGGAGATCCCGCCCAAGGTCTCCATCCAGGAGGCCATCCGGCTCGCCGAGCAGTACGGCGGCCCCGATTCGCCCCGCTTCGTGAACGGCGTCCTCGATGCGATCTGGCGACGCATGCGCGCGGAGGTAGGCGCGGTCTCGGCGCCCGATTCCACCGACGCCTGATCACGCGATGCGCATCCTCGTGGTGAACTGGCAGGACCGCGAGAATCCGCAGGCGGGGGGCGCGGAGATCCATCTGCACGAGACCTTCGGCCGTCTCGCGGCTCGCGGACACGAGGTCGTCGTCCTCTGCTCGGGCTTCGAGGGGGCAGCGGCGCGCACCCGGCTGGACGGGATGGAGGTCGTTCGGGTCGGCCGCCGCTACACCTTCTCACTTCACGCCCACCGGACGTTCCGGCGAGAGCTCGCCGACCGCGACTTCGACGTGATCGTCGAGGATCTCAACAAGGTCCCGCTCTTCACCCCCCGTTGGAAGGCGGCGCCGGTCGTGGCCCTCGTGCACCACCTCTTCGGGCGCACGGCGTTCCGCGAGGCGAGCCTGCCGGTCGCCCTGGCGACGGTGCTGCTCGAGCGACCCATTCCCCGGGTCTTCCGTGGGCTCCCCATCGTTGCGGTGTCCGAGAGCACGAAGGCCGACCTCGTGCGACGGGGTCTCCGGGCCCGGGACGTAGAGGTGATCCCCAACGGCCTCGATCTCTCGCGCTTCACACCGGGGGACACGCCCGACACCGACGCCCCGACGCTCCTCTTCATGGGTCGCCTGAAGCGCTACAAGTCGGTCGACCTCGTCCTGCGGGCCGTGCGCGCGCTGGCCGACCGCGGGGTCGACGTCCGGTTCCGGATCGCCGGGCGGGGCGACGACGCCGAGCGTCTGCGCGGGATCGTGGCCGAGCTCGCTCTCGGCGACCGGGTCGAGTTTCTGGGCTTCGTCGACGACGAGGTGAAGCTCGACCTCCTCCGGACGTCGTGGATCCACGTCCTCACTTCGCCGAAGGAGGGGTGGGGCATCGCCAACCTGGAGGCCGCCGCGTGCGGGACGCCCACCGTCGCGAGCGACGCGCCCGGCCTGCGGGAGTCGGTGATCGACGGACGCACGGGACGGCTCGTGCCGCACGGAGACGTGGATGCGCTGACCGAGACGCTGGCGGAGCTCATCGACGACGGCGAACTGCGGGGTCGGCTCGGTCGCGAAGCCGTCGATTTCGCGTCCGGCTTCTCGTGGGACGCGTCGGCCGACCGCTGGGAGGCGCTCCTCGAGCGGGTCCGTCTGGCCCGCCCATCGGGCGTCGGGTAGGTTTCGGACAGAGGGACGATTTCCATTCTCAAAGGAGTCCATGTGAGGATCCAGATCACCGCCCGTCACTTCGAGATCGGAGACGACGTTCGCGCGCGGGCCGAAGAACTCATCGAGCGCGTTCGGCGCTTCGATCCCGGGCTCTCGGCCGCCGAAGTGGTGTTCAAGGAAGAGGGGCGGCAGTATCGGGCGGAAGGCATCCTCCACATCGACGGCAAGGACCACGTCGTCGCCCACGCCGACGCCGACGACGTCATGACGGCGCTCGACCGCATGTACGACCGGCTCGCCAAGATCCTGCGCCGGAAGCGCGGTGCCGAGAAGAACCACCAGGCGTCCCCCCGCAGCGACCGGATCGTCGAAGCCACGTGAAGTTCATCGGGCCCGAGAGCCAGGGCACGCTCTCGGTTCGCGAGCTGCTCGAGAACCGTCGCGACAGCCTCGTCCTCGAGCTGCTGACCGAGGGCGTGGACCTCGATCGCCCGGTCGTGGACTCGGACATCTCGTCGCCCGGGCTCGCGCTGGCCGGCTACACCAACCGTGTGCCGGAAGGACGGATGCAGGTGTTCGGCGAGACCGAGATCACGTATCTCGCGACGCTCTCGGAGTCGGAGAAGCGCGACCGTCTCGCGGGTCTCTTCGGCTTCGACATCCCGGCGGTCTTCGTCACGAAGGGTCAGGAGGTGCCGCAGGAGATGGTGACGCTCGCCAACGAGGCGGGCATCCCGGTCTTCCGTTCCTCGCTCACGACGAAGGACTTCTACCTCCGGATCAAGCCCTACCTGGCGGCCGCGGTCGCCCCGCAGGTCACGCTCCACGGCTCGCTCGCCGACGTGTACGGCGTCGGGCTCCTCTTCGTCGGCCCGTCCGGGGTGGGGAAGAGCGAATGCGTGCTCGACCTGGTCGAACGGGGGCACCGGCTGGTCGCGGACGACCTCGTCTTCGCCGAGCGGCGAGGGCACGACGTCATTCTGGGACGGGGACACCCGCGGCAGCGCCACCACATGGAGATCCGTGGCGTGGGCATCATCGACATCCCGAGGCTGTTCGGCATCCGCGCGATCCGCCAGCAGAAGCGGATCGAGGTGGTCGTCCATCTCGAGCACTGGGCCGACGACGGTGACTATTCCCGGACCGGCCTCGAGGTCCAGACCCAGGCGATCCTCGGTGTGGAGCTTCCCTCCGTCACGATCCCGCTCAATCCGGGAAAGAACATCACGGTAATCTCGGAAGTTCTTGCCATGAATCATCTTCTGAGATTCACAGGCGTCGACTCCGCCGCCGCCTTCGACCAATCGGTGAAGGACTCGATGCGGCCCGTCCGTGAGTACCTCGAGGAGGACTACGAGTGAGCGAGCCCGCGGTCAGGGGGATCGTCGTGGCGCACGGATCGATGGCGGCCGGCCTCGTGGAGGCGGCCACCCGGATCTCGGGCGTCGACGACGGGGTGCTGGTGCCGATCTCGAACGAAGGACTCGGGCCCGAGGGCCTTCGGGACGCGATACTCTCGGACGCGGCGGGAGGTCCGGCGATCGTCTTCACGGACCTCGCCGCCGGCTCGTGCACGCTCGCCGCCCGCGTCTGCTGCTCCGAGGGGTCGCCGCTCGCGGTCGTGACCGGCGTGAACCTCGCGATGCTGCTCGACTTCCTCTTCCACCGGGATCTCGCGACGCCCGACCTCGTGGAGCACGTCGTCACGACGGGGCGGGAGGGCGTGCGCGCGCTCACCTTCACGAAGCCGAAACCAGATCGGGAGCCGGAGCCCAGCGCGAACCCGGCGCCAGATATGGACACCACGGATGTCGATTCGTCTTTTTCGGGTTGACGAGCGGCTGATCCACGGCCAGGTGGTGATTGGGTGGGGGCGCCGGCTCCATCCCCGCCGCTACCTGGTGGTGGACGACGCCCTCGCGGGAAGCGACTGGGAGCAGGACCTGTACCGGCTCGCCGTCGAGGACGAGGCAGAGGTCGAGTTTCTGGGCGTCGACGATGCGCGCGCGTCGCTCGCCGACTACGAAGCCGACGCCGTTCCGACCGTGGTGCTCACGCGGGACCTCGCCTCGATGAGCCGACTCTCCGAGGGGGGACTCCTCGACGGGCGGTCCGTGAACGTGGGCGGGCTCCACCCCGGGGCCGGGCGCCGTCCGGTGCGGGGCTGGCTCAACCTCGGCCCGGACGATGCGTCCCACCTGCGCAGCCTGGTGGCCGCCGGTGCGGACGTCGAGGGGCGTGATCTCCCGGATTCGCCGGTGGTCGGCGTGGACGAGATGCTCGCGTCGTGACGGACGTCCTCCTCCTCACCCTCGTCGGCGGCGTGGTCGCGGTGGACGGCGTCGCGGCGGTGCAGTCGATGCTTTCCCGCCCCCTCGTCGTCGGCTGGGCGGTCGGAATGGTGGTCGGCGCCCCGATGCTGGGCGCGCAGGTCGGTATCCTCCTCGAGATCTACCTGCTCGTGGCGATTCCGAGCGGAGGCGGGCGACATCCGGAGGGGGGCACCGCGGCGGTGGTCGCGGTGGTCGCGGCCGCGGCGGTCGCGCCGTCGCCGTCCGCGCTCGCGGTGGGCGTAGCCGGCGGCCTCGGCTGGGGCTGGCTGGCCGCGATGAGCCAGTCGGCACTCCGGCACTGGAACGAGCGCCGCGCCGACACACCGGAGCACCACCTCGACGCGTCCGAGGTGGCGCGGGCCCAGGCGGCCGGGCTCGGCCTCGACTTCGTTCGGGGTGCCGGCCTCACGCTGGTCGGCGTCCTGGCCGCCCGATGGATCGGGCCGGCCCTGGTGCCCGGCTGGCCGGTCGGTAGGGGCGAGACGTACGCCCTCATGGCGCTCGGCGCGCTCACCTCCCTCGGCGTCCTGCTCCGGGGTGTCGCGGGCACACGCGGGCGGGCGGTCCTCTTCGGAGTCGGGCTCACCGCCGGCGCACTGCTGCTGGGAGGGTCGGCATGACCGCGCTGGCCCGGTTGCCCGTCGGGGTGCGGCTGGCCGTGCTCGCGCGGTCGCTCCTGGTGCAGGCGGCGTGGAATTACCGGACGATGATGGGCACGGGCATGGCCTTCGCGCTGGTTCCCGTACTCCGGCACGTCCACGGCGAGGCCCGTGCCTTCGACGATGCGGTGGCTCGGCACGCGACGCTCTTCAACGCCCATCCGTATCTGGCGTCCTTCGCCATCGGGGCGTTGGCCCGGCTGGAGGCGGAGGGCGCCGACGGCGACACCATCGAGCGGCTCCGTGCGGCGCTCCGGGGACCGCTCGGCGCCATGGGCGATCGGCTGGTGTGGGCCGCGTGGCTTCCGATGTGCGCGCTCCTCGGGATCCTCGTGTCCGCGGCGGTCGCTCCGGCGGCGGGGGTCGCGCTCTTTCTCGTGGTCTACAACCTCGGGCAGATCGCCCTGCGGGCATGGGGCTTCGAGATCGGCTGGTCGGCCGGCACCGAACTCGGGCGACGCCTGCGAGAGCTCCGACTCACGCGCGAGACACGGCGGATCGAGGCGGCGGTCTGCCTGCTCGCCGGCGCGGTGTCGGGGACGCTGCTCACGAGCGTGGCCGCCGTGTCGTCGTCGACGCTTCCCGCGCTTGCGGGGATCGTCGCACTGCTGGCAGGCTACGCGGTCGGGCCCCGGGCATGGCGTCCGACCGCGTGGATCGTCACACTCGGCGTGGGCGCGATCGCGCTCGCCGGACGCCTCCTCCCACTCTGAACCCGCGCACGATGCCCGAGAAGATCGTCGAGATCGTGAATCGCGCCGGGATGCATGCGCGCCCTGCCTCCGAGTTCGTGAAGCTCGCGGGTCGGTACGCCTCCGACGTCTGGGTCGAGAAGGACGGCGTCCGCGTCAACGCGAAGAGCATCATGGGGGTGATCATGCTGGCCGCCGAGTGCGGGAGCAGCCTGCGCATCGAGGCGGACGGCGCCGACGCCGCCGACGCGCTCGAGGCGCTCGCGGATCTGGTCGCGCGCGGATTCGAGGAGGACTGACGTGTCCACGGTGCTCGACGGGTTTCCGGCGGCCCGGGGGATCGTCTCTGCTCGGGTGCACCGGGTCGACTGGGAGATCCCCACGGTGCCCCACCGGGTGCTGGATCCGAGCGAGATCGACGACGAGCTGATCCGCTTCGCCGAGGCCCGCTCGGCCGCCCGGCAGCGACTCGAGGAGCTTCGTGCCCGCACCGCCGAGCGGCTCGGCGAGGTGGAGGCGCGCATCTTCGATCCGCAGATGCTCATGCTCGAGGATTCGGAGGTGGTCGAGGGCACCGAGCGCTACGTGCGCGAGAACCGCCTGTCGGCCGCGAGGGCGTTCGAGTTCCGGATGCTCGAGCTGAAAGCGCGCTGGAGCCGGACCTCGAATCCGATGGTTCTCGATCGGCTGAACGATCTCGAGGACCTGCAGACGCGCGTCCTCGCGGCACTGCTCGAGCTCGCGGATCCGTGGGATCTGGATTCGATCGCGGAGGACGTGGTGATCGTCGCGTCGAACCTCACCCCGTCGATGGTCGTGCAGATCGAATCGCCGCACGTGGTGGGGATCGCGACGGATCACGGCACGCGCGGCTCGCACTGGGTGATCCTGGCACGGTCGCAGATGATTCCGACCGTCGTCGGCCTCGGCGAGGTCACCCGCCACGCGTCCGACGGCGACGAGATCATTCTTGACGGCCGCATCGGCCGCGTGATCATCGAGCCGGAGGAGCAGGATCGCACGACGTTCCTCGAGCGGCGTGCACGGCTGCGCACCTGGGAAGAGGCGATCGAGTCCGAGGCGCGTCAGGACGCCGTCACCCGCGACGGGCAACCGATGTCCATCCGCGGCAACCTGGACCTGCCGGTCGAGGTCGAGAACGCGAAGGCCGCGGGCGCGGACGGCATCGGCCTGTTCCGTACCGAGTTCCTCGTGCTGGGGCGCAGCGCCATGCCCGACGAAGAGGAGCAGTTCCAGGCGTACCGACGCGTCGCGGAGGCGTTCGACGGCCAGGCCGTGTACGTGCGCCTGTTCGACCTCGGCGGCGACAAGTTCCCGATGTTCCTGAACATGCCGGCCGAGGAGAATCCCTTCCTGGGATGGCGGGCGGTCCGCGTACTCCTCGACAAGCCCGAACTCTTCCGGGCCCAGATGCGTGCGCTCCTCCGCGCCACGGTCCACGGCGACGTGCGGATCATGATTCCGCTCGTGAACGACGTCGACGAGGTCCAGCGTGTCCGCGCGCTCCTCGAGGAGGAGGAGGACCGGCTTCGACGGGACGGCATCCCGTTCAGCCGGGGCTACAAGGTCGGCGTGATGATCGAGACGCCGGCGGCCGCGCTGGACGCGGCCGAGCTCGCGCGCCACGCCGACTTCTTCTCGATCGGCACGAACGACCTCGTGCAGTACACGCTCGCGGTGGATCGCACGAATGCGCACCTCGCGCCCCGCTACAACCCGTTCCATCCGAGCGTGGTGCGCCAGCTCCACTCGGTGTCACGCGTCGCGCGGGCCGCGGGCATCGAGCTCAGCGTGTGCGGCGAGATGGCGGCCACGGTACTCGGGGCGTTCCTGCTCATGGGGCTCGACATCGACACGCTCTCCGTGGCCTGGCACACGGTGCCGGAGCTGAAGAGCGTGCTCCGCGAACTCGAGGCCACCTCGGCCCGCACGGCCGCGCGCGCGGCGCTCGCCGCCTCCAGCGCCCGCGACGTGATGGAGTGCCTCGCCGACGGCATCGGCGACGCGGTGGATCTGGCGCCGTTCCGGGGCCGCTGGGAGCTCGCCCTGCCGCCGCGCTGACGCCTGCACCCATCGGCTCGCCGGGCGCCCCGGCGGGTGGCCCACGAGCCTCCCGCGATCCCGCTGCTGGCCGGTTGTCGCCCCTGTCCGGCTCGTCTAGCTTCCGGGTCCCGCACCCCCCACTCTCAGGCTCGTCTCCACCGCCATGGCACGCCACCTCTTCACGTCCGAGTCCGTCTCCGAGGGCCACCCCGACAAGGTCGCCGACCAGATCTCGGACGCCGTGCTCGACCACATGCTCGCCGACGACCCGGCCTCCCGGGTCGCCTGCGAGACGCTCGTGACCACGGGGTTGGTGCTGGTAGCGGGAGAGATCACGACCAACACGTACGTCGAGATCCCGGACATCGCCCGTGAAACGCTCCGTCGCATCGGATACGTGAACGCCGACTTCGGGATCGACGCGACGACCTGTGCGGTGCTCTCGACCATCGACAAGCAGTCGCCCGACATCGCGCAGGGCGTGAACACCGGCGGGGCGGGGGATCAGGGGATGATGTTCGGGTACGCCACCGACGAGACGCCCGAGCTCATGCCGGCGACGACCGTCTTTTCCCACGCGATTCTCCAGCGGCTCGCGCAGCTCCGCCATGACGGGTCGCTGGCCTGGCTGCGGCCGGACTCCAAGGCGCAGGTGACGCTCGAGTACGACGAGGATCGACCGGTGCGGGTGGACACCGTCGTGGTCAGCACCCAGCACGCGCCGGACGTGACCCAGGACGAAATCCGGGAGGCGGTGATCGAGCGCGCGGTCGCCCCCGTGCTGCCCGGCGACCTCTTCGACGCGTCCGACTGCACCTTCCACGTGAACCCCACGGGCAAGTTCGTCATCGGGGGTCCGCACGGGGACGCCGGCCTCACGGGCCGGAAAATCATCGTCGACACCTACGGCGGCATGGGGCGCCACGGGGGCGGTGCCTTCTCGGGCAAGGACGCCACGAAGGTCGATCGGTCGGCCGCCTACGCGGCCCGCTGGGCCGCCAAGAACGTGGTGGCCGCCGGTCTCGCCCGTCGCTGCGAGATCCAGCTGGCCTATGCGATCGGCGTGGCCGAGCCCGTCTCGGTCCGGGTCGAGACGTTCGGCACCGGCACGGTGTCGGAGGCGGCGGTCGCGGACGCCGTGCGCGCGACCTTCGACTTCGGGCCGCTCGCGATCATCGAGGCGCTGTCCCTGCGCGACCCGATCTTCGGGCCGACCGCGGCGTATGGACACTTCGGGCGGCCGTCCGAGACGGTCGAGCGGTTCGGCCGGCAGGTCACGACCTTCCCTTGGGAGCGTACGGATCGGGTGGAGGCGCTGAAGTCCGCCGTGTCGTGACCCCCGGGGCCCCAAGGGCCGTGAGTCGTCGTTCGTGATCCGTCAGTCGTTCGTGATCCGTCATTGGTGAATCCGCGAAGGGAGCAGGCGTGCTCGTCGAAGTGAAGGTCCAGAGCCTCGGACTCGATCGGTCCACGAACAGCCCCGTGGTCGTCCTGCGCGAAGCGGTGGGCGAGCGGCTGCTTCCGATCTGGATCGGCGCGACCGAGGCTCGGGCGATCGCGATCCAGATGGCCGGGATGACCTTCGGACGTCCGCTCACCCACGATCTGCTCGTGTCGGTCGTGAGCGGCGTCGGCGGCACGCTGGACCGGATCGAGATCCGTCGCATCGAGAACAACACCTACTTCGCGGATCTGGTGATCCGGACGCCGGGCGGCGAGGTGCACGTGGACGCCCGCCCGTCGGACTCCATCGCGGTCGCGCTTCGGGCCGATGCCCGGATCCTCGCGGACGACGGCCTCCTCGACCTGGTCGAGCTCGAGGTCGAGGGTGGCGCGTCGGCGTCGACGGAGGGGGCGGCGGGTGGGCCGACGGCGGGCTTCACGGGCGGGGCGATCGGCCCGAGCCCCTCGGATGTCGAGCAGGAGGTCGGCGAGGGGATGACGCCGGACGATCTCGAGTCGTATCTGCGCGGGCTGGACCCCGAGGACTTCGGGCGGTTCAGTCCGTGATCGGTCAGTCCGTGATCCGTCGGGCCGTGATCGTTCGCACCGTGGTCGCGGTGGCGGCGGCATCGACGGCGCTCCTGGCTTCGACGGCGGAGCTCGGCGCCCAGGTCGAGGCCTCACCGGTCCTGTCCGGCCTCGTGCAGCGGGCGGGCGAGCCCCTCGGGGACGTCCCCGTGGTACTGCACCGCGTGGATGCGGCGGAGGCAGGTGCGCTCGACACCCTCGTGGCCGCCACCGACGGCACGTTTCGGTTCGGACTTCCCAGCGTTCCGGACCCCGGCGGCCGCGGCGAGATCTACTTCGCGTCGGTGGACCATCAGGGGGTCCTCTACTTCGGCCCGCCGGTCGCCACGGCGGCCGAACTCGATTCGCTCTACCGCATCGAGGTCTTCGACACGCTCACGGCGCCTCCAGGCGGGGCGGCCATCCCCGTGTCCGTGCGCTACCTGCTGGTCGAGCCCATGCAGGCCGGCTGGAGCGTGACCGACCTCGTCGAGCTCGAGGTCACCGGAGACCGCACCCTCGTGCCGGCGGATTCGACGTCACCCACGTGGCGTTACCTGCTCCCGTCGGGCGTCGGGGAGGTGCAGGTGGGCGGCGGAGACATCGCCCCGGTGTCGACGGTGTTCGCGGGGGACACGGTGTCGGTCTCGATGCCGCTCACCCCGGGGCCGCGGCAACTCGTGCTCCGGTACTTCCTCGATTCCCTTTCGCTCGAGGTTCCGCTGCCCGGTACGACCGGCGAGCTGGAGCTGCTCGTCCGCGAGCCGACGCCGACGATCGAGGTGGCGGGCCTGGTGGCGGTCGAGCCGGTCGAGCTGGAGCCGGGTGTGATCTATCGGCGGTACGCGGCGGCCATGCTCACCGATTCCGCCGTCACCCTCCGGGCCACGGACGAGGGCGGATCACCCGCCATTCCGCTCGAGGTCCTGATCGTGCTGATCGGCCTCGGGCTCACCGCCGTCGGCGTCTGGGCCGTTCGGCGCGCGCCCGCCGCGGGTGTGGCGGCGTCCGCGTCGGGGACCGCGGCATCGGGCGGCCGGTCTGCCGCCTCGGGCTCCGGGCCCGCCTCTCCGGCGCCGGAAGGGCCCGCGGAGCGCTCGCGCGCGGCTCTCGGCCCGGAGGCACGGGAGCGCCTCGTGCTCTCGATCGCCCGCATCGACGAGCGTCTCGAGAAGACCAACGACCCGGGCGAAGCGGCCAGCCTCCGCGCCGAGCGCGACGCCCTGATGTCGCGACTCCGGGACGGGTGAGCACGTCCGGTCCCGTCCGGACGCGCGCGGTCCTTCTCCGGACGCACGACTACTCCGAGACGAGCCGGATCCACCGCTACTTCACGGAGGACCACGGTGTGGTGTCGGTGATGGCGCGGGGGATCCGCAGCCGCAGCGCGAAGGGGGGCGCCAGCGCCGGCCTCTTCGACGAGGTCGATCTCGAGGTGCACCTCAGGCCGGGCCGTGACCTGCAGACGCTGCGCGACGTGTCGCTCGCGCGGGGTCGGCCCGGGCTCGGCCGGAACCCGGCGGCCTTCGCGGCCGCGGGGGTGCTCGGCGAGATCGTCCTCCGCCATCACGGCGAGGAGGCGGCCCACGTGGTGTTCGCGGGGCTCTCCGCGGCGCTCGACCGGTTGTCCGAGGCGGCCGGGAACGTGCCGGGTGAACTCCTTGCGTGCGGGTGGCAGCTCGTGGGCCAGCTCGGCTTCCTGCCCCAGCTCACCCACTGCGTGACGTGCGGCCGCGCCCTCCAGCACGACGAGATGGCACGCATGGACTTCGAGGCCGGCGGCGTGCGCTGCCTCCGCCCCGAGTGCGGCGAGCGCTTCGCCGGGCCACGGGTCGGCCCGGGCGCCCGACGGCAGCTCGCGGACCTCCTCCGAGGTCGGGTGCCCGGAGACTTCGGGCACGCGCGCGCGCACCTCCGCCTCTTCAGCGATTTCACCACGGTGCACGTCGTGGGTGGCCGGCCGCTCGAGGCCTTCCGGGTCTTCGCGGCGCTCCTTCCGGCCGATGGGGGTCGGGCGTGAGCGGGCCCACGGCGCGGCGCCTGATCCTGGGGACGGCGGGTCACATCGACCACGGAAAGACGGCGCTCGTGCGCGCGCTCACCGGGGTGGACACCGACCGGCTCGCCGAGGAGAAGGAGCGGGGCATCACCATCGACCTGGGGTTCGCCGAGCTGGGGTTCGAGGAGCTGGGGTTCGAGGATGTCGGCCCCGCCGCCTCGGACGCCACCGACGGGGCCCGTGCGGCCGTCCGGTTCGGGATCGTGGACGTACCGGGTCACGAAGGGTTCGTCCGCAACATGCTCGCCGGCGCCACCGGGATGGACGTGGCGATGCTGGTGGTGGCCGCCGACGACGGCGTCATGCCCCAGACCCGTGAGCACCTCGCGATCCTCGAGCTTCTCGACGTCCGCCGCCTGGTGGTCGTGCTGAGCAAGTGCGACGTCGCGGACCCCGACTGGGCCGACCTCGTCGAGGAGGAGGTCCGGGACGCGGTGGCCGCGACGCGGTTCGCGGGCGCCCCGATCGTGCGCACCTCGGCGACCGCCGGTACCGGACTCGACGACCTGCGCCGCGTACTTCTCGTCGCGGCCGGGGACGTCGGACGGGACGCCGACGACGTCCTGCTTCTTCCCCTGGATCGCGTCTTCACGATCCGGGGCACGGGCACGGTCGTGACGGGCACGCTGGTCAGTGGACGCATCGGGGTGGGGGACACCGTCCGGATCCGACCCGGATCGCTCGAGGCGCGCGTCCGCGGGCTCCAGTCGCACGGGCAGGAGGCCCCGACGGCGGAGGCGGGTGCCCGGGTCGCCGTCGCGCTGTCCGGTGCGGGTGTGGAGGTGGAGGCACTCGCCCGGGGTCAGGCGGTGGTGGCCGAGCCCCGGTGGGAGGCGAGCCGGATGCTCACCGCCCGCCTCCGCATGATCCGCGGGACGGAGTGGTCGCTCGAGGACGGCCAGCGCGTCCGGGTCCACCTCGGCACCGCGGAGGTGATGGCGCGCTGTTCGGTGCTCGAGGGCGCGCCCGACGGGAGCGAGACCGGGCCGGGCGGGGACCGCGCGCTCGGCCCCGGCGAGGACGGCTGGGTCCAGTTGCGCCTGGAGTCGCCCGTGGTGGCGCGGGTGGGCATGCGACTGGTGATCCGCGCGTGGTCGCCGGTCACGACGATCGGTGGCGGTGTGGTGGCGGAGACGCACGCGCCACGCCGGCGGGGACCTCCGGACGCGGATCTGGCCCGCGATCTGGCGGATCGGATCGCCGGCGATTCCGGAGCCCGCCTGCGCTCCGCGCTTCGCGCGCACGGAGCGCGTGGCATCCACACCGACCTGATCCCGGTCCGGACCGGCCTCCCGCCGCGCGAGGCCGCGGAGGTGCTGGCCACCGAGCTCGGCGAAGGCGCCGTCCGCGCCGGCGACGGGACGATCTTCGGCCGCGAGGTGGTGCGCGTGTTCACCCGCCGAGTCCTCGATGCCACGGCGGCGCTCCACGAGGCGGAGCCGTTCCGAGCCGGCATCGATGTCGCCCACGCGCGCTCGCTGGCGCCCGGGGGCTCCCACGAGGGGTTTGCGGATGCCGCACTCGCCGCGGCCAACGGGAAGGAACTGGTCGTGGACGCCGGGTTCGTGCGCCTTCGCGAGTTCGCGCCGTCGCTCTCGGACGACCAGCGCGCGCTGATGGAGCGCGTCGCGACGTTCTACGAAGGGGTGGGCCTGGAGGCGCCCGAGACCACCGATGTTCCGCCGGAGCTGGCGGACGACCCGGCCTTCCACACCATCCTGGACACGCTCGAACGGGACGGACGCCTCGTCCGACTCGACGACCGCACGCGCATCGATCGAGCCACGCTGGACGCAGCCATCTCGCGCGTGTCCGAGGCCTTCGGAGGACGTGCGGACCTGGGGCCGACCGACTTCCGGGAGGTGATCCCGGTGAGCCGTCGGTACCTGCTTCCCATCCTCGAGCACCTCGACCGACGGGGAATCACGCGCTTCGAGGGCGGTGTCCGCGCGGTGCGAGGGGAACCGGACGACTGACAGCGGTGAAAGAATGAGGCGAGACCGCGAGCCACCGGTCACGGCGCTCCGCGCGCCGTGCAACGTTTCCGGCGCGGCCCGCGTCCTTCTGGATGAGCGGGTGAGAATCCGGTTGACCCCGGTCGGATCCCGTCTCTACGTTGGAACTGGTAGAGAAGAATTCTTGAGGGCACCCCCGGAGGACGCCCGAACGCCTGCACAGGACCCCGCGTAACGACACCACGGCTACCGAACCGCACGCAAGTGCAGAGGACCGCATGAGACGCCTATCGCGCGTCGTGCTCGTCCTCCTTCTCATGTCCGCGCCCGCATTCACCCCCGCCTTCGCCCAGGGGACGGGCCAGGACGAGCAGGAGTCGGGCGGATTCATTCTCGAACAGAACTATCCGAATCCGTTCAACCCCGAGACGAGGATCCCCTTCGTTCTGAACGAGGAGCTCTTCGCCGACGGGCGTCCTGTTGTCGTGTCCATGCGGATCTTCAACCTGATCCGGCAGCCGGTGGCCGTGCCGCAGGCGCTCAATCACCCGATGGGGCAGGGCGTGCTGTTGACGCAGCTGGAGTACGATCGCCCCGGACGGCACGAGGCGTTCTGGGACGGCAGGGATTTCGGCGGGGCGACGGTCGCGTCGGGGATCTACTGGGTCCAGCTGACCGTGAACGGCATCAGCAAGGCCAAGAAGATCATCGTCACGAAGTAGGGAGGGCGCCGGGCGCTCGCCCGGGGTCAGACGCCGCGTTCGTCCAGAAGCGCGAAAAACGCCTCGGCCGAGTCGATCTCCAGCAGCCGGTCGGGCACGTCGGGGTCCTTGGCGAACTGCGCGATCTTCCCGAGCACCGGCAGGTACTGGTTCGAGACCTCGAGCGGCGGCGCCACGATCAGGAAGAGGTGGTGCACCGGCGTCTTGTCGATCGCGTTGAACTCCACGCCCGACAGCTTCCGTCCGTACACCAGACGCAGGCGGTTCACCACGAGCGACCGGCAGTGGGGAATCGCGATGCCCTTGCCGATGCCGGTGCTCCCGAGATTCTCGCGCCGCTTGATCGTCTTGAAGAGGATCGTCTCCGACTTCTCGTCGAGTCCGAGGGCAGCGACGAGCTCCTTCAGGAGTTCGTCCTTTCCTTCCGCCTCGAGGTCGAGGACCACCGTGTCGGTGGTGAAGAAATCCCGGAGCTTCATGCGTCGAGCGAGGTTGGCGTGGTGGATGGCGGGACCATCGAAGCTACGGGAAACGGGTCCGTCGCCCAAGCCTCCGGGCCCGCCACACCACGAACCCCGCGCACGAGTGTACCTTCCGGCATGAGTACCGACCCGATCCAGCTGCTCGAGAGCGCCTACACGCCGCTCTACCTCGCGCCCCAGGCGGGCGTGAGCGAGTCGCCGTTCCGCCGACTCTGCCGCGACTTCGGCGCGGACGTCGTGGTGACGGAGTTCGTGTCGGCGGACGGGATCATGCACGGGAACCGGCGCACGCTCGACTACCTCCGTTTCGACGAGGCGGAGCGGCCGATCGGCGTACAGATCTTCGGCTCCGACCCCGCGATGATGGCGGACGCCACGGCCTTCGTGACGGACACCTTCGGCCCGGACTTCGTCGACATCAACTTCGGCTGCCCGGTGAAGAAGGTGGTGAAGCGGAACGGGGGCAGCGGCTGCCTGCGCGACCTGGATCTGGTCGAGGACATCATCCGGGCGTGCGTCGACGCGACCCGACTCCCCGTCACGGCCAAGATTCGAAGCGGGTTCGACGCCGAGACGCGCGATCCGGTGGGGATCGGGCTCCGCTGTCAGGACGCCGGGGCGAAGGTCGTCACGCTCCATGCGCGCACCCGCGCGGACATGTACTCGGGTCACGCGCGGTGGGAGGAGATCGCCGCGCTCACCGAGGCACTCGACGTTCCGGTGATCGGCAACGGGGACGTGCGCTCGGGCGCGGACGCGAAGCGGATGCACGACGAGACGGGATGTGCCGGGGTCATGATCGCCCGGGGGAGCCACGGCGATCCGTGGATCTTCCGTCAGGCACGGGCGGCGCTCGACGACGAGCCGATCCCACCCGACCCGACCATCGAGGAGCGGTTCGCCATCTGCATCCGGCATGCGCGGAACGCCGTCGCCTACGAGGAGAACCGGAAGCGCGCCCTCCTCGAGTTCCGGAAGCACCTCGGCTGGTACACGAGAGGACTGCCGGACGGCAAGACGCTCCGTGGTGAGCTCTTCCAGGTGACCGAACTGGAACAGGTCGAGGAGATCCTGCAGCGGTACCTCGACGCGTGGGTCGCGGGCGAGGTCGCGGGCGCGCCGGCGTGAGTCGCGGTGGGGACTGGCTGCGACAGGGTCTCCGCGCGGAAATGTCCCGGTTGATGGAGCGCGTGGGACCGGCGCTGTCAGACGCCGTGGCCGGGACGGACGATCGTGTCGCGCTGCCGCCGGGTGCCGAAGCCGCGTTGGCCGGGCTCGCAGAGCCCCTCCCGGAGACCGGTGTCGGGGGGGAGGCCGCACTCGAGCGCCTGCTCGACCTGACCTCGGCGGCGGGCGGAAACACCGCGGGCCCGAGGTGCTTCCACTTCGTGATCGGGGGCGCGACGCCGGCCGCGCTCGTCGCCGACCTGGTCGCCGCGGCCCACGACGCGGTCACGTACACGTGGGTCCTGTCGCCGGCGGGCGTGCGGATGGAGCTGCAGGCGCTCGACTGGCTCAAGGAGCTGTTCGGACTGCCGCGCGAGTGGACCGGCGTGATGGTGACGGGCGCGACCATGGCCAACTTCGTCTGCCTGGCGGCCGCCCGGCAGTGGTGGGGAGAGCGCCTCGGCCTCGACGTGTCCGAGACCGGAATGGCGGGTGCCCCCGTGATGCCCGTCCTTACGTCCGGCTTCGTGCACGCGAGCACGCTGAAGGTGCTCGGCCTCCAGGGCGTCGGGCGGGGAAACGTGCGGACGTTCTCGCGGGATGTCCGCGGACGGGTCGACCTTCCCGCCATGCGCACGGCGCTCGAGGTGCTGGACGGGAGCCCCGCGCTCGTCGTCGTGAATGCCGGGGAGGTGAACGCCGGCGAGTTCGATCCGGTGTCCGACATGATCGACTTGGCGCGCGAACACGACTGCTGGGTGCACGTGGATGGCGCGTTCGGTCTGTTCGCGCGGGTGTCGCCGAGAACCGCGCACCTCGCCGAGGGGGTCGAGCGGGCCGACTCGGCCACGGTCGACGGCCACAAGTGGCTCAACGTGCCGTACGACGCCGGCTACGCCTTCGTCCGCGACCACGGCCTCCTGGCCCGCGCCTTCCGCTACTCCGCCGACTATCTGCCGAGCGAGGCCGACCCGCGGCCGACCCCCGGGTCCATCACCCCCGAGAGCTCGAGGCGAGCGCGGGGCTTCGCGACGTGGGCCACGCTCAAGGCGTACGGCCGCGACGGGCATCGGCGGATCGTCGAGCACTGCCTCGACCTGGCGCTCCACCTGGCCGAGGTGGTCCGGGCCGCCCCCGACCTGGAGCTCATGGCCGAGCCGGGGCTGAACATCGTGGCCTTCCGATGGAATCCGGGTGGCCTGGACGACGTGGCGCTCGATGCTGCGAATGCCGAACTCGGCGAAGCCGTTCTCGCCGACGGGCGATTTCTGGTCGGGACCTCGAAGCTCGGGAGCCGCAGCGTCTTCCGACCCGCATTCTCGAACTGGCGGACGCGGACGGAGGACGTGGACGAGTTCGCGGCGGTGGTGCGGGAGCTGGGCGGAAGGATGGTCTGAGATGGGTCGGCGGGGGGGGACGTACGGACGGGTCGAGGTAGCCCTCCCTCCACCCAAGCGCCCGAATCCCTTACCTTTACGGTCCTGTTTGAAAGATGTGCGCCTGACGCACATCCCTTGGGGGCGTCACGGCTTCGACGTGTTTCGTGATGTCCGGGTTGCGTGCCGAAGTCCCGGGACTTCGTAAATCCTCCGGGAAACTTTTAGCTGCCAACAACAACATGGCGCTGGCCGCGTAAGCTCTCTGTAGCTTGACGCTGGACCCGTCGCTGGGATTGCCTGTCCGAGGCGATCCCTTCTGACGTCGACAAGTCGGACTGGCTCGAGGTGACGTCACCGCACCGAGAGCGAGACAACAGGTGACTGGCTGCGTGGACCGGTCGTGTGCTGACCACCCGTAGCGAGATCAACAGCACTCTACGCACGTAGAGACCTGGTCGGATCGGCTCGCGGACGCGGGTTCGACTCCCGCCGCCTCCACTCTTTTTGTCGGACAGCTCTCTCGACCCGATCGGGCTGTTCGTGTATACGGACGTGTCGGGTCGGAGTGGAGGCGGCGGGAGTCTCACCCGCGTCCGCTGCGATGTGCTGCCGCACATCGCGCGTCCGGGGTTCACCTGCGCGCGGCCTTCGGCCATGCTCGGTGTCCTCGGCGTTGCCTCGGATCGACTCCCGCCTTCGGGTCCGATGGAACATACCGCTGCACAGTGCGGAGACGGGCAGGCTCTGAGTGGGCCGCGCCGTGACCACCGCGTTCGAAGTCCTACTGCAGGTAGAGGGGTTGGGAGCGTTGCTCGGGGACCGCCGGACCGCTCGACGTGGCTCGGGTGGGACCGCCAGCGAGAATGCCGCCCATGTTCCAGTCCGCCGCGCTCGCGGCCGCGTACACCCGATGGATCATGTTGAGGTCGGCGTGGTGAAGGTACAGCGCCGCTACCTGAATCATGCCCTGGTCACAGAGGTGCTTCGCGAACGCGTGCCTGAACGCGTGGTTCTTGACCATGCCGGACCTGAGCAGAGGCTTCGGGTCAACGTCCAGCTCGCGGAGGCCCAGCACCAGGACGCGTCGCACGATCCGAGTCAGCCCGGAGTTCCGGGTCGGGAAGCGCGCCGGGTCCAATGCCCGGACGTAGAACGCGTCAGACGGACGTCCATCGAGGAGCTGGTCCCGAACGCCGCCGGGCGCCACGTAGAGTCGGTAGAGTTCGGCGTCGTACGCCGACGGCTCACCCCCAACCGAATAGCAGGGTCGCAGCGGGCCGTTCCCTGGCGACTTGAGTATCGATGGAGGATACGCGGCCAGGATTCGCCCTCGGTCCTCCCATCGCATGTCTCGATCGACCAGCACTGCCGTGCGCGATCTCAGGGGGCAGGTGAGCTGATCCTGTACGAACTGGAGGTCGCGAAGCCGCTCCGCGTCATCGATGGAGAGGAAGCGCACCCGCCTCGAGATCAGCTGGCGAAGCTCCTCGAAGGAGGTGCATCCGAGCGACCGGAGAATCGCATCTCGCGCAGCCTCGAACGCGGTTCGCATTCCGATCCACGCGTTCCGCGTCCCCATTGCTCTGGTCCAGGCATCCTCGATCGCGATCGCGGTCCGACGTTGAGAGTGCAGCGAGCTGGGCGAGGCGAGCAGCCGCGCGAACGATCGATGGCGGAGTTGGCCCCCGGGCGTGCGATACCCGCTGCTCGAGTTGCACATCCGAGATGCCTCAGCGAACGGGTCCGGATCCAGTCCGAGAGCGATCGCCTTCGACTCGAAGAGGGGCGACGCGATACGTGCGAGAGTGAGGAACGCCCGCCGCGCCTGATCGGGCGTGATTTGTCCGGATCCGGCCGCCGAGAGGTAGGCGGTCAGGTGCTCGGGCTCGAGCGCGGTTCGGAGGTCGTGAGCACTCCAATCGACGTGGCGCTCGCTCTCGAGCCACCCGAGATAGGCGTTCAGCTTGTCGAGATTCGCGTGGATCGTGCCCGCCCGCCACGCCGCGCCGGCGCGTCCCGACTCGCGTCGGAGGACGTCCCGGGGGAAGCCCGCGCGGTCCACCCCATGGCTGACGCGGGGCAGGGGGCACGAGAAGAAGTCGACGGTCTGCGGGAGCCCGAACGGGTTTTCGAAGTCGAGCAGGCTCTCGCGCCTGGTCGCGTCGCCCCACGCCCGTCCGCGGTCTGACTGCGTCCACGGGTCGCGTGTGTCGCTCCCGTATGTCCGTGCAACGCGGGCTATCACGGTGGATGGGAGCAGTCGCATCCGAGCGTGGGCTTGGGAGGTCGAGGGAGTCCAGCTCGGTCCGCTGATCGCCCCCCGCCGTACCAGCTCGCGATACACGGCCCGCACCTCGGAGCGCTGAGCGACCGAGATGCCCCACGCCTCCATTTGCTCGTCTGCTCCGTGGAGCACGAGCGTCCACTGGTCCGCGGTCATTTCCTTCGCCGTCCCATCGGGCTCACCAGCCCGGCGTACCAGGCGGACGAGTGTGTGCAGCGGCTTGGTTCGGGCTCGATTCCAGGCGTGGAGGGCCGCGAATAGCTCGTCGAAAAGAAGGTCCATGGCTTTCGCCCGCCGGTGAATATGAATCGGGCTGCGCATCGTACCCGCTTTGGGCGGAGAGCGGTAGCTGCGTCGGGGTGGGCGGCGATCTGTGGCGCCTTCGGTGGGGCAGGCGTGCGCCTGAACCGCCCACAAGCGTGCGGGTGCAAGCCGGGCGGTGCGATAGCTGGCCAGGGACAGCCGTGAACGACCGGTCTGATGTACCGGCGCGCTCGGTACTACGACCCGATGGTGGGGCAGTTCACGCAGATCGACCCCATCGGATTTGGTGGGGGGCTCAACCTCTACGGCTACGCGAACGGGGATCCCGTCAACTACGGGGACCCCTCGGGGCTCGCGGCGTGCGTCCGCGAAGATGGCACAGCGATGTCGCTGGGGGAGTGTGATGCCGGGATCCAAGCGCTGATCGACGACGGCTACAACGTCGAGGTCGCATGCCGCCCTTGGCCTGAGTGCGAGTTCCAGATGGCGGCGGACTGGTGGGCCAGGCGCGGCGGGACATTCGGATGGGTCGGGCTTCAGTTCGCAGCGCTCGGAAACGGGCTCTCGGAGGCGGCCAACTTCAACAGCTTCGGAGAGAACGTCGGTGAAGGTGACGTCGGAGGTGCGCTGATTGACCTTGCGACGGTGTTGCCTGTGACGCGGGTCGGACGGGCGTCAACCGCGTTGGTGCCGCGGCTGACCAGGCACGCTAGGTTCAGAATGGCTCTCCGCGGCATTAGGCCTGGCCAGGTAGACTACGCGATCGAGCACGGGGCGCGGTTCTGGGACCCGAAGAACGGAGTTGTGTCGTACGTCATCACGGGTGCTTTCTCGAAGAACGGAAAAGATCTCCTAGTCAGTGTGAATGGCGGTGGGCAGGTCACGACCGTGCTGCGGGGCAACAACCTAATCCGTCCACGATTCATCCCATATCCTTTCTAGTACCGCTATGACGAAGCAGTGCCAAGCGCTAGTTGGGCTACTCAAGGCGGCATTGGCCGCGGATGGTGCCGGCCGGGCGCGCCGGATCGAAGCCTTCATCTCGAGCGTGGCGACGAGCGAGCTCGCCGGTGTAACTAAGCATGAAGAGGAGGTCCTGCGCGACTTGGCGTTCGATTTGGATTTCTACGAGCCCTCGGAATCCGCGCGCGCCGAGGCACCGGAGTATTTCGGCGAAGCCCGGCTCGAGCGAGAGATTCGGTCGACTCTAGCACTGCTCGGCGGCAACCGGCTGTGACGGTCTTTCGGCCGCTCGCTACGCGTTCCCCCTGGTCTTCACGAGCGCGTCGACAAACTTGAGGATGGCCTTCTGATCGGCGGGCGGGAGGTCCTCAAACTGCTGGAGGCGGCGCCGGATGCGCGCCGTCTTCGGCGGGACTTTTTCCTTTAGCGGCTCGATCCCGAGCAGATCGTCGGCCGAGACGTCGAGCGCGGTGGCGAGCAGCGCGCCTGGCGGCTGCGCGTCGTCGGCCTCGTAGTAGGCGACGACGCGCTGGAACACACCGACGAGGCCGCCCAGTTCCTGCTGGGTGAGCGCCTTCTAGGTGCGGATCGCCTTGAGCCGCTGTCCGAATCCTTGGAGGGTCGAGTCTTTCATGGGGACGGGCATGTGTAGCTGCGTGCGGATCTGAATCACTGCGTCGCCTCCAAGGTAGGCCCCGATTCGAGAATCGATCGTGTGTCGTTGCCGTGTACTGGAATTCCCCCAGTCAACGAAGCCATGGGAATTCCAAGGACAACTCGAGGCCGCGCAGACTGGCGTCCTTGGTGACGCCACGATGTCCGATCTCGGCACGCGGGTGGTCGTCCCAGCTGCCGACGCCATGACGGGCGCCATGGGGTTGTCCGGGACTCCGCATCATGAGCCATGCGACTCCGACGGGCGGCCGACACTGCCCGAGGTGGCCTTGGGAACGGCTTCTGCACCGACCTACGTTCGAACAATGAGGAGTTCGGATCGCACGCGGATCGTCGACGACGGGCTGTGGGCGAACAACCCGGCCATGACCGGCCTGGTTGAGGCCGTCGGCGTGCTCGGAGCGCGGCTCGACCACGTCGCGCTGCTCTCCAGCGGAACAACCGGTGCTCCGGCCGACTTCGGACGGGCGGACGGTCGCATTGAACGTCGGGCTTGCTGGTGATCGACAAGCTCCCGGGTCGAATGATCGAACTGCAGGGCGAGGCTACCACGGCTCAGGCGCAACACCTACACGGGCCCGGACGCTTCCTGCGCATCAACGACGCGGTAGCACCGGGTCGCTTCAGCCTCGATCGAGCCGACGGATTGGACTACCTAGAGGCGATCGGACGGATGGCCGCCCGTCACAGTCTTAGGAGCGTACGAAACGTGTTCGGCTGATGGACCTCTCGGCGGCTGCCCGGCGCGGTATCCTCGGACCGGCGTCCCCAGCCCTTAGGAGTCCCACGGGTCGCGGTATGAGTCCGACACGTTAGTGGCCCCTGAAGTCCCCCAGCCTCAGCCCCATCTTCTCCAGCCGGCGATACAGCGTCGACCTGCCGATATTGAGGGCGTCCGCTACGCGGTCTGGATCGCCACTGTGCTCTTTGCATGTCGCACGCAGCTCGAGCAGCTCCTGCGATACCTGATTCGGCGCGGCGCCCAGAGCGGCCGCCCCGAGTCCTGCCGCCTCCGCGAGTGTCTCGGACCGCACGACGTTCGCGTCGGCGACCACAACCGCGCGCTCCATCAGCCACCGGAGCTCCCGCACGTTCCCGGGCCACCCCCGCCCCAGGAGCCACTCGACGGCGCACCCGGTCAGCGTCGCACGAGCCCGTCGGGCGAAGTGTCGGGCAATGACCACAACATCCTCGCCGCGCTCCGCGAGCGCTGGCATCCGGACCACGGCCCCGGCGACCCTCTGGAGGAGGTCAAATCGGAACTCCCCCGCCTCCACGCAATCTGCAAGGCTGGTCTGAGCCGCCGCCACGAGGCGGAAGTCGATCCGACGCGTCCTGGAACCTCCGAGCCTCCTGATCTCACCGTTCTCGAGCACCCGCAGCAGCTTCCGCTGAACGGTCGGCGGAAGGCTCCCCATCTCGTCGAGAAAGAGCGTCCCGCCATCTGCGAGCTCAATGAGACCAGACGTGGTCTCGTGAGCGCCGGTGAAGGCACCACGGCGATGCCCGAACAGCAGGCTCTCGGCCAGATCCGCCGGGATCGCTCCGCAGTCCATGTCGACGAACCGCCCTTGGCGGCCGCTCACTTCGTGGATGTAGCGCGCGAGCAGTTCCTTGCCGGTGCCCGTCTCCCCCACGATGAGCATCGGAAGGCCAGACGGTCCGAACCGCTCGGCGACGTGGACTGCGGCGAGGAAGTTGGGAGAACGCCCGATGAGCTTCGCCCGAGCACAGTCGGCGCCATCCACAGCGGCAGCACTCGGGCCGCTCATCGGGTGATCTCCCTGACCGTCATGGGCAGGGTGATGCCTCTCGCCCGCGCGGGCAGCACCGGCGGTGCGGAGTACAGCTGGACCCACTGTGCCGTCGTGAGCCTCGATCGGAGATCCTCGGGAAGGCGCTGGTCGGTTTCGGTACCGATCGTGAGGTCGTCGAGCACGATGGTCGGGGTGATGAAGACAAAGATCTCGGTTTCAGTGAGGCGGGTCGTGGTGGATCCGAAGAGGGCTCCGATCAGGGGAATGTCAGACAGCAGCGGGATGCCGGTGCGGCCGTAGTCCTCGACGCGGTCCGTGAGTCCGCCGATGACGATGGTCTGGCCGTCGCGGACGGTGACACGGGTGGACGCCTGCCTCGACGAGATCACAGGCGCATCGAACTGGGTTTCACCCGTCGCCTGGCTCATCTCCTGGGACAGATCGAGCGTGACGAAGCCCTGGCGATTGATTGTGGGAATGACGGTGAGGCTCGTGCCCACGTCGCGGTACTGCACGACCTGGTCGCGCTGCGGCTCGTCGGTCGGGAGAGAGCGGCTGAGCTGAACGAAGGGCTGCTCGGTGCCGACGAGGATGCTGGCCTCGAGTCCGTTGGACGCCAGGAGCGTGGGCCGAGACCGGATCGAGACGTCGCCGCGCGATCGCGCGGCCGCGAGAAACACCGAGAGGTCCCGCTTGCCGAGCCCCATGACCTGAACGACGAGATCCCCTACGCTCGTCCCGGCCAGAGCGCCGGATGCAGTGGCACCGCCTTGCAACGGTGTCTCGCCCAGTTCGCCAGCGATACCGAGTGAGAAGCGCCGGTCCTTGCGGGCCTCGACGATCACGACCTCCACCAGCACCTGGAGGGGTCGCACGTCGAGCGTCCGGATGACCTCCTGCAGAAGAAGGAAATCTCGTTCGGTGGATCGGACCAACAGCGAGTTCGTGATCTCGTCGGGCACGATCGTCACCGGGTCCAGGAGCGTTGCCCCTTGAGGCGCGGATGCGAGCTCCTCGGGCAGAAAACGAGGATCTCCCGCGCGCGGCTGAGGAGCGCCGGGTGCCCCGTAGAGCGACGTGAGGATGGCGGCGACGTCGGCTGCGCGCGCATGGACGATCGGGACCGTGAACAGTCGAAGCTCGAGAGGCGGTGGCACCTCGGGGACGGTGTCGGCTTCGACGAGCTCCGCCTCCTCGCTCGGGTCTTCCTGCTCGGACGCACCCGCCTGCCGTACGCGCACGAATGCCGAGTCGACCTCGAGCGCGAGCTGCTGGGAGGAGACGAGGCCATCGAGGACCGAGAGCACCTGATCTCGGTGGATCGGCCGCGGTGTCTCGAAGAACGGGATCGCGCCCTCGACGCCGGGGTCGATCATGATCGGTCGGTCGAGGTAGCGACCTAGCGCTTGGATCGCGACCGTGAGGTCCACGGCCCGCAGCCAGATCTGAACGCTGTCGGCACGATCCTCCAGGCGTACGCCGGTGTTCTGCGCGGCTCCGGGCATCGCAAGCGCGGCCGTGACAATCGCTGCGTTGAGTATCGGCCGCCTCACGGAGCGCCCCCCGCAACCGGCACCGTCCACGTGGAGTCCCCCCACGCCAGCTCGACCGACCGAGCCGACACCGATCGAAGCGTCACTCCGCGCGCTTCGGCGCCGACGCGGACCAGGGTATGCGCCGGGTCCTCCCCGATCGAGAGGATCGCCATCGGTGTTTCGCCGTGCAGGATGCCGTGAACCCGCACCTCGGGGCACGGCTCGACAGGGACCTCCGGCCCGACCTCGACCGGCGTGTGACCCCAGCGTACGCCCGCGGGCCGACGATCGGCCCGGAACGGATTCGCGGCTACGGCAACGCGCGCCACGGAGTCCAGATCGATCGGCGCGGCAGCCCCGCCGGCAAGGGACGTCCGCCCGTCTGGTCGGGGCTGCGCAGGCCAGCGCTCCTCGGGCGCGAACCAGGCTGCCACCGCGCCGGACAGCCCGATCACGACGACAACTGCCTTGGCGGCTCGGACACCGCCCCTCACGGCGGGACCAGTCGCCATCCGGCGACCTGCAGCTCGGCGCTGAGCGTCTCGGCGTCCGACGGATCGGCCTCGCCGAGGCGGATCGAGAAGCGCTCGACCCAGAGCGCCGGATCGCCCTCGAGTCGACCGACGAAGGCGGTGATGCCCTCCAAGTCGCTCGTGGCCCACGCTCGACCCATGACGGCCGCGACCGGGCCGGACACTCCCGCGGCTCCTCCGAGTGAGTCGGTGGCAGACGCAGGGTCGACCATCCGGAGCGAGTCGAGCGCCATCGTGGAGTCCAACGATGCTGCGTTGACGCGCCGGATGAGGTCGAGCTGGGCGTCATCGTGGGAGCCCCCTCGCAAGAGCCGGTCGGGCAGCGCACTGACCGCACCCTCGAGGTACGCCAGCGAGTCCGAGAGGCTCGAGGCAGTCGCCAGCCGCTCCTGCAGGCCACGTACGGCGCGGGCTCGCAACGCGACCTCGTCGAGCGTGGCGCGATGCCATTCGGCTGCTCTCGGCAGACCCCTTCCTCCCGCGAGGATGAGCACGATCAGGCTGATGCCGCCGACGAGGGCGACCCGGTCCCGGGGCGTCATCGGCACGCCGACGCGTCGATTGCCGAAGCATCTGACGACGCCTCGGCATGCACCCCGAGCGAGGACCCGAAGCCGGTGGTGTCTCCGGTCAGCTCCATCGTGCAGGCGCCCGTCCGCTCGGCGGTCAGCGCCATGAGAGACGCGGTGACGGGGAGCTCGCGCGCGAGCGAGGCGAGCAGCGGGAGGGCCCACGCGGCACTCCGGCCGGTCCGTTGCACGGACCCGACCACCTCGCTCGCCTCACCGAGTTCGACTTCGATCTGCGCGAGCTCGCGCTCAGCCGCAGCGAGATCCTTCTGTCCGATCTCGAGTGTGCGCAGGTCCTGGTGCAGGTCGGCGGCGTATACGGCGCCGGCCACCAGCCAAGGGACGATGGCGATCGGCGTCCAGGCCAACACGGCCCGGGTGCCCAGCCGGCGACGGTCGCGACGCACCTCGGGTGGCGTCACCGAATGGCGAGCGTCGCCCGCACCCACGACGGTCGTTGAGACGAGGCCGCCTCCACCGAGGCGCGCTGCGGCAGACACCGCGGCTGGAAGCCACGCGTCGACGGCGATCCCCAACACCGCGTCGTCACTCTCCCGCCGCGCCTCCACATGGAGCTCGCCAGGGCGCAGCCGGAAGTATCGAGACCCGTCGGATCGCACGAGCCCCGTCAGGTGGCGGTCCTTCACGGGCGGCAGGTCCGAGATCCGGCGGACCTGAGCCCACGGGCGACCGGCCTCGAGGGCCCACTCGACTCGCCGGTGGGACCCGAGCGCCTCCGTGAGCAGTTCCGCGAGCCCGTTGTCCGACTCGAACTCGCCCTCGCCAATCGTGTCACCTCGCGTGCCGACGATGCGATACCGATGCTGGCCGACCTGAATCGTGCCGCGAGCGCTCATCGGACCTCCACGCGTGTGACGGCCAGCCGATCCGAGAGCTCCCGCACGTGGACCTGGAGCGCCACTCTGACCACCGACGCGGACCGCCGGTCCTCCCCGACGATGCGGACGACTCTCGAACCGGGACCAAACACGAACAGGTCATCGAACAGCGCGATCTCACTGGAAGCGAGTGAGTCCTCGTCCGTGAAGATCTGACGAAGATCCGCCGCTGATTCCCACCGTGCGCCGCCGCTACGTCGATCGATGACCCGGGCCATCCGATGCGGAGGCAGGGCCGAGATCGATCGCAGGATCTCAGGCGGCGCTCGATTCACGTCGACTCGACCGTCGCCTGTGAGGGTGAACGAGTCCGAAGTGGACGGATCGTCCGGGGCCGGCCATCCGGCGATGAACCGCGTTTCTGCGAGGCCAGTCAACGGCCGATTCGGCGGGTGCAGACGGTCGCGCCCTCGGTACCACGCCGCTTCTGCGCCGCCGTCGCGAGGCTCATGGTCGCGGTCGACCCAGTCGAGGAACGTCGAGGCGCGCTCCGCACCGACGAGTGTAGCGATGTCGGCGGAGTCGCTGAGACCGAGATGACGCCTAAGGGTCGGGTCCAGGTCCTCCACGCGACACACCAGCTCATCGGTGATTCTCACCGCACGGGCCGACCAGACATCCGGCCGCTCCGTTTCCCATTCGGCCCGCATCCACTCGAGGCACGCCGTTGCGGCCCAGTGCGCGCGCGCACGGGCCGTCCGGTGATCCGACGCGCGTGACCAGCCGCGGAGCTCGGCGATGACCGAGAGGGCACCGGCTGAGAGCAGCGCGAGCGCGGCCAAAGTCGACAGGAGTGCGAATCCGCGCTCGCTCCTCGTTCGCGCCGCTGGTCGGCCGCCAACCCTGATCTTGGCTGCCCTGCTCATTGGACCTCGATCCGGACGACGTCCGTGCGGTCCGACAGTACCCGTACGTAGACGTGAAGTACGGCTCGGACATTGGGCTCACGTCGACCGTCCTCACCGATCACACGGAGCAACCGCGTGTCCGGCCTCAGAACGAATCCTTCGCCCGCCCGCAGGAGATCAGAGAAGCGCAGCGAGTCCTGGTCGTCGAAGATGCCTTGGAGATCGGCCAGCGTCGTCCACGTCCGAGCCCCTGTCTGACTTGTGAGGGTCCGTTCGGCACGTGCCGTGGGGAGTGCCGAGATCGAGCCCAGAATGTGGTGACGGATGGTGCCATCGTCGCGTTCGGCGCGGGGGCTGCCCCGATCGGTGGCAGGCTGTTGGCGCGACGGTCCTGGAGCCGCGGGGTGAGGGGCGTGGACGCGACGGATTACATCTCGGTTCAGCTGGTGCGCCGGCGTGCCATGCGTGGTGGATGGGACTGCCCACCGGACAGCCGCAGGGTTCAGGTCTTCGATCCAGCACGCTGTAGTCGTGGTAGGCCGAAACGGCCGCTGCGCTAGAATCCGAGACTCTTCGTCCGGGGCTGCCGATCGAATGTGATCGATGCAGACGTGTGCAGCCCGGTGGGCGCGCACTGATGCCGCGCTCGGGGTCGAGGCGATGAACCAGGTGAGTCCCGCGGTAGTCGAGAGAACGACCGCGGGTAGCAGTCCCCTAGGCCCACAGCGACCCGAGGGCCTCCCGAATCGTGTGCGGTGCCTCACCCCCGCCTCCCGATCCAGTAGGTGACGGCGGTCGCGCCGGACCCGTACTGCACGGCCGTCGGAAGGGTCGTCCCCGATACCCATTCCGACCGCCACGCGCCACCCGCGAAGTACGCGACCGAAGCACCGTCTACACCGGAAAGCGTGAACGCCAGGTCGCCCGCTTGAACATCGATCCCATGGGGCCCGGCGGTCAGCGCCACGTCGACGGAGATGGCACCCGCGAAGGGATCGAAGAGCCACGCCGAGAACTCGATCCGGTCCGGCGTGCCGACGAAGGTGCCACCCGTGCGGGTGCCCAGATCCATCGTCGCGAACAACTCGCGAAGGAGGGCGTGGCCATTCCCGTGACGCGCCGCCGCCGGACCGGCGGCCTCGGCAGACTCGGTGATCGCAGTCAGCGCCCCCACGAATCCGCTCGCGATCATGAGCACCATGCCCGTGAGGAGGACGGCGACGATCACTTCGATGAGCGTGAATCCGCGAGGCATCATGGTGCCGCCCTGTAGACGTACGACGCGATCAGCTCGCGGTCGCCCGCGTCGGGCTCGACCACCACGATCCTGAAGAGCGTCACCGAGGGCCGCTCCAACAGCACGTCCAGGCCTCGCAAGTCCCGCCGACCGAGCCGTTGCTCAAGCCCAGTCCGGTCGAGCGCGGCGTACTCGGCCAGCGCAGCTTCGGCCCGACGGACGAGCGCCTCGTGGTCGGCTCGCTGGATGAGGAGACGAGCCTCGGCGCTCACCCGGGCCAGCAACGGCACGCCCACTACGGTGACGAGGATCAACGCGACGAGGACCTCCATGAGCGCGACACCGGCGGTCGCACGAGCGCGGTCTCTCACGGGTTTCTCCCGTCGTCCGCTGTGTCGCCGGACTCGAAGGATGCGCCGGTCAACGGGTCGAGTCCGGGCCCGGTCGCGCGTCCATCCGGGTGATAGACCGTGACCGACGTGGAGTCCTGGAGATAGACGACTTCGCCGCTCTGGAGCGCCCGCGTACGCGCGTCCTCGGCTGGCGACCGCGCCGCCTGCCCGGACCCGACGGCAAGCGCGGCGGTCGATGCCAGCAGCCCCAGGATCGCGATCGCGACCACGAGTTCGACGAGGGTGACGCCCTGCCGCTGATCCCGCCCGCTCATCCAGGCCTCACGCTGTATACGGCTCGCAGAAGCGAGGCCGCCATGATGGCGATCCCGCCTCCGAGCACGAGGATGAGTGCGGGCTCGAACAGGCCCACCAGCGTCTGGATGGTCCGACGGGTCTCCTCGGCCAAGTGAGTCGCGGCCTTCCGCGCGAGGACCCCCACGGTGCCACTTGCGTCCCCGAGTCGGATCATCTTCGCGGCCGAAGGCGTGAGTGCGCGCTCCTCGTCCAGGGCTTGCCCGAGCGGATGACCCCGGACCACCCGGTCGCGGGCTCGCGTGAGGCGTTCCACGACCTCCGCGTCGGCAGCTGCGTCGCGTGCTCCCTCCAGGGCCGCCATGACGGGAACGCCCGTCTGGAGCATGCTGCCGAGGGCCTCGCAGACCCGTGCGGATGCGAGGTCGTGGCGCAGAGGTCCTACGATGGGCACTCGGAGCAGAGTGCGATGGATCGCCGGGCGGAAGCGCGGCCCGAGGCCCAGCGACACCCAGGCGATCGTCGCACCGAGCGCGCCCACGGCGCCTAGCCACGCCCATTGCCGTAGGGCGTCCGACACCGCGAGTAGCCATCGTGTGGACGCCGGAAGCTCGGCACCCAGATCGGTGAGCAGCGTCGCGAAGCGAGGCAGGACGACGCCACCCATGATCCCGACGGATACGACGCCCACGATCAGCAACAGGATGGGATAGGCGAGGGCGGAGCGGATACCCGAACGAAACTGCACCTCATGCTCGAGCTGAGCCGCAACACTGCCGAGCGCCTCGTCCAGCCGACTCGCATGCTCACCGGCACGGATCATCCCGGTGACGGCCGGACCGAAGGTGCCCGGGTGGCGCCCGAACGCGTCTGCGACCGATGCCCCTTCGAGGATCTCGGTCCGTACCGACTCCAGTAGCCCGTGAAGCCGGCCATCCACCAGGTCCAGCGTCGCGCCCAACGCCCGCTCGAACGGCACGCCCGCATCCACCAGTGACGAGAGGCTTCGGAACACGACGGCTAGCTGCTTCTTGGGGATGCCGCGGGTTGGCAGCCATCGCCGTGAGGCACGGAGCTCGATCACCCTGAGCCCCTGAGCCCGCAACCGGTCGGCGGCGCCGTCTCGGGACGTCGCCTCGACGCGGCCCCGCACGAGCGAGCCTGCCGAGTCCGCCGCCTGGTACCGGAACGATCCTGTCGCGCTCATCAGTTCCACGACGTCACGTCGGCGTCCTCTTCCTCGCCCCCGGGCTCGCCGTCACGTCCGTAGGAGATGAGGTCGTAGGAGCGCGGGTTTTCGTCGCCGGGGCTGACGTACACCCAGGGCCGTCCCCAGGGATCGAGCGGCACTTCGCGACGGATGTACGGTCCCCGCCAGTTGGGCGCGTCGGCCGAGTCGGGCGCCGTGCGCAGCGCGTCGAGTCCCAGGTCCGTCGGGGGGTACTCGTCGTTGTCGACCCGGTACGAGTCGAGCGCGAGCGCGAAGATCTCCACCTGGCTTCGTGCGGCGCTCATCTTCGCGTCGCTCACGTTCCGGAATACCATGGGCGAGACCACCGACGCGAGGACTGCGATAACGGCGATCACGACGATGATCTCGATCAGCGTGAAGCCTCCGGCTCCGGTCGCTCGGTCAAGCCTGCGCGACACGCGCCACCTCCTCGACCGTCGTGACCGACTGGCGCACCTTCCGCCAGCCGTCGTCGCGGAGCGTGCGCAGTCCCTGTTCACGCGCGATCCGTCGGAAGTCGGGAATCCCGCCCGGCTGGAGGAGTGCAGCGCGCAGCGACTCGTCGAATGTGAGCAGTTCGAAGATCCCGGTCCGGCCTCGATACCCCGTGCCGCGGCAGGCCTCGCAGCCCGCGCCGCGCTCGAAGCGGAGCCCGTCGACGCTCACGTCGGCGATCGTCCGGATCGTGGCCGGATCGGGCTCGTACGGCTCGCGGCAGGCGTCGCAGATCATCCGGACGAGGCGCTGGGCAAGAACCCCCTCGAGCGTGGCCGCGAGCATGTAGGGCTGCAGCCCGAGATCGAGCAGCCGACTCACGGCAGAGGCTGCGTCGTTCGTGTGGAGCGTCGAGAACACCAGGTGGCCTGTCATCGACGCCTGGACCGCGATCTCGGCGGTCTCACGGTCACGCATCTCCCCGACCATCACGACGTCGGGGTCTTGCCGCAGAATACTCCGGAGTCCGGCAGCGAAAGTCATGCCCGCCTTGCGGTTGACGGGGACCTGCGTGATGCCGTCGAGCTGGTACTCAACCGGGTCCTCGACCGTGATCACCTTCTCGATCGAGCGGTCGCGGATCTGAAGCGCACCATAGAGAGTGGTGGTCTTTCCGCTGCCGGTCGGGCCCGTGGCGAGCACGATTCCGTGCGGAAGCCGGGCGAGCGCCGAAAACCGGTCCAGCGTCTCACGCGCCATCCCCACGGAGCCGAGCTCGGTCGGACCGTCACCCTGGTCGAGCAGCCGGAGCACCACCGACTCGCCGTGAAGTGACGGGAGCGTCGAGATGCGAAGGTCGAGCTCCCGGTCCTCGAGCCGGACCCGGACCCGACCGTCCTGTGGCTGGCGGCGCTCCGCGATGTCGAGGTCGCCGATCAGCTTCACTCTCGAGACCACCGCCGCTCGCAGGTTCGCCGGCGGGGCCGGCGCGGCCGAGAGCAGGCCGTCCACGCGGAACCGCACGTCAACCCCGTCCCGGGTGGCCTCCAGATGGATGTCGCTCGCGCCGGCCTCGTGAGCTTCTCGAATGAGAAGGTTCACGAAGCGGATGACAGGCGGCTGGTTCGCCAAGTTGCGGATGTCGTGCTCGGCCGTCTCGAATCCGTCCGTGACTTCGAGCCCGTCCGAAAGATCCGATACCAGATCGAGCACGCTCTCCGCACCCGAGTACGCCCGCCGGACCGCGTCGACGATGTCCTCCGCGGCCACGCGCTTGATGCGCACGGGGTAGTCGAAGGTGTCCTCGAGGTCGGCGATGACGTCAGCGTCCGGGTCGCCGCCGACCGCGACCGTCAGCAGCTCGTCGGCCACCTCGACCGGGAGAACCTGATGGGTTTCGAGGTACTCGGCAGAGAAGTGTCGGTGGAGGGAGAGCTTCGATTCGAGTGGTGCGGCCAGGTCCATTCGCATGCCTCGTGGGGAGGGTGTGCGAAGGCGCTAGTGCAGAAGGGGTGCCAAGCCCCGAGTGGCTTGATGCCGCCGAATCAGCAGGGTCGGTCGCACTGGTTGCCTGTGCAGTTGCACATGGGACCGAGGCATCAGTGGCCGGTCGGAGGACGTTCGAGCTACCGACCTCGGAGGCGACGCAGTGATTCAGATCCTCACATCACCACCCAGGCCCAGACCCACGAAAGACTGCACCCTCCAGGGATTCGGACAGCGGCTCAAGGCGATCCGCACCTCGAAGGCGCTCACCCAGCAGGAGCTGGGCGACTTGGTCGGTGTCTCGCAGCGCGTCGTCGCCTACTACGAGGCCGACGATGCACAGCCGCCCGGTGCGCTGCTCGTCGAGCTCGCCACCGCGCTCGACGTCTCCGCCGACGAGCTGCTCGGGATCGAGCCGCTAAAGGAAAAAATCCCGCCGAAGACGGCGCGCATCCGGCGCCGTCTCCAGCAGGTCGAGGACCTCCCGCCCGCCGATCAGAAGGCGATCCTCAAGTTCGTTGACGCGCTCGTGGAGAGCCGGGGCGGGGAGTAGGGGGAGTCGTTGCGCGTGCTAGCTAATCCGATCTGCGATCGCATCGATCTCGTCAGGCGGGCCGAATACTTCAAACGATCCGTGACTACTCGCGTACACCCAGACGGGAGTTCGCGGCGCGGCGAGTCGGACTAGGGTTGATTCGATTCCTTCGGTCCCTCGCGTCAATCGAGGCGCTTCAGTACTCGTTCCGGCCGCGTCTTTCAGCGCGGCACGCCGCAAGACGACCGCGTGCATCTCGGCTGGGTGGCTCTCGATGAGCCTCGGTGCATCGTCCAGACCCTCTAGCTCCACCTCCCGGTAATTCTCGAGTCCGAGCACCGCACTGAGGCTGGTCTCGGCGTCGGAAAATGGGTTCATCAGGATGAGGACGGGTGACTCCGCCAGGAAGCCAGCTACGCTGACACGAGACGGTTCGGCTGAGAACTGGAGGTACCCAATCGAAGTGGGTACCCCCCGTCGCTTCGCACGCCCTTCCGAGATGGGGTTCTCCCTCGTCATCGTACTTCCTCAGCTGTTAGAAGCGCTTAAACCAGTCGCCATCCCAGTGCCACCCCTTTCCGTGGTGGGGTGGGTCGAAGCGAATAAATCTCCGGATGCGTTGCAGCTTCCTGGGCACCCCCCGAGTGGTAAACGGCCCGATAACTCGGACAATGTATCCGCCTGCCAACGTGATCGCAGTAGGAATGACGGTGTCCTTCTGACCGAGCGCTGCGAGGTGGCCCATGATGCAGATGTTATTTCCGGTACGATCGCACCGCTCGATCCAGTAGAGCAGACTCTCCTCTGCGAAGTCGGGTTTCGCCGGGAGGCCCGTTGCACCGACTCCGCCGCCGCCGCCACCACCACCTGACAGCGGACGCTGGTTGCCGGAGAGCTCCTCACAAGTACCCATGAACAGAAGCCGCCCCGGTCCGCAATATCTGGTGGCACCGTCGAGCCGGTGCCTGCGAAGCATCTCGTCGGGGTCATAGCGAGGCACGTTCACCGTGATCTCATCGCCAGTGATGAGCACCGGGCACTCGGGTGTGCCCGGTGGGTCACATTCGGCCATGAGCCCCGAGGGGTCGCGGAAGTTGACGGGATCCCCGTTGGCGTAGCCATACAGGTTCAAACCACCGCGCATGCCGATGGGGTCGATCTGCGTAAACTGCCCCACCATCGGGTCGTAGTACCGAGCGCGCCGGTACATGAGGCCCGATCCGTCCGCGGATCCCGTGAGCAGGCTTCCGAACCACACCGGATCGATGTCCAGGGTCTCCGGCGTCTCATTCCCGCCGTAGAGCAGGCGGAAGTCTCTCGCCGTGATGGGAAGCTCGGATCCACACGTGGTACCGGCCGGAGTAAGTCCGCCCTCCACCCGTTCGGTGAATTGGCCACGCCAGTTGAAGTGGGGCACGATCACGCAGATATCGTCGGCCTCATCGACCCGCCACACTGCGAGGGGCCGGTCGATGCCCCCTCCGTGGGTGTAGCTGACAACGCCGTAGTAGGTCGAGTCGGTCGTCGTGTTGTCGAGGCGTTGACGGTCTTCGAGAATCACCTGCTGCCCCGCCCACATGACGTAGGTCATGGAGTTCGCGCATGACGAGTCGCAGATCGCCGCCGTCGAGTCCATGGTGGCTTCGAAGTTCGTCACGTACGTCGAGGTGACGTAGCTGATCGAGCCGTCGGCCACGGACAGGTCGGTCCCCATCGCGGTCTGGTCGGTCAGCTCGTTGTGCCATGTGTAGTGCTTCACGACGCCGTAGACGGTGTCCGGTTGCGTACCGGTGTTCAGCGGTGCGATACCGTTCGCGTACCACTCCGCACGGGCGTTGTTGGACAGCAACTTCGGAATCACCACGACCTCACCCAACTCGCCCTCGAAGTAGTCCGAGGAGCTTCCAGCAAGACCACCGAGTTCGAACTGGGTCACATCGCCCTCGGTCGCCATGCGGGAGGGTACGGTGCTGACCGTCGAGTCCTTGTCCATGGTCGCCGGCCCTGCGGCACGAGCATGACACTAGGGAGCCGTCCGGGTCGCGCGCGACCTCCATCTCGCACTCAGCTGTTTCGGTCTGTACCCGCTTCCGCGTAAGGCCACGCCTGGAGTGGTCGCCATCGCGGCACCGACCGGCGCGCTTCTCGTAGCCCAGGCGGTCGCTCAACTCGCCTTCCAGCTCGCGCGCGGGCAGGCTACGTCGGCGGACCCCAGATCAGGCCGCCCGAGCCGACAACCACTACCGTTCGGCAATCGTTGAGCGGTCGCGGCCACGTCCTCTTCCTACTTCCTCCAAGCCATGTCCCCATCCTTGTGCGGGGGTGGCAACGCGGCTCGCTACAGCCCTGCAGGGAGCTTGGCACGCAGGGTTGACTCCGCAGCGCCTGTTGATCGGTCCGCGGCACTGCAAGGGCAGTGCGACCGAGCGGATGGTGCGATCGACGCGTGTCGGTGAGCGCGCCCGGCTCCGGTTGGCCGGACCGTACAACGAGTCGAAACACACCCTGTCCACGTCCCAGAGTGTGAGCGCGCCTCGCGCCCTCTCGACGCCCACGTGCAGCTCCTCGACGCACTCCGATGAGCCGTAGCGCGAAGCGCCCGACAATCCACCTCGACGTCGTCGCTGGGCGCTGCTAGGCGATCAAGCTCGGCCCCGCGGCCGAGTGCCCGAGCGAACTCTTCGAGGAGGTGAGTCGTGACGACCTACGGCCCCCGCAACTTCCTCGAACGCGGCCTCGAGCAGAGAGCTCGAGCCCGAGAACGCACGCCGGGTCGCGACCTCGCTCAAGCTCAACGGGCTGCCGACTGTCATGCCATCGAGGAGTTCGCCTGCACCTACGCGAACGCTTGCGGAACCAGGCAGAGGCACGGATGGCCGCCTTCTACTTCATCGAGGGCTGGTACAACCCCTACCGACGCCACTCCGCACTGGGACAGAAATCACCGATCAATTTCGAGAAGCAGCACCTCAATGCCGTTTGAATTCCAAGCGCTCACCCGTCCGCCGAGAGGGGGCAACTTCAGGTTGATCCGCAGGCTGCGCCTCAAACTGCTCGTCCTCGTCCGCCGGTCGAAACCTCTAGGTGCTCATCACAGCTCCCGCCGCAGCAAAGAAGACGACGACGAGAACCCCCAACAACACCCGAAAGACGTACACCGCCCACCGGTACTCGGACTTGTAGTTGGTGATGTCCCAGTGGTTGAATAGCGACCACTCCACATCGTCCCGGAGGCAGACCGACTCGAGGAAGACCAACCACCATTGTATCACCAACACAGGACCAATTATCGCCAACTGGATCGCTGTCACCGCGGCCTCCATAGTGACCAGAAGTCAGTTGCCCACCCCCAGGCCCCGCCTCCAGACATTCGGATCGGAAAGATAACCTATCGCCCGCTGGAAGCGCCCGTACGCTTTCCGGATCGCGCCCCTGATGTCGAATGCGCCACCGACACTGGCACCCGCTGTGCTGGCAAAGGGAAGCTTGGGTAGACCGACGAACTTCGCCAGTTGGTCCGCAGAGACGGACGGCAGCCCAAACTGGAGCGCCATCGAGTTCAGTCGTCCCCCGCCCGCGCCGCCGAAGCATGCCGATATCGAGAAGCCAACGCAGCCCGCGCCCGCCAGCCCACCGAGCGACCCCTCCCGCGCTATCCCCAACGTGAAGTACGGGCCAGCGCTTAGTCCGGCATCGAGGCCGGTCGACCCGTAGACCCCGAAGGCGTCCCCGCCGATGAAGCCACCGGCCTGACCGTCTACGCCGGCACCCGCAACAAAGGAGAAGCCGAGCCCGGCAAAGAACTGCCAGTCACTGTCCGGACAGAAAAAGGCCCCCGAAATGATCTCACAGACGGCCCAGCCATCCTCACGCAGCGCCTCGATCCCCGCTTCGCACTCCAGGACCGATAGGGCGACGCCGTTCTCCACGCACGCGCCCTCCTCGGCGCTGAGCCCACTGGGATCCCGGAAGTTGACGGGATCCCCGTTGGCGTAGCCATACAGGTTCAAACCACCGCGCATGCCGATGGGGTCGATCTGCGTGAACTGCCCCACCATCGGGTCGTAGTACCGAGCGCGCCGGTACTGTAGACCGGTACCGTCGGCAGACCCGGTGAGCAGGCTCCCGAACCAGATCGGCTCAAGACCGAGCGTCTCCGGCGTCTCGTTGCTGCCGTAGAACCGCCGGAAGTCTCGCGAGGTCAAGGGCAGTTCAGACCCACATGTGAACCCGCCCGGCACAACCTGGCCCTCGACGCGCTCGGTGAATTGCCCCCGCCAGTTGAAGTGAGGCATTACGGTGCACACGTCGTCGTCCTCGGCCACCCGCCACACCGCCAGTGGGCGGTCGACGCCGCCACCGTGGGTGTAGCTTACCACTCCGTAGTACGTCGAGTCGGTCGTCGTGTTGTCGAGTCGCTGGCGGTCTTCGAGGATGACCTGTTGGCCGGCCCACATGACATAGGTCATGGAGTTGGCGCAAGACGAGTCGCAGATCGCGGTGGTCGTGTCGACCGTCGCCGCAAAGTTGGTCTCGTAGCTTGAGATGACGTAGTTGATTGAGCCCTCGGCCACGGACAGGTCGGTGCCCATCGATGTCTGATCCGTCAGCTCATCGTGCCAGGTGTAGTGCTTGACGACGCCGAACACGGTGTCGGGGGCGGTGCCCGTGTTCAGGGGTGCGATGCCGTTCGCATGCCAGTCCACCCGCGCGGTGTCGGAG
>JANQRP010000005.1:0-30000 GCA_028284495.1 Longimicrobiales bacterium | reverse complement strand
CCCCGGGCCCGCCCGGACCGGCGAGATCCCGCTCCGTGAGGACGAGCTCGTCGTGCGGCGGACGCAAGGTGGATACGTCCCCGCTCTCGAGGCGCTGTCGGTGGGCTTCCTCCAGGAACTCCCCGGCCCCGGCGAAGACGTTGGTCGTCCAGATCGAGTAGATCCCGTGTCGGAATCGAACGCCGTACATCCGGTCGACCGCCGCCCAGCAGATCACCTGCGCGCTCTTGACCTCGGCCGGATCGACAAGCTCGTTCATCGACCGGAATCCGGTCCCGTCGGGGTCGTCGTTCCGGTACGCGTCGACGATTTCACCATCGACGGTGAGCCCCCAGTCCATGATGTCCTCGGCCGCGGACTCGGGGCGCGCCGAGCACCCCCTGAGCAGCGGGTCGGCCTCGAGAATCGGCGTAGCCCCGAAGCCGAACGACACGAGCGAAAGCGCCAGGATCGCGGAAGCCGCCGTCAGGGACGTCGCCATCATCGCGCGAGCGGGGGCGGCGGATGCTTGAGGAAGGCCCTCACACCGCGGTGATCGGACGGGTTGTCCGGCCGGTCGTAGCCCGGCACCGAAGCGTCGGGGGACGACGCGATGAAGAGTACCCGATTCAATCGTGGGTGGGCCGCCGATACGGCGTACTCGTCATCCTCTACCCCGAACCAGAGGGAGACCCCGGGGCTCGGCGACGGCCACGCGTCGGGATCGATCGCGTACCGCCCCGAGGCCTCGAAGCCTCGATCGAGCTCGCGGCCGATCGCCTCCAGCGTGGCACGCATGGCGTCGAGCGGGCCCGGGGCGGTCCAGATCGAGACGGCCGCCCCGCGCACCTCGATGTCGAGCAGCGCGGCGGCCTGATTCCAGCAGAGCAGCTCGAGGTCGGTCTCGACGCCCTCGAGCGAGCCCAGCGCGGTGGCATCGAACCGCTCTCGGTCCGGGCCGGACTCGCCCGGCATGTCGCCGATGTAGAGAAGTGCGCCGTCGAGCAGGTAGGCGACCTCGGGGACGTCCTCCGCCGTCGGGCCGCCCCCGCACTTCTGAAGCGCCGAGGCGTCGGTCCACGCCAGGTCGGCGCCGGGCCCGGTCGCGAAGGCGAGCGAGCCGGCGATGAAGGGCGCGGCCACGAGAGCCGAGATGCGCGCCCTCATGGCTTCGACGATCCGTGGTCGAGCAGGAAGGCACGAACGTACGGCAGCGACGGTCTCATGGGAGCTCCGGTTCTCGGGAGGCACGGGTCTGCGTTCAAGCTGTGGAACAACAGGGTCGGCTGTCCAGCTTCCCGTGGCCGGGGCGCCGGTCGGCGCCTTGTCGCACCTCCTACATGATCTGCAGGGCCCAGACGATCGAGAAGCAGATGAAGGCGATGAAGAAGATCAGCATCACCGTCTCCGGAAAGGACGCCAGGAAGCGGTCCCTCAGCCATGTCGCGACCGGGCTCGTCCGCTCGGAATCCTTCGGTACTCGGGGTCCGCGGTAGCCCGGATCGATCGGCGACCGCGACAGCGGTGCGCCCTCCGAGGTGGAGTCCCACGCGGCCCGGACTCGTCCGAGCCGGCCGTGGGCGACGTGCGGCCCCGGGTGCGCGCGCCCCCGGGAGCAGAGGTCGCCGGTACCGGGGCACTCCGCCCCACACCGTGCCCTGCCCTTCGGGGCTCTCGGGATGTGTGCGAAACGCCCGATGCGCTCCGGATGCTCCGATCTGGTGACGCGCATGAAGCCTCCGCCGCGCCGATGAAACGCCCCCGGGTGGACTCGAACCACCGGCCTGCGGATTAGAAGTCCGCTGCTCTATCCAGCTGAGCTACGGGGGCCGACTGCGATGTCTTCGTTCGAAGGTGCCCGACCGGGATCAGCGTGAGAACCGGAACGTGCCGCGCAGGTCGCCGGTGCAGTCGCTCGCGAGAAGCGTTCCCTGCATCACCGTGTCATCCGCGGACACCTCGCCCACGAACTCGGCGTCTCCCGGGCACTCGAGCTCGTATCGGAAGCTCACGCGAAGCGTGCCGTCCGGCAGGACGGTGCCCATGCCGTTCGTGGTCAGGCCGATCGTCGGAATCTCGACACGCATCCTCAGGTCGGGACCCATCTGCATCACCTCGAGCATACCGTTGTACCCCTGCCCCTCGATCTGGAGCGCGCCCATCCAGGCGCCGCGGAGCTCGGGGTACGAGACGCTGGGTTCGGGCGTCCCGGCGGCTCCACCCCCCACCGAGGAGCAGCCGCCGAGCGCGGCCGCGATCACCAGAGCAACCGTGCTTCGTCCCGCGTTCCTGATCATGTCGTCCTCCGGTCCGTCCGATTGAGCTTGGCCCCGGCCACCCGCGCCCCGTTCGCGGCAACGTAGCCCTTCAGAGCCCGCCCCGCCGCGTCAGCGGCTGACGGACCGCGAGGCGCACGCTGCAGTCGAACACGCCCTCGAACATGCGCGCCCGCTTGCGGAACGCCCAGTGCTCGAGCAGGAGATCGCCGTGGCCCTCCACCTCGAGCACGACGGCATCGCCGTCGACCCCGACGTCCACCGCCGACACGCGCTGGAGGTGCTCCCGGTCGAGCGCATCGGCAAGACGCAGGATCGAGGCCAGCCGGGCCACCGTCCCGCGATCGTCCGGACCGAGGTCCCGATACAGGTAGTGGGTCTCCCGCGGCTCGGCACGGCGGTGGTACCGTGCGACCAGTGCGGTCATCGGGCGGTCGTCCTCGGAAATGCCGGGGATGTCGGAGTTGTAGATGAGGTAGAGGGAGTGCTTGTGGTGTCGGCGGTACGAGATGAACTGCCCAGCGTCGTGGAGCGCGGCCGCGACCAGGAGCATCCTCCGCTCGCGAACGCCGAGCCCGTGCAGGTCGCCGAGCTGGTCGAAGATGCTGAGGGCGAGCCGGGCCACGTGCCGGTGGTGCGCCTCGTCGAACCGGAACCGGCGGCCGAGAGCGATCGAGCCGGCGAAGGCCTGCTCCTCGATCTTCGACGCGCGGACCCGCGGCCCGACGATGTCGTCGAGGCAGTCGAGCAGCACGCCCTCCTTCACGCCGACGTGCGGCACCCAGAGCTCGTCGACTCCGACGAGGTCTGCGACGCGCCCGTAGATCAGGCCGGCCGGGTAGATCACGTCCGCGCGGTCCTCCCTGAGGCCGAGCTCCGACATGCGCTCCGCCACGCTCATCCGCCCCAGCATCTTCACGGTACGGCGGTACGCTTCCATCGAGAGCCGGGCCGCGCCTCGCTCGTCCGGGAGCGCGCCGGCGAGCTCCGCGATCGTCTCGATGTTGCCCCCGGTCGCGAGCAGCCCGCCGAGGGTCTCCCCCTCCTTCCGATCGGGGATCCGCAGCGTCCGGACGTACTCGGCCATGAGCTTCTGGAGCTTGTGTTCGTCCTCGTCGCCGCCGAGGCGCTCGAGCGTGCGGACCGTGCCCATCTGGTGCGATTCCGACCACGCGATGCCCGTCCGCGAAATCTGCGACACCTCCAGACTCCCGCCGCCGAGGTCCATTGCGACCCACGGGAGATCTCCGAGATCGACGCGGGCGCGGATGGCGAGCCAGACCAGTCGAGACTCCTCGGTCCCGGTGATCGTCTCGAGTCGGATTCCACACTCGCGTCGGATCCGGTCCACGAGTTCGGGGCCGTTCTTCGACTCCCTGACCGCGCTCGTCGCGACGGCCCGGTACTCTCCGATCCCGAGGTTGTCGAGCGAGCGGCGGAAGCTGGCCATCGTGGCCACGGCAGCCGTCATCGCGCCCTCGTCGAGTCGGCCCGTCACGAACGTCTGGTGTCCGAGCCGGACGGGTACGCGCTGCGCCTCGAGGTCGACCCACGTCGAGTGGTCCAGGAACTCGGCCGCGAGAAACCGCATCGCGTTCGATCCGACGTCGATCGCCGCGGCGCGGATCGGGAACTCGGTCACACGGCCCTCACGCCGACCGACCGGCCACGCGACCCGACCCCTGCGCGAAGCCGCGCTGCCGACCCTGCTCCGCGAGCTGCATCAGCGTGTCGTGGAACGATCGGATCGGCTCCCCGCGGGCCGGACGGCGCTGGCGGTACCGGCCGTCCTCGTACAGGTCCCACGCGAGCCGATTGTCCACGAGCGCATCCTCGAGGATCGAGACCAGTCGGCGCCGAAGGCCCGGGTCGCGGACCTCGACGACGGCCTCGACCCGATCCTCGAGATTCCGACGGCGCCAGTCCGCGCTCCCCATGTAGACCTCCTCGTCACCCGCGTTGCCGAAGTAGAAGATCCGGTCGTGCTCCAGGAACCGCCCGATGATCGAGATGAGTCGGATGTTCTCCGACACGCCCTTCACGCCTGGCCGGAGTCGCGTATGTCCACGGACGATGAGGTCGATCTCGACGCCCTCGCGCGACGCCTCGTACAGCTTCCGGATCATCTCGATGTCGTCGATCGCGTTCATCTTGAGGATGATCCTGCCGCCGCGCCCCTCCCGCTCGTGCGCGATCTCCCGATCGACGAGTTCCACGAGCTTCGCGCGAAGGTCGCGCGGCGCCACGATGAGACGCTCGTACTGCTGCTCGGGCGCGTGACCCGTGAGGTAGTGAAAGAGGCGTACCAGGTCCTGCCCGATCTCGGGGTCCGCCGTGAGCAGTCCGAGGTCGGTGTACAGGCGCGCCGTCTGCGCGTGGTAGTTGCCGGTCGCGACGTGCGAGTAGGTCCGGATCCTGCCCCCCTCTTCACGGACGACCTGGGCCACCTTGGCGTGCGTCTTCAGCCCCACGAGCCCGTAGGTTACGTGGACGCCGGCACGCTCCAGCGTCTGGCCCCACTCGATGTTCGCCGCCTCGTCGAAGCGCGCGGTGACCTCGACCAGCACTGCGACCTGCTTGCCGGCCTCGGCCGCCCGCACGAGCGCGCGGATGATCGGCGACTCCCTGGACGTGCGATAGATCGTGACCCGGATCGCGAGAACGTCGGAGTCGGCCGCCGCCTCTTCCACGAAGCGCTGCACCGACGCCGCGAACGCGTCGTAGGGGTGGTGGACGAGCACGTCGCCCTCCGCGATCACGTCGAACACCGTCCGCTCGTCGTCATCCGAGACGAGTGACGGTGGAGGCACCGGCTCCCACGGCGGGAACCGGAGGTCCGGCCGGTCCGGCGCGTCGAGCTCGTCCATGCCGGTGAAGTCGATCGGGCCCTTGACCCGCGCGACGTCCTCGGGCTCCAGCTCGAGCTCGTCCCGCAGTAGGTCCACCACGAAGTCGGGCATGGCCTTGTCCACCTCCATGCGCACGACGGGAGCGAACCGACGCTCCCGCAGCTCGTCCGAGATCATCTCGAGCAGGTCCTCGGCTTCCTCCTCGTCCCTGCGCAGGTCCGCGCTCCGCGTGAGTCGGAACGCGTGGGCGTGGAGCACCCGGACACCCTTGAAGAGCACGTGGACGTGCCGCGCCACCAGCTCCTCCACCGGCAGGTACCGGCCCGTGTCGTCCACCGGGATCCACCGACCCCGGCTCACGGGCACCTTGACCCGCGCGAACTGGAACTCCTCCTCGTCCGGCGGCTGGAGGACGATCGCGAGCGACAGGCTCTGGTTCGAGATGAACGGGAACGGGTGCCCGGGATCGACCGCCAGCGGGGTAAGGATCGGGTAGATCTGCTCCTCGAAGTAGACGCCGAGCCGCGCCCGCTCCGACGGGTCGAGCTCTTCCCACGCGACCGGACGGATTCCCTCGTGACGGATCGCGGGAAGCAGATGGCGCCGCCACGCGCGGGACATCGCCTCCTGCATCTCGCCGATGCCACGCCGGATCAGATCGAGCTGCTCGCGCGGGGTGCGTCCGTCGGGCGAGAGTTCCTGAACGCCCGCCTGGAGCTGCCACTTGAGGCCGCCCACGCGCTTCTGCACGAACTCGTCGAGGTTCGACTGGGTGATCGAGAGGAAACGCACCCGCTCCAGCAGCGGGATCCGGAGGTCACGTGCCTGGTGCAGGACGCGCCAGTTGAAGTCGAGCCACGACAGCTCGCGGTTGAAGTACAGCGCCGAGTCGTCCAGCGAGTGCACCGCCGCGACGGGCCGCGGCTTCACCGCATGGGGCGGCGTACGAAGGCTCTCCTCCGTCGCTTCCCACCGCTTCACTACCTTCTTCGGACTGTCGGACGGGGTCGACGCGTCCTCCCGCCGAGGGCGGAGGGACGACGGAAACGCCGGAGTCCCGACGCCGATGTCGGTGGAGAAGTCTGGGTCGATCACGTCGTCGGAGTCTGGATCGGATCTGCGAAATCGGGGCGCCCGGATTCGAACCGGGGACCCCCTGCTCCCAAAGCAGGTGCGCTACCGGACTGCGCCACGCCCCGTCCCGGCCCCCAAGATAGCGGGAAGGACGTCCGCGAACAGCGCGCGCCGCGAGCGCGTTACGTGTCGAGCACGCCGCCCGCCGCGTCGGCCCAGCGACGCAGGTACTCGAACGGGTAGATCCCCGTCTCGTGTCCGTCCGACCATACGAACTTCAGCGCGTACCGCCCCACCCAGTGGATCGCCGTCGGGTAGATGCCGGCGGGCACCATGTCGGGAACGAGGATCCGCTCCCCCGTGGTCTCGTCCACGCAGCCGGCGCAGGGGCAGCGGATCCGGAGCGGGCGGGGTGCGAAGTGCGACACGGCCCCGTCCTTCCAGCGAATCCTGAGGCGTGTCCCCTCCTCGTCGGGGCCGACCTCGTCGGGGAGGATGGCCTCGCGGGGCAGGTCGTCGCTCATGGGAACGGCACCTTGTCGCCACCCGAGCCCTCCCGGCGCGCGACGGCGTGCAGCCGGGGAAGGATCGCACGGAACGCCCGGCCACGGTGGCTGAGCGCGTGCTTCTCGGCCGCGCTCGCATCCCCGAAGGTGCGACCCAGGTCGGGCACGAAAAACAGCGGATCGTAGCCGAACCCCCCCGTCCCCGACGGCGCCTCGGTGATGCGTCCCTCCACCTCGCCCCGAAGCGTGCTCTCCTCGCCGTCGGGGCCGATGAACGCCACCGCGCAGACGTAGCGCGCGGTGCGCTCGGGGGTCGGCACGCCGTCGAGGCGTTCCAGCAGGTGTTCGTTGTTGGCGTCGTCCCGAGGCTGGCCGGTGACGACGCCGGCGACGGCGGCGGGCGAGAAACGCTTCGAGCGCACCCCCGGGCCGCCGTCGAGCGCGTCCACGGCGAGCCCCGAATCGTCCGCCAGCGTCGGACGTCCGGTGAGGCGGTGGAAGTAGCGTGCCTTGGAGAGCGCGTTCGCCTCGAAGGTGTCGTACGGCTCGAGGTCGTCCTCGGCGGGGGCCGGCGCGATGCCGAGGTCGTCGAGCCCGACCAGTTCGATACCGGGCCCGTCGAGAGCCTTCTCGCCGGGCGCGTACCCGAGACCCGCGTCGGCGAGGATCTCGCGGATCTCCTCCAGCTTGTGCGCGCTGCGCGTGGCGAGCAGGACTCTCACGCGTCGAGGCCGAGCAGATCCCGCTGGGCCGCGACGAGTCTGGCGATCCCGCCGGTCGCGAGGTCGATCAGGCGGTCGAGCTCGTCGCGTCGGAAGGGGTCGCCCTCCGCGGTCCCCTGCACCTCCACGAGCCCGCCGCCACCGGTCGCGACGACGTTCATGTCGACCTGGGCCGCCGAGTCCTCGACGTACTCGAGGTCGAGCAGCGGGCGCCCTTCCACGATACCCACGGAGACGGCGGCGACCAGGTCCGTCATCGCGTGGCGCTCGACCTTCCCCGCGGTCACGAGGCCGGTACAGGCGAGGTGAAGGGCGATGCAGGCCCCGGTGATACTGGCGGTGCGCGTGCCTCCATCCGCCTGGAGCACGTCGCAGTCGACGAGGACGGAGCGCTCACCGAGCGCCGACAGATCCGTGACGGATCGAAGCGAGCGACCGATCAGTCGCTGGATCTCCTGCGTCCGACCCTTCACCGTGCCGCGCTCCCTGCCGACCCGGGTGTGCGTGGCGCGAGGCAGCATCGCGTACTCGGCGGTCACCCACCCCTTCCCCCGCCCCACGCGCCACTCCGGCAGACTCTCCTCGACCGACGCGGTGCAGAGCACGCGCGTGCTTCCGGTCGAGATGATGCAGGACCCTTCCGCGTAGGGGGCCGCATCGAGTTCGATGGTGAGGGGGCGGAGTTCGTGGTCGGGGCGATCTCGCATGGCGGGGCGGCGTGAGTGAAGGGAGGAAGGGACTGCAGCGGAGCGGCCGGCCGCGGCGCACCGGGACCGCGACCTACCAGTTGGACTGGGCCCCGTCCAGGATGCGCTGCACGAGCAGGTCGAGGGCGGCCTGCTTGCCGATCTCCTCGGACTCGGACGCCTCGAGGTACTGACCCTCGGCCTGCACGGCCATGTCTTCCCAGAGGATGAGGCGCTCCTCGCGGTCCACGAGCTGGACGGCGGCGCGGATGGTGACCTGACGCTGAAGCACCTCGGGCGCGGCACCGCCGCTGCCCGCGCGGTAGTTGGGGGCGTCGAGCCGGTAGTCGCGGATCACGCAGCGCACGACCACGTCGGCGTCCTGCTCGCCCGCGATCCGGAGACCGAGCTCGCTCGGGACGCGTCGGAACATGATGTCGTAGAGCTCGGTGGAGAGCTCGAGGCGTCGCGTCTCATTCTCGCACGGCGTGACCGCCACGGTCTCGACGCCGGCCAGCCCGGTCCCGGACTGGAAGCCGTACAGGCAGCCGGAGGCGGCCAGCGCCAGGGCCAGGACGGCCCCGACCCGGGCGCTACGAGCCCCAGATATCGGGCGGGAACGGCTCGACATGCTCCAGCGTGGTTCGAGTGATCACGAGTTCACGCCCGCCGGCGAGGTCGCGGTACACCGCGCGGGACGGGACCCGTTCGCCGTCCGAGTACTCGACCTCGACGCGTTGCACGACGGAACCGCCGCGAAGGCGTTCGACGCCGAGCACGCGGTCCCCGGCGACCCGGTAGTGGATCTCGGAGGCGTCCGCGAGACGATAGCGGATTTGGAGGGCGCCCTCCACGACCTCTCCGCCGAGAAGCGTCTGGTCGACGCCGGGGCGGAAGACACCGAGCGTCCCCCACAGAAGATGAGGCGGCGGAAGCAGGTCCTCCGGCGTTCCGGCCGGCAGGCGCAGATCCCCTCCGACGAGCGCCGCCTGCGCGACCGCCTCGTTGTTGTCGAGGAAGAGATCGAGTCGGGCGCGGTACGGCGGCTCCGCCCGGGTGACGCCCGCCCCGGAGAGCCGCGCACCGCTGAGCTCGCGCGCCGACCACTCGAACACCACTCGGACGGGGCCCTCGATCTGCGTCGACGCCTCGGCGACCAGGGCCCGCTCCTCGACGTTCACGGCAGGCTCGACCGGAGGCGGCGGGGCCGGCGCGGCGCACGCCGCCGCGACGACCGTCACCGCCCCGAGGGCGGCGACCCGGCGCCGGACGCGGCGGGCGTGGTCGAGGCGGATATCGGGATGTGGGTCGGGCATCGAGCGGTGTCGATCGGTCACGGGGGCGGCGGCCGGAAGATAACGGGTCCGCCGGCGCGTGGTGACGCGCCAGGGGATGTCTTAGGTTCGCTCGCAATGTCCAACGCAGTCGTCTACGTCGCGAGCGACGTCCATCTGGGTGCTATACCCGACGAGAACGAGTCGGCGTTCCTCGGCTGGCTCGAGGAAGCCGCCGCGGTGGCGCCTCACATCGTCCTGAACGGCGACCTGTTCGACTACTGGTTCGAGTATCGGACGGTCATCCCCCGCGGGTACACCCGCGCCCTCGGGCTGCTCGCCGACGTGGTCGACTCGGGCGTCCGGGTGGACCTCACGGGCGGCAATCACGACTGGTGGGGCGGCAGCTACCTGGAAGAGGAGATCGGCGTGCGCTTCCACCGCGAGCCGGTCCGCCTCGAACTCGCGGGCCATCGGACCCTGCTCGCCCACGGCGACGGCCTCGGACCGGGAGACCTCGGCTACAAGCTCCTGAAGTCCGTGCTCCGGAGCCCGCCGTTCCGCTGGCTCTATCGGTGGATCCACCCCGACGTGGCGAGCTGGATCGCCGGGCGTGCGTCCGCCACACACAGTCGGCAGCACCCGCCGACGGACGACGAGCGGACCCGGTCGGAGATCCTGGCGGAGTGGGCACTGGATCGACTCTCACGTGATCGCGATCTCGATCTCGTCGTGCTCGGTCATACCCACGTCCCGCGCATGGACGCCTCCGACGGGGGCGGATGGTACGTCAACACGGGCGACTGGGTCTGGCACCGGAGCTACGCGGTCCTGCGAAGGGGCGAGCCGCCGGAACTGCGCGCGCTGCGCTGACGTCCGGCCGACCGCGGGTGCGCCGGCCCCGCACGAGGCCTCCTACCAGCCGATCGGAAGGTGGAGCCTGCCCACCACCTCGACCCCGCCCCACGGCGAGGCCCGGAATCCCGACGAGAGCGGGTCCGGGAAGTCCTGGAGGTGCGCCGACACGTAGGCGTCGACGCCGCTGAGCAGGACCGAGAAGATCATCAGCGCGACCCAGTCCTCGCGCTGGCCCTCGCGCGCATCCACGAGGGTCAGCGCGTCCTGGACGTCGGCGTCCTCCTGAATCGCCGCGAGGATGTCGGCCTCCTCCGTGAGCCCGGAGGCGACCGCCTCGGATCGCGCCGCCGCCGTTCGTACCTCCAGACGGTCGCGCGCCGACGACAGCCGCGACCTCACCCGCAGGAACATCCAGGTACTCCCGGCCTCGGCGAAGGTATAGAAGGCCCCGCGCCCCGACTCGACCGCCGCGTGCCCCCACGCCGGCAACGCCAGGGACCGCAGGAAGGCCCCTCCCGGGGACACGGCCGGTGCCGGCGGCAGGCCGCGCCGCTCGACCGTCGAATCGGCCTCGACCGTCACCTGCGCGGTCGCCGGCGTCCCGCCGCAGATCGCGAGGGCGAGGGCGAGGATCGGGATGCGGAGCTGGCGTGTCATGCGGGGCGCGTGGGGCAACGTCGAGCGGCGTCCGTGGTTGTGCAGGAGTCGGTCGGAACGGATCTGTGGCCGGAGCGAGGCGATGGCGGGAGCGTGTGGGAATCGAACCCACCCACCCGATCCTTCGACCGGGCGTAGACGGTTTTGAAGACCGCAGGAGACACCAGTCCCCATCCGCCCCCGTGCATCGCATCGGGCACGGCCCTGCCGCGAGCGCACTGAACCTCGAACGGCCGGCGGGAGACGGCAACCGGGTGACGCGCGGCGCCCCGACCTGCAGATTCAGGGACAGGCGCGCACCACCCCGTTCCGATACACGAGGATCCTCCTCATGGTACCAGGCTCGACCGCGACCGCAGCCGCCCCCGGCTCCGCCCACGCCTCCGAGGCGCCGCCACGGAACCCCGGGATCGATCTGGACCTCGACCGCGTGCTCGAGCTCCGCGTGAATCGAAGCGCCGCGGAACGACGCACCGCGTCGCTCGCCGGCCGCCGCTCGGTGAAGAAGACGTGGCAGGCCGCCTGGCTCCTGCGGGCCATCACCCTCATGGACCTCACGACGCTCTCCGGCGACGACACGCCCGGCCGCGTCCGTCGTCTGTGCGGGAAAGCGAAGGCGCCGGTCCGCCCGGAGGTGCTCGACGCGCTGGGCTGGGACGTCGCCCCCCCGACGGTTGCGGCCGTCTGCGTGTACCACCGCTACGTCGACACCGCGGTCCGCGCGCTCGAAGGCTCGGGTATTCCCGTCGCCGCCGTGTCCACGGGCTTCCCGCACGGGCTGTCGCCCTTCGCGCAACGGGTCGCCGAGATCCGGGCCTCCGTCGGCGCCGGCGCGCGTGAGATCGACATCGTCGTGACGCGCGCCCACGTGCTCACCGGTAACTGGTCCGCGCTCCACGACGAGGTCCGCGCCTTCCGCGAGGCCTGTGGCGACGCACACCTGAAGGCGATTCTCGCGACGGGCGAACTGGGGACGCTCACGAACGTCCAGCGCGCGTCCATGGTGGCGATGATGGCGGGCGCCGACTTCATCAAGACGAGCACCGGAAAGGAGTCCGTGAACGCCACGCTCCCGGTCGGGCTCACGATGGCCCGGGCCATTCGGGAGTACTTCCAGGACACCGGCCACGTGGTCGGCTTCAAGCCCGCCGGCGGTATCCGGACGGCCAAGGAGTCGCTCCAGTGGATGATCCTCATGAAGGAGGAGCTGGGGAACCCCTGGGTCACGAGTCATCGCTTCCGATTCGGCGCCTCCTCGCTGCTCGCCGACATCGAACGCCAGCTCGAACACGCCGCGACCGGCCGCTACTCGGCCCACCACCGTCACCCGCTCGCCTGATGCCCTCGATCTCCGACCTGTTCATCTCGCTCGAGTACGGTCCCGCACCCGAGAGCGCGGGCATCGCCGACGCCTGGCTGGACGCCCACGGGCGCCGCTTCGGCCACTTCGTGGGTGGGGCCTTCGTCGCGACCGAGGACGCCGAGACGTTCGACGTACACCGCCCGTCCACGGCCGAGGTGATCGCGCGGGTGGAACAGGGCGACCAGGACGTGGTCGACCGGGCGGTCCAGGCGGCGCGGAGGGCGCTTCCGAAGTGGGAGAAGCTCGGACCGGGGAGGCGCGCCGAGTACCTGTACGCGCTCGCGCGGGGCATCCAGCGCCGGGCTCGGCTCTTCGCGACTCTCGAGTCGCTCGACAACGGGAAGCCGATCCGGGAGAGCCGCGACCTGGACGTTCCCCTGGTGGCCCGTCACTTCTACCACCACGCGGGGTGGGCGCAGCTGCGGGACCAGACCCACCCGGGCCGCGCCGGCGTCGGGGTGGTCGGTCAGGTGATCCCCTGGAACTTCCCGCTCCTCATGCTGAGCTGGAAGGTCGCCCCGGCGCTCGCCGCGGGCTGCACGATCGTGATGAAGCCGGCGGAATACACGCCCCTGACGGCGCTGCTCTTCGCCGAGCTCTGCCGCGAGGTCGGCCTCCCGGACGGCGTCTTCAATCTGGTGAACGGAGATGGGCGCACCGGCGCCGCCCTGGTCGCCCACCAGGACGTCGACAAGATCGCCTTCACCGGCTCCACCGAGGTCGGCCGCGAGCTGCGACGGGTGACGGCCGGGACCGGCAAGCGCCTCTCTCTCGAACTCGGCGGCAAGAGCCCCTTCGTGGTTTTCGAGGACGCCGACCTCGACGCCGTCGTCGAAGGCGTGGTCGACGCGATCTGGTTCAATCAGGGGCAGGTGTGCTGTGCGGGCTCGCGCATCCTCGTTCAGGAGGGCGTCGAGGAGCGCCTGCTCGAGAAGCTCCGCGCGCGGATGGAGACCCTCCGGGTCGGCGACCCGCTGGACAAGGCGGTCGACATGGGTGCGATCGTCGACCGCGTGCAGCTCGAACGCATCGCCCGCATGGTGGCGGACGGTGCCCGGGAGGGGGCGACGGTCTGGACGCCCTCCTCGACGCTGCCCGAACGGGGATGGTTCCACCCCCCGACGGTCTGTACCGACGTCGATCCGGGGAGCGCGCTCTGGCGCGAGGAGATCTTCGGGCCGGTGGTCGTGATGCAGAGCTTCCGGACGCCGGACGAAGCCGTCGACCTCGCGAACGACACCCGGTACGGCCTCGCGGCGAGCATCTGGACCGAGAACCTGAACGTCGCGCTCGACATCGCACCGCGGGTGAAGGCCGGAACGGTCTGGGTCAACTGCACCAACCTGTTCGACGCCGCCTCCGGGTTCGGGGGCTATCGCGAGTCCGGCTTCGGACGCGAGGGGGGCGACGAGGGATTCGAGGAGTACCTGGCCCACCCGACCCACGGCCGGGACCAGAAGGTCGGACCCGAGGCGGACGCGGCGCCGGCCGAGGCCGACCCCGGGCACGCCGGCGCCGGCGCGGCCGGGAGTGGCGAGGCGATCGACCGGACGGTGAAGCTGTACGTCGGCGGCAGGCAGAGTCGGCCCGACGCCGAGTACCTCCTCCGGGTCCTGGACGAAAGCGGCATGCCCATCGGAGAGGTCCCGCGCGGCACTCGCAAGGACGTCCGGAACGCCGTGGAGGCGGCGCGGAAGGCGGCGGACGGCTGGGCGCGGCGAACCGCCCACAACCGGGCGCAGATCCTCTACTACCTCGCCGAGAATCTGGCACAGCGACAGGACGAGATCGCCACGCGCCTCGCCCGATGGAGAGGCAGCGGGCGCCGGGCGAAGGCGGAGGTCGAGGCCGCTCGCCGGACCCTCTTCACCTATGCGGCGTGGTGCGACAAGTGGGACGGCCGCGTGCACGCGACCCCCTTCCGGAACGTCACGCTCGCGATGCGCGAGTCGATCGGCGTGATGGGCCTCTTCGCCCCGCGGGAGGCCCCGGTTCTCGGGCTCGCCGCGACGCTCGGGCCGCTTCTCGCGCTCGGGAACACGGTGGTCGCCGTACCGTCGACCGCGAACCCCCTCCCCGCGGCCGACTGGATCCAGCTGTTCGAGACATCCGACATCCCCCCGGGCGTGGTGAACGTCGTCACTGGCCGGCGGGAGGATCTCGTGCCCACCCTCGCGGACCACGACGACGTGGACGGGCTGTGGTGCTTCGGCACCCGCTCGGAGGGCGAGGAGATCGAGCGCCGCTCGACCGGAAACCTCAAGCGGACCTGGTGTGCGCTCGGCGAGGGCCGCGACTGGACGAAGGCGGACCGGGAGGCCGAGCACTTCCTGCGCGAGGCCACCCAGATCAAGAACATCTGGGTGCCGTACGGGGCCTGAACGCCGCCCCGCACGGCGACCCTTTCAGGCGCGCCGGTCACCCGCTCCTCGTCAGGTGATCAGATTTTCCGTCTCGATGGCGTCGAGCCCCATCGAGCGAAGCATTTCGTTGAGCCGGCCGATGTCCTGGCGCAGCACGATCGAGAGCTGCTCGAGCTGGACGTCCAGCTCACCCGAGAGCTTCTCGAACACCGCGTAGGACTGCTCGGTCGGGCGGTTCTCCGCGCCGGACACGTGGCCGAGCAGCGCGGCGAGCTTGTTGTTGAGCTTGATCGGGAAGTTGAGCGGGTCCTGCCCGGAGCGATTCCGGACCTGATAGATCTCCCCTTCCACCGCGTCGAGCGCGCCGCCGACCTCACCGGCGAGGGCCGCGAGTTCCTCGCTGTCGGCCTCCTCGAGGCGCGCCGCGATCTGCTCCTCGATGGCGCGAATGCGGATCACGGCCTCGTTGGCCTCGGTGACCCGGTCGCGGATCTCCATCGAGAACCGGAAGCGCTCCTCCAGATCGGCGACGGTCACGCCCGCCGCCGCCACCCGCGGGTTCATCTCGAGTCGGAAGTCCTGCTCGAGCACGTCACCGTCCACCGTGAGGCGGACGCGGTACGTACCCGGGGTCGCCGGCGGACCACCGTTGCCGGCCGCCCAGAAGATCCGGCCCTCGAAGTCGCGCCACCCCGGATACCTGAGGCCCCACCGCACGCGATGGGTCCCCGCCTCCGTCGACGGACCGAATCGGCCCTGCCCGCTCTCCTGTGTCTCGATGACGTCGCCGTTCGCGTCGATGTACTCGACGGTCACGGACTCGACCTCCTCGGGAAGGTAGTAGTCGATCGCGACCCCGTTGTCGAAGTCGGCGACCGGGTCCTTCGGGTCGTACAGGACCGGACCTTCCTGGGCGATCACATCGGGCAGCTGGCGGAGGATGTCGATGTCCTGCATGACCCAGAAGGAACGCCCGTGCGTACCGATCACCAGGTCGTCCTCCTCGACGACCAGGTCGGACACCTGAACGACCGGCAACCCGTTCGAGAGCGTCTGCCAGTTCGCGCCGTCGTCCCAGGACACGTAGACCGTCCGCTCGGACGCGGCGTACAGGAGCCCCGGCCGCGCCGGGTCCTCCCGCACCGCGCGCACGAAGTCGTCGGCGGGGATGCCGTTGACGATCTTCGTCCAGCTCCGACCGTAGTCGTCGGTGCGCCAGATGTAGGGCGAGCGGTCGTCGTCGACGAGATAGCGGATCCCGGCCACGTACGCCTTCCCCGGCGTCGTGGGGGACGCCTCGATCGTGTTGATCCGCACGAAGTCCGGCGCATCCGGGGGCGTGACGTTCTCCCATTCGGGCTGCGCCGTGGAGCCGTTGCGGGTGACGTGCACGAGCCCGTCGTCCGACCCGGCCCAGATCACGTTCGGGTCGTGATGGGAGGGCGCCACGGCGAAGACCGTCGCGTACGTCTCGACCCCCGTCTGGTCGAGCGTGACCGGTCCGCCCGACGGCCCGAGTGTCTCGGGCGCGGCGCGCGTCAGATCCGGACTGATCTGCTCCCAGCTCGCGCCCTCGGTCGTCGTCCGCCAGACCTTCTGCGTGGTGGAGTACAGGACGTTCGAGTCGTGATGCGAGAACACGATCGGGAACGTCCACTGTGCGCGCTCGACGAGGTCCTCGGCCGACTGACCCATCGGGTTCTCGGGCCAGATGTTGATGGAGCGGGTGATGCCCGTCTCGTAGTCGAAGCGGGTGAGCGCGCCCCCGTAGGAGCCGGCGTAGAAGATGTTCGGGTTGTCGGGGTTCGACGCGATGTAGCCCGACTCGCCCCCGCCCGGCGAGTAGCCGTACGGCCCCAGCCGGTTCACGTGGCCCCACCCCCCCGACGGGATGCAGATCGTGGAGTTGTCCTGCTGTGCGCCGCAGATGTGGTAGGGCTCGTGGTTGGTCGTGGTCACACGGTAGAACTGTGCGGTGCTGTAGTCCTGCTCGGTCCACGAGCGTCCACCGTTCGTGGAGACGTTGCCGCCTCCGTCGTTCGCGTTCGCCCACCGGTCCGGGTCCGTCCGGGAGATCCAGAGGTCGTGGTTGTCGCCGTGCGGCGGGCGAGAGCCCGTCCGGAAGCTCTCGCCGCCGTCGGAGGAGCTGTGGAAGGCCACGTTCAGGACGTGCACCTCGTCCACGTCGCCGGGGTCGGCGTAGATCCGGGTGTAGTAGAACGCGCGCTGCCGGAGGTTGCGGTTGTCGCTGGTGTGCTCCCACGTCAGGCCGCCGTCGTCGGACCGGTAGACGCCACCCGCCTCGGAGTGCTCGACGATCGCGTACACCCGGTCGGAATCCACCGCGGATACGCTCACGCCGACCTTCCCGATCACGCCCTCCTGGGGCATGCCGGGCGCACGGGTGATCTCGATCCAGGTCTCGCCGCCGTCCGTGCTCTTGAAGAGCCCCGACCCCGGTCCTCCGGAGCTCATGCTCCAGGAGTTGCGATACGCCTCCCAGAGGCCGGCGAAGACCACGTCCGGGTCGTTCGGATCCAGGGCGATGTCGACGCCCCCGGTCCGCGTGTCGCGGTAGAGCGTCCTCCGCCAGGTCGCCCCCCCGTCGGTGGTCTTGAAGATCCCCCGCTCCTCGTTCTCCGCGGAGTGCTTGCCGAAGGCGGCGGCCCAGGCCACGTCGCAGTCGTCGGGGTGCACGCGAACGCGCGAGAAGTTCTGTCCGTCTCGAAGTCCGACGTGCTCCCAGGTCTCGCCCGCGTCGGTGGTCCGGTAGATCCCGTCGCCCTGCATGATGTTGCCGCGGAGCTGGGTCTCGCCGGTACCGATGTACACGATGTCCGGGTCGGCCTCGCAGACGCCGATGGCACCGACCGAGGCGGAGGTGATCTGGCCGTCCGTCATGGGCTGCCAGTTCACCCCGCCGTCCGTCGTCTTCCACGCCCCTCCGCCCGCGGCTCCGAACCAGTACTCGTTCGGACGGGCCTCACTGCCGGCGATGGCCGTGGACCGGCCTCCGCGGGCGGGGCCGACGTTGTCCCACTCCAGCTGGGCGAAGCGCGCCGGATCGACCTGCTGGGCCTCGACGTGCGTGCCCGGCAAGAGGCCGGAGGCCAGAACGAGGCCGGTCGCGATGAGGGTGCGAGGGCGGTGCGGCGGCATAGCGGCGATGGTCGTCATGGCAGTGCTGTACCGATGGGGGATGTCGGGTGTGGAAGCGGCGCGGCGGACGCCGCACGAGGGACCCGCGAATCGAAACACTGATCCACGCGAATCCCCCGTGTCAAGCGCCCGTATCAGGCGCCCCGACAAAGCGATCGTCCGGCCCGCCGGCCGAGGCTCACCGAAGCCGCGCGATACACTCGATCTCGACGTCCACGCCCTTGGGCAGACCGGCCGCCTCGACGGCCGCACGGGCCGGTCTGTGGTCGCCGAAGTGACGAGCGTAGACCTCGTTCATCGCCGTGAAGTCGCCCATGTCCTTGAGGAAGACGGTGGTCTTCACGACGGTGTCCATCCCCGCCCCCGCCTCCTCCAGGATCGCGCGGACATTTCGGAGCGATCGGTCCGTCTGCTCGGCGATGCCTCCCGGGACCTGCTCCATCGTCGCAGGATCGAACGGAATCTGGCCCGACACGAAGACCCAGCCGTCGGATACCATGGCCTGGCTGTACGGGCCGATCGCGGCGGGAGCGTCTTCGGTGTGGACGCTGCGGAGGTCGCTCATCTGGTCACTGCTCCTTGCGAGGTTCGGTTCGGGTGAGTGGTCGTGCTGGAGCGTACGGCGCCGTACGCGGAGGGGCTCAGCGCCCCCGGCCCTCGAGGGGCCAGCGCTCGATCCGGTCGCCGTCCACGACGACCAGGTCGGGCTGAAGGTTCACCGAGACGCAGACGTGGTTCGGGACGATTCGGACACGTTCACCGATCGCGGGGCGCCAGTCGGTCCCGGACAGATCGAGCATGCCGTGTTCCTCCGAGAGGGCGACCACGCCGACCTCCGGGCGGTCGAGGAGGATGCCGTAGCCGGACCCGCCGCGCTCCTCCTTCGCCAGCGCCTTGGATCCCGCGTCCACCGCGGCGCGCCCCTCCAGGGCGGTGGACACGACGGTGGCGAGGACCGAGTACGCGAGGTGCTCGGGCGCGGCCGACCCGCACGCCAGCTGGTCGCGATCGTTGAAGATGCACGTCCCGGATCGGATCTCCGTGACGTGAGGAAGCTCGTGACTGCGCCATACCGTGGGCGTCGTACCTCCGCTCACCAACTCCGGCTCGAGACCCGCCGCGGCCAGCTCCGACACGACGCGCTCCAGCCGCCCGGCCAGGACGAGCATCGCCGCGTCGGCCTCCGCGCCCCCGCCACGGATGTGCCCCGCGTAGAACATCAGCCCGTCGAAGCGGACGCCCTCCGTCGCCGCGACTCGGCGCGCCAGCTCGACCACGCCGTCCACGTCCGGCAGGCCGACCCGGCGCAGGCCGACGTCCAGCTCGACGAGCGCCCCCACGTCCCGGCCACCCCGCCGCGCGGCCTCGTGGAGGCCGTCGAGCGCGACGACGGAGTCGATGGCCACCCGAACGTCCACCTTCGTCTCGGCCAACAGTTCGGCGAGGCGCGCGACCCGAGGCTCCGACACCTGGGGATAGGCCAGAAGGAGGTCGTCGGTCACCGTCGCCATCACCTCGGCCTCGTGGAGCGTCGCGACCGTCAGCCCTCGCGCACCGGCCTCGAGCTGGAGGCGGGCCATGCGTGTGGACTTGTGGGTCTTGATGTGAGGCCGCCACGCGAGCCCGTGGGAGGCCGCGTAGTCGGAGACCCGTCGGGCGTTGGCGCGCGCCCGCTCGAGATCGACCACACCGATCGGCGTGTCGACGGCCGAGAAGTCCGGTCCACCGGGCGCCGTACCGCTCACGAGGCGCCCCGGCCGGTGGCCGCGGCGATCGCGGCCTCGAAGGACGCGTCCCCCTCCGCGACGGGACCGAGCCGCATCCACGTGATCCGCCCGTCCGCATCCGCGAGGACGGTCACGGGCAGGCCGAACGCCCCGAACAGATCGGTCGACCGGGCTCGCGGGTCCAGCAGGATGTCGTACGTCACGCCCCGCTCGGCGACGACACTCCGCACCTGATCGACCGCGCCTCGCGTGTCGCTGCTGATCCCGACGATGCGGAGGCCCGCCTCGCGGTGCTCCTGCCAGACCGACTCGAGGTAGGGCATCTCCTGGCGGCAGGGCGCACACCATGTGGCCCACAGGTTCACGAGGACGGGTCCACCCCGGTAGGCCGCGAGCTCCACGGAGTCTCCGTCGAGGAGAGGAGCGGCGAAGACAGGGAGCATGTCGCCGACCCGCGGCGGTCCCTCCACCGTGGCATCCGTGCAGGCGCTCGCGCCGAGCGTCGCGGAGACCGCGGCGAGAGCCAGGGCGAGTCCTCGGACGGGTCTCCGGGCCGGTCCCCGGGCGAGCGTCGGGACCCTGCTCACGGTGCCTCGATACGGAGCGTGCGAAGGCGTCGCACGTCGCCCGTCAGGTCGGTCCAGGCCACGAGCGCAGCTCCATCGGGCAGCATGACGAAGCGGGGGAAGCCGGAGCCGCGCGCCGCGTCGAGTTCCGCGACGCGAACCGGAGCGTCCACGGATCGGTCGGAGCGGACACGCGCCAGCAGGAGCTCCGCTCGCCCGTCCGCCAGCGCCTCCATCCAGAGGACGCGGGGGTCTCCCTCGGGGCCGAAGCGCACGTCCACACGGCCGACGGGGCTCCCCCGGTCGACCCGTACGGCGGCCCCGTAGTCCCCGCCGCCCCCCGCCCCCACCGCGACATACACGGACGGCTCGTCGTCCGCGGCGGTGAACCAGGCCACCGTCGTCGCCGCGCCGTCGGCCGCAACGGCGGGGCCATTGACGGGGCACCCCGCGATCTCCCATCCGTCCTCGCGCACCGGCCCGAGGTCGACCCACGCGTCGCTCGCGCGGTTCCACGTCGCGACATGAACGTCGCGGATCTCCGCGTCCGTCCGGTTGCGGTAGACCGCCACCGCCCCCGACGGCGTGGCAGCCACGTCCGTCTGACAGCAGTCGCACACGAGATCGTCCACGATCCGCTCGGGGCCAACCGCGCCCTCCGCGCCGCCGCGACGTGCCCGCAACTGCATCCGGTTGGCGCCCTCGGCGAAGGTGCGCCCGTCGAGCCAGATCACCTCGTAGTCGTCGCCCACCGGGAGGACGGACACGAACCCGTGCTCCGTGGGCGTCCCGTCCTCGTGGGGCGTCCACGGCTCGGTCCACGTCGCACCGCGGTCGTCCGATCGCGCCAGGCGCACAGCGTAGTCGTAGCCGCCCGTGGGCCCGCGTTGAAGCCAGTGTGCCACCCATCCGGCCCCCTCGCGGCCGACCGCCGTGACCGAGGGGAAGTCCGCCCAGTTCACGAAGAAGTCGTCGCCGTCCGTGACGTCCGCCGCCGAGGCGAACCGGCCGTCGGCGGTGAGCTCGGTCACGCGGAGCGTCCACGTCTCGTCCGATCTCCGTTCGAGGTGCGACAGCAGGATCCCGTCCTCGCGCTGCGAGAACGCCGGCATGCCCGACTCGAGGGCGCCCTGGGTCACGACGTCGAGCGGGGCGGGCACTTCGGTGACAGTGTCGTGCCTCTCCGACGAACAACCGACCGCGAGAACGGCGGCGATGCAGGCGAGTACGGGCGCTGGAATGGATCGACGGGTCATGTGTGTGGGCGGACGGAACGGGACGCGCCGCCAACCGGCGAAGGCGGAGGTGCAGGACGATGACCGCGACGTGGAACCTAACGCCCCGCCGGCGGTGTTCGATATCCAGACGTCGCTCGGGGACGGGCCCCGCCGCGACTCCCATGCGTCCACCGCCCCGGACGCGTCCACTCCCGGAGCCCGACTCGATGGTCCGCCACCCCCGAACCGTTCTCCTCGGCGCCGTCACGGTGTCCGTCCTCGCGGCCCCCGCCGCGCCCCTCGAGGCGCAGAACTATTTCGGACGCAACAAGGTCCAGTACGACGACTTCGCCTGGAGCGTTCTGGAGACCCCGCACTTCGATCTCCATTTCTACGACCTGATGGACGAGTCGATCGGGGACTTCGCTCGCATGTCCGAGCGCTGGTACGAGCGATTCGCCCGCTCCTTCCAGCACGAGTTCGAGACCGCGAAGCCGCTCATCGTCTACGCGGATCATCCGGACTTCCAGCAGACCAACACGCTGCAGGGCGCGATCTCGGAAGGCGTGGGCGGTGTGACCGAGTCGCTCAAGAACCGGGTCATCATGCCGATGACCGGGTCGTACGCCGACACCGATCACGTGCTCGGGCACGAGCTGGTCCACGCCTTCCAGTACAACATCGCTCAGAGCGGTGGGGCCGCCGGCTTCCGGGGCCTGGTCTCCCTCCCTCTCTGGCTGATCGAGGGCATGGCGGAGTACCTGTCGGTCGGTCGCGAGGACCCGCTCACGGCGATGTGGCTCCGCGATGCGGTTCTTCGTGAGGACTTCCCGACGATCCGTCAGCTCACGACCGACCGGCGCTTCTTCCCGTACCGGTTCGGACAGGCGCTCTGGGCCTACGTCGGAGGGACCTACGGCGACGACGCCATCTACTCGGTGTTCCGTCGGTCACTTCAGGTCGGCTTCCAGCCCGCCCTGACGCAGGTGCTGGGCGTCGATTCCGACACGCTCTCGGCGCAGTGGCGCCGCCAGGTGGAAGCCGTCTACGGGCCTCTGCTCGAGGGACGGGACAACCCCGCCGACATCGGTGGTACGCTCCTTCTCACCTCGGACAACGCGGGGGCGCAGAACATCGCCCCCTCGCTCTCGCCCGACGGCTCGCGTCTCGCGTTCATCTCGGAGAAGGACCTCTTCTCCTTCGATCTCTTCCTGGCCGACGCGCGCACCGGCGAGGTGATCCGGAAGCTCACGAGCTCGACCCAGGATCCGCACGCGGACGCGATCCGGTTCATCGACGCGGCCGGGACGTGGTCACCCGACGGCGAGCAGTTCGCCTACGTGACCTTCGCGAAGGGCGACAACGAGATCAACGTGATCCGGTCCCGGAACGGCGGACTCGTCCGGCGCGTGAAGCTGGACGGCATCGGATCGGTCAACAACATCGACTGGTCCCCGGACGGGCGCTACATCGCCTTCACCGGGCTCGCAGGCGGGATCAGCGACCTCTACGTGTACGACCTCGAGTCGGACCAGCTCCGCCAGCTCACGGACGACCTGTACGCGGACATGCATCCGACGTGGTCGCCCGACGGAACGACGATCGCGTTCGCCTCGGACCGCGGGCCGAGCACCGACTTCGAGTCGCTCGTCTACAGCCGATTCCAGATCGCCACCGTGGACGTCGCGTCCGGGCGCGTCCAGGTGCTGGACCTGCTCGGCGAGGCCCGGCATTCGAATCCGCAGTATTCGCCGGACGGCAACCGGATCATCTTCCTGTCCGACGCCGACGGATTCTCGGACGTCTACGCGACCGACCTGCGGACGCGGGCGATCCAGCGGCTCACGCGCGTCGCGACCGGTGTGAGCGGGATCACCGCGATGTCCCCCGCCCTCTCGGTGGCGCGGGAGTCCGGCGAGATCGCGGTGTCGGTCTTCGACGAGTTCGGGTTCAAGATCCACACGCTCCCCGCGGACACGCGCGGCGAGCCGATGAACCTCGTGGTGGCCGAAGCGAACCTTCCCACCGGGCGCCTTCTGCCGCCGACCGAGCGGAATCGTTTCGATCGCGTCGCCACATACCTGGAAGACCCGCAGACCGGCCTCTCGCCGGTCGGCACCTACACCGCGGAGCAGGCCGAGCTCTACGAGTCCGAGCTCAGCCTCGACTTCCTGGGCCAGCCGTCCATCGGCATCGGTACCGGCGACCGCTTCGGCAACTACATCGGCGGCGGCGCGTCGGCCTTCTTCTCGGACATGCTGGGCGACGAACTGCTGGGCATCGCCGTACAGGCCCAGGGTGAGCTGAAGGACATCGGGGGTCAGGTCGTCTACGGCGACCTGAGCGATCGACTCAACTGGCAGGTCGGGGCCGCGCGCATCCCGACGCTGTTCTTCCAGAACGGCCTGATCAACGAGGACGGGGTCGACGCCTTCGTGCAGCGCCGCTGGCGGATCTACTCGAACACCCTCAGTACTCAGCTGGCGTACCCGATCTCGCAGACGCGTCGAATCGAGTTCGGCGTGAGCGCATCGCGCTTCGACTACGATATCGAGGAGGACCGGTTCATCCTCGACGAGTTCGGGCGCATCGTCGGCGCGGAACGTATCGACCGGCCCGATCTCGCCCCGGACGCCATCAACCTCGGGCAGGTGTCCGTGGCGTGGGTGGGCGACAACACGATCAACGGGTTCGTGGGCCCGATCCGGGGAGGACGCTTCCGGTTCGAGCTCGAGCAGGCGTTCCTCGACGAGTCGTTCGTGACGGCCATCGCGGACTGGCGCCGTTACATCTCGCCGACGCGCAACCTCGCGTTCGCGGTTCGCGGTCTTCACTTCGGGCGCTACGGCGGCGACCTGGACAGCAGCCAGGGCGGGTTCTCCCGGACCCGTCCGATTCAGCCGCTGTTCCTCGGATTCGAGACGCTGATCCGCGGATACGCGTCGGAGTCGTTCGACGCGGAAGAGTGTGTGGCCAACGGCGGACCGACGGATGGTCCGGTCTCGACCTGCCCGGTGTTCGACCGGCTCTTCGGGCAGCGACTCGGCGTGCTGAACCTCGAAGCGAGGGTGCCGCTCCTCGGCGTCGAACAGTACGGCCTGATCGCCTTCCCGTTCATCCCGACGGAGGTGGCCGCGTTCGTCGACGCCGGGCTCGCGTACGACTCCACCGACGAGGTCGACTTCACCTGGTCGACGTCGCGTACCGCCGGTCGCGTGCCCGTCGTCAGCACGGGTCTGACCGCGCGCATGAACGTGCTCGGCGTGCTGATCCTCGAGGCGTACTACGCCTACCCCTTCCAGCGCCCCGACAAGGGATGGCACTGGGGATTCAACATCGCACCCGCCTGGTAGGAGCGCCCGGGCCGCACGACGCGCCCGTACTGGAGGAATTCGCGGGCCCGATCGCCGACCGGCGGTCGGGCCCGTGTCGCGTCAGAAGATCGACAGCCGGATGAACCGACCGGGATTCTCGCGGAACTCCGTGACGAGCCCGTCCAGATTCGCGCTCAGCGCCTCGAGATTCTCGTAGAGGGCGGCGTCGGCGGAGAGGCGACCGAGCGTACCCTCTCCGCGGGCCATGCGGCCGAGGACGATGTCGAGGCTGCCGATGGTCCCGTCCAGCATCCCGGTCGTCTCACGAAGCTCCGTGATGAGGGCGCGAGCCTCCCGCGCGGCGGCCGTGACCTCCGGCCCGGCTTCGCCCATCGACTCCAGGCCCTCGGCGGCCCTGGTGAGCGACGTGGTCAGGCGGTCGATGTCGTCCCGCTGCTCGGCGACCACGCCCCGAAGCTCCCGGGCGAGGCCCTCGAACTCGCGGGCGCTCCCCCGCACCGCCCCGATGGTCTCGTCGTCGAGCAGCACCCGGATCCGCTCCAGCACCGCCGTGGCATCCTCCGCGACCGCCCCGGCCGCCTCCATCATGCCCGCGCCGCCGTCGATGCCCGGGATGGTGTCCCACGCCTCGAGGTAGACCTCGTTCAGAGTCGGCTCGATCTCGACGGTCCGGCCCCCGAAGATCCCCGCATCGGCGAGCGTCACGGTCGATCCTTCCGGAACCAGCCACTCGCCCTCGATCTCCAGTTCGATGTCCACGCGCCCGTCCCGCGTCATCGAGAAGCCGCTCACGCGTCCGATGTTGACGCCGCGCATCTGGATCGGATCGCCGTTCCGCACGCCGCCAGCGTCCGACAGCGTCGTGATCAGCCGGTAGCGGCCGCGGAAGGTCGCCGGATCGGTCAGAAGGAAGAGGACGGTGAAGAACGAGATCACGCCCAGAATCACGAACAGCCCGAGGCGGACGTACCGCGCTCCCGCCGACCGCGGCACGTTGGCCGCGATCTCGCGATCGTCGGTTCGATTGTCGTTCGAATCAGTCATGTCGCGAATTCGGGTAGGTCGAGTGCGCGTTCGGCCGCAGTCCGGTCCACGAAGGCCTGGACGAGCGGATCGGAGCTGTCCCGGAACTCGTCCGGGCTTCCACAGAAACGGAGGCGGCCCGAGTCGAGCATCGCGACCCGGTCGCAGATCTCGAGTCCGCCCTCGATGTCGTGCGTCACGACGAGAGACGTCACGTCGAGCTCCCTCGAGAGTCGGACGATCAGGCGCTCGACGGCAGCGGTGTTGACCGGATCGAGACCGGTGGTGGGCTCGTCCCAGAGGAGGATGCGCGGGCGGCCGACGATGGCGCGGGCGATTCCGACCCGCTTGCGCATCCCGCCCGAGAGCTCGGAGGGAAGCTTCGGGAGGACCACCCGCGGCTCGAGGTTCACCAGCTCGAGGGCCTCCCACACCTTCCGCGCCGTGACGGCCCGCTTCTGCCGCTCCAGCACCTTCTCCGGGATGCCCATCGCGACGTTCTCGTAGACGTTCAGCGAGTCGAAGAGCGCAGCGTTCTGGAACACGTACCCGACCTTCTCCCGCGCCTCGTCCAGCGCCTCGCGGCTCTGGAAGATCGAGCGTCCCTCGATCGACACGTCGCCCATGTCGGGCGTGATCAGGTCGATGGTCGTCTTGAGCAGCACGCTCTTCCCGGTACCCGACGGGCCGAAGAGCGCGAACATCTCGCCCTCGTGGATCTCGAGATCCACCCCCGACAGCACGGGGTGGTCGAACGCCTTGTGGACGTTTCGATACGCGATCGTCGCCACGCCGTCAGCCACGTCCGTCGCCTCCGTCCGGGTCGGTCATCAGTCGAGGAACAGCGGCGGAAAGAGCGCATCCAGGATCAGCACGGTCATGAGCATGAACATGACCGCGTCCGTCGTGGTGCGTCCGACGCCCTCGGCGCCGCCCCTGGTGCGAAGACCCATGTGGACGGAGATGAGCGGTATCGCGGTGCCGAAGACGACCGCCTTCGCGAACGAGTAGAGCAGGTCCCAGTTGTGCCAGAACAGTCGCGCACCGTACAGGAACGACTCGAATCCGAGCCCGGACGTGAGGCGCGCGGCGACCATGCCCGCCAGGATCCCGATGATGTTCGCAAACCCCACCAGCAGTGGCATCGTCACCAGGCCCGCCAGCACGCGCGGCGTCGCGAGAATGCTGATCGGGTCGCGCCCGAGCGAGTGGTACGCGTCGATCTGCTCGGACACCTTCATCGTCCCGAGCTCGGCCGTGATCCGCGCGCCGACACGCCCCACGAGGACGATGGCGGTCAGCACGGGGCCCATCTCGAGGACCACCGTCTGCACGACGAGCGAGCCCAGGATGTACAGCGGCATCGACCCCTGCATCTGGTAGCCGCCCTGCTGGCTCGTGACGATGCCGGCGAGCGCACCGGTCACGAACACGATCGGGAGGCTCTCCACACCCATGACCCAGACCTGCCGCAGGAACCCCCGTATGGAGAACCTCCACCGGACGATCGACCCGACGACCTGCGCGAACAGGCTGCCGAGCGCTCCTGCGTGGTCGAGCACGAGCTCGGAGCCGCGGCCGAAGCCGCCGATCCAGCGCATGATCGGAGTGCGGGGTGCGATCGAGCGGGACTCCAAGAGGCGGGCCGGTCAGGGGTTCGGGAGGGGGGCGGAAAAGCCCCGAAGGTTCACGGACTCGCACGTGTAAATCAAGACGAGCCGGAGCCGCTTTCCGACGCCCCTGCCCTCCCCGTCGGTCAGTCCCGCTCGGGCGTCTCCATCCGCCAGAACGTGATGCCGCCCGCCTGCTGTCCGACCTCGACGTCCGCGACCCGCTCGAAGGTCCGCAGGTCGTAGATGTCGACCTTGCCGGGCTCGGCCCCGACCCCCTCGACGCTCACGAACGCGTAGCGGGAGTCCGGCGAGATCACGAGCCCGTGCGTGACGGTGGTGGTCGACGGCGTGGTCGCGAGGCTCTCGCCCGTCTCGAGCGAGAAGAACTCGACCGCCGCACCGGCCTTCAGCGTGGCCACCAGAAGGCGTCCGTCCGGTGTCACGTCGAGATTGTAGGGAGCGCGGCCCGTCTCGAAGATCCGAGCCAGCTGCCAGGTCCCGACGTCGATCTCGACGATCCGGTCGCCCCGGTTGCAGGCGATGTACAGCTTCGATCCGTCCACGGAGGGTTCGGCCCAGGTCGGCGAGCACTCGTTCGACATCGGCAGTCCGCCGTGGTCCATCATTCCGGCCATGCCCGCGTCCGTCCCCGCATCGCGGGCCATGTCGTGGCCCGCCATGCCGGAGTGGTCCGTACCCCCCGTGTCGCTGAACGGGTCGACCGGTCCCTCCTCACCCGGCTTCACCGAGAACATCCGCGAGACCTCGAAGGTGCGTGTGTCGATCTCGACGGTGGCGTCGTTCATCATGCAGTTCGAGTACGCGTGGAGCCCGTTCGGCGCCATGCGAAGGCCGTGCGGCATCACGCACGTCTCGATCTGATCCACCTCGATCATGTCCGGCGTGTAGACCACCGATACGCTGCTCGGCACCATCTCGCCGTGGAGGTTGAAATTCGCGACGAAGGCGTAGAGCCCGTCGGGCGTGAGGTCGACCGTCGCCGGAAACCACCCGAGAAGCGTGGGCTGGCCAACGAGCGTGTCCGGCCCCGCGTGGAACTTCCAGAGCTTCCCGTCGGGGACGCCGTGCCCCGTGGTCATGTAGATGTACTCGCCGTCCCGAGAGGTATTGAACCCGTGGGGACCCTCGGTCTCCACGGCGATCTCGCCGACCGGCGTCGTCTGGTCCACCACGGCGCCGCCGGGGCCCCACGCGATTCGGTGCATGAGGTCGGCCGACTCGGCGCCCACATAGACGTAGTAGGTGTTCTCCGGCATCTCCTGCGCCTGCACGGCGGAGGACCAGAGCAGCAGTGCGCCGGCCGCGAGTGCGGCCGTTCGATCGGCGATCCGGCGGGTCGTGCGGTTCATCGGGTGTCGGGTGGTGAGCCGTGGCGGCTCGTGAACATCGTGCACGGGGAATGTCCGCTCCGTATACTCTACCCGGAGCCGCGCGGCCTCGCCACGCGGACCGCCGCATCCCACGCACACCCGTCCCCACCGAATACCCCGCCGAGGAGTCCAGGACCCATGACAGCCCTCCGTACCCACCTTCTTTCTGGCGTGATCGCGCTGCTGGTCTTCGCGCCGCTGCTGTCGACCCCCGTCTCCGCGCAGGACGCCGCGAGCAGCGTCGCGAGCATCGTGGTGGAGCCCGCCGAGCCGAGCGTCGCCGTCGGCCAGAGCACCCCGATCACCATCACCGCGCTCGACGCGGGCGGCCAGGTGGTCGAGGGCGTCGAGTTCCGAGTGATCGCGCAGGGCGGGATCGACTATGCGGACGGTGCGCTTCGGGGCACCCGCGGGGGGGACGCAAACCTCATCGTGACGCTCGTGACACCCCCCGAGTTCGAGGGCGAGCCGGTCCTGTTCCGGACCGTCGTCTCGGTGGCCTGGCCGGACGTCACGCGGGTCGACGTCTCGACCCGGCAGAACGCGACGCTCTACGCCGGCACGTCGATCCGGCACGATGCGGCCGCGTTCCACGCGGACGGTTCGGAACGCCCGGGCGCCGCGGTCACCTGGACGTCGTCCGACCCGTCGGTCGCGAGTGTGGACGGGATCGGCAACGTGATGGCCCACGGCCCTGGCAGCGTGACGATCTACGCGGATGCGGAAGGCGCCCGCGGGTCGGTCTCGTACCAGATCGCCGATCTGCCGGCCACCTCGATCGAGATCACCGGTGGCGTGGCTACGGCGCGTCAGGGAGACGTCGTGACCTTCGAGGCGGACCTTCGCGGTCCGTCGGGGCCGGTCACGGACGCGAACGTCCTCTGGGCCACCACCTTCGTGCCGGACGACACGATCAACGCCCCGGGCGCGTCCGGCCTCGTCGTGGACGGGAAGTTCGTGGGCGAGACTCCGGGCGTATACACGATCGTCGCGAGCGCGGGCGACCTCGTGGCCCGGCGGAACGTCGACGTGCGCCCTCGCCAGGCCGTCCGCGAAATCGAGATCATGGGGCAGGGATCGGTCGACGACGTTCACACCTCCGACCTCTGGGTCTTCGAGGGGCTGGACGGTCGGGACTACGCGGTCACGGGGACCTGGGGCGGTGACGGCTGGGCAAAGTTCTGGGACGTGACCGATCCGGCCTCGATCAGCCAGATCGCCGAGATCCAGGTGGACGCGCGGACGGTCAACGACGTGAAGGTTTCACCGGACGGACGCTACGCGGCGCTCTCGCGGGAGGGCGCCTCGAACCGGCGCAACGGGGTGGTCATCATCGACCTCGCCGACCCGCGTGCGCCGACC
>JANQRP010000033.1 GCA_028284495.1 Longimicrobiales bacterium | reverse complement strand
CGGTGGAGGGGCCGCCCGGCCCGTCGAGGTTCACGGTCGCCGCCTCGAATCCCTGACCGGCGACCCGGACGGTGACCACGATGGCTGCGTCGCGCTTCCAGGTACCCACGAACTCGACCGTTGCCGTCGGTGCCGAGCGGGTGATCGAGGCCGACCCGGCCGAGGTGGAGAAGTCCGCGGCGTCGGGGAGCCCGGTCACCGAGACCACCCAGGTGCCCTCGGCCAGGCCGTCGAAGCGGAACCGCCCGCCCGCATCGGTCGCCTGCGATCGCGTGGTGGGGCCCGAGATCGACACCTGCACACCGGCGATGCCCGTACCTTCGACCTGCACCGAACCCGCGACCGAGCCAGCCACTTCCGGGTCGGGTGGAGGGGTCGGCGAGTCGGTGTCGCAGGACGCGACGGCGAGGAGGAAGGCCGCGCCGAGCAACCCCGGCAGCCTGCGCCTCGGGACCGCACGTCGAGCCGTCCGGCGAGAGGAGTCGACGGTCATCGACCGCCCGAACGGAGCAAGGTTCGGGCCGTCTCGACGAAGCGCAGCACGATTCACGGATCGATCTGCCGTACAACGACTTGGGCGATCGCCGGGTGTAGACTGGCCGGCGTGCCACATCCGCGCGGCCCGGAAAGAACGTGCTCCGTCCCCGCAGAGTTTTCGCGGTCGGGTGTCTCGGGTCGGGCTTTGGCTCCGCGGTCGACGCCGAGCCGTGCCTCAGTCCAGGTGACGCAGCGCGAAACGGCGAACGTACTCCACGTCGAACTCGTCCGTCCAGACGCCGATCACGCCCTCGTCGCGGATCGCGAACGGGTCGAACGCACGGGGCATGGCGACGTGCCCGACGTGCGTCCCGTCGATCCCGAAGACCTCCCAGATCCGGTCCGTGTCGTCGTCCGGCACCCAGCGGCGCGCCCACACCCGGCCGCGGTCGTCCACGAGCAGACCGTCGAACGCCGGCAGGAAGTCGGGACGGCTGGGGTGCTCGAGCGGCTCGAGGTAGAGCCTCATCATCTGGTTGCCCGCGAAGCGCTCCTCGACATCCGCCCGGTACGCGGCCACGTGGTCGTCGGTGACGGGGCGAGGCGGCGAGAGCATGCGCAGGATTCGCCTCGCTCCCGTCTCGTCGAAGCCCACCACCTGGAAGTCCGCGCCCGAAGTGAACCAGGTGAGCTCAGCCTGAGCCACGCCGGGAACCGCGAGGAACGGGATGGGGCCGCCGCCCCCGTCGACGTGGAGGACCGCGACCCAGGGCACGGTGTGGAGATCGGCCGGCTCGGCGTTCGGGGAGGACCAGCGGGAGAAGTCGACCGAGTCACCGGTGATGTCGCCCGGCGACAGCTCCATGACGTTGAAGGTCTCGGGGATCCAGCCGATGAGGTCCCCGTCCGGTGCCACCCCGTGAATGTTCGGCAGCGGCCGGCCGGCCCGCTCCCACGTGTCGGTCTCGAGCACGTCCCCGTCCGGACCGTAGGCCACGAAACGTCCGCTTGCGGCGTCGATCGCGAACACGGCTCCCGACGAGTCACCCCCCAGGAGCCGAAGCCGCTGGTACTCGGTCGGGCCGTCCCCCCGTCCACCGACCCCGAAACGGTGCGCTCCGTCGGCGGTGAAGACCTCGATGCGGCGGGACGGTCGATCCGCCACCCAGATGTCGCCGTCCGGGTGCGGGTGGATGTTGTCGATGCCCGAGAACTGCGTGGGGCCGACCGCGTCGATACCGCCGAGCGACCACTCCGCCACCGAATCGAGCACGGCCCATGGTTCGTGGACTCTGGGGGACTGGACGATCTCGACCCCCGCGCTGTCGGCGCGGAGCGCGGCGGGCACTGCGTCGGGCGACGTCTCGGCGCAGCCGGCCGCCGCGGCGACGGCCGCCGTGAGGTATCCCGCTCTCCTACGCACCGGTAGCCGCCGTCTCATCCCGGAGCATGGTGGCACGCAGCTCGGGCACGAGCCCCGCGACCACGAGCTGCGGACTCACGTTGCCTCGTGCCTCGAGCCGCGCCTGCTCGACGAACTCGATCGCCCGTGCGAGGTCCACGGGATGCAGTTCGTGCTTCTCGACGGTGGACCGGAGCCAGTCCCGCGCGTCACCGCTCGCGGCGAAGTCGGCCGCGCCCGCGGCCGCGGCCGCGAGATCGCGCAGCCACCGATCGACGTGCTCGAGCAGGTCGGCGAGTGCCTGACCTCCGGACACGCCGAACTCCGCGAGGGCGATGCGGTAGCCTTCGCCGGGGTCCTGGAAGGCGGCTTGGACGATGCGCGCGGCCCGCCGCCGCTGCTCCTCGAGAGGTCCGGGGTCACCCCCATCCGGGAGATAGCCGAGTGCCACGCCGATCGACCCCTCCCCGAGCTGCGCGGCATGGGCCGCGTCCCCGGGGTCGGCGCCGGCCAGCTCGACGAGCACCGTACGAACCTGCTCCTCGGTCAGCGGGCCGAGGTGGAGCGGTACCGTCCGGGACCGGACCGTGTCGAGCAGCCGCCCCGGCTCGCTCGAGGTCAGAATGAACCGGGTGTCGTCCGGGGGTTCCTCGAGGAGCTTCAGGAGCGCGTTCGCGGCCTCCGGGCTGGACTCCTGCGGAACGAGCATCTCGGCGTCGGCGATGATGTAGATCTGCTCGCCCCGCTCGGACGGACGCGTGCCGGCCGAGGACCGGATGGTTCTCGCCGCCGCCAGGTAGATCGCCGAGCGCTCGGGATCCCAGGACGCGCGGAGCGGCTCCGCACGGAGCTCCGCGAGGCGCTCGAAACGCGCGTCCTCCAGCGCGTCCTGCAGCTTCTCGGGGCTCGACGCACGCTTCGGACGGGGGAGGGGCATGTGCCAGTGCAGGTCGGGGTGCTCCAGCTTCCGGACCCGCACACAGTGCCGGCACGTGTCGCACGGCCCTTCGGCCGACGGGCGCTCGCAGAGCACGAGCTGAGCCGTCCAGAGCGCGATTCTCTGCTTCCCGACGCCGCGTGGCCCCAGCAGGAGCAGGGCGTCGGGGAGGGTACCGGCGAGGTACGCGCGCGCCAGGGACGCGCGGACCTCCTCGTGCCCGACGGGATCGTGAATCACGGGCCGCGCCGGGGCCGAACGACCGTCACGGCTGGTTTCGTGGTCGCAACCACTGAAGCGGGTCGACCGCCTGCGGGGCGCCGCCGTCCACCGGAACCCGGATCTGAAACTCCAGGTGCGGCCCCTCCGGGGTTCCCTGACCGCCGACCGTGCCCAGCACCTGACCCGCGTCCACCGTTCGGCCCTCGATCACGCCGAGCTCGTCCAGGTAGAGATACAGCGTGTAGAAGCCGTCACCATGGCTCACGACGACCGTCGGCCCGTAGCCCTCGAAGGGTCCGGCCAGCACGACCGTCCCACTGCGAACGGCTCGCACGGGCGCGCCGCGCGAGGCGGCGATCCCGATCCCGTTCCACCGCAGGACCGTGCCGTTGGCCTGGGGTGCACGGCCGAATCGGTAGATGAGTTCGCCGTCCACGGGCCAGTCGAGCGAACCGGCATCTCCCACTCCGAGCGTGACGGGGCCGGTAGCCCGGCCGTCCACCGCCCGCCGACGCTCCTCCTCGAGGCGCCGCTCCTCGAGGTCGTCGACGAGTCCGGTGAGTCGGGAGATGTCGAGCTCGACCTGGTCGAGGCGCGTCTCGGCCTGCTGGGCGGTCTGTCGGTATCGTCGAAGCGCGGCTTCGCGATCGAGTTCGACCTGCGTGAGCTGCTGGACTTCACCGACCTTCTGGCTGCGAACGAGCTCGAGGTCGCGCAGGCTCTCTCCGAGCGCCTCGTTCTGCTCGAGCAGGACCGACTCGAGCCGCTGGACTCGGCGCACGAGCGCGCGGTCGTGGTCGGCCATCTGCCTGAGGTAGCGATAGCGGTTGAGCAGATCGGAGAACGACTCGGCGCCAAGCAGGACCCGCACGGTATTGAGTCCGCCGAGCTTGTAGATGTCCCGCAGCCGCCGCTGCAGGACCGCCTCGCTCTCGCGGAGCTGTTCCTGCGTGAGAATCAGCTGACCGGAGCCGGTCGCCACCTCGGCCGAGATCACCTCGGCCTGGAACTCCATCTCGGCGAGCAGCGACCGCGAGACGGACAGCTGCTGCTCGATGTTGCGGAGCTCCGCGGACACGTCCTCGGCCTGCATGCGCGCGTCGGCCATCTCGCGTTGGAGGCGCTCGCGCTCGGCTCGGATCTCGGCGAGCCGCTGCTGCGACTCGCGGATCTGCCGCTCGATGTCCGACGTCTGCGCAGCCACGGGCTCCGCATCGGTCAGAAGCCCCCCGGCCAGCGCCAGAGGCAGCAGAAACACCCGAAGGAGGCGGCGCACCCTCACGTGACCTCGCGGAGATGCCGGCGGACGGCGAGGCTGCTGGCGAGCATGCCGAACACCACACCGATGGCGAGCCCGACCCCGATCCATCCCACTGGAATCCAGTCGATCTCGAGGATGAGCGTCGATACGGCTCTCCATGTCGCCCACGTCAGCACGACGGCGACCAGGGCCCCCAGTGCGCCCGCCATCGCCCCCTCGATCACGAAGGGCCGGCGGATGAACCCGTCCTTCGCACCCACCAGTCGCATCACGTGGATCTCCTCGCGGCGCGCGAAGATGGCGATACGGAGGGCGGTCCCGATGATGAGCGCCGCGACGACGGCGAAGGCGGCGCCGAGGACTCCGGCGGCGACGCCGGCGATGCGGCGCAGACTGAAGAGCTTGTCGACCCATTCCCGCCCGTAGGCGACGTCCTCGACGAAGGGGTAGGCCGCGGCGTGCTCGCTCACGACGGTGACGGTCTCCTCGTTCCGGAATCCCTCCTCGAGTTCGATCTCGAGGGACGCGGGGAGCGGGTTCACGTCGAGGTCGCTGAAGACCTCCTCGAACTCCGGGAGCTCGGCCCGGGCGTTCTCCAGCGCCTGGGTCTTCGTGACGTAGATCACCGTGCGCACCTCGGGGAGGGCACGGAGTTCGTCGAGCGCCGCGTCGACCTCGCCGTCGGTCGTGCCCTCACGCAGGTAGGCCACGACCTCCACCCGCTCTTCCACCGCGTCCAGCGTGGTCTGCAGGTTGTGCGTGACCAGGCCGAACAGACCCAGGACGAACAGTGCCAGTCCGACCATGCCCGCAGCGAGTCCCGTGAGCACAGGGGCGCGTCGGAAGGCGGCGACGGCCTCTCGCAGGGCGTACATCAGTCCGCGGCCCCCTCGTGATCGAGTAACTCCTCGCTCTCCTCGCCCTCCATAGAGGCGGCGGCCCCGACCGAGCCACGCTCCGCGCCGGGCTGCGGCATCGTCCCGGTCCGACCGGGAGCGTCGTCGTCATCGGCGGCGGCCGAGTCGTACACGAGCTCCCCCTGATCCAGCTCGAGAACGCGGGTCCGGGAGTCGCTTCGCACGAGATCGAGATCGTGTGTGGCCATCACGACGGCCATCCCGAGGGCGTTCAGCTCGCGGAAGATGTCGACGATCCCACGGGTCGCGCGCTCGTCGAGGTTCCCCGTCGGCTCGTCCGCCAGCAGTACTTCGGGCTGGTTGGCCAGTGCGCGGGCGATGGCCACTCGCTGCTGTTCGCCGCCGGAGAGCTCGTTGACCATCGCGCCCGCCTTCGCCCCGAGCCCGACCTGCGACAAAAGACGCTGCGCCCGCGGCGTGATGGTGTCCCTGGGCGTGCCGGTGACCTCGAGGGCGAACGCGACGTTTTCCTGCGCCGTGCGGCCGGGCAGCAGGCGGAAATCCTGGAAGACGATGCCGACGCGCCGACGCACCTTCCAGATGTCCCGTTCCGTCGTGCGGCTGGACGAGAATCCGGCGACGCGAATCTCTCCCCGAGTGGGGCGATCCGCGAAGTGAAGGAGCCGGAGGGTCGTGCTCTTCCCCGAACCGGAGTGCCCGGTCAGGAAGACGAACTCACCCTTTCGGACCCGGAAGTCGACGTCCCGGAGCGCCGCGCCGCGTCGCGGATACTCCTTGGTGACGGAATCGAAGTGGATCACGCTGGAAGGGTAGAGATGTGGGGTGGGGGTGTCAAAGGCCTTCCGATACCCGCGCGGGTACCGCCAGTCGAAGCGCGAGACGCAGCGCCTCGAGCATCGACGACGCGTCGATGGCATCGGTCCCGACGCGGTCGAACGCGGTGCCGTGGTCGGGCGACGTCCGGACGAAGGGAAGGCCCAGCGTCACGTTGACGCCCGCGCCGAACGACACGGTCTTGAACGCCGCCATCCCGACGTCGTGATACGGCGCGACGACGGCGTCGAACTCCCCCGCGATGGCGCGGGAGAAGACCGTGTCCGCCGGAACCGGACCCGCCACGTCGAGCGCGGACAGCGCGTCGAGCGCCGGCATGAACACCCGCCGCTCCTCGTCGCCGAAGAGTCCGGCGTCGGAAGCATGGGGGTTCAGGGCGCAGAGCGCGATTCGCGGCGCCGCCACGCCGAAGCGCTCCCGGAGTTCGCGGTGCAGGAGCCGCGTCTGCCCGACGAGCAGCTCCGACGTGACGAGGGCGGGAACGTCCCGCAGGGCGACGTGGGTGGTCGCGAGCAGCACGCGGAGAGGACCTCCGAGACGGGTCCGCTCGGCCGCCATGAGCATTCCCACCGCCGGGGCGCCGCTCAGGCGCATCAGCAGCTCGGTGTGGCCCGGCTCGGCCCACCCGGCCGCCCGGAGCGCGGGCTTGTGAATGGGGGCGGTGACCACGGCGGTCCGCTCGCCGCCGCGCTCGCAGGAGAGCGCGGCGGCGACGGCGGCCTCGATGGCGCGCCCCGCCACGCGCCCGGCGGACACCTCGGACCCGTCGAAGTCGACGTCCGATGTCGGGGTCGGCCCGGCGGACCCGAGCACGCCCCGTGGATCTGCGCCGAACAGTTCGACGTTCAGCTCCGGGCGCTCGGCACGGAGCGACCGGAGCGCCGCCGCCGTGACCTCCGGCCCGACCCCCCGCGGGTCACCGAGGGTGACCAGGAGCCGGGCGGCCACGTCAGAAGCGAATGTCGACGTACGCGTCGGCGCGGAGCTGCTCGAAGAGCCGGGTGATGCGCTTCTGCCGTTCGAGGAACTGGCGCACCTGCGGGCGGGCTTCCTCGAAGGTGAGCTCTCCGGGAGGCGTGATCCGCTCCACGTACACGAACACCCAGAGCTGACCGAGACCCTGGAACGTCGAGAGGAAGGGGTCGGTGACCTGGCCCTCGCGAGTGTCCAGGAGCGCCGAGGTGTAGCCCGGCGGAAGCTGGGTGTTCACCTCCTGCCGGCTGAGGGGCGGAAGCCTCGTGGGGAAGCCGGGCATCGCGCTGCGGATCTGCTCGCTGTCCCACTCCTCCGCGATGGCCTCGGCGTCGGCGCCGTTCCGGATCTCCGCCACGAGGCTGTCGGCGAGTTCGCCGGCGCGATCGAGGTCGGCCGGGGTGGTCTCGGGGGTGACGAGAATGTGGCTCGCGTTCACCTCGCCCGGCCGGATTCGATCGACGCGGATCACGTGCCATCCGAACTGGGAACGAACCGGCGCGGAGATCTCGCCCCGTCCGAGCGTGAAGGCCACCTCCTCGAACTCGCGGACCATCCGGCCCCGACGAAACCACCCGAGCGAACCGCCTTCCGGGGCGGAGCTGTCGTCCGAGTTGGCGCGGGCGAGCTCGGCGAAGTCCGCCTCGTCGCGGGTGGCCTCGACGTAGAGTGAGTCCGCCTTCGCGCGCGCCGCGGCCCACGCGGCCTCCGAGGGCCGCGCCTCGAGACGCACCTGCAGCAGGTCGAGTCGCTCGGGGAGCGTGCCGAGCGCGACGCGCTGCTGATCGAACACGTTGCGCATCTCCTCCTCGGTGATGACCACGGGACGGCCCGAGCTGACGAGGTTGCGCTGAAGAAACGCCTGCTGGATCACGCCCTGCCGGAAGTTCGTGCGAACGTCGCGCCGGTACTCCTCCACCGTCTGTCCCCGCTGCTGAAGCGCCTCCTGGAACGCCTCCTCGGTCCCGAATCGCGTACGGATCGCGTCGATTCGAGCTTCCGTCGAGTCGTTAACGAGCGTCGAGTCGAGCGCGGGGCTCTGCATGAGGAGCGAGTCGCGCTGCGCCGCCTGGAGCACGAGCTGGAGATTCACGAGCTCATCGAGGATTCGGCGGGCGACCGACCGGAGCGAATCCGGATCGGTGGGAAGCGTCTGACCCTGAGCGACCTGGGTCGCCATCTCCTCGGTGAGCTGCGTGAGGAAGATCGCCGAGTCGCCCACGACCGCGACGACGCGATCGACCAGCTCCGGATCTTCGCCCGGAAGCGCCGCCTGCTGCGCGGACAGGGGCTGCGCGAAGGCGACGAGGGCGAGGCACCACGCGCCGAGGGTCGCGGCGCGGCGAAAACGGATGGGAGTCGTCATGATGGACTGGTACGAGACGCCCCGCATCACGGTTCCTCCGGCGCCTCGGGCGCAGAGACGTCCGGCGCGGCGGTATCGGGCTCGGCGTCGGCGGGCCCGGCGTCGTCGGGGGCCTCGTCGGTGGGCTCGCCCACTCCCTGCGGAGCGGTCGGGACGAAATCGGGTCCGCGGATCTCTTCGACGCGAGCCACGGTCGCGCGCACGCCGACCTCGCTGACGCCGTTCCGGTAGTGCTCGCGGAGCACGTGCGCGATCGGGCCCAGGGGCGGGATCTCGCGCTGGCGGTACACGATCGCGCCGACGATGGCCCGAACCGCTCGCGTGACGCCGTCGGGACGCTCGTCGCTCCGATCCACCTCGACCAGCCCGAGCTGGCGCCCGGTCTGGACGAACCGCTGCCGCGCGAGCTGCGTGAGGGAGTCGCGACGGGCTTCCGTCGGCTCGAACCCCCTGCGTCGGGCCTCCTCGACCAGGAGCTCTCGCTGGACCAGCGTGGTCACCACCTGCTCCTCGAGCACGTCGTCCGGGGCCTGCCGTACCTGGATGAGGTAGTCGGGCAGCCGGGTGAGGAAAAACTCGCGCACCTCCTCGAGCGTCACGCGACCGCCCTCGTAGCGGGCGACGACACGATCGCCGGTACGGCCCGTGAGCGGAAGCCGGGGATCGGCGGCGACGTTCCGCAGCAGCTCGGCGGCTCCTTCGGTGGGCTCGGGCGCGGCCGCCTCCTGGAGCGTCGCGATGAACGTGGACTCGGCCTCGAGTATGCGCCGGCTCTGGACCTCGAAGCGGAAGTTCTCGGCGATCGAGTCGAAGGACGGCGCCTGGAGTTCCTGGAGCTGGACGACGTGGTAGCCGAGGGGCGACTGCACCACGGGACCGATCTCGCCGACGTCCAGCGAGAAGATCGCCTCGTCGAGCGGGCGCACGAACTGTCCTCGTCCGAACACGCCCAGCGATCCGCCCTGTCGACCGCTGCCCCGATCGGCGGAGAACTGGCGAGCGATCTCGGCGAAGTCCTCTCCGGCCACGATACGCTCACGGAGCCGCTCGGCCTGTGCGCGGACCGAGTCGCGCTGCTCCTGCGTCGCCGCGTCCGGCGGCACGAGCAGGATGTGTCGGGCGCGAGCGGTGACGCCCGGCGCCTCCCGCGCGAACAGCTCTTCGAGCTCCGCCTCGCCGATGGCGGTGTCCGCCTGCACGGCGGCGTCCCTCAGCGCCAGGATCATCTCCTGCTCGAGCTGGGGCTCGGTGAGCGGCGAGAAGTCGAGGTGGGACAGTGTCGGGTCCTCGCCGAATGCGTGCGCGAAGAGCGTGTAGTCGATCCAGAGGTCCCCCACGAGCCCGACCACCGTGGTGTCGATCACCATGTCGGTCCTCTGGACGACCAGCTCGACCGCCTGATCGACGGCGAACTTCCGGTCGGCCGCGGTGGCCACCACCACCTCGTTGGCGGAGCTGTCGCACGCGGCGAGCGCGAGGGTGCAGAGCGCGAGCGCGCGGCGCAGGGGCCGGCGCGTGAGAAAGTTCACGAGTACTGCGTTCTCCTTGGCGAACTCCGGTTCGCCCGGTCGTCCGCGGGGCTCACGCCGCGCGGGCTTCGGTCTCGTCCACTAGGAGCGAGAGCACGTCGATGAGGGTTGCCGTCAATCGTTCCGCCCCGGCCGCCGAAAGGGCGAGCGAAAGCGGATCGATCCGCCGGACCTGCATGTCCACCTGATGATCCTCGAGCGGACCCTGGAGCGCCTGCATCCTCGGGTTCACACCGGCGCGGAAGTTCACGCGGGCGGTCCGGCCCCGAACGAGGATCCGCTCGATCCCGAGCCGCTGCCCGAGAAGGCGGAGCGTCGCCGCGTCCACGAGGCGCTCCACCTCGTCGGGAAGAGGTCCGAACCGATCGAGCAGCTCCGCACGCATCTCCTCCACCTCCGACGCCTGCCGGATCCGTGCCAGCCGGCGGTAGATGTGGAGCTTCTGACCCGCGTCCGAAACGTACGACTCCGAAAGAAAAGCGGAACCCGAGAGGGAAATCTCGGGCTCCGGGAACTGCTCCTGCCCGAACGCCTCCTGGTGGCGGAGCTGGCGCACGGTCTTCTCGAGGAGACGCAGGTAGGTATCGATTCCGACCGAGTGTGCGAACCCCGACTGGTCGGACCCGAGGAGGTTCCCCGCGCCGCGCATCTCGAGGTCGCGGAGGGCCACCTGGTAGCCGCTGCCGAGCTCCGTGTGGTGCTCCAGCACCCGCAGCCGGCGGCGAGCGTCCTCGGTGATCCGGTCCGGCGTGATCAAGTAGCAGTAGGCCCGTCGATCGGAGCGGCCGACGCGCCCGCGGATCTGGTAGAGCTGCGACAGCCCGAACTGGTCGGCGCGGTCGACGATCAGGGTGTTGGCGTTCGGCACGTCCAGCCCGTTCTCGATGATCGCCGTGCACACCAGCACGTCCACCTCGCCGTCGACGAAGCGGGTCATTACCCCGTCCAGGTCGTTCGGCGTCATCTGCCCGTGCGCGACCTCCACGCCCGCCTCCGGGACGAGCGTGCGGATGCGCTCGGCAGAGGTATGGATGGTCTCGACGCGGTTGTGGAGGAAGAAGGTCTGGCCCCCCCGGTCCAGTTCCCGGTGGATCGCCTCGCTCACGAGTCCGTCGCTCCAGGGAAGCACGTTCGTGATGATGGGCATCCGATCGCGCGGGGGCGTGCGGATCACCGTCAGGTCGCGGATCTGCGACAGCGACAGGTAGAGCGTCCGGGGGATCGGCGTGGCCGAAAGGGTGAGGACGTCCACCGAGGTGCGGAGTTCCTTGAGGCGCTCCTTGTGCTTCACCCCGAACCGCTGCTCCTCGTCCACCACGAGGAGTCCGAGATCACGGAAGTGGACGTCCTTCGACAGCAGCCGATGGGTCCCGACGACGATGTCGACGCCGCCGGTCTCGATCTGCTCGAGCAGATCACGCGTTTCGGTCGCGGTCCGGAAGCGGCTCAGCGACCCGACCCGGACGGGATAGTCCGCGAGGCGCTCCTCGAACGTGTGCCGGTGCTGCTCCGCGAGGATCGTGGTCGGTGCGAGGACCGCGACCTGCTTGCCGTCCTGAACCGCCTTGAAGGCCGCGCGGATCGCGATCTCGGTCTTCCCGTAGCCGACGTCGCCGCAGATGAGCCGGTCCATGGGGCGTTCCGACTCCATGTCGGCCTTCACGTCCCTGGTCGCCTTTCGCTGATCGGGCGTATCCTCGTACAGGAAGGCCGACTCCATCTCCTTCTGCCAGTGCGTGTCCGCGGAGAAGGCGTGGCCGGTACCGGCCTCCCGACGGGCGTAGAGTTCGAGCAGCTCCGCCGTCATCTGGCGGATGGCCGCCTCCGTCCGGTCGCGCGAACGCTTCCACGTCCGCCCGCCGATCTTGTGGAGGCTCGGCGGCTTCGCGGTCTCGTCCTCGCCGACCCACCGCTCGACCAGGTCGATCCGGTGCACAGGGACTCGGAGGACCTCCCCCCCGGCGTACTCGATGGTGAGGCTCTCGATCTCGGTCCCTGCGACCTCGAGCGTCTCGAGTCCGCGGAAGACCCCGACCCCGTGGTCCATGTGGACGACGTAGTCACCCGGCGTGAGCTGGGAGAGCGACTCCAGCGAGACCGCGCCCCTGAACCGGCGGGTTCGACGGACCCGCCGCGAGCGACGGAAGATCTCGTGGTCGGTGAGCACGCGGAGCGGTGGATCGGCACGGGGAAGCACGAAGCCCCCGTCGAGCGATCCGATGCCGATCTGCGTCCCGGTCGGAAGGTCCGAGCGCCCGTCGAGGATCTCCTCGAGGCGTTCCGCCTGACCCTGGTTGTCGCAGAGGACGAGCGTGCGATCTCCCCGTGCCGCGCCCTCACGGAGCACCTCGCGGAGGCGCTCCATGTCACGATCGATCACGGGCGGCGGCTCGGATCCCAGGTTCGCGTCGCCCGACGGGTCGTCCGTCCGAATCTCCAGCCGCGCGAAGCTGCGCACGCGAGGGAGCAGATCCTCGGGGGCCAGGAACAGGTCCTCCACCGGAGTCGGGGCTTCCATGCCGGAGTCGATCAGATCGGCATGCATGCGCCCCGCCGCTCGCCACGTGGACTCGACCGCGGCGGGCCAGGGCGTGTCGCCCACGTCGACGAGGAGCGCACCCGTCGGGACGAGCTCGAGCAGGGACCTCAGCTCGGTGGCTTCCCCCTCGGCGGTCGAGAACGCCACCGGCAGCACGGCTGCCTCCTCCAGCGTGCGCAACGATCGCTGGTCGAGGATGTCGAACGCCCGGATCGAATCGATCTCGTCGCCCCAGAACTCGATGCGGAGGGGATCCGGCGCGCCCACGGAGAAGACGTCGATGAGTCCGCCGCGGACCGCGAACTGCCCGATCTCCTCGACGATCGGCACGTGCTCGAATCCCCGGGCTTCGAGGCGCTCGACCAGATCCCGGAACGGCAGCTCGTCGCCGACGGCGAGCCGGATTCGGAGGTCCGCCAGGCGGGCCGGCACCGGGAAGCGCTCCTGGAGGCCCCGGATCGTGGTGACGAACACCTTGCCGGCGCCCGAGAACAGGGACTCCACTGCCTCGACCCGCAGGCCGCTGTACTCCACGTGGGGGTCGGTGGCATCCCAGGGCAGTCCTTCGCGCTGCGGGAAGACGTGGGACACGCCCTCACCGAGCAGCGCCACGAGGTCGGCCTCGAGCGCGCGAGCGGCGTTGGGATCCGGTGCCACGGCCAGCACGACCCGGTCCGGTTGTGCGGCGTGTACCGCTGCCAGGATCGCGGCGTCCGCGGAGCCGCGGACGCCGGTGAGCCGGAATCCGGCCCTGGCGTCCGAGGCCGTCGCCGAACCGAGCGTCGGTAGCGCCGCCTCGAGGGCCTGCCACCCCGGCGTCGTCCGGAGAGCCGCGAGGACGGCGTTATGGGTGGTCGACACGGGGTGGGGTACGGTCTGCGGGACTCCTGGAGACTCCGCCTGGCTGGGGCGTGATGCGCGCTCGGGTCGGTTCGGTGCCCCCCGAAGCGCCGATCAGGCTTTCCACCAGAAGCAGCACGAGCGCGAGGACCAGAAGCGTCCGCCAGAGCTCCCGGCCCTGGCGTTCGGCGTACACCGTCGCCCCCCATCGTGCGGAGGTTCGAGCCGTTTCGACGGATCCGCCCAGCCGGTCGCGAAGATCCGATGGAGCGAGCGGTTCGAGCGTCGACTCTCGTGGGGGTGCGTTGAGCGCCAGGCGCTCGAGCACGGTGTCACCGGCGAGGACCGTCCAGATGCCGACGCGGGAGGTGGCACGGACTTCGAGCGTACCGTCCACGGGAATTCGGGTTCCGGCCGGGGACTCCACCTCGGTGGCGCGGCCCGAGACCCGCAGGGTGTCGCCGGCCCGCAGCCGCGCGTCCGAGCCCGCGCCGGACCGCCCGACCAGCCACTCGACCAGCGGAATCATGCCCGCCGAGAGTGGGACGTCCGTGCCCTCCGGAAGCAGCGGTGAGGCGAGGACGGTGACCTCGCTGCCCGAACTCGCGAGGGCGGACGCGGCCCAGACGCTCCCGTCGTCCAGCGTGACCCACGCGCGCGCGCCCGGCCCGGGCAGGACGCGACCCGACCCGCGCACCGCGACACCCTCGAGGCCCGCCCCCGTGGCGTCGGTCGCGATGCGCGACTCACCCTCGCGGACCGGCCCGACGTCGATCGCGATGCCCAACTGCGCCAGCTGGCGCCCCAGCGCAGTCCGGCGTGCGGCGTCGGACGCCGGCACGACCACCAGGTCCTGGTCGGGGCGGAGCGACGCCGGCACCTCTCCATCCGACGCCACGATCACGTCCGCCTCGCCCGACGCGGCGGCGACGATCCGGCCTTCTTCCTCGAGCAGGTCGAGCGCCGAAGCGAGGAACTCACCCGTGTCCCCGATCCGCGCCACCGTAGGGGGCGGCACGACACCAGTCCGAAGGAAGAACCGGTCGTCGGTGCTGAGCGCGTCAGGGTCGATCTCGACCTCCGCCTCGAGCGTCCCGGCGTCGAACGGGCCCACCGGCAGTACCACGCTCGCTCCGGGCCGCGTGCGAACCGCGCCCTCGAGCCGTCCGTCCACCAGGAGGCGAATCCCGCGTTCCTCCTCGATGTCCAGATCGCCACCGATCGCGATCGCGACATCCGTTCGCCGGCCCGCCCGCGGTGCGAGGCCGCCCCCCACCACCGCGGACGCCACGTACCCGTTCGGCTCGGTCGCGGTCGACCCCGTCCACGCGAGCACGGGCCACGCGGGCGCCGAGTCGGGAAGGGTCTCGAGGGGGAAGGCCGACGCCTGGAGGTCGGAGAGAAGGTGCACCTCGCCCCGCGGGGCCCCCGTGCGATCGAGGATGTCACGGGCACGCGAAACGGAGGCCGTCAGGTCGGCCCACGTATCCACGACGTCGGTCGCGAGGACGCGTTCGCGCGCCGCGTCCGCCGAGAGAGGTGAGACCGCGTCCCAGGGGCTCCCTGCACGCACGACCCAGAACCGGTCACCGTCGCCGGCCACGCCGAGCGTTTCCAGTGCGCGCGCCCGGAGCGTGTCGAGCACGCGGCCGGTCCCGACGACCCGGCCCGACGACATCGAGTTGTCGAGCACGATCACGACGCTGGTCGGGGGATGCGCTGATCCGCCGCCTCGGAGCACGGCACGGGCCGCCGCAAGCGCCAGGAGAAGGAGCAGAAGGATCCTGAGCGCCAGGAGCAGCCACTGGCGCATGCGGATCTGGCGTGCGTGGTCGCGCTCCATCCGCAGCAGATACTGGAGCGCCGGAAAGCTGATGCGCTCCCGCTCGGTCCTGTGGAGCAGGTGGAGCAGGATCGGAACGGCTGCGGCGAGGCCGAGCAGAAGCCCGACCGGTACGAGCACACCCACGCGTCAGCCCAGTCGCTCGCGCTTGCGGAAGTACGCCCGGAGTGCCAGCGAAAGCGGCTGGTCGGTGTCGAGCACGTGGTAGTCGATCCCCTCCGGCACGAGTGCCCGCTCCCATTCGCCGATCGCCTCCTCGACGGCCTCGCGGTAGTCCTCGCGCACGTCGGCGGCGTTGATCCCGAGTTCACGCTCGCTCTCGGGGTCGAAGAAGCGGACGTCCGCCGCGGGCGGGAGGTCGCGCTCGCCCGGATCGATGAGGTGCATGACGAGCACCTCGTGACCGCGGTGCTTGAGGAACCGGAGCGCCGTCAACGTCTCGTCGCGGTCGACCAGGAGATCCGAGACGAGCACAACGAGCCCCCGGCGACGCAGCCGGGTCGCGATGTCGCGGAGCCCGGTCTGGGGCAGGGTACGGCCCCCGGCCGAGGCCTCGTCGAGCCGGTGCGTGATCTCGGCCCACTGTCGTGCGCCTCCCCGCGCGGGCAGCCGCGACACGATCTCGTGGTGGAAGGTGGTGAGGCCGACGGTGTCGCCCTGCCGGATGAGGACCAGCGAGAGCGCGGCCGCGATGAGTTTCGCGTACCAGAGCTTCGGTGGGAGTTCACCCGGGCGGGATGACCAGTCCATCGACGCGCTGACGTCGAGCAGGAGGTGAGCGCGGAGGTTGGTCTCCTCCTCGAACTGCTTCACGAAGAAGCGGTCCGACCGACCGTACATGCGCCAGTCGATGTAGCGCAGATCGTCGCCCGGCTGGTAGTTGCGGAGTTCCGCGAACTCCGCCGAGAACCCGCGATGAGGTGAGCGGTGGAGGCCCATCAGGAACCCCTCGACGACCTGGCGGGCGAGCAGCTCGAGCCCGCCCAGGCGCGCGAGCGTGGGGGGATCGAGAAGGTCGGGACGGCGGTCGCGGGTTCTGGGCATCGTCCCGGGAAGCTAACGCCCGTTGGCCACGTTGGCCGCAGTGGCCGGAGCGCGTGGTGTCCGGGCCGCGGGACGCGACCGTCCACCATTCCGGACGAGGCGACCGCACGGGCGTCGGCCTGATCCGCTCAACCATGCGGGTTCCACCGCCCCGGATGGCGATGGCACGACGCGTGCACCCACATTCGGGGCGCAGGAGCGCACGACCCGGACGAGGAGCGAGACGATGATCGAGCATGGCCGAACGAATCACGCCACGACGACGGCGGACACGATCGCCCCGCGCCGATCCGCCGCGACCCGATCGGCGCTCGCGATCGGAGCGCTCGCCACGCTGACGCTCGTCGCGGCCCGGCCGGTCGCCGGGCAGCAGCTCGAGGCCCGCGTCTGGCTCGACCGGGGTCACGAGCCCGTATTCCATCACGGCGACCGCGCTCGCCTGTACTATCGGACGACCCACGACGCGTACGTGGCGATCTTCCGGCTGGACACCAACGGACAGACCCGTCTCGTCTACCCGCGGTCTCCCCGGGACGCGCACTTCATTCGCGGCGGTCGGGACTACCGGCTGACCTTTCCGAACTCGTCCTGGTGGCACGTCGCGGACGATCCGGGCGTCGGCTACTACTTCGCCATCGCGTCCAACGAGCCGTTCGACTTCGGCTCGTTCACCTACGCGTCCTATACGGACTACGGCGGCTACGGCTGGGATCTCGGCGACATCTACCGCACGGTGTATCACGATCCCTACGTCGCGATGGACGACCTCGTGGCGGCGCTCGTCCCGAACTGGCGCTGGTCCACGTACGCGCTGGATTTCGCCACCTACCACGTCGGTCGGCGGTACGACTTCCCGCGATTCCTCTGCTACGACTGCCACGGCTACCGGTCGTTCACGACCTGGAATCCGTACCTCGTATCGTGCACGAACTTCCGTGTCGTGATCTACAACGACCCGTACTACTACCCGGCGTATCGGTACCGCGGCCGGCGCGTGGTGTACGTCCGCCCGCTCGTCTACCGCCAGCCGCGGTTCGTCTTCAAGGAGCGGGCGTACGGCGAGGCGCCGCAGCCCGTCACCACCGCGCGACCCGCGATACCGGTCGCGTCTCCCTCGGTCCCCCCGCCGGTCGACAGAGGGCTGGATGGGCGTGTTCGGCGTGCCGACCCGCGAACCGCGGCCACGCCGCAGTACGGTCTGCCGCCGCGATCTCCGACCACCGGGACGGCGCGCGGTGCCGTACCGACCCTGCAGTCGCCGCCGACGCGGGCAGGCGCGCCCACCGGTGCGCGCCCGTCCGACGGGGCCCGGCCGGCGGTGCCGTCGGTGGGGACACGTCCGGGCGGGGCGACCACCGGCGCCCCGAGCAGCGCGGGCCGCGGGTCGACCGGCGCCGCACTGCCTCCGGGGTCGCGCCCAACGCGGATCCTTCCCGGCGGACAGGGTTCGGGGGACATCGGGCTGCGGCGCCGGGCCGACGACGCCTCGGGCGCCGTGACACCGCCTCGGACCGGAGGCGGTACGGCCCGGGTGCTGCCGCCCGGCAGGGTCCCGACGTCGCCGGGCGCCACCCGCCCCCGGACCGCGTCCCCCAGCGGTCAGGCCGCGCCTCGAACCCAGGTGCGACCGCCGGCCCGGACCACCCCACCCACGCGGGTCACGCCGCCTTCTCATGCGCGCCCTCCGGCGCGGACCGGCCCCCAGTCACGTCCTCCGACGACGGGCTCGGCGAGGCCGCCGACCCAGTCGAGGCCTCCGACGCGGGTGAAGCCCCCGCCGCGCACGGGCACCGGCGGGGGTGGCGGGCCTTTCTAGGCTTCCCCGCCGGCCGGGCATCCGTCGGGCAGGGATCTGCTCGGGGTTCTCCGCCGGCGCTCGTCAGCGTCCGACCGACAGTGCCATGGCGGAGCCGGTGAGCCCGTCGCCGCGGTCGATCGACCATCCGGCGGACACGAGCCAGGCGCCGAGCGCGATCCGGACGCCGGTGCCGAGCCGCCCGCGTCCGTCGACGACGCCTCCGTGACCCGCCAGTTCGAGCCACCGACGCGCCTTCCACTCGACGCCGACCAGGCGCGCGTCGGGGCGCCCGGGCGCCAGGCCGCGTTCGATCCGTTCGCGGACGCTCACCCGCAGGCGCACCGCGTCGGTGACGCCCCGCACGTGCTCCACGTCGATCCGTCGAGCCGGTCGCAGGCGGCGGGCGAGCGCCCGGAGTGTGGGGGGCGCTTCGCTCACCGGCCGGGCATCGAAGTCGGTCTCGACGCCCTCGCCTTCGATGAGGGTCTCACCCGCGCGGTAGCGGAGCGCCGAGTCCGACCAGCCGAACGAGCTCGCCGCGTTTTCCAGCGCGAGGCCGGTGACGCCGCCCGCGCTCCGCCAGGTGAACCCGACGTCCACGCCCACGCCGAATCCCGGAAACGCCTCGCCGCCGCCCGTCGCGATCGTGGGCAGCAGCAGCGAGGCGGTGGCGTCGTTCCCGACGATGACGCTGCCCGCGTCCCGCGTCACGACGAGGGCGTGGCCGATCGTGGCGTGCAGGCGGACGCCGACCGACAGTCGAGGCTGAGCGGCCGGGTCGGGTCGTGCGCCGAAGGCCACGCCGACGCGGGTCCACACCGCGCCGTCCAGCGCCGACCCGGCCAGCGCGAAGTCTCCCGGCTGCCCGTCCCGTCCGGCGTTTCCGAAGAGGAGCAGTTCAACGGCGTCGGCGGGCAGCCGAGACCGTCCGAACACACTCGTCGCGACGTCGAGTGCGACCGAGCCGCGGCGGACGGAAATCGGGCCGAGGCCCGCATCCACCCCGCCGCGCTGCAGCCCTGTCCCGATCCGATCGAGCCACGCCTCACGCCGTGCGCGCGAGAGCACGCCGTCTCCGGCACGGACGATGTCGCGCCCCGTAACGGGACCGAGCGAAAGGTCGAGTCGAGCGGGGGAGAGTGAGAATGCCCATCCGGTCGCCCCCGCGAGCGCAGCGGGGTTGGGTGGGGTGGCCGCGGACGCGGCGGTACCGGCGAGTGACAGCTCGCCGCCGGCCGCCATCCAGAACGCGTCCCCGTGCCCCAGCTGAGCGGCCGTCGGGCCGGGGAGCGCGCAGAGCGCCGCCACGACGCACAGCCGCGACGCGCCCGCGGATCGAACTCTAGAGGTCTTCGAGGTCACGCTCGAGCAGCTGCACTGCCTCCTCGATGAGCGGCTCCACCTCGAACCGCAGGGCGATCTGGTACTCGCCGAGGTGCACGAGGCGCGCGCTCGCGAGCCCCACGAGGTCGGGGTCGCGGTGGAGCGCTCTCAACGTGGCCGCGTCGAACCCCGAGTCGTCGCGGCCCCACATGGAGCGCCCACCCGGGTACGATCCGACGACGGTGGCGGCGTCCGCGCCGAGCCGGTCGAGCTGCCCGAGCAGGGGCTGGAGCGACTCGATGGCGCGTTGAAAGCCGGTCACGGCGGCGCGTGTGTCCGGGTTCCGAATCAGGGTGAGGTTTCCGGCGGCGGTCGCGGCCTCGTAGAACCCCATCGAGAAGCGCGCGCGCCAGTCGCGGATCAGCGGCAGATAGACCTCGACGTACGTGTCGGACACGGAGATGGACGTGATCTCGTCCTCGGAGCCGGCCGTGAAGCGCTCGAGCCGGCTCCGGGCTTCCTCGGTGAGGGTCAGGGCCTCGCCCAGCAGATCCCGGTTGATGAGGAACTCCGCGCGCAGCCCCTGCAGGAGGTTCTCGAGCTCCTGACGGTCCTGCCTCGCCTCCCCACGCGCGTCGATCCAGAAGGCGACCAGGATCGCGACGACGATCGCGACGGCCTGGATCGCGGTTCGCTGCCAGGATGATGAAGACGCCACGAGCGGTCTCGGTCGAGTCGGGTTCACGATGGGTCGCCCGGATGGCGACACCGCACCAGGATGTGCGTCGGCAGCCGGCTTCGCGAGCCCACATGGGACGGGCATCCCGTCCCGACCGCGGAATCCATACATTTCCGGGGACCGGAATTCCCCCTACCAGCAAGCCTTTCGAGGTCGCCGCACGTGAGCACCTTCGACGCCCAGCTACAGAAGATCCAGACCGCCCCCGGATTCATCGCCGCGCTCGACCAGAGCGGGGGAAGCACCCCCAAGGCACTCCGCGCGTACGGCGTCGGCGACGACGCATGGAGCGGCGACGACGAGATGTTCGCGCGCGTTCATCAGATGCGGACCCGAATCGTCACCAGCCCGTCCTTCGACGGAGACCGGATTCTGGGGGCGATCCTCTTCGAGGACACGATGGATCGCGAGATCGAAGGAGCTCCGTCCGCCACGTATCTCTGGGAGCGTCGACGCGTCGTTCCCTTCCTCAAGGTGGACAAGGGGCTCGCGCCGGAGGAGAACGGCGTACAGCTCATGAAGCCGATCCCGGGCCTCGACGCGACGCTCGAGCGAGCCAAGGCCAAGGACATCTTCGGCACGAAGATGCGCTCGGTGATCAAGCAGGCGAATCCGGACGGCATCCGGGCGATCGTCGATCAGCAGTTCGCGGTCGGTCGGCAGATCCTCGGCCACGGGCTGGTACCGATCCTCGAGCCCGAGATCGACATCCACTGCCCGGACAAGGCGGCTGCCGAGGCCACGCTGCTCGAGGCCCTCGTCGCCGGGCTGGATGCGCTCGCCGACGACGAGAAGGTGATGCTGAAGCTCACCCTGCCGGAGGTCGACGGTCTCTACACGCCGTGCATCGATCACCCCAACGTGCTGAAGGTCGTGGCGCTGTCCGGCGGCTACTCTCGGGAGGAGGCGACCGAGCGCCTCTCACGCCAGCCGGGGATGATCGCGAGCTTCTCGCGGGCGCTGGCCGAGGGTCTTTCGGCGCAGCAGACCGGCGACGAGTTCGACGCGCAGCTCGACACCTCGATCGAGAACATCTTCCGGGCGTCGATGGCCTGACCCCGCGGGACCCCGCGCCCGCGGGGCGGGGCGCCGCGGGATGCGCGAGCCGGGGGGATCGACCCATGTTGGGGCGACGCGTGAGCGGGAGTCGGCGGGAGCCGGGGCCCACTCGACCACCCGCCCCCCCTCACGAAGGGTTGCACGCATGGCCCACGATCGCCCCCACCGCCCTTCGGGATCCCCGTCCGATCGCGAACTCGAGGCCCTGGCCGACGACCTCGGCCTCCGGCCCGGGGTCGACCGCCGTCGATTCCTGACGCTGGCGGCGAGTGTGGCGGCGGCCACCGGCCTGGCTCCGTCGGCGCTGGCGGGCTCGCTGCGAGGGGGCGGGCTCGTCGATCCGGTAGCCGATGCCCTCGGCTCGGAGGGCGCGTCCCGCGGGCGGGGCTCGGCGCAGGAGGCCGTACAGGAAGCGCTCGGCAACGGCGAGCCGCCCGCCTTCACCTTCCAGGCGTGGCCGGGCGGTACGGGCGACCTCATGCAGCGGATGTTCGAGGAGTACGGCGCCTCGATGTTCGACCGCACCGAGATGACGGTCGAGCCCTGGTCGGGCCCGGCGCCGACGGACGAGGAGGAGATTGCGTTCCTGCCCGTCCACCGGCTCGCCGCACTGATCCGCGAGGGGCACATCTCGCCGACCGAACTCACGGAGATCTACCTGGAGCGCATCCAGCGCTACGATCCCGTGCTGCTGTGCGCGGTCTCGATCCTGCCGGACCGCGCGCGCGAGGAGGCGCAGCAGGCCGAGGCGGACCTGCGCAGTGGCGGCTGGAAGGGCCCGCTGCACGGGATCCCGTACGGGGTGAAGGATCTGTTCGCCGTGACCGGGACCCGGACCACCTGGGGATCGAGCGACTTCGAGGCCCAGGTGCTCGACTTCGACGGCGAGGTGGTGGTCCGCCTTCGTGAGGCGGGAGCGATCCTCATCGCGAAGCTCTCGACGGGCGAGTTCGCGCGCGGGGATCAGTGGTACCGGGGCCGAACGCTCAACCCCTGGAATCTCGAACGGGGATCGAGTGGCTCGTCGGCCGGTCCGGCTTCCGCGACCGCCGCCGGGTGTGTCGCGTTCGGTATCGGCACCGAAACGCAGGGCTCGATCGTCTCACCGGCGCGACGGTGCGGGTTGAGCGCGCTCCGCCCGACCTTCGGACGGGTGAGCCGCCACGGCGGCATGGTGCTCGCGTGGAGCATGGACAAGGTCGGGCCGCTCTGCCGCTCGATCGAGGACTGCGCGCTCGTGTTCAACGAGATCCACGGCGCCGACGCGAAGGATCCCGGGACTGTGACGACTCCCTTCCGCTTCGAGCGCGACGTCGACCTCGGTGCCCTGTCCATCGGCTACGACGAGGACGCCCCGGAGAGTTTCGTGGCGGCGCTCCGCGGTCTCGGTGCCGATCCCCGTCCCGCTCCGGAGTTTCCCGACGGGGGCTCGAACGCGCTCGGCATCGAGTCCTCGGCGGCCTTCGACTTCCACGTCGGACCCGCGTACGAGGCGGCGCTCGAGGCCGGGCAGGAGCCCGAGAGCGCCCGGTTCACCGGCGGCCGGGACGACCTCGCGCTGGCCTACGTGCAGTCTCAGCGGCGCCGGTACATGGTGCAGCAGGCGATGGCGGAGTACATGGCGGACTTCGACGTCGTGGTGTCCGGCGGCGGCGAGATCGGGCTGACGAACCAGACCGGGAATCCCTGCGTCGTCGTGCCGTACGACTTCGGGGGCGAGGTGCCACAGCCCCAGACCACCGTCCTGATCGGAGACCTCTTCCGGGACGACCTGATCCTGGGCGTCGCCCATCGCTACCAGGAGAGCACGGACTGGCATACCCGGATCCCCGACATGAGCGCGGCGGGATGATCCGGCACGGATGACGCCGTCCCGCTGGACGGGCCTCGACGTCGAGAGCGAGGGGACGGGCATCTCGCGCCCCCTGAGCGAGCAGGTCAACCTGCTCGGTGCGATGCTCGGCGACGCGATCCGCCGTCGCTTCGGCGAGGACGCGCTGGCCCGGGTCGAGACGCTCCGCACGCTCTGCAAGGCGGCCGCCGAGGGACACGACCCCGACGGAACGCGGCGCGCGGCCGAGCTGGTGGCGGACGCCGACGTGGACGAGCTTCGGGTCCTCGTCCAGGCGTTCACCTCCTTCTTCCACCTGGTGAACCAGGCCGAAAAGCAGGAGATCGTACGGATCAACCGCGAGCGTTCCCGGCCGGGGCCTCGACCCGAGTCGATTCGCGACGTGGTGGAGTGCCTCCACGAAGACGGCGTGTCGTTCGAGGAGCTTGCCGGCCTCGTCGCGGGCCTCGACATCCAGCCGACGCTCACGGCGCACCCGACCGAGGCACGCCCGCCCGCCGTGCTGGAGCAGCAGCGCGCACTGTCGGGTCTGCTTCTGGAGTTGTCCAGCGGCGATCCGACGCCGGAAGAGCGCGAACGCATTCTGGATGGAATCGACGCCCGGATCACGCTCCTCCTCGCCACCGAGGACGTCCGGCGCGAACGACCGTCGGTCGAGGATGAGGTGGAGCAGGGGCTCCACTTCCTGCTCGGCACGATCTGGGACGTCGTTCCGGACATCCACGACGACCTCGTCCGGGCGGTCGAGGCGGTGTATGGCGAGCGCATCGATCCGGGGCCCTTCCTCCGGTACCGCTCGTGGATGGGGAGCGATCGCGACGGGAACCCGAACGTGACGGCGGAGATGACGCGCTCGACTCTCGAGCTGCAGCGTCGTCGCGTGCTCGAGCGCTACGACAGGGAACTCGACACGCTCGGATCCATGCTGAGCGTCTCGGACCGTCAGGTCGTGCTGCCGACCGGGTTCGAGGCCTTCCTGAAGCGATGCAGGGCGGGCCTTCCCGAGGCCGAGGGGATCGACGGACGGTATGCGCACGAGCCGTTCCGGCTCGCCGTCGCGCTGATCCGTACGCGGCTCGGGCACCTGCGCCGGTCTGCGGAGGTGCCGACCGGAGCCGGGTCCGGGCCGTTCACGGGGTCGGATGCCGAAGCGAGGGGGCGCGCGTACGACTCCGCGGCGTTCGGCGCGGATCTGTCGACGCTCGCGGACGCGCTCGAAGCGGTCGGGCTCGCGGGCGTCGCCACACGCGGAACGCTTCAGCGGCTCCGCGTGCGTGTTCGGGCCTTCGGGTTCCATCTCGCCACACTCGACGTCCGCCAGCACAGCGCTGTGCACGAGCGGGCCGTCGGCGCCCTGCTCGAGGCGGCCGGATGGACCCACCGGTATGCCGAGCTCGACGAAGAGGCGCGGCTCGACGTGCTGGAACGGGCACTCCGGTACGAGGGACCCTTGCTGCCCGATCGTTCGCGGTGGCCCGCGGACGTCCGTGGGCTGCTCGAGGCGTTCGAGGTCGTCCGCGACGCCACGCATCTCGAACCCGACTCGGTTCGAAGCTGGATCGTGAGCATGACCGCCGAGGCGAGTGACGTCCTGGAACCGATGCTGCTGGCGAAGGAGGTCGGGCTGTGGCGGCTCGAAGGCGGCGTGGTGCACTGCCCGATCGACTTCGTACCGCTGTTCGAGACCATCGACGACCTCGCGGAAGCGGGCCGGCGCATGGACGCGCTGTACCGGCATCCCCTCTACCGCCTGCAGCTCGACGCCCGGGGCGGGCTGCAGGAGGTGATGCTCGGCTACTCCGACTCGAACAAGGACGGCGGTTACTGGATGGCGAACGTCGCGCTGCACCGCGGTCAGGCCGATCTGGGGCGGTCCGCGCGAGAGGCGGGCGTGGAGCTTCGGCTGTTCCACGGGCGCGGGGGAACGGTGGGGCGGGGCGGCGGGAGGGCCAACCGGGCCATCCTCGCGCTCACCGAGGACGCCCGGACGGGTCGCATCCGGTTCACGGAGCAGGGTGAGGTCATCACCTTCCGGTACGGACTGCTGCCTCTTGCACGCAGACACCTCGAGCAGATCGTGGGCGCGGTCCTGGTCGGTGCGCGTCGAACGGGCATGCCCGACGGGTGGGAGCCCGGCGGCGACGTGTGGGGCACCGTCGCGCGCGTCGCCGAGTCGTCGCGCGCCGCGTACCGCGATCTGATCGACGACCCCGCCTTCTGGCCCTGGTACCTGCGCGTCACCCCGATCCGGCCGGTCAGCGGACTCCCCATCGGCTCGCGGCCCGCCAGCCGGTCGGGTGGCGACCTCGCGTTCGAGCACCTTCGGGCGATTCCATGGAGCTTCGCGTGGACCCAGATCCGCGCGATCGCTCCGGGCTGGTACGGAATCGGTTCGGCGCTCGACGCGGTCCGCTCCTCCTCCACCGAAGACTTCGAGCGGCTCCGAGCCGCCTACCCGCAATGGCCGTTTCTCCGCGCGGTGGTGGACAACGCACTCCGCGAAATGGCGCGGTGCCGGCTACCGATCACGGACCTCTACGTGGCCCGGCTGGGCGAGGCCGGCGACGCGGTGATCCTCACGCGCCTCGGAGCCGACTTCGATCTCGCCCGAAGTGCGCTGCTCGCGATCAGCGGGGAGGACGAACTGCTCCAGCGCACGCCCGTGATCCGGAAGTCGATCGGGCTCCGGAACCCCTACACCGACGTGCTGAACCTGCTGCAGATCGAACTGATGGCGCGCTGCCGGAGTTCCGAGGCGCAAGGTGACGCGGGCCCGGTCCTGGAGGACGTGCTCAGGTCGAGTGTGAACGGTGTAGCTGCCGCGATGCAGAGTACGGGCTGACCGAGCCGGCCGCGACGTGACCCGCGATCACGGCCCCCCGCGCATCTGGACGAGCGCGTCCACCTGCGACAGGAATGCGGCGTCGAGGTACAGCATTGTCAGCAACAGCGCGAAGCCGACGCGCCGATGGTCGCGGAGCGCGATCGCCGGCAACACCACCGCTGCGAGGACCCAGTGCTGCGTGTACAGGAACATCTCCGACCCGAAGACCGAGTGGATCGAGAGGTTGGACAGGATCACGCCAGCCGCGATCAGCAGCACCTCGCGAGTGCGCCCCGGAGTACGAATCGCGATCCGGGCGCAGTAGACCCAAAGGGCGAGGACTCCGGCCGCCTTGAGCCAGGCGATCGTCGGAAGCGGTGACACGTTGTTCCGGTTGAGCACCAGCTGGTTGCATGTCCACTCGCCGCACAGCCCGTTCGGCATCGAGTCGACTCCGATGGGCAAAAGCACTGAGCTCGACGCGCCGACGAAGTGAATGACGTTGCCCGGGATCTCGTCGATTCCGCCAACGATGTAGCGGCTCACCACGTACTGCCCCTTCTCGATCGGGACGACGAGGTGAACGACCTCGTACATCGCGATGACCGCGACGAGCCCCGCGGCGGCCATGCCCACGCTGACGACGGCGGCCTCCGCCATGGACCGATTCCGATTGAATCTCAGGTGAGCCCCGTAGATGACGGCGAATGCCGCGACGTTCGTCACGGTCACGCCCGCGATCGCGGCGGCGAGCGCCATCCAGATCGCGCCAGGGGGACCGTCGTTCGGACGTCCGGCGGCTCTCGCTGCGGCGCTTCGCGAGTAGAGGTAGAAGCACGCGACGATGAGCAGCGAGGAAAGCGCGTAGGTCTCGGGCATCGCCCCGAAGACGATCGTCGACAGGCCGGCCGCGAACACGCCCGTCCAGAGCGCCGCGTCGAGCCTCGTGAACGCGATGTTTCGAAGGCTTCCGTGGAAGAGTAGGAGTGTGACTCCCACCGCCGCCGGGTTCAGCATCAGCGCGAGAATCTCCCGAACGGCCACCGGGTCAACCGCCAGGCCGAGGATCCCGGCCGCAGAGGAGACGAGACGGAACCCGAACGCCGGGGTCTCGAGGAGCGGGTGAATCACGGTGTGGCGCCCCCACCCGTGGGCGAGCGACTGCAGGTTCGTGTTCGCGTCCGCGTCGAAGAACACGTTGTAGACGTCGAAGTAACCGAGCGCATACCAGCGCAGCGCGAGGGTGTAGAGCAGGAGCGCGTAGATCGTCGCGGCACCGATCAGCCATCGCGGGAACTGCTCGGCGGCCGAGAGGACGTCATCGGCCGGCGGGTCGTTGACCCTGGTCGGACCGGTCATAGCACCTGCGCGGCCACGGCGACGGCGACACACAGGAGAGCCGTGAGTCGCGTGCCTCCGTCACGGACCGAGAACACGATCGGATCGTCGGTCATCTCGCCTCGGTGGGTCTTCACCCACATCCGCATCAGCCAGTAGGTGAGACCGGGCACGATGAGCCACAGCAGGTCGGCCTGCGCATACTGCCCCGTCTGGGTGTTCTCGTTCACGTAGAGGCAGAAGACCAGTACGGCCACCATGGACGCCGAGACTCCGAGCCCCGCCATGATGGCGTAGTCGTCCACGCCGTAGTTGCGGCCGGCCGCACCGCTCTCTCCCTGAGACTCGATCGTACGAAGCTCGGCGCATCGCTTGACGAGGGCGAGACCGAGAAAGAAGAAGACCGAGAACGCGAAGAGCCAGAACGAGATCCGTACGTCGATCACCGACGTTCCGGCGAAGATTCGAAGCGTGTAGAGAATGGACAACAGAACGACGTCCATCCCGAAGTAGCGCTTTACGACCAGTGAGTAGCCGAGTGTGGCGACGAGGTAGGCGCCCAGGACGGCGGAGAGAGCGGGGCCGAGGGCGATCGCGAGTGACGCCGAAAGTGCGAGGAGCGTCACGGAAGCCGCCGCGCCGTGGAGTACGGGAATCCGGCGCGCCGCGAGGGGCCGGTGGCGTTTCCGCGGGTGCCGCCGGTCCGCCTCGAGATCGGCCAGATCGTTCACGATGTACGTGGACGACGCGAGGAGGGAGAAGGCAATGAACGCCCCGAAGGCCCTGAGTACGCTGTCGGCGATCCAGAACTGACCCGATACGACCAGGGGCACGAACACGAGCAGGTTCTTCAGCCACTGGTGGATGCGGAGGAGCCGGACCCAGGCACTCATGGAGTGGGGCGCCGGTGGCGCGTCAATCCGGCTCGCTCGACGCGCACGGACGGTATCAAGTCGATGATCCTGGGTCGCCCGAGGCTACGCGCCGACGGCCGTCGAGTCCGGCCGGCTTCCCGAGCCCTGGAAGGCGATCCCGGCGAACTTCCAGTCGCCCTCGGACGTCCGTTCGAGGGCCCCGATGCCGTTCCAGTCGCTTACGCGGCGGTCTCCCTCCGCCCGCCGTTCGTAGCGATTGGTCCCCGGCACCCAGACCCAGGCCACGTCGCCCGAGCCCTCGAGGCGCTCGACCGTCAGGTGGATGGACGAGTAGTCGAAGTTCGAGGAGGCGACCCTCTCCCGCCGCGGGTCGATACCCACCCGCGGCGTCGCGCGCGCCTCGAAGTAGTTGGGCGTAGCCTGCCCGACCCGCGGCTCCGCGTCGTCGTCGACCCACGCCTGCGCCCAGTCGTCGCGGAGCTGGCGAATCGCCTGCTCGTCCGGTGCGGAGAAGGTCGGTTCGGCGGGTGGGGGCGGCGTCTCCGCGGGGGCGGTGCAGGCGGCGGCGAGAAGCACGGACGAGAGGACCAGGGTAGCGCGCGCCACGGCGGCTCCATTGCGAGGGTCATTGGCGAGTGGCGGGGACGAGCGGTGGATGCCGCGATGGTTCACGCCGGCCGGTCGCGGGTCAACGGTTTTCCCACCCGCCCGATCACCGCCGTCGTCGTGTAGCCGGCGCTCAGCAGCAGCAGTGCGACCAGCGTCTGCCAGGGGGTCGGTGCGTACGCGTCGGTCGGCAGATCCTCCAGGTCGACGGGCTCGCCGGTGTCGGCGAATCGGATGGTCACACCGTCGGGGATCCCGCGTCCGGTCCCGTCGTCGACCACCTCGACAACCCGCCCCTTGATGAGCTCCCCGGGTTCCGGCACGCGCGCGGTCTGAAACGGCCAGAGGCCCACGACCGCGCCGACGAGGAGGCCCAGGAGTACTCCGAGCGTCGCGAGGCGGTATCGGGAGAACAGCCACCGGAGGGCGTGACTCACCACGGCGATCCCGATGCCCACGCCGAGAGCCACCGGGAGAATCACCCCGGTGCCCACGGAGACGAGCGCCCCCACGTCACCCGCGGAGAGGGCCGCACGGAACCCGTCGATCCCGTCGAGGATCGGCAGGTACGCACCGAGCACGAGCAGCAGGTAGCCGCCCGATACCCCCGGAAGGATCATGGCGGCGGCGGCCGCGGCGCCGGCGACGAAGAGGATCACCCACCCGTCCGACGCACCGCCGTCCCCGCCCCGCATCTGCACCCATGCGAGCAGGACCATCGCCAGGAACCCGACCACCGCGCCGGCGCGGATGGCCCCCGCCCCCGAGTCGTCGCGCCGCGCCGCCGACGACTCGCGAATCAGCGCCCGTATCACCGGGACACCCCCCAGGGTGAGGCCGATGAACAGCGAGTACATGACCCAGCGGTGCATCACCACGAGCTGCTTCACCGGCCCGGCGAGCAGGACGATCGCGGCGGCGGCGGCGAGGCCCACGCTGCCGAGCGTCGTCAGAGTGGACCGGTCGAACCGCAGCGCCGTCGCGCGGGCGACCGCCTCGATGAAGCGCTCGTAGATCCCGACCGCGAGGAGCATCGTGCCCCCCGAGATGCCCGGCACGAGGTTGGCCACACCCATGAGCGCACCCCCGAAGAGCCCACGGGGGATCAGGAAGGGAGGTGCGTCGGGCGGGGAGTCTCGGATCACGTCGGGGTCGTGGCGGAAGGTCGGGTCGGGCAGGACGGCGGTCGGGCGATCGAGCTTTGCCACCGGCCCGCCGAACGCCGAAGCCTATGCGCCGGTCCCACCCCGGCCAAGGCCTTCGCGCGGCGTCACCCGTACCGGACAGACCTTCAACTCGGCCGTGTCCGTGTCGGGATCGTAGCCACCCCCCGTCAGATCGTTCACGGGAGTATCCGCGAAGCTGAAGCTCGCGAAGACGGTCCCGCGCGGCGAGCGGTTGGTGGCCTGCACGCGGATGGAGATCTCGCCCCGCGGACTCGCCATCGTGGCCCATCCGCCATCCTCGAGGCCCCACTCGGCCACGTCGTCGGGGTGGACCTCGAGGGTCTCCTCCGGGAGCAGGTAGTCGATCCCCTTCGCGCGGCCCGTCTGGGTCCGGCTGTGGTACGAGGCGAGCCTGCGGCCGGTCGTGAGCCACACGGGGTAAGCGTCCGAAAGCGTCTCCGCCGGGTCGCGGTACCGGATCAGCTTGAAGACGCCCCGGCCGTTCGGGAACTCGTCCTCGTGGAGACGCGGCGTGCCGGGGTGCCCGGCCTCGGGCACGGGCCACTGGTACTCGCCGTGTTCGATCCTGTCCCAGTCGAGCCCGTGGTAGAGGGGGGACAGCTCGCAGAGCTCGTTGAAGATCTCCTTCGGGGATTCGAACTCGAAGTTCTGGAAGCCCATTCGGCGGGCGAGCTCGTTGATGATCCACCAGTCCGGCCTCGCCTCGTCGGGAGGCGGGACGGCCGCCCGGACGCGCTGCACACGCCGCTCGGTGTTGGTGAACACGCCGTCGGTTTCGGCCCAGCCCGAGGCGGGGAAGACCACGTCGGCGAGCTCCGCCGTCTCCGTCATGAAGATGTCGGCGACCACGAGGAAGTCGAGGCTACCCAGCGCCTTCTCGCAGTGTTGACGGTCGGGGTCGGTGACGACGGTGTTCTCGCCGTCGATGAACATCGCCCGGATGCGATCGCCGGCGAGGTTCAGAGCCTGTACCTTGGTCATGCCCTTCTCGAGGTCCGCCTCGCGGCCGTATACGGCGGCGAACTTCGCCCGGTTCGCGGGATCGAGCACCGACTGGAAGCCCGGATAGTTGGTGGGCAGCGCACCGCAGTCGCCCGCGCCCTGGATGTTGTTCTGGCCGCGCATCGGATTGATGCCGGTCCCCTCGCGCCCGACGTTGCCGGTCATGAGGGCGAGGTTGCAGAGACTCTGCACGTTGTCGACGCCACAGACGTGCTCGGTGATGCCGAGCGTGTAGTAGATCGCGCCGCGTTCGGCCCCGCCGTACATCAGTGCGGCCCTCTCGATGTCGGCCGCGGGCACGTCGGTGACGGACTCCGCCCACTCGGGTGTGAACTCCCTGACGTGCTCCAGGAAGTCCACGCCGCCGGTGGTTCGCTCGGCCATGAACGATTCGTCGACGAGCCCTTCCCGGGCGATGACGTGCGCGATCCCGAGGAGCAGGGAGGCGTCCGTCCCGACACGCAGCTGAAGATGCAGGTCGGCGATCTCGGCGAGGCGAATCCGCCGCGGGTCGGCCACGACGAGCCGCGCACCCCGCGCGAGCCCCTTCTTGATACGGGTCGCCGCGACCGGGTGCGCTTCGGTCATGTTCGTCCCGATGCAGAAGTACACATCGGGCTCCTCCATGTCTCGGAGCGGGTTCGACATGGCGCCCCGCCCGATCGTTGCCGCCAGACCGGCGACTGTGGGAGCGTGTCAGGCTCGACTGCAGTTGTCGATGTTGTGGGTCCCGAGCCCCGCCCGCATGAAGCGCTGCATCATGTACGCGGCCTCGTGGGGCGCGCGTCCGGACGCGACGCCGTAGACGGCATGGCGGCCGTGCTTCCGGACCACGTTGCCGAGTCCGTCGGCCGCGCGGTCGAGCGCCTCGTCCCACGTCGCGGGGCGGAGTTCACCGTCGTCACCGCGCACGAACGGGGTCTTCAGTCGGTCCGGGTGCTGCACGAAGTCGAAGGCGAACTGTCCCTTCACGCAGAGCGCACCTTCGTTGGCGGGACCATCCATGGCTGGTTGGACGCCCACGATCGTGTCGCCGCGCGTCATGACGTCCACCGAGCACCCGACGCCGCAGTACGGACAGATCGTCCGGGTCTTCTCGGTCTCGCCCGGGATGTCGCGGTTCGCGAGTGCCTTCAGGTCGGCGAGCGCGCCGGTCGGACAGGTCTGGATGCACTGCCCGCAGAAGGTGCACGCCGAGTCCTTGAGCAGCCCGTCGAACTCCACGGTGATCCGCGTCTCGAAGCCCCGGTTCTTCACGCTGATGGCGTAGTCGCCCTCCTGCTCCGCGCAGACCCGGACGCAGCGGTAGCAGGAGATGCAGTTCTCGTAGTCGCGCAGGATGAAGGGGTTGTCGTCGTCGGGGCGGCTCACGCCCGAGCGGTGACCCGCGAAGCGACCGGTACGGGCGTCGTAGCGATCGACGAGCGTCGCCATCTCCTGCGATGCGTAGCCACTGAGCGGATCGACGTCGACCTCGCGGTTCTCGGAGGCGACCATCTCCATGAGCGTGCGCCGGTGCGTCTCGAGATGCGCCGTGTGGGTCCGGACGACCATCCCCGGCTCCGCGCGGTGGGTGCAGGAGGCCACCGGATTCCGGCTCCCCTCCAGTTCGACGATGCAGAGCCGGCAGCCGCCGAACGGCTCCAGCCGCTCGTCGTAGCAGAGGGTCGGGACCATCTTCCCGTGCCGCTCGGCAATCTCGTACAGCGTCTCGCCGGGCTCGAACGAAACCTCCATCCCATCCAGGGTGAGGGTGTTCGCCGCCCCCGCCCCGTCGGACTCGCCGCCCCTTCCGTTCCGGTCACTCATTCCGTCTCCTCGACGTGTTCATCCCGCTGTCATTCATCCGGGCGTCGTTCGGTCAGATGTCGTTCGATCTGCTCCGGGAAGTACCGACGCAGGCTCTCCGTGACGAGCGGCGCGGCCTGACCGAGTCCGCACGCACTCGTCGACTTCATCGTGGCCTCGAGGTCGGTCACCTCGTCCAGCCACTCCGCCAGGTCCCGCGGCCCCCCGCCGTTCAGCCGCTCGGTGAGCCGCTGCGTACCGATCCGGCAGGGGAAGCACTTGCCGCACGACTCCTCCGCGAAGAACTCCATGGCGGAGTGGGACACGTCCACCATGTCCCGGGAATCGTCGAACACCATGATCCCGCCCGCGCCGAGAAACGAGCCACGGCTCCGGACGGACGGCTCGTCGAGCGTGACCGCGTCGAGATCGTCGCCGGCGATGAACCCGCCCGACAGGCCCGCCATGGTGACCGCCCGGACCGCGCGACCCTCGGAAGGCCCGCCCGCCCAATCGTGGAGCAGCGTGCGAAGCGGCAGTCCGAGGGGCACCTCGTAGTTGCCGGGCCTCCGCACGTCGCCGGAGAGGCTGATCACCTTGGTACCCGAGTGGTCGCCGAGGCCGAGGCCGCGGTACCACTCGGCTCCCTTGCGGACGATGGGTGGAACCGAGCAGAGCGTCTCGACGTTGTTCACCACCGTCGGTCGGCCCAGGTAGCCGTGCGTGACGGGGAAGGGCGGGCGGTTCCGGGGGAAGGGGTGCTTCCCCTCCAGGCTGTTGAGCAGAGACGTCTCCTCGCCGCAGATGTACGCGCCGGCGCCCCTACGGACGTGGATCCGAAAGTCGAAGCCGTCCCGTCCGAGGATGGACGCGCCCAGCAGGCCGGCGTCCGTGGCGTCGGCGATGGCGTCCTCGAGAATGCCGATCGTCTCGGGGTACTCGTAACGCAGGTAGATGAAGCCGAGCGTCGCTCCGGTGGCGTACGCGGCGAGCGTCATGCCTTCCAGGGTCGCGAAGGGATCGTGGTCCATCAGGACCCGGTCCTTGAAGCAGCCGGGCTCGCCTTCGTCCGCGTTGCAGACGACCGTCTTCGCTCCGCCGTCCGCCTCCGCCACCGCTCGCCACTTGCGGCCCGTCGGAAAGCCGGCGCCGCCGCGTCCCGCCAGGCCGCTCGCGTCGAGCGTGTCGATGACGTCACCCGGCCCGGCCGCGAGCGCCAGCTCGAGCGCCGCGTACCCGCCCGTGGCGCGGTACCCTTCGAGCGTCGCGCGGCCGGGGTCGCGGATGTGTCGGAACACGCACTCCTCGAAGCCGCCGCTCCGCGGGTCGGCCGCCGTGGACGCGGGGGGCGCCGGAAGTGGCGTGGGTCCGTTCGAGAGGTGCTCGGCGTCGGGCCCGGTCACCACGAGGTCCCCGCGAAGCACCGGGACGGGCTCGTCGCATCGGCCGGGACACGGCATTCTCGCGACCCGTTCACCGCGGGCCTCGAGGGCATGGGCGAGCGTCTCGGCACCGCGCTGACGGCACACCGGACCGACGCAGACCCGCGATTCCCCGCGGCCGCCCGGCTCGCGCGCGAAGTGGTGGTAGAAGGTGACCGTGCCGTACAGGTCGGCGAGGGGAATCCGGAGACCGTCGGCGACGTGCCGAAGCGCGTCCTCCGAGAGAAAACCGTCCCGGTCGTGGAACGCGTGGAGCAGGGGCAGGAGGGGCGCCGGCTCGTCCCGCCAGCGGGCGAGCAGCTCCTCGTTGGTGGCCGATCCTGCCATCCCGTCGCTACCTCCGTCGTGCTCACCGGGTCGAGGCCACGGACGCGCCTGGACACCGACCGCCCCTCGTCGCGGCCAAGATAGGCCCCGACCCGATCGGCGAGCAAAGCCGGTGGCCGCTCGGCTGGTGCCCGTCCGCGCCGGCGCCGATCTTGAACGGGGCAGCGGTGCCGCGAGGGCGAGTCGGACGAGGCAGGAGGCGGTGTGAAGCAGGGACACGGGCGAAGCATGAACCGGGTACGGGTACGTCGGTTCGAGTCTGCGGACTGGACGGGACGGGAAGACCTTCTCGCCGTCGAGGAGCCGCTCGAGATTCGGGTCGACGTCCCGGCGGGCGATGGCCGGACGGAGATTCCGGTATCGGTGACGATGCGGACGCCGGGAAACGACTTCCAGCTCGCGGCCGGATTCCTCCTCGGCGAAGGCATCGTGGCGAGCCGCGAGGCGGTCCAGGACATCCGGTACTGCCACAAGGTGACGCCGCAGGAGTTCAATGTCGTGACCGTGAGCCTCCGCGATTCCGTGGATCCGTCGCTCCTGACCCGGAACTTCTACACGACGTCGAGTTGCGGCGTGTGCGGCAAGGCCTCGATCGAGGCGGTCGAGGCCCAGGTGGCCGGGTGTGCGCCCCTTCCGGGCGGCGACCTGATGCTCACGGCCGAGGAGATCCTGTCGCTGCCCGAGCGACTCCGCGCCTCGCAGGCGGTGTTCGAGCGAACGGGCGGCCTGCACGCGGCCGGGCTGTTCGATCGGCACGGCGCCACGGTCGACGTGCAGGAGGACGTCGGGCGTCACAACGCCGTCGACAAGGTGGCCGGGGCGGCGATGCTCGATGGGCGTCTGCCTCTTCACGACCACGTGCTCGTCGTCAGCGGCCGACTCTCCTTCGATATCGTCCAGAAGGCCGTCGCCGCGGGGATCTCGGCCCTCGTCGCCGTGGGAGCACCGTCGAGTCTGGCGGTCGATCTCGCCCGGCGCTTCGGCCTGACCGTGATCGGCTTCGCGCGCGGAGGTGCGTTCAACGTGTATGCGGGCGCGGAACGGGTGGGCGGGTGACCGCGTCGCCCCCGAGCCTGCTCGGCGTGGTCCTGGCCGGCGGCGAGAGCCGTCGGTTCGGGTCGCACAAGGCGCTCGCCACGCTCGACGGCGAGCCCCTCTGGGCCCGAGCGGTGCGTGTCCTTCGCGAGGCCGGCATGGACGCGCTCGTGGCGGCCAACGATCCGGGCGTGGCCGCGCGCGTGACGGTCCCTGTCCGAGCCGACGTGCGCACGCGGGCGGGGCCGCTGGCCGGGATCGAGACCGGCCTCGTCCATGCCGGCGCCGAGGGACGGACGGGCATACTGGCGCTCGCCTGCGACCTGGTGCAGGTCGAGGCGGACCTCCTGCTCGAGCTCGTCCGGGCGTGGTCGGGTCGGGGCGCCGCGGCCTTCGCGGCTCCGGGCCCGTGGGGTGTCGAGCCGCTCTGCGCGATCTGGGGCCTCGACGTGCTCCCGGCGGTCTCGGCTGCGCTGGACGCCGGGAACGGCTCGCCCGGCGCGCTGCTGGCCGGGTCCGACGGGGGCCCTCGGATGGCGGTTCGCCTCGTGGACGCAGACGTCGACCCGCGGGTCTTCCGGAGCGCCAATCGCGCGGCCGACCTGACCGACGACCCGGCCTGACACCCGGCGGACCGGCGCCCGGGGCGCCGAGCTCGGTCATCCCGCGTTGTGAGAACCCTTTCGCTCGGGTGCGGCATGCTGCAAAGATTACCGGGTGACCGGGTCGCAGCCGCCGTCGCCGGAGGTGTCGCGGGTGTGCCGCACGCGTTCGGGATCTACCACGAAATGGCGAACCTCTGCGGCGTCCGGGGGGGTAAAACACCTGTTCCCCTGCTCGGCATGCCTCTTGCGCCTGTAAGGGGCCACACGCTCACGGTTCACGACGCCACGATGACCACCACGAACTTCCTGCCGACCGACTCGACCACGGCGCCCGACTCCGGGCGCCAGGGTGGATTCACGCTCGTGGAGATCATCACGGTGGTCGCGATGATCGGTGTCATCACCGGTATCGTGCTGCTCCGCGTCGATCGCGAGCGGGCCCGCGTGGACAGTCAGGTTCAGAAGCTCGCCTTCGCGCTCAACGCGGCACAGCGCGAGGCCGTTGTCCGCCAGCACGATGTCCGTGTCTACTTCGACACCTCGGCGGGACAGATCAAGATCCACAAGGACGAGAACAACGACGGCACGGTCCAGACGAGCGAGCCGCAGTCGGACATCTATCTCGAGGACGGCGTGGTCTTCGGCCTGCAGGGGACGGACGGCCTGACGTGGGGCACCTCGCCGGTGACCTTCGACCTCGTCGGCGGCGTGCCGACCCTCGTCTTCCACCGGAACGGGAGCGCGAGCGCGTTCGGGGCGGCGTACGTCTCGTCCAAGCGGCCTCTGACCGAGTACAACCGGGCCATCGAGGTCGAGCGCGCGACGGGGGCGGTTCGCTGCTACAGCTACCGCACGGGATCATGGGTGGTGACATGCTGACGCCGCACGAGTCCCGCGAGGGCGGGTTCACGCTCCTGGAGCTCATCATCGCCATGCTCCTTCTGACCGTGGTGATTCTCGGTTCCGCCTACACCTCCTCGTCGCTCAGCCGGAACGCGGCCGAGTCGGAGCTCGAGGCGATGGCCCTTCAGGCCGTCGAGAGCCGGCTCTCGAGGATCCAGATCGATTCGCGCTATTCGCAGCTGGAGAGCCTGTACGAGGGCACCGAGACGAGCGTTCCCGGTGTCCCCGGCATCACCCGGACGACGGTGATCGAGCGGGTACAGACCGCCGTCTCGGGTGGCACGAACCACGATTACACGCGGATCATCGTCCGGGCGTCCGGGGCGTTTCTCGGGAGCCCGATCGCCCGCGAAGTGATTGTCGCCGCGCCATGAGGAACCCCATGAAGCACTCCACTCGGAATCGTCCGGCCCCGAATCGCGCGACCCGGAGTCACTCGGCTCGCGGATTCACGATCATCGAGCTGTTGATCGCGATCACGATCTTCGGCCTCCTGATCGTCGGCGTACTCTCGTCGCTGGCCCGTGAGAACAGCGCCTTCAACGACTCGACGAGGCGTCTCGTAGCCCTCCGCAACGCCAACTACGCGTTCTCGCGGCTCGAGCAGGACATCCGCACGGCGGGCATCAACCTGCCGGCGGGCCAGCCCGAGCTGGTGTACATGGACGCGGATGTGGTGGCGTTTACGGCGGACAACGTCACGAATCTGCGGAACGATCCGTTCGCCGTGTACGTGGACGTGGACGCGCCGAACGGGCAGGTACGGCTTCCGACGACCGCGGTCACGGTGCCGAACTCCGGCGGCTACCAGTTCCCCGATACCGTCTACTCGGAGATCCCGGGGGTCGCGAGCCAGGCCGAGTTGATCATGTTCTACTTCGAGGCCGACGCGACCACGCCGCGGACGGACGACTACGTGCTCTGGCGGAAGGTGAACGGCACGGCGCCGGAACGCGTCGCCCGGAACATCCTCCAGAGGACCGGTGAGCCGTTCTTCACGATGTACGAGCGCCCCTCGGCGGGTGGTCTCGTCCAGCTCCCCGACTCGATCACGCTGTTCTACGACCGCGCGCTGGCCGACACGATCCAGCGCATCGAGGGGGTCCGCGCCATCGAGGTCAACATGCGGGCGACGAACGGGCTCTCGGGCGACCTCGAGGACATCGTCGAGGGCTCGCGCTTCATCGAGTTGCCGAACGTCGGGTTCAACGACCTCCTGGTCTGCGGTGACGAGCCGATCCTGGGAACGGGCGTCACGGCAACGGCGACCACGCTCCCCAGTGGAGACCCCGCCATTCAGGTGACGTGGAACCCCGCTACCGACGAGACCGCGGGTGAAAAGGACGTCGTTCTCTACCTTCTCTGGCGCCGCATCGACGGGACCACGGACTGGGGCGATCCCCTGGTGACGATCCCGGCCGGTGCGAGCAGCTACGTCTACGACGACACGGGCGCCACGCAGGGCGAGACGTACGAGTACGCCCTCGCGGCCCAGGACTGTACTCCCTCCCTCTCTCCTCTCACAACGAGCAGCTCAGCCACGATGCCCGTCAGCTGACGGGATGGAGACACCTATCATGAATGGGATCATGAACCGGAATCGCACTGGAATCTCGAACGGAGACGAGGGGTTCGCTCTCGTGACCACCATGCTCATCGCACTGGTGGTGGCGACGCTCATCGCCGGCGCGCTGACGGTCGGGATGTCCAACACGCTCAGCAATCGCTACTACGAGCGACACACCGAGCTCGTCTCTTCCTCGCGTGCGGGCCTCGAACTCGGGCGCTCTCTGCTGAACGCCGATCGATCGCTCTTTCCCGACACCGGGTACGTGGTGCTGGAGAACGCGGCCTCGGTGTCCAACGGCCAGGGTGGCACCATTCCGGGTGCGCAGCGCTGGACCTACGCCGGCCCGACCGGAAACATCACCGGCCAGTACGGCATCTTCGGCAGCATCGTGTCGGTGACCAAGGACCCGGGGAAGGGCGTCGCGATCCGGCGGAGCCAGGTGCGACAGGAGAGCTTCGCCCGCTACGCGTACTTCACCGACATCGAGCCGTCGAACATCTCGTTCGGTGGTGGCGACCAGATCTTCGGGCCGGTTCACTCGAACAGCGACATCAAGGTGTACTCTTCGGGCGCCACCTTCCACGACGAAGTTCGCACCGCGGGCGGGGTCGTGGGTGAGTCCTACGCGACCTTCGTCGAGGGCTACGAGGCCGGCGTGACGCCGATTCCGCTCCCCGAGACCGCCGAGCTCGATCGCCTCGAGTCGATCGCCGCGGTCGGCGGGATGGACTTCACCGGCGGCGGCGGGTCGTGGGGCCAGTCGGGCCTCAGGCTCCAGTTCGTCGCGCTCGATCTGGACGGAGACGGCTCCGTGACCGGTGAGGACGAGGGGTTCGTCGCCGTGTACCAGTCGAACGACGAGGACTGGGTGACCGCGAACCGCCCGACCGGAGGCACGTACCCGTTCGCGAGCTCCGAGAACTGCGGCCGATTCTACGGTGGCACCTTCGTGGCGGCCGCCGATCATCCTCACACCTACGGCGGAACCACGTACCAGTGGTGGGAAGCGCTGATCTCGAGCTCGCGCCGCTGCTTCCTCGGGGGATCGTCCCAGCTGACGGGTGGCTTCCAGGCGGACGACGGCAAGGGCCAGTGGCAGCAGTACACCACCAACCCCGACCCGCGGCTCGCCGGCCTTCCGTACGCCAACTACCTCTTCCCGCTGTCGCGGAACATCAACCCGAACTTCAAGGGTGTGATCCACGTCGATGGAAAGGTGGTCATCAGCGGCGTCCTGCGCGGCCGCATCACGATCGCGGCCACCGACCAGATCATCATCGGTGACGACATCACCTACGCCGGTGGTCCCGCCCAGCCCGGGTGCGACGACATCCTCGGGCTCTTCAGCGGCAACGACGTGATCGTCGCGGACAACACGATCAACGCGCCGTTCCGACCCTGGAGCAGCACGAGCTACAGGACGTACGACGACACCAAGGACGAGTACATCAACGGGATCGTGCTCGCACTCGACGTCTTCACCGTCGAGAACTACAACTCGGGGAGCGAAAGCGCCGAGTGGTGCGAGTCCACGTCGTGGGGTCGAGGCTGCCTCTACCTCACGGGCGGGATCATCCAGCGGACCCGTGGCGCCGTCGGACTCACCAGCGGTGACGGGTACCTCAAGCGCTACTCGTACGACACGTGCGGGGCCACCAACCCGCCGCCGTACTTCCCGACCACCGGCTACTTCTTCCGTGACCAGATGTTTCCGGTGGATCCGGCCGGCTTCGATCCGGACGCCTACTTCGAGTTCCTGAGCTCGGGCGGTGGCTGATCGGGAGCAGGTGCGCCGGTAGTCGCGAGTTCGCCCCGAGGCTCGGGCACGGTGCGTTACGCGGCGGCGAGGTCGGCGGAGTTCTGGCCGGCCTCGCCGCCGCTTCGTTCATCCGATACCACGCGTCGATGTCTCCGCCGATCGTAGCGATCCACGGCAACAAGAAGTCCGGGAAGACCACCGTTGCGGTGGGCGTGATCCGCGAACTGACGGCACGCGGCCACCGGGTCATGTCGATCAAGCACGGCCACCACTTTCGACTCGACCGGGAGGGTACCGACTCCTGGCGACACCGGCACGAGGGCGGCGCCCGCCGCGTCGTGCTCGCGGGCCCGGAGGGGCTGGGCGTCGCCGGGGACTGGAGCCACGAGGGGGAACCGGGACTCCGCGACCTGGTCGATCGCTATCTCGGAGACGCCGACGTCGTGGTCGCGGAGGGGTTCCGGCACGAGGCGGTGCACCGGATCGAGGTGTATCGCTCGGACGTGCACGCCGAGCCGATCACGCCACCCGGCGCGATCGACCCGGCCCTTCAACTGGCGGTCGTGACCGATCGTCCGGGACTGCCCTGGCCGGTCCCCGTCCTCGACCCCGACCGGCCCGACCTCGCGCAGCGCCTCGCGGACCTCATCGAACCTCTGCTGGACTGAGGGACCCTACCCGCCGCCGCGATTCCACCCGTCGACGCAGCGCCCGGGCGTAGACGCCGCCGAGTCCACCGGGTGGATGCCGCAGGAAGTGGGCGTCGCGCAGGTCCCACGCGTCGAGGACGTCGTTCCGAAACTCGGGGTCGAGGATTTCCGCGACGCCGCCGCCGGGATAGATCGTGATCTCGCCGGCGTACAGTGTCCGACCGTTCCAGAAGAAGTCGTACCGCGCGTAGTCCATGTCCCGACTGAGTCGGGTCGTGTGCTCGACCGCCTCGAGGTAGGCGTCGAGGAAGTCAATGCCCGGTGGCACCTTCGGCGGAGTACCGTCGGCCGCCGGTACGGGACGGCCTTCGAGGTCGAGGTAGACCGTCCACTGGTCTTCGAGCTTGTTGTGGCCGATGACGGAGCCACGGACGGGCCGGCCGGCGGAGGCGCGGACGTTGAACTCCAGCAGATCCGTTCGTGCGTCGCCGACGCTCTCCTCCACGAAGATCCGGGGCGGAACCGCCGAATAGGCCCAGTTCGAATCCCACCCACCGTACACGCTCGCGAGCCATCGGCGGGCCTCGTGTTCGACCCGCTCGCGAGCCGGCTCGCCGCCGCGCACCCGCAGATTGAAGCCGCAGCCGTGGTTCGCCTTCACCCACACCTCCGGCTCCCGCATCAGCAGGCTGTCCGGAATGTCGCCAGGGTCCGTTCCCACCCATAGCGTCTCGGGCACCGACAGATCGGGGCAGACCGAGCCGACGTACTCCTTGCAGGCCAGCTTGTCGGTCGCGCGGACGAAGTGCGGGCTTCGGTCCACGATCTTCCTCCAGAGCATCCGCTCGGAGTAGCTGCGGGGCGCGGCGGCGTAGGGGAGGCGGCCGTTGCGGCGGAGGTATCGCCAGACGGGGCGAGGGTGACGGACGTACAGCCAGGCGTTCGCGAGCGCGAGAACGGCCGAGGTGGTCATGCGGGCGGGGCGGGCGGGCACGTCGATCGTGCCTACGTCGTTTCCCGCACGACCCGCCGGGCCAGGCCCACCAGGAAGAGCGGCCAGAGAATCCAGTTGAGGAGGTACACGCCCACGGCCCAGTCCTCCGCCGAGAACCACGCGCGCGCCTCCCGACCCCCGGGGAGCTTCAGCACCGCCGACTCGAGGGACGGGCGATAGTCCTCCCGGACCGTGACGGGCACCACCGGCACGTGGTACCGGAGCGTGAGCCAGAAGGCGTCGTCCGCGCCCCAGTCGAGGTCGGTGGCCGCCGCCGTCGAGACGATGTTCTCGGGCTGCGCAACCACGTTCCAGGTGATCGGCGCGAGCAGGAGCGTCAGGACGGCGAGCGGCGCCCAATGGAGCGTTCCCCACCCGAAGGTCGCGCCGAGGAACGCCGAGCCGGTCGTCCGCAGGAGGTAGGAGAAGGACGAGCCGAGCCGGGTGGTGAGCGACTCGGGCCGGTGCGCGAGCCGTGCGGATGCCCGTGCCTCCGCCCGCTCACGCTTCGCCTCCCGGATCGCTCTCGCCCTCATCGCCCGGTACACGCGGTCGGCCTCGATGTCCTGGGACTTGTTGCGGAGCATCCGCTCGACCTTCACGTAGGTGTCGCGCGCGAAGGGGTTGGATTCGTCCAGGAACTGGCGAAGGTGTTCTTCCTCGATCTCCCACCGATCCACCTCGATGTCGCTGAGGTTGTGGTTGTCGAGGTTTCGTGGCTCCACGACGTCGAGTCTGCGGAATCTGCCCCTCTCGAGATTCACCACGCCCGCCACGCTGCTCCCGACCAGCACGAGCTGGGCGGTCGATGCCACCGAGAGGTCGAGGTCCCCCGTGATCGTGGCCTGGACCCGGTGCTCCCGCGGCACTCGGGTGATCTGCCCCAGCTGGCCGCGGCCGTCGAGCGGTCGGGCGAGCAGGATTCGCCCGGTGACCTCGAGCTGACGCGCATGGACGTTGGCGTCGGCGCCGGAGACCGTCAGGCCGGCCATGTCCACGTCGCCACCGCACGAGGTCAGCTCGAGATCCAGATGCCGGCAGGTCGTCCGGGTGCGGTCGTCGGACGACGCCGGGTCCGGCCCGAGCGACTGGAAGTTGAGGTCCTGATCGATCCGGCAGTTCTTGAACTCGATGCGGCCACGCACGTCGAGGTTGGTGAGGACGGCCCGCCCTCCGACCTCCAGGCCCGTACACACCACGTCTCCGTCCACGACCGTCCGGACCTCGTGCCGGGGTCGCGGCTCCCCCTCCGCCCACCGCTCCCCCTCCTCCGCTTCTTCGCCCGAGGCATCGACCCAGAACTCCACGTCGCCGCCGCACTCGACGTTGCCGAGCCGCACGTTCCCGCGCACCTCGGTGCGAAGCGCCAGCCGTTTGCGGATCGTCAGGTCCCAGAGGGAGACCCCGCCCACGTGCCCCTGATGCCGAGCGATGAGAGGTTCGCCGCCGGAGGATTCGTCCTCGCTCGAGGCGGACGGACGAACGGACACGATCCCCGGCCTGAGAGCGAGTCGATCGATCTCACCGGTGACGACCTCGAGGCCCCCGAGTTCCGCACCCTCGAGGTCGACGTCGTTCACGTGCATCCCCGACAGCAACAGCTCTCCCCCGACCCGGACCGGGAGGATGCGGCCGTCTCCGGCCGAGAGGGTCCGACCGAAGACGGATCCACCGACCCGCGACGAGAACAGCCGGGCATGCCCGCCCACCCACAGCCCTCCGACCTCGACGTCACCTCCGACCTCCGCGCCGATAAGGTCCAAGTTGCCGAGGATGACGGTCCGCCGCTCGGCCGAGTCGGATTGCGCAGCCAGGTCGCTCCCGATCGTGCAGCCCTCCAGCCGCAGATCGCCCTCGCAGCGGAGGCCCTGGAGGATCACGGCGCCATGCACGTTGAGACGGCGCGCGAGGATCGTCCCGGCCGCGATCATTCTGGGCCGCGAGAAGCACGGCACCTCCTCGTCGAGGCGCCGGTCGTCGGCCTCCGGCTTGACCTCTAGGTCGCCCGAGCGGGGGAAGACGAAGTCTACATCTCCCTTCACCTCGGCCGAGTCGAGTCGGAGCGCCTCGGCGTAGTTGGGCCGAAGCGTCGGCGCCCGCGGCTCGCCGATCCGCGCTCCACCGAGCCGCAGGTCTCCACCGATCCTCGCCCGGGGAAGGTCGACGACGTTCGGGCAGCGGAGCCCTTCGAGGAACACGCTTCCCTCCACCCGCATGCCGCTCCCATCGAAGTCCACAGGGAGGGAATGCGAGCGGAGGCGAGTCTTCTTGCCGAGCGCGCTGTCCCCCTTCCGGAGTCCTTCACGATGAAAGCGCATCCCCGACGCGCGAAGGGGTCCGTGCACCGTGGCATCCGCGAGGCTCAGCTTGCCCTCGAACACGCACCCGTCGAGCGTAAGGCCCTTCTCGAAACGGGTCCCCTCGAAGTCGAGTCCGCGGGCGAAGGTCACGTGCGTCAGGTTGACCGGTTCGGTGAACACCCCGCCCCGCAGGACGACCGGATCGGTGACCCGGACGCCGTGCACCGGCCCGTTCCGGAGTCGTCGCACGAACCGGTCCGCGCTCAGCGACTCCTCGCGCACGAGGACGAAGTAGCGATCGCTTTCGAACCGGTCCATGACGACCGGGACGCGCACCGGTGGCTCGGTCTCGGACCGGAACCGCGTAGCGTCACCATCGGGCTCGATGAGCCATTCCACGAGTTCGATCGCGTCGTCGATGAGGGTCGAGGTCCGGAATCGGAAGGCGCCTTCCGGGTCGTCCGGCTCGGCATCGACCAGTTCGCAGGGCCGCAGCGCATCGCGGACCGCCGCCTCGAGCTCGGGCGAGATCGGCTCCGCGAAGTTCAGCCGGACGTCCGGATCGAGAATGTGACTGCGGGCGCTGTCGTCGGTGGTCGCCCAGGTCGCGAACCGCAGATAGGTCGCGGCCTGCTCCGCGTCGCGGATCTCGAGCCCGATCTCGTTGAATGCGGCGACGGACGCGAAGGTCAGGTGGAGCGGGTAGAGTTGACCGGGCGCGTAGAAAGCGAAGCCGTACCGGGGCCCGCGCGGGGAGGAGACGGTGAAGCGGAGCAGTGCGTGCCGCGGGTAGCAGCTCAGGATCTGGCGGTCGATCCGCGTGTCGTCCGGGAGCTCGCCCCTCATCTGGTTGGCGAGGTCCTCGAGCACCCGGTCGCGATCCTCGGGCGCGAGACGCTGCCAGCGGGCCCACCAGCGCCCTTCGGGGTGGACCGAGCCCGTCACGCCGGCTCCGTGGCCGACCCGCGGCCAGGCGCCTCCGGACCACCCGCGGGCTCCCAGGGTCCGAGCGGTGGCAGCCAGAGCAGCGCGCGCAGAACGTCGTGGTCCAGGGGTAGATCGTCGGTGAGCTCCTCGGAGTCGGTCATCTCGACGCCACCCGAGTCGTCGATTCGGAACTCGGCGTTGATGACCCGCGCTCCGCTGAGGAGCGTCGTCCGGAAACGCCACCGGGTGTCGTCGGGGTCGTCGTCGCGCAGCGGGACCGGATGCGGCGCGACCCACTCGGCGTCGAGCCCGGGGCGGTCGATCGAGGCTCCGTCCGCCAGCGGAAGGTGGTACGGATCGTCCATGAGAACCCAGCTGTGCTGCGGCGTACCGACGAACCAGGTGAAGAACCGGAGATAGGACTCCGCCTGCCGCTCCGTGCTCAGCTCGAGCGCGCGGGGGTTGAACCGGTTCCAGAGACTCCGCACCATCCCGCGCGTACCGAGCAGCACGTCGCAAGGCCGATACAGGCAGAAGGCGAAGTGCCCCAGCTTCGTGTGTGGCATTCGGACGAGGTCCCACCCCGGGTAGCAGGCGATGGGCCGGCGCAACGTGATCGCATCCCGACCCCGAGCGAGCTCGAGGGGGAAGTCACGCTGGAGCGTCTCGTCATCGACTTCGTCCAGCACCTCCCAGCTTCCGTGAAGGCGCTCGAGCCGGGCCGGAAGCGGTTCCGGCGTCGGATCACCGTCGAAGTCGACCGCCGGATACCGGAGCCCGTTGTCGAGCTCCGCGAGAACCTCGAGGGTCGCGGAGCCCAGGACGCCTTCGTCGTCCACGGGCACGGCGACCCGCACGAGTCGCGCGTCGTGGACCGCCGTAGCCGACACGGTCCACCCACCGCCCTCGTGGGCCACCGCGTCCACCGGCTCGAGCAGATCCGCCAGCGCCGTCGTGTCGGCATCGCCGGCCCAGGTTCGCAGCGTGTCCGGGTCGTCGATGATCCTGAGCCGTGCGTCGCCCGCCTGGAAATGCAGTCGGAGCCGTGCGTATGACGCCACGGTTTCGTCGTCGAGCGCGACAGGGACGTCGCGATTCAACCAGTCGAACTGCTCCGCCGACCCGGTGAACGTCCGTACCTCGTTGTTCCTGTTGAAGACGAGGGCCCGGGACGGGAAGCGCCGTGAGTCGTACATCTCGACGATGTGCCCGCCAGGGTAGCACGCCGGCGCGACGCCGCGGAGTTCGGTGGTCACCACGTTCCAGGCGCCACCGATCTGATCGACGACGAGATCCACGAAGGTCGGAACGCCCCGTGGGTAGTCGATGATGACGTCCGGCAGTGGATCGAGCAGGCACGTGCGCGGAGGGGCCGGAGGATCCTCGTCCAGCTCGGAGACCACGTCGGGATCCAGCCCGGCCGAGCGCAGGACCTCGTCCAGGTCGAGCAGGCGGGCGTCGTCCTCCTCGTCCGGTGGCGTGACGCGCGACACCTCGTCGACCACCCCGCGCTCCGACGGGGTCGGGTGCGCCGGCCGGACGTACAGGCGCGGCTTCCGTTGTCGCGTCGGCGGCGAGTCCGAACTCCGCGCGTAGAAGGGGTTCGGCGAGTAGAGCCCGTCGAACGCCGGATCCGTCAGGTAGTTCGGCTTCTGGGCGATGACCGCCTCGTCCCCCGAGATCGAGAGAATCATCTCGTCGGAGTCGAGCTTGAGGACCTCCAGAGCGTCGTGGAACCCGAGAAGGCCGCACGTGTCCTCGGCCGCCTTCAGGGTCGCGAACCCGAACGCCTGATGGACGTGGCAGTTGTTGTACATCGTCTCCCAGTCGAGCGGATAGAGATTCTCGAGCTGGGAGACGTCCTGCCAGAAACTCCACGTCTGGACGCCGTACCCTCGCATCAGCGTGATCGCCTGACGGAGCTGCTCGAGCGGACCCAGCTGCGCCGCCTCGTCGAGGATCAGCAGCGTGCTCCGCGGAACCGGCGCACGGCGTCGCATCAGCGCCGACATCAGCACGCCGATCCAGAGCCGCAGCAGATTTCGGTGCGACTCGAGCTTGTCGGGTGGGATGACGAGGTACACGGAGAGCGGCTCGCCGGCGGTGACGTCCCCGAGATCGAACGACGAGCGTGACGTGGCATCCGCCACGAGTTGCCCGCGCAGGAATCCCAGGCTGTTCTGGGACATGGCGAGGATGCTCCCGATCATCTCCGACGCCGGGTTGGCGAGAGTGCCGGCGACCTGGCGCACGTCGGGATCCGAGCTGCTCGCCATCTGGGTCGAGGCGACGGCGGTGAAGTCCTCGGCGGGGAGGTTGAGGAGGCGGCGCACCTCGGCGAGGTTCCGCCGACTCGGCGGTGCCTCCACCGCGACGTACTGGATCACGCCGGTCAGCAGCTGAGCTCCGCGCTGGTACCAGAAGAGGTTCCGTGGGTCCTCCCGCTCGGCGCCCCCCGAGAGGAGCGAGGCGAGAGCCGCCGCGTCATCGACCGAGTGGTCGGATTCCGGATCGACCAGATCGAGTGGATTGAGGGCGCCGGGATCGTCCGCGTCGGTGATGCCCATCGGGTCCAGGACGACGACGCGCTGCCCGAGCGCTCGGCGACGCTCGGCCGTCACCGCGTAGTTCTCGCCCTTCGGATCGATGACGATGACCGGTCCGGGATAGCGAAGCAGCGTGGGCACGATGCAGCCGACCCCCTTGCCGCTCCCGGTCGGGGCGATCGTCATGAGGTGCCCGCTCGCGGTGTGCAGGATCGGGTCGAGCGTGGGTGCACCCTCGGGCGGCTCCGGAGCGGGTGGACCGTCCGTACCGTAGAGGAACCCGATGGGGGCCTGCCGACGCTCGTGCTCGAGCGAGTATCCGAGCAGGATCCCCCCTTCCGGGAGATCGGCCGGCGGACCCTTCGAGTCGCTCATCCGGCCGGGCCGCGCCCGGCGAGGGCCGACGTCATCCGAGCAGCCCCCACGCCCACACCCCTCCCTTCCAGACGAGCCAGACCATCGCGCCGGTCAGGGCGAGCGAGCCCGCCAGCCATCCCGCGAACAGGGCGAAGATCGGCATCAGCACCACCGACCCGAACGTGACACCGTCGGCAACGGCCGACACGACGGCCCAGGCGAGGCCTCCAAGCGCGCCGAGAACCGAAAGAAGGGCGTTCGCGCGCCCGAACAGGGTGTCCGTGTCGTACCACCAGTCGACGATCCCGTCGATCTGGCGCATGGCCAGCGGACTGAGGTCGTGCGGCGGGACCGGGATGTCGTGCGTGTAGCGGGATGGGCCGCGGTCGTTCATGCGACAGCGCTCCAGCTCAGGGGTCACCGATGACCACCGGAGTGTGCGTCGCGGACGCCACCCGGCGCAACGGCTTCGTGGAGGTCGCCGCTCCCCGATCGGCTCAGGCGGACCTCGACCCTCCCGGCACGACCGCGAGACGCGCACGCGCCGCGGCCGACACGAACTCGCCGGGTGCGACCGGCTTGCCGTAGAGGTATCCCTGGACTCGCTCGAGCCCCAGCTTCTCGAGGTGGTCTGCCTGCGCCTGCGTCTCGACGCCTTCGCCCACCACCTCCATCCCGAGGCTCGCGGCCATCGCCGCGATGGCCGCCGTCAGGCTGGCGTCCTCGCGGCGGTCCGGTGCGCCCTGCACGAACTCGCGATCGATCTTCAGCGTGTCGAACGAGTAGCGCCGGAGATAGGAGAGCGCGGAGTGACCGGTTCCGAAGTCGTCCATGGCGAGTCGGACGCCGAGTTCGCGCAGCGAAGCGAGCTGGTCGCGGACCAGGTCGTCACTCGAGAGCAGCAACCGCTCGGTGACCTCGAGCTCGAGCGACGAGGCGGGCAGCCCGGAGCGGTGGAGCGCGGTTCGCACCGTATCGACCACGTGGCCCGCGGCGAGGTCACGGGGTGACAGGTTCACGGCGATCCGGAAGTCGGCGCCGACTTCGCTCTGCCAGTCCTTCGCCTGCCGACACGCCGCCATGATCACCCACTCGGTGATCGGGACGATGAGTCCGGTGTCCTCCGCGACGGGGATGAACTCGCCCGGCGAGAGCGGTCCGAGCTCGGGGTGCGTCCATCGCAGAAGCGCCTCCGCCCCGACGACGCTCCGTCTGCGGAGGTCGAAGACGGGCTGGTAGTGGATCTCGAGCTCGCGACGGTCGATGGCGGCGCGGAGATCCATCTCGAGCCGGAACCGGCGCTCCGCGTCCCGGTTCAGTTCCTGGGTGAAGAACCGATACGTGTTCTTGCCGCGCTCCTTGGCGCGGTACATCGCGGAGTCGGCGTTCTGGAAGAGCGTGTCGGCGTCGGCTCCGTCCGTCGGATACGAAGTGATCCCGATGCTCGCGGAGACGGTGACCGTCTGGGCCCCGAGCTCCATCGGTCGTGAGAGAACCTCGAGGATCCGGCGCGCCACGTACTCGAGATGCCCGTCGCGTCCGAAATCCGGGAGCACGACGATGAACTCGTCGCCGCCGAGGCGGGCGACGGTGTCGTCCGGTCGCACGACACCCGCGACCCGCTCGGCGACCTCCCGCAGCAGGGCGTCGCCCGCGGCGTGCCCGAGCGTGTCGTTGACGTTCTTGAACCGGTCCAGGTCGAGGAAGAGCAGCCCCACTTCCGTACCCATGCGTCGGGCACGGGTGAGGGCGAGCGTGAGGCGGTCCACCGCGAGGGCTCGGTTGGGGAGGCCCGTGAGCTCGTCGAAGTGCGCCCGCCGATGAATCTCCTGCTCCATGAGAAACCGGTCCGTCACGTCGAGCCAGGCCGATCGCACGCCCGACACGGCCCCGACGGCGTCGCGGATCAGGAGTTCACGAGACTCCACGAAGCGCGTGCCCCCGTCCGCGTGCCGGGTCGTGATCTGGCGTTCCCGCCGCCCGTCGGGTCCCCAGCTGTCATCGTGAACGTCGAAGCCGCCCGCCGGCTCGTCCTCGACGAGGTCGGCCACACCGGTTCCGACCAGCGCGTTGCGCTCGCGGCCGAGCATACGGGTGACCGCGTCGTTGGCGCGGAGGATCGTGCCGTCCAGGTCCGCCTCGTGGTACCCGATCGGAGCGTTCTCGAAGAGCGCACGGAACTGCTCCTCGCTGGCACGGAGGGCGTCCCGCGTCTCCCGGGCCCGGAGTAGTTGCGCCTCGATCGTGCGGTACGAGATCAGGAAGCCCACGGCCAGCAGCGGGTACCCGATCGCCTTCCCGGCGCCCTCGATCAGATCGTAGAGGCCGGTGCCGCTGGGCGCCACGAACTCGTCGAGCGTGTCGGCGAGGAGCGCGATGACCGCGAACGTCCACCCGATGGTCAACGTCCGCACGCCGAGCCGCCGGATCGTGTAGAAGGCGACCACGGCAGCGATGACCCCGACGAACTCCTCGGAAACCTCGAGCACGCTCGTCGCGATCTCGAACGAGGCCACGAAGGGGAGTGACACCAGCAGGGCGAGGAAGAGAACCGGCGGGAAGTTGTCGATCAGGTACCGCGCAGTGCGTGCGAGCGGGCTCTGCGGCAGCAGCCGACGGGTCAGGGGCATCGGGTCTCTCCTCGAGAGGTTGTGTCGCGGCACGCGTCGCGACGTGGACCACCACCTGGTGCGGCGCCACACTGGTGCGGCCCGGCCCGGGTGGAGGGGCGGGCGAAACGATCGCAGGTTTCACGCCGAGGTCCGTGTGCAGCGATGTTGTTACTTTTATGTTACATTCAGGGTCGCAGTTCGGCTCGCAGCCTCGACGTTGTCGACATTTCGGCGGGTGCACCGGGCGGGGCCGTTACATGGGGGCCGCGCGTGGTTCGCGGGGCATCCGTGGCGAAATGACGTGACGACGTGGATTCTGCCACACCGCGCCAACGCCCGCCGATTGAGGCCGCACCGGCGATTCCGCTATTTTCAGCGTCCTCCGATCACCGCGCCTTCACCGCCTGCAACGCCCGTGCGCCTCGACCACATCCGCAACTTCTGCATCGTCGCTCACATCGACCACGGGAAGTCGACCCTCGCGGATCGGCTCCTCGAGGAGACGGGTGCGCTCGACAAGCGGCAGATGCGGGATCAGGTGCTCGATTCCAACGAGCTCGAGCGGGAACGGGGGATCACGATCAAGCTGCACGCCGTCCGGATGGACTATGCGGCGAACGACGGCGCGACCTACGAGTTCAACCTCATCGACACGCCCGGGCACGTGGACTTCACGTACGAAGTGTCCAGGTCGCTGGCCGCCTGCGAGGGCGCGATTCTGGTCGTCGACGCCACCCAGGGGATCCAGGCACAGACGCTGTCGAATCTCTTTCTCGCGCTCGACGCGGACCTCGAGGTCATCCCGGTGATCAACAAGATCGACCTCCCGGGTGCGGAGCCGGTGAAGCGGCAGATCGAGGTCGCGGAGCTGCTGGGCGTCGATCCGGAGACGATTCTGCTGGCCTCCGCAAAGGAGGGAATCGGCGTGAAGGCGATTCTCGAGGCGGTCGTGGAGCGCGTGCCGCCGCCGGAGGGGCGCACCGACGCACCGTTCCGCGCCCTGATCTTCGACTCGTACTACGACAAGTATCTCGGCGCCGTCCCGTCGGTCCGCGTGATCGACGGCACGATCGAGGCGGGGATGCGCATCGGGTTCGGGGCGGTGAAGGCCGAGTACGAGGTCACCGAGGTCGGCTACTCCCAGCTCAAGAAGGTGAAGCGGCCCAGGCTGGGGCCGGGCGAGGTCGGGTACGTCGTGGCCGCCATCAAGGATGTGAAGCACACGCGCCCGGGCGACACGATCATCGATCTGGACCACCCCGCCGAGGAGCTGCTGGAGGGCTATCAGGAGGTCCGCCCGATGGTGTTCGCGGGTCTCTACCCCACGAACTCCGACGACTACGAGGACCTCCGCGACGCGCTCGACAAGCTCACGCTGAACGACGCCTCGCTGCAGTTCGAACCGGAGACGTCGGGCGCGCTGGGCTTCGGCTTCCGGTGCGGCTTCCTGGGGCTGCTGCACATGGAGATCATCCAGGAGCGGCTCGACCGGGAGTTCGGCGTCGACCTCATCACGACCGTGCCTAATGTGGAGTACCACGTCGTGCTGACCGACGGCGAGGAGGTGGTGATCGAATCGCCGTCCGCGCTCCCGGACCGCGGTCGCATCGAGTCGATCGCGGAGCCGATCGTGAAGATCCGGATCCTCTGTCCCTCCGAATACATCGGGAACATCCAGAAGCTCTGCCACGACCGCCGGGGCGTCTTCCACGGGATGCAGTTCGTGGACACCGAGCGGGTCGAGATGGAGTTCGACATGCCGCTGGCGGAGATCGTCCTCGACTTCTACGACAAGCTCAAGAGCTCCACACGCGGCTACGCGGCCATGGACTACGAGATGTCGGAGTATCGTCCGGCGAAGCTGCAGAAGCTCGACGTCCTCGTGAACGACGACCCCGTCGACGCCTTCAGCGTCATCATCCACCAGGACAAGGCGTACGAATACGGGCGGGATCTCCTCAAGAAGCTCAAGGAGCTGATCCCGAGGCAGCAGTTCGAGGTGGCGCTCCAGGCCGCGATCGGTCAGAAGATCATCGCCCGCGAGACGGTGAAGGCGGTGCGGAAGAACGTGACCGCGAAGTGCTACGGCGGCGACATCACCCGAAAGCGGAAGCTCCTCGAGAAGCAGAAGGAGGGGAAGAAGCGGATGAAGCAGGTCGGATCCGTGGAGATCCCCCAGGAGGCCTTCCTGGCGGTTCTCAGCATTGGCGAGTGACCGTGCGGTGGCCCCGCGGGACACCCCGGGCGACCTGACGGGTCGCTGGGTCGTCGGGATCGACATCGGAGGCACGAATCTCGTGGTGGGCCTGGTGCCCGCGGCGGGGGGAGACGCGGTCGCGCTCCGGAATCGGGCGACCGATGCCGAACGGGGCGTCGACGCGGTGGTCGACGACGTCGTCCGCATGGCCGAGGAGGCGGTGGCGGCGGCCGGCGTGGACCGGGACCGCGTGATCGGGATGGGCGTGGGCTGCCCCGGTCCGCTCGATCGCGCCACCGGGGTGGTCTCGCACAGTCCGAACCTGAAGTGGCGGGACGTGCCGCTCGGAGCGCTGCTCGAGGCCCGGTTCGACCGCCCGGTCGCCCTCGACAACGACGCCAACTGCGCGGCCTGGGGCGAGTGGTGGCAGGGGGCCGGGAGGGGCACGGAGTCGATGTTCGGGCTCATCGTGGGAACCGGGATCGGCGGCGGCTGGATCAGCGGCGGAGAGCTGCAGCACGGCTGTAGCGACGCCGCCGGCGAGATCGGTCACACCACGGTCGCCTTCGACGGCCGCCTCTGTGCGTGTGGCAACTACGGCTGCCTGGAGGCCTATGCGAGCGGTCCGAGCATCGCCGCCCGCGCTCGCCAGGGGCTGGTGGCCGGGACGGAATCGCTTCTCGTCGACCTCGTCGAGGGAGACCTCGACCGGATCAGCGCGGTGACGGTCTTCGAGGCCGCGGTGGCGGGGGACGCGTTCGCCGACCGTGTCGTCAACGACACGGCCCGGATCCTCGGCGTCGGTGTGGCGAACCTCATCAACCTCCTCAACCCCGAGGCCGTCGTCCTGATGGGTGGCGTCACGCGGGCGGGGGAGCACCTGCTGGGTCCGCTCCGCACCGAGGTGCGCACCCGGGCGTTCCGTGTGGCCGCCGACGCATGCCGGATCGTGCCGGGCGAACTGATCGAGACCGCGGGCGTCGTCGGGGCGGCCGGTCGGTTCCTTCGATCCCACGCTGCCGGATGACGCCTCCGGGAAGCGAATACTCGCGGCCTCGCCTCGGGGTCGTGGGCACCCTCGTCTGGGACACCATCCACCGGCGCGACACGCGCGAGACTCCGGTTCGCGAGTGGGGCGGCATCGCCTACGCGCTCGGGGCGCTCGACGCGGCGCTTCCGGCCGAATGGGAGATCGTGCCGCTCGTACGGGTCGGGGCCGATCTGGCGGAGGAGGCGCGCCGCTTCCTCTCGCGGATCGGACGCATCGATCTCGACACCGGTCTCCGCGTGGTTCCCGAGCCCAACAACCGTGTGGCGCTTCGGTACACCACGGAGGGCCGCCGAACGGAGCACCTGACCGGTGGTGTCTCGCCCTGGGCGTGGCCGGAGCTCGCCCCCTCCGCGCGGACGTGCGACGCGCTGTACGTGAACTTCATCTCGGGGTTCGAGATGGACGTCGACGCGGCCCGGGCGCTTCGGGCGGGCTTCGACGGCCCGACCTACGCGGACCTGCATTCCCTCTTCCTCGGGATCGGACGCGCCGGCATCCGGGTGCCGCGGGAACTGCCGGCGTGGGGGGCCTGGCTGCGCGCGTTCGACGCGGTGCAGATGAACGAGCAGGAGTTCGAACTGCTGGGGCGGGCGTGGGGCGACCCCTGGCAGCTGGCCGCGGAGATCGTGGGCCCGGAGCTCAAGCTCGTTCTCGTCACGCTCGAGGAACGCGGCGCCGCCTGGGTCGCGTCGCCCGACTTCGACGCCGATCCGCGCGCGTGGCCGACCGCCCGTCACGGGGTGGGGCGGGGTGGAACCGTGCACAGCGGCAGGGTCCCCATCGAGGCCCCCGGCACCGACGGCGATCCGACCGGTTGCGGAGATGTGTGGGGGGCTACTCTCTTCTCTCGACTGCTCGCCGGAGACGACCTCGAGGACGCCATGCGCACGGCCAACCGATACGCCGCACGGAACTTCGCGCACCGGGGCGCGCGGGGCCTCACGGACCACCTCCTCGGGCGGATCGCGACCGACGCGGGCGACCCATGAACGTTCTCTCGCTCCCCACGTCGCTCGACCATCGGTCGATGGATCGGATCCTCGACGAGACCGTGTCGGTCGAGACCGAGCGGGTGCTGTTCGACGCGCGCCACGTCCGGTGGGCGGACCCCAACGGGATGGTGGCGCTCCTCTGCGCGGGACGCGCCACCGTGGCCCGTACCGGCCGGTCCGCCCACTTCCGTATTCCGGAGAACTCCGACACCACCGGGTATATGGCGCGGATGGGCTTCTTCCGGGCTGCCGAGAGCCTCTTCGAGTTCGACCAGCGTCCGCCCCGCCGCCCCTCGGGCGACACCCCGGTGCTGCTCGAGATCATGCCGATCACGACGAACACGGACGTGCACGAGGTGGTGGAACGGGTCCAGGGCAGCGCCGGAGAGATCCTGTCGCGGACGCTCAACTACCCGGCCACGGCCGTGGTGCCGTTCAGCGTCATCCTCTCCGAGGTCTGCCAGAACATCCTCGAGCACGCCGAGGCGCCGGGCTGGGTGGCGGCACAGGTCTACAACTGGAAGAAGCGACTCGGACGCCACGTCCTGGTGCTGGCGGTGGCCGACATGGGGCGGGGGTTCAAGGCCTCACTGACCGACGAGCACTCGGCACGCTTCGGCGATCGCTGGAGCGACGCGACGGCGCTCGAGGCGGCGTTCATGCACGGCGTCACCCGGTTCCCCGACTCGCATCGGGGGCAGGGAATCCAGCAGATCCGCAAGCAGGTCGGGCGCTGGAACGGCGCGCTGTCCATCCGGAGCGGCACCGCCCGGATCGCGGCCGTGCCCGACTGGGACGACCAGCCGCCGCTTCTCCAGAATCTCGCCGCATTCCCGGGCTCGCAGATCTCGATTCTGCTGCCGGCCCGCGTGCCCGAGACGGCGGCGGAGGTCGGGGCGAATGCGTAGCGTGCCGGATCCGATCCTGATCGAGGTCGGGCCGCTCGTCCGCGAGTCGGTCGCGTCTCTGTACTCCCACCTGGTGACCCGCCCGACGGGTCGCGCAGTCCGACTGGCGATTGAGGCGATGCTCGCGGAGGCGGGCGAGCCGACGATTACCCTGGTGGACCTGACGGAGATCACCATCCTCGACTACTCCTGCGCGGACGAGGTGGTGGCTCGCCTCCTCCGACGCTACTCCGAGATCGACCGGCCCCGCGAGGCCTTCTTCGTCTTCCGGGGGGTCCAGGAGCGGCACCGCGAACCGATCCAGGCGGTACTCGAGCGGCAGCGACTCGCGGCGGTGTCGCGACGTGACGACGGGACCGCCGAGCTGCTCGGTACGCTCGACGAGGACGAGTCGGCGGTTTGGCGGCTCGTGGAGAGCGAAGGCGTGGTGCCGGACGAGCGATCCGACGACGTGTTCGGGAACGGTTCGCTCAGAACGGCGGTGGATCGACTGGTCGAGCGCCGCCTCATCTTCGCGGACGCGACGGGGGGCATGCACGCGCTCAGTCGCCTCGTGGCCCCGGTGGCGACCTGATGGCCCACGGACGCCGGGGCGGCCGGTCGACGAAGGGAATCCACGGCGACGGACGCAGGGCCGCGCCGGGAGAGCCGGTCGTGCAGCCGATCGTCCAGAGCTCGACCTTCGCAGGGGGCCTCGCTCCCGTGGGCGACGTCCTCTACACCCGGTACGGGAACAACCCGACGCAGGAGGCCGTCGGCCGGAAGATCGCGGCGCTCGAGGACATGGAGGCGGGCGCGGTCTTCGGCAGCGGCATGGGCGCGATCGCGATGACGCTGCTCGCGCTCACCCAGAAGGGCGACCACATCGTTGCGTCGGAGTACCTCTACGGCGCCACGCGCGTCTTCCTCGAGGAGGAGCTCCCCCGCCGTGGCGTGACCACGACCTTCGCCGGACTCGGGCGCACGACCGCGTGGCGGAAGGCGATCCGGAAGTCGACGCGACTCCTCTACTTCGAGCTGCCGACCAATCCCACGCTGCGCGTGCCCGACCCGCGGCCGCTGGCGGCGCTGGCGCGCGAACACGGGCTGCCGCTGGTGATGGACGCCACCTTCGCCACGCCGGTGCTCATGCGGCCGCGCGAGCACGGTGTGGACGTGGTGATCCACTCCGCCACCAAGTACCTGGGTGGACACTCGGACCTGATCGCCGGAGCGGTGGCGGGGCAGGCCGACGTCGTGGAGGAGATCGTGGGGAAGATGAGGCTCTACGGCCCGTCGCTGGACCCCCAGGCCGCCTGGCTCCTGGACCGTGGCCTTCGGACGCTGGCGGTGCGCATGGAGCGCCACTGCCGAAACGCGGCCGCCGTCGCCGACTTCCTCGAGGGGCACGAGGGCGTCGTCTCCGTGGCCTACCCCGGGCTCCGGTCGCACCCCGAGCACGAGCTCGCCACCGACATCCTCGACGTCGGGTTCGGCGGGATGGTCGGGTTCGTGGTGCAGGGGGGCGGAGAGGCGGCCGACCGGTTCATGCGCCGGCTGAACGTCATTCAGGTCGCGCCCAGCCTCGGTGGCGTCGAGTCGCTCGCGTCCCAGCCCCGCTACACCTCGCACGCCGGCCTGTCGCCCGTGCGCCGGGCCGAGATGGGAATCCCCGACGGGTTCGTGCGGCTCTCGGTGGGTCTCGAGGATGCCGAGGATCTCCTGGCGGATCTGGGCGGGGCGCTCGAGAGGCCCTGAGTCGGGGCGCATGCGACGTCTTCTCCCGGCCGTCGGCGCGACCCTCGTCCTCCTCGCCGTCGGCGTCGCGGTGGCGGCGAGCGTGGCTCTCGCGAAGCTGCGGGCCGGACCCGGCCTCCCGTCGGGCACCGACGTCGCCCGCGGGGTGCAGGCCCCCGTGGACGTGCTCTGGGACTCGGCGGGGGTACCCCACATCTTCGCGGCGTCGGCGGCCGATGCCTTCTTCGCGCAGGGCGCGGTGCACGCTCGACAGCGGCTCTGGCAGATGGAGTTCTTCCGCCGCGTCGCCACCGGCACGCTGTCCGAGGTGCTCGGCGAGTCCGCCCTCCCGTCGGATCGCTTCCTGCGCACGCTGGGGATGTCGCGGGTCGCCGAGCGAAGCGCCGCGCTCCTCGACCCGGAGTCCAGGAGTCTGCTGGAGGCGTACGTCGACGGCGTGAACCACACGCTGTCCGAGTGGTCGGGCCCGCTTCCCCCCGAGTTCGTGATCCTCCGGTTCGAGCCGCGCGCGTTCTCCATCACGGACGTGCTCGCGATCGAGCGGATCATGGCGTGGGACCTCACCCAGTACGACGAGGACCTGATCCACGCCGCGCTCGTCGAGGTGCTCGAGCCCGATGTGTTCGAACGCGTCCGGTGGCGATTCCCGAACGGCGGGACCACGATCGTGGACGGGGTGCGCGGACTGTCCGACCGGTCGGAAGGAGGCGCGGTCGACCCGGCGGGGAATCCGGACGCGGACTCGCCGGGCCCGGACGCCGCCCGAGCCGGCCCCACCGGCGGTCCTGCGCGAGCGGCGCTCCTGCGCTCGGCGTCGATACCGGACGGACTGCGGGACGTGATGCGGGCGGTGGGCGTGCGCCGTGCGTCGAACGCCTGGGTGGTGGGCGGCGTGCGCACCGCGTCGGGGAAGCCGATGGTCGCCAACGACATGCACCTCGGTCTCAGTCGGCCCGCGCTCTTTCATCTCGTGGGGCTGCACGCACCCGATCTCGACGTGGTAGGGATGGGGATTCCGGGAGCGCCGGGTGTGGCGGCGGGCCGGAGCGGCGGGGTTGCATGGGGCTACACGAACGCCATGGTCGACGACGCCGACTTCTTCATCGAGCGCGTCGATGCCGCGGACACCACCCGCTACCTGACGCCGAACGGGAGTGCTCCATTCGAGACCAGAGTGGAGCTGATCCACGTGTCGGGTCGGGACACGCCCGACACGCTGGTCGTGCGTGAGACTCGTAACGGCCCGGTCATGACCCCGGTCGAGTCGCGCTTGGACGGCGAGCTCGTGTCGCTGCGCTGGGTCGCTCACGCGGATTCCTCCACGCTACCGGCGGTCCTGGCCATGAACCGCGCCGCGAACGGGGCGGAGTTCGAGCAGGCGCTCCGGGGATTTCGCACCATCAGCCAGAACGTCGTCTTCGCGGACACCGCGGGGGTGTGGGGGTATCGGATGGCCGGCCGCGTGCCCCTCCGGAGCGGTGAACGACCACCCTTCTCGCCCCGCCCGGGGTGGACCGGCACGTCCGACTGGACCGGCTGGCTCCCCTTCGACGAGCACCCCTCGGCGACGGCACCCGAGCGAGGCTTCGTGGTGACCGCCAACAACCGTCAGCAGATGGACAGCATCGGCGGACTGGTGTCGGGCGACATGTGGTTCCCGCCGTGGCGGGCGGAGCGCATCACGCGGCTCGTGGAGGGATCCGACGCCCACGACGTGACGTCGATGCATGCCATCCAGCGCGATGTCCGTTCACTCCAGGCAGCGCGATTCGCGGCGGCCGCTGCCCGGGGGTATCGAGGCGCGGGCGACGCCGAGGCCGCAGCGCTGCTCGACGCGTGGAACGGGACCGCGGCGGTCGACGGGATCGAGGCGACGCTCTTCGAGGCGTGGTACCAGGGCGTCGAGCGCGAGCTCCGGCGCGAGGTGTACGGGGGCGAGGAAGGCTTCGTCCACATGTCCGCCGTGGATCGATGGATCGATGCGGGCCTGCCGGACGGCGTCGCCACCCGCGCAGCCGGCTCGGCGCTGGACCGCGTCGGCCGCCTTCCGTGGGGCGAGCAGCACTACCTGCACCTCGACCACCCGCTGGGCTCGGTGCCGATCCTGCAGCGGCTGTTCGGGTTCTCCATGACCGACATCCCGATCGCCGGGACCGGCACCACGGTGGACGTGGCGGGACACTCCACGGATGCCGACGGGCGGTACCGCGTCGTGTGGGGCGCCAGCCAGCGGCACGTGTCCGACATGAGCGAGCCGGCGGGCTGGTTCGTGCTTCCGGGCGGCCAGTCGGGCTATCCCGGGAGCACTCACTCGGCGGACCAGCTTCCCGCGTGGAGGAACGGAGGCCTGCTGCGGTTGCCGCTCGGCAGGGCGGAGGCCGAGGGGCGGACGATGGTCCGCTGGCGGCTCACTCCGCCATGAACGGGTAGCGGTAGTCCGTCGGCGGGTCGAAGGTCTCCTTGACGCTCCGCGGCGAAAGCCACCGGAGCAGGTTCAGCCAGGATCCGGCCTTGTCGTTCGTGCCCGAGGCGCGGGCACCGCCGAACGGCTGCTGGCCGACGACGGCGCCGGTCGGCTTGTCGTTGATGTAGAAGTTGCCCGCGGCGTGGCGAAGCACGTCCATCGCCTCGAGCGTGGCCTCGCGGTCCTGCGAGAACACGGCGCCGGTGAGTCCGTACGGCGAGGTGGTGTCCACGAGGTCGAGCATCTCGCTCCACGCGTCGTCCTGATACACGTGGATGGTCACGACCGGCCCGAAGATCTCCTCCCGCATGGTCTCGTACCGGGGATCCTCCGCGACGAGCACCGTCGGCTCGACGAACCACCCCTTCGAGCGGTCGGACCCGCCCCCCGTCAGCACCTCCACACCATCCGCCGCCTTCGCCCGCTCGATGTAGCCCGTGATCTTCTCGAACGCCTGCTCGTGAATGACGGCGGTCATGAAGTTCGTGAAGTCCCGCGGATCGCCCATCCTGAGACCGCCGACGACGTCGACGAGTTCGTCGGAGAGCTGCGGCCACATCGACGCCGGCACGTAGACCCGGGAGGCGGCCGAACACTTCTGGCCCTGGTACTCGAAGGCACCCCGGACGATGGCGGTCCGCACCTGATTCACACGGGCGGACGGGTGGACCACGATGAAGTCCTTCCCGCCGGTCTCACCCACGATTCGCGGATAGTTCCGGTAGGTCGGGAGGTTCTCGCCGATCCGCCTCCACAACATGCGGAAGACCTCCGAAGAGCCCGTGTAGTGCAGGCCGGCGAACTCGCGGTGCGAGAGCACCACGTCGGTGACCTCCACCGGATCGCCGGGCACGAAGTTGATCACGCCGTCCGGGAGCCCCGCGTCGCGCAGCACCTTCATCACGACCCAGTTGCTGTACACCGCGCTCATCGAGGGCTTCCAGACGCAGACGTTGCCCAGCATGCCGGGCGCACCGACGAGGTTTCCGCCGATCGCGGTGAAGTTGAAGGGCGACACCGCGTAGATGAATCCCTCGAGCGGCCGGTACTCGGTGCGGTTCCAGACGCCGTCCGACGAGCGGGGCTGCCGGTCGAAGATCTGCTGCGCGAAGGAGGCGTTGAAGCGATAGAAATCCGCCAGCTCGCACGCGGCGTCGATCTCGGACTGGAAGATGGTCTTGCTCTGCCCCAGCATCGTGGCGGCGTTGATCTGCGCCCGGTACGGGCCCGCGACGAGGTCGGCGGCCCGGAGGAAGATCGCGGCCCGGTCGAGCCACGGCATCCGCGACCACGTCTCCCACGCCGCGAGCGACGCCTCGATCGCCTGTTCCACCTCGGTCCTGCCCGCGCGATGCCACTGCCCGAGGTGGAGCGAGTGGTCGTGCGGTGCCGTGATGTCGACGGCGTCGCCCGTTCGGATCTCGCGGCCGCCGATCACCAGCGGGATGTCGATCGTACTCGACGCGAGCCGCTCCAGTTCGGCCTCCAGCGCCGCCCGCTCGGGTGAGCCGGGGGTGTGGGGGAGAACGGGTTCGTTGGCGGGCTTCGGGATGTCGATCGAGTGGTTCATGCAGGCCGTACTCTCGGGGATTCGGGGGACGATCAGGGACCAGCCTACCGAACTTCGCGGGGGTCCGTGAGGTCCGCAACGGGGCTCCGTCGACGGTGTCGATTCCGTCCGAAACGGCACCGAACGGGCGAAATTGGATACTGTTGAGTGACCGTGGAGTAGGCCCCCATCGGCGGCCCGATTCGCTCCAGATCCTCACCCCGATCATCCCTGCAGAACTCCGATGGACCGCGATCAGACAAGCCGGGCGGCGCTTGCTGCCCTCCAGGCCGTGGAGCACGACGACTCCGACCTCGTTTCGAGCGGCCGAGTGCGGAATCTCGTCGTCGACGACGACGGCACCGTACGATTCTCGTTCACGCTGCACCCCGACGATCCCGGTACGCTCGTCCGGGCCGCCCGAAAGGCGGTGGAGTCCCTCGACGGCGTGACCACGGTGAAGGTCAACGTACAGCTCCCGCAGTCGGCTCCCTCGCCCGGCGCCCGTGGCTCCGGCGGAGGCCTCAAGCCCGGGTCGATTCCCGCTCCGACGCCCAAGCCCGGCCTGCTTCCGCAGGTCGCGCACGTCGTGGCGGTCAGCTCGGGGAAGGGTGGTGTCGGCAAGTCGATGGTGGCCACCAACCTCGCCGTGGGCCTGGCCGAGCAGGGTCTCCGCGTGGGTCTCCTCGACGCGGACGTCTACGGCCCCAACATCCCGCTGATGTTCGGTGAGTCGCGCCGCCCGCCGGTGAGCGGCGAGAAGGGGAAGGAACGGATCGCGCCCCTCGAGCGGTACGGCGTGAAGCTCATGAGCCTCGGGTTTCTTCTCGAGAAGGAGCAGCCGGCCATCATGCGCGGGCCGCTGATCGCCGGGATCCTCAAGCAGTTCCTCGAGCAGGTGCACTGGGGCGAGCTCGACGTACTTGTCGTCGACATGCCGCCCGGAACGGGAGATGCGCAGCTTTCGCTGGTGCAGACGATCGACCTGGACGGAGCCGTGATGGTGACGCTCCCGCAGGAGGTGTCGCTCGGAGATGTCCGCCGCGGCATCAAGATGTTCGAGCGGGTGAACACGCCGATCCTGGGCATCGTCGAGAACATGCGCAGCGAGGTGTTCGGTCACGGCGGCGGGGAAGCCCTCGCGCAGGAGATGAAGGTCCCGTTCCTGGGTGGAATTCCGCTGGACCGGGCGGTCCGGGAGGCGGGAGACGCCGGGCGCCCCACCGTGACCTCCGCGCCGGACTCACCGGCGGGGGAGGCGCTGACGGGGGTCGCGAAGGCGGTCCGCGAGGCGCTGGCGGGAGGCTAGCGTGGTGTCGCTAGAAGTCCCGCTGCTATTCGGCGTCCCCTGACCACACTAGCGCAGGGTCGAGCGGTGGGCTCCGGACGGCTCGCCCGGGAGCCCGGCGCTCACTCGCCGTCGAGCCACTTGCGGTCGGCCGCGCTGAGCGAGCCCTTCGACTTCCGGTCGAGGAGCTTCAGCACGACCCAGCCGACGAGCATGATCGGCGCGACCTTGAAGAGCAGCAGCGACACCAGCGAGCCGACGACACCGATCACCGATCCCACGATCGTGAGGACGATGCTCGCCACGATGATGGTAGCGAGTCCGACGGCGAAGAAGGTCAGCAGCGAGCCGATCATGGGTATCGGAGTGAGTCAGCGGATGCGTGTGACGGAGATCGATCCGAACGCCGCATTCACATGGACCTGGATGCGACGCTCGGCGCTCTCCCAGTTGGAAGAGTAATACACGCCGTCACGACGGTCGAAGCCGTCCGCGTTCATCGACGTCAGGAACGAGTCCTTGTCGAGCCGGACTCCGATGCCGTCGGGCACGCGCAGCTCGAGTGCTCCGAGCCCCATGTCGACCTCGACGCGGACGTCCCGCTGCAACTCGCCGGAGAAGTCGAGCGCGACCCGACCCACGCCGGCGTTCACCACCAGCTCTTCCAGGTTGAGGTTGCCCAGGCGGGTCGCCTCGAAGTCGGCGGCGCCTACGTCGAACTCGGCCCGCCGCAGCATCTCCGGGTTCGGACGCGACACGTCAATCCGGCTCTCGGACGCACCGGTCTCGAGGTCGAGGTCACGAAGCGCGAGGCCGCCGAGGTCCACCGACGCGCGACCCGCCCCGAACTCGAGCCGGAGGTCCATCGGCACGCCGGGCGCCAGTCGGAGATCGAGGCGGCCGTCGTCGTCGTCGTCGAGGTCGATGTTCCGCCCGCGGCCCTCGACGCCGACCTGCAGGCGCCGTCCGTCGAACTCGGTGACCGGCTCGAACTGACTTTCGTCGTACCGGAGGTCGAGCGCGTACAGGACGCCCCCGTCCGCGGGCTGGATCGAGAGGCTCCCCGCACCGTACTTCACCTGCACGTCGAGCGCGTTCTGCCCGGACAGGGCGCGCGACATCGACACCGTCCTCATGTCCTGCCCGTCGGTGGGCAGGGCGGTGAGCGCGGTGAGCGCGGCGGCCGTGATCAGCGTGGTCGTCCTCATCGTCCCGTCCTCACTCCCGGCCGGTCATGTCGTCGGCCGCCGGCTCGTCGTCCGCGGTCTCGTCGTCCATCGGTGCATCGTCCATCGGTCCGTCGTCCGCCGCTCTGGCGGTACCTTCGTCGTGCGCGTCGTCCACGTCGGTCCGATCGCTCTTGGTCCAGCGTCGCCCGAAGTCGCTCGCGAAGCCGCGCAGGTCCCCGAGGTCCGAGCCGAGGTCCTGGAGGTCGGCGTACCAGTCCTCGCCGGCGTATTCGGTCCGCCGGCCACCCCGTGTCACCAGCACCGCACCGAACCCGACCGCAGTCGTCGCGAGCCCGAGCATCACGCCCACGAAGGTCGCGAGATCGCGGAGTCCGGAGAGGAAGCCTCCGCCCAGCCCGAGAATGGCCTCGGCGAGGTAGGGGGCCATCAACACGAAGATGCCGCCGAAGATCAGCGAGTTCGGTCGCGTCACCCGGACCCATTCGAAGCCGGGCACGTTCTGGTGGGTGAGCCACGTCCCGATGTTGCGAGCCACGGCGATGTAGCCGAGGCCGGCCGCGAGCATGACCAGGAGCGGGAAGCCGGGCGCCCACACGATCAGTGCTGGAATGCCGATGATCGAGATGGCCAACCCGATGATGCCCACGATCCATACCGGAATCGCCAGGAACCCGGCGGCCACGCCCACGGTGGCCGAGCGACCCGGCGAGCGGCGAGCGACCTCTGCGACACGGTCGATGTTCTCACCCGCGAAGAAGTTGACCATCACTCCGAACACGCCGAGGACGAAGATCGTCATCAGGACCTCGATGACCTCGCCGACGGTGTGCCCGATCCGGTGGAAGATCCCGGTGCGGCGAGACCGCGGGGCCACGGTGCGGACCTCGGCCTCGATGTCGGCCCGGATCTGTTCGCGGAGTTCCTCGCGGAAGTCGGCGTCCACCACGATCGTGCCGCTGTCGATCTCGCGGACCTGACCCAGCACGGACCCGTCATCGAGATCGAGGAAGCCGTCCGTGTACCGCAGGTCGCCCTCGACCACGCCACCGTCGCGGAACTCGACGTCGCCGTCGGCCACGAGAAGGTCGCCGCGGATGCGGCCCGCGATCTCGACGTCGCCGTCGACCACGAGCACCGACCCGTCGATCACGGCGCCTTCGTCGACCTCGAAGTCGTCACCCACCACGATCCGCAGGTCGTCGAGCTGGAGGTCGCCGACCAGGCCGCCCACCGATCCGAGCACGTCGAGCCGGGAGAGCAGTCGCGAGAGCGCGCCGCCGTCGACCACGCTCGGCGCGTCCGGGGCGACCGCGACCGTCTCGCCCCCGTCGAGCAGCGCCTCGAGCGCCGCGTCGATCGCGCCGGCCACGTCGGACGCGGCGCCTTCCAGACCCTCCGGAGGCTGCCAGTCGACGAGGGCCTCGGCCAGCGGGCCGTCATCGAGTTGCACCGCCCGCGCCACGAGGGCGCGCCAGCTGTCCTCGAGGACGCCGCCGGGCTCATACGAGCCGAGGGCGTCTCCATCCAGCGAGATCGTGCCGTCCTCGAAGCGGATATCCAGGTCCGCTCCGCTCGCGGTCCCGATGGAGAGGCCGGCCTCGCCGGTGCCGTAGCTCACGGTCTTCGAGACGATCGTCGCCTGCTGCGCCTGGAGCGGTGGCGCCAGGAGTGCGCCCGCCGACGCCAGCGCGCCGACCAGCGCGCCGGGGAGAATCGTGCGGGTGCGCACGAAACGATCAGAACGAAAGTTGCGCATCGGAAAGTTCGTCGAGGGGGGTCCTGAAGAGATTGCGGTACAGCACCCACGCCGACGCCATCGTGGCGACCGACGCGAGCGCGACCGAAGCGGCGATCAGCGTGGGACTCGATCCGACCCACGCGGCGCCGTCGAGCATGAAAGCAGGCGCCCAGCGCTCGACGACCGTCGAGGTCGCCTGCCCGGCCGACGCGAAGAAGCCGGACGTCTGAAGACGCACGTAGGCCGCGAGGTTGGAGAGCGTCACGAGCTCGTGGGCGAAGACCGATCGCACCACGAGGAGCAGCGTGAAGACCGGCACGACGGAGACGCCGAGCGCGGCGGCCCAGCCCTGGCGGTTCGACGGAAGGCGCGCACGCACCCAGCCGACGAGACGGCCGGTGGCGGTGGTGGGAGCCATCGCCATCGCTGCCATCTGGTTCACCCGGACCTCGGCCATCACGCGCTCCGCGAAGTCGGTGCCCGGCGCGAGCGCCGGCAGCGACTCGACCGCGAGCGCCACCGCCCGGAACTCCTCGAGCTCGGACCTACAGATCGCGCAGGCATCGAGGTGGCGATCGACCCGCGCCTCGTTGCGCGCGGCGAGGCGCCCGTCGAGATAGTCCTGCAGGACCGTGCCCTCGATGTGCGTGCGAGCGGCGCGCGCGGCGGCGCGGCCCAGCCCCATGCGCGACCCCATTCGCGCCCCCATGCGCGCCCCAAGGCGCGATCCGAGCAGCCCGGGCTCCGGGGCGGGCATCTGCTCGAGCACGCGCTCGCGGAAGGCGGGCGACGGCGCCAGCGCGGGGAGGTCTCCGAGATCCTCGAAGAGCATCTGCCACGCCTCGAACTCCGAGGTGCAGCGGCCGCACGCATTGATCGACGCGCGCACGGACGCCGCTTCGGTCGGGGAAAGCTCCCCGTCGAGCAGCGCCTGCATGCGCTCCTGGTCGACGTGTACGTGTGGCGTCTTCACGAGACGATCTCCTGTGCGGATCCTTCGGCGTGCGAAGCGGCGGGAATCGCCGCGTCGGAGGCCGGGGGACACCACTCCGGTGCCCACGGACCCCTACGAATTCCGGGACGCCCGAGTTTCGTGCCGCGGTCGAGGCCGGTCATGACGAAAGCCTCGGCGCGAGAAGGTCCTTGAGCTCACCGCGCGCCCGGTGCAGGTAGGTCTTCACCGTACCCAGCGGGAGTTCCATCGTGTCCGCGATCTCGTCGTAGCTGTATCCCTCGATGTGGCGGAGCATCACGACGGTACGGTACTCGGGACGGAGCTCGGCGATCGCCCGCTCGATCTGCCCCCCCAGCTCGCGGTTCTCGACGTAGTCGTCGGGCCGCTCGCCCGAGGCCTCGAGGTCCCAGCTCGTCCGGGCCACCTCCTCGGCACCGGTCGCATTCGGAGATCCGTCGATCGAGACGGTGTCGAGCTTCTTCTTCCGGAGCCAGTCGATCGTGTGGTTGTTCGCGATCTTGAAGAGCCAGCTCGAGAACTTGTAGCCGGGATTGTAGGAGTCGATCGCCCCGAACGCGCGGATGAACGCTTCCTGCGCGAGGTCCTCGGCCTGGCTCCGCTGCCGCACCATCCGGTACACCAGCGAGAACACCGGCCGCTCGTACCGGGTCAGCAGCTCCCGATAGGCCGACTCACGCCCCTCGCACGCGAGGGCCGCGAGATCCCGGTCGTCGAGGGTGCTGACGTCGATGCTCAGGGCTTGATCGTCCCGGTCCGAGTCGTCGAGCGGCAGACCGTCCGTGGCGCCGAGGGCGTGGGTCGTCATGATGACCCGCCCTACGGACGACCCGGCGCGGGGGTTTCAGGGCCCTCCGGTCCGGGGTTCGGGATGGAACGGATCTCCGCTCTCCGGTAGCTTTCGTGCCGCGCCTCCGCACCCGGCCCGGCCTTCGCTCGGGTGGCGTCCGACGCGCGACACCGATCCATCCGACAAGCTAACCGGGCACCCCCCGGCGTTCCACGAACGTCGCTCCGACGACCCTTCGCATGACCCACCCCGACGCCATCCCCGAACGGGGCGCGGACCGCGAAAAGCAGGTCCAGACGATCTTCTCCGAGATCGCGCCCCGCTACGACCTGCTGAACCACGTTCTGAGCCTCAACATCGATCGGGCGTGGCGGCGGAAGGCGGTGGACGCGCTGGGGTGGGACCGGGCGCCGGACGGGAGGTACCTCGACGCCTGCGCGGGGACCTACGACCTCGCCCTCGAACTCGCCGAACGGGAGCGCTTCGGAGGGTCGGTGGTCGCGTCGGACTTCGCCCAGCCGATGCTCGTGGTGGGGCAGCCGAAGGTGGAGGGCCGACGCGTCGCCCCCGTCTGCGGCGACACGCTGGAGCTGCCGTTCCCGGACGCCGCCTTCGACGGGGCCACGGTCGGGTTCGGGATACGGAACCTCGCCGATCTGGACCGGGGCTTCGGCGAGTTCAGGCGGGTCCTCCGCCCGGGTGCCCGACTCGTCGTGCTCGAGTTCACCACCCCGCCGAACCGCCTCGTCAACGCCGGCTACCAGTTCTACTTCAACCGGATTCTCCCGGTCATCGGGCGCGTGGTGTCCGGCCACCCGTGGGCCTACACGTACCTGCCGGAGTCGGTGAAGCGGTTCCCCGGGCCCGACGAGCTCGCGTCGAAGCTGGTCGGCGCGGGATTCGCGACCGCGGACTACCGCCTCCTCTCGTTCGGGATCGCGGCGATTCACGTCGCGGAGGTGTGAGGAGCACGGGATTAGTGTGAGAACACGTCCCCGGGGGGCGCGGAGCTGAAAAAGGACGACGGTGCTAGCGAAGGCGCTAGCGAACCAGCGTGAGCCGCCAGAGGCGCACCACCGGTTCTCCGGCGGGACTCCGCGCCTCGGCGTACGCGATACCGTCGCTGGTGAAGCCCTTGACGAGCGCGTCGATGTCCACGCCACCGAGGACTTCACCCGTGCCGGGATGAATCACCTCAACACGGGACTGGTAGTACGATTCGGTCTCCGGGATGCCGGATAGCGCGGGCTGGTTGGGATGGGTCGTCCCGCGCGCCGCCTCCCGCCAGTCGTCTGCGGGAATCGCCGTCGATGTCCAGAGCAGCCCCTGGTCGTCGTCCCAGTGTAGGGCGAGAAGACCGGGCGCCGGTCCCTGGGGGTTCCAGCCGAACCCCTGCTGGGGCGGGAACCACGCCGGCTCTCGCGCGATCTCCGCCAGGAGGTATCCGTTCAGGCTCCATCGCTGAAGACGGAAGCGCGTGAGATCCGCAGACCAGAAGGTGGTGTCGCTCTCGGTGGCCAGCTGGCGCCGAAAGGCGAACCGAGACGAGAGATCTCGAATCACGGAGCCGGCGCCGAACGAGCGGAGAAACGCCCCCTCCGGCCCGAACACGTGGAGCGGCAGGCCCACCGACTCCGGGGCGTGTCGTCGGCCTGGAGCGACGTAGTGCGATCCGACCCTGATCAGGTCCTGCGAGGCACCGGTCTGGACGGGCGTCGTCGAGAGAAGATCCAACGCCTGTCCGAACCGCGTCCGCCGCGGGAGCATCGCATCGAAGAGCTCGATGGCGGAGTCGGCTCTCAGGACGCGGGTCGGCGCTCGATACTCTCCAGGCCCCCGGCCGCTGCGACCCACCGTCGCCAGGAAGTGGCCGGCGGCGTCGAAGCGTTTGAGCGCTCGGGCTCGGGTGTCCACCAGAAGAATGGTCCCGTCGTCCAGCAGCTCGAGGGTCCCGATGCCGCCGATGAAGCCCGGCCCGCCCGTCGTGTCGCCCAGGTTCGCGAGGTGCTCGACCTCGACGCGGCAGTCGACGCACGATGTTGCCTGGCCGACGAGTCCAGCCGCCGTCAGCGCGCCCGCCGCAGAAGTCAGGAGAGGTGCCTTCCACCACGAGGATCGGGCCGGGCTCATGGTCGTCTACTCCGTGTCGGCGAGGAGGTGTGCCAAGTCCGTGTCGACCTCGATCGCCACATGATTCCGAGTCCCACAGTCCGTGCCTCGGACGACCACCAGGGATCTCTCCGGTGCTACCAGAGCAAGGTCGGGCGACGCGCGAAGGAGTGCCAGAGCACGATCCTGCTGGCCCGCGTCAAGTGCATCGATCAGCGCCCCGGCTGCGAGCGCGTCCGACTCGTCGCCTGTCTGGCACTGCATGATGTCGGCACACTCCACTCGTTCCCCGGCTGGCTGGCACCCGGTGTCGAAGGGCTCTACTTCCGCGTCGGACGGGCCGAAGATCGGTGCCTCCCATGAAAACGTGAAGATTTCGTCGTCATCACAGCTCTCATTGTCGTTTCAGCAAAAGATGCAGTCGCCCGAGACTTCGAGCATGGGCTCGGAATCCGGGACCTCTGCCGCGACGGCCGGCTCGGCCACCGCGGAGAGGCTGAAGACCGCAGCGAGCAACGCAGTTGGAAGATGGCGCATTGTGGTTCGCTCCTGTTGGGGAAGTGATTCGTGGCATGGACGTCCGAGCGCGCGATGGGCGGCTAGGCTGTCACAACAGCTAATCCGTCATCTCATGCACTGCCAAGGCAATTGAAGAGTTCTTCGGGTTCTCCTGGCCGGGCGCCGGAGTGTGCCTCGAGGGACAGTCTGGGGTGCGTCATTTCAGGGATGCAGAATCGACGCGTCCCGCCATTGCGCCGCCAACCGCACCCGGCGACATCGAGACCTCAACGCGGCTGGCACTCCGGACAGAAGAACGCGGAGCGGTTCGCGATCACGATGCGCTCGACGGGCGAGCCGCAGCTGACGCAGGGCTCGCCCTCGCGCCCGTAGACCTGGAGCAGCGTGCCGAAGAGCCCCGGCCGCCCGTCGGCGTTCCGGTAGTCCTGAAGGGTCGTGCCGCCATGCTCGATCGCGGCGCCCAGAACGTCGCGGAGCCCGCGGTGCATGCCGGCCGCCTCGCCGGGGGTGACCGAGTCGGCCGGCCGTTCCGGATGCACCCCCGCCCGGAAGCAGGCCTCGCTCGCGTAGATGTTGCCGACGCCGGCGATCCGGCGCTGATCGAGCAGCCAGTTGCGAACGGGAGAGCGCGACCGCACGAGGCCGGCGTGCAGATCGGCGGCGCCGAACTCGTCCGAGAGCGGCTCCGGCCCGAGGCGCGCGTCCCGGACCCGCCACGCCTCGGCCGAGAGTACCTCCACCGTCCCGAACCGGCGGACGTCGTGGAAGACCAGGGCGCGCCCGCCGTCGAGGTGGAAGCGCACGGCCGGATGGGTCGGGCGGCGCGCGAGGCTCCCCGGCGCCGACCCGTTCGACCGCTCGAAGCGCTGCGGGAACAGCGCACCTGTCATTCCGAGATTCACGACGAGGAACGCCTCGCCGTCGTCGAGCGGCATCACGATGTTCTTCGCGCGGCGTTCGACCGCGGTGATGGTGCGGTGCCGCACCTCGTTCCGGAACCGCCGCACCGGCTGGCGCAGCACATCCTCGTGAATCACGCGGGTCCGCTCGATTCGGCACCCGGGCAGGAGCAGGTGGAGCCCTCGCACGAGGGTCTCCACCTCCGGCAGTTCGGGCACGTCGAGGCCTCGGGCCGGGTCAGCTCGAGAGCTTCACCGCCGTGCCCGAGCAGGTCACCATGAGCATGCCGTTGCCCTGGCCCAGAACCTCGTAGTCGAGATCCATGGCGAGGATCGCGTCGGCGCCCTTCTCCTGCGCCCGGTGGGCCATCTCGCGGAGCGCCTGCTCACGGGCGTTGTGAAGTTCCTTCTCGTAGGCGTCGGAGCGGCCGCCCACGACGTCGCGCACGGTGGCGAAGAAGTCCTTGAGGATGTTGGCGCCGACGATCGTCTCGCCGGTGACGACGCCCAGGTAGTCGGTGACCGGGCGTCCCTCGATGGTGTTCGTGGTCGTGATGATCATGATCGTTTCGTCCGGGCGCCCGCGTGGGGCACCGATTCAGGGTGTGCGCTCACGTTCACGCCATCCGATGTCGCGCCGGAACTGCGCATCCTCGAACCGGACCGTGGCCGCGGCGTCGCGTGAGCGATCGGCGGCCTGGGCGAAGGTCGGCGCGATCGCGGTCACGGCGAGCACCCGGCCCCCGGCCGTGATCAGTTCGCCGTCCGCGTTCCGGGCGGTCCCCGCGTGATAGACGTGAACGTCCTCGCCCTCGGGTACGTCCGAGAGGTCGATCGTCTTCCCCTTGGCGTAGGACCCGGGATAGCCGCCGGAGGCCACGACCGTCGTCACGGCGGCGGCGTTTCGCCACGTGGGCTCGATGCCCGCGACGCTCCCGGTCGCGGCCGCCGTCAGCAGCTCGACGAGCGACGATTCGAGGAGCGGAAGGACGACCTGCGTCTCGGGGTCCCCGAATCGGGCGTTGAACTCGACGACCTTCAGCCCCTCGTCGGTCCTCATCAGCCCGGCATAGAGGAGACCGCGGAACGCGGAGTCGCGCTCGGCGAGGGCGCGCAGGGTGGGGAGGAACACGCGCTCGCGGGCTTCCTCGATCACGTCCGGCGTCGCGATCGAGACGGGGGCGTACGCGCCCATTCCACCGGTGTTGGGGCCTGTGTCCCCCTCACCGACCCGCTTGTGGTCCTGCGCGGCACGGAGGAGCACGACGTCCCGTCCGTCGGCGACGCCGAAGATCGAGAGCTCCTCGCCCTCCATGAACGCCTCGACCACGATCTCGTCGCCCGCGTCACCGAAGGCGCCGTCGGCCATGATCGTGTCCACCGCGCCCAGCGCGTCCTCGACCGAGCTGCAGACGATCGCGCCCTTGCCCGCGGCGAGCCCCGACGCCTTCACGACGATCGGCGCGCCCTCGGCCCGGATGTACGCCTTCGCGTCCTCCGCGCGCCGGAAGGCGCGGTACGCGGCCGTCGGCACGCCCGCCTCCTCCATGAGCGCCTTCGCGAACGCCTTCGAGCTCTCGATCCGTGCGGCGGCCCTCGAGGGCCCGAACACCGCGAGATCCTCGGCGCGGAGCCGGTCGGCGAGCCCGTCGGCGAGCGGCGCCTCCGGTCCGATCATCACCAGGTCGGGTCGCGCGTGCAGGGCCCACGCGACGAGCGCGTCCACGTCGGTCGGGGCCACGTCCACGGCGTCCACGTCGGTCATGCCGGCGTTGGGCCGCGTGACGGAGAACGTGCCGTCGGGGAGGTCCGAGCGGAGCCGGCGGAGCAGCGCGTGCTCCCGGCCTCCGTTCCCGACAAGGAGAATGTGCATGGGGTCGGCCGGCTTCGATGGGGGCGGAGCTGTCGTGTTCGTGCGCGCGCCGATCGGACCGGCACGGACCGAAGGATCGGCGGATGCGACGAGGGGGTCAACGCGCGCGGCGCCAACCCCCTCGAACTGCAGTGGAGCGGCCGTGTCCGGCCGTGCTCGTCATTTCGGCTTCGAGAAGCCTGCGAAGATGCTCTCGCTCATCCGCTTCGCCGCACCGGCCATCTGATCGAAGAAGTCGCGCGCGCCGTCCGCGTACGCCTGGGCGGCCTCGCGCAGGTCCTCCTGATACGCGGGGTCGGGCTCGCCCCGGCGAGGATAGTCGCCGCGCAGGATCCGGTCGTAGGCGCCGCTGTCGATCCAGGAGCGGATCTCGGACACGCGGAGCACCCAGAACGGATGCGTCTGGCCCATGAGGTTCAGGATCTTGAACACCTGATCGGCCACGTCGCCGCCTTCGCGATACTCGTCGGCCTGTTCGATGAAGGCGTCGAGGCTCATCTCGTGCCCGTGCGTCCGAGGCGAACCGCCCGCCATCTTCAGCATGGTGTTCATCACGGCGTCCGGCTCCTGCGTGCCGAGGAGACCGGCCCGGTCGGCGGTCAGCTCCGCCTTCCGGCTCCACTCGAGCAACGCGACCAGAACAGCTCGGGCCGCGATGCCGACGATCGGGAAGCCCATCTGCGCCAGCGCGATGAGCAGCTCCGTCATGGTCCGGTAGAGCACGTGGTCACTCAGGATGTGCCCGACCTCGTGCGCGATGATGTAGCGGAGCTCGTCGTCCTCGAGCAGGATCAGCGTTCCGGAGTTCAGGATGATGAACGGCTCGTCCATCCCGTAGGCGCCGGCGTTCACGAGCGGCGTCTGCGAAACGAGCAGGTCGTATTCGCGATCGACGTCGAACGTCCGGAGAACGTCCTGATAGATCTCCCAGACGCGGGGATACTGATCCGGGCCCACCTTCACGGCGTTGGCCTGGAAGGCGAGCCGGATCGGCTTTTCGCCAAAGAACCCGAACAGCTTCCGCAGCACCTCGTCGAACACGGGGAGCTTGCGGAGCGCGGAGAGCGCGGCCTTGTCCGCCGGGTGCTCCCACGCCCTGGGCGCGATGTCGGTGAGAATCCGACGGGCCCGGGCGCGGTCGGCGCCCGATGTGGTCGGCGTGTTGTCGTCGCTCATGCCCTGGTCTCTCCCTGAGTCGATCGGGTCGTTCGCTCTGCGACGCCGCGTTTGCGGCTACTGCACTGGTACGGCGCGACCGCACCGTCGGTTTCATCCGAGCCGAGCCGCCCCGACACTGCCTCGCCCGGCCGCGAGGTCGGGCTCCGGGTACGGTCGGCGGGGTCAGTCGAGGGCGCGGGAAAGGTCGGCGATGAGATCGTCCGCGTCCTCGATCCCGACGCTCAGACGGACGAGCCCGTCCGTGACGCCCATCCGCTCGCGCCGCTCCGCCGGAACGGAGGCGTGCGTCATTCGGGCCGGCACGCTGATGAGCGACTCCACGCCGCCGAGGCTCTCGGCCAGCTGGAAGAGGCGCGTGTGCTCGACGAGTCCCCGGGCGCGGTCGAGGGTGCCCACGTCCACCGAGATCATGCCGGTGAAGCCCGACATCTGGCGCCGGGCGAGCTCGTGCTGGGGGTGTGAGGGGAGACCCGGGTAGACGACGCGGTCGACCTTCGGGTGGGCCTCGAGCCATTCCGCGATCCGCTGCCCGCTGGCGTTGTGGCGCTGCATGCGAAGGTGGAGGGTCTTCGTGCCGCGCAGCGTCAGCCATGCGTCCATCGGTCCCGGCACCGCACCGGTGGACTTCCGGACGAACGCGAGGTCGTCGAAGAGCTCCTGATCGCGCACGATCAGGGCTCCGCCGATGACGTCGGAGTGGCCGTTCAGGTACTTGGTGGTGGAGTGCACCACGAGGTCCGCGCCGAGCTCGAGTGGCCGCTGGTTGTAGGGCGAGGCGAAGGTGTTGTCCACCATGAGGAGCGCCCCCGCCGCGTGGGCGATCTCGGCGACGGCCGCGATGTCGCAGAGCCGCATCATCGGGTTCGTCGGCGTCTCGACGTGAACGAGCCTCGTCGCCGGCGTGATCGCGGCGGCCACCGCCTCCGGGTCGCGGGTGTCCACGTAGGTGAACGCCACGCCGAGCTTCTCGAGCACGCGCGAGAACATGCGGGTCGTGCCCCCGTACGTGTTCTCCTCGCTGACCACGTGGTCGCCCGCCGAGAGCCGCTTGATGACGCACTCGATCGCCGACAGACCGCTGGCGAAGGCGAGGCCGTGGCTCCCCCCCTCGAGGGCCGCGAGGTTTCGCTCGAGTGCCTCCCGCGTCGGGTTCGCGACCCGGGCGTAGTCGTAGATGCCGCCGAGTGGCTCGGCGATCGCGGGCTGGACGTACGTGGAGGTCTGGAAGATCGGCGGCATGATGGCGCCGGTCGTCGCCTCCGGCGCCTGCCCGGCGTGAACGGCGAGGGTGTCGAATCGATCGTCGGGGCGGGTCTCGGACATGCGGCCTGGCCGGGTTCGGAGGGGCGTATCGGAACGGGTCGTCGGCGGGGGTGGACTCGTGGCCGTCCCGCCGCGTCGCCGGGGAAATGTACAGCCTCTGCGCGCGTTGACCCCATCCCCGGCATCCGGCGAGATTCGGAGGCGCGTCGACGGAGCGTCGGGGCGCCCCGAATCCAGCCCCCCCGACCCGACCTTCCATGCCCCTGCGGCTTCCCGACGATCTGATGGTGAGCGTGTCCGGCGTACGCGGACGAATCGGCCCCTCCATGACGCCCGAACTCATCGCCGGGGTCGCCGCGGCGTTCGGCGCGTGGCTCCGCGAGGAGGGACACGACGGTCCCGTGATCATGGGCCGCGATTCCCGCACCTCGGGACCCATGCTGGGCCGGGCGGTGCTGGCCGGTCTCCAGTCCGTCGGCGTGGACGTCATCGACGTCGGCATCGTGCCCACCCCGACGGTGCTCCTCGCGGTGGACCACCACGACGCGGCGGGGGGCATCGGGGTCACGGCGAGCCACAATCCGGCCGAGTGGAACGCGCTGAAGCTGATCTCCGCGGAGGCGATGTTCCTCGACGGCGCGGCATCCCTCGCATTTCGCGAGTATCTGAAGACGCAGGACCCACCCCGGGCCGCCTGGGACGAGCTGGGCGAGGTCACCTCCGATCCCGGGGCGGTCGACCGGCACATCGGAGCCATTCTGGAGTTGCCCCAGATCGACCGAGCCGCCCTCGAGCGACGGTCCCTCAGGGTCGCGCTCGACTGCGTCCGCGGGGCCGGCGGGGTGATCATGCCGCGGCTGCTGGAGGATCTCGGCTGCGAGGTGGTCGCCATCCACACCGAGCCGGACGGGCACTTCCCCCGGGATCCCGAGCCGACGGCGGACCATCTGGCCGAACTCGGCGCTCTGGTGCGCGATTCCGGCGCCGACGTCGGGCTGGCGGTCGACCCCGACGTGGACCGGCTCAGCCTGGTCGATCAGGAGGGGACGCCCCTCGGCGAGGACCTCACGCTGGCGCTCGCCGCGGCCGTGGTTCTGCGGGAAACGCCGGGACCCGTCGTGACCAACCTCTCGACGAGTCGCGTCGTGGAGGACGTGGCGGAGGCCTACGAGTCCCCGCTGATCCGCGCGCCGGTGGGCGAAATCAACGTGGCACGCCGTATGCAGGAAGAGGGGGCCGTGGTCGGTGGCGAAGGCAACGGCGGGGTGATTCTGCCGGACCTTCACTTCACGCGGGATGCGCCCGTGGCCGCCGCGCTGGTTCTCCAGTATCTGTGCGATGCGAGCACCAAGATGTCGCGGGCGGCCGCCGATTGGCCGACCTACTCGATCGTGAAGCGAAAGGTCGAGTTCCCGCGGGAGCATCTCGAGGCCGCATATGGCGCGCTGTCGGAGGATCTCGCGGCGGACGACGAGGACCACACGGACGGGTTGCGGCTGGCGTGGGCGCAGGAGCGGGCATGGCTCCACGTTCGACCGTCAGGTACGGAGCCGGTCGTGCGGCTGATCGCGGAAGCTCCCGACGAGGGTCGGGCCGGCGAACTGATCGGTCGCGCGAGCGACATTCTCAGCGGAGTCGCCTGACGACGCGTCGGGCTGAGGCGAGCGAGCAACATGTGTGGAATCGTCGGATATCTCGGTGACCGCCCGGCGGTTCCGATCCTGCTCGCCGGTCTGCGCCGACTCGAGTACCGCGGCTACGATTCGGCCGGCGTGGCCGTCCTGAACGGAAAGGGCGTCAACGTCGTGCGGCGCGAGGGTAAGCTGGACTCCCTCGAACGGGCGCTCGAGGAGCACAGCCCCCTCGGCACCACCGGGATCGCGCACACCCGCTGGGCCACGCACGGGGCCCCGACCCGTGAGAACGCCCACCCCCACACGAGCCGGGGAGGGGACATCTCGATCATCCACAACGGGATCATCGAGAACGCCGACGCTCTCCGCGAGGCGCTCCAGCGCGAGGGGTACGTCTTCACCTCCGAGACCGACACCGAGGCCGTGGTCCATCTCATCGACCACGTGTGGGATCCGGGCATGTCGATGGAGGCCGCTGTCGCCGCAGCCCTCCGCGAGGTCGAGGGACCGTACGGCATCGCGGTCGTGTCGACCCGTGACCCCGAGAAGATCGTGGTCGCGCGCAACGGTAGCCCGCTCCTGATCGGCGTGGGGGAGGACGGCGAGCTGATGGCCGGGTCCGACGCCGCCGCCGTGATCGCGGTGACGCGGGACGTGGTGTACCTCGACGACGGAGACTATGCGGTACTGACTCGCGACGGCTACGAGGTGCACCACCTCGAGCGAGGCCCCGTCGATCGTGGGCTGCATCGCGTCTCCTGGGACCTCGAGGCGATCGAGAAGGGCGGCTACGAGCACTTCATGCTCAAGGAGATCATGGAGCAGCCCGCGTCGCTCCGTGACGTCATGCGGGGGCGGCTGCTCCAGGAGGAGGGGGACGCCCGTCTCGGCGGGATCACGCTCTCGGACATGGAGCTCGCGGAGGTCCAGCGCATCGTCATCACGGCCTGCGGAACGAGCTGGCATGCGGCGCTGATCGGCGAGTACCTCCTCGAGGAGTTCGCGCGCATCCCGGTCGAGGTCCAGTACGCCTCGGAGTTCCGCTACCGGAATCCCGTCATCGAGGATGGCACGCTGGTGATCGCGATCAGCCAGTCCGGTGAGACGGCGGACACGCTCGCGGCGCTTCGGGAGGCGAGCAAGCGCGGTGCACGCACCATGGGCATCGTGAACGCGGTCGGATCGACCATCGCACGCGAAACCGACTTCGGCGTCTACCTCCACGCCGGGCCGGAGATCGGCGTGGCGTCCACCAAGGCCTTCACGAGCCAGATCGTCGCACTCACTCTGGTGGCGCTCTACTTCGGTCGCCGACGGTCCATGTCCGTGCTCGACGGTCGCCGGATCGTCGGAGCCCTCGAGGCGCTCCCGGGTCAGGTGCAGGAGATCCTCGACCAGGCCGACGAGATCGAAGAGCTCGCCCGCGAGTTCGTGGACGCCTCGAACTTCCTGTATCTGGGCCGCGGCTACCAGTTCCCGGTCGCGCTGGAGGGGGCGCTCAAGCTCAAGGAAGTGAGCTACATCCACGCGGAGGGGTACCCCGCCGCGGAGATGAAGCACGGCCCCATTGCGCTCATCGACGAGAAGATGCCGGTGGTGGTGCTGGCGCCGCGCGATTCCGTCTACGGCAAGGTCGTGAGCAACATCGAGGAGGTGAAGGCGCGGAAGGGCCGGGTCACGGCCGTGGTGAGCGACGACGCCCCCGAACTCGACGGCAGGGTGGAGCACCGACTGCGCATCCCGCAGACGCTCCCCGCGCTCCTCCCCGTGCTCTCCACGATCCCCCTCCAGCTCCTCGCCTACCACATCGCCGTGATGCGCGGGTGCGACGTGGATCAACCCCGGAACCTCGCGAAGTCCGTCACGGTCGAGTGAAGGTCGTCCTGCAGCGCGTCCGCGAAGCTTCGGTGGACGTCGGCGGGAAGACGGTCGGCCGCATCGGCCGGGGACACCTGCTCCTGGTGGGATTCACCGCCGGCGACGGGGAGAACGAGGTCCACTGGATGGCCGAGAAGGTCGTCGGCCTGCGCGTCTTCAACGACGCGGAGGGGAAGATGAACCTCTCGCTCGAGGACGTGGGCGGGGACCTCCTGGTCGTGAGCCAGTTCACGCTCTACGGCGACGCGAGAAAGGGCCGCCGGCCGAGCTTCGTTCACGCCGCCCATCCCGACGTCGCGGTGCCGCTCTACGAGCGATTCCTGGACGCGCTTCGGCAGCTCGCGCCGGCGCGGGTCGAAGCGGGGATCTTCGGCGCCGAGATGCAGGTCGCGCTCGTGAACGACGGGCCCGTCACGCTCACGCTCGAGAAGATCCCGGCCGGGCCGTGAGTGGGTCGACGGGCGATGGCGATTCCGGCGGGGGCGAGCTTCCCGACATCGTCCTCGCCTCGGCGTCGCCCCGCCGGACGGCGATCCTCGACCGGCTGCGACTCCCCCACACGGTCGATCCGTCCTCCATCGACGAGTCGGTGCGCGAGGGTGAACCGGCCGGGCGTCGCGTCGCCCGCCTCGCCATCGAGAAGGCCGACGCGGTCCGGCAGCGCCACCCCGGTGCGTGGGTGATCGGCGGTGATACCGAGGTCGTTCTGGACGGAACGGCGCTCGGCAAGCCCGCCGACCACGAGGACGCACGCCGGATGCTCGGGCGCCTGTCGGGACGCGGGCACCTCGTGCTCTCGTCGGTCGCCCTCGTCCGGCCGGGCGCGCCGTTCGACGTCGAGGTCGTCCCGACGCGCGTCGACGTCCGCCGACTCGATCCCGCCACGATCGATCGCTATGTGGCCACGGGCGAGCCACTCGACAAGGCGGGCGGCTACGGGATCCAGGGGCTGGGATCGACCTTGGTGGAGCGCATCGACGGAGACTACACTGCCGTCGTGGGTCTCCCGGTCGGGGCCCTCGTGCGGCTCCTCGAGCGGGCCGGGCTTGTCTGGACCTTGTCGGGGGGCTGGCGCCGGGAAGCGGGGCCGGCCGACCGGCACTTCGACGGGGAGGAAGAGGGATGAAGGCGATACTCGCGCTCGACCAGGGCACCACCGGCAGCACCGCCCTCGTTGTCGGTGCCGACGGGCGGGTGCACGGTCGCGCCTACTCCGAGTTCGCCCAGCACTTCCCACGCCCCGGCTGGGTGGAGCACGACGCCGAGGAGATCTGGAACGTCACACGTGAGGTCGGTCGCGGCGCGCTCGAGGCGGCGCCGGGCGACGTGGACGTGGTCGGCATCGGGATCACCAACCAGCGCGAGACGGTGGTGGTCTGGGACCGGGAGACGCTCGAGCCGGTGCACCCCGCCATCGTCTGGCAGGATCGCCGCACCACCGGGATCTGCGAGAGCCTGAAAAAGGCGGGCCACGAGGAGGACGTCCGGCGACGAACCGGCCTGGTGCTCGACCCGTACTTCAGCGGGACCAAGCTCACGTGGCTGATGCGCGAGCATCCCGACATCCGGATCCGGGCCGAGGAAGGCGAACTTGCGGTCGGAACGATCGACGCGTGGCTCGTGGCCCGCCTCACCGACGGGGCCGTCCACGCCACCGACCCGACCAACGCCTCCCGCACGCTGCTCTGGGACCTCCGAGAGCGGGCGTGGAGCCCCGAGATGTCGGAGCTGCTCCAGGTGCCCCTCGACCTGCTTCCCGAGGTGCGCTCGAGCGCCGGGGAGTTCGGCACCGCGACGGCGTCGGTGTTCGGTCGCGAACTCCCGATCGCCGGTGTCGCCGGCGACCAGCAGGCGGCGCTGTTCGGCCAGGGCTGCTGGCGTCCGGGACTCACGAAGAACACCTACGGCACCGGCGCCTTCCTGCTCATGTACACCGGTGAGCACGAGCCCCGGGTGTCCGAGCACGGGCTCCTGTCGACCGTGGCGTGTGCTGCCGACGGATCGGCCGCGTATGCACTCGAAGGCAGCGTGTTCGTCGCCGGGGCCGCGATCCAGTGGCTACGGGACGGGCTGGGGCTGATCGAGTCGTCGTCCGAGACCGGCGAGATCGCCGCCTCGGTGGCGTCCACGGACGGCGTGTCGTTCGTGCCCGCCTTCGTCGGCCTGGGGGCGCCGCACTGGGAGCCGGAGGCCCGCGGCATGGTCACCGGGCTCACCCGCGGAACGACTCGCGCTCACCTCGTGCGCGCAGCGCTCGAATCGATGGCCTATCGCAGCGCCGAGGTGCTCGAGGCGATGCAGGCGGATGCGGGCGTGGACCTGGCGGAGCTCCGGGTGGACGGCGGCGCCAGCGCCAACGACTGGCTCATGCGGTTCCAGGCCGAAGTTCTCGAGCGTCCCGTGCGTCGACCGGCCATGGTCGAGACCACCGCCCTCGGGGCGGCGGGCCTGGCCGGTATCCGGCTTGGCGTGTGGTCGAGCGCGGACGAGTTCCTGGCGGCCGCGGGCGATCCCGACGTCTTCCACCCGGGCGACGCGCGTCTGCGAGCGAGCGTCGATCGGGCGGCGTGGACGCGCGCGGTGGACGCCGCGCGGGCCTGGGCCGCCGCCGGTTCCGGGACCGACGGCGACAGCTAGCGCGCGCTCTGCGGGGCGGCAGAGACGCCGGGGGCCGGCCGTGGGGAAATTCCCGGGTCGAGCGAGGGGGAACTCCCCGCCTTGCGCCGTCTATTCAGGGGCAGGAAGTTGAGATTTCGGCGCGACACCTCGCCGCATGGCGAGCGCGCCGCCCATCGCCCACCGCGAGCCTTCAGAGCCACCCATGAGCAGTGACCGCAGCAGCGAGCAGGGAAGCAGCAGCCACGCAGGCGCCAGCACGCGAGGCGCCAGCCAGGGAAGCGCACGAGGGAACAACCGCCGGTTCATGATCGGCCTCGTCGGCGTGGCCGCCGTCGTCACCTACCTGGTGTGGACGGGTGTGTCCGACACCATGACCTACTTCCTGACGCCGACCGAGTACGAGACCCGGATCGCCGAGGACCCGACGTTCCGGCAGGTGGGGGTCCGGATCGGGGCGATTCTCGTGCCGGAGTCCTACGAGAAGGGTGAGGGTGAGCTGGAGCATCGCTTCACGGTCCACGACCGCGAGGACGAGTCGGTCACGATGGAGGTGATCTACACCGGCGTGCTTCCCGACACCTTCAACGACGCGCCCGACATGCTCACCGAGACGGTCATCGAGGGACGCTACAACGAGAGCGGCGTCTTCGAGGCGACCCTCCTTCTAACCAAGTGCGGGAGTCGGTACGAGGCGGCGCCGGAGAGCCTCGAGCGGGCGGACGAAGGCATCGCGATCGAATGAATGTCATCGGCGAACTCGCGCTCTGGGTCTCTCTCCCGGTCGCGATCTGGGGCGGCGCCCTCGCCTTCATCGGCGGGCGGCAGAATCGCGGTGACCTGGTGCTCTCCGCGGAGCGCACCGTGTACGCGGTTCTCGCGCTCATCACGCTGGCGAGCCTCGGAATCGTCGACACCTTCCTGAACGACCGCTTCGAGTACACCTACGTCGCGTCGTACTCGAGCCTCGACCTCCCGACGTTCTACAAGGTCTCCGGGCTCTGGGCGGGCCAGACCGGTTCGCTGCTCTTCTGGCTGCTGCTGCTCTGCGGGTTCAGCGCGCTCGCGGTCTGGTCGAATCGGTCGAAGAACCGTGAGTTCATGCCGTACGTCGTCGGCACGCTCATGGTGATCCAGACGTTCTTCCTGGTCGTGTTGCTCTTCGCGGACGTGAACCCCTACGCGAAGCTGGGCTTCACGCCGATCGATGGGCAGGGGCTGAACCCGCAGCTCCAGAACTACTGGATGACGATCCACCCGCCGACGCTCTACCTGGGCTTCACGGCGTTCACGGTGCCCTTCGCCTTCGCGGTCGCCGCGCTGCTCAGCGGTCGCCTCGATTCGCGCTGGATCGTCGTGACGCGGAAGTGGATCCTGCTCTCCTGGTTCTTCCTCTCGAACGGGATCGTGTTCGGGATGCGCTGGGCCTACGAGGAGCTCGGCTGGGGCGGCTACTGGTTCTGGGACCCCGTCGAGAACGCGTCGCTGCTGCCGTGGCTTACGGCGACCGCGTTCCTGCATTCCGTGCAGATCCAGGAGACGCGCGGGATGTTGAAGGTGTGGAACATGGGCCTCGTGCTGGTCACGTTCATTCTCACGATCTTCGCGACCTTCCTCACCCGCTCCGGCCTGATCGAGTCCGTGCACACGTTCGCCCAGGAGTTGAAGATCGCCTACATCTTCCTCGGCTTCATGGGCGCGCTGATCGCGCTCGTCACCGTGTTGATCATCTACCGCCTGCCGCAGCTCCGGAGTTCGAACCAGATCGAGTCGTTCGTGTCGCGCGAGTCGGCGTTCCTCTTCAACAACCTGATCCTCGTCGCGACGACCTTCGCCGTGATGTGGGGGACGATGCTCCCGCTGTTCTCGGAGGGCTTCACCGGACAGGAGATCTCGGTCGGGCCGGCGTTCTTCAACCGGGTCAACGTCCCCTTCGGAATCGCGATCCTCTTCCTCATGGGTGTCGGACCCGTCATCGCCTGGCGACGCGCCTCGAAGAAAAACCTGCAGAAGCACTTCGTGGTGCCGACGGCGGTCGGCCTGGCGACGGCGGCTGGCCTGTGGCTCGCGGGCGCGCGGGTCGGGCTGTCCGTCATGACCTTCGGTATCGCCGCCTTCGTGCTTTGGGTCATCGGTGCCGAGTTCTGGAAGGGCACCAAGGCGAGGGCCCGCATCGAGGGGGAGGGCATGGTGTCGGCCTTCTGGCATCTCGTCATGCGAAATCGACGACGCTGGGGTGGCTACGTCGTCCACGTCGCGATCGTGATCATGTTCACCGCCTTCGCCGCGGCGCCCTGGTACCAGGAGATCCGCCAGACGCTCGACCCGGGCGAAAGCGCTGAGATCACCTCGCCGCTCGGCTCGACGTACACGCTCACGTACGAGGGGCTTTCCACGAACTTCAATGACCGCGACGACAACCTCGCCTGGCAGGCGGTGGCCCTGCTCTCGGTGCGGAAGGACGGGGAGCCGCTCCCTCCGATGACGACCGAGAAGCGGGAATACATCCGGCCCGACCGCTCGACGTCGACCGAGGTCGGGATCCGGTCCACCCCGGTGGAGGATCTCTACATCACGCTGGCCGACGTGAACACCCGCCTGATCGAGATGCGGGTGAACGACCCGAGCCAGCAGACGGCCACCTTCACCTTCATGGTGAAGCCGCTGGTCAGCTGGATCTGGGCGTCGGCGTTCGTCCTCACCATCGGCGCCCTGATCGGGATGTGGCCCGGCGGGGCGGAGGTGCGCCCGCCCGCGTCCCGACCGGCATCCGACGCACCCGCGCCCGCGCCCGCGGGAGACTAGGAGGTGCTGTTCGCCGCCGGTATCCTCGTGATCCTCGCGGTCGCGGTCCTGGTGCTCGAACCGATCGTCCGGGGCAGCCGGGCTTCGCTGGAGCGGACGAACGACGAGATGTCCGAGGCGGAGGCGACGCGCCGGGTCCGGCTGCTCGCGCTGCGGGATGCCGAGTACGACTACCAGATGGGCAAGCTCGACGAGGCGGACTACCGCTCGCTCCGGGCAGAGCTGGCCGCGGAGGCGCTCGCCGCGATGGAGGCGGTGGAGGCGGAGAAGGGGGGTGGGCCCAATAGCCGCGTCTCGCCGGCTCCGGACGCGCTCGAAGCCGAGATCGCAGCGGCCCGTGCGGGGCTCCGGGACGGCACGACCTGTGGCGCGTGCGGCCACGGCAATCCGGCCGGCTCGCGATTCTGCGCGTCGTGCGGCCAGGCGCTGCACCTGTCCGGTTCCACCTCCGCGTGACCGCCGACCCGGCCCACGATCCAGCCACCGGTGCGGCCCCCGATGCCGCCCCCAGGCGCGCCGACGGGTTGGGCGTCCACGCCCTGCGCCGGCGATTCGGCCCGCACGTCGCACTCCGCGACGTCGACGCGCGACTCCCCGAGGGCTCGATCACGACGATCTTCGGACCGAACGGAGCCGGAAAGTCGACGCTGCTGAAGATTCTCGCCGGCAGCCTCCGACCCACCGAAGGGTCGGTGACCTGGCGCGGTGATGCGCTGGATCCGCGAGCCGCCGAGTGGAGGGCACGCATCGGCGTGCTCTCGCACGAGACGCATCTGTATGCGCCCCTCGGGGCTCGGGAGAACCTGGCCTTCCACACGCGGATGCACGGGTTGGAGAAGCCCGACCTCGACGCCGCGCTGGCCCGCGTCGACCTGCTCGACCGCGCCGACGACCGGGTGGCGGACTTCTCGCGGGGCATGCGCCAGCGCCTGGCGCTGGCCCGGACGCTTCTCCACGACCCCGACGTCGTCCTCTTGGACGAGCCCTTCACCGGCCTCGATTCGCACGCCTCACGATTGCTCGAGGGCGTGCTTCGCACGCTGCGGGACGGTCGGCGCACCGTGGTGCTCATCACGCACGCGCTGAGCGAGGGGCTTGCGCTCGCCGACCACGTCCTCGTGCTGGTGCGGGGCCGGGTCGCCTTCGAGGCCTCGGCCGACGGCATCGATCCGGACGGCTTCGCGGAGCGGTACCACGGGCTCGTGGACGCCGCCGACGTCCCGGGAGTCGCCCCGTGACCGGGCCCGGCTGGCTCTCGGTCGTGACGGCGGTGGCGGGGAAGGACCTCCGGATCGAGTTCCGCACCCGGTCGCGGAGCCTCACGATGGCGGGCTTCGTGGTGCTCGTCGGCGTGCTCTTCAACTTCTCGATCGACCAGGCGCTCGTCCGGCCGCAGGACATCGCTTCGGGCCTCACCTGGATCACCCTGATTCTGTCGGGCCTGATCGGCGTGGGTCGCACCTTCGCCATCGAGAAGGAGGACGGGGCGCTCGCGGGACTCCTGCTGACGCCCGCTCCGCGCGATGCGATCTACGTCGGGAAGGTGCTCGCGAACTTCCTTCTGGTGTACGCGATCGTGTTGCTGACGATCGGAGTGTTCGGGCTGTTCTTCCGGCTCGACTACGGGAATCACCCGGGTGCGCTCCTGGGGATCCTCGCGGCGGGTACGCTCGGGTTCGTGGCGCTCGCGACGCTCTTCGGGGCGCTCACCGCGTCCACGACTCTGGGGGAGAGCCTGCTGCCGATCCTCCTTTTTCCGCTGCTCGTGCCGATGGTAGTTTACGGCGCGTCGGCGTCCGGGCGGCTGCTCGCGGGCCGGCCCGTGGCGGAGGTCGCGGGGCAGGGTCGGATGCTCGCGGCGTTCGCGGTGCTGGCGGTCGGCGCCGGCGCGGCCCTTTTCGGACAGATCGTGGAGGAGTAGGTGAAGGCACGGACGGGATGGCTCGGGATCACGCTCGCGGTGCTCGGCGCGATGGCGAGCGTCGGGACGCTCTGGATGGTGTTCTTCTGGGTGCCCACCGAGCGCACCATGGGCGTTGTCCAGCGGATCTTCTACATCCACGTACCGTCGGCGTGGGTGGCTTTTCTCGCGTTCGGGATCGTGGCCGTGGCCAGCGGCGTGTACCTCTGGCTCGGCGACGAGCGCGCCGACATGGCCGCGCAGGCCGCTGCCGAAGGTGGGCTCCTCTTCACGGTCATCGTCCTCACCACGGGACCGTTGTGGGGGAAGATCGCGTGGGGGACGTACTGGACCTGGGAACCCCGACTCACGCTCACCCTGATTCTCGGCTTCATATACGTGGGATACATGATGGTCCGTAGCGCGGCCGCGTCGCCCGAACAGGGCAAGCGGTTCGCGGCGGTGGTCGGGATCGTCGGTGCCCTGTTCATCCCGCTGATCCACATGAGCGTCTACTGGTTCAGGGGGCTACACCCCGACCCGGTCATCCTGAATCCCGAGGGGCCGACCGCCGACTGGGAGATTCAGGCGACCCTGTACGCGGGGCTCCTCGCGTTCACACTCCTCTTTCTCGGTCTCATGACGCTCCGCTACGGGGTCGAGCGAGCCCGCCACGTCCTCGAACTCCGGGAGGCGGCGTGATACGCCGTACCCTCGCGTCCTGCCTCTTCGGGCTGGCCCTCGTCGCACTCGCCGGAGCCTGGGACGGCCTGGCTGCCCAGAATGCCAACCTCGGCGCGCAGCGGCTGGGACGCCCCTACCTCTTCGTGTTCCTCGCCTACGCGATCGGCTGGGGCCTCATCCTGGGATGGATCGTCTCGATCGCGCGCCGCCTCCGATCGCTCGAACGGCGCATCGACCGCGACTGAGGGTCGCGGCGTGACGGCGAACGGGGTCGCCGGGGAGGCGCCGCCGATCGTCGACCTGCGGAGCGACACGGTCACGCGGCCGGGACCCGCCATGCGCCGCGCGATCGCCGAGGCCGAGGTCGGCGACGACCTGCTCGGCGACGACCCTACCGTCGAGCGACTCGAGGCCCGCGTCGCGGAGATTCTCGGAAAGGAGGCCTCGCTCTTCTTCCCGTCCGGCGTCATGGCCAATCAGACCGCGCTCGCGACGCACGGCGTGTGGGGAACCGAGGTCGTCGTGGAGGCCGACGCCCACGTGCTCCACTGGGAGGAGGGGGCGGCGGCCGCGCTGTCCGGGCTCCAGCTCCGACCCGTCGAAGGCGTCGACGGGGCGCTCGAGCCGTCCGCCCTCGCCGCGGCGATCCGCCCCGACTCGAAGTACGTGCCGCGCACCTCGCTCGTGTGCCTCGAGAATACCCACCTCGCGTCGGGCGGTAGCGTCGTCTCGCCGGAGGCCACGGACGCCGCGGCCGAGGTCGCACGCGGGTGCGGGCTCCCCGTCCACCTCGACGGCGCGCGGCTCTGGCACGCGGCCGTCGCGACCGGTCGACCCGTCACCGACTTCACGCGGAGTGCGGACACCGTAATGGTCGCGCTGAGCAAGGGACTCGGCGCGCCGGTCGGGTCGATGCTGGCCGGACCCGGAGAGTTCATGGATCGGGCGTGGCGCGTACGCCGCCGGTTAGGTGGCGCGATGCGACAGTCCGGACTCCTCGCGGCGGCGGGGCTGTACGCGCTCGAGCACCATCGCGAGCGGCTTGCGGAGGACCACGAAAACGCACGTTCCCTCGCGGTCGCACTGAACGCGCTACCCGGTGTACATGCCCCCGAACCCCCCACGAACGTGGTCCTCGCAACGTCGGAGAAGGATGGTCCGGACCTCCGAAATCTGTTGAATTTCCTCGAAAAACACGGAATCTTGATGTTGCCCTTCGGTGATCGGACGATACGGGGGGTCACACATCACGACGTGGATGCGGCTTCGATCCAGCGAGTTACGGGGATTCTGGCCGCCTGGGCACCCGTATGACGACGGGTGGCGGATCTGGCATGAATCTTCCATTATTTTCGGGCCGGATTCGGGTTACCCCGATTGGAAGAAACACGAAGTCGAACATCCCTACTTCCGCTTGACGGAGGCATTGATTGATGAAGGCTCGGCACTCCCGGTGGATGACGGGGCTCCTGTCCGCTGCGCTCGTCGCGCTCGCGGCTCAGGACGCATCCGCTCAGACCACCATGCCCAGCACGCTCCGCTTCGGTTCCGGCTATCTCGACGTGCCGTCCGCGAGCGTTCTCCCGCACCTCGCGATTCAGGGTACGTACTCCGGCTGGTTCGCCGAGAGCACCCCGAATCTCCTCATCGTCGATCCGAACACCGGGGCGGTGCTCCCGGGGTCCGGCGGCATGTCCGAGGACGACTACTACCAGGACATCTCGCTGACGCTCGGCCTGTTCGACCGGGTGGAAATCGGCGGGACGCTCCAGCAGGCGAGTGACGAGGACAACGGGGGCACGATGTTCGGCGCCTTCGGACAGCTCGCGCTCCTCAAGCCCGGCGAGTTCGGTGGACTCGGCCTCGCGGCCGGTGTCCGGTACATGTCTGCTCCGGACTACGGGGACGGCGTGGACTACCAGCCCAACCGCCTCGGCTTCTCCGACCAGCGCGTGAAGGGCGACGGCCCTGGTGGCTACGACGGCTCGATCGACTCGTTCGACACCGAGGTATCGTTCTACGGTGTCGGTACGATCAACACCGCCGGCCCGGACGTCTCGTTCCTGCCGAAGAACGACGTCACCTTCTCGCTCGGCTACGGAAACGGGATCTTCAGCGAGGGCGGCGAGTTCGCGTGGTACACGAACACCGACTCCAACGGCTGGTTCGCGGGTTCGTCCTGGGCCTGGGGCCTCGGCGAGTCGACGCTCCTCCACCTCATCGGTGAGTGGAACGGATTCGACCTGAACACCGGTGTCCAGCTCGACCTCGACGGCATCCGCGTGGGTGCGCACGTGCTCGGCCTGAACCACGGCAGCAACATCTCGGTGTTCCGCAGCCGGAAGTTCGGCTTCCTCGTATCGACGGGCCTCTGCCCGGGCGGCGAGGGCCTGCTCTGCGGCAACCAGATGGTCGAGCGTGTTTCGCCCGACACCATCCAGCTTCCCGCTCCGCCGCCGGACACGGTGGTCGTGACGCGTGAGGTCGCTCCGGAGCTCCCGACCGGTTCGCCGGCCAACGTCTGCCTGGCGACGGGTCAGAACGTGCAGGTGCTCCTGACGGCGCAGGGTGACACCCTTGTCGGTCCGGCGCGTGTTTCGATCGAGACGCTTCGTCCGGGCGTCGTGTTCGCCGGCACCTACGCCGACGGCCGCGGCTGGTTCGAGAACGACGAGTCCGTGACGTTCGAGGAGAACTCCTACGACAAGTCCGGCAACGAGTCGCAGCTCCAGTGCAACCAGATCATGCGCGTGGGCGAATTCCAGGGCGTGCCGCTCTTCGCGATGCGGAATGCCCAGCGGCCGTTCGAGATGCTCTACGTTCCGGTCCGTCCGGGCGTGTGGCAGCCGTACGAGTCGGGGCTTCAGTCGACGCGCGGGGACTTCTGATCGACTGAGTCCTTCTGGACTGTTCAAAGGCCCGTGCCGGTTCGCCGGCACGGGCCTTTGTTCGTTCCGGGTGGAGCGGTGTGGTGGCGTCGGAGCGGGCGCAGCTCACCCCCGGGGCCCGCTCGCTCGGTCGGTGGGGTGGAGGCGAAGGCTCGCTGACGGGTTCGCGCACGACCCC
>JANQRP010000035.1 GCA_028284495.1 Longimicrobiales bacterium | reverse complement strand
GAGGAGGAGGACGGCGCGAGCCGCGCGAGGACCAGCACGTCCAGTCCGTCCGCCGGTGTGGCCGGCGCGTGCGCGAGCGGAATCCAGATCTGCTGGTCCTCCGGAAAGGCGAAGCCCTCCGGCATCACGCCGACGATCTCGTACTGGCGGCCTCCGAGCTGAACCGAGCGGCCGACGATGGAGGCGTCGGCGCCGAAACGATCGGCCCACACTCGATGACCGAGCACCGCCACGTCCGGCGCTCCGATTCGCCCGTCCTCCGTGCTGAGCACGCGGCCCAGATCGGGGGCGACGCCGAGCAACGTGAAGAGGTTCGGCGTGACTTCCGCGCCGACGATCGCCTGCGCCGAGATCCCGCTTCCGAGGTTCTGGACGAACCGCCGCACGGCGGTGATCTCGCTGACGCCGATGTCCGCGTCGGCGAGTACGTCGACGTCGAAGGTCGTCGTCGACGCCCCCGTGTAGCGGAGACCGACGATGCTCTCGCCCTGCGGGAAGGGTGGAGGCGCGCGCAATGCCTCGTCGATCATGGTGGGGATCATCCCGGTGGGGATGCCGACGACGAGCGACAGCACCGCGACGGCCGAGACCACGGGGTGCCGAGCCAGCATCCGGACGCCCAGACGGAGGTCCAGAACGGAGAACGGGACTGCCCTGGCGCCCCTGGTCGCCCAACCCGAGCGGAGCGCGTCGATCGCGTAGCACGCTTCGGACGCGAGGCGGCCCGCACCCCCCTCCCGCCGCCGTCGGAACGCTGCCTCGAGATCGGCGAGGATGAACTCGGCGTCCCGACCCGCGACCAGACGCGCGGCCAGGCGACGAAGGCGAGGGCTCGGACGCGCTGCGCTCATGCCCCGGCCCCCGCGATCTCGTCGAGGCGATCCATGACACCTTCGGCGGCCGCTCGGAGCATCGCGTAGGAGTTGCGCAGAAGGACCGCCCCCTCGGGCGTGAGCCGGTAGAACTTCCTGCGACGCCCGGGACCGTCACGGTCGGCCTCCACGCGCGACGTCACGATGCCCCGGTCCGCGAGCCGACCGAGCGTGGTGTAGATCGCACCGGGTGACACGCTGCGCCCCGTCCGGGCCTCGATCGCGTCGGCGATGGCGAGACCGTACGCGTTGTCCGCGAGGTGGAGGACGGAAAAGAGCACCGTCTGTTCGAACTCACCGAGCGGCGTGGACACGGCAATCACCCTCCCACCGACGGATCGGCTCTCAAGGAATACCACATTGTCGTGATTCAATCACTACAATGTGGGCATCTTGGTCGCAAGTCCCCTCGGCGGTGGTGGCGGGAGGAGAGACCGCGCGGAACCGGGCCCGACGCCGAGGGGCGCCGGCGCTCTACTGCACCACGTACTTCTCGGTGACTTCGGTCTCCGCCGGGCCCGCCAGCAGGTGGAACTCGTCCTCCCGCAGCAGCGGGTCGTCGCGGAAGCTGAGCTCGAGCTTGGTGCGCTGCTGGAGTCGCCGCAGGAAGTCCGGCTCGGACTCGAGCACCTCGATGGCGATGTCGGGGTGCAGGCGGATGACGAGCTTCTTCTCCTTCCCCTGCGCACGGACGAGGCTCCGCTCGATCCGGCGCACCATGGTGGCCGGGGTGTAGACCCTCCCCGCCCCGCCGCAGTGCTCGCAGTCGGTGGTGAGGGTGTCGAAGACCGGTGGGCGCACACGCTGCCGCGTCATCTCGATGAGGCCGAGGTTCGAGACCTCGAAGGCCTTGGTCCGGGCCCGGTCGCGTCCCAAGTGGCTACGAAGCTCGTGCAGGACGCGGTCCCGGTTGGACTGCTCGTCCATGTCGATGAAGTCGACGACGATGATCCCGCCGATGTCACGCAGCCGCAGCTGGCGGGCCACCTCGCGGGCGGCCTCCATGTTGGTCCGGAGGATCGTCTTCTCGGGGTCCTTCTTTCCGGTGTAGCGACCCGTGTTGACGTCGATCGAAACCAGCGCCTCGGTCGGCTCGATGATGAGGTAGCCGCCCGACTTCATGTCCACCCGCTTCTGGAACGCCTCCTGGAGGCCCTGCCGCACGCCGAACTCGTCGAACAGCGGGGTCTCGCCTCCGTAGAGGTGGACGCGCTCCTTGAGCTCGGGCGCGACGTCCGACACGTACTGCATGATCTGGCTGTACACGTCGCGATCGTCGACACGAATCGCGTCGAACTTGTCGCTGAACTGATCGCGGATGACCCCGCTGATGAGCTTGGCCTCGCCGTGGATCAGCATCGGCGCCTTCGCGTTCTTCGCCTTCTTCTCGACCTTCTTCCAGATGCCGTCGAGGCGCTTGAACTCGCGCTTCAGTGTGTCCTTGGTGACCTCCTCGCCGACGGTCCGGATGATGACGCCGGCGCGGCCCTCGGGCACGATGTCCTTCGCCATCGCGCGGAGGCGCGAGCGCTCGCCGCGATCGTCGATCTTCCGGCTCACCCCGACATGTTTCGACGACGGGATGTAGACCATGAAGCGCCCGGGCAGGCTCACCTGCGCGGTCACCCGCGGGCCCTTGGTGCTGATCGGCTCCTTGGTGACCTGCACGAGGATCTGCTGGCCCTTCTGCAGCTTGGACTGGATCGGCGGGAAGTCCTTCCGGCGACGCCGACGACCTCCGTTGCCGTTCTCGTCCTCGTCGTCGTCCCAGTCGAGGTCCGACACGTGCAGGAAGGCTGCCTTCTCCGTCCCGATGTCGACGAAGGCGGCCTGGATGCCGGGGATGACCGCATCCACGCGGCCGAGATAGATGTCGCCCACGAGGCGACCCTGATCCGGCCGGTCGAACATGATCTCGACCAGCTGATCGTCTTCGAGAAGCGCGACCCACTGTTCGCGGGCGCTCGCGCTCACGAGAATTTCACGACGCAAGTTGTTGTACTCCTTACAATTCGATCCCCCGATCGCCGCGCGGCTCATGGTGGAATCGACCCGAGACATCGAGCCGGATTCCGGAGCACGTGGACGCGTGATCGAGCGACCGTAAATATCTGTTTGTCCTGGAGAAGACCCCCGAGGGGCCTCCAGTGTTCGCAGTTTCCCTGCCGGAGGGAGCCGATGCGGCCCCCGGCGGTCAGACGCCCGCGGTCGCGGCGGCGGCCGACACCCGGTCGGCGGCCTCCATCTCCCGCAGGATGTGACGGCCGATGACGAGCTTCTGTACCTCGCTGGTGCCCTCGCCGATCTCGCAGACCTTCGCGTCGCGCGCCAGCCGCTCCACCGGATACTCGTCGGAGTAGCCGTCCGGTCCCATCAGCTGAATGGCCTGGAGGGTGGCGCGCATCGACAGCTCGGAGCAGAAGAGCTTGGCCATTGCGGCCTCCTTCGAGAACGGTTCGCCACGGTCCTTGAGGCGCGCCGCGTGATACGTCAGGTGGTAGCCCGCCTGAATGTCCGTCGCCATCTCGGCCAGCCCGAACTGGGTCTGCTGGCGATCCCAGAGGCGGCCCTTCCCGCCGGCCCCGGCATCACGCGTCGAGGCGGCGTACTTCACCGCGGCCTCGAAGGCCCCCTCGGCCAGACCGAGCGACAGCGCGGCGATCCCGATCCTCCCGGCGTCGAGCGTCTTCATGAAGTTGATGAAGCCCTGCCCCTCCTCGCCGAGCCGGTTCTCGGCGGGCACGTGCGCGTCCTGCAGGAGGAGCTCACGGGTGTCGCTCGCGCGCCATCCCATCTTGTCCTCCTTCTTGCCCGCCTGGACACCGTCGATGTAGCCGAGCGCGCCGCCGGTGCCCATCCCGACCCGGGCCTGGGCCTCGGGATCGACCGTCGGCTTCGTCACGACGAAGGAGGTGATCCCCTTCGCACCCGCTGCCGGATCCGTTACCGCGGTGACCGTGAAGATCTCACCCACGCCCGCGTGCGTGATGAAGATCTTCGCTCCGTTCAGCAGGTAGCTCCCGTCGTCCTGCCGAACCGCACGAGTCCGCGTGCCCCCCGCGTCGGAGCCGGCGTCGGGCTCGGTGAGGCCGAAGCCGCCGAGGACGTCTCCCGAGGCGAGATGCGGGAGGTACTTCCGCTTCTGATCCTCGTCGCCGAACGACAGGATCGGGCCCGATCCGAGGGTGGTGTGTGCGGACACCGTGATCGAGTGGGATGCGCAGTACTTCGCCAGCTCGTGCACGGTCAGGATGTAGCTCGTGTAGTCGAGCCCCATGCCGCCGTACTCCGTCGGCACGGGTACGCCAAGCAGCCCCATCTCGCCCATCGCCCGGATGTTCTCCCACGGAAACTCCGACGCGTGGTCGACGTCGCGTGCGACCGGGACGATTCGCTCGAGGGCAAAGTCGCGGACACGCTGACGGTGGGCGAGGTGATGTTCGGAGAAGTACTCGTTCATGCCTTGGAGACCGGCTGGATCGGATCGAGCGGACGCGGCCGACCGGCGGCGGCCGGCGGGCCGAGCTTCCAAAATAACGGGCGGGGTCGGCTTAACGAAGCCGGAGGTCGCGAGGTCTTCGGATCGGTGACGGGGGCGATTCGCCGACTCGTCACGCGGTACACGCCACTTCGACGACACCTGCCAGGATCCCTCGCCATGTCCCATCGACTCCGCATCCGCCCGTTCTCGGCCCTCGCGACACCCCTCGCGCTGGCCGCCGTCCTCGGAGCGCCGCTCGCCGCACAGGACGACGACTCCGACTTCATCCCGCCGACCTCGCTCGAGGAGGCGATCCTTCCGGGCATCTCGACCGGGGCGCCGTTCATCCCGCCCACGTCACTCGAGGAGGCGATCATCCCGGGCGTCTCGACGCTGACCCTCCACGATCGCATCGCGCTCGCCCAGGTACGCGAGGAGCGCGGCGCGGGGGTCCTCCGCCCGGCTCAGGTAGCGGCGTACCGCGCCGAGTCGGCCGAGCGCCTCGCGTCGAGCCCGCCGCGCACCCGCCAGGCCGCCGTACGGACCGCGAAGCGCGAGGCGATCGAACGCGCGCTCCAGGGGGGCCGGTTCGATCGGGGCGACGTCGCGCGGCGCCACCTCGAGCGGCGCCGAGCCGCGACGGCCGAGCCCGAGCCGGGCCATCGACCGTAGCCACTCGAGCCCGAGTACGGCGATCGGGGGACGGGCGTCGTCCACCCGCCGCCGTAGCAGGTCGAGGTCACGCGGATGCCAGAGGAGCAGGGCGTCGGACGGCTTGCCGTCCCGCCCTGCTCGTCCCGCTTCCTAGTAGTACATCTCGAGCGAGCCGGGCGGCCGCCAGTGCACGACGCGCCGGATGTCGGGCTTGTCCACACCCATGCCGAACGCGTTCGTGCAGACGACGCGTTCGAGACGGCCGCCCAGCAGGTCTCGCTGGACCGTCGCCCGCTCGTCGGCGGGGCGCCCGGCGTGGTAGGCGCGGGCGTCCAGCCCGGCGCGGATGAGCGCCTCGGCCACTCGCTCCGCCTCGCCCCGCGTCGGAACGTAGACCAGCGTGGGCCCGGCGGCGGTTCGGACCTCGTGCAGGAGGACGCGCCAGCGCTCACGGTCGTCCCGCACCCGGGCGCGCCGCCACATGAGGTTGGGTCGATCGAAGCTCCGGACGACGCGGACCGGGTCGCGCAGCTCGAGCAGCCGCTCGAGTTCGGCGCGGACGGGCGGCGTGGCCGTCGCGGTCAGCGCCAGCGTGGGCACGCCGAGGCGCCGGCCGAGACCCGCCAGGACCAGGTAGTCGGGCCGGAAGTCGTAGCCCCACTGGACCACGCAGTGCGCCTCGTCGACGACGAGCAGCGCGCAGGGCAGCGTCACGAGATCCGCGCCGAATCGTCCGGCGATCCGCTCGGGGGCGAGCAGCAGCAGGTCGACCCGGCCGCCGCGTGCGTTCCGAAGCACCCGCTCCACCTCGGCCCGCGGCACACGCCCGGTCAGCGCCTCCGCCCGGAGTCCCACGGCGCGCGCCCGCTCGAGCTGATCCGCCATGAGCGCCACGAGTGGCGACACGACGAGCGTCACCCCGCCGAGCAGGCCCGCCGGAAGGAGGTACGTCAGCGACTTCCCGCCCCCCGTGGGCAGGAGGCCGAGCGCGTCTCGGCCCGCGAGGACGGCGCGCACCAGCGGCTCCTGCCCCGGGCGGAACCCGGAGTGGCCGAAGCGGTCGCGGAGAAAGGAGGCGAGGGGGTCGTGCGTGGGCACTCCCGAACGTCCGACGGCCCGCGGGGCGATGCCATGCCCGGCTGGGCCCTCACCGATCTGCGGTCACCCCCCGATCGGCGGCGGCCCGTACGAGGGACGCCACAGGAGGTACTCGCGATCCGGGTCGAGTTCGACCTGGACCGCTTCACGAAGCCCGTCGAACCAGGCGCAGACCTCTTCGTTGCTCAGGGCGAGACGCCGAGAGTCGCCCCCCGCCACGCGGACCTCCAGGTCGAGGGTGTAGGCAGGACCCACCGGGCGGAGGCACAGCCGGCCCCGGTCGGACTGCCGCTCGACCACGTCGAAGGTGATCACCGGTGCCCCTGGGCGGTCGACCCACTCCACGAGCATGGGCTCGAGGTCGACCGCTCCGGCGTCCTGCCAGGCGCCGAACAACTCGCCGAGCCCCACCTCCCCGCGGGCGAAGGCGCCTTCGTCGCGCAGCCGCCGGAGCGCGCCGAAGAAAGCGTCGTCGCCGATGCGCCGACGGATCATGTCGTACACCCAGATCCCCTTGGAGTCGGCGAGGTCGTGGTCGCGAGGTCCGCCGCCCAGACTGCCGAGCGCACGGTCCTGGCCGAATCGGGCGATGCCGAAGTAGCCCCGGGCGGACTGGTCCGGGTAGTTCACCGCGGAGAACTCGAGGAACTCCACCGCGGCCTTCCGGCCGAGCATCGACTCGATGGCCGCCACCGCCGTGTACTGCGACAGCGCTTCGCTGATCATCAGGCCGTTCTCGCCCCGCCAGAAGCCGTTTCGCCAGTAGCCGTGGCCGAACTCGTGCGCCAGCATGGCGAGGTTGAAGCCGAGTTCGCCCGGCAGCAGCCACTGCTGCACCGCCACGAAGCCCTCGCCCGAGACGCCCAACCACCCTCGGACCCGGTCGGGGACCTCCACCACACCCACGTGGTCGTACGGGTAGCGGCCGAAGAGCGGAGTCGTGACCGCCAGGATGCTGTCGACGCCCGCCGCGAGCGCCGCGTGGGTAACGCGCGTGCCGGGGAGCAGCCAGCTGGAGATCGTGCGGTCCCCGACGCGCGTCGCCTCGACCTGGAAGGGCCCGGCGACCACGGAGCGGCCGGACGCCTCGTCGACGCGATACGTCTCGACTCGCACGCGCCCGTCCGTCTCGGAGCCGACGAGTTGGCCACCGGAGAGGGCTCGCCAGCCCGCGGGAACGCGCACCTCGGTGGTCCCGGGTGCCCCGCGCATGCCACCACCCGGGGTCGGATACCACGCGGCGGTGTTGTGCAGCATCGCGACGCCCCCCTCGCGAAAAGCGAGGAACGCGCCGCCCGGATGTGCGACCTCGAAGGCGACGCGAACGCGCTCGGGGACGTCAGGCTCGGCGAAGACCTCGATCACGCCGAGCCAGAAGTCTTCGGCGCCCACGTCGGCCCCATCCACGACCGCGGTCCCGACCGCCGCGTCGTCGCCGGTCAGCGCCACGAACCGCGCGGGCTTCTCGATCGCCACGAGGGCCCGCCGCGTCCCGCCCACCGGGGTCATCACGAGGTGTCCCGACGCCCGCATGACGTCGGGGTCGAGGAAGTCGGCGACGAGGTCCACCTTCGCGAGCGGCCATGGCGCGAGCTCGGTGAGCCCATCCACGTTCACCGGTGGGCGGTCCTGGGCCACTGCCGGGCTGACGAGACCGCACACCGGCCCGCAAAGGAGTCCGAGTGCCAGCGCCGGCACCGCACGGACCGCCGCTACGGCCAGCGCCATCCCGCGTCGGACCGCGCGCCTCACCGGACCCTCACCGCGAGGTAGTCGAGCATCTTCATCCAGTTGCGGCGCACGAGGTCCACGGCGGCCGCGACGTCGCCCGCCCGGAGCGCGAGGGCGATCGCGTGGTGTTCGTCGGACGAGGCCGCCCGGTCCGCCGGCCCGGACATGTAGGTGTACTCGTATCGCCTGGCCCGGACCCGCAGGCGCCGCGTCGCATCGGCGAGCGTGGCGTTGTCGGCCAGGCCGACGAGCGTCTCGTGCCACACCCCGTCCGCCTCCAGCCCCGCGCCCGGGTCGGTCGCGGACCGGAACTCCTCGTTGCGCGCCGCGAGCCGCTCGAGGTCAGCGGGCGTCACGGCCCCCACGGAGCGCACGGCAAGGCACTCGAGCTCGGCGATGACGGGATAGAGCTCCCGGGCCTCCCGGAGCGACAAGGCCGCGACGAAGAACCCGCGGCCCTGCTCGTTCACGAGCCAGCCCTCGGCCTCGAGTTCGATGAGGGCTTCCCGCGCCGGTGTCATCCCGAGGTTCAGCTCGCCCGCCACGTCGCCCGGCTTCACCTGCCGACCCGGGCCCCACACGCCGCGTACGACGCGCGATACGAGTGCTTCGGAGATGCGCTTCCGGGCGGGTATCGGGGGGTAAGTCGCTTCCATCGCCTCGGGGATCGAGAAGGTGCGTTGATATTGTATGTGATATAATATACGATCTGGATGACGTCGAGGCACGGGACACGTCGAGGCTCGGGACACCAGGGACGGGAGGTGGGGAGATGATGAGGACGATCGCGCGGGTCTCCGCGTGCGGGATGCTCGCGGCCGCGGTCTGCGGGCCGGTCCACGTGGCGGGGCAGCCCCTGCCCACGGACGACCTGCTCGCCCGGATCGATGAAGCCACTCGGGCCCATCTTGCTCGCAACAACATCCCGGGCGCCGTGGTCGCGGTAGGGAGCAGGGGCCGCGTCCTCCACCAGGCGACGTACGGACTCGCGGACGTGGAGCTGGGTGTCCCGGTGAGCGATTCCTCGGTTTTCGAGATCGGATCGCTCTCCAAGCAGTTCGTCGCGGTCGCCGCGCTGCAGCTCGTCGAGGAGCGACGCCTCGACCTCGACGCCGCGATCCACGATTTCCTGCCGTGGCTCCCGGGCGAGTGGCGCGGCGTGTCGGTCCGCCAGCTGCTCAACCACACGTCGGGGATTCCCGACTACGAAGCGATCCAGGGATACGAGGCCTACCGTGACCGGTTCCTGGAGACCGAGATCGTGCGGATCGCCCAGAGCCACCCTCCGGACTTCCCTCCTGGCGAGGGCTATCACTACACGAACACCGGATACTACATCGCGAGCCTGATCCTGGAATCCGTCGATTCGATGCCGCTCGCCCGGATTCTCGAGCGTCGGATCTTCGACCCGGTCGGGATGGCGCGGACGCGCTTCGCGGACCCGGCCGACATCATCCCGAACCGTGTGTCGGGGTACTATCAGGACCGGAATGGAAACCTCGTCAATCGCGATCCGACGCAGACCTCCGCGACGCTGGGAGCCGGCGGTCTGGTGTCCACCGTCGGCGACCTCCTTCTGTGGGACGCCGCACTCTACGGTACCGAACTGTTGTCCGAAGCCTCGAAGGAGGCGCTCTGGAGTCCAACGACGCTCCCCGACGGACGGGTCGTGCCCTACGGCTTCGGATGGGAGGTGGAACCGTTCGACGGCCGACGCCAGCAGTACCACTACGGGATGACGGCGGGCTTCATCGCCAACATCACGCGGCTGCCCGACGACGACCTCACCGTGGTCGTTCTGGCGAATCGCTACCGCGAAGACCTCGGCCGAATCGTCGTCCCGACCCTCCGCGCCTTCCTCGGCGGAGAGTGATCGTCCCGGCGACCGCCGGAAACCCCGAGAGCGGTCAGGCAGGCGGGTGAGAGCGGCGGCCGATGTCGGCTCCGGACCACTCGGCAGGCCGACTCCGCAGCACACGCTCGCGCCTCCGGAGTGTGAACCGGCCCTAGTCTTCGACGGAGTCGTCGACGTCCGCCCGCGCCGCGACCAGGCTCATCACCGCCGCCGCGGCCAGTACCGCGAAGGCGGCCCACCGGAGCAGCTCGACGTCGGCGCCGATCCCGAACACCGCGAGGATCGCGCCCGCACCGAAGAGCCGGATCCGCCATTCGAGGAAGCGGACCGGGCGGTCGCCGGATCGATCGAGACGAAGCACGGGGACGTCAGTCGCCGCGCTGAGCGCTCTTGTCCAGGAACCGCCGAACGCCCGCCCGGCAGGCCTCGGTGGAGCGCGCGATCGCGTTCACCTCCGCGCCGCGCGCGACCCCTTCCGCGAAGTCGGTTCCGTCCAGGCCATAGAGGAGGCGCTTGGTGAGGGCTAGCGCCGAGGCCGGGCGGGTCGCGAGGTCTTCCGCGAACGCCAGGGCGGCGGCGTGAAACCGGGCGATGGGGTCGTCCGCCGACTCTCCACCGAGCACCCGGTTCACCAGACCGATCCGCTCGGCCTCCGTCGCGTCGATCCGGTGCCCCACGGCGGCCAGCTCGAACGCCCGTCCCTCACCCAGCTTCCGACGGAGGATCGCCATCACCATCGCCGGCACGAAGCCGAGGTGCACCTCCGGGTAGCCGAAGATGGCGTCCTCGTGCGCGAGGACGAGGTCGCACGCGGTGGCGAGACCGGCACCGCCGGCCAGCGCCTTCCCGTGCACCGCCGCCACGACCGGCTTCTGAAGCGTCCGCATGCCGACGAACAGGTCGCCCATCCGCTGAGCGTCCTCCACGCTCTCCTCGATGCCCATGTCGGCGATCGCCTCCAGTTCCGCGAGATCCGCCCCGGAGCAGAAGTCCTTCCCCGCCCCCCGGATCAGAACGACCCGAACGTCGTCGTCCATCGCGGCATCGGCCAGCGCCTCGTGGAGCGCCTCGACCAGGTCGCCGTTGAGGGCGTTGCGCCTGTCGGGCCGATTCAGCTCGAGAATCGCGACGCCCTCCGCGACGTCCACCGTCAGGACATCGTCGTGCTCGTGCATGCCGTCGGCTACGTCGGTCATCGTTCTGTCCCCCCGTCGCCGGTGCCGCGCCCGGCACCGTAGTCGTCGACGCTCCACCCGGCCGGCACCCGACCCCGGCCTGCAACCGCCTCGGCAAGCTCCGCCGGCACGTCGATCTCCATCCGCAGGAGCGCCGTCGAGAACACCTTCCCCTGCGCGTCGTTCATGAGCGAGATGGTGCCGCCGCCGTCGAGCGCTCCGTGCAGGAGGAAGTTGAGCGCGCCGAGATTCGGCAGTTCGAAGCGCTCGACGTCGCCCTCGACCATCCCGCCGAAATGCGCCTTCACACGTTCGGCGGTGACCTGCTCCCGGAGCAGGTCGAAGTGCGCGGGGTCGTAGGCGATGAGTCCGACGTTCGCGGTGTCGCCCTTGTCGCCCGATCGCGCGTGGGCGAGGTGGACCAGCTGCACGCGCACGGTCGCTGCGTTCGACATCGTCACACCTCCTCGACGTGGACGCCGAGATGCGGCTCGACCACCTCGCGTCGCACCAGCGCCGGCCAGTACGCCATGATCTCCTGGACGCGCGGTCGTCCACCCGCGAACCCGGTCACGGACGGCGGACCGGTGAGCACGAGCGGCGCGATCTCACGCGTGAACCGCTCGACGTCCTCCCGCTTCTTCCCGCGCGCACCTACCCGCAGCTGCACCTCCGGAAGATCCGCCGGAGGGTCGCCGGCGAGCGGGCCGTGCGTCGAATCCCAGCCCACGAGCTCGGTACGCACGGCGTCGAACTCCAGGCCGAGCCGATCGAGCCGCTCCCGCAGGATCTTCGCGGCGGCGCGTGCCTTGGCGGCGGCGTCCGGCCACGCATAGGTCAGCGTACCCGTGGCCTTCCACCCGTCCGAGTAGGCGATCGACACCTTCAGGAAGTCGGTGCGCGGGCCGCCCGTCACCCCCGACACCTTCACGCGGTCCTCGCCCACCTCGTCGAGAGCGATCGTCGTGAAGTCGGCCACGACGTCCGGCGTGATGTACTCCGACGGATCTCCCATCTCGTACAGGATCTGCTCGGCGATCGTCTGGCGGGTCACGCGCCCCCCGGTGCCCGGGTGCTTGGTCACCACGAAGGTGCCGTCGGGGCTCGCCTCGACGATCGGGAAGCCGACGCGGGCCATGTCGGGCGCGCTCCACCAGTCGATCAGGCAGTTCCCGCCCGAGGACTGCGCTCCGCACTCGTTGATGTGCCCGGCCACGACGCCCGTCGCGATCCGGTCGTGATCGTCCCGCGTCCACCCGAAGGCGTGCATCATCGGTGCGTAGGTGAGGGCGGTGTCGGTCGACCGCCCCGTGACGATGACGTGGGCGCCCTGCCCCAGCGCCTCCACGATCGGCTCGGCGCCGATGTAGACGTTTGCGCTCCGTACCCGGTCCAGCACCGGCTCGAGCGGCTCTCCGGTCTCCATGTTGGTGAGCGCGTGCCCGGCCGCGATGAGGTCCGGCAGCCGGTCGAGGATGTCGTCGCCCTCGACGCGGCCGACCCGCGCGCGGCCGGCGACCCCCGCCCTGCGGCCCGCCTCGATCAGCGCCTCGGCGCACCCCTGCGGGTTCACGCCGCCCGCGTTCGTCACGACCCGGATGTCGCGCTCGACGCAGGCCGGGAAGATCCGCTCCATGAGAGGAACGAAGTCGCGCGCGTAGCCGGCCGACGGGTCGCGATCCCGCTGCTTCTGCATGATCGACATCGTGACCTCGGCCAGGTAGTCGAGCATGAGGTAGTCGATCGGGCCGCCTTCGACCTGCCGGACGGGGGCCTCGAGGTCGTCGCCCCAGAAACCCTGGCCGGATGCGATGCGGATCGTGCGAACGTCGGTGTCGGACATCAGAGGTGCGGCGGAAGCTGGAAGGCGCCCAGGTGCGGGCCGGAGTTGCGCGCGGCGGCGTGGAGGAGGAGCGAGAGGGTCGGACGGACCTCCTCCGCGGTCACGACAGCGTCCACGAACCCCCGGGCCCCGGCGAACCGCGCGTCGAGCTGGCGGTCGTAGTCGGCCCGGACCTCGTCCATCTTCGTGGTCAGATCCTCGTCGGGCGCCTCCCCCTTCGCCTTGAGGTCGTCGAGCGCGCGGCTGAAGAGCGCCATCACGGCGCTCTCACCCTCCATGACGCCCATCCGCCCGGTCGGGAGGCTGACAATGAAGTCCGGGTCGAAGCCCTGCCCGGCCATCGCGTAGTAGCCCGCGCCGGACGCGTGGTTGAGGGTCAGCACGAGCTTCGGCACGGTCGCCGTCGCCATCGCCTCCACGAACTCGGCGCCGGCGCGGATGATCCCCGACCACTCGGCGTCCGGCCCCACCATGAACCCGCTCACGTCCTGCACGAAGAGGATCGGCGTCCGGTGGCGGTTCATCGTCTCGATGAAGTAGGCCACCTTCCGCGCGCTCTCGGTATAGACGATGCCGCCGAAGCGCGGCGGGCCGTCCCGGTCGTCCTTCACAATCCCGCGCAGGTTGGAGATCACGCCGACGCGCCGGCCTCCGAGCGTCCCTGTCCCACAGATCATCTCGGCGGCGTGATCCGGCTGGAACTCGTCGAAGGCGATCGGCACGGAGCCGTCCGCATTCGGGGCCGGAGCGTCGAGGATCGTCTTCAGCACCTCGCGCATGTCGTACGGCTGCCGGTGATCGTCGGGCAGGAGGTCGTACAGGTCCTCGACGGGGCGGACCGACGCCGGCAGATCGCCCTCGCCCCGGGGGCCCGAGCCACCGTCTCCCCGCGTCGGCGCGCCCGCCACCGAGTCGGGCAGCTCCCGCACCAGCTCGCGGAGCTTCGCGATGCACGCCGCATCGTCGGCCACCGCGTAGTGCGCGACACCGCTCCTTCCGGCATGCACCTGCGCGCCGCCGAGCTCCTCGGACTCGACCGTCTGCCCCGTCGCGCCCTTCACCAGGTTCGGGCCGCCGAGCCCCATGAACGACGTTCCCTCGACCATGAGGATCACGTCGGAGAGCGCCGGCAGATATGCGCCGCCCGCGATGCACGGACCCATGACCGCCGCGAGCTGCGGGATCTTCAGGTAGCGGCGCATGATCGAGTTGTAGTAGAAGATCCGCGCCGCGCCGTACTGTCCGGGAAAGACGCCGCCCTGGTACGGCAGATTCACGCCCGCCGAGTCCACCAGGTAGACGATCGGGATCCGACAGCGCATCGCGATCTCCTGGGCGCGGAGCATCTTGGTGATGGTCTCGGGCCACCACGACCCGGCCTTCACCGTCGCGTCGTTGGCGACGACCACGACCTCGCGGCCATGGACCCGCCCCACGCCCGTCACGACCCCGGCCGCCGGTGCCTGCCCGTCGTACAGGTCGTGCGCCACGAGCAGGCCGACCTCGACGAACGGTGCGTCGTCGTCGAGCAGGGCCGCCACGCGCTCCCGCGCGGTCATCTTGCCCTGGTCGTGCTGACGCTGGATGCGCGCCTCGCCGCCCCCTTCGTAGAGCCGCGCCCGGAGTTCGAGAAGTTCGTCGGTGAGCTCGCGGAGGCGGCTCAAACCCGCTCCCCCTGCTCCTCGAACCAGTCCCGGATGTAGGCGATCGCCTCCGTGGTCGGGCTCCCGGGGCCGAACAGACGCCCGACGCCCTTCTCGCGAAGCGCCGCCATGTCGTCCTCCGGAATGATGCCGCCCCCGGTCAGGAGGATGTGGTCTGCACCCTCGGCGTCGAGCATCTCCCGAACGCGCGGGAACAGCGTCATGTGCGCCCCGGACAGGATCGACATCGCGACCACGTCCACGTCCTCCTGCACGGCGGCGTTCACGACCATCTCGGGCGTCTGGTGAAGGCCCGTGTAGATCACCTCGAAGCCGGCGTCACGGAAGGCGCTCGCGATCACCTTGGCGCCGCGGTCGTGGCCGTCCAGACCGGGCTTGGCCACGAGGACGCGGATCTTGCGCTCGTCGTTCATGCGGAGTCCTGCGGGGGGAGTCGATATCAGCCCCGAAAGTTATTCCGACGCGCCCGAAGCCTCCAGACGCGCCAGCCAGTGCGGGAGCTCCAGCACATGTGGAATCCGCGGCACGTCGTCGAGGTGACCGAAGGCGTCGAAGGGGTCGAGAAGCAGCGCATGCAGGCCGGCCTCGCGCGCGCCCAGCACGTCCACGGCGTAGAGGTCGCCAACGTACAGCACACGCGCGGCCGGCAATCCGAGGCGCTCGACGGCCAGCTCGAAGATCCGGCGGTCGGGCTTCTTGAACCCCACGACCTCCGAATCGATGACGAACTCGAGGTGGTCTGTGAGGCCGCGGTCCCGGAGCAGCGCCTCGACGCGGCCGTCGGCGTTCGACACGACCGCGGTCCGATACCCGCGATTCCGCACGGCGGCGACGGCGTCGTGGGTGCCGGGCCGCACGTACGTCCACATGTGCCGGGCCTCGTGCGAGGTCCGGATCGCCTCTCCCGCGTCGCCGATCCGGTCGTTGGGGACGCCGCTCTGCGCGATCAGCGTGGTGAAGTAGTCGCGCCAGACCTGGTCGTCGTCGCCCGTCGCCTGCTCCCCCATCCTGCGGGACAGCACGAGCCGCGCCTCGCGCTCCAGCGCCTGGAATTCGGCGCGCTCGATGTCGGCGCCGAACTCGCCGAGGATCGTGTGGACCCGCACACCGTCGACGAAGACGAGTGTGTTGCCCGCGTCGAGGAGGACGGCGTCGTACGGGCGTACGCTCAGAAGAACACCGGCTCCTTGTACGACCCGAACACGTCCTCCATCGCCTCGCGAATCTCGTACAGCGTGCAGTAGCAGCGGGCGCAGTCGAGGATCCTGGGCACGAGGTTGGAGCCGTCCCCGGCCGCCTCGCGGAGCGCCGCGAGCGTCCGCTCCACCTCCGCGTCGTCGCGCTCGCGTCGCATCTTCGCCATCCGCGCGACCTGCGCCTCCTCCACCTCGGGGCCGATCCGCAGCGTGTCGATCTCGACGTCCGCGTTGCCCTCGGTGAACTCGTTCACACCCACGACGATCCGCTGCGCGCTCTCGAGCTCGGTCTGCTGCACCATCGCCGAGTTGGCGATCTGCTGCTGGAACCAGCCGGCCTCGATGCCGGGCACCACCCCGCCCTGCGCCTCGATCTCCTCGAAGATCGCCTCGGCGTCCGCCTCGAGCTGGTCGGTGAGGGACTCGACGAAGTAGGATCCCGCGAGCGGGTCGATCGTGTTCGGGACGCCCGACTCGTAGGCCAGGATCTGCTGGGTCCGGAGCGCGATGCGCACCGACTTCTCGGTGGGAAGCGCGAGCGTCTCGTCCATCGAGTTGGTGTGGAGCGACTGGGTGCCGCCGAGCGCCGCCGCCATCGCCTGGTAGGCGACGCGCACGATGTTGTTCTCGGGCTGCTGCGCGGTGAGCGTCACGCCCGCCGTCTGGCAGTGCGTGCGCAGCCGCCAGCTCTCCGGGTTCTTCGCGCCGTAGACCTCCTTCATGCGCTTCGCCCAGATGCGGCGTGCCGCGCGGAGCTTGGCGATCTCCTCGAAGAAGTCGTTGTGGATGTCGAAGAAGAAGGACAGCCGCGGGGCGAAGGCGTCGACGTCGAGCCCGCGCGCGATGCCGCGCTCGACGTACTCGAAGCCGTTCCGGAGCGTGAACGCGAGCTCCTGCGCCGCGGTCGCGCCCGCCTCGCGGATGTGGTAGCCCGAGATCGAGATCGGGTTGTACCTGGGCGCGTGCTCGCTGCACCACTCGAACATGTCGACGATCGCGCGGAGCGCCGGCTCGGGCGGGAAGACCCACGCGTGCTGCGCCTGGTACTCCTTCAGGATGTCGTTCTGGACCGTACCGCGGAGCTTGTCCGGCGAAATCCCCTGCTTCTCGGCAGCCGCCACGTAGAAGCAGAACAGGATGATCGCGGGGCCGTTGATGGTCATCGACACCGAGACCTGATCGAGCGGAATTCCGTCGAAGAGCGTCTCCATGTCCTGAAGCGAGCTGATCGCCACTCCGCACACGCCGACCTCGCCAAGCGAGCGCGGATGGTCGGAGTCGTAGCCCATCAGCGTCGGGAAGTCGAAGGCGACGCTGAGTCCGGTCTGCCCGTGATCGAGCAGGTAGTGGTAACGCTCGTTCGTCTCTTTCGCGCTGGCGAAGCCCGCGAACTGCCGCATCGTCCAGAGCCGCGTCCGGTACATCGTGGAGTACGGTCCGCGCGTGAACGGGTACTCGCCCGGCATGCCGACCTCGGATGCCGCGTGGCCCTCCTGCGGGCGGTCGAGTGGCGTGTACAGCGGTCGGATCTCGCGACCGGAGATCGTCGTGAAGTGGTCGTCGCGCGTCGGCGTCGCGGCGTACTTCGCCTCCCAGTCCGCGAGCTGCGCCGTCAGGCGCTCGACCTCAGCCTTCTGCTCGGCGAGGGCATCCGCCAGATCGGCGGTGCGGGTCACTTCGTCTTCGGTCGTCGACATGTCGAACGCGACTCCGTCGCGGAATGTGTGCGGTCACGGCGCGGCATCGCGGGACGGGCGCCGATTCCCGAAAGATGCCGGATCACGCGCGGCGGGATCAACCTCCCAACCGGGTGCGGACACCGACCCGTACCGCGGCTCCCGCTTCGGGAATACCCGAGATGTCGAGGAATTCGCCGTCCCCGACGTTCAGTGCGTCCACGAACAGGGTCGAGCCGGCGACCTCGGCGCGAAAGCGGAGGTCGAGCGTCGTGGCGCTCTCCTGCCCCGTCCGGTCGCGGTCCAGGAGCCGGGCGCCGACGGTGAATCGAGACGCCACGGGGAGGTCGGCGGAGAGCGAGACACGTCGTGTGAGGGGGCGCAGCGACGACTTCGACTGGAAGGCGGCATCCTCGGTCGTCTCGAGGTCGATCCATGCGCCCGAGAATCCGAGCTGCAGCGGCCCGGCGCGGACCCCGGCGAGGTCGACCTCGAGGCCGGTGAAGTCGGCCTCCTCCACGTTGCGCGCGACCCACAGCTCCTCGTCGCCCGTGCCGGCGGGCCGCGCGAAGTCGATGAGGTTCTCGGTGGTCCGCTCGAAGACGGTCACCGCGGCCGTCGCGCCGGGCCCGAGCTCGTCCAGCGCCACGTCCGCTCCCCCCTCGAACGTCCACCCCGTCTCCACCTCGAGGTCGGGATTCCCGACGTTGGCCGGGTCCGAGTAGTAGCGGTCGGTCCACGTCGGGGTCCGGAAGGCGCGGGACGCCGCACCGCGCAGCCGCAGCCGGGCTCCCGCATCGAGCGCGAGGGCGACCGACGGCGAAACGAAGGAGTCGAAGTTGTCGCGGTCGTCGAGCCGGAGGCCGGCCACCAGATCGAACACGCCGCGCTCGACCCCGAGCTCGCCGAAGATCCCGAAGCGCGTCTCCTCGCGGTCGCCGAGGTTGTTCGACTCCACGGTCTCGCGCGCCAGTTCGCCTCCGAAGGCGAACCCGACGCCGTCGGCCAGCCCCACGCGGGCGGTCACGTCCCCGATCGTCTGCCGAGAATCGTGGACGTTGGTGAAGGCCGGCGGGTCGTCGCGGAAGAGGATGAAGGTGTCGTCGTGCTTCCGGTAGGAGACGCGGGGGGTGACGCTCAGCGGGCCGATATCGGCGTCCCAGCGGACCACGCCGTGCAGCGTTCGGGTCTCCTCGAACGAGTCGAACGAGGCATAGAACCCCTGCGCGCCGAAGTCGCGCGCGGCCCACCCGCCGTCGGCCGTCAGCGTCCCGCCGCCGAGGGGTGCCGTGACGCGCGAACGCACGCGCCAGATGTCGTAGTCGGTCCCGTCGCGGTGGCCGTCCGACTCGTCGCGGCCGACCGCGGCCGTGAGCCCGACGCCGCCGTCCGTGACGGTCTCGAAGGAAAACGCGCCGCCGACGGTCGAGAAGGTGCCGCCCTCCAGGCGGAGCTGCCCCCGCGTGGCCTCGGGCGTCTTCGTGACGATGTTGACGACGCCACCGAAGGCGTCGGCGCCGTGGGCAGCGGACGCGCCGCCCCGCAGGATCTCGATGCGCTCGACGAGTTCGATCGGGATGGTGAGGTCGAGGTCGAAGTGGCCGGTCTGAGGGTCGCTGACCCGCATGCCGTCCACCAGGACGAGCACCTGCTCGAACGTCCCGCCACGGACCGAGAGATCGGACTGGGCCGGAGAACGGGTCTGGAGGTCCACCGACCCGGCCCAGCGGAGCGCCGCCTCGACGGTCGTGACCGGCAGCGCGGCGAGCTCGCTGGCGGTGATGACCTCGACCGAGCGCGGAAGCCCCGTCAGCTCGAGGTTGGAGCCGACCGCGACGGCGATCGTGTCGAGTTGCACGGGGTCGGCGCCCGTGGCCCCCGGAGGATCCTGCGCCACGAGCTGCGTCGGCGCCGTCACCCCTGCCGCGACCGCGAGAAGGAGCGTCGCACACGTCGTCCCGATGCTGATCCCGACCCTCATCCGTTCGTCTCCCGTTCCAGTATGTCGCGTATGAACGTCCCCGCCACCGAGTACGGCGTGTCGGACCCGTCCACGATCGCTTTCATCGTCGTCGCAAGCGCCTCGCCGGCAACGGCCCGCTCGGCGCCTCTGCGCAGCCGCCGCTGAACCACGTCTCGCACCCGCCGCTCCAGGCGGGCGCGGCGCCGATCGGCGAGCTCGCCGCTCTCGACCAGGTGGGCGCGGTGGCGCACGATCGCGTCGGCCAGCTCGGGGATGCCCTCTCCCGTCTGCGCGACCGTCTTGAGCACCGGGATCGTCCAGCCTTCGGGCGCCTCCCAGCGGCGCGGCTTCTTCACCTCGCCACGCTCCTCGTTCCGCCGCTTCATGGCGGCGGCCATATCCACGCCGTGGTGGGCCGGCACGTCGGCCGCGGGGCCCGCCGTCGAACTGCCGCCCGGGCCCGTGCGCAGATGGATGGCCTGGTTCAGCTCCTTCAGCAGACGATCGGCCCCCGGGCGATCCGACTTGTTGACCACGAAGATGTCCGCGATCTCCATGAGACCGGCCTTCATCGCCTGGACGCCGTCGCCCGACTCGGGCACGAGCACGACCACGACCGTGTCGGCCGCGCCCGTCACATCCAACTCCGTCTGCCCGACGCCTACCGTCTCGACAAGGATCCGTGGGATCCCGAACGCGTCCATGAGGTCGATCACCTCCTTGGACGTCGTGGCGAGCCCCCCGAGCGAGCCGCGCGTGGCCATCGACCGGATGAAGATGCCCGGGTCGGTGGCGAGGTCATTCATGCGGATGCGGTCGCCGAGCAGCGCCCCGCCGGAGTACGGAGAGGTGGGGTCGACCGCCACGACGCCGACGTCCTCGTCGGCCTCGCGATAGTGGCCCGCGAGCATCGCGAGAAGCGACGACTTCCCCGCCCCCGGTGGGCCGGTGACGCCCACCCGGGCCGCCCTCGGTCCGACGGAGAGCACCTCGTGCAGAAACGCCTCGAAGCCCCGCTGCTCGTTCTCGACGACCGTGATGGCCCGCGCCAGCCCGGTCCGCTTCCCTGCCCGGAACCGCTCGAGCAGGGGCAGATACCGCGCCTCGACGTCGGCGGTCACCGCCACTCGTCCGACGCGTACACGACCTCGCCGCCGAACAGCGTCATCAGAATCGGCAGGTCGAGGATCTCGTCCTCCGGCATCGTCAGGTAGTCGTCCCCGACCACCACGACGTCGGCCAGCTTGCCGACCTCGATGGAGCCGATCTCGTCCTCGGCGAAGGTGGCGTACGCCCCCCAGAGCGTCATCGAGAGGAAGGACTCCTCGCGGGTCATCCGCTCCTCCGGAAACCACCCGCCGGCCGGCCATCCGTCGTCATTCTGACGCGTGACCGCCGCGTACAGCGAACGACGCGGATCCGCGGACTCGACGGGAAAGTCGGAACCACCCGGCACGATCGCGCCGTCGTCCAGCACGGACCGCCACGCGTAGGCGCCGAGCGAGCGCGAGTAGCCGATCCGATCCGGGACCCACGCCATGTCGGACGACTGGTGGATCGCCTGCATGGCCGGGATGACGCCGAGCTCGGCGAAGCGCGGGAGGTCCTGGCGCGCCACGACCTGCGCGTGCTCGACCCGCCAGCGGTGGTCGGTGAGCTGGTGCCGGGCGAGCGTCTCCTCGAACACGTCGAGCACGATGCGGTTCGCGCGGTCGCCGATCGCGTGGACGTTGAACTGGAAGCCGGCCTCGGCCGCCGCGTCCGCGATGCGCCGCAGGGTGTCGGGCGAAAGCAGGAGCAGGCCGGCGTTGCCGGGCTCGTCCGCGTAGTCCTCGAGCAGCGCCGCGCCCCGTGATCCGAGCGCGCCGTCCGCCGAGATCTTGATTGCGTCCACCCGCATGCTTCGACCTTCGTCGATCCACCCCGTGGGCCCGCGCGAGAGCCAGGTCGCCAGCGAGGGACGATCGGCGCCCAGCACCATCACGAAGTTGCGGAAGGTGAGCTCGCCATCGAGTGCCATCTGCTCCATGACCGCGATCTGCTCCTGCGTGGCGCCGGCATCGACCGCGGCGGTGAGCCCGAGCCGGTTCAGCTCCTGCTGGGCGAGCAGCACGCCCTCCCGGAGCTCGGCCTCGGTGAGGGGCGGGATGGCGTCCAGCACGTACTCCATCGCGTTGTCGATGAGTACGCCCGTCGCCTCGCCGTTCGCGTCGCGGACGATTCGACCACCCATCGGATCGGGCGTGTCCCGGTCGACCCCGGCGGCGTCGAGGGCCGCCTGGTTCACCCACAGGGCGTGGCCGTCCACCCGCTCGAGTGACACCGGTCGGTCCGGAAGGGCGGCGCTCAGCGACGCCTTGGTCGGGAACGCCGTATTGCCCCACTCGTTCTGGTCCCAGCCGCGCCCCAGAAGCCAGCCGTCGCCCACCGCCTCGGCGGCGCGCTCGAGCATCCGATCCACCACCGCCTGCTCGCTCGAGGTGCCGAACAGGTCGACGTTCCGCAGGAAGGTGCCGAGGTCGCCGATGTGCCCGTGGCTGTCGATCAGCCCCGGGATCACCACGGCCCCTTCGAGGTCCACGACGGTCGTGGCGCTCCCGACGAGCCGGCTCGCCTCGAGGGCGCTTCCGACGAAGGAAATCCGGCCGTTCGTTACGGCGAGCGCCTCGGCACGGGGCTGCGCGGCGTTCGCGGTGCGAACCAGCCCGTTCGTCAGGACGAGGTCGGCCGTCTGGGCTGCGCCCGCGGCCGGAGCGACGGTGAGCAGCAGCGCGGCGGTCGTGAGTCGACGGATCATCGAATCGGCATGTGGGGGGCGTGGACCGGCGGAACGGGGCGCGCAGGTCGGCGTCCGGGCTCGGCCGGGCGACTCCACAAGGCTAGTGAGGTGTCGCAGACGTGTCGATGCCGTTCGCGCACCTCCCGCGCACCACTTGCACGGTCCCCCGTAGTCGGAGATCTATGGGTACGAAGATGTTCGTACGACTGTGGGGGTACACGATGGGCGAAACGGGAGCCGGGCTGCTCTTCACACTCCTGGTCGCGATTCCCGCGACCGGGCTCGACGCTCAGGTGCTCACGGGCACGGTGACGGAGGGCAGCACGGGCGCACCGGTGTCCGCAGCCCTCGTCGAACTGCTCGATGCGGACTCCGCTCAGGTCGTGGCCACGCTCACCGGTGGGGACGGACGCTACGTGCTCGAGCCGGCCGTGGCGGGCACCTACTCCGTGCGGGTCCGGCGGCTCGGGTACACGACGCGCACGATCGGACCGATCGACGTGTTCGAGACGGACCGGCTCGACATCCCCCTCGCCACTCGGCCGGTGCAGCTGGAGGGGGTGGTGGCGACGGCGCGGCCCGCGTGCGCCGACGGACCCGGGGTCGGACCCGAGACCCAGCGACTGTGGGACCTCGTGGTGGATGCCCTCGACGTGACGCGGCTCGCACAGGAACTCGACGCCTACCAGTTCGAGATGCATCAGTTCGTGCGTGACATGGACCTCGAACGCGTGCACGTGCTCGAGGAGGGCGTGCAGCGGACGGTCGCGAACGGCGCATTCGCGGCGATGCCGCTCGACCGGCTGCAGGATCAGGGCTACCTGGAGCCGTCCGACCCGAGCACGATGTCGTGGTACGCGCCGGACCCCGAGGTGCTCGTCTCGGACCGCTTCCTCCGCAGTCACTGCTTCCGTGTCGTCGACGGGGACGTCGAGGAGATCGTGGGGCTCGGGTTCGAGCCAACGCCCGATCGGCTCGGACAGCGCCCGGACGAGTCGGGGGGCGCCTACGCCGAGCTCGCTGGGGACGGGATGGTCGAGGTGCGCGGCGTGCTGTGGGTGGACCGCCGGACCGGTGCCCTGCGCGACATGGAGTACGGGTACGTCGGGCTGGAAGACCGTGAGATCGCCGAGCTCGCCGGCGGGTACGCCCGATTCGAACAGCTGGCCGGGGGACTCTGGATCATGCGGCAGTGGGTCATGCGCCTGCCCAACCTGACCCGTTCCGACGGTCGGATCGTGCCGGCGTCGCTGCGAGAGGTAGGTGGGTACGTCGTGGACGCCTCCGCCTCGACGCCGTACGGTGCGGCGAGCAGCGCATCGGGGTCCAGCGCGATGCGTCGCTCCATGGGCGGGGACCTGGTCGGTCGCCTCCTCCCGACCGGCATCGACGTGGGGCTCGAGCAGGCCGTGGTACGGCTCTCCGGCAGCCCACTCGCGACCCGCGTGGATGCCGAGGGGCGATTCGCCTTCCGAGGCGTGGCGCCCGGTCCCTACCTCGTGACGTGGTGGTCGCCGCGCCTCGACTCGCTCGCGCTGCCCCCGCGGGGCGTGTACGTCACGCTCGAGGACGGCGAAGAAGCGAGTGTGACCCTGCCCGGACCCGACGTCGCCTGGGCCGTCGAGCATCTCTGCAGGGGGATGCGCGTGGATCCGTCCCTCGGCGTGGTGCGGGTCCACACGTACGATGGGACCGGTGCGCCCGCATCGGACCGGATCGTCCGCCTCTGGACGCTCGAGGGCGACATCGAACGCGAGACGCTGCCCCGGGACGGGGTCGCCACCTTCTGCAGCGTGCCCACCGGGGTCCCGTTGGCCGTGACGCCGGTCCGGGACCCGACCCGGGCCGTCCCCTTCCAGCTCGAGCCGTCGGAGATCCGGCCGCTGCGGCTGCGCGTGCGCTGATCTACGTGCGCTGATCCGGGTTCGCGGATCGCCCCCGCGAACCGCGGTCGCCGTGCTGCCGGACGGGCCGGGTGTATTTCTCGTGGCCCTGGCCTTCGCGGCGGTTGTAGCATTGATGAGGGAGCGGAGTCGACCGCCCCGTCATCACCAACCCGTGTACGAATGGCACCGAGGAACCGACGCGAAGGCGTGACGGCGGGGCCCCCTGCAACCCTCGCGGCCGGGATCCGCGCGGCCGGCCCGGCCGCGCTCCTGATGATCGCTGCGGCGTGCACCGACGCGCCCGAGCCCCGGGCGGATGGCGGCGCCGGCGCGGCCGACGCCGGTTCGGCGGCCTACGTGCCCGAGCCCTCCTTCGACTGCGACGCGCCGGGGCTCGGCGAGGTCGAGCTTCGCATCTGCGCGGACTCCGCGCTCTCCGCCCTCGATGCGCGGCTCGCGGACGTCTGGGTGGACGCGCTCGATCGCGCGCGCGGGACGGCGATGCCGTCGACCTGGGTGGACGAGATGCGGGCCTACCAGCGCGGCTGGGTCGCCGGCCGCGACGATTGCTGGAAGGCTCCCGGAGAGGCGGCATACGCCAACGTGACGGCCGACGTGGCCATTCGTCGGTGCACCGAGTCGGCCTACGTGGAGCGCATCGCCCGGCTCGAGGCGCAGTGGGGCATCGCGGAGCAGACCGGTGGACCGGTGTTCTGGGCCTGCGACGGAAACCCCGCGAACGAGTTCGTCACGACGTTCTACGCCACGGACCCGCCGGCCGCCAAGGTCGACCGGGGCGACCAGTCCGAGGTCTTCCTCCGCACACCGACGGCGTCCGGAACACGATACGCGGGGCTGTTCGGGAAGTCCTTCCGGAGCCGCGGAGACACGGCCGTGTTCGTGTGGCCACGGGCCGACTCGCTCGACTGCGTCGTGCGTGCGCGCGGCGCGGACGCACAGCCCGCGGACACGGCCGGAGGGCTCGATCCCGCCGCCGCCCCGGACGACGGGCGCACCGAGGGCCGCGACTAGCGGCGCCACGGAGGCCGCCACGGGGGCCGGTTCCGGCGCAGTCCTCGGAACCGGGCCAGGTGTCCGCTTCGCGGTGGGCGTCTCCCTTCAGCCGCCGAGCCAGGGCAGGACCGGCCACCAGGCCCAGATCCAGACGCCGAGCAGCGCGGCGGCGAAGGGCGCGTGGCCACGGCGGTTCTCCGCCCGATCCCGGAGCTTCGGAATCGACCGGATGTCGTCGGCCGTCAGAACGCGGCTGCGCGCCTCCTCCCACCCCGGACGATCCTGGAGGCGCGCACGGATGTGCGGGTGCTGAACGGCGAGGGCCAGCACCGCCATGAACGCCGCTCCGGCCAGTCCGAATCCCCCGTAGATCCACCAGAGCCACGGGAGCCGGGCAAACCATCCGGCCGCGAAGAGGACGCTCCCGTAGAGCCCGTATCCCGCGGCGATTCGGAGCATCGCGAGACTCGGGTGGGCGAGCGCCCCCATGGTGTCGCGCGCCACCGCGGCGTAGGGGTCGCCGAACCACCGGAGGGCGAGAAAGGCGTGCCCGAGTACGCCGGCGGCGAACAGGCCCGTCGCGAGCGTCACGATCCCTGGCGCCATTCGCCCGACCGCACACCCCGCGCGTGGCGAAGCGGGTTCTCGAGCAGGTGCGTCGGGATGAAGAGCACGAAGACGAACATGAGCAGGCTGAACCCCATCCCGATCCCGAGCATCCACCAGCTGCGGATGCTGATGAACAGGATCGAGGTAATGAGCGCGAGCGCCGTCGCGAAGATCGAGAGCAGCACCCGGCGCGCCTGAAGCGCCACGAACCGCTCCTGCCCGCGGGCGTCGGCGGGGTGCACCCGCACCCGCAGCTCTTCGCGCTCCGCGCGGCCCACGAGGTCTCGCACCGAGCGAAGCGTCGTCGACGCCTCCTCGAAGACGTTCTTCGCGATCTGCGTGGCTTCCTGACCCGTCGTCTTCAGGAGCTCGCCACGATGCCGGCGAATCACGGTGCGGATGAAGTGGAGCCCGTTGAAGCGCTCGTCGTACCGGAATCCGATGCCCTCCAGCAGGGCCGCAGCGCGGAAGAAGTAGACCAGCTCCTGCGGGAGGATGAGCGGCCAGGTGTAGAAGGTGTCGAAGATCTGCTGGACGAGTTCCTGCACCCGCTCGGCACTCGTCGTCTGCGCGCGCTCGATGATCTTCAGGATCTCCAGCGCCGCCTCGCGGATCTCGCCACGCGACACCTCGGGCGAGATCATCCCGAGCCGGTACATCCCGTTGATGATCCCGTCCAGGTCCTCGCGCCCGACGGCGAGAGCGACGCTCAGCACCGTCTCGCGCGTGTAACGTGGGACCTCGACCACCATCCCCCAGTCCAGCAGCACGAGCTGGCCGTCGTCCTGGACCAGGATGTTGCCCGGATGCGGATCGGCGTGGAGGAAGCCGTCCACCATCATCATCCGCAGGTAGAGCGACGTGAGCGACTCCATGATGCGGTCGAAGGAGAGCCGGCCGCTGGCGAAGTGCTCCTGGAGGCTGTCGATCTTGGTGCCGCGGCAGTACTCCATCACGAGCACGCGCCGTCGCGTGAGATCGTTGTAGACGCCGGGGACCCGCACCATCCGATCGCCCGCGAAGGTCCGGCGGACGCGGTCCATGTTCTCCGCCTCCATCCGGAAGTCCATCTCCTCGCGGACCTTCGCGCTGAACTCCCGCACCACGCCGGTCAGCGCCCGCACGTGATGGTTCGGGAAGAGGATGTTCAGCCAGAACAGGATACGGAACGAGATATCGAGATCGAGCGCGACGATCTCCTCGACGCCGGGGCGCAGCACCTTCACCACCACCTCGCGCTCCCGCCAGGTCGCGCGGTGGACCTGCCCGAGTGAGGCGGCGGCGACGGGATCGCGATCGAACTCCTCGAAGACCTCGTCCACCGGTCGCCCGAGTTCGGCGGCGACCGTCGCCATCACACGGTCGGTATCCGCCGGTGGGACCTGGTCCTGCAGCGTCCCGATCGCGGACAGGTACGGCTCCGGAAAGATGTCCGCGCGGGCCGAGAGGAGCTGGGCGAGCTTGATGAAGGTCGGCCCCAGACGGGCCAGCGCCGCGGCGAGTCGGTCGGCACGCCGCTGGTGATGCTCCGCCGACCGACGCACCCGCGCGCCGAGGAGGATGAACCGCCGTCGGTCGCGCAGGAAGGAGATCACGAACGGGGTGAGGACCACCAGGACCCGCCAGAACCGCAGCGCGCGCTTCACCGCTAGAGGAGGAGCGCGGTCGCGAGCCCGAGCAGCAGCGCGAACCCGACCAGGTCGGTGAACGTGGTGAGGAACACCGACGACGCGATCGCGGGGTCGATCCCCATCCGATCGAGCAGCGTGGGCACGAAGGCGCCCAGCGTGCCGGCTACGACGATGTTGCCCCAGAGTGCGAGCAGGACGACGACGGACAGCATCTGGGGTACGTCCGGGCGCACCGCGGCGATGGCCAGAACCGCCAGCGCCGCCATGGCGCCGAGCGCGATGCCGTTCACGAGCCCGATCACGAGTTCCTTCCGTACGGCGTCGGAACGCCGCTCGAGCTCGGACGACGCGATGGCGATCCGGCGAACGGTGACGGCGAGCGCCTGCGTGCCCGAGTTGCCCCCCATGCCCGCGACGATCGGCATCAGGGCCGCGAGCCAGACGAACGCCTCGATCGTGGCCTCGAAGAGCAGCGCGACCGACGAAGCGACCGCGATCGTGAGGAGGTTCAGGGCGAGCCACGGAAGCCGGCTGCGGACGGCGTCCTGCCACTCGGCGCGGATCTCCTCGCCCTCCGACACGCCCGCGAGGCGCAGGATGTCCTCGGTCTGCTCCAGCTCGATGACGTCGATCACGTCGTCGAAGGTGATTCGGCCTAGGAGCACGCCGAACTCGTCCACCACCGGGATCGACACGAGGTTGTAGCGGGAGAGCATCTTCCCCACCTCCTCCTGGTCGACGTCGGGGCGGACGGTGGCGGGCACGTCCAGGGCTAGATCGGCCACCCTCGCCTCGGTGTCGGCGATGATGAGGTCGTCGAGAGGCACCGCGCCCAGAAGGCGGTTGGACTCGTCGACCACGAACACCGAGTAGAAGTCCTCGACCTCCCTCCCCTGGACCCGGATCGCGTCGATCGCCTGCTCCGCGGTCAGGTCGCCCTGGATGGCGAGGAGCTCGGTGGTCATCAGACCGCCGGCCGTCTCCTCGTCGTACATGAGGAGGCCGCGGATGTCGACGGCCTCGTCCTGAGGCAGCGCCGCCAGGATCCGCGCGGCCTCCTCCGGCTCGAGCTCCTGGATCAGGTCCGCCGCGTCGTCGTCGGCGAGCTCGTGGATCAGGGCGGCGCCCCGCTCCGGATCGAGGGCGGCCAGCAGGTCCCCCGCCTCCTCGCTCTCGGCCATCTCGGTGATGGCTTCGGACGCGACCTCGAGCGGGAGGGCCCGGACGAAGGCGACCTGGTCGGCGTCGTCGAGGTCCTCGATGAGGTCGGCGACGTCGGAGGCGTGCAGGTCCAGATCCTGTACGACCTCGGCCAGCTCGTCGACCCGTCCCGACTCCAGCAGTTCGTCCAGCCGCCGCTGGGTCGTGTCCTTCTCCTCGCTCACACGGGGTCTCCCGAGGGCGTGACCACGGCGGCCACGATCGCCTCCTGCAGACGGTACATCTCGGAGTCCGACCGCGCCGCGGCCGGGTCCGGGTGGTCCCAGCCGAGCACATGGAGCGTACCGTGCACGGCGAGCCGCGTGAGCTCCTCGAGCAGGGGGACGCCCACCTCCGCCGCCTGCCGCACGGCCTGTTCCCATCCGACGTAGACATCGCCGAGCACCGGCTCGTCCTCGCCGTACAGCGCAAAGGAGATCACGTCGGTGGCACGGTCGTGGCCGAGGTGTTCGAGGTTGAGTGCCCGGATGGCCGCGTCGTCGAGGAGCGCGAGCGAGATCTCGGCCACCTCCACGTCCCGATCCGCGAGCGTCGCCTCGACGGCCGCGCGGGCCGCGGCGACCCACGTCCGGGCGTCATCGGGGGTGGGGCCGGCCCCGGCGGCGCCTCCGGCGGCGGGCTCGGCGACCTCGACCTGGACGTCGATCACGCGTCGTCCCCCGTCTCCTCGCCCAGCGAGAGCTGACGCTCGTCGGCCGGCTGTCGGGACCGTCCGCCTCTCCGCATCGGCACATCCGCGGCGTCGGCCTCCTCCGACTCTTCGGTGGTGTCGACGGCGGGCTCGCCCCCATCCCCCGAGTCGGGAAGCCCGCCCGCGTCCTCCGGATCGGGCTTCGCCTGGGTCAGGTGACGGGTCTCCGGGTAGTCGATGCGGTGGTGGTACACGCCGCCGAGCACCTTGGAGAACTGCGCCTTGATGGTGGTGAGTTCGGCGAGTGTCACCGGCGCCTCGTCGAGCTGGCCGGCCGAGATCTTCGCGTTCACGACCGAGTCGATGAGATCCCGGATCCGCTCGGCGGTCGGGTTCTTGAGCGCCCTGGTCGCCGACTCGACGGAGTCGGCCAGCATCGCGATGGCGGTCTCCTTCGACTGCGGCTTCGGGCCCGGATAGGTGAAGTCCGCGATGTCGAGGTTTTCCTCGCCGAACTCCTTCACGGCCGCCTCCCAGAAGAACCCGATCCTCTGCGTGCCGTGATGCTCACCCACGAACGCGGCCACGGCGTCCGGAACCTTGGCCTCCTTCACCAGCCGCAGGCCCTCGGTGACGTGCTCCTTCACGATCGCGGCCGACGTGTCGGGCCGGAGCTTGTCGTGCGGATTCCGCCCGTCGGGCTGGTTCTCCACGAAGTAGTGCGGCTTGAGCATCTTGCCGACGTCGTGGTAGTAGAGTCCGACACGGCACAGCAGCCCGTTCGCGCCGATGGCCGTCGCCCCGGCCTCGCCGAGGTTGGCCACGTTGATCGTGTGGGCGTACGTCCCCGGTGCCTCCATCGAGAGGCGCTTGAGCAGCGGACGGTTCGGATCCGCCCACTCCAGCAGCGTCTGGTCGGTGGTGATCCCGGTGAACAGCTCGAACACCGGAAGGAACCCCATGGCGAGCAGCGTCGCCAGGATCGTGTTCGCTCCGATGGCGATGAACTGCGCCAGCACCCGATCCGACCCGCCGAACCCGCTCACGAGGCCGAGTCCGAGCAGCGACGCGGAGTACGCCGCCGCGATGAGCGCGATGAAGATCCACGCCTGCGACCTCCGCCGGACGGCACGCACGGAGAGGGCCGCGGTCGAACCACCGATGGCCGTGGGCACGAGTGCAGCGGCGCCGATCATCCCGGGCTGGACGGCGGTGAGGGCTGCCAGCGAGAGGGCGAGGACCAGCGCCATGCGGCCGTCCCAGAGAACCGCGACCGCGAGCGCCACGAAGGCGACGGGAAGGGCTTCGAGCGGCCATTCGCTGCGGACCACGATGTAGGCACCACCGGCGTACACCCCGATCAGGGCAGCCATCAGGAGGACCCAGCGGAATCGCGTGTAGATCGGCGTCCGGAAGAAGAAGACGAGAAGCCCGAAGGTGCCGAGCAGCAGCAGGTTCAGGATCGTCTGCCCGACCAGCGGAAGGAGCCGGGAGCCCAGCTGCCCTTCGTCTCGTCCGGTCTCGCGAAGCGCCGTCTCGTACGCGTCCAGTCGCTCCCGGACCGCCGGCGTGATCCGTTCGTTCGCGTTCACGATCGCCTCGCCCACCACGATCGTCTGCTTGGTGGTCGGGACCGCGCGGGCGACGCTCTGCCGGTCCTGCTCGGTCACCTGGAGATTCAGCCGGTAGCTCACCTCCTGATTCTGGACCAGGATCAGGCGCAGGATCTGCTGGATGTCGGGTCCGGCCTCCGCCGGCAGGAGCCCGATGGCGCGCTCGATGAACTGGCCGGTCGAGAGGATCTCGTCCACGTCGACGGATCGCCCCGCCCCCGCGCCCGGCGAGAGAACCGTCACCGTGGGCGTCGTCGCCTCGGACAGCTCGCTCGGGTCCGCCACCCCGTCGGGCAGGATCCGGACCGCGGCCGTTTCGGCCGTCTCCCGCACCAGCTCGAACGTCGCCGGGTCGGTGAGCTGCCCGATCCGATCGTCGTTGAGCTCGATGGACACGTCCGCGAGCACCTCGCGCACGGACTCGACCGGTGTGTCGGTGAGTGCGGCCGCCTGCACGTCGTCCATCAGACGCGAGATCCGGGCGGCCATCGAGTCACCCGCCTGCGGTCGGAAGTCGAACGTCGGGGGCACCGATCCGCGGGCCTCCGCCCGTGCCTCGGAGAGCTCCTCGACCGTCAGCGGCACGTTGAACTCGATGTCCGCGATCACGTCCTCCGTGGCGACCTGGTCGAACGCCGTGACGCCGACACGCGCGGACGGATCCGGTTGGAAGAGGGCCGTGAAGAGCACGGCCAGCCCCAGAAGGAGGGCCGCACGGGCCCCGTGGTGGATCAGCCCGTCCGGCCAGAGGCGCTCCGGCGGAGTCGAGAGGACGCCTCTCGACGCTCGGGCGGTGCGCAGGGTGCGGCTCACGACGCCTCGTCCTCGGCGTCGGCGTACGCGCGGATGATGTCCTTCACCAGGCGGTGCCGGATCACGTCCATGGCATCGAGATACACGATCGCGATGCCGTCCACGTCGGCGAGGACGTGCTCGATCTCGATGAGCCCCGAATCACTCACCCTCGGCAGGTCGATCTGCGTCTTGTCACCGGTGATCACCACGCGCGAATTCAGGCCGAGTCGCGTGAGGAACATCTTCATCTGCGCCGTCGTCGCGTTCTGCGCCTCGTCCAGGATCACGAAGGCGTCGGAGAGCGTCCGGCCCCGCATGTAGGCGAGCGGAGCGATCTCGATCGTCCGGTCCTCGAGGGCCCTCCGCATCCGCTCGAGCGGCATCATGTCCTCGAGCGAGTCGTAGAGCGGGCGGAGGTACGGATCGACCTTCTCCTGGAGGTCGCCCGGCAGGAATCCGAGGTTCTCTCCCGCCTCGACCGCCGGCCGCGCGAGGATGATCCGCTTCACCCGCTTCTTGTAGAGCGCGTCGACGGCCGCCGCGACCGCCAGGTACGTCTTCCCCGTTCCGGCCGGCCCGATTCCGATCACGACGTCGTGATCGCGAATCGCCTGCATGTAGGCGCGCTGTCCCTCCGACTTGGGCGTGATCACCTTCTTCGACCCCGGCAGCGCGATCCGGATGTCCTCGTCGTCCGGCATCGTACCGCCGTGACCGTGCGTGTCGAACGACTCCGCGAACCGCGAGATGTCGTGGACGTCGAAGGGCGCACGCATGCGCGCCAGGTCGATCAGGTGCTGAACGACCGGAGTGGCGCGCTCCACCGCGTCCACGGACCCTGACAGCTGCACGCGATCCGACCGCATCACGACGCGCACGCCGAAGAGCTGGTGCACCTCCTGGAGGTTTCGGTCGTTGATCCCCGCCAGCAGGAGCGGGTCTACACCCTCGGCGTCGAGGGCGTGATCAATCATCGTGGTGTCTGCCATCGTGGTGTCCGCATTCGGCATGGGCGCGGCAGGTCTCGGGGTCGGGTGGGGTCGGTCAGCCGCTCGCGGTCGGCGCCCGCGTGGCCAGCTGAAGGGCCTCCAGATCGCGGTCGTCGATTCGCGTGGGCGCGCCCTCCATGAGCGCGCGCGCCGCGGTCGTCTTGGGAAAGGCCATGACGTCCCTCAGGCTGGGTACACCGGCGAACCGCTGCACGATGCGGTCGACCCCCAGCGCAATGCCACCGTGCGGGGGAGCGCCGGATCCGAGCGCATGGAGCAGGAAGCCGAACTTCCGCTCGATCTGCTTGTCGTCCAGACCGAGGATCCGGAACACCCTTCGCTGAAGTTCCGGGTCGTGGATCCGCAGGCTGCCGGAACCGAACTCCGACCCGTTGTAGACCAGGTCGCAGGCATGGCCGCGGGCGCTCAGCGGATCGTCCTCGAGCCCGTCGAGCGCACCCGCGTGGGGCAGCACGAAGGGGTGGTGATTCGCGTGGAGGGCTCCGTCTTCCTCATCGAAGACCGGGAAGTCGCTGACCCAGAGCCACGCATGCTCCCGCTCCATCGGCAGATCGAGCGCACGGATCGCCGCCGTCCGGGCGGCGTCGAGCGCCGGGCCGGTGACGCGGTCGTCCCCGGCGGCCACCAGGGCGAGGTCGCCCGCGGCGAGCCCGATGCGTGCGAAGTCCTCGGGCTCCATGAACCGCGCGAGCGGCCCGGAGCCGCCCTCCTCGGTGCACTTCGCCCAGAGCAGCCCTGGCGCGCCGGCGGCCTTCGCCGCCTCCTCGATCGCCTCGATCTGCTTGCGACTCAGCGTGGCGCCCGCCACGAGGTGCAGCCCCCGGATCCGACCGCCCGAGGCGACCGCGGACTGCAGGATCCCGAAGTCGAGGCCCCCGAGCCCCTCCGTCCAGTCCGAGATCTCGAGGGACCAGCGGAGGTCGGGGCGGTCCGAACCGAACCGGTCCATCGCCTCGTCCCACGTCATCGCGGGCATGGGCGCGGCGTCGGGGAATCCCGCCTCCGTCGTGAGCGCGTTCATCAGCCCGTTCATCCACCCCCGGACGTCCTCCACCGAGATGAACGACGCCTCGATGTCGATCTGGGTGAACTCCGGCTGGCGGTCCGCACGGAGGTCCTCGTCGCGGAAGCAGCGGGCGATCTGGAAGTACCGGTCGAAGCCGGACACCATCAGGAGCTGCTTGTAGATCTGCGGGCTCTGCGGGAGCGCGTAGAACTCGCCGGGATGCACGCGCGAGGGCACGACATAGTCGCGCGCGCCCTCGGGCGTGGGCTTGGTCAGGATCGGGGTCTCGATCTCGAGGAAGCCCTTGCCGGAAAGGAAGTTGCGGGTGGCCAGCACCAGCCGGTGGCGCAGTTCGAGGTTCGCCTGGAGTTCGGGGCGACGGAGGTCGAGGGCCCGATGCTTGAGCCGGAGTTCCTCGGACGGAAGCTCGTCTTCGGGGCCTCGATACACGGGAATCTCGGGCGTACGGGCCTTCGAGAGCCTCTCGAGCGCGACGGCCCGGACCTCGATCTCGCCGGTCGCGAGCTCGGGATTGGGATCCGGCCGCTTTACGACCTCGCCCTCGATCGCGATGACGTCCTCGGCCCCCAGCGACTCCGCCAGCTCCATCTGCTCGGCCGGCGTCCAGTCCGGTCCGAAGGACACCTGGGCGAGCCCCGAGCGGTCGCGAAGGTCGACGAACAGCAGCCCGCCGAGGTTCCGGCGGCGGTGCACCCAGCCGGTGAGTCGGACCCGTGCGCCCTCGTCCCCGGCGCGGAGCGTGCCGACCACCGATGTGCGCTGCGAAGTGGAAGAGCCTGGGTCGATCATGGGGTCGTGTCCGTCACGTGTGTCGGGGCGTTGCGTGGGGTGGTCAGGTCGGGCGATCACGCCGGGACCGCGAAGCGTCCGGCGGGATGGACCCGAGTGCGAGTCCGGCGGCCACGCCGCCGATGAGCAGGCCGAGTGCGTCGGCCGCCACGTCGCCCCCCGCGGCCGTCCGTCCCGGGACCCAGCTCTGGTGCCACTCGTCGAGCACCGCGAGCAGGAGACCCGTGCCGGCGAGGACGATCCACGGCGGGCGCCCACCATCCAGGTGACGTCCCAGCACCATGAGCGCGCCGAGCACGGTGTACAGAACCGTGTGAGAGACGACGTCCGGCACGCTCCACCACGAGGGAATCCCGTCGCCGCGCTGATGGCTCAAAACAAAAAGGACCGCCAGCCAGAGCGTGGCGGGTCCCCAGGCGCGGGCCCATGCGGTGAGCGCGGCGCGTGCGGTACCGGTCACCGACGATGGTGTGACGTGAACAGAGGGGCGACTCCGGAGTGCGTGGATTTCCCGCTAAGTTACAGGCGCAAGCACCTGCCCTCAAGCGAATTCCGGCCCTTCGGCCGCCCTCCGGAATCCCCCGTTCAGATCGTGCCCGACGCCCGCATCAACCTGCTCGACCTGGAGCCCGACACCCTGCACGCCACCCTCGCGCGGCACTTCGCCGAGCGCGGCGTGAAGGACTTCCGGGTACGACAGGTCGCGCGCTGGATCTTCGAGGGCGACGCGACGTCGTTCGAGGCGATGACCGACCTCCCCGTCGAAGAGCGGGAGGCGCTTGGGGGCGCGTTCGACCTGTACGAGCCCGAGCCGGCCACCGTCTCGGTGTCCGAGGACGCGACGGCCAAGCACCTCTGGCGGCTGCACGACGGCGAGCTCGTCGAGTCGGTCCTGATTCCGGCGGGCGATCGCCTCACGCTCTGCATCTCGTCGCAGGCCGGCTGCGCGATGGCGTGCACCTTCTGCGCCACCGGGTGGGGCGGCTTCCGCCGCCACCTCACCGCTGGCGAGATCGTGTCGCAGTTCCGGGGGGCGCGTCGCTGGGCCGAGGCGAACGGCTACGGACCCGTGACCAACGTCGTGTACATGGGAATGGGCGAACCCCTGGCCAACCGCGACGCGGTGTTCGCCTCGCTCACGCTCCTGAACCGCGGCTACGGCTTCGGCGCGCGCAGGATCACGGTGTCCACCGTCGGCGTCGTGCCCGGAATCGAGCAGCTCGCGGAGCGCCCCGAGCAGTTCGGCCTCGCGCTCTCGCTGCACTCGCCGGAGGAGTCGCTCCGCCGCGAGCTCATCCCGCTGGAGAAGCGGTGGCCGATCCCGGTGCTCATGGAGGCGCTTCGGAAGTTCGACGCCGCGGGGGGACGCCGGATCACCTTCGAGTACACCATGATCGACGGGGTGAACGACGACCTCTCGCTCGTGCCTGCGCTCGCCGAAATGGCGCACGAGCTCCACGCCTTCGTGAACCTGATCCCGTTCAACCCGATCCCCGACCGCGCCTGGGTCGCGAGCCCCATGGGCCGGATCCGGGACTTCGCCCGCGGCCTCGAGGAGCGTGGGGTCGACGTGTTCGTGCGGGAGCCCCGCGGCCGCGACATCGCGGCGGCCTGCGGGCAGCTGCGCACCGAGAAGCTGGGGCAGGCCCTGGTCCAGCTCGGGCGCGACTCTCGCTGACCCTCCCCCGTCCCAACCCTTCGACGACTGGCCGTGTCGAAGCATACAACGTATTCTCCGCAAGTTCGTGGAATACAATGTAGACTCCGACGCGAGGTAGAGGGGTGGGGCGCCTGGGTGAGTTCGAACTTCTCGTGCTGCTGTCGATCCTGAGACAGCGGGCGGCCCCGTACGCGAACCGGGTACGCGACGATCTCGAGGCCAACGCCGACCGGCGGGTCACGCGCGGCGCGCTCTATCGCACCATCGACCGGTTGTGCGAGAAGGGACTCCTGGAGTGGGAGCTGGAGCCGTCCGAGACGCCGGACCGGGGCGGGCACCCCATGCGCCGCCTGCTGGTCACCGCGGAAGGGCTCGAGGCCGTCGAGCGCACCCGCGACGTCCTGCAGCGATTCATGCGCGGGCTCGATCCGGTCCTCGGCCCGGCGCTCGAGGAGGGGCTCGACGCATGACGACGCCGCCGCGCCTGGCCGAGCGCCTGGTCCGGTACGCGTATCGGCACGACGCGGCGCTCCCGGCCATCCTCGGCGACCTCCTCGAGGAGTTTCATTGGCGCGCCGCCGAGTCCGGCCCCGCCGCCGCTCGGGCGTGGTACACGCGGGAAGCGATCTCCCTGGCGTGCTCTTCGGCGTGGTCCTCGGCCCGGGCCTCGCTCCTCCGTCCCTCGACCTCGACCCCCATGTCCCGATCCGCCGCGCTACGCCAGGACGTCCGCTGGAGCGTGCGTTCGCTCCGCCGCTCCCCCGGATTCGCACTGCTCACCGCCCTCGTGATCGGTCTCGGGGTGGGCGCGACGACCGCCGTGTTCTCGGTCCTCCGTCCGCTGCTCATCGCCCCGTTGCCGTTCGGCGACCCGCACGAGCTCGTCTGGATCGCGAACGTGACGGACGACGAGGGCAGCCTCTCGGGGGTGACCTCCCGCACCAGCAACCTGATGGACTTCCGGGAGCGCAGCCGGACGCTCGACGGCATCACGGCGATCAACGCCTTCTCCGCCCAGCAGTCCTACACCCTCGATGCGGACGGCCGCGTCGAGAAGCTGAACGGGTTCGGTGTGGCTCCCGACTTCTTCGACGTCCTCGAGGTGCGCCTCGCGCACGGTCGCAGTTTCAACGAGGAGGAGTCCACCTTCGACGGTCCCGCGGCGATGGTTCTCTCGCACGCCTTCTGGCGCCAGCGCTTCGGCGGCGACCCCGCCGTCGTCGGGTCGACGGTGACGCTCAACGGTGGCCCCGCTCAGGTCATCGGCGTCCTGCCGTCGACGTTCGATTTCGCGTCGGTTTTCACACCCGGTCAGTCGGTCGACTTTCTCACGCTCTGGGAGATCTCGGACCGCACCGACGCATGGGGGAACACGGTCCACATGGTCGGCAGACTCCGGGACGGAGCGACCGCCGACGCGGCCCAGTCCGACCTCGACGCGATCGTCTCGGCGCTGCAGGCGGAGCAGCCCGACCGCTGGGGGCTCGCGGCCGACGTGACGCCGCTGCACGCGAAGATCTCCGCGCCGGTTCGCAGTGGCCTTCTGCTGCTCGCGGCGGCGGCCGTGACGGTGCTCATGATCGTGTGCGTGAACGTCTCCAACATGCTGCTCGCGCGGATGCCCGGTCGCATGCGGGAGATCGCCATCCGGAAGGCCATGGGCGCGCCGCGGCGCCGGATCATGCGCCAGCTCGTCGTCGAGTCGACCCTCATCGGGCTCGCCGGGTCCGTCGTCGGCGCGGCGCTCGCGTGGGGCGCGACCCGCCTGGTCTCGGCCACCGCCGGAATCCGCGTACCCCTGCTGGATCAGGTCGCGGTGGACGGTGTGGCGCTGCTGTTCGCGGCCGTCGTGGCCACGCTCGTCGGCGTCCTCGTGGGGCTCCTCCCGGCGCTGCGCGCCTCGGAGGGCGGCGAGGCCGTCCTGATCCGCGGCGGATCGCGCACCGCGACCGCGACCCTCGGCGCCCGCCGCCTCCGGGAATCGCTCGTGGTCGCCGAGGTCGCGCTCGCGACCGTCCTGCTGGTCGCGGGTGGCCTGCTGGTGCGGTCGTTCCAGCAGGTGATGAGCGTCGATCTGGGTTTCGACCCCGAGGGCGCCGTGGCCTGGCAGCTCAACCCGACCCAGCAGTTCGCGAGTCACGCGGAGGTGGTCGCCTGGCACGAGGCCGTCGAGGCGCGCATCGCGGCGCTACCGGGCATCTCGAGTGTCGGGATGATCGACGGACTTCCCCTCGGCCGGAACCGCTCGTGGGGCTTCGACGTCGTGGGATGGGACGAGGAGGCCAACACCGGGATCGGCCTCTACCCCCACATCGTCTCGCCCGGATACGTCGACGCGATGGGTACGCCGCTCGTCGCGGGCCGCCACCTGGAGCGGTTCGACGACGCGGCATCCTACCGCGCCGTCCTGATCAACGAATCGGCGGCCACGGACATGTTCGGATCGCCGGACGCCGCGCTGGGCCAGGAGCTCGACCTCTGGCACGACACGCCGTGGCGGATCGTGGGCGTGGTCGGGGACGTGCTGCACGTGTCGCCCGAGTCGGGCGCCGGAACGCAGGTGTATTTCACGCTCGCGCAGATGGCCGACTACGCCGGCATGGAGCTGGTCGTGCGGTCGACGCGGGCGCTGGACGAGACCGTCTCCGCCGTCGGCGCGGCGATGGTCGAGGTGGATCCATCGCTGCCCACGGACGGATTCTGGACCCTCGAGGAGCGCGTGGCGACGGCCGTGTCGGCACGGCGGTTCCTGCTCCAGGTGCTCGGCGCGTTCGGAGGCTCGGCGCTGCTGCTCGCGGGCATGGGGATCTACGGCGTTCTGGCCTACACCGTCGCCGAGAGGTCGTCTGAGATCGGCATCCGGATGGCGCTCGGCGCGTCGTCGTCGACCGTGCTCGTATCGGTGGTGCGACGCACGCTCGCCCTCGCCGGGATCGGGCTCGGCGTGGGCGTTGCCGTCTCGGTGCTCGCGAGCGGGACCCTTCGCTCGCTCCTCTTCGGCGTGGGCCCCGGCGACCCCGCCACGTATCTCGTGACCGGATCGACGCTGCTGGCCGTGGCCGCCCTGGCCGGCCTGGTCCCCGCGATGCGCGCGGCTCGGATCTCCGGCGTGCGCGCGCTGCAGTCGGACTGACCGACGGGTGGGGCCAGGGCCTGTTCACACTACCGGTAGGTGTCGAAGATCCGGCCCCACCGCGCGGCGGTGAGTGCCGGAAACGCCTTGTACGAGTCGCGGTCGTAGCTGAAGTAGATGAACGAGGCGCGCCCTTCCAGCTCGTCGCCCGCGACCCATCCGAAGTACCGCCCGTCGTAGCTCTCCTCCCGATTGTCGCCGAGAAAGAAGTAGCGGTCCTCCGGAACGACGAGCGGACCCCAGTCGTCGCGGGTCGGCGCGTACGTCGACGCGTCGACGCCGGGGGCGACGTAGGAGCGCTGCCAGGCCATGTCGGGGTCCGAGCCGTCCGGGACGTCGACGTGCCGCACGTACGGCTCGTCCACTCGCTCCCCGTTCCGGAAGAACACCCTGTCACGCATCTCGACCGTGTCGCCGGGCATGCCCACCAGGCGCTTCACGAGCTTGAGTGAATCGGAGTGGGGCGGGTCGAAGATCAGGATCTCGCCGTGGCGACGCTGCGAGTAGCCGGGGATGCGGATCCCGGTGAACGGGACGGTCGAGCCGATCGCCGCCTTGTTCACGACGAGGAAGTCGCCGACCAGCATCGTGTCCTGCATCGACCCCGACGTGATGAAGAAGGTCTGCAGGAGGAACGTCCGGAGGACCAGGAAGAGTGCGATGGACCAGGCGATCGTCCGGAACGTCTCGCGCCAGCCGCCCCCCTTCTCCTCGGAAGCGTCGTCCGGCCCCTTCCCCCCATTCGTGGCGCCGCCGCCGGGCGCGCGCTTCTTCTCGCCCGCGATGCCCCGGCGCTTCCGGCTACTCTTCTTGCTCATCGTCGCTCGTTCATGGGTACGTCTCGCACGGCGCTCAGCCCGGCTCGCCGGGATCCGCCAGCCGCGCGTCGTCGGGCGCACCCGGTCGTTCGCGGAACCACCTGCGGAGGTCCCACCTGGAGGGCGCCTCGGGCTCGGGCGGTGAGGGTACCAGCGCCGGCTCCCAGTCCGCGCCGAGGACCACCGTCACGTCCAGATACAGATCCTCCGCCGGTTCGGTCCGCACGCTGCCCGCGCCCAGCGCGGCCGCGACGGCCTCGGCCCACGCGACGTCGCCGGACCGCGAAATCACCACGGTCGAGTCGCGGTCGTAGACGAGGCCCTCGTCGTCGCGGAAGGTGTCGAAGAACACCACGTCGAATCCGCGGTCCCGCAGGGTATCGGTGGCGGCGGCGGCCATGCCGTTCCGCCCGCCGCCGTTCAGCACCTCGACCCGGATTCGCTCGCCGTCGAACGCGGGGAGGAACGGAATCGCCGGCGACTCGCCCGGAAGGGGTGCGGTCCACCACTGCGACAGCGTCGATCCGAGGAAGGCACCGACCACCAGCACCACGGTGACGACGACTACACCGCGGACGCGCGAACCCATGCCTCACCCTCCGCCCCGACGTTCCAGAGTGCGATGGTCTCGGGGCGAACCGGTCGCCCCTTCTTCATCAGAAACCTGATGCGCGCCCCCACGATCTCGTGCACGACCCCGTCCATGTCTTCCGGGGCACGCTCACGAAGCTCGGCGCGCCACTTCTTCCGCGATCGACGTCCCGGCTCCAGGAAGTCGGCCGCGTACAGCGCGAGCCCGATCGTCTCGAACATCGGGTGCCCCAGCGTATGGTACGAGATCGCCTGCATCAGGGGTTCGTCGATTACGCCATCGCGCCGAAGGAGCGCCGCGGCCGCCGGGCCGTGCACGACGTTGTCCGGCAGCAGCCGCAGCCGACCGCGCAGGACCTTTCTGAGCTCCGCCGGGGCCTCTTCCTTCACGCTGTCGTGCAGCCACGCGGCGGCCTTCCAGCGCCTGCGCTGCTTCTTGGGCAGACCCAGCGCCTTGCCCCACTCGTTCATGAGATCGGCGACGCGCCCCATGTGGCGTCTCCGGGACTTCGAGCAGCACGCCCACTCGGGGAGCTCGCCCCTGGAGGCGGCCTTGATGAGGGGGTGGAGAGGTGGCACGAAGTGTCGCGGTCGTGGGGGAGACTGGCGTGCGGCATCCGGCTTCGCGCTGCAAACGCCGGCCACGGCGCGGAAGCTATCGGGATGCGGGGCGAGTGGCCACGGCGGCCGGCGCCGACGGACCCGCGGGCCGGGTGCGGCGACCGTCGACGGCCTCCGTTAGCTTGCCCGCATGTCGAACGACGGGATGCGCATCGAGTGGGACTCCGCGCTGGTCGCCGCGCTGGCGGGCTCGCTCGACCGGGTGGGTCGGAACGCCCGCGTGCGGGCGCTTCACCTCGACCCGGTGAGCCGCCGGGTCTCGCTGTACCTGCGGGAAGCCGTCTGGGTATGGGACCTTCATCCCGAGCGCACCGCCTTCCGCGTGCTCGTGGGGCGCGAGCCCCCCGATGAGGCCGCTCGGCTGCCCGCGACCCTGCGCGCCGTGGAGGCGCTCCCCGACGATCGCGTCCTCGAGCTTCGCCTGCGACGTCTTCGGGGGCGCCCCTCGAAGATCGCGCTCGTCCTCGAGCTGATCCCGAACCGGGAGAACGCGCTGCTCCTCCACGACGACGAGCGGACAATCCGTCGCCTGCTGCGGACGCGGGAGGACGGTGGCCGTGCCCTCGTTCGAGGGCGCCCGTACGTCCCGCCGACCCCGAGCCGGCGCCACGGCGCCGACGCGGCCTGGAGCCGCGAGGCGTGGATGGACCACCTCCTTCCCGTACCGCCGGACGAGCGCCGGCGCGCCCTCGTGTCGGCGGTGGCGTGGACGTCGCCCATCGTGTCGGGCGCGCTCCTGGGCGACGCCGCCGAGCTCGACGGCCCGGCGGCCGAGGCGGCGCTGGAGCGCGGGTGGGCTCGATGGGACGCGCTCCGCAGGGCCGCGACCGACCCCGACGCGCAGGAGCCCGCCGTTCTGCTCGGGCGGGGCCGGCGCACCGCCCAGCCCTACCCCGTCCCCGTCGCGGACCGGACCCTCGAACGTGCGGACGACCTGCTCGACGCGTTCGCCAGGGCCGCGGAGGCCGCCGGCGACGCCGAGGTCCCGCTCCTGCCCGGGGCGCTCGTCGTCCGGCTCCACGACGAGGTCGATCGGGCCCGGGGCCGCCTCGCCCGCCTCGAGGACGAGTTCGCCAGCCTCGAGAGCCCCGGACCCGTGCGGGCGCGAGGCGACCTGCTGCTCGCGCGATTCGGCGACGTGCCGACGGGCGTGGAATCGGTCACGCTGACCGGGTTCGACGGCAAACCGGTCGAGATCGCCCTCGACCCTGCCCTGGCCCCCGACGCGAACGCCCGTCGCCTCTACGACCGCGCCGCCCGCCTCGAGCGCGCCGCGGACCGCCTCCCCCGCCTCATCGCCGCGGCGACGCGCACGCTCGCGGAGATCGAGGCGCTCGCCGACCGGGTCGAATCCGGCGACGCCGCGCGCGAGGAGGTGGAAGCCGCGCTGCCCGAGCGCGCGCGGCGGGGGGACGGGGACGACGCCCCGACCGCGCCGTACCGACGTTACCGGTCGTCGGGGGGACTCGAGATTCGTGTGGGACGCGGCGCGGCCCGCAACGACGACCTGACCTTCCACCACTCCCGCCCGAACGACGTCTGGATGCATGCGAGCCAGGTGCCCGGCGCCCACGTGGTCCTCCGCTGGGACGGCGACGGCGCGCCGCCCGCGCGCGACCTGGCCGAGGCGGCGACCCTCGCGGCCTGGTTCTCGAAGGCGCGCACGTCGGGCTCCGTGCCGGTGGCGTGGACGCGGCGAAAGTACGTACGCAAGCCGCGGAAGGCCCCGCCCGGATCGGTGATTCCGGACCGCGTCCGGACGGTGTTCGTGACCCCGAGCGGCGAGGTCGAGGAGCGCCTCCGGGACGGGGAGTGACCGTCGATGTGGTGAGCGCGGGAGCGCGCCGCGCGAGTCCTCCCTAGTCCAGCGCCGCCCTGAGTCCCACGACGAACCGGCCCGCCGCCTCCGCTCCGCCGGCGTCGATCGCCTTGATGAGCGCGCTTCCGACCACCACGCCCTCGGCGACTTCGCGCACCGCGCTCGCCTGCTCCGGTGTGCTGATGCCGAATCCGACCGCGACCGGCAGTCCTACCGCCGTCCGGATCTCCCGCACCCGCTCCACGAGGTCCTCCGGCAGCTCCGCGCGAGCTCCGGTCACACCGGTCCGGCTGATGTAGTAGAGAAAGCCCGCGGCCTGCCCCGACACCGCCGCCACCCGCTCGACCTCGGTGGTGGGCGCAAGCAGCCGGATGAGGTCGAGCCCCGACGACGAGATGCGCGCTTCGAGCTCGGGATCCGACCCCGCCGGCAGGTCGGTGAGAAGAAGACCGTCGGCGCCGGCGTCGACGGCGTCGCTGCAGAACGCCGGGTCGCCGTAGCGGAGCACCGGGTTCAGGTACGTGAAGAGGACGACGGCGGTATCGTGCGTCTCGCGGAAGGCGCGAAGCGCCTCGAAGACCTTCTTCACCGTGGTGCCGTTCTCGAGCGCCCGGAACGACGAGGCCTGGATCGTCGGCCCATCCGCCAGCGGGTCGCTGAACGGGACGCCCAGCTCGATCACGTCGGCACCGGCGTCGGCGATGGCCCGGAGGATCGGGACGGTGGCGTCCGGGTCCGGGAAGCCGGCGGTGACGTACGGCACGAGCACGCCACGGCCTTCGTCGGCACGGCGTGCGAACACGCGGGAGATGCGAGAATCGGGCATCGGAGATGCCGGACGGGATCCGGCGTCGTGGCGGGGAGGAGTCAGATCAGGTAGTCGGCGACGCGGATGCCGTACTTCTGCGGATCGGTCGTCTTGAGGATCGCGCGACCGGAGCCGCTCGACTGCTCGACGGCCAGGTCCAGATCGACGGGCTGCGCGACCGGGACCCCCATCGCGTCGGAGATGATGCGGACCACCGGAAGGTGCAGGAGGTCCGGGTCGGGGTTCGTCCGCGCCACGACGGCGAGCTCATAGCTGTCGAGGATCACCAGCGTACCGACCGGGAACACGCCGGTCGCGGAGATGAGCGCCTTCACGAGAAGCGGGTCGTACCCGCGCTTGGGATTCTCGCGCATCTCGCGGAGCACCTGGTCCGCGCCCCACGGCTTGTGCTGGTAGCTGCGCACCGACGTCGCGGCATCGAAGCCGTCCGCCACGGCGACGATCCGGCTGAAGAGCGACGGGTTCCGCTCCCGGCGATTCTCGGGATACCCCGAGCCGTCGATCCGCATGTGGTGCTCGTACGCCATGAGCATCTGGCGGTACGGAATGTCGATGAAGGCGCCCGTTCGGAAGAGGTGGAGAAGTCCGAGGGTGGGGTGCTCCCGGATCTGGTGCCACTCGTCGTCGGTCAGGCTTCCCGGCTTCGTCACGATGTCGTGGGGGATCCGCATCTTGCCCACGTCGTGAAGGAGTGCGCCGAGGCCCAGCTCGTACAGGTCGAGCCGCTCGAGCCCGAGCCGCTGGCCGATGACGACGCTGAAGATGCAGACGTTCACGGAGTGGGTGAACGTGTACTCGTCGAAGTCGCGCAGCGTGGTCATCGTGATGATCGACGGCTCGTCCGCGAGCACCTGGTCGACGATGCCCTGCACCGCGCGCTTGACCTTGCGGGCATTCACGGCCTTCCCGAGCCGGACGTCGCTCATGACGTCCTTCGCGAGCCGCACGGACTGCGCGTACGTCCGTTTGGCCTGCTCGAGAACCTCCTCCTCCTCGAGGTCGTCCCCGTGCTCGCTCTCGGCGTCCGGCTCGATGTGCGCGACGGGGGTGTCCGAGAGGCGGCCGAGGAAGGTCTGCAGCGGATCGTCGCCCGGATCGCGCGCGACGAGCGACAGGAAGGGAGCCCACTCGTTCTTCTGAACGCCCGGCAGGATGCCGAGCGCACCGATGCCGTGGGCGCGCAGCGCCTGACCCACGTTCCCGAAGGTGGCGAAGTTCGAGAGGTCGAGGCGCAGCCGGGTATCGTTCAGGAAGAAGAACTCGCCAACGACCCGCAGCTCGAGTCCCTCGCCGCGCGCATGGACGGCCTCGACCGCGGACTGGAGTTCGGCGATCGCCTGCTGCACCGCCTCGTTCTCGAGCGGGTAGAGCTTGAGCGCGCGCATGGCGCCGTGGAGCGTGGTGAGAAGCCGCCGGCCTTCGGCCTGGATGCCGGCTCCGCCTCGCCCACCGCCGCCGGCGAGCATGCCGCCGTCGGTCATGCCTCGGCCTCACCGCGATCCATCGAGAGGGCCCGGGCTACCGCGCTCCGGACCACGGCGTCGTCGTCCGCCGCGGCGCGATCGAGCGCCACCAGCGCCTCGGACGACCCGATCCGTCCGAGTCCGAGGGCCGCGGCCGCTCGGATCTCGCTGCTCTCGCGCCGACCGAGGAAGCCACGGCCGTTGAGATACTTGTCGAGGCGCTCCTCGGCGCCCGGATCTCCGATGCGGCCGTACGCCTCGAAGAAGGCGATGATCTCCCGGCGGTCCGACTGCCGGAGCGCCTTCGAATCGAGAATCTCGCGGAAGATCTGCGCGCCGGCCCGGTACCGGACGCTCCCGAGCACCCGTGCGGCCTCGATCCGGATCTCCGGCTCGATGTCGTCGAGCAGTTCGACGATCGCTCCCATCAGCGTGGGGACGCGGAGCGCTCCCACCGCCTGCACGGCTGCGTGGCGGACGTTCGCGTGCGCGCTGAACAGGAGGTCGCGGAGCCCGCCCGCGGCGGACTCGATCCGCTGCTCGGCGACGATCCTCGCCGCCGCGGCCGCGAGCATCTCGTCGTCGGAGGAGAGCAGCTCGCGCACCGAATCCGAGTCGCGCCGGGCGATCGTCTCGACCGCCCCGCCGAGGATCCGCTTCAGATCGAGCGACTCGGTGTCGAAGGTGGCGCGAACCAGTACCGCGAGCGCCCCGCCACGAAGGAACCCCAGGAACCCGGCGAGGTCCGACGGATCGGGAGAGATCGTCCCGACCTCCATCGCCTCGATCAGCTGATGGAGCGTCTCCGTGGCGGAGAGGCGATCGAGCAGCTCGGTGATGCGCTGCACGTGTGGACCGGACACCGCCTTCGCGAGCTCGTACGACCGGAGCTGGCGGAGGATGCGGGTGGCGGCCGCGATCTCGCCCCTCGCCATGAAGGCCGGCAGGAGCCCGTCCACGATGTCGAAGACTTCGTCCCGGCGCTCGACGTCGCCGTCCTCGAAGCGGTCGAAGAGCGCGTCGATCACGGCACCGCGCACGTCGCGCGCGTGCTCGCCCTCGATGCTCCGGCGAAGCGCCTCCATCTCTGCGGCGTCAAGCGCGTACAGCGTCGGATTGAAGTCGTCCTGACTGACGGTTGCCGGCGGCTGCTCCTCGGCGGCGGCGCCCGACACGGCCGCCTCGTCCTCGGCGCGCGCCTCCTCGAGGGCCTGTTCGAGCTCCGACTGATCGGCCCCGAGGCCGGCCTCGGGAACCGCCACGCCCTCGGCCAGCAGATCCACGTACCGGTACGTGAAGTGCGTGAACTCGGCCTCCCACAGCAGCGTCAGGAGGTCGTCGTCGTCCTCGCGCGCGCGCCGGGCCTGATTGAGGATGTCGAGAAACCGCGGGACCTCGCTCTCGAAACCCGGCGTGAAGTGCAGCACGCGGATCCCGTCCTTGAAGAGCAGGAACGCGAGCGAGTCGGAGCGCGTGCGGCTGGAGTAGACCGCCTCGCCCTCGAGGACGAGCTCCTCCTCGTTCACGCTCAGGACGAGCTCGGACATCTCGGCCCACAGCGCGCCGAACTCGTCGGACAGCGCCTGCACGAAGCGCTTGTAGACCGGGTTGTTCTGGTCGTAGAGCTGGGATGCGCGGAGCGCCTTCCCGAGGGTCACGATCAGCTCGCGCACCTGGTCGAGCGGAAGGGTCGCCCCCATCCCGCCTTCGCCGATCGTGAGGCCCTCGCCGGTCACGTCTCGCCGAGCTCCCGGCCGGTGACGCGTGCCACGTGGGTCACGTCCTTGTCGCCCCGGCCGCTCAGGCAGAGCACGATCGGGCCCCGGCCCTCGTGGGTCGGACCCATCGTCCGCATGTGGGCGATCGCGTGCGCGGTCTCCAGGGCCGGGATGATTCCCTCGAGCCGGGAGACGAGGTGGAAGGCGTCCAGCGCCTCGTCGTCGGTCACCGACACGTACGTGGCGCGGCCCGAATCCTTGAGGAAGGAATGCTCCGGACCCACACCGGGATAGTCGAGGCCCGCCGACACCGAGTGCGCGGGGGCGACCTGTCCGTCACCGTCCTGGAGCAGGTAGCTCATCGCCCCGTGGAGCACCCCCGGCCGACCGGCGGTCAGCGTCGCCGAGTGCCGGTCCGAATCCAGCCCCTCGCCCGCGGCCTCGACCCCGATCAGCTCCACGTCCTCGTCGCCGACGAAGGCGTGGAACATCCCCATCGCGTTCGAGCCGCCGCCCACGCACGCGACCACCGCCGCCGGAAGGCGACCCTCGCGCTCGAGGATCTGCGCGCGGGTCTCGCTCCCGATGACGGCATGGAAGTCCCGAACCATGCGCGGGAACGGATCCGGACCGACCACCGAGCCGATGATGTAGTGCGTGTCGCGCACGTTCGTGACCCAGTCGCGGATCGCCTCGTTGGTCGCGTCCTTGAGCGTGCTCGTGCCCGAATGGACCGGACGGACCTCGGCGCCGAGCAGGCGCATGCGGTAGACGTTCAGCGCCTGCCGCTCGACGTCCTCGGCCCCCATGTAGACCACGCAGTCGAGGCCGAGGAGCGCGCACGCGGTGGCGGTCGCCACGCCGTGCTGACCGGCGCCCGTCTCCGCGATGATTCTGGGCTTGCCCATTCGCTGCGCGAGGAGCGCCTGACCGATCGCGTTGTTGATCTTGTGCGCGCCGGTGTGGTTCAGATCCTCGCGCTTGAAGTAGACGGGCCCGGCCCCGATCTCCGCCTCGAAGCGGTGCGCGCGGTACAGGGGGGTGGCGCGGCCGACGTAGTCGCGGAGGAGGCCGTCGAGCTGCTCGCGAAAGCCAGGATCCGCCGTCGCGGCCGTCCATGCACCTTCGAGTTCGTCCAGCGCCGAGATGAGCGTCTCGGGTACGTATCGGCCCCCGAATCGGCCGAAGCGGCCCGGGGCGTCGAGAGTGGTGGTCACCGTGGTCGGGTTCAGGTCTGTTCGCGTGTTTCCTGCCGCGCCGCGCTGCGAGCGCCGCGCACGAACGAGCGGACCCGCCCCGGCTCCTTCACGCCGTGCGCGATCTCCACGCCGGAACTCACGTCCACGACGTCGGGGCGCATGTGACGGATGGCGTCGCCGACGTTCTCGGGCGTGAGGCCACCTGCCGCAATGAAGGTTAACCCGTCCGGGAAGCCATCGCGAAGGGGCGAGAGGAGATCCCAGGGGAATCGAACGCCCGACCCCCCGCGATGCTCCGGGTGCCAGCCGTCGAGCAGGAGTCCGTCGGCCACCGGTCCATATCGGTCGAGCGCCTCCTCGATCTCCTCCCCGCTGCGTACGCGCAGCGCCTTCCAGACCCGCCAGGGACCGGCCTCGCGGAGGCGGGCTACCAGCTCGGGAGGCTCGGTGCCGTGGAGCTGGAGCACCGACAGCTCCGCCTCCTCGCCGAGGCGCACGAGAGCGTCGAAGGTCTCGTCCACCGTCACGCCGACCACGGGCAACCCGGTCTCGGCGCCGTAGGCCACGGCGTTCTCGATCGGGACGGACCGCCCGAACCCCGGCGACAGGATCGCGCCTACGTAGTCGGCGCCGGCATGCGCCGCGACGATCGCGTCGTCGGTGCGCATGACTCCGCAGATCTTCACCATCACCCGTCCGGCGCCGCCTCGCTCGCTCATCGCTCGACCCTGGGGTGGGCCGCGAGCCCGCGCACGGCGTCGCCCGGCCGCTCCGCCCGAAGGAACGTCTCCCCGACGAGCACCGCGTGGATCCCCGCCCGCCCGAGCCGCTCCACCTCGGCGGCGGACCGGATGCCGCTCTCGGACACGGTTACGACGTCCAGGGGAAGCTCGGCCACCAGTCGCTCGCTCACCGCAAGGTCGGTCCGGAAGGTGGAGAGGTCCCGGTTGTTGATCCCGATCACGCGGGCGCCCGACGAACGCGCTCGCTCGAGCTCCTCGGCGTCGTGGACCTCGACGAGTGCGTCCATGCCGAGCGCCTCGGCGGCTTCACGGAATCCGCGGAGCTGATGGTCGTCGAGGATCCGCGCGATCAGGAGCACGGCGTCGGCGCCCGCGGCGCGCGCCTCCACGATCTGGACCTCGTCGATCGTGAAGTCCTTTCGAAGCGCCGGAAGCGCGACCGCGGCCCGCGCCGCGCGGAGGTCGTCCAACGACCCACCGAACCAGGTGCCGTCGGTGAGCACCGACAGCGCCGCGGCGCCGGCGTCCTCGTAGGTGGCTGCCAGCTCCGCCGGATCGAGCCCCGGGCGGATTTCCCCCGCACCGGGCGAACGCCGCTTCACCTCGCTGATCACGCGGACGTCGCCGCCGATCAGCGCACGTCGGAACCCCCGCGGTGCGGGCTGGTCCGCGGCGGCCGCGCGCAGCTCCCCCGCCTGACGTCGGAGGTCGGCCACCTCGGCTTCCTTGGTGGCCACGATCCTCGACAGGATATCGGTGCGACGGGCTCCTTGCGTTTCGGGCAACGTTCGGGATACCTTGTTCGGGTCCTCTTCGGGTTCGTTCGCGACGGGCCCGTCACGACTCCCCACCGACTCCGTTCCGACGCCAGGGGGCCACGGCCGATGCCGCTCACCAAGCGACAGAAACAGATTCTCGACCACATTCGGGCGTTCATCGACGACCGGGGATATGCTCCGAGCTTCGAGGAGATCGCGCAACACTTCGGGTACTCCTCCCTGGCCACGGTGCACGAGCACCTGAGCAACCTCGAGCGCAAGGGCTACATCAGGAAGGCCTACAACGAGAGTCGATCGATCGAGCTGGTCGAGGATGACGGCGGCGGCGTGGCGACCATCCCGCTGCCGTTGCTGGGAACGGTCGCCGCCGGTCTTCCGATCGAGGCGATCCAGGACGACGAGTCGCTGGACGTGCCGCCCGACATGGTGCGTCGTGGCCGCGAGAACTACGTGCTCCGCGTCCAGGGGAACTCGATGATCGACGAGCAGATCCGGGACGGCGACTTCATCGTGGTGGCGTCACAGGACAGCGCCGAGGACGGCCAGATGGTCGTGGCGCTGGTCGGAGACGAGTCGGCGACCGTGAAGAAGCTCTACCGCGAGCCCGGCAACCGGATCCGGCTTCAGCCCGCGAACGCGACCATGCAGCCGATCGTGGAGCCGGCCGGCAACGTACGGATCCAGGGGGTCGTGGTCGGCGTGATCCGGAAGTACGACTAGGTCCGGCAACCGAGGCCGGTCGGACCTCGGCGCACCGGCGGTGCGGCCCCGCCGACCGGTGGATCAGGCGTTCGAGGCCGACGTCAGGTCCTCGAGCTTCGCCGCCGCCGCGCCCGAGTCGATGCTCTCGCGCGCCACGTCCGCGGCGTCCGCCAACGATTTGACGCGCCCCGCGACGAGGATGGCCGCGGCAGCGTTCATGACTACCGCGCTCCTGGCGGCGCCCCCCCTCTTCCCCGACAGCACGCCGCGGATCACGCGGGCGTTGTCCTCCGGCTCCCCACCCGCGAGGCCGTCAGCGGGATGGATCTCCTCGCCCAGGTCCGCGGGGGTCACCTCGTACTCCTTCAGGCCGTCGGCGTCGAGCTCGGCGATTCGGCTCGTACCCAGCGGACTGACCTCGTCCATCCCGTCGCCATGGAAGACCACCGCACGGAGGTGACCCAGCTCGCGGAGGGCTCCGACGATCAGCGGGACGAGCGCGGGATCCGACACGCCGACCACCTGGCGGCGTGCGCCCGCCGGGTTCGTGAGGGGCCCGAGGAGGTTCATCAGCGTGGGGATCCCGAGGGCCCGCCGGACGGGCCCGACGTGCCGCATCGCCGGATGGAGCAGGGGCGCGAACATGAACACGATGCCGACGTCCTCCAGGATCTCGGCCATGCGTGCGGGCTCCAGGTCGATACGGACGCCGAGCGCCTCGAGCACGTCCGCGCTGCCCGACCGGGACGTGAAGGATCGATTCCCGTGCTTGGCCATCCGGACGCCCGCGCCCGCCGCCACGAGGGCCGCCGCCGTCGAGATATTGAACGTCGTGATGCTCCCGCCGCCCGTCCCTGCCGTGTCGACGAGCGTGTCGGGTAACGAGACCTCGACCCTGCGCATCGCGCCGCGGAGGGCGCGCACGCCGCCCGCGACCTCGGCGGGCGCCGGACCTCTGGTCTGGATCGCGGCGAGCAGCGCGCCGACCTGCAGCTCCGACGCGTCGCCGGACACGAACCCCGACACCATGGCCTCCGCCTCGGCCACCGTGAGCGTGCCCCCGGACACGACCGCGCGGAGGGTCGTGGAGAGATCGAGCGGGGTCGGGTCGGTCATGTCGGTGGGTGGCGCGAGGGAACAGCGGAACGCGTGGTGACGGCGCAGGTCGATCGTGGGGGTGGGGCCGGTCTCCGTCAACGCGTACCTTCCCACGCGTGACCGACCCACGCGTGACCGACCCACCCGTGAACGACTCCGACGCGAACGAACCCACCCGGCGATTCCGCCTGCTCGTCCATTACGACGGCTCGGGATTCCACGGGTGGCAGGTGCAGCCCGACGTCTCGACCGTCCAGGGCGAGATCGAGGCGGTGCTCGAGCGCATCTCCGGCCGCCGCAGGCCGGTCCACGGGTCCGGGCGGACCGACACCGGCGTTCATGCGATCGGTCAGGTGGCGGCCGTCGACATGCCCGAGAGCTGGTCCACGGACGAGCTTCGACGCGCGCTCAACGGGCTTCTCCCGGACGGCATCTGGATGCAGGAGGTCGAGGAGTGTGCCGCCGACTTCCACCCGCGCTTCGACGCTCTGGAGCGGACGTACCACTACCGGCTCGGGCTGGACGCCCGCGCCGCGTCACCCTTCCACCGCCCCTTCTGCTGGCCGCTGCGAACGCCGCCCGACCTCGACCTGATGCGGGACACCGCGCGAGTGCTGCTCGGCGAGCACTCCTTCCTCGCCTTCGCCAAGGCCGGCCAGCCAGAACGTGGAGACAGGTGCACCGTACACGACATCCGGTGGGCGCGCTGGGAGATGGGCAGCGAGTTCCGGATCACGGCCGACCGGTACCTTCATCACATGGTTCGGTATCTCGTGGGGACGCTCGTCGAGATCGGCCTCGGTGCCCGTCCGGCCGTCGACCTGGCGCGCCTCCTGGAGGATCCGGAGGGCGAACTGGTGACATCGCCACCGGCCCCTCCCGAGGGCCTCTTCCTCGCCCGAGTTCGTTATGTTTGATGTCTCCGGAGCGGGAGCTTCGGAGATCCCGGTGCAGCGCCGACACGCCCCTTCGACCCGACCGCCCGAGCCCCGATGAAGATCTTCCTCGACACCGCCGAAGTCTCCGAAATCCGCCGCGCCGCCGATGCCGGACTCATCGACGGCGTGACGACGAACCCGTCGCTCATGGCGAAGGTGGCGGGTGACGGCGATCCGCAGGACACCTTCATGGCGATCTGCGACGCCGTCGACGGTCCGGTGTCCGCCGAGGTGGTCGCGCTGGACGCCGAGGGAATGGTCGAGGAGGGCACGCGGCTGGCGGCGCTGGCGGACAACATCGTCGTGAAGCTCCCGCTGACCGAGGATGGGCTGCGAGCCTGCCGGGCGCTCACGTCGAAGGGTGTGAAGACCAATGTCACGCTCTGCTTTTCCGCACCCCAGGCGCTCCTCGCGGCCAAGGCCGGGGCGACGTACATCTCTCCCTTCATCGGCCGGCTCGACGACATCGGCGGCGAGGGAATGGAGCTGATCGCCCAGATCCGGCAGGTGTACGACAACTACGGGATCGACACGCAGATCCTCGCCGCCTCGATCCGCCACCCGCTCCACATGGTCGAGTCCATGACGATCGGCGCGGACTGCGCGACCCTGCCGCCGAAAGTGCTGTACCAGCTGCTGAAGCACCCGCTCACGGACAAGGGGCTCGAAGCGTTCCTCGCCGACTGGAAGTCGACCGGCAAGGAGCTTTGACCGATCGCCCGCGGAGGACGGCGATGAAGCGACTCTCAGGCCTGCTCCTCGCGACGCTCGCGCTGGCGTCGTGCGGTCCCGACGACGACGGGATGGCGATGGCCGTCCCGGCGCCCGGGGACGCCACGGCCACTCCGCGGTTCGAGATCGAGACACCGGCGGACTTCGAGCCCGAGGCCGGCGAGCCCGCCCTCGGCATCGCCGATGAGAGCCTCGGCGCGTCCGACGATGTCGGGCAGCGACCTCAGGACGCCGCCGGCCAGTCGGTCGACGAGTCCCGCCGGACGGCGATCGTGCGGGCCGCGAGTCGGGTCGCGCCGGGTGTGGCGACCATCAGCGTGATCAGCAGCCGCGAGGTCCGCTCGCGATCGATCTTCGACATGATGCGCCCCCGCACCGAACGCGCGGCCAGCTACGGGTCCGGCTTCGTGATCGACGGGGACGCCGGGATCCTTCTCACCAACGAGCATGTCGTGAGAGGCGCGGAGCGCGTCCAGGTCACGCTCCCGGACGGGAACGACTATCCCGCCGAGGTCGTCGGCTCCGACGCGCTCACCGACGTGGCCGTCCTGCGCGTCGACACCGAGGCTGCTCTCCCCGAGATACCGCTCGGCACCTCGCGCCAGCTGTACATCGGCGAATGGGTCGTGGCGATCGGGAATCCCTTCGGCAACCTCATCGCCAACTCCGAGCCGAGCGTCACCACCGGCGTGGTGAGCGCCACGGGGCGCCACATCATCCCGCAGGGTGGCGACGAGAGCCTGCAGCTCGGGATGATCCAGACCGACGCGGCGATCAACCCCGGCAATTCGGGTGGACCGCTGGTCAACGTCCTCGGGCAGGTGGTCGGTGTGAACACGGCGATCTTCTCCCGCTCCGGCGGCAGCGAGGGTCTCGGCTTCGCGATCCCGATCGACCGTGCCCTCGGCATCGCCGAGGAGATCCTCACGCACGGCGAGGTGCGCCGGGCCTGGCTCGGCATCGACGTCGAGGCCGCCGAGGCGGACGTCTGGGGTCGGACGCGCGGCGTCCTCGTCAGTCGCGTTCTCGGCGACTCGCCGGCGGCCCGCGCGGGCCTGCGGGCCGGACGGCGGATCCTCACGGTGGACGGACGGCGCGTCCTCGCGCCGCTCGACTGGGAGGACGCGACCCTCGACGCCCGCCCCGGCGACGAGCTCACGCTGGAGGTCGAGGGCCAGAGCACCCCCATCCGCCTCATCGCCGGAACGCTTCCGTCGATGAGCGCCGAGCGGGTCGAGGCGATCGAAGACCTCGAGATGGTCTCCGTCACACCCGCCATCGCGAGCGAGCGGGGCGTCCTCTCGGAGCAGGGCGCACTCATCACCGGCATCTCGGCCGAGCTCTCGCAGGCGCTCGGCCTGCGCCAGGGCGACGTCCTGCAGGGCATCGGGGTGGCGGGAGTCGGCCGCGCCCGCGTGACGAGCGCCGAGCAGGCAGCCGAGCTCTTCGCCGAGATCCGTGCCGACTACCGCGGTCGCACCATCGAGCTCGTCTACGAGCGGGGCGGCTACACGACCACCAGCCGCTTCGTCTGGCGGTGAGGCGCGTGTCCGCGGCTCGCCCCCCGCGCACCAGCGCACCGGCCGCTCTCCACGACGCCCCATGACCGACCCGAACCGCTACAGCCACCCCCTCACCGACCGCTACGCATCGCGCGAGATGCAGAGGGTCTTCTCGCCGGCGCACAGGTACGGTACCTGGCGACGGCTCTGGCTGGCCCTGGCCGAGAGCGAGCGCGAGGTCGGGCTCGACATCCCGGACGACGCGATCGAGCAGATGCGGGGCGCGCTCGACTCGATCGACCTCGGCAAGGCGGCGGAGTACGAGAAGCGGTTCCGGCACGACGTGATGGCGCACGTCCACCTGTTCGGAGACGACGCGCCCGCGGCCGCCGGGATCATCCACCTCGGCGCCACCTCCGCCTTCATCGGCGACAATACCGACCTCATCCTGCATCGCGATGCCCTCCAGCTGATCCGGGACCGCGTGGTGCTGTGCATCGAGGCGCTCGCGGCGTTCGCGCGGGAGTACCGCGACCTCCCGACGCTCGGCTACACGCACTTCCAGCCCGCGCAGCCGACCACGGTGGGCAAGCGGTGCACGCTCTGGCTGCAGGATCTGGTGCTCGACGTGGAGGAGCTCGACTTCCGCCTCGACACGCTCCGGTTCCGCGGTGTGCGCGGCACCACTGGCACGCAGGCCTCGTTCCTCGAGCTCCTGGGCGACCACGACAAGGTGGATGCGCTGGACCGCGCCGTCGGGGAGCGTATGGGATTCCGCGAGACGTACCCCGTGTCCGGGCAGACCTACACGCGGAAGGTGGACCAGGCCCTGCAGTCGACGCTCGCCGGCATCGCGACGTCCATTTCGAAGATGTCGCACGACTGGCGCATCCTCGCGCACCTCCGCGAGGTCGAGGAACCGTGGGAGTCCGAGCAGATCGGCTCCAGCGCCATGCCGTACAAGCGCAATCCGATGCGGGCCGAGCGGATCGGTGCCCTGGCCCGCCACGTCATCGTGCTCGCGCAGGATCCGGCGTTCACCGCCGCGACCCAGTGGCTCGAGCGGACGCTCGACGACTCGGCCAATCGTCGACTGTCGATCCCGGACGCCTACCTCGCGCTCGATGGCGCGCTCGTCCTGGCCGAGAACGTGGCGCGCGGGCTCGTGGTGAATCCCGCGGTAATCGCGAAGAACCTCGCCGAACACCTGCCCTTCATGGCCACCGAGACGCTCCTCATGCAGGCGACGAAGGCCGGCGGAGACCGGCAGGACCTGCACGAGCGCATCCGTCGGCACGCCCTGGCCGCGGCGGGAGAGATGAAGGCCGGTCGGCCTTCGGATCTCGTCGAGCGGATCGCGTCCGACGACGCCTTCGGCATGTCGGCGGACCGGATCCACGCGCTCATCGACGGGCAGCGGTTCGTCGGTCGGGCACCCGAGCAGGTGGACCGGATGCTCGAGGACACGGTACGGCCCGTGCTCGACCGACATCTCGCCGGAGCCCGCGACCGCGTCGGGCCTCCGGAGGTTCGGGTATGAGCGGGGACAACGCGCACACGCGCCGGCCCCACACGATCGATCTTCCCCTCTTCCGGCGCGGGAAGGTGCGCGACGTGTACGCGGTCGGGCCGGACCGCCTGCTCATGGTCGCGTCCGACCGGGTCAGCGCCTTCGACGTCGTGCTGCCTCAGCCCATACCGCGGAAGGGCGAGGTCCTGACGCAGATCACCGTCTGGTGGCTCGACCGCCTCCACCGGGAACTCGGCCTCCGGCACCACCTCATCACCGCGCACGACGACGAGATCGTCGCCGCGCACCCGGAGCTCGCCGCGTCCCGCGACGCCTGGTCGCGCTGCGCGATGCTCGTCCTGCGGACCGAACCGGTGCTCGTGGAATGCGTGGTACGCGGCTACCTCTCGGGATCCGCGTGGCGGGAGTACCGCGACAGCGGCACCCTCGCGGGCGAGCCGCTTCCGTCGGGGCTTCGCGAGAGCGACCCGCTCGACCCGCCGATCTTCTCGCCCGCCACCAAGGCGCAGGAGGGGCACGACGAGAACATCACCTTCGATCACGTCGTCTCCCTGCTCGGAGAGGACCTCGCCGGCGAGCTCCGCCGCCGCGCCCTCGAGATCTACGCCTTCGGCCGCGACGCGCTGCGCCTGGGCGGGATCATCCTCGCCGACACCAAGTTCGAGTTCGGACTCGACGAGGCGGGCCGGGTGGTTCTCATCGACGAGGTCATGACCCCCGACTCGTCACGTTTCTGGCCGGAGGAGTCGTGGGAGCCGGGCCGTGGCCAGCCGTCGCTCGACAAGCAGCCGATCCGCGACTGGCTCGACGCGCTCGACGACTGGGACAAGCAGCCCCCGCCACCGAACCTCCCGGGCGATGTGGTGGACGCCGCAACCGCCCGCTACCTGGAGGCGTTCCGGCGGGTCACGGGGGTCGACCTCGACGACTGGAGCCCTCCGACGTCGGGCGCCACGTCATGATCGACCGCCGCCGGCCCGAGCCCCGCATGCAGCGGGGCATCATCATCCTTCCGTCGGCGTTCACGCTCGGAAACCTGTTCTTCGGGATCTACGGCATCGTCGCGGCGACCCGCGGCGACTTCGAATGGGCCGGATGGTTCATCATCATCGCCGGGATTCTGGACATGCTGGACGGCCGGGTCGCGCGGTTCACGAGGACCGGGTCCCGCTTCGGCGCCGAGCTGGACTCGCTGGTGGACGCGATCTCCTTCGGCGTCGCGCCCGGCATCATCGCGTACGAGATCTTCTTCTTCGACGCGGGCTGGAGCTGGGCGCTGTCGTACGTCTACGTGACCGCGGTCGTGGTGCGGCTCGCCCGATTCAACGTCGAGCAGGGCGGCGAGGCGCGAAGCCACTTCAACGGGCTCCCCTCGCCTGCCGCGGGCATGCTCATCGCGTCGTGGTACCCGTTCAGCCTCACACCCTTCTTCCAGACCTGGCTCGTGGACTGGCCGTGGGAAGACATCGTGGGGATCGGTATGGTGCTGCTCGGCGTGCTCCTGATGAGCCACGTGCCGTACGCCAAGGTACCCCGCATCGGCTTCCGGACGCGGAAGGGTCTCCTCACCACGGCGTGGATCCTCACCCTGCTCTTCCTCGCCGTCACGATTCCGCGATACTACTTCTTCTCCGCTCTCGTCCTGTACGTGACGTGGGGTCTGCTCAAGTCGGTCCTGTTCGGACTGCTGGAGCGGCTCCCCGAGCGTGACCCCCTCCTCGACGAGGAGGAGGAGGACTACGACGACGTGTCGGCGCGGGCGGTGGACTACGGTGAAATCAACCCCGGCCCGGCCAGATCCGGGCGTTTCTCCCCGGAGAACGACGCGTGACGACGTACCGCCTCGAGATTCGAGTGACTCCCCGCCCCGGCATCCTCGATCCGCAGGGAAAAGCCATCCACCACGCCCTCCACTCCCTCGGCTGGTCCGACGTGGATGACGTGCGGGTCGGCAAGGCGATCCACCTCGAGCTCGAGGCGGACTCCGAGGAGGCGGCCCGCGCCGAGGCGACGGCGATGTGCGAGAAGCTCCTGGCGAATCCGGTGACCGAGAACTTCGAGATCGACCGGGTCGAGACGGGCACGACGGAGGCCGGCTGATGCGGGTCGCCGTCGTCACCTTTCCCGGGTCCAACTGCGACTACGATCTCTACCAGGCGGTGAAGCAGGTCGGCGGAAACCCCGAGTTCCGCTGGCATCGTGACCGCGACCTCGACGGCATCGACGCCGTGATGCTTTCGGGCGGGTTCAGCTACGGCGACTACCTGCGGGCCGGCGCGATCGCGCGGTTCAGCCCGATCATGGAGGACGTCGTGTCCTTCGCCGCGTCGGGCGGGCCGGTCGTCGGCATCTGCAACGGCTTCCAGATCCTCTGTGAGGCCGGCCTTCTGCCGGGCGCGCTCATCCGGAACGAGAGCCTCCGTTTCCAGAGCGAGGACTGCCGGATGCGGGTCGAGCGCACGGACACGCCGTTCACGAGTGCGTATTCGCCGGGCCAGGTGATCCGTGTGCCGCTCGCACACGCCGAGGGGAACTACCGCGCGGACGAGGAGACCCTCGCCCACCTCGAGGGCGAGAACCTCGTCCTCTTCCGCTATGTGGACGCGCACGGCGAGGCGACGTCCGACTCCAACCCGAACGGATCCACCGCCAACATCGCGGGCATCGTGAACGAGTCCGGGAACGTCATGGGCATGATGCCGCATCCCGAACGCGCGATGGAGGCGCTGCTCGGGTCCGAGGACGGAGTTCCGCTGTTCGAGTCGCTCGTCGCCTCGCTCGCCGCGGGCGCCGGAGCGGGCCGATGAGTGCTGCCGGCGCGGCGCCGCGCGCGCTTCGCCCCACGGCCGTCGACCCCCGTCCGGGCGACCCGGAAGTCACCCCCGAAGTCGTCGCCGATCACGGAATCTCGCCGGACGAGTACGAGCGAATCGAGCGCATCATGGGCCGCACGCCGACCTTCACCGAGCTCGGCGTCTTCAGCGCGATGTGGTCCGAGCACTGCGGCTACAAGAACTCGAAACCGCTCCTCCGGCTGCTTCCGACCGAGGCGCCGTGGGTCATCCAGGGTCCGGGCGAGAACGCGGGCGTCATCGACATCGGCGACGGGTACGCCCTCGCCTTCAAGATCGAGTCGCACAACCACCCGTCGGCCGTGGAGCCGTACCAGGGCGCCGCGACCGGCGTGGGCGGGATTCTCCGCGACATCTTCACCATGGGAGCGCGCCCGATCGCGGTGCTCGATTCGCTCCGGTTCGGGGATCTCGACACGGGCCGCGTACGCTACCTCTTCGGGGGCGTCGTGAAGGGCGTCGGCGACTACGGAAACTGCGTCGGGATTCCGAACATCGGCGGCGAGGTCTACTTCGACCGCGGGTACGAGGGCAATCCCATCGTGAACGCGATGTGCCTCGGGCTCATGAAGCACGACGAGCTCATCACCGCGGTCGCCGAAGGCGTCGGCAACCCGCTCATGGCGGTCGGGGCGCGTACGGGGCGGGACGGCATCCACGGAGCGACGTTCGCCTCGGAGGAGCTCTCGGAAGACGACGATGTCGAGAGCCGGCCGATGGTGCAGGTCGGCGACCCGTTCACCGAGAAGCTCCTCCTGGAGGCGTCGCTCGAGCTCATCCGGTCGGGCCACATCGTCGGCATCCAGGACATGGGCGCCGCCGGCCTCACGTCGTCCGCGACCGAGATGGCCGGCCGCTCCGGCACCGGGGTCGAGATCGACACCGCGCTCGTCCCGGTTCGTGAGAGGGGGATGACGCCGTACGAGATCCTGCTCTCCGAGTCGCAGGAGCGTATGCTCGTCGTCGCGAAGGTCGGCCACGAGGACGAGGTCCGGAAGATCCTCGAGAAGTGGGAGCTCGAGGCCGAGGTAATCGGCCGGGTGACCGACGACGGGATGTTCAGAGTGGTCGAGGACGGGACGACGGTGTGCGAGATCCCGGGCCTGCCCCTCGTGGACGGCTGTCCGACCTACCAGCGGGACGGCGTCGAGAACCCCGAGATCGCGGCGCTCCGGGACATGGAACTGCCCGAGGCGGTCGAGCCGCAGCGTGACCTCGCGGAGGCGTGGGTGGATCTGTTCGACTCGCCGAACCTCGGATCGCGTCGATGGATCTACAACCAGTACGACACCACGGTGCGAACCGGCACGGTGATCCCCCCGGGCAGCGACGCCGGGGTGGTCCGCATCCGCGGCACGACGCGCGCGGTCGCGGCGACCACCGACTGCAACGGACGCTACGTCTACCTCAGCCCGAAGCAGGGAGCCGTGATCGCCGTAGCGGAGGCCGCCCGCAACCTCGTCTGCACCGGCGCGCTTCCGACCGCGATCACGAACAACCTGAACTTCGGCAGCCCGCTCAAGCCGCACATCTACCACCAGATGAAGGAGGCGGTCACCGGGATGGCCGAGGCGTGCTCGTTCTTCGAGACGCCGGTGACCGGCGGCAACGTGTCGCTCTACAACGAGACCGACGGGCGGGCGATCTACCCGACGCCGGTCGTGGGCATGGTCGGCGTGATCGCCGATGTGGCGAACATCACGAGAATGGCCTTCCGGGATCCGGGCGACGTGATCCTGCTTCTCGGTGACAACACCAACGAGCTGGGCGGCTCCGAGTACCTCTACCACTTCCACGACCTGGTCGCCGGGCCGCCGCCCTCCGTGGACCTCTTCCTGGAGCGCTCGCTCCAGCAGGCGGTGCTGGCGGCGATCCGGACCGGGGCGGTGAAGTCGGCGCACGACTGCGCCGAGGGCGGCCTCGCGATCGCGCTCGCCGAATCGGCCGTCGGAGGCGAGACGCCGGTGGGCTTCGAGGTCCGGCTGAACGACGCGCTGCCCCCGGTGCCGCTCCTCTTCGGCGAGGCGCAGGGGCGGATCGTTCTGTCGTGTGCGCCCGAAGACGCCGACGCACTCGTCGAACTCGTCCGCGAATACAGCGTGCCGGTGCGGAGAATCGGGCGGGTGACCGCGGCCGACTCCGGCCTCTCCATCACGCTGCGCGACCGCGAGGTGCGGGTCACCACCAGCGATGTCGTCGAGTCGCGCCGCAACGCCCTCCCGCGCCGGATGGACGCGCCCGTGGCGGCCCCGACGGACGCCGCGCGTTCCGGTTCTTCCACGACCTGATCCGTCTTCCGCCCACGAGTGAACCTCAGGTGAAGCCTCTCTCCACCGTCCAGGCGATCCGCCCAGCGGACGCGGACGACCGTCCCCACGAGGAGTGCGGAGTCGTAGGCTTCTCGGGTGTGCCGAACGCCGCCGAGTTCGCGTTCCTCGGGCTCTATTCGCTTCAGCACCGTGGACAGGAGGCGGCCGGCATCGTCGCGGTGGACGATGACGGCACGGCCCGGGTGCACAAGGACCTCGGCCTCGTTTCGGACGTCTTCGGCCCCGAAGCGATCCAGCGACTGGTGGGCTCGACGGCGCTTGGCCACGTGCGCTACTCGACCGCCGGTGGCGGAGGCGCGCGGAACGCGCAGCCGATCGTGGCCACCTACGCAGACGGCGACCTCGCCGTGTCTCACAACGGAAACCTCACCAACGCGATCGACCTCCGCCGACGGCTCGTCGAGGACGGCGCCATCTTCCAGTCGACCAACGACTCGGAGGTGATCGTCCACCTCATGGCGCGCTCACGGCACGAAACGATCGACCACAAGGTGGACGACGCGCTCTCCCACCTCGAGGGGTCCTTCTCGATCGTGTTCTCCGTGGCGGACACGCTGTATGCCGCACGGGACTCGAGGGGCTTCCGACCGCTCGTCCTGGGCCGCCTCGGCGACGGCGCCGTGGTGGCATCGGAGACGTGCGCGCTCGACATCGTCGGGGCGGACTACGTGCGTGACGTGGAGCCGGGCGAGGTGCTGAAGATCCGAGACGGCGTCGTCCAGAACCTGCGCCCGCTCGAGCCGGCCGACCGCCACGCCCCCTGCGTCTTCGAACTCGTGTACTTCGCACGGCCCGACTCGCGCCTCTGGGGTGTGAGCGTGGACCGCGCGAGGCGTCGCTTCGGCCGGCAACTCGCTCGGGAGCATCCCGTCGAGGCCGAATGCGTCATTCCGGTACCGGACTCCGCGAACTCCTCGGCGCTGGGCTATGCCGAGGAAAGCGGCATCCCATACGAGCTGGGGCTGCTCCGGAACCACTACGTGGGGCGGACGTTCATCAAGCCGTCCCAGGCCGATCGCGACTTCGGCGCCCGCATGAAGTACAACCCGGTGCGCGAGGTGGTGGACGGGAAGCGGATCATCGTCGTGGACGACTCGCTCGTCCGTGGGACCACGTCGCGGTCGCTCGCGAAGTTCTTCCGTAACGCCGGCGCGAAGGAGGTCCACATGCGGATCGCCTCTCCCCCGGTCCAGCACCCGTGCTTCTACGGCATCGACATGCCCTCGCGCGAGGAGCTCATCGGCTCCTCCCGCGACGTGCAGCAGATTCGGGAGGAACTCGGCCTCGACTCGCTCGGCTACCTCTCGCTGGACGGCATGCTCGACGCGGTCTCGGAGGCCGGGCCGTTCTGCGACGCCTGCTTCTCGGGTGACTATCCGGCCCCCCTCGTCGACGTGGACAAGGGCTTCGCGCCGGGGAACCGCGGGCCGATCTGCTGATGGGTCGGGTGCGGGTCCGGTGCATCCCGCCGTGGGCCGACCGGGAGCCGTCCGCATGAACATCTCCGACCTGCTGCGCGCGCTCCCGAAGGCCGAACTCCACGTCCATCTGGACGGAAGCCTGCGGCCCGACACGATGCTTGAGCTCGCGCGGGATCGCGGCGTCGATCTACCCGCGCAGGATTCCGACGGGCTCGCGCGCGCGATGGTGGCGAACGACGCGGCCGATCTCGAGGCGTACCTCGAGCGGTTCGCCTGGACCCTGTCGGTCATGCAGGACGCGGACGCCCTCGAGCGGATCGCCTACGAACTCGCTCTCGATCACCACGCCGAGAACGTCCGGCACGTGGAGGTCCGCTGGTGTCCGTTGCTGAATAGGGAAGGTGGCCTGGCCCTCGACGAGGCGCTTCTGGCCCCCATCCGGGGACTTCGGCGCGCCGCGGACGAGACCGGCGTCTCGTGGGGCGTGATCGTGTGCGCGCTGCGGCACCTCGAAGCCCGCGCCTCGGTCGAGTTGGCCGAACTCGCCGTCGCCCACCGGGATGAGGGCGTCGTCGCCTTCGATCTGGCGGCCGGCGAGGCGGGGCATCCGGCCGCCCATCATGCGGAGGCGTTCACCGTCGCCGCCCGCGGCGACCTCTCCCGCACCGTGCACGCGGGCGAGGCCTGGGGCACCGACTCCATCCGGCAGGCACTCATCGAGGGACGGGCCCATCGGATCGGGCACGGGACGCGTCTCCACGAGGACCCCGGGCTGGAGCGGTACGTCCGCGACCACCGCATCTGCCTCGAGGTCTGTCTCACGTCCAACGTGCAGACCCGGGTGGCCGCGAGCATCGCGGCGCATCCCGTACGTCGCTACTACGACCTCGGAATCCCGGTCTCTCTGGCGACGGACAACCGGCTGGTGTCGGGCACGACCCTGACCCGCGAGTACGAGCTCGCACACCGGCACCTCGGGTTCACGCCGAGCGAACTCGCCACCGTGACTCGGACGGGCTTCGAGCACGCCTTCCTTCCGCTCGATCGGAAGTGGGATCTGCTCGCGTCGGTCGACCGCGAGCTCGCCCTTCTCGGCCTGATCACCGAGGACTGATCGCCGCACCACGCGGGGCCTCCTTCCTCACTCCACGCCGCCCGGTGTGGGCCTGCCCACAACGAGAAAACCCCCCGCCCCGGTGACCCGGGACGGGGGGCGAACCTCCTAGGAGGCTTTCTCGTCCATCACTTCATCAGTTGTCCAGGATGAAGTCGACCTGCTCGAGATCGAGCGTGCCGTCGATGAAGAGAACGAACGACTCGGCGGTGATCCCGTTACCGGTCGTCAGACCGCCGATGAACGCACCATCACTGTCCGACCCGGAGGCCGAGACGATGATGAGGTTGTACACGCCCTCGCGGAGACCGCTGAAGGAGTACGTCCCGTCCGCCGCAGTAAGCGTCTGGAGGAACGACCCGGGCGCGTTCGTACCACCACCGTCACCGGTACCACCGGCGTCGGTGTCGGGGCAGTCACCCGCCTCCGGAACGAGCGGCACATCTTCGGCCGCGTCGTACGTGGCACACCGCACGATCTGGATCGTGACCGGCGATGCAGCGCCTCCGGTCTCGTCGTTGATCGCCGTACCCGACACCGTGCCGTTGTTGAACAGGAACGTGAAGTAGCTGTTCTGCTCACCCGGATCACTCGGGTTCACCACCATGTCCGTACCGTAGTTCCAGTACGGGAGCGTGGTCGGCGTGATGTCGTTGATCTCACGGTCCGGATCACCGCTCGGATGGTCGGCACGCGTGGTCACCGTGTAGGTGCCCGTCGTGCTGCCGGCCGCGATCACCGTCTCACCGCTCGGCGCGGTCGCCCGCACCAGGTACCGCTGCGTGAGGAGGTTGTCGAAGCTGTACGAACCGTCCAGCCCCACTGTCGCCGTGGCGATCAGCGAGTCGGCGTTGACCGAGGCACCACCGACATCGTCGGCGTAGATCGACACCGTGGCACCGATGAGGGCCTCGTTGTTGTCGATCGTGTTGCCATCCTGGTCACGGTCGTTCACCACCACGCCACTGACCACCGCGTCGCCGCGGAAGGCGTGGAACGAACGCGGGGCCACCGCACCGTTCGGCGTGGTAGCCGCCACGACGGCGGCAACGGCCTGACCGCGAACCTCGGTGTCCTTCTCGCCACCGTTGGTGCTGGCGAAGAAGATCTCCGACGGAGCGTCGTCCACCGGAACCGCGACGTAGTAGCCCTCACGCACGCCGGTCACGGTGATCGAGCCACCAACCGTGGTGAAGATCGCGTCGTCGACCTCGTTGACGCCCTGGAGGAAGCGGCCCTGGATCGTGCTGTCCGGCGAGAACACGCGCACCTGCGTGCCGTTCGGCACCGTGGTGTCATCGCGGTAGGCCACGTCCAGCGTCAACGTGTTGTTCTGCGACTTGACCGCGAACGTTCCGCAGGTCGGGTACGACATCGTACCCACGTCGCGCAGCGGACACACGTCCACAGCCTGGTCGGAACCATCGGCCGAGAAGTTGACCGTGGTGTCATCAAGCACCGCCCAGTCGGACGGCGGGACGTTGTTGTTCGTGTTCGCGTTGTACCGGAAGTCCAGGCCCGACGGCACGGCGCCGTTCCCGAAGCCACCGTCGAGGTTCGGCGGCACGATCGGCAGACCGAAGTCCACCCACGTTCCGGCCGAATCCCACTGGAGCTGGACGTTCATCACCTGAACACCGGTCAGCGGATCGACGCCCGACTGGTAGTTCTGGATCTCGTTCGCCTCACGGTACGCCCGGCCACGAAGGCGGACGTTGTCCCAGTTGATGTCGTTGTGTCCGATGAAGACCGTGTCCGTCGGCAGCGACGTGCCATCGTACTCGAACTCGAGCCAGCTACCGGCGTCGTCAGCGCTCGGTGCCGCGGGGTTGGGCGTCTGCGTGAACGGATACGTCAGCGGAAGCACGCCGTTCGGCGGGAACGGGATGTCGTCGTTCGCGACGAAGGCCGGCCAGATCTCGGTCCGAACCCGCGCGTAGTACGTCCCGGTCGCCGTGAGGTCGTAGTAGACCATCCCGGCAGCGTCCGTGTTCGCGACACTCGCCGTAAACACCGTCGTGTCCGTCTCGAGACGGGTGCCGACGTTCGCGTACGTATCGCCGTCCGTCTCCTGAGCAAGGAATGAGATCGTCACCGAGCTGTTCAGGTAGTCGAACACATCGTCCGACGTCACGATCGAGTCCTTCGCCGGGAACGGAACCTCGATGACACCCTCGCCGTTCTGAACCAGTCCGGCGAAGGCGGCCGGGAGTCCGCCCACGATGGCGAATACGACGTTGTCCGACGGACCACCGAACGGATCGGTGTCGTCTGCGCGATCGAACGTGATCGTCGTGAGTCCACTCGACCCAGTGTTGGCGTCGTCGAGGAATCCGGCACCAGGTGCGTTGTTCGCGGCCTGAGCCGTCGTGTAAAGGTCGATGTCCACACCCGGGATCTCCTCGACCCGCGAAGGCACGCCAGAAGGACCGTTGTCCTCATCCGCGCCGAGGAAGGCACCGATCACGATCCGCTGCTCGATGATGTCGAACCCGAAGTCGACGACCTCGGTGTCGGCCACGCCGAGCGTGATCACGACGTCGTTCGGCGTGCCTAGCGAGACGGCGCCGTTGAACGGCGACGTGTCGAGCGAGATGCGGTAGTTCGCAGCCGGAAGACCGTTGAGTTCGTACTCGCCGTTGGCGTCGGTCTGGATCGTGTCGAACACGCCGACCGAAACACCCTCGATGACGATGTCGACGTCGGCGATCGTGAGGTTCTCCTCGTTCGCCGGGTCGTACTGGTTGTTCTTCGACACCTCGTCGATGTACATGCGACCCGTGATCGTCGAGATCGTCTTCGGCGTTGCCACGAAGGCGACGGCCTCGAGCTCGTCAACGTCGAGCTGCACGTTGAAAGAGTTCACATTGAGGTCGTACAGCGCGGCGGCTGCGGCACCGAGCGCCGCGGACACCGTGTAGGCGCCTGCGCGGAGACCCGAGAACGTCGCCGTTCCCGAGGCACCCGTGACCTGCGAGGCCGACTCCATGCCGGAAATCGACACGGTGGCACCCGCAATGGCGCCGACACCCGGAACGCTCACCGACGCCGAAATGGCCGACGTGCGGATGTAGGAACCGGAGAAGTCCACGTCGATGACCTGGCCGTCGGTCGTGATGACCGCCGCCTTGGACGTCGTGGAGAAGGCTGCGTCGGAAGGCGTGCCGGAGATGGCGACCGTGTAGGCCCCCGCCTCGACATCCGAGAAGGAGTAGTCCCCGTTCGCGGCGGTGGTAGTCGTGGCGCCGGTCGGCGTGAGCGTGACCGTCACGCCCGCCAGACCGATCCCATCGACCGTCACCGTACCGGAAATCGTACCGGTATCCGGCTCGGGAACCACACTCTCGTTGCCCTCCTCACAGGCAGCGAACGCTACGAGCGCCGCCAGTGCGAAGTACTTGAGTCGCTTCATGGTTTCGTATCCCAAAATTTGGGTGATTTCGTCCGGCGTGTCCTATCCAGATGACACGCGAACATGACCGGCGGCACAATGGTGCAAGGTCAGTGCCAGATTCGAGACGTCGGGAAAGCCCTTGCAGCCCGGTGCATTCCGGGCGTTCCGGGGGGGGCTGCATGAGGTCGGAAAACCGACTTCTCATCAGAATTCTGACCCGACCGGAAATCCCTTTCCGGTGCCGGCCCCGCGCGGCCCTCTCCGGTTTCCGTCGTCGCCGGCTAGGCCCGTGCGCCCTCGCCGAGGTGCCGCTCGACCCAGTCGACCATCCCGGCGGAGCCCATGAAGACCGGGGTGCGCTGGTGGAGGTGCGCGGGCTGCACCTCCAGGATCGGCCCTGCGCCGGTGCTGGCACGACCGCCGGCCTGCTCGACGAGCAGGGCCATGGGCGCGCCTTCGTAGAGAAGCCGGAGCTTGCCATCCGGCTCATCCTGCTGCCCCGGGTACATGAAGATTCCGCCGCGGAGGAGCGTCCGGTGGACGTCCGCGACCATCGAGCCGATGTAGCGCGCCTTGCACGGGCGCCCGCCCGTGGCATCTCCCCGCTTGATGCCGTCCACGACCCCCTGCTGCGCGGGGCTCCACTTCGCGTAGTTGCCCTCGTTGATCGAGTAGGTGGCCGCGCCGGGCTCCGGGATGCGGATCTCGGGGTGGCTCAGAATGAACTCGCCGATCTCGGGGTCGAGCGTGAAGCCGTACACGCCCGAGCCGGTCGTGTAAACGAGCATCGTGGACGAGCCGTACAGGACGTATCCTGCAGCGACCTGACGTGAGCCGGGCTGAAGCGCGTCCTTCAGCCGTCCCGTGGATCCGTCCGTGATCTTGCGGTGGAGCGAGAAGATCGTGCCGATCGACACGTTCACGTCGATGTTCGACGACCCGTCGAGGGGGTCGTAGAGGATGACGTACTCGCCGCGCGGGAACTCCTCGGGGATCGAGAGCAGCTCCTCGTGCTCCTCCGACCCCATGCACGCGAGCGTCCCCGAATGGTCCAGCGCCTTGAACATCACGCGGTCGGCGATGACGTCGAGCTTCTGGACGTGATCACCGTGGAGGTTCTCGCTCCCCGTGTCCCCCAGGACGTCGGCCAGCCCGGCGCGATTCACCTCCCGGGAGATCACCTTGGCCGCGAGCGCCACGTCCAGCAGCACGGTGGTGAAGGCGCCCGACGCCTCCGGGTGCAGGCGCTCCTGGTCGACGATGTGACGGGCCAGCGTGATCGGGGCGAAGCTGGACATGCGGATCCGTGAGCGGGCGGGGGCAGGCCGGTCGGGCGGGCCCCACGGCGGGGCACCCGAGTGGCGGGACCCCCGGAGGATACGGCCGGCCCAGAGGCCTATCAACGTCGGGCCACCGAACTCGTGGGCGACGCGGAACGAGCCGTCCTGCCGGCCACGGATGCGGATCGAGCCGTGTCGATCGGTACGGCTCAACGGGATCCCCCTCGCGTCGTAGCGGGCGAGCACGTCCGGGGCGGGATGTCCGAACCGGTTGCCGCGACCCACGGACACCACGGCCGCGGCGGGCGCGAGGGCGTCCAGGAACCGTCCGGACGACGACGTCCGGCTACCGTGGTGGGCCACCTTGAGCAGCTCGACCGCGCCGTCGGGTGCGATCCTGGGCGGGAGCCGGTCCTCGACCTCACTGGTCACATCGCCCGTCAGCAGGGCGTCGAACGAGCCCCACGCGACGTGCAGCACCACCGAGTGGTCGTTCGGCAGGGCCGATCCGCCGCCCGCGTGGACCACCTCGAAGCGCACCCCGTCGGATTCCCACCGCGATCCGCGCTCCACCACGCCCCACGCCACACGACGGCGTGCCGCCGCGGTCAGGACCTCCTCGAGCGCCGTGGTGCCGCGGAGAAGCCCCGGACCCACGATCCGGTCGACCCTGAAGCCGGCCAGGACCGCCGCCGCGCCCCCCACATGGTCGAGGTCGGGGTGCGTCAGGACGAGCGTCTCGATCCGGCGGATGCCGAGCCGGGCCAGATGCCGCTCGAGCACGTCGTCCCGCCCCGGGCCCGCGTCCACCAGCGTCCAGGCGCCGCGGGGCGACCGGATCGCGATGGCGTCCCCCTGCCCCACGTCGAGCACGTGGAATTCGACCGGAGCCGGCCACACGACCGTCGCGGCCGGCAGCGCGCCGATCCCCGTCCAGGCACCTACGAGGGCTCCGCGCAGCCGGGCGTTCCGGCGGCGGGCCACGCGTCGCCGGTGCGGCTCCCCCGTTCGGGGCCGCCAGAAGGGCGCCCCGGCGGCCAGCGCCGACCCGACCAGCGCGCCGATGAAGGGTCCGGCGAGCAGGAGGGGACCGAGGTGGACGACCCCTGCCGCGCCGCCGAGCACATCGACGATCGCGATCGTGACGGACAGGAGCCCCTCCACGCCGCCAGCCACGACCGCCGACGCGATCGGCACCGGGCTCGCGAGCAGCGCCAGCAGAATACCGGGGAGCGCCACCGCGATCGGAGGCGTGGCGAGCACCGATGCCGGCAGGCCGGCGAGGGGCACCGCCTGGAAGTGCCAGACCACCAGCGCGACCGTCGCGACCTGCGCGGCGACCGTCGCGGCGACCGTCACACCCACGACCCGACGGAAACGCTCGCGCCGCGGGGCCCCGGGTCGCGTCGGCGAGCCGCCCAGCCCGCGTCCCCACGGGCGAGCCCAGAGAATCAGCCCCAGGCTGCCGGCGAAGCTGAGCTGCGCGCCGACCCCGCGGAGCGCCGCGGGATCGGCCAGGGCGACCAGCGCCAGGGCGAGTCCCCATGCGCCGAGCGGATGGGTGGGACGTCCCCGTAGCCGACCCACGCACACCGCCGAAACGAGGATGGCCGCGCGCACGGCCGACGTCGGGAAGCCCAGCACGCCGACGTACAGCCACACGAGAGCGGCCGCGACCGGCGGTCGCCGGCGGCGCGGGACGCGGGCGAGCCCCAGGAGGAGGTACGCCCAGCCGGCGAGGACACCCACGTGGAAGCCCGAGATGGCCAGGAGGTGCGCCGTGCCCGCGCGGGCGAAGCGATCGCGCAGGTCCACGGGAAGCGCGCTCCGATCCGCGAGGACCAGCGCCGCCACGAGGCCGGCGTGGCGAGGGAAGGCGGCCTCGATCCGCGCCCGCGCGCGGATCCTCAGGTCGAGGCGCGTCCGCATCCACGCCCGCGTGAGCGGCGGCACACCCGGCGCGTCCACTCCGCCGCCGCGCCACGGAGCCACCGAGTCGACCGCGACCGACGGTCGCGCCCTCGGGTGCCACGGGCGCGCGACCCTCCCGGTCACGCGTACCGGACGACCCGCGAGCCCCGGCGGCATCGACCGGAGTGGCACGGTCGCGCCGTCGAGGTGGAGCAGCGCGCCGCCGTCGAGCTCCACCTCGAGCCACCCCTCGAGGCGCACGTACTCCCCGGGCACGAGTGGTGCGGCACCCGGCGTGACGGGTCCGGCGGAGGCCCACGCCACGCCGACCACGGACGCCGCAGCCATGATGCCGATCTCGGTGCGAGGGAATCGCCGGATGAGACCGATGAGGATTATCAGGAGGGGGGGCACCGCAGGGGGGAGCGGGCCGGAGAGGGTCGCCGAAAGCGCCACCGCGACGGCGACCCGCGTCGAGGGAGGGAGGCGGGTCAGCCCGGCTCCCGAGGATTACTCAGTCGGGGTCCTCGTCCGGAAAGAGGGTCGTCTGGTTGCGGTCGACGAACATGCGCTCGTGCTCTTCCTCGCGCTCCTCGGCGAGGCGATCGAGAAGGATCCGGCGCACGCGGAGATCGGCCGCGATGCCGGCCACGAGCACGCCCAGCATGCCGAGGATCACGGCGCCGAACACCACCACGGTGAGGGAAACCTGGTAGAACGTCGCGATCCCCAGTCGGACGGTCACGCGCTGGGCGCCGTTCATCGCCGCGAAGCCGATCGATACCAGCAGGATCGCCCCGAACCCGAGGAACCCCGTCCAGCGCTTCACCGGTTCGCCCTCGCTCAGTCGGACGCCGATCCGACCGGGACGCCGGCGCCGGCGCCGGCGAGCACACGCTCTCCGACGAAGGTCGCCCCCGTCGTGCGGGTGAGGCGCACGTCGACGTACCCCCCGATGTCGGTGTCGGCGCCGGGCACAACCACCGCCTTGGCGCGACGCGTTCGCCCAAGCACGAAGCCCGCGTCCCGACCCGGCTTCTCGACGAGGATCTCCTCGGCCCGGCCGACTTCGGCCTCGTTGATCTGGGCCTGGATCGACCGCGAGACCGAGATCAGCCGCTCCAGCCGCGCCTGCGCCACATCGTCGTCCACGAACCATGCGTCGGGCATTCGCGTGGCCGGCGTGCCGTCCCGCGGCGAGTACCGGTAGGTGAAGGCGTCGTCGAACCGAACTTCACGCATGAGGGCGAGCGTGTCCTCGAACTCGGCCTCCGTCTCGCCCGGAAAGGCCACGATCACGTCCGTCGTGAGGGCGATGTCGGGGATCGCGGCGCGGACCCGGTCCACCACGTCGAGAAACGATTCGACAGTGTAGCGCCGCACCATCCGCTTGAGCGTCCGATCGTTCCCGGCCTGCACCGGCAGGTGGAGGTGCTCGCACACCTCCGGCTCCGTGGCCATGACCTCGATCAGGTCGTCGGTAACGTCGTTCGGATGCGGCGACGTGTAGCGCACGCGGCGGATCCCCGGAACGCGGGCCGTCGCGCGGAGCAGGTCCGCGAACGTCCAGTCGTCGTGCCGGTACGAGTTCACCGTCTGTCCGAGCAGCGTCACCTCCGTGATGCCCCGTCCGGCGATCGTCGCGATCTCCGAGAGGATCTCGGTCGGCTTCCGGTTCTTCTCGTCTCCGCGCACGTACGGGACGATGCAGTAGGTGCATCGGTGATTGCAGCCGCGCTGGATGGGCACCCAGGCCGACACGTCGCTGGAGCGGCGCTGCTCGAGCCCTTCGTAGTTCTCCCCCACGTCGAGGTCGAGGACCGCGAGCTGCGTACGGCGCTTGGAGGACCCCGACGGCGGGCCACCGGGTGCGGCAGCCCCCGCCCCGATTCGCTCCAGCGCTCCGGGCAGGTCCCGGTATCCGTCGGGACCCATCACGAGGTCGACGTACGGAGCGCGGGCGGCCAGGTCTTCGCCCATCCGCTGCGCCATGCACCCCGTCACGCCCAGGATCAGGCCGGGACGCTCGTCCTTGAGTCCCTTCAGCTGTGCGACGCGCCCGAGCACCCGTCGCTCGGCGTGGTCGCGGATCGCGCACGTGTTCACGAGAATCACGTCCGCCTCCTCGGGCGTGACCGCGATCTCGTAGCCCTCGGCCTCCAGGATGCCCTCCATCAGCTCGCCGTCGCTGATGTTCATCTGGCAGCCGTAGGTCTCGACGTAGGCGCGTCGGGGGATGGCCATACTCAGCTGGAAGGTCGGCGGGATGGGGAGTCGGGACGGGGAGTCGGGGTGCGACCGCCGCGGGCGACGCGTCAGCTGCGCGCGGGCGCCGCGGGACGACCGAGGTGTTCAATATACAGGCCGTCGGCACCCATCCGTAGGACTCCGCGGGCCAGATGCGCCACGCGATCGGCCGATACCTCGGCGAGCGCGACCCGCAGGTAGTCGCCGGTCAACCCGGAGTCCGGCCGCTCGATCACGACGTCGGCCGCGCCTCCGCTGCGCTCGATCTCGTACGCGCGGGCCTTCTCGCGGACCCGCTCGCGGAGGTCCCGACTCCGCTCTCCGGCCACACGCTCCGGCACCGGCATCTCGAGGGCGAGCCGGGCGGCGACCGTGTCGTCACGAGGCGAGAAGGGGAAGACGTGGAGGTAGGTGAAGGGCAGCTCGTCGACGAGGTCCGCCGTGTCACGGTGGTCGGCCTCGGTCTCGCCCGGGAACCCCGTGATGACGTCGGCGCCCAGCCCCAGCACCGGCATCCGCTCGGCGATCTCGAGGGTCCGGCGACGATACTGCTCGCGTGTGTGCCACCGCCGCATTCGGCGGAGTACCGGATCGGCGCCGCTCTGGAGCGGCATGTGAAGGTGCGGCGCGAGCCGCCCGCCGGAGTCACGCAGTCGACCCACGATCTCGTCGCAGATCTCGGTGGCCTCGACGCTGCCCAGTCGGAGGCGCACGTCGGGCACCTCGTCGAGGAGGAGATTCACGAGCCCTCCGAGGGTCGTGCGGTCGCCAAGGTCCCGACCGTAGTGCCCGATGTGAATGCCGGTGAGCACGATCTCCGGATGGTGTCGTGCCAGCAGCCGCGCCTCGGCGACGACCTGCTCGGCGGGCCGACTCCGGCTGGCGCCTCGCGCGAGACGGGTCGCGCAGAAGGCGCATTTCCGGTCGCAGCCGTCCTGGATCTTGAGCCACCCCCGCGTGCCGGCGCTGCGCCGGCGGAGCAGCTCCCCACCGACCGGTTCGACGTCGAGTCGATCGAGCCCCCGTCGGTCTTCGAGTTGGACGAGCGAGGCGGGGGCGGCCGCTTCCGCGACCCGCACCGGGTCGTGGCCCGGCACGACCGCGGCGACACCGTCCATGGCCTCGTAGTCCGCCGCGTGCAGAGCGGCCGAGCAGCCCACCACGACGATGCGGGCGTCGGGCCGGAGGCGACGAACCCGACGCACCATCCGCCGCGCCTCGGCGTCGGCACTGTTGGTGACGGTGCAGGTGTTGAGGACGCAGAGGTCGGCCTGTTCGAGGGACGACGCCGGGTCCGCCCCGCGCGCGGACAGCTCCTGGCGCATCCGTTCCGTGTCGTACTGGTTGGCCTTGCACCCGAAGGTGTGGTAGAAGACCCGCACGACGTCAGAATCCCGCGATGCTCACCGAAAGGGTCGAGCGGAGCAGGTCCTCGCTGATGTCGCCGAAGGACCGCCCACCGAACTCGAGCGTGAAGTCGAACCACCCGAGTGGACCGGTGTCGCTCTGGACCAGCAGGAGCGCGAGCCCTCCGGAGAACAGCGTCTCGGTGGCGTCGTCCGCATCTTCGGGCACGAACGGCAGCTGTGCCCGATGCGCACCGATCCGCCACGCGCCCTCCTTTCCGAGGATGCGCGCCCCCGACCATTCAATGCCGCCCCCGAACCGCCAACCCGCGCGTCCGGTCGGGTCCGTCGCCGACCAGTCGGCGTACTGGAAGCCCGCGTTCGCCACGAGCTCCGGAGCGAGAAGGAACGAGCCTCCGACCCGCAGGTCGGTGGGCATGCCCACCGTGTCGTCCGGTCCACCGGTGTCGTCGGACGCGGCGGCCTCGAGGTCGCCCCCGAACCGGACTGATCCGGACAGGAAGGTCTGGCTGCCGATCGAGGCCGACGCACCCACGATCCCGGTGATCCCCGAATAGTCCCAGCGCCCCCCCGTCTGGAACGGAGGCACAGGCGAGCCGACGGTCACCGAGTCGAAGACGCGCGTGAGCGTGCGGCGGAGGCTGCCCGTGTATCGCCCACCTCGGGCGCCGACGGCGACCCGGCCGAAGCGGCGCGCCCAACCGATCTCGAGGGCCGACACGCCGCCCGACGACTCGAACACGTCGCGCACGAACGCCTGGCCATCACCGCCGATGTCGATCACCGAGGACCGCTGGTCTTCCCAGGTCTGGTCCAGGACCGATGCGAAGTTCACCGACACGACGCCCCACTCCCCGGCGGGGTACGAGACCGCGATCATCGGGAACCGCGTGGTGGAGAAGTCCGAGGAGAGCTCGCCCCGGCGTACGTCGATCCAGGCACTGCTCCCCGTGAAGGCGATGCTGGCGGCGATCATGTCGGCGGCCGCCGCCGGGTCGACGGCCGAGAGCCGTGCCCCGCCGAGGCCGACCCCGATGCCGCCGAGAGCGAGCGCACGCCCGTCCAGGCCCGGCTGGGGGATCCCGAAGCCGTCGATGCTGAGCAGCGACTGCGCCTGCCCGGGGACCGGTGCGATCAGCAGCGCCGCAAGCAGCCAGCCCGCCAGCCAGCCCGAATGTCGCCCGCTCATCGGTACGTCACGGAGTCGGACACCGTCACGAGAAGCCGCAGGACCGGCGCACCCGCGTCGCCGGGTCCGTCGAACTCGACGAAGGCGAGATCGAGTGGCTCGACGAGCGAGAGCAGCGCGAGGTCCGCCGGCGGGTTCTCGCCTTCCTCGGCGTCGAGGATCGCGCGCACGAAGTCCGTGATCGGGATCTCGAACGGCTCGCCGGGCGACTCGCCGAACGCGTCCGGACCGAGCGAGGCCTGCCCGACGATCGAGTTCCCGAGCGGCGACTTGGGGAGTGCGTCCGGCGCGAGCACCGGGCGGACGTCGAGGACCACGCTATCCACCGGCTGGAAGGCGGCAGGCGAACTGGCTCGGCTTCGCAGCACCAGCGAGGCGCGACTGAGAGACCCCGATGTCAGCGTGAAGGGGCACCCGGCCAGCTCGCACAACTCTGCGGGACCGTTCACCTGGTCGGGAATATCGAGGCCGAGTACGGTCCGCCAGGAGGGTGCGCCGCCCGCTCGGGCGACCGCATCGGGCGCGTCGGGTTCGGGGGTGTACACGAACGTCTCGCGCAACGATCGAACGGTTCGGAAGACCGTAGTGTCCGGGGCGACGCTCGACCCGATCTCCAGGCGCAGGGACACGTTCCGGATGCGGACCCGCTCGGCGCCGGCCACGAGATCGACGCGCGCCGACCGGGGGCTGTCGGTCGAGTCCGCCCACTCCGCGATCGTCTGAAGGTCCAGATCGAACCGGAGCGAGTCCTCCGATTCTCCGACCACCGCCGTGGCCTCGCCGAGCGGACGCACCGGCCCCGCGCCGGGCTCGTCCCACGCCGCCTGCTCCCCCACCGAGTCCACCGACGCCTCCCAGGTGGCGGTCCGGGGGTCCCACGTCTGCTCCAGCACACCCGCCGCGAACGTCCACTCGGTCAGGCTGTCCACACCCACGGTGTCCGCCACGACGATGAGCTGGCCGGATCGGAAGGTGATCAGCGTGTCGGTGACGAGCACGCCGGCGGAATCCCTGACCGCGACGCCGGTCGGCAGCGTGTCGAACTGCACGAGCGAGCGAGCGTCCACCAGCCCGCCGAGAGACCGCGCGACCACGGGCGCTCCGATCAGGGAGGGCGAACCGAAGCCGCCGAACGACTCGAATCGACCGCCGAACTCCGACCAGGGGATCTCGATCTCGACCGTGCGTACCTCGAGCGGAACGCCGTCCGGGTCGATGGAGGTCGGGGACTGCTCTTCGCAGGCCGCGAACACGCCCACGAGCCCCGCCACGAACAGGGTCACCGCCACGCGAGCCGGCGTCGAGCGTGCGGCGGCGCGGGTCCGGCTGTCCGGCGTGCGCGTCACGCGCGATCTCCAGGTGCTGCTGATCCCATCGTCTGTCCCCTATTCGGACGAATCGACCTCGAAGTCGAACGCGTCCGGCATCAGTTCGGCCACGGTCCAGCGTCGGACCACGTCCGTCTCCACCGCCCACGAGACCACCTCGGCGTCGGGCGCGAGCTCCGACAGGAGCTGGCGGCACGATCCGCACGGAGGCGTTGCGACCCGGGTATCGGTGGCGATCCAGACGGTCTCGGGAGCGACCCCTGACCCGAGGGCCGTCACCGCTGCGCCCAGCGCCGCTTTCTCCGCGCAGAACCCGCTCGGAAAGGCGGCGGATTCTACGTTGACTCCGCGAAAAAGGGTCCCGACGGAGTCCCGGATGATAACGGCGACCGGAAACCGGCTGTAGGGGCATCGGGCGTGCGTCAGAAGGGCCCTGAGTTCGGATCGAACGGCGTCGGGAAGGCTCATCGATTGCGCGGTGCAGGCGGGGGTCCGGACACGAGGCGGGGAACGCGCGGGGCGAGGCCGGTGAGTACTTCGTACGGGATGGTCTCCGCGTGCCCCGCGACCTCCGCGAGCGTGACTTCCGCCGGCCCGTCCACCCCGACGAAGGTAGCGTCGTCGCCCGGCCGGACATCCTCGCGTCCGGTCACGTCGAGGACGGTGAGGTCCATGGACACCCGCCCCACGATGCGGGATCGCACGCCGTGGATCAGCGCTCCCCCACGGTTCGAGAGGGCCCGCGGCAGGCCATCGCCGTATCCGATCGCCGCCGTGGCCCACCGCTCCCGTGACGCCGCCCGATGGGTACTCCCGTAGCCCACGGTGGCGCCGACCGGAGCGTCCACCACCCGCACGATCGTGGCGCGCAGGGCCGCGACCGGCGCGGGGGTCGGCCCGCCCGGCACCGGGGCCCCGTACAGGTAGATGCCGGGGCGCGCGCCGACCCCCGGCGGAAGTGCGTCCCAGAACGCCGCCGCCGAGTTCGCCACGTGGACTTCGACCGAGGGCGGCGGGGCCAGCCCCGCCACGACCCGCCGGAAGGCGTCGAGTTGCTCGGCGGCCCCCGGACGTCCCGGCTCGTCCGCGGAGTGCAGGTGCGTGAAGACGCCCGCCCACCGAACGCCGTCCGCCGAGAGCGCCGCCCCGAAGTCGGCGGCCGTCTTCTCGGCGATCCGCGCGGGCACGCCCGCACGCCCCATTCCCGTGTCGATCTCCAGGTGGATCGGCACGGCGCCGTGGCGGGCGGCCGCCGCGAATCGCTCGATCGTCGCGAGGTCGGATACCGTCGCCTCGGCCCGGGCTTCGACCACCGCCCGCTCCATCCCCGGAGCGAACGGCCCGAACACGACGACGCGGTCCTCGACCCCCAGAGCCCGGAGTTCACGCGCCTCATCGGCCGACGCCACCCCGAAGCATCGCACGCCGGCGTCCCGGAGGGCGGGCACGACGTGCTTCACCCCCAGCCCGTACGCGTCGGCCTTCACCATCGCGATCAGCGGAGCGCCGGGCGCGAGGCGCGCACGAATCCGGTCGAGGTTCGTACGGAGCGCGGCGAGGTCCAGCTCGACCCGGCAGCGGAGGGGCGGATTCGTTGACATGGCGCCGGGAAGATGCGACGACTCGTTCGTGAACGACACTCCCTCGCCCGCGCCCTCTCCCGCCGACGGGCACGACCACGCCACGACCGCTCCGGGCACGCTCGATCGCGCGCTCGCCCTCGTCCGCTTCCTTCGTTCCGCCTGTCCCTGGGACGCGCGGCAGACGGCCGCATCGCTGGTCCCCCACCTCCTCGAGGAGGCCGCCGAGACCGCCGACGCGATCCACGACGGCGACACGGACCGGCTCGAGGACGAGCTGGGCGACCTCCTGCTGAATCTCGCGTTCCAGATCGTCGTGGCCGAGGAGTCCGGCACGGTCGACGCGGAGTCCGTGGCCGCGCGCCTCGAGGAGAAGATGCGGCGCCGTCACCCCCACCTCTACGGGGACGGACCGAAGGAGTCCTGGGAGGCGATCAAGGCGCGGGAGCGTGCCGCCCGGCACCCGGAAGAGCCGGCGGAGGTGGCACGCGACGGCCACGCGGGCGTGCTCTCGGGTCTCGCGAGGGGTCTCGACGCGCTCACCGCCGCCTACCGGATCCAGGATCGGGTGGCGGGCGTCGGATTCGACTGGGACGATGCGGCAGGCGCGATCGCGAAGGCGCGCGAGGAGCTGGCCGAGGTGGAGGACGAGATCCGCCTCGCTCCGGCCCCTTCGGGCAACGCCCGGCCGCCGGACCAGCCCGCCGCCGCGCTGGTGGAGGAGGTGGGCGATCTGCTCTTCGCAGCCGTGAACGTCGCTCGCCTGGCGCAGGTGCACCCGGTCACCGCGCTCGCGGTTGCCAACCGGAAATTCACGCGGAGGTTCGAGGCGGTGGAGCGCCTCGCCCGCTCGGAAGGCGTGAAGATCGGCGACGCGTCCCTGGACGAGCTGGACGCGCTCTGGGACCGGGTGAAGGCGGACGAGGCCGCCGGCTGACGGCTGCCCCGGATCAGTAGCCCGCGTCGAGGTCGACGACGTTTCGCATCCCGGCCGTGTCGCCCGCGATCCAGCACGTCAGATTGTGAAGCACCAGGTCCGCCTCTCGCCGCCAGAACCGGTCCGTCACGCCCGACACGTGGGGCGTGATCAGGACGTTCTCGAATTCCCACAGCGGCGAGTCGGAGGGCAGCGGTTCCGTGGAGAACACGTCGAGGCCGGCGCCGCGGATCCGACGGTCCCGCAGCGCGTCCACGAGCGCGGCCTCGTCGACGATCGCGCCGCGCGCGACGTTGACCAGAATCGCATCCGGCTTCATGCGGACGAAGGCGTCCGCGTCGATCAGCCCACGGGTCTCCGTCGTGTCCGGCGCCGTCACCACGACCGCGTCGCTCTCCCTCAGGATCCGGTCCAGGCCGTGCGCGCCAGTGACCATCTCGACGCCGTCCTCGTCGGCCCCCTCCGTCCGCCGCAGCCCGATCACGCGGGCGCCGAGAGCCCCGAGGCGTCGGCCGAGCTCGCGCCCGATCCCGCCGTAGCCGACGACGCCCACCGTGCTCTCGGACAACTCGCGGATCGGGCAGTCCGCCGCGTAGAACGGCTCGGTGTTCCAGGCGGATGCGCGCTGGTTCACGACGGCGAAGTCGAAGCCGCGGAAGAAGTGGAGGATCATGCCGAGCACGGTTTCCGCCATGGGCGGACCGTGCACCCCGGCCGTGTTGGTGAAGACCGGATTCCGGGCCCGCAGTTCGCGCGTGATCGAACTCCCCACGCCGGCGGACCCGGAGTGGACCCAGCGGATACCGGGACCGGAGGTGATGACGTCCGGATGGATCCCGAACCCCATGTAGACCTCCGCGTCGGCGACCGCCTCGAGAACCGACGGGTGGGCCGCGGCCGATCCGTCGCCGGTCCCCTCCGCCGGCGCGTCGAGCATCGCGAGCGACCAGTCGTCCGGCAGCAGCGCGCGGAGCTCCCGCTCGAACCAGTCGGGTCGCGCCCAGACCGGGCGCCGATCGTTCATGTCGACGACGAGGCGTGCCATGCGGGAGCCGTCCGGAGTGAAGTCGAGGGGAGGTCCCGTCTAGGGCCTGTTCACACTACGGGGTGAGCCGGTTCATGAGCCGCGGGAAGGGGATCATCTCGCGGATGTGGTGCCGGCCGGTGATCCACGCCACCGTGCGCTCCAGCCCCAGCCCGAAGCCCGAGTGGACGAAGGAGCCGTAGCGTCGCAGATCGAGGTACCAGGAGTACGCCTCTTCGGGAAGCTCCTCCTCGCGAATGCGCTCCAGGAGTCGGCCCAGGTCGTCCTCGCGCTGGCTGCCTCCGATGATCTCGCCGTACCCCTCGGGTGCGAGCAGGTCGTCGCACAGCACGGTCCGCGGATCGTCGGGGTTCTCCTTCATGTAGAAGGCCTTCGCCGTCTTCGGGTAGTCGTGCACGAACAGCGGTACGTCGCGGCCCTCCATCAGCATCGCCTCGTCCGGCGCGCCGAGGTCCTCGCCCCACTCGATGTCGCTCCCCTTCCCCTTCAGCACGTCGACCGCCTCGGTGTAGCTGATCCGGTCGAAGGGCTGCTCGATCACCGGCGCCAGCTTCGACACGTCCCGCTCGAGCACCTCGAGCTCCTCGGCGCAGCGCTCGACGGCGCGTCCGACGACGTAGCGTACGAAATCCTCCTGGAGACGCATGTTGTCGTTCGAGTCGGCGAAGGCGACCTCCGGCTCCACCATCCAGAATTCGGTCAGGTGGCGGCGCGTCTTGGACTTCTCGGCGCGGAAGGTCGGGCCGAAGCAGTACACCTTCCGGAACGCGGGGCAGGCCGTCTCGACGTAGAGCTGGCCGGTCTGCGCAAGGTACGCGTTCTCGCCGAAATAGTCGGTCGAGAAGAGCGTGCCGGCGTGCTCGCCGATCGAGCCGGTCAGGATCGGCGTGTCGATGCGCGTGAATCCGCGATCGTAGAAGAAGTCCGCGATGGCCTGCTGAACCTCGTGTCGGACCCGGAGCCCGGCGCGCTGCATGGAGGATCGCAGCCAGAGGTGCCGGTGGTCGAGCAGGAAATCGACCCCGTGCTCCTTCGGCTGGATCGGATACTCCTCGGCGATCTGGACGACCTCGAGGCCGGTCACGCCGAGTTCCACCCCGCCGGGCGCGCGGTCGTCGAGCTTCACCTCACCCTCGACGATCACCGAGCTCTCCTGGGTGAGCGTGGCGTGCGCCTCCCAGACGGGCGCCTCGAGCTGCTTCTCGAGGAACACGCACTGGACCACTCCGGTCCCGTCCCGGATCACCGCGAAGGCGACCTTCCCGTGAGAGCGGGTCGCGTCCACCCATCCGGCCACGCGAACGGTCTCGCCGGCGTGGTCCTTGAGGTCGGTGACTTCGGTGAATGCGGACATGCAGGTTCGGATCGGGGTCGGAGGGGGCCGAAAGAGGGAAGGTAGGCCCCGGCCGGAGGGGGTGGAAGGCGCCGCCGACGCTGACCGGGAGCGCCCGACGGCGTAGACTTGGGGCCATGACGACTTCCTCCATCTCCGACGCCCTTCGCGACGCGGCCGATCCGATCTGGCGCGCTCAGCTCGATCACCCCTTCGTGCGCGGAATCGCCGACGGCACCCTCGACGAAGAGCGTTTCGCTCGCTGGGTGCGGCAGGACTACCTCTACCTGAAGGAGTTCGCGCGGATCTTCGCCTGGGCGGTCGCCAAGGCCGACCGGCTCGCGGCGATGTCGTGGTACGCCGGCGTCCTCGACATGACGCTCAACACCGAGATGGCGCTTCACCGAAGCTACGCGAAGCGATTCGGCATCTCGGAGGAGGAGCTGGAAGCGGAGCCGATGTGGCCCACGACCCGTGCGTACACCGACTTCCTGGTGCGCACCTCCGCGGACGGTGACCTGGCGGATCTGCTCGCGGCGCTGCTTCCGTGCGCCTGGGGCTACCTCTTCGTCGCGCGCGAGATGGCGTCGTGGGGCACGTCGCCCGACGCGCGCTACGCGGACTGGGTCGCGATGTACACCTCCGACGAGTTCGCCGGGGCGGCGGATTGGCTGCGCGCCGAACTCGACCGCGAGGCCGAGGGCGCATCGGCAGCGAAGCGTGCCCGCCTCGAGCGCATCTTCACCCTGTCGTCGCGCTACGAGTGGCAGTTCTGGGAGATGTGCTGGTCGGGGGAGGCCTGGCGGCCCTGACGGCGCGAAGGGCCTGGTCGCGCCGGACGACCGCGTCACGAAGGGTCTGCCTGCGCACGTCGAGGCGGTGGGGCACCCTCAGACCTCTGATCTCCTGCGGACGTCGGCGATCACGTTTCGGCCCAGTACGACGGACGCGGTCACCACACCGCTGAAGAGAGCGCCCACGATCCCGTGCGCCACGGTGTCCTGGCCCGTCAGGTAGAGACCCCTGATCCGTGTACGCGGCCCGAGCCCGCGCTGAGCGAAACGCTCCGGCGTGAAGTTGAGGCCGTAGATCTCGCCGTCGGGGTGGTTGGTGAAATGTCGCGTGGAGAGCGGCGTGGACAGCTCGTGGTAGGTGATCTTCCCCTTCACCTGCGGGACGTGGGCGTACAGCGCATCGAGCAGCCGCTCGCTGTAGCCCGCCTTCACCTCCTCGTACTCCGAACCACGCTTTCGCCACCGCTCGTTTTCCCAGCGGCTGAAGCGCTCGTAGTCGACGAAGCTGATGACCTCGAGAGTAGCGGTCGCCCCGCGACGGTCGCGCCAGGTCGGGTCCTTCGCGGAGGGGAACGACACGTAGACGACGGGAAGGGGCGCGTCCGGGTCCCGGCGACTGGCCTGCACCGTCCGGTCGTGGTCGTGATGGGGGTAGATCCAGAGATTCGTGGGCTGGAGGTCCGCGCTCTCGGCCGTCTCGTCCAGGCCGACGTAGAGCGAGATGTGAGCCGTCGACGGGCGCAGCGGTCCGATCCTGGAAGCCGGCTCGCGGCGTGACGACTCGCCCAGAAGGCTCCCGAAGGTGTTCCGGACGCCGGCGCCCGAGATCACGATCGGAGCGCGCAACTCCTGCCCCCCCTTCATCCGGACTCCGCCGGCCCGACCCCCACGAACGAGGATCTCCTGCACCTCCGCCGACAGGAGAACGCGGCCCCCGGTGGCTTCGATCGTGGGCAGAACGCTGCGGGCGATGCTGGCCGCTCCGCCGACCGGATAGGCGGCACCGTCCATGTAGTGGCTGGCCACGATACCGTGGATGGCGAAGCTCGATTCGGCAGGTGGAAGCCCGTAGGTGCCCCACTGACCGCTCAGGACCCCGATGAGCCTCGGGTCGTTGGTGAGCCCCTGGAGCGTACCGAGCGTGGTTCGGCCGGCGTACCGCAGGAACTCGCGACACAGGAAGGGCCTGGCCAGCGGCGCGAGGAATGCGGGAAGCGCCTTCTCCTGGAAGCAGCGCATCGCCGAGGCATAGGCGCGATCCGAGAGTTCGATGTATGTCTGCAGCGCCGATCGCGCCCGCGGGAAGCTCTCGAGCAGGCCCTCCACGAACCGCTCGCGCCCGGAGTGGAAGTCGTGGTGCCCGTCCGGGAACACCACCCGATCGTAGACGTCCGGCATCGGCGCCCACTTCAGTCGCCCTTCGCAGATGTCGTGCATCAGCACGGCAGGGAGCGTTCCGTCCCGGTGGAACTCACCTACGTAGTGCAAGCCCACGTCCCACTCCCACTGCTTCCGGCGGAAGGTGTGCGTGAACCCACCGATCGCGTAGTGGCGCTCCAGAACGAGAACCCGCCGCCCGGCCTTCGACAGGAACGCCGCCGTAGCCAGCCCTCCCATACCCGAGCCGATCACGATCGCGTCGTACACGCCTTCCGCCCGCTCGGGACGGTAGAAGTTCGGCGAGCGCGCGGACGTCATGGCTCGTTACGCGGGCGGGTTGCTCTGGGTGGGCGACGCTACGCGAAGGTATCGGGCGAGGGATGGCCGATTCAACCGAGCTCGATCGCGGCACGGGCGGCGCGCCCCCTCGGCCCACTGCCCGCGGTTCACGCCTCAGCCGACCTCGTACAGCTCCAGCCGATGCGCGTGCCGCGCCCGTAGCACGCCCCGCACCCTCGCGTGGGCTGCGGCCTGCAGCTTCGGGTCGGCGTCCACGATCTCGCGTGCGATGCGCTGCGCGGCTCGGAGCAGGTCGCCGTCCCGCTCGAGGTCGGCGTGGCGAAGGTTCGGGTCGTGCCCGCTCTGCTGCGAGCCGAACAGGTCACCCTGCCCCCGGATCTGCAGGTCGGCGTTGGCGATCCTGAAGCCGTCCGTCGTGTCCCGGAAGATCCTGAGCCGCTCGAGCGCGCCCTCCGTGGGCTCGGCCACGAGGTGGCAGTAGCTCTGCGCCGCCCCGCGGCCGACGCGGCCCCTGAGCTGGTGGAGCTGGGAGAGCCCGAACCGCTCGGCGTGCTCGATCACCATCACGCTGGCGTTCGGCACGTCGATGCCGACTTCGATCACGGTCGTGGCCACGAGCAGGTCGATCTCCCCGGCGACGAACGCCCGCATCGTCGCGTCCTTCTCGTCGCTCGCGAGCTGACCGTGCAGCAGGCCGAGCCGGTGCTCCGGAAAGACCTCCTCCGAGAGCCGCTCGAACTCTTCCGTGGCGGCCCGCAGGTCGGTCTTCTCGGACTCCTCGACCAGCGGGTAGACGACGTACGCCTGCCGGCCGGCGTCCAGCTCGCCGGCGACGCGCCGGTAGACCTCGTCCCGCTGGGCGGCGCCGTACAGGGTGGTCTCGATCGTCGTCCGCCCCGGGGGCAGCTCGTCCAGCACGCTGATGTCCAGCTCGCCGTAGAGGGTGAGCGCGAGCGAGCGGGGGATCGGCGTGGCCGACATGAGCAGCACGTCGGGCGCGGGGTCGCCGGTGCCGAGCGCCATGCGCTGCTTCACGCCGAACCGGTGCTGCTCGTCGACCACCACCAGACCCAGCCTGGCGAACGCGACGGCGTCCTGGATGAGGGCGTGCGTCCCCACGATCAGGTTCGCGTCGCCGGAGCCGATCGCCGCGAGTGCGTCCCGCCGGTCCGCCGACCCGAGCCGACCCGTCAGCAGCGTCACCGTCACGCCGAGGGGCTCGACCAGCTCGCGGAGCTTCCGGGCGTGCTGTTCGGCGAGGATCTCGGTCGGCGCCATGAGCGCCGCCTGCCACCCGGCCTCGACCGCGACGATCATCGAGAAGAGCGCGACCAGCGTCTTCCCCGCCCCGACGTCGCCCTGCAGCAGCCGGTTCATGCGGCGCGTGGACGTCATGTCCTCGGTGATCTCGCGCAGGGCGCGCGCCTGTGCGCCGGTCAGTTCGAACGGCAGCGATTCGAGCAGGGGCCGGACGAGTTCGTTCGTGCGCATGAAGCGGATGCCGGGGCGCTCGACCGTCTCGCGGTGGCGCACCAGCGCCTGGACGAGCTGAAGGAAGAAGAGCTCGTCGAACGCGAGCCGGCGCCGGCCGAACTCGGCTTCGGCAGGCGTCGACGGGCGATGCAGCCGGTCGAGCGCGTCCCGGAGCCCGAGCAGCCGCAGCTCCGCGCGTACATCGTCGGGCAGCCACTCCTCGCGCGCCACGAGATCGAGCAGCCCGTCGAGGTTCTTCTCGAACACCGCACGCAGCACCCACTGCGGCACGTGCTCGCTCGCCGGGTAGGTCACGAACACGGTGCCCTCGGGGGTCGGACCCTCCTCGTCGGTGTCCGAGGCGCGCCGCAGCAGCGTGAACTCCTTCGGCTGGATCTGCTTGCCGTGAAAGAACTTGACGGGTCCGCTCACCAGAATCGTGTCGCCCTCGCGCAGCTTCCGATCGAGCCACGGCTGCCCGGGCCACGCGGCGGTGATCCGGCCGGTGTCGTCCTCCAGGATCGCCTGGAAGATCCGGAGCCGCGCGCGCGTCGGGATCACGCCCTTGGTGCGGATCCGCCCGATGACGTTCGCCTCCATTCCGACGTCCAGGTCGGCGATGTCCTGCACGGTCGAGGCGTCGTCGTACCGCCGCGGCACGTGGTAGAGGACGTCCCGGGCCGTGAGGAGTCCCATCCGCTGGAAGTGCTCCGCGCGCTTCGGCCCCACGCCCTTCAGGAACTGGACGGGCTTCTCGAGCAGCGAGAAGTCGACGGGTTCGTCGCGGCGGCTCACGTCCCGGTCAGTCCTCGGCGAAGACGCCCTCGAGGAAGCCCTCGACGTCGAACGTCTGCAGGTCGTCGAGCTGCTCGCCCGTCCCCACCAGCTTCACCGGAAGCCCGTACTCCTCCCGGAGCGCGACCACGATCCCGCCACGCGCGGTCGAATCCATCTTGGTGAGCGCGACCCCCGTGAGGTCGAGCACCTGCCCGAACGCCTTCACCTGCTGGAGCGCGTTCTGTCCGATGGTGGCGTCGAGGACCATGAGCGTCTCGTGCGGCGCCCCCTCGAGCTTTCGGCGCACGACCCGGTCCACCTTGCCCAGCTCCTCCATGAGCCCGCGGTTCGTGTGGAGGCGGCCCGCGGTGTCGATGAGCACGACGTCGCTGTTCCGCGCGATCCCCGCTTCCATGGCGTCGAAGGCCACGGCGGCGGGGTCCCCCTTCTGCTGGCCCGCCACGAAGTCCACGCCGATCCGCTCGGCCCACATCCTGAGCTGCTCCACCGCGCCGGCGCGGTAGGTGTCCCCCGCCGCGAGCAGCACCTTCTGCCCCTCGGCGTGGAGGAGATTGGCCAGCTTGGCGACGGTCGTGGTCTTCCCGACTCCGTTGACGCCCGCGATGAGATAGACCGTGGGAGGGGCGTCCGCCGCCTGGAGCTCCACGACCACGTCGTCCGCCTCGAGGATCGCGCGGACCTCGTCGCGCAGCGCGTCGCGGATGGCAGCTCCGTCTCGGACCTTCCCGCGCCGGACGGCGGCTTCGACCGCGTCCACGAGGCGCAGGGACGTCCCCACCCCGAAGTCCGCGGCGATGAGCTTCTCCTCGAGGGTCTCGAGGGTCTCGTGGTCCATCTTCCCGGCGAGCACGCGCACGTCGGTGAGCGCGAGGTCGACGGCGCGCTTCCAGAGGGACTTCTTCTTCTCCTGCCGGGTCCTGAAGAGTCGAGCCATGACGGGTGTTCGGGGAGGCGGGTCCGAGTCCCCCCAATGTAGCGGGGTTTCGGGGCATGCCGATGGGCGTCAGCGCAGCCCTGCCCGTCGGCGACCGATCCACTCGGCGGAGAGCAGGCCGACGAGCAGCAGCCATGGCCACGGCGTGTCCCGGAGCGGCGTTCCCCCCGCGGCGACGGGGTTCCCGGCACGGACGATCGCCGCCACGTCGTCGACCAGCGTCGAGTCACGGCCGGGCCTCATCTCGGTACCGGCGGGCTGCACGAGGAGCGTGCCGGAAGCCATCGGCGTCGCGGTCGGGGCGTCTCCCTCGAGCTCCGCGGTCACCACGCGGGCGCTCCAGTCCACGACACCGCGTTCCGCGAAGCCAGGAACGCTCGCCACCGTCGACGACCCCGCCGGGATCGTGTCCGTGCGGATCGCGGCGCCGGAACGCCGGTCGCTCCAGATCAGCTCGACCGCGTGCGCGGCCGCGTCCACCGGCACCGCTCCCGTGTCCGCCCCCGTGTCCGCCGAGGGCGCCTCCCCCACGAGCACGCGAACCGTCTCACCCGGCCTCACCTCCGCCACTGCCGGACCGAAGCCGGCCGTCCGGGTCGACCCGTCCGGGGTCAGGCTCCACGCAGCCAGGCCCGACCAGAGCCGCCGGTAGAGCTCGCGCGCGTCTCCCTCCCGCAGCGCCCACCGCCAGAACCCCTCCGCGCGAGCGGTGACGATGCGCTCGCCGTCGGCCCGGCGCAGGTCGAAGGCGGGGACCGGCGCGCCGCTCCCTCCTCGCTGGAGCTCGATCGGCGATCCCGCGGCCGGCGTTCCGGTGTGGACGCGGCTCAGAGGGGGGAGCCCAAGCAACTCGATGCCGGCGAGCTCGGCAGCGATCGGGGACACCGGCAGGTCGGCCGACACGTACCACTCGCCGGGCTGCGGAGGGCCCGACCCGCCGGAGGCGGCGGGTTCGAGCGCAAGCTCCAGTCGTCGCGGTACGGTCCGGGCGAGTCCCGCGAGACCGGTGTCCGCCGGCGGGGCCGCATGGACGACGACCATTTCGGCGCGACTGAGTGCGTTCCTGACCTCGGCGCCTTTCACCACCGCGGGCTGGTCGGAGGCGCGAAGCCAGCGGTCCTCACCGAGCGCGTGGAACGCACGCGCGCGCAGCCCCGAGACCTCGTCGAGCAGCGGAACGAGCATGCGGAGCTCCCAGTCGGGCGCCCACGACACGGCGACGATCCCGCCGCCGGGGTCGTCCAGAGCCAGCACCGCCATCCGGCGATCGTCGTCCGCGAAGTCGTCCCCCGCCCCGACGATCGCCTCCACGACGAGGTCACCGGCACCGTCGGAGGGCCCGACGCCCGCGGACGCCTCGGGCACCACGAAGGTGAGCTGGACCGGTCGGTCCGTACCGGGGGCCCCCGGCTCGACCGCCGCTTGCGCCAGCGTGTCGTCGCCAGCCATCAGCCGCACCTCGCGGGGCGCCTCGGTGGTGGCGTGAACCCGGACGGTGACCGTGGCCTCCTCACCCGGCCGCGCACGGTCGGGCACCACCACCTCCGATATCCCCGCGTTGTCCAGCGTGTCGCCCACGTCCACGACCTCCACCGGTACCGAGGACTCTGCCGCGAGCGCCCGGATCGACACGCCCTCGCCGCCTCGGAGGTCGGTGGCGATCACGACGCGCTCGGCGCCGGCTTCCCCCGCCCGCGCCGCCGCGTCCACCAGGCTTCCACCTACGCGCTCGACGCGGTCGCCGAACGACTCCGCCAACCGGTCGGCCCGTTCGGAGGCCGTCTCTGCCAAGCCGGCGTTCATGCTCGGCGAGGCGTCGACCACGAGTACGGGCGGACCTGCGCGATCGCCGTCTCCCGGCAGCGCGGGATTCCAGAGGAGCACGACGAGTGCGGCCAGCGTCGTGCCGCGGAGAAGCGCGAACATGGTCCGGCCGCGCACCGGAAGCTCCCGGGTCCGGTAGATCCAGGCGGCGCCCGCGAAGGCGAGAGCGACGCCCGCGAGCACCGCGAGGGTGGTCACGCGCGGACCGTGTTCAGCGGGGTCGGTCGAGCTCGGAGCCCGAGCCGGGTTCGCCCGAGGGAGTCTGGCTCGACGCCTCGTCGCCGGTGACGTCCGCGGCGTCCGCATACCTCGCGAGCCCCGGCGGGGGCAGGACGTCGAGCAGCGCCCGGCGGGGTTGCATCTCGCTGAGCCACGCGTCCATGCTCTCGGCCGGGACGGGGTCGCCGGACGGGAGGTCGACCGCCAGCGGGTCCACGTGCCGGCCGTTCCGGATCATCTCGTAGTGGAGGTGTGGTCCGGTGGCGAGCCCGGTCATGCCGACGTAGCCGATGACCTGCTCCTGACGGACACGGCTGCCCACGGACAGACCCGACGCGAACCGGCTCATGTGCCCATAGCGCGTGACGAATCCGTTCGCGTGCCGGATCTCGATGGCGTTGCCGAGACCGCCGTTCGGTCCGCGCCGGGTTATGACGCCATCGGCCGTCGCCTTGATCGGCGTACCCGAGCTCGCCGCGTAGTCCACTCCGCGGTGGGCGCGGATCGTGTTCAGGATCGGATGCCGTCGACCCGCCGAGAAGCGCGAGGAGATGCGGGCGAAGTCGATGGGCTTCAGGATGAACGCACGCCGCACCGACTCTCCCTCGAGGTCGAACCAGGACCCCTCGCCGTCGTCGTTCGGGTCGAACCAGATGGCGTGAAAGGGCGTGCCCACATTCACGAACTCCGCCGCGAGGATGCGCCCGTCGCGCATCGAGCCGTCGGGCCGGACCTCTCGCTCGTACGCGACGCGGTAGTAGTCGCCGAGCTGCACCTGCCGCGAGAAGTCGATCTGCCACTGGAACACCTTGTCCAGGGCGTCCACGAGCTTCGGGAGGTCCCGCGGCTCGAGGTGATCGAGCCCCGGATCGTCGATCACCGACGACCACAGCGAGGATTCGATCTCGCCGGCGAAGTAGATCGTGTCGGTGTAGACCGGCGTCTGGACGATCGACGACTCCCAGCGGCCGAGCACCCGCGTGAGCCGGATCGACTCGTCTCGATCGAGCGCCACGTCGACGCCGCGCAGGTCGTTCGATCCGGCGTAGCGGAAGACGATCTCGGCGCCCTCGCGCATGCTCCGGGGGTTCCCCTGCCGTCGGAAGGCGGTCAGGAGGTCCTGCTGGTCGTCCCACGAGAGCCGCTCGGCCAGCACCTGCCCGAACGTCTCGCCCCATGCGAGCTCGTGCACCACCGCGCGCTCCGCCGGGGCGGCGAGCACCGGTTCCTCGACCTCGACCTCCGGCGGTTCACCGCACGCCGCGACCACGACGCTCAGTGCGAGCGCCGCGACGAAGCGGGTGCGTCCGGCCGAGGATGTCATCGAACCTGGGATTCGGGTGGGCCGCGGTCGACCGGGGCCCACCCGATCGAGTCTAGTCCATCTGCCGGCGAATGAAGGTCGGAATGTCGAGCTCTCCGATCTCCTGCGCCGAAACGGGCCTGGAGGGCATACGTCCGAGGGGGGTGACGGGATCCGCCGTGATCGGCGCCCCTCCCCCCACCGCCACCTGCTTCTGCACTTCCTCGCGAGGCACCTCGTTCTCGAGAGGAGGCATCGGCGTGGGCTTCGGTCCGTGCGCCGCCGGCCGCTGCGCCGTGTGCCGCTGCGGCGTCGCGGGACGACGGAAATCCGGACGGAGCATGTCCGAATCCTCCGTATCGAAGCCCGTCGCGATCACGGTGACGCGAACCTGACCCTCCAGCTGCGGATCGTGCACCGCGCCGAAGATAATCTCGGCCTCGTCCCCGGCCTCCTCCTGGATAATCGACGAAATCTGGGTGACCTCGTCAATCGCGAGGTCCATGCCGCCGGTAATGTTGATCAACACGCCCTGGGCTCCGTCGATGGACACGTCGTCGAGCAGCGGCGAACTGATCGCCTCCTGGGCGGCCTCCTGCGCGCGGTTCTCGCCCTCGCCGAACCCGGACCCCATGAGCGCCGGACCGCGGCACGCCATGATCGTCCGGACGTCCGCGAAGTCGACGTTCACCTCGCCGCTCACCCGGATGAGGTCGGAGATCCCCTGGGTCGCGTGGAGCAGCACCTCGTCGGCCTTCTTGAGCGCGTCCTTGAACGTCGTGCCCTTCGGCACCACGGCGAGAAGCCGGTCGTTCGGAACCACGATGACCGTGTCCACCGCGCGGCGGAGTTCGGCCAGTCCCTGCTCGGCCTGCCGCGCCCGCTTCTTGCCCTCGAAGGCGAACGGCTTCGTCACGATTCCGATCGTGAGCGCGCCGAGCTCGCGGGCGATGTCCGCGACGATGGGGGCCGCGCCGGTGCCCGTACCGCCGCCCATTCCGGCCGTGATGAAGACGAGATCCGCGCCCTCGAGCGCCTTCCGGACCTCCTCCTCGCTCTCGTGCAGCGCCTGGCGGCCGATCTCGGGTCGCGCACCCGCGCCGAGACCTCGGGTCAGCTTCTTGCCGATCTGAAGCGTGACCTGCGCGCAGGAGCTCTTCAACGCCTGGCCATCGGTGTTCATCGAGATGAATTCGACGCCTTCGAGCTCCTCGTCGATCATGCGGTTCACGGCGTTTCCACCGGCCCCCCCGACGCCGACCACCTTCATCTTGGCGTTGCCGATCGGCGTCTCCTCGAATTCGAAAATCATCATCTGTCTGGTCCTCGGTGTGTCCTGAGCGGGTGTCGCTGCGGGTTCCTGTCGTGCCTTCCGGGGAGCGCTCATGGCGGGTCTCCGTTTCGCGGGGCCGGAGGATCACGACCGGGCGGCCCGCGCCGCGGTGGGGCCAGTCCGGGGTGGATGAGAGACGAAGGCATCAGAAGAACTCCTTCATCCAGGCGGTGACCTTCGAGACGACGCCGGACATGACGGTCGAGGCGCCCTCGCCCGTCTCCGACCAGCGCTCCGAGCCCCAGATCGCGAGGCCGACGCCGGTCGAGAGCCGGGGCCGTGCCACCGAATCCGCGAGCCCGGTGAGCCCTTCGCCGGGCAGGCCGAGCCGGACGGGCGCCGCGAAGACCTGCTGGGCGAGTTCGACAAGGCCCGGGAGCGCCGCGGAGCCGCCGGTGAGCACGATGCCCGCGCCCAGGTGGGCCGAGAGATCGTGGTCGTCGAGCTCCTTCTGCACCATGCCGAAGAGCTCGTCGAGCCGCTGCTCGGCGATGTGGGCGATGAGCTCGCGGGCCACGTGCCGCTGCTGGCCGGGCGCGGGACCCGGGACCTCGACCGTCTCCTGCGGATCCACGAACTGCGAGGACGCGGCACCCCACGTCTCCTTCGCCTTCTGCGCCTCGTGGAACGGGATCGAGAGGCCCTTCACGAGATCCTGTGTGACGGTGATGCCGCCGACGGGGAGGATCGCAACGTGCCGGATCTTGCCCTCGTAGTAGACGGCCACGTCGGTGGTCGACCCGCCGACCTCGACCATCGCCGCTCCGACCTCCTTCTCGTCCTCCGTGAGCACGGCGCGCGCGGTAGCGAGCGGCTCCAGCACGATCTCCTGCACGGCATAGCCCGCGCGATTGACCGCCTTCTTGATGTTGCCGGCGGCGGTGGCCGAGCACGACACGAGGTAGACCTCCGCCTCGAGCCGCGTGCCCGACATGCCGATGGGATCCTTGATGCCCCGCTGGTGGTCGACGATGTACTCGATCGGGATCGCGTGCAGGAGTTCGCGGTCGGGTCCGAGCGCGACGGCCTGCGCCACCTCGTGCACCCGGTTCACGTCCCCCGGCGTGATCTCCTCGTCCTGCACCGCCACCACACCCATGCTCGACCACGCCTCCACGTGATCCCCGGCGAGTCCGGCGTAGACGCGGTCCACCTCGACACCGGCCATGAGTTCGGCTTCCTGGATGGCGGCGCGGATCGACTCGGTGGTCTCCTCGATGTGCGTGATGCGCTCGCCGCGCACGCCGGCCGTCCGGGCCTGGCCCACGCCGAGCACCTTCACGCTCGCGTGACGGCCGAGCTCGCCCGTCAGCTCCCCGATGACCGCGACGGTCTTCGTGGTTCCGACGTCCAGTCCGGCGATCAGATTGCCTCTCATCTCCCGTGCCCGATCAGTTGTCGTAGCGGACCACGACCTGGCCCGCCCACTTGAGGTCCACAACGTCGGGGACGCCGTCGAGGCGCGTCGCGTCGTCCAGCGCGGTCAGGCCCTCGCGGAGCCGCTCGAGATCCGCCTCGGAGCGCAGCTCGAAGGCGATCTCGGGCTCACCCCACAGCGCGACCACCGTCCCGTCCTCGCGCTCCCGAACCTCGGAGACACGGCTGCCGAAGACGGCGTCTCGGCGCATGGCGTCCGCGAGGCGCGCGAGACTCGCGACTCGCGCCGTGGCCGGCCGCGGATCCTCCGCCTCCGGGTCGAGCCGTGGCGTGAGGATGGGGAGGTCCAGCGAGACCCGCGCGGGATCGACCGGCAGGTACCGCCCTTCCCGATCGACCGGCTCGAGGGTCGGCGTGGCGACGAGCCCGACCGGCTCGCGCTCCTGGACCTCGACCTCGAGTCCGCGCGGGAGGTGACGGCGTACTCGCGCCGCGATCACCATGGGGTGCGACTCGATTCTCGTCGCGAGCTCGTCCCGCGGCTCCCAGACGTTGGTGCTCGGGTCGATGCCTGCGGCGGCGAGCACGTCGGCGCCGTCGGTCCACGTGAGCCCGCTGAACTCGACGTCGTCCACCAGGAAGACGTCCAGCTCCGCGAGCATGCGTGGCACGTGGGTCGGCGCGAGGAGGCCGAGCACCGCCACGAGCGCCGCGCCGAGGACGACGAGCACGCTCCGCACCGCGCTAGGCATGCACCACCTCCGCGATTCGGCCGAGCAGCCGGGGCGCGAACCGCTCGATCGAGCCGGCGCCCATGCCGATGACGACGTCGCCACCCTCGATCTCGTCGCCGACGGCCTCGTGGAGCGTCTCCAGGTCGGCGTGCTCCCGCACCTCGCCACCCGCCCGCTGGACCGCGTCCACGATCATGTGGTGATCCACGCCCGGGATCGGTCGCTCTCGCGCCGGGAAGATGCCCGTCACCCACGCCACGTCGGCCTGCGCCAGCACGCGGCCGAAGTCGTCGGCGAAGTCGCGGGTGCGCGAGAAGAGGTGCGGCTGGAAGACGACCACGAGGCGCCGCTCGGGCCAGGCGTCGCGCGCCGCCGCGATGGTCGCGAGGATCTCGGTCGGATGGTGCGCGTAGTCGTCGACGATCTCGACCCCCGCCGCGCTTCCGACGCGGTCGAACCGGCGGCGGACTCCGCGGTGGGCCGCCCACCCCCGGCGGATGGCGTCCCAGCCTCCCCCGAAGTGTCGGGTGACGGCCGCGGCGGCGAGCGCGTTTCGGAGAGAGTGGCGGCCGGGAGAAAGGAGCCGGCCTTCCCCGACGTCGCGTCCGTTCTCCGCGACGCGGAACCGCATGCCGTCGGGGCCGGAGGTGACGTCGAAGGCGCGAAGCTGGGCCCCGGCGCAGGTGCCGTAGGTGTAGCCTCGATCACGGAGACGCGGAAGCAGCGCGGACGCCCCGGGGTCGTCGGCGCATACGATGGTCCGCCCCTGGGGGCGGATACCGGCGAGGAAGGTGTGAAAGGCGTCCCTCACGCCGTCGAGGGACCCGTAGATGTCGAGATGATCGGCTTCGAGGTTGGTCACCACCGCGACGTCGGGCGCGAGGTGATGAAAGGACCGGTCGTATTCGTCTGCCTCGACCACGTAGAGGTCGCCGCCAACGTGAAGGTTCCCGTCCCACTCCGCCACCGTCCCGCCCACGATTCCGGTCGGGTCGAGGCGGGCCTCGCGGAGCAGCCGGACCGTGATGGCCGTCGTGCTCGTCTTGCCGTGGGTCCCGGCGACCGCCACGACCCGGCCTGGTTCGACGAGCGCACCGAGCAACGCGGCGCGCTTCCACACCGGCACCCCGGCAGCCCGCGCCGCCTCGATCTCCGGGTGGTCCTGCGGGATCGCCGCCGTCACGACGACCGCGCCCACGCCGCGCACGTGCTCGGGGGAGTGCCCGATCTCGACGGGCACACCCATTCGGCGAAGGCGCCCGATCGTGGCGCCGTCCCTCGTGTCGCACCCCGTCACGATCCGGCCGCGACGAAGCATGAGCTCGGCCAGTGCGCACATCCCGGCGCCGCCGATCCCCATGAAGTGAATCGGTCCCGTCACGTGCTCGAGGCTTCGTGCGTCGTTCACGCGGCCCTCCCCGCCTCGGGGCGGACGCCGGGCGGCGGCGCGGGCAGCAGCCGCGAGATGTCACGCGCGATCTCGAGCGCGGCGTCGGGGAGGGCGCGAGCCCGGGCGGCGGCGCCCATCCGGTCGCGCCGCTCGGAGTCCGCCAGAAGCCCGCGCACCTCGTCGCCGAGACGGTCGCCGTCGAGCTCGGCCTCGGGCGCGTGGATCGCGCACCCGGCGGCGGCGAGGGCCCGTGCGTTCCGTTCCTGGTGGCCGGCCGCCGACGTCGGAAGCGGCACGAGGATCGCCGGCACGCCCCAGGCGAGCAGCTCGGAGGTGGCCATCGCGCCGGCGCGGCTGATGGCCACGTCCGCTGCGGCCAGCGCGCGCGGCATGTCGTCGATGTAGCCGGTGGCGTGGACCCACGGCGCGCCGCCCAGATCCTCGAGCGCGGTACGGACGGCGTCGATGTGGCGAGGACCGGTCGACCAGAGCAGCTGGTATCCCGGATCCCGGTCGGTGCGACGCACCGCGTCCAACGTCACCGCGTTGAGCGCGGCCGAGCCCTGACTGCCACCGACCACGAGTACGACCGAACGGTCCGGGTCGAGGCCGAACGCGCATCGCGCATCGCGGGCGTCGATCGGCGTCGGCGGACGGATCGGGTTGCCCGTCACCCGCGCCGCGCCGCGGCCCGCCGCCGGAAGCAGCGAAGCAGCCTCCGGGTAGGCCACGTGGACCTGCGCGGCCCACCGCGAGAGCGCCCGCGTCGTGGCTCCGGGCACCGCGTTCTGCTCCTGCAGCGCGAGCGGGATCCCGGTGATGGCGGCCACGAGCCCCGCCGGGCCACCCGCGTACCCGCCCGTCACGACGACCGCCGACGGACGACGGCGATGGACCCACTCCCCCATCCGTACCACGGACTCGAGGAGCGCCGGCACGACGCCGAGGTTCTGCCAGGCCGGCACGCCGCGAGCGAACCCGCGGACCGGCAGGAGGAAGTGGTCGAGCCCACGCTGCGGGAGCACGCGCGCCTCGATCCCGCGCTCCGCCCCGGCGAAGGCGACGTCGACGTCCGGTCGCACTCGAGCCAGCGCCTCGGCCAGCGCGAGCGCGGGGTAGAGATGTCCCCCCGTCCCGCCCCCGGCGAACAGCACGAGCACCCGATCCGCCGCCCGGTTCGTCATGCCCGCCCCCGTCCGGCCAGCGCGGTCCGACGGCCGACGCCGCCGCGGGCGAGGTCCGGCCGGCGCGTCCGCTCGATCGTGTCGGGCCGCCAGTCGGCGTCCGTCTCGCGCGCGATCGACATCAGGATTCCGATCGCCATGAGGGTCACCATGAGGTTCGACCGCCCGTAGGACACGAGCGGGAGCGCGAGCCCGGTGGTGGGCACGATCCCGAGTCCGACGCTCATGTGCAGCACGGCTTGAAGCGCGACGAGGTTGGTGCACCCGACGGCGAGCAGCTGAGCGAACAGCGTCGGCGCCCGCCGCGCGATCCGGAAGCCGATGAGGATGAGCGCGGCGTACATCAGGATCACGAAGGTGACGCCGATGAGACCCCACTCCTCGCCGATCATCGCGAAGATGAAGTCGTTGTGGGGCTCCGGAAGGAATCCGTACTTCTGCTGTCCTTCGCCGAAGCCCACGCCGGTGAGCCCGCCCGATCCGACGGCGATCAGCGACTGATTGAGCTGCCAGCCGGCGCCCTCCGGGTCGGTGGCCGGCGAGAGCCACGCCGCCCACCGGTCGAGCCGGAAGCCGACGCCGAACAGCTGGTGCGCGAGCACCGGCGCGGTCACGACGCCGAGGAACAGGAAGTGTCCGATCCTGGCACCCGCCGCGAAGAGCGTGAGCGCGCCGAGCAGCCCCGTCAGCATGGCGGTAGACAGGTCGGGCTGGAGCGCGACCGGGATCAGAAGCAGCCCCCACACGGCGAGGAACGGTCCCAGACCCTTCGACAGGCGGCCGAACTGATCCTGCTTCCGCACGGCCAGCATCGCGGTCCATACGATCATCGCGATCTTCGCGAGCTCCGACGGCTGGATCGTCACACCGAGCCGGATCCAGCGACGGGCACCGTTGATGCGGGGCGCGATCGATTCGGTGCCCGGCAGCACCACGAGCACGAGTAGCGCGAAGGTCGCGATCACCAGCGGCCACGCCATCCGCTCCCAGAAGCGGCAGGGCAGGCGCGCGCACACCGCGAGCGCGACGAGCCCGACGAGCCCGCCCGTCGCCTGCCGAACCACGTAGAAGTAGTCGGGGTTGCCGTCCGTCCTCGCGAGGAAGCTCGACGCGGAGTAGAGCGTCACGAGCCCGAACGCGAACAGCGTGACCGTCAGCGCCAGGAGGAGCGGCGGCTCCCACCCGCGCCCGAGCCCGACGTCGGGGAGGGCGACGCGTGCCGGTGCGACGTCCATCGGGCGCCGGGCCATCAGGCGGCCTCCGCGCGCGCCAGCGCAGCGAAGCGGGCCCCGCGCTCGGCGTAGTTCTCGAACTCGTCGAAGCTCGACGCAGCCGGCGCGAGCACGATCGCGTCGCCGGGACGGGCGAGCGTGCGAGCGAGCGCGACGGCGGCGTCCAGTCCGCCGTCCACTCGGTGGAGCGGCAGCGCGGAGGCGCGGGCGGTGAGGTCGCGAGCGATCCGTGGGCCGGCCGCGCCATAGGTCACGACGGCGCGGAGCCGCGAGCGAGCACGATCGAGCGCACCGGCGAGCGGATCCATCGACTCCCCCTTGTCGGTCCCGCCCAGGAGCAGGACGAGTGGGCGCCGCAGACTCTCGACCGCGCTGACGGCCGAGGCCACGTTGGTCGCCTTGGAGTCGTTCACCCACAGCACGCCGTCGAACTCGCCCACCGCCTCCAGCCGGTGCGGGAGCGGCTCGGCCGTGCGGAGGCCCTCCCGGATCGCGGCCACGGAGGCTCCGGCGAGGCGTGCGGCCAGCGCCGCACAGAGCGCGTTCACGTGGTTGTGCCGCCCCAGGAGGGGAATCGCGTCCGTCGAGACGAGCGTCTCGGCCCCCTCCCCGACGTCGAGGACGAGCACGCCGTCCTCGATCCAGGCCGCGCTTCCGGCGGTCGGGCCCGCGGTGAAACGGTACCGACGGCCCGGCGCGTTCCCGGCGAGCGCCTCCACCTCGGGCTGGTCGCCGTTCAGGACCCAGACGCTCCGGTCCGACGCGTTGTCGAACATGCGCGCCTTGTCGGCCCAGTACGCCTCGACGCTCTCGTACCGGTCGAGGTGGTCCGGCGCGAGGTTGGTGAGCACGCCCACGTCCGGGGCAAGCGTGTCGATGGCCGCGAGCTGGTAGGAGCTGAGCTCGAGGACCCACCACGCGGCGCCCGGGCGGTCGGTGGCCAGCTCCGACGCGGCCGGCGCGTGCCCGCCCCCCACATTCCCGCCGACCGCCGCGTCGATCCCTGCGGCCTCCAGCAGGTGGTGGACCAGAAGCGCCGTGGTGGTCTTGCCGTTGGTGCCGGTGACGGCGATCAGTGCACCATCGAAGACCCGTGCGGCGAGTTCGGGTTCGCTGATCCAGCGGACGCCGCGCGCGCGGAGCTCCCGGAGCACCGGAGCGTGGGGGGGGATTCCTGGCGATACCACGACGACGTCGGCTCCGGCGATCCGGGCCACATCGTGTGATCCCAGCTCGACATCGGCGCCGAGAGCTCCGAGGTCGGCTCCACGGGCACGAGCCTGGGCATCAGTTTCGAGATCCGAGACATGGACGTCATCTCCTCTGCTGAGGGCGAGTCGAGCCGCGGCCATGCCGCTGGCTCCGAGTCCGAGAATCGCCACGGTCCTCATCGGATCTTCAGCGTCGCGAAGGCGACCATGGCGCAGAGGACCCCCAGGATCCAGAAGCGCACCACCACCTGCGTCTCGGGCCAGCCGAGCTTCTCGAAGTGGTGGTGGACGGGGGCCATCCGGAAGACGCGCCGACCCTCGCCGGTCGTGCGCGCGGTGTACTTGTAGACGCCGACCTGGATCATCACGGACAGCGTCTCCATAACGAACACGCCGCCGATGATCACGAGCAGGAACTCGCTCTTCAGCAGGATCGACATCACGCCCAGCACGCCTCCCAGCGCGAGCGACCCCGTGTCTCCCATGAAGACCGACGCAGGGTGGGCGTTGTACCACAGGAATCCGATCGCGCCGCCGGCGAGGGCGAGCGCGAAGATGGCCATCTCACCCGCTCCGGGGAGATGGAAGAGGCCGAGGTAGCCCGAGAAAATCGAGTTGCCCGACACGTAGGCGAACACGGCGAAGGTCGCCGCCGCGATCGCCGCGAGTCCGGTGGCGAGGCCGTCGAGGCCGTCGGTCAGGTTCACCGCGTTCGAGAAGCCGGCGATGATCGTCGCGACGAAGACCACGAACACGGGCTTCCAGAAGACGACCATCTGGTCGGCGAAGAACGGCAGGCTCGTCCACTCGCTCGGATAGGGCGAGATCGGGCGGATCACGAGGAAGACGCCGAGCGCGAGCCCGAACGAATACTGGCCGAGCAGCTTGAAACGGGCGACGAGACCCTCGGTCTGTTTCCGCACGACCTTGAGGTAGTCGTCCATGAAGCCGATGCCCCCCATCCACAGGAGCGCGACCAGGCAGATCTGCGTGTACGGGTTGTCGAGCCGCGCCCAGAGCAGGGTCGACACCGCGCAGGCCAGGATGATGAGCGTGCCACCCATCGTCGGTGTACCGGCCTTCGAGAGGTGCGACTCGGGACCCGAGTCGCGTACGACCTGACCGACGCGGAGTCGTCGCAGTCGCCGGATGAGCATCGGCCCGACGAAGAACGCCACGAGCAGCGCCGTGACGATCGCCCCGGCCGCCCGGAACGTCTGGTAGCGGAACAGGTTGAAGACGATGCTGACGTCCGAGAACTGCTGCAGGTAGAAGAGCATCAGCGCCTCCCCCCGTCCCCGGCGGGGCTCCCGGGATCGTGCGAGGAGCCGTTGCCCGATCCGCAGCCGGCGTGCTCGCGGGGAGCGTCGCGCCGCACGGTGTGCCCGAAGTCGGCCTCGAAGCGCGGAACGAGCTCTTCGAGGGCGACGCCGCGGGACGCCTTCAGCAGGAGCGTCGCCCCGCCATCCCGCTCGATGGCGTCCGCGAGCACGGGGCGGAGGCGCTCGTAGGCGGCCTCCGGCGACGCGTCGGCGATCACGTCGAAGGGAAGGTCGAGCGAGTCGGCGGCGACGGCGAAGCTGCCGGTGGCGACGAGGATGTCCAGCGGGAGCTCGGCGGCATGCGCCAGCACGTCCCGATGGCCGCCCGCTTCCCGCTCGCCCATTTCCCGCATGGTCCCCAGGAACGCCACCTTCGGACCGTGTACGCGCCGCGCGGCGAGTGCGTCGAGCGCCGCCCGCGCGCTGAGCGGATTGGAGTTGTAGCAGTCGGCCACGAGCGTGAGCGCGCCGATGCCCCGCACCTCGTCGCGGAGCGGGCCTCCGGTGAAGCGCGCCACGCCCTCGACCGCACGCTCGACCGGATACCCGAGGTGATCCACGACGGCGAGCGCGATGAGGGCGTCGAGCGCCATGTGGCGGCCGGGCAGGCTCATGCGGACCGTCCGTTCGCGCCAGCGGAAGGCGAAGTGGCCCTCCTCGTCGGGCGACATCAGGTCGCCCCGGGCGTCCGGCGACGCGGTGGGACCGAAGCCCACGGTCTTCACACGGAGGTCGAGCTGATCGGCCGTGGTCGGGAGGATGTCCGGTGACTCGCCGACGAAGGCGGTGCCCCGCTCCCGCATGCCCCGGACGAGGTCCAGCTTCTCCTCGAGCACGCCACGGAAGGAGCCGAGCTTCTCGAGATGGGCCTCGCCGACGGTCGTGATCACGGCGACGTCGGGGTGCGCGATCTCGGCGAGCGCCGCGATCTCGCCGGGCTCGCTGGTCCCCGCCTCCAGCACGACCGCGTCGACGTCGATCGGCGTCGCGAGCAGGGTCCGGGGCAGCCCGATCCGGTTGTTGAGGTTGGCCTCGGTCGCATGCACCCGGGTGTGGGCATCGATCGCCGACCGCAGCAACTCCTTGGTCGTGGTCTTCCCGGACGATCCGGTGATCGCGACCACCGGCACGTCGATCCGGTCGCGTCGAGCCCGGGCGAGCGCCCCGTAGGCCCGGAGCGTGTCCCGGACGACGAACACCTGGACGTCCGTCCCCGCGGTCGACGACGCGGGGGCGGCCGCGTCCACCACCACCCCCGTCGCGCCGGCCTCGACGGCGGCCGCCACGAATTCGTGGCCGTCGAAGTGCTCGCCGCGCAGCGCGACGAAGAGAGCCCCGGCGGCGAGCGTGCGGGAGTCCGTCGAGACCGACTCGAACCGGCGGTCGTCGCCCCGCACGTCCTCGAGCACGTTCCACGCCTCGAGGGCGTCTCGGACCGCACCGCTCGTCCAGTCGAAGGGGGTCATGCGGCCCCCCGCGCGGCGCACGCCTCGCGGACGAGCGCGGCTTCGTCGAACGCGTGCTTCTCGGTACCGATGGTCTGTGTGCGCTCGTGACCCTTGCCGGCCAGAAGCACGAGGTCACCCGGCTCGGCCGCCCCGATGGCGATCCGGATCGCCGCGCGCCGGTCGGCCTCCCGGATCCGCGGAACGTCGCCCAGTCCGGCCTCGAGGTCGTCGAGGATCTTCTCCGGATCCTCCGTACGCGGATTGTCCGACGTGAGCACCACGAGGTCCGCGACGCGGGACACGGCTGCGGCCATCTCCGGGCGTTTGGCAACGTCCCGGTCGCCGCCGGCCCCGAACAGCACCACGAGACGCCCGTTCACGAGCGGACGCAGGGTCCAGAGAACCCGCTCGAGCGCGTCGGGGGTGTGGGCGAAGTCGATCAGAACGGTGAACAGGCCGTCCACGACCCGCTCCAGACGTCCGGGGACCTGCGAGACCGTCCGCAGCCGCGCGACCACGTCCGAGAGATCGTGCCCAAGGGCGATCGCGGCGGCGGCGGCGGCGACCGCGTTCTCGACGTTGAAGTCGCCGATGAGCGGAAGGTCCACCGGGTAGCGCCACCCGCCCTGCACGAGCGTGAACTCCGTACCGGACAGAGTGCTCTCCACCTCGACGGCGCGGAGATCGACGCGCACGTCGGGTGCGGCGTCGCCGACCGCGAAGGCAAGCGTCTTCGGCGCGTCGATCGTCGACCAGGCCGAGTCCCCGGCGTTGACGACGGCCGTCCCATCGTCCGCCAGGTGCTCGAGCAGCCGGAGCTTGGCGGCCCGGTAGGCGTTCATGTCGGGGTGGTAGTCGAGGTGGTCGCGCGAGAGGTTCGTGAAGACGGCCACGTCGAGCCGGACACCCTCGAACCGGCGCTGATGCAGGGCGTGCGACGATGCCTCGAACACGACGGCCTGGACCCCGCGCTCCACCGAGGCCCGGAGTCGACGTGCGAACTCGACCGGCCCGGGTGTGGTCAGCTCGGCGGTCTCGGGACGCGCCGTGCCGTCCGTCCCGACGTACCCGAGCGTGCCGATGATCGCGGCCCGATCGCGGGCCGCGAGGATGTGACGGAGCAGGAAGGCCGTCGTGGTCTTCCCATTCGTGCCCGTGATGGCCGCCAGCCTCAGCGCGTCCCCCGGCCGGTCCTCCATCCAGTGTGCCGCGAGCGCCGCCGCCGCCCGTCCGTCGGCGACGACGAGCCGGGGGACGTCGAGCTCCAGCGGCCGCTCGCAGATCAGCGCGCGAGCGCCGGCCTCCACGGCCGCCGCCGCGTAGTCGTGGCCGTCGACCACCATTCCGGGCCACGCCACGAAGACGTCGCCCTCTGCCACCTTCCGTGAATCGTGTGACACGCCGGAAACGTCGACGTCCTCCGCTCCGCGAACCTCCTTCAGGAGGCCGGCGTCGCGGAGGACCCGGGCGAGTCCGTCGAGGGGCTTCGCTGCGGCTGACGGCGCGGCCGACGACTCCCGCGGGGGTTGCGTCACTGGTCCGGCCTCCCTGCGGAGGGTGCGTCGGACCGCGTGGGGGCCCGCGCGGGTGGCGGGCCGCTGCGCACGCGGATCGTGTCCCCCACGGTCGAGCGATCCCCGGCGGGAGGATCCGTCACGACCAGCGCGCCGCCCGGCTCGATGCGGACACGGAACCCGAGTGCGTGGAGGCGCCGGACGGCGGCGCGCAGCGGAAGGTCCGAGACGTCCGGGATGGTGAGGTCGGACGGCAGCGCGGACCCGGAGGCCGGGGAGGCGTCGGACCGGACGCTCACGGATGTCGGGGCGCCGGCGCGGGTCGTCGTGGACGCGAACCGCACCGGCGTGCCGCCCGGCGAGATCCCGCCGCGGCCTTCGCCCCGGCGTGCGTGCGTCGTCGTCCCGCGCAGGGTCGCGGCCGGCACCACCGTTTCGTCGGGCCGCGAGACCGCGACGTCCTCGCCCGACAGCTCGAGCAGCTCGCGTCGGTCGAGTGGGGAGTGGCGCGCGGCGAGGGCCGCCTCGACGGTCGCGCGCGTGACCGGTGCGGCGGTGGCCCCGCCGTAGTACGTGCCTCCGCTCGGCGAATCGAGCATCACCAGGATGACGAGCTGCGGAGCCTCCGCCGGGAAGTAGCCGACGAAGGACGAGAAGTACCGCCCGTCCTCGTATCCGCCGATCTCGGGGCTGTACACGCGCGCGGTACCGGTCTTTCCGGCGACGTCGAAGCTCGCGAGGCTGGCCTTCGTCGCCGTGCCTTCGCGCACGGCGGCGGTCAGGACGTCGCGGAGTTCGCGCGTCACCGCGGCGTCCACGACCTGTCGGACGACCTCGGGGGCGTAGCGTCGCGTCCGGCCCTCCGGCGAGCGGGTCGAGGACACGAGACGCGCCTCCATGAGCTCACCGCCGTTCGCGAGCGCCCCGTAGGCCATCGCGAGCTGCAACGGGGTGGCGGAGATCTCGTACCCGACGGCCAGCGACTGCGCCGACATCGGCCGCCACTCGCGCGGGTGTCGCAGCAGCCCGCCCGACTCCGCGGAGAGCCCGAGCCCGGTCGGAATGCCGAACCCGAAGTCGCGGAGATTCTGGTACTGTTCGCTGTGCGTCAGCGGGAGTGCGGCCTTCGCGATCCCCACGTTGGACGACTCGCGGAGTGCGCCCGCGATCGAGATCCGGCTCGAGTCGACGTGCACGTCCGTGAGGGTACGCCCGTTGATCGTCCACCGGCCGTTCCCCACCTCCACCATGTCGCTCAGACGGGCCTTCCCCGTCTGCAGGAGGGCGGCCACGGTGAACGGCTTCATGGTCGAGCCCGGCTCGACCGGTCGATTGATCGCCGCCAGGCTGTTGGCCGACCCGTCGTGGATCGACACCATCGCGAGGATCTCGCCCGTGTTCGGATCGGCGACGATCAGGTCGCCGCCGCGGGCGCCCGTCTCCTCGATGGCCTCCTGCAGCGCATACTGCCCGTTCTCCTGCGTGCTCAGATCGAGCGTGAGGTGCACGTCGCCCCCTGCGACCGGGGCCTGAACCTCGAGGGTCTGGCCCGGAATCGGAGTCCGGTTCACGTCCTTGGCCACGATCGAGCGACCCGGCCGCCCCGCGAGGATCTCCTCGAAGGCCCCCTCGATGCCCCCGGCGCCCGCGCCGTCGATCACGGTACCGAGCACGCCGGCGGACAGCGCCCGATAGGGGTAGTCGCGCTGGAGTTCGCGATACAGATACACGCCCGGCAGGCCCTGCAGCAGCGTACGGACCGAGGGCTCGTAGCGGCCCGGCACGACCGCCCACTCGCGTTCGGGATCGGTGCGGCGCCGGGCCTCGGCGTCGGACAGCCCGAGCACGTCGGTCAGGATGGTCCGGACGGAGTCACGGTTCGGGAGCTGGTCGGAGTCGATCTCGATCCGATACTGCTCGCGGCTCATCGCCAGGGGAACGCCGTTCCGATCGAAGATCGTTCCCCGGGGCGCCGGAATCTCGCTGGCCTCGCTCTGCTGGCTCGCGGCGAGCTCCCGCCAGTCGTCGGCCTCGAAAATCTGCACCTGCAGCGCGCGCCCGAAGAGCAGGGCCGAGGCGAGGAGCCACGCAACGAGAAGGGCCTGCCGCCGAAGCGTCTGCCTGCGAGCCGTGCGGTCGACGCTCACTGGTCGTCTCCCTTCAGGATCCGCACCTCGTCTCCGGTCGGGTGCCGCATGCCCAGACGCGCGGCGGCCTGCTCGATGATCCATGCGTCGCTCTCATGGAGACGGATCCGCTGGCTCAGCTCCGCCGCCTCCGCCTCCGCCAGCGACCGTTCGGTCCGGAGGTCGTCGAGCTCGCTCATCACGAGGTAGGCCTGACCCTGCCGCCACGCCACGAGCGTCAGCGAGCCGAGGAAGGCGGAGATCGCGAAGGCGACCTTCACGCCGGTCGGGAGCCGCTTCATGCCGCCTTCCTCCATGCACGCAGCCGCGCGCTGCGGGCGCGCGGGTTGGCCGCGAGCTCCTGGTCCCCCGGGCGCACGGGCTTGCGGGTGAGCGTCTCTCCCAGCGGCTCGCCGCGGCAGGTGCAGATGGGGAGGCCCGGCGGGCAGACGCACGACCGGCTCCATTCGCGGAACGCGTTCTTCACGATCCGGTCCTCGAGGGAGTGGTATGCGATCACGACGAGCACGCCGTCGCCGACCAGCGCGTCCCGGATCGCCGGAAGCGCCGCCTCGAGGGCGTCGATCTCGTCGTTCACTTCGATCCTCAGAGCCTGGAAGATCCGTGCCCGGTCCTGGGTCTCGACGCGACCCGGGAGCGCTCGGTCGACGAGCCCTACGAGCTCGTCGCTCGTCTCGATGGGCCGGTCCGCCCGGGCCTCGACGATGGCCCGGGCCAGGCGCCGCGCGTGCCGCTCCTCGCCGTACTCGCGGAAGATCCTCCCCAGCTCTTCCTCGGACGCCCGCGCGAGCACGTCCGCCGCGGAGGCACCCTCGGGCGTCATCCGCATGTCGAGACGTGCCCCACGTCGGAAGGTGAAGCCGCGGCGGTCCGCGTCGAGCTGGTGCGAACTCACGCCCAGGTCGAGAAGCGCTCCGTCGAGGCCGCGGTCGCGGACCTCGATGTCGTCGACGGCGCGGTCGAAGCGCGTCGCGAGGAAGCGGACGCGGTCGGCGTGCGCATACAGGCGACGGCGGGCCGCCTCGATCGCCTCGGGGTCCCGGTCCACCGCCAGCACGCGGCAGTGGGGGCAGCGCTCGAGCAGCATCAGCGTGTGGCCTCCGCCGCCCACCGTTCCGTCTAGGAAGAATCCGGCCCCCGCCTCGAGCAGCACGTCGAGCGCCTCTTCGCCGAGCACCGGCACGTGGTACCCGCTCATCCGAAGATCCTGTGGCCGAAGTCCTCGAGTTCCTCGCTGGAGGCCGTCGCCACGTCGCTCTCCCATCGCTCCGGGCTCCAGATCTCGATCCGGTCGATGTTCCCGTTCAGGATCACCTGCCCGTCGAGGCCCGCCGCGTCCTTCAGCGCCGCCGGCACCAGGATCCGCCCCTGCTTGTCCGGCATCGCCTCGGTCGCGTTCGAGAGAATCTCGCGGACATGGTTCCACGCGCTGCGCTTCGAGCGACGGAACTTCAGGAGCTCCTCCTGCACCTTCGCCCACACCTCGGCCGGGAACAGCGTGAGGTACGGCCTCTCCCACTGGAGGAGAACGAACGCAGCCCCGTCGGCTTCCTTCCGGAACGCCGATGGCAGGGACACGCGCCCTTTCTCGTCCAGCTGGTGCTCGTACCGGCCGAGGAATCCGCTCACGTGGGGTGATCTGGGATGCAATGGGACAGAATGGGACAGCCTGGAATGGAAGGTAGAGGCCGTCCCATACCCGCGCAAGCAGTTTTTTCAGAAAAATTCCCCGGTCGCCCCCCTGCTCCGAATCAGGTGTTCTTCCTTGTATGCCCTGCCGTATCGGAGTTCACCCCTCGACCCCAATTCCGTCAGAATACGAACAAAAACCGAAAGTACCGAACAGGCTCCGAAAAGGCTGGCCGATCGCGGACGCGGACCGGCGGGCACGAAAAAGCGGCGCCGCGGGCCGAAGCCCGCGACGCCGCCCGTTCGACTCGGGAGAGTCTACGCGGTGAGCCGCGTCAGCGACCGCCCCGCTCGATCCACATCTCCTGGATGTCGATGTACTGCGTGATGGCGTCCACCACCGACGCCACGTTCTGGTTGTTGTTCGACCCCCAGTCGCGGCCGCTGTCGATGAGCTGCTGCGCCTGCCTGAACACGGGGAGTGCGCGGCGAGCGCTCGCGGCCTTGTCGGCCGACGACGCGGACTCGTTCTGCTGCACCTCGGCGAGAGCGACGCCCTGCTGGTAGAGAGCGAACCCGTGGAAATAGTCGAGCATACCGCGGGTCTCCGCGTCCGCGTCGAACTGCTTCGCTGCCTCGATGCCCGCGATCGTGTAGGCGGTCCCGCGGTCGCCCTGCATGCCACGACTCACGGCGTCGCCGAACAGCATCCGCGCCGCCGACGTCGGATCGAAGCCCTTCTCGACGGCGTTCTGGAGAAGCGGCACCGCGTCGTCGCGACGATCCGCACGCAGCAGGAGGTTCGCCTGACGCGTGTAGAGGTCCGGGTAGTCCGGGTTGAGGCGCTCCACCTCCGTCCATGCGCCGAGCGCCTCGTCGACCTTCTGCTGGTTCTGGAGCGACTGCGCGTACGCGACCCACACGAGCTCATCGTCCGGGAAGGTCCGCGTGAGCCGCTCGCCGAACGCCTCGGCCTCCGCGAATTCGCCCAGCTGGATCCGCGCGAGGACGATGTTGCGCATCGTGCCCGCCGCGGCGGAGTCGCCGCGCGCCTCGAATACGCGTTCGAGCGCGTCGATGGCGGTGCGGTAGAGCTCCTTCACGTCCTCGGGCAGCTCGGCGTCGCGGTTCGAGGGATCGATCCCCTCCTCCTCCAGCCGCTCCCGCGCGCTCGAGAAGGCGAAAGTCCCGTAGTAGGAGTAGATGCCGATGTCGGCATCCGGCCCGATGCCCTCCTCGAGGAGCGCCATGGCGCCCTGCGCGTCGCCCGCCTGGAACATGTCGTACGCGATGCTCTGCCGGACGGCGGCCGCGTCGGGGACGATCTCCAGGTAGCGCGTGTAGTAGTCGAGGCTCTTTTCCTCCTGACCGAGCTGCGCGGCGAGCCAGCCCGCGGTGTTGAGGGCGTCCTCGTTGTACTGATCCTGCTCGACGACGATCTCGATCTCGGAAAACGCCTCGTCGATGCGCTCCTGCGCCCGGTAAATCTGAGCGACCTGGAACCGGATGTTGGAGTCCTCGGGCACGGCCTCGAGCGCCAGCGAGCAGTTCCGCTGCGCGTCCTCCCACTGCTCGAGCTGCGCGTAGTCGTAGCAGTAACGACGAAAGTTGGAGAGCTCCACGAAGGCATCGAAGTCCTGCATGATGCGGAGCGCGGCCTCCTCCTCCTCGTCCTTGTCGATCGTGAACAGCTCGATGCGGTACGGCTCGTCGCCACTGACGGAGTGCACCGAGATGTCGGTGAACTCCATCATGTCGTTGCCGACGTCCTGGTAGTCGGCGCAGAAGATGGCGCTGGCGGAAACCTGGCGGGCCAGCTGACGCGAGAACACGCAGTCGAGGTCGTCCATGTCCATGTCGAGCGCGTCGAGCGCGTCCTCGATCTCGTCCTTCTCGATCGCGACGAACAGGACCTGGTCGTCCATGAGCTCACGGAGCTCCTTGGCGACGTCCTTGCCGAAGTTGTCCCTGGTGCCCTCCGCCGGGAACAGGTCCGGAATGAGGACGCGGGACCGGCCGTCCTGCGCGAACGCCTCGGAGGGCGAGACAAGGGCGGCCGCCGTCAGCGCCAGCGCCGCCATGCCGAGTGTGCGAGTCAGACGTGCATGCATGTGTAGATGTCTCCCTGAGCCTGAGCCGGAGCCCTGATCGTTCGAGTTGGGTACCCGCCACATCCCGCATGGCGATGGTGGGCTCGTCTCTTCGTACCGTGTTTCAATCTTGAAAGGTCCGGAAACGGCTTCCGGACGGTCGATCTATTTCAAACGCGAAAGGCCGGGCGAAAACGCCCATGATTTCACGCTCACTCGCGAATGGCAACCCGTACGTACACGCGGAAGCCGACAAAAGGTACACGGGTTCCGTAACAGCGTCCGAAGAATCCGGAAAAGACTTCTTCAGGCGTAGGGTCACGGGTCGCCACCGTGGGAGGCCGGAGCAGGCGACGATCCGGATACCGTGCACTCGGGGTCGAGTTCCAGGATGGCGCGCACCCGGTCGCCCGGCACCGGCATCGTGCGACCCGACGCGTAGTCGAACATGATCTGGGTCGACCGGCCCGTGAGGGCGACGGTGCCGTCCTCGGCGCGGGCCTCGTACTCCATCTCGAAGGTCTTCCGCGTGAGCCGGACGACCCGCACGCCGACCTCGAGCGTCTGCGGCCACAGAACGCGAGCCCGGTAGCGGACCGAGAGCTCGGCCAGGATGTAGTCCACCCCGTCGAGGCCGCGCTGCCCGCTCACCCGCTCCCAGTAGGCGGCCCGCGCCTCCTCGAAGTACACCAGGGCGTAGGAATGATGGGCGTGACCGCCGACGTCGATGTCCTTGAACCGGACGGGCACGTCGACGACGATGTGGAACGAGGCGTCCATCGGGACCTGCGGGCGCAAGGGTGCGGGCTGAAGGGTCCGGGGCGGACCTGCCGGCGGATCCGGCCGTCCGACCTACCCGCGTAGCCTCTGGCGCCGCGCCGCGAAACTCAAGGGTCAGCCCGCCGCGAGCAGCCGGACGCTCCCGGACCCCGTGTCGATCTCGATCCTCCCGGTGCCTCGCCCCGCGCGTCCGGAGAAGTAGCCACGCTCGGCCTCACGCGTCGCAAGCCCGGCGAGGTCGACGTCGATGCCGCCGGACCCCGTATCTACCTCGATCTCGGCGTCGACCTCTCCGCCGAAGCGCACGGTCACGTCGCCGGAACCGGTGTCCACCTCCAGCAGCGACACCGCGGCCCCCAGCGCGATGTCCACATCGCCGGAGCCGGTGTCGACGATGACCTCGCGGCCCTCGACACCCTGCATCTCGACGCTGCCCGAACCGGTGTCGGCGTTCAGTTCGCCGGCGACCACATTCGTCAGGACGATGTCTCCGGTGCCGGTGTCGGCCGTGACCGACTCCCCGCGGACGCCCTCGATCGCCACGTCTCCCGTACCGGAGTCGGCGCGCACGGAGCCCTCGACGCCAGAGATCCGGATGTCGCCCGAGCCGCTGTCGGCCGACACGAAGCCGCTCACCCCCTCCACGTCGATCGCGCCGGACGCGACGTCGAGGTCGAGATCGGCGGACACGTCCCGGACGCGGACGTCGCCCACGCCTACCAGCACGTCGGCGTCCCGGCCGGCGGGAACCTCGACGCGGACGATCGCGTGGGCCTCGACGCCACGCCCACCCGACGAGACGCGAACGCGGTCGCCGCCGAACAGGCCCATGCCGCCCCCACCGCCCCAGGTGCCGTCGTCGCGGAGCCGCAGCGTGGTGTTGTACCGGGAGCCCGTCCCGCGATCGAAGACCACGTCCTCGCCCGGGAAGCGCACCACGAGGGAGTGACGCCCGCGGATGTCCGCCACGTCGACGCTGAGGCGATCGGCGTCCGGACCGCGGAACTCCACGACCACCTCCACCCGGTCTCCGCTTCCGCGCACCACCTCGACCTCGCCGGCCAGCGCGTAGATCGCCGGGTCGCCGTTCAGGACGAACCTGTCCTGCGTTCCCCGCTGCGCGACCGCGGCCGACACCGTCGCGAACATCAGGCCGATGGCCAGCACCCCTACCTTCTTCGTCGTCGTCACCGATTCTCGTCCTTCGAGGAGTCCGACCGCCACTTGCACCGGCCGAACCTCGGGCGCACCGTCGGTCGTACAGTACTGTCACGCACTACGACGCACTTTTTCCGGAGGTTTCAGTGCAGGTTGAGCCAATCGACGTGACCGGCCTCGTGGCCGTGGTCATGGGAACTCTCATGTTCCTGATCCCCATCGCCGGCGTCACCGCCCGGTTCGCCCTGAAGCCGCTCGTCGAGTCGTTCGGGAAGTTCATGCAGTCGCAGGGCGCCGAAGAGGCGCAGAAGATGTCGGAGCGTCGAATCGCCCTGATCGAGCAGAATCTCGACGCACTGCAGGACGAACTCCACCGGATCCGCGAGGCGCAGGACTTCGACACCGCGCTCCGGTCGGGCGAGGCCCGCGCGGCAATCGACGCGGGCTCCTCGGACTCGGCGTGACCGAACTCATCGCCCACCGGGGGTACAGCGCCGTCGCTCCGGAGAATACGCTCGCCGCGGTGCGGGCGGCGATCGACGCGGGTGCCGACGCGGTCGAGTTCGACCTCCACACGGCCTCGTGCGGTACGCCGGTGCTCTTCCACGATGCGCTCCTCGGCCGCACGACCAACGGATTCGGGCCCGTGCAGCGGCGCACGATGGGGCAGCTCGCCGCGCTCGATGCGGGACGCTGGTTCTCGGCGGACTTCGAAGGCGAGCGCATTCCGGCGTTCGCCGACGCCCTGACGCTTCTCGGATCCGTCGACCTCGCGATCTATGCCGAGGTGAAAGGCTACCGCGAGCTCGAGGACCTGGACCGCATGGTGAGCATCGTCGAGTCCGCCGGCATGGTCGAGCGCGTTCGCTTCATCTCGCTGGACTTCGGTATCGTCGACCGGATCGCGGGCCGGAACGCCGACCTCGCCGTCGCCTACGTGGTCGGCGACGCCGCAGACGCCGACGCCGCCATCGGGAAGGCCGGGGACCTGGGCGAGCGGGGAATGGTCGACTGGGATCGCCGGCTCGTGCTCGCGGATCCCGGGCTCGTCGAGCGGACCCGTGGGGTGGGTGCGGACGTGGCCGTATGGACAGTCGACGATCCGGGCGAGGCCGACGCGCTGTTCGACGCCGGCGTTCGCCGATTCACGACGAACGAGGTGACGACGCTCAGGGAGTGGCGGGAGGGTCGACCGGAAGCGTGAAGCGGAACGTCGTTCCCACGCCCACCTCGCTGTCGACCCCGACATCGCCGCCGTGCGCCTCCACGATGCCGCGCACGATGGTGAGGCCGAGCCCGGCGCCGTCCCGACGGGGCTGATCGGCGCGCCAGAATCGGTCGAAGAGGTGGGGCAGCGCGTCCGGCGCGATCCCCGACCCCGTGTCCGAGACGCGGAATTCGACCCGGTCTCCGATCACCTCCGCGCCGAGTTCGACGGTACCCCCACGCGGGGTGTGACGAAGCGCGTTCGACACCAGGTTCTCCCACACCTGCTGGATTCGGTCGGCATCGGCCGTCACCCGCACGTCACCCACCGCCGACGATCGGTGGAGCCGGATGCCGGCCGCGTCCGCGCGGGGCTGCATGGCGGTGGCCGCGGAGTCGAGCAGCGATGCTGCCGACTCCGGCGCACGCGCGACACTCAGGCCGCGCGCGTCGATCCGCGCAATGTCGAGCAGGTCCCGGATCAGGCGCTCCATCCGGTCGCTGGCGCGGAGGAGGTTCTTGAGCTGGTCGGCGCGTTTCTCCGCGTCGAGCGGGACCTCGATGAGGAGTTCACCGACGGCCTGCACGGTCGAAAGCGGGCTCCGCAGGTCGTGACTCACCACGGCGAGCGTCTCCTCGCGGGCCGTTACGGCGCGGCGGAGGGCCTCCGTGGCCTCGCGGATCTCGGTGAGGTCGGTGAGCGTCACCACCACGCCCCGCTTGGCGGTGCCGTCCAGAAGCGGGCGCGTGGACCACAGGACCGGCACCTCCTCCCCGCGGCGGGCGCGCACCTCGCCCTCGGCGCCGTCCACGACACGTCCCCCCCGCGCCGCCTCCACCACGGCGGACGGGTCCCCGACGCGGGCAGCGGCGCCGAGCAGCACCCGTTCGGCCGGCTCTCCGCGGGCATCCTCCTCGCTCCAGCCGAGCAGGCGGGTGGCCGCCGGGTTCACGCGGACGACGTGGCCGCCGTCGTCCACTTCGACGACGGCATCCGCCGTGGCGTCGAAGATCGCGTCCAGCTCACGGCGCACGCGGAGCGTGTCGCGATGCCGGCCACGCACGTCGCGCACGAGCCCCCGAAGCCGACGCGAGAGGGCCGCGACCGTGGCGGTTCCGACCAGCGCGAGTGCGACGAGTCCGAAGCTGATCAGCAGGGTCATCTCGCGCGCCGTCGCGGCGCGGCTCCTCGCCTCGCGGGCCCGCCGGGTGAGTTCGTCGACGAGGGCGGCGTCCGCCTGCAGGAGCGCCTCGAACCGCCGCTGGTCGGCCTCGAGGGCCAGGCCTTCGGCGAACTGCGCCCGGCCTGCGTCCGACAGCGCGTCCGCGTGGCCCACCTGCCACTCGTGGGCCGCCGCGACGACCGGGAGGTGAAGCGCGCGGAGGGCGAGGTCCGGTCGGTCGAGGCGCGCGCGGAGATCGTCGGAAATCGCGGACTCGTCGTCGACGAGCTCGCGGTATCTGGAGACGGCCAGGAAGTCCCCCGTGAGCAGCCACTCCTGGAAGTAGAGCATCTGGCGGGAGTGGACGCGCGCGAGCTCTTCGGCCGCGCGGCGCGCGGGCTCGAGGACCTCCTCCACGTCACGATCGAGGCTGGACAGCCACACGGTCGAAACGACGGGCACCGCCCAGAGGGCGAGGATCACGCCGACCAGGAACGCGATCGATCCGCGGCCTTCCCGCTCCTCGGGCGGCACGGGCCGGAACCGCGGGCGGGGCGCCGCCGCCGGCCTCGATCGGGTCGCTCGGTCCGTCATCGGTGTCGGTCGTGTCCTCGGAGTCGGCGGCGGGGTCGGCGGCGGGATCGGCGGCGTCGGCGGGTCACATCCCCTGCCCGAGCCGCCATGCGTCCGCGATGTGGTCCACCCGCCACCCGTCTCGGGAGCGCACGACGGCCACCGCGTCGAAGCGGTAGACGTCGCCTGCCCGACCATGCCGGTGAATCCAGTCCCGCGCCACCCTCGCGATCGCGGCGCGCTTCCGATGGTCGATCGCGCCCAGCGGGTGGCCGCGATCCCCCCGGGTCCGGCCCTTCACCTCCACGAAGGCCACGAGCGGGCCGCGTCGGGCGACGAGATCGATCTCCTCCCGCCCGGCCCGCACGTTCCGTGCCTCGATCCGGAAGCCCTCGCGCTGGAGGCGGCTCGCTGCGAGGTGTTCGAAGGCTCGGCCGCGCCGATGCGTGTCCATCCGGCATGGTGACCCCCGCGGGCGGGCGCAGGAATGACCGGCCCGGACGGTTCCGGGCGCGTCAGCTCGACGCCGTCGGGCTCGCGAGCGCGGGCAGCAGGTCGCGGCCGATCGCCCGCGCGATCACGCGGCTCTGCTCCATGAGCTCGGCGAACTGCTCGAAGTAGAGCGACTGCGCCCCGTCGGACAGAGCCTTCGGCGGGTCGGGGTGCACCTCGACGATCAGTCCGTCCGCTCCGGAAGCGACCGCAGCGCGCGCCATCGGCACGACCTTCGACCGGATCCCGGTCGCGTGCGACGGGTCGGCGACGACCGGCAGGTGGCTCAGCTCGCGAACCACGGGAATGGCCGAGAGGTCGAAGATGTTGCGCGTGTAGGTGTTGAACGACCGGATTCCTCGCTCGCAGAGGATAACGTCGTGATTCCCCTCGGCCACGAGATACTCCGCCGCGAGCAGCCACTCGTCGATGGTGGCGCTCATGCCGCGCTTGAGCATGACGGGGGTGTCGCTCCTGCCCGCCCGCCGCAGGAGCGGATAGTTCTGCATGTTGCGGGCGCCGATCTGGATGATGTCTGCGTACTCCGCCACGAGGTCCACGCCGTCCGGGTCGACCGCCTCGGTGATGATCGCCATCCCGGTCTCGTCGCGGGCCTTCGCGAGCAGCCTTAGTCCCTCCTCGCCCAGGCCCTGGAAGGAGTACGGGGACGTGCGCGGCTTGAAGGCGCCTCCCCGGAGCACGGTGGCGCCCATGTCACGGAGCGTCCGTGCCGCCGTGAGGATCTGCTCCTCACTCTCGACGGCGCACGGACCGGCCATGATCGCGATCTCGGTACCGCCGATGCGGGTCCCGTTGGCGAGCTCGACGACCGTGTCGTCCTCCTTCCACTCGCGCGAGACCTGCTTGAACGGCTGTGTGACGGTGATGCACTGCGCGACGCCGGGCATGCCCTCGAGTCGAGCCGTGTCCACATGGCCGTCGTTGCCGATGAGGCCCACCGCGGTCCGCAGGGCGCCCGGGATCGGGCGGGCGTCGTACCCGAGTTCCCGAATGGTGTCCACCACCGCGTCGATCTCGTCGGCGGTGGCCCTGTGCTTCATCACTACGAGCATCTATCGAATCCCCGTGGGGGCATCGTGAAGTGCGTGGATCGCGAGAGCGCAGGGACGCGTATCGGCGCAGGCTACGGCGGCCGGCTCCGCGGAGCGCCCTCCGGTGTCAAAGAACACCTCCCGGGGCACCCGAGTTCAACCCCCTGTCGGGGTCAGGCCGCGCCCTTGGCCTGCTCCAGCGCGTCCTCCAGACGGACGCCGACGATCTTGCTCACACCCGGCTCCTCCATCGTCACCCCGTAGATCCAGTCCGCCGCCTCGATGGTCCGCGGATTGTGCGTGATGACGACGAACTGGGTGTCCTCCTTGAAGTCGTGCAGGAGGCGGATGAATCGCCCGATGTTGTTCTCGTCGAGCGGCGCATCCACCTCGTCGAGCACGCAGAAGGGACTCGGCTTCACGAGGTAGATCGCGAACAGGAGCGACAGCGCCGTGAGCGCCCGCTCGCCTCCCGACAGAAGGTCGATCCGCTGCGTCTTCTTGCCCTTCGGCGACGCGTGGATCTCGATCGGGGACTCGAGCGGGTCGGACTCGTCCTCGAGCCAGATGTCCGCCTCGCCGCCCTCGAACAGCCGCTGGTGCACGCGCTTGAAGTGCTCGCGGACGTTCTCGAAGGTCTCGTTGAACAGCCCGGTGGCCGTCTCGTTGATCTCGCGAATGGCGGTCCTGAGATCGTTCCGCGCCTGCACGAGGTCGTCGCGCTGCTCCTGCAGGAAGTCGAGCCGCTCGCTCTCCTCGGCATGCTCCTCGACGGCTAGCATGTTTACCGGCCCGATCTTCTCGAGCTTCACGACCAGCTCCCGGAGTTCGGCCTCCAGCTCCTCCGGCTCGCCCTCCACCGGCTCCGCCTCCGCAAGCAGACGCTCCAGTGGCCGCCCCCACTCGCCCTCCAGGCGATCCTGGATGCGACCGATCCGGCCCACGACCTCCTGCCGTTCGAGCTCCAGCCGATGGCGACGATCCGTCGCCTCGCGCTCCGCCTGCCTGGCCACACGCGCGCGCTTCTCGGCGTCGTCGAGCGCGCCCCCGACCTGCTCGAGCGCCTCGTCCCGTGCACGCAGCTCCTCCGTCGCGGCGTCGCGCCGCCCGAACAGGTCGCGGGTGGCCTCGGCGCCCTTCCGCTGCGTCTCCGCCGTCGTCTCCATCTCGGCCTCCAGCTCCGCCTCCTCCCCGTCGAGCGCCTCGATGCGCGCGTCGAGCGACCCCGCGGTGCGCTCCAGACCCCCGATGCGGTCGTCGAGTCGCTCCAGCTCGCCGCGGAGTCGGGTGTCACGCACCTCGAGGCGCGACTGCTCGCCGCGCGCCGCCTCCCACTCGGCCTGAACCGCCTCGAGCGAGGCGCGCGCCTCCGCGCGGGCCTCCCCGAGGCCCGACTCCTCGGCGTGCAGCGCGCCCCGGTCCTCACGGGCCTGTTCGGCGCGCTGGGTGGCGCGCGTCTGAGCCACGCGAGCCCCCTCGAGCTGGCGCGCGAGCTCATCCCGGTGTCGGTCCATGCGCTCGCGTCGATCGACGGCCGCGGCGACCTCGGCCTCGGCCTTCCGGAACGTGTCCTCGGCCTCGCGCCGAGCACTGCGGGCCGACTCGAGGCGGTCCTCGGCCTCGCGCAGCGCGGCGACCGCCGCAGCGAGCGTCGCCTCAGTGGCCTCCGCGTCACGCACCGCCTCGTCCGCCTCGATCGAGAGCGACCGGAGTCGCTCCTTTCGCTCGAGCACGCCCGTGACGCCGGACGGATTGCCGAGCCGGATCGCGCCCGACGCGTCCCGGGCCGCCCCGGTGCGGGCGACTCGCGCGCCAGCCCCTGCGGTAAGCCCGTCCTCCTCGACGAGGTCGACCCCCTCCAGCAGAGCGGTCACCCACGCCGAGCCCGCACCCCCGGGCTCCACCGCCTGCAGGAGCGAGCCGGTGCCGTTCGACTTCGGGGCCGCGTCGATCGGGAGGATCACGAGCCCGCCGCCGCCACTCCAGTCGTCACGGAACCAGGTCCGGACGCGATCGGCGGCGGCCCCGTCGTCGACCACGAGCCCCTGCGCGCGGGATCCGAGGAACGACTCGACCGCCTTCGCGAGCTCGGCGTCCGCCGAGACGAACTCGATCAGAGGGCCGTGCACTCCCTTCAGCCCCGCCTCCAGCACCGCGGCCAGAACCGGCGCAACGCCCTCCCGATCGCGCTCCATGCTCTCGAGCGCCTCGCGCTGCGACTGGAGCCGCTGCGCCCGCGCCGACGCGGTCCGGTCCTGGTCGCGCGCCTCGTCGAAGGTGCCGCGTGCCGCCTCGACGGCGGACTCCGCCTCCGAGACCGCGTCGGCCGACGCCTTCATCTCGGAGCGCAGCACACCGAGGCGGCCGCTGAAGAGGTCACCCTGATCCTCGAGGTCGTCGAGTTCGGACGAGGCATCCTCGAGTTCGCGGCCGAGCCGGTCGATGCGGCGCGAGAGCTCGGCGGCCTGTGCGTCCGCGGACTCGGCGTCGCCCTCGAGCTGCGCGCCGCGCCGCGCGATCTCGCGCTCCCGGACCTCGGTCTCCTCGAGCGACGACCGCGCCTCCTGGAGGCGGGCACGCACCTCGTCGGCCGCGGCGCGCCTGGCTTCCAGCTCCTCGGTGACCTCGGCGAGCTCGGACTCGATGGCCTCGCGGTCCGCGCCGAGCGCGTCCCGCTCGGACGCCACCTCTACCGCACGTTCTCGCGCGGTGGAGCGCTCCTCCTCGATCTGCCCGACCCTCCGCCGGGCGTAGCCGCTCCGCTCCTCGGCAACCGCCAGATCTCGCTCCCACTCGACGAGCGACGCCCGGACGCGCTCGAGCCTCTCCGCGGCGGCGGCGCGCTCTCGCTGCGCCTCGGCCTGCCGGAGCCTCAACGTCTCGAACTCCGCCTCCGCCGCGCGTACCTCCGCGACCTTCCCCTCGCCCTCCGTGGTGTCGCCGGCGAGCGCGGCATCCAGCTCGGCGAGTCGGTCGGCGAGCGTCTCCAGCTGATGCCGGACGACAGATACCTCGACCGCGAGTCGGCGATCGCGGTACTGGATGTACCGTTCGGCCTTCCCCTTCTGGCGAGCGAGCGAGCGGACCTTCGTCTCGACCTCGGAGATCACGTCCTCGAGGCGCTGCAGGTCCATCTCGGCGCGTTCGAGTCGACGAAGCGCCGACTTGCGGCGGTCCTTGTACTTCCCGATCCCCGCCGCCTCCTCGAACAGCCCCCGACGTTCGTCGGCGCGATCCGAGAGGATCGAGTCGATCATCCGGTTCTCGATCACGTTGGCGCCCGCGCCGAGGCCGGTGTCGCGTGTGAGGTCGATAACGTCCTTCAGGCGGACGCTCGATCGGTTGATGGCGTAGTCGCTTCCGCCGTCCCGGAAGACGGTGCGGCCGATCTCGACCTCCTCGAAGGGCACCGGAAGCTTGTTGTCCTCGTTGGTGACGGTCATCGTCACCGAGCCGCGGTTCACCGGCCGGCGATGCACGCTGCCCTGGAAGATCGCCTCCTCCATCTTCGCGCCGCGGATCTTGGTCGGCCGCTGCTCGCCGAGCACCCACCGGATGGCGTCGGAGATGTTCGACTTCCCACAGCCGTTGGGGCCGACGATGGCCGTCACGCCGTCGTGGAATCTCACGTCGGTCGCGTCCGCGAACGACTTGAATCCGTGCACCCGGAGTGAGGTGAGCTTCATGCGTGCGTGGCCGGCATGCGGGTGGGACGGGTCAGCGGAGCGGGAAGGAGCCGACGATCGCCTCGACGTCGGCCGGGGTGACGCCGGGAATCTCGATCCAGCCCATGAACGCCGAGCCCAGCGCGCCGAGCACGACCAGGAGCAGCACGACCACGAGCAGGCCGGTCCGGCTCCCGGACTTCGCGGGCGCGGTGGCCTTCCGCGCGGTGTCCGTCGCGGAGGCTGCCGAGCGGCGCGAAAGCGCGTCGGCCGTCGGCGGCACCGGTCCGGCCACCGGCGCACTCCCGGCCACGTCCGGCGCGGGACGGCCCGAACCGGCGGGGGCCGAGTCGGCCTGCGCAGGCTCCTCCCCGGCGTCGAAGCGAACCACCACCTCGGCGAGCCCCTCGAGTCGATGCGCCTCCGCGTCGTCCGCCACCGCCACGACCAGGAGGCCCGAGACCTCTCGCAGACCGGTCACCAGAGTCGTCCACCTCGGGTGCTCGAGCACGCGATCGCGGTCCGGCACCACCGTCCCGGCCGTGACGAGCGCCACACCCCGATCGAGCGGCACGCGCACCCGGGCGAGCGAGGTCCCGTGGAGGACCACGTCGGTCAGGCCCTCGCCGTTCTCGACGCCCGCGGCAACGTGCAGAATGGGACGGTCGACGCAGCCGTCGGCGAGGACGACTCGATGCCCCTGCTCCCGCCAGCGGTGTGCGAACTCCAGGAGATGGCGCCCACAGGCCGGCGCACCCCGGTCGGGCACGTAGGCCAGCACCAGGCCGGCTTCCGGCGCCGCCGGCGGGTCGGGCGGACTCCCGTCGGCGGGATCGATCGAGATGCGGTGCGCCTCGAACGCCATCATCGCGCTCCGCTCGGGTGACAGGGGAAGGGGCTGGCTCCGGCCCGCGGGACACCCCATGGTAGGGGGCCGCCGGGCCCCCTGCAATCGAGCTCCGGCCCGCCGATCACGCGTCGGCCGGCCGCCCCGGCGCCGCGGCCGGAGCGCCCGCGTCCGGATCGGCGAAGTCGACTCTCGGCGCGTCGCCCCAGAGCGTTTCGATCTGGTAGAATTCCCGCGCCTGCGGGTGGAAGACGTGCACGACGAAGTCGATGTAGTCGAGCAGTACCCACCGCGCGGTCGCCAGACCCTCCACGTGGTCGGGCTTCTCGCCGTGGGCCTCGCGGAGCCCCTCCGAGATGCGCTCGGCGATCGCCTTCACCTGGATGTCGGACGACCCGGTCGCGATCACGAACCAGTCCGTTGCCGAGGAGATTCCCCGCAGGTCCAGGGTGACGACGTCCCGTGCCTTCCGCTCGAGGGCGAACTCCGCCGCCAGCCGGATCCGCTCCGGCACCTCATCGGCGCTCATCGACACCCTGCCCTCCGCGGTACCGGTCCCCGACGCACGGACAACGGGCGCGTCAGCCCTCGCCGCGCTCGACGCGGACCTCGACCTCGACGGTCACGTCGGCGTGGAGCCGGATCTCGACGTTGCTCACGCCGACGGTCTTGAGCGGCTCCTCGAGGAGCACCGTGCGGCGGTCGACCTCGAAGTCGAGTCCGCCCTGCTCGTTCAGCCGCTCCGCGATGTCGGAACCGGTGACGGACCCGAAGAGCTTGCCCTCCTCGCCCGCGTTCTCGTTGAACACGACGACCTTGTCCTCCAGCTGCGACGCGCGCCGGCGCGCCTCGAGGTAGTCGCGCCGTGCGCGCTCCTCCGCCTCCCGACGCTCGCGCTCGATTCGCTCGAGGTTGGCGTCGCTCGCCTCGTAGGCGAGTCCGCGCGGCAGAAGGAAGTTCCGGGCGTAGCCGGGCTTCACGTCGACGACGTCACCCGACTCGCCGAGGTTCTCGAGGTCCTGCTTCAGAATCACCTTCATTTCGTCCGTCTCCGGGGTTCAGCCGCTCGTCCGCTTCCGCAGCATCGTGCGGAGGTCGAGCCATGTATCTCCGACGCCGATCACCAGCGTTCCCGCGATCACGAGTGGCGGCACCAGGAGTACCGCCAGCGCGAACAGGAGCCCGCCGAAGAACGACAGTCCACCACTTGCGAACAGCACCACGCCGACGCCACGCACCACGTAGAGCGCCGCCATGAACAGCACGCTGTTCCAGCCGGCTCGCTCCCAGCCCTCTCCCTGTCCGAAGAGTGCCAGGGCGAGCCCTCCGATCAGCAGCCACACGAAGTGATCGCTGAATCGGAACTCCCTCACCCGTCCGAGCGGGCTCGCCCATCCCCGAGCCCACCGTCCGTACATCCACCACGCGACGCCGAGCGCCGAGAGGGTCCCGAGCGCGAGCATCGCCGGGAAGAGGTCGACCTGAGCCTCGACCCACCTCGTCATCGCATCCACCGTCTCGGCGGCGAGCGGCTCGTCGAGCAGGGCGCCCAGCGCCGTGGACCACTCGGCGACCGCGAGCCGAACCCGTTCGGCCATTCGCCAGTCGATCGCCTCCCACACGCCCGGCCTCGCCGCGAAGGCGAACCCGAACACGCCCGCCGCGCCGACGATCGCGCCCAGACCCCGGTGGAGGAAGGCCGCGTCGGGGAATCGCAGCGTCAGCGCCACGAACCACCCGGCCGCCACCACCGTCCACGCCCGTTCGATCCACCAGAGTCCCGAGTCGCTGAACCCGAGCGGGAGGACCCACGCGAACACCGCCGCGACCAGCAGCGCCGCCTTCCGCTCGAGCGGAAGGAACAGCACCATCGCGATGAACGGCACCCCGATCAGCACGTCGAAGCGGAACATCCCGGTGAGCAGTACCGCTCCGAGCAGGAGGAACGGAACGCTCCAGCCGCCTCTGGCCGCCGTGCCACCCGCCGTCTCCACGCCGCCGCCCGACGCCGACCCGGACTCGACCGTCACGCCTCGTGGTTTCGGACGTACGGGATGAGTGCCAGGTAGCGGGCGCGCTTCACGGCGGAGCCGAGCTGGCGCTGGAAGCGGGCCGTCACCTTGGTCGTCCGCTTGGGCAGGATCTTGCCGCTCTCGGTGAGGAAGCGGGAGAGCGTCTCCACGTCCTTGTAGTTGAGCAGCGTGATCGACGGACCCTCGTGACGCGAGCGCCGACCCCGTCCGCCCTGGAACTCGGGGGGGGAGTCATCGTCGTCCTCGTCGTCCTCGTCCTCGTCGTCGTCCTCGACGTCGTCCGGGTCGATCGTGCCCTCGGGGCGTTCCTTCACCAGGGAATGCCCCGTCGTCGGCTCGCCCTCGTTGATCACGACCAGGTAGCGCATCACCGCCTCGTCGAGCTTGACCTGCCGCTCGAACTCGGGGAGGTCCGCGGGATCGGCCTGAACCTGCGACACCACGTAGGCGCCCTGATTCTGCTTCTGAATGGGGTAGGCCAGCTGGCGCACGCCCCAGAAGTCGGTCTCCTGGACGGTGCCGCCGAGGAGGTCGTGGAACTTCTCGATCTTCTTCTCGATCGCGCTCTCCTCGAGCGCGGGATCGAAGATGTAGACGACTTCGTAGAGTCGCATGGGATTCCCTCGGTCCGTCATGGGTACGGGCCCCACCACGCGTGGCGCGCCGTTGCGACACGGAAGACGCCGGGTGGAGCGGGATGGATTGTCAGCCTCAAAAGGTATGAAGGGCCGCTGCCGTTAGGAAGGCGTCACGGCCGCGACCGCCTCGACGGGATCAGACGTTGAAGCGGAAGAGCATGATGTCCGCGTCCTTCACGACGTACTCCTTCCCCTCCTGCCGCAGGCGGCCGGCGTCCTTGGCGGCCTTCCACGAGCCGACGTCCACGAACGCATCGTAGCCGATGGTCTCGGCGCGGATAAAGCCGCGCTCGAAGTCGGAGTGGATGACGCCCGCCGCGTTGGGGGCCGTCGCGCCCTGTCGCACGGTCCACGCCCGCGACTCCTTCTCACCCGTGGTGAAGAAGGTGAGGAGCCCGAGCAGCTGATACGCCTCGTGGATCAGACGATCCAGACCGGCCTCGTTCAGCCCCAGTTCGTCCAGGAACATCGCCCGCTCGTCGTCGTCGAGCTCGGCGAGCTCCGACTCGATCTTCGAGCAGATCCGGACGAGCCGTCCATCGCCATCGTCCTCGATCGCCGCGGCGAGCGCCGCGACCCATTCGTTCTCCCCCGACGGCAGGTCCTCCTCGGCCACGTTCGCGACGTACAGGACCGGCTTGTTCGTGAGGAGCTGGAACTGCCTGAGGATCTGCCGCTCGTCGTCCGTGAACTCGACGGAGCGCACGGGCAGCCCCTGCTCCAACGGGGCGAGCGCCTTCTCCAGCACCGCGAGCTCGCGGATGGCCTCCTTCTCGCCGGACTTCGCCTTCTTTCGCACCCGGTCCATGCGCTTCTCGAGCGCCTCGAGATCGGCCAGCACGAGCTCGGTCTGGATGACGTCGCGATCGCGAACCGGGTCGACGCTGCCGTGGACGTGCGCGATGTCCGGGTCGTCGAAGCAGCGGATCACGTGGGCGATGGCATCGACCTCGCGGATGTTGCCGAGGAACTGGTTGCCGAGGCCTTCTCCTTCGGACGCGCCCTTCACCAGGCCCGCGATGTCCACGAACTGGATCACCGTCGGGACCATCTCCTTCGAGCCGCTGAGGGCGTGGATCCGCGCGAGCCTCGGGTCGGGCACCTCGACGGTGCCGATGTTCGGCTCGACCGTGCAGAAGGGGTAGTTCTCGGAGGGCACGCCGACGGCCGTCAGCGCGTTGAAGAGCGAGGACTTCCCGACGTTGGGAAGCCCCACGATACCTACCTTGAGCATGTGGGGAGATCGGGGGAGGTGCGGGGTGCGGCGAGTCTGGCCGTCCGGGGCGATGCGCTCAGCGACGGCCCGTGAGGATGACGATGGATGCGGCGGCGCCGGCCACGATGGACGTCCACTGCAGAATCTGCCCGAACGAGATCCCGCTGCCCTCCAACACGATCTGGTCGCCGCCCCGGAGTCCGAGCCGGTTCACGCTCATCGCGTCCACCGAGATCCCGTCCAGCCGCTGCTCCGGCGCATCCGGCCGCCACGGCCCCCGTTCGATCCTGACGTCGTCGAGGTCGGCGTTCTCGTTGGGCCCACCGGCCATCATGATGATGTCCGACACGAGCGCGTCCGCCGTGACGAAGTAGAATCCGGGCTGCCCGACCTCGCCGGACACGGCGACCTGGATCATGGCGCGCGCGGACACGACCGGATCGCGGATCAGGGTCGCGACCGCCTCCTGCATTCGCGGCTGGATCTCGGATGCGAGCACACCCCGGAGGCCGACGTCGCCGATGTCCGGCAACTGCACCATGGGCCCGGCCATCACGGTCAGGGTGTCCGCGAGCGCGCCCAGGGTCTCCACGATCCCGGGCTGGTAGCGGACGCTCAGCACGATCCGGTCCCCCTCGCGAAAGTCCCCGTCGACCAGTCGGTCCCGGACGATGTCGAGTCGGAGCCGAACCTCGCTCTCGAATCGATTGTTGAGGCCACCGGCGGCGAGGCGCGACGCAAGCTGCTGCTCGATCTCGATCAACCTGTCGCGCGATACCTCCAGCTGGATGCCTTCCCACCCGAGGTCGCTCTGAGCCGCGAGCGATGATCCGGCACCCGACGCGCCCAGGAGCAACAGGACGGCGGCGGGAAGGAGAAGACGAGCGAACATGGGACCCCTCGATGGGTTGAGTCGGGCTGGCAGGTGTCGTGCCGGGATCGTCATCGACCGGCCGCGATCAGCCGTCGACGCGCGTCGACGTCCCCGCTCGACGTCTCGGCCTCGATCGCGTAGTCGGACCGGTAGCCGTAGCGTCGGTACCCCTGATCGCGTGTGGCGATGTCATTCAGGACGGCGCCGAGAACCCGCACGGGGAGCTGATCGAGCATCTCGAGATTCGCCTCCGCGAGGCCGACGTCGGTCGCTCCCGTTCGCAGCACCAGAAGCATGTTGCCGGTGAGCGTGGCCAGCGCCAGCGGATCGACGCCGGCGCTCATCGGCGGCGTATCGATGAGAATCACGTCGTAGTCGGACTTGAGTCGCGACACGAGCTCGCGCATGTGACGCGACCCGAGCTGCTCGGGGCTCTGTTCGCTCCGGTGTCCGCTCGGGATGTAGGCCAGATTCGAACCGACCTGCTCCTGGACCAGCGCGTCGAGCGACACGTCGCCATCCAGGTAGTCGGTCAGGCCGGGGACCCGGGGCCCGCCGAAGAGCTCGTGCTGGGTACCACGGCGGGTATCGCCGTCGATCACGATGGTACGCAGACCCTGCCTTGCGTAGGCGTTCGCGAGGTTGGCCGAGACGAACGACTTCCCGTCGCCCGCATCCGGGCTCGTGATCGTGACGAGCCTCGGGCCGGCCGAGCCGTAGCTGTGATCCAGGTTCAGCCGGAGCGAGCGGAACGCCTCGACCAGCTCCGTCTCGCTCTGGCGGCGCGCCTTTCCACGGCCCGACTTCAGCCGCGGGATGCCGCCCAGGATGTTGAGGCCCATTCCCCGGGTGATCTGGCTCGGGTAACGAAGCCTCCGATCGAGGCGATCCAGTACGAGCACGAGCGCACCCGCGGCGCCGAGGCTGCCGAAGAGCGAGAAGAGGAGCACGAAGATCCCGGGCTGCGACTCGGGAACGCGGGTCGGGTCGGCGCGGTCGAAAATCTGAATGCCGGGCATGCTGCTGATGGCAGCGAGTCGGGTGGCGTCGTACCGAGCCTGGAGATCGGAGAGTTTCGCCTCCGCCTGAGTGAACTCCCGGATGAGATCGTTCTGCTGCCGCACCCTCGGAGGAATCGACTGAAGGTCGCCGACGCGATCCAGGGCATCACCCTCAAGGCCCTCGATCTGGATCGTGACCTCGGCGACGAGGTCCCGAACCATGGACGGCAGGAGGACCGACTCGACCCGCTCGATCTCGTCGTCGATCGCCCTCAGCGGCGCGCTCCCGTCGGCGTACCGAAGCTGCGCATCCCGGCGGTCGACCCGAAGCTCCGCCAGGTTGGAGAGCGCCGCCTGGATCGACGGCGGCATCGCGACGGACTCGACCGCGAGGAGCGTCTCCTCGGGGAAGCGGTCACTGGTCTCCGCCCGGTCGAGCACGCGCTGCAGGGTACGTCGATCGCGGTCGAGCGCGTCGCGCCGGGCGAGCAGTTCGTAGTACCCTCCCGCCACCGCGGAGCCGCCGGCATCGCCACCCGCGCCCGCCGAGAGGGTGCTGTTCAGCACCTGGAACTCCTCCAGCGCCCGGCTCGCCTCCTCGTACTCGCGCTCGGCGATGTCGAGCGCGTCGGCGATCTGGTCGCCGCGAGCCTCGATCGACCCCCGTGCCATCCTGGCGGCGACCTCGAGGAACTCCTCCATCGCGAGGTTGATGATGTCGGCGGCAGCGTCCGGGCTGGATCGCGCGAGGTTGATCCGCATGAGGTTGCCCGCCTGGTCCATGCTGGTCTGGAGGGCCGCCTGCAGCCCTCTCGAGGCGTCCCGGATGGTGCTGAGGCCGAACTCGACTTCGCGGCCGGGCGTGAGCTCGGTCGGATCGGGAGCCCATATGAGCCCGACGTCACGGCCGATCGGGTCTCCCACGGCGCCCGACTCCAAGACGACCTCGCCGCCGGTCTGGTCTCGCAAGAGGCTCCACTGGCTCCCCGCGTCGTCGACCGACAGCGTGTAGCTCCCCGGCAGGTAGGCCCCGCCGTCCTCGTCGAGCACCACGTCGAACACCCGGAACAGGGCGGAATCCGCCGCCGGCGCTCGCAGGTAGAGGTCCAGCTTGTGGACCACGGAGTCGAGCACGGCGAACGACCGCAGCAGCTCCTCCCACGAGTTGGTCTCGAGCAGCTGACCCGCCGCTACCGGCCCGAGCGCCGCCGTCCCGCTCGTCTCCTCGAACCAGATCCGGGCCTCGGCCGTGTAGATCGGCTGCATCGAGCGCGCGAACAGGAAGCCGAGCCCGGTGCCCACGATCGTCACGAGGACGATGATCCAGCTCCGTCGGCGGACTGCCGAGTACGTGCGACCCCAGTCGATGCCCTCGTCGGCGTAGGTGGGGTCCGTCCGGCCGGGCAGGCGACGGGAAGGCATGTCTGGTTCCACGGTGAGTCGGGGCGACGAGGAGTTCACGGGGCGGGCCCAACGAGTCGGGTTCGACGCGGGGCGCGACCGGCGGCTGTTTGACATCTCCGGTGCAATGATAATACCAGGTCGGGCGTGACGCTGTCACGGACCGTTCTTCCGCGCGGGGATGGGCCGCTACGACCCGGTTCGCCACGTAGGGCGCCATCGAGCGGTGATGCTCCTACACTGGCCCGTAGACGTGAATCCGACGGCTCGGCTCGCTCCGACGCGTGGAGTGTGTCATCTTCGCACCGGGTGTGGTATCGTGACCGTACAGTAGACGTGAAGTTTTCTTGCGCCACACGCCGGGGTGCTGCAGGATGGCGGGCTCCGGCAGGGGTGACGGCACCCCCAATTCGATCCCCCGCTTGGCCCGATCCGCGCCATCACCGTGAACAGCATCCCTTCCGACGCCCTGAAAGAGCTCCGCGTGCTGGTCGTCGACGACGACAGCTCGATGCTCCAGACCTGTTCGAGGATTCTCGAGCTCGAGGGGTATTCGGCGACGGTCTGCCGCCGAGGCGACGAGGGCCGGGAACACCTCCTTCGGGGGACCTTCGACATCTCCCTGCTCGACTACGGGATGACCGGGGTGTCCGGGCCCGATCTCCTCCGGGCCGCCCGGGAGGGCAACCCCCGGCACGTCCCGATGGTCATGTCGGGCGGCGACGCCTCGCTCGAGAGCAGCATCGAGGCTCGGGAACTCGGGGCGTGGGAATACTTGTCGCGGCCGTTCACCGCGACCCAGCTCAAGATCGCCGTCGGCGGAGCGGCCCTCGAGGCGATCCGGATGCGCGAGCTCGACGGTGAGGGCTCGAGCTCGAACGGCGCCCGGGTGTCCGGGGACCTTCACGTGGTCGGAGAGTCGCCGGAGTTTCGCGACGCACTGGATCTCGCGGAGCGACTCGCCCACACCGACGCCTCGGTGTTCATCTCCGGCGAGAGCGGGACCGGAAAGGACCTCATCGCGCACTACATCCACGAGCGGAGCCGGCGGGCCCGGAAGCCGATGCTGGCGCTCAACTGTGCCGCGCTCCCCGAGGCGCTGCTCGAGGCGGAGATGTTCGGCCACTCGAAGGGTGCGTTCACGGGCGCGGTACAGGAGCGGATCGGGCTGCTCGAGTCGACGGACGGTGGGACGCTGTTCCTCGACGAGATCACCGAGATGGATCTCTCGATCCAGGCCAAGCTGCTTCGAGTCATCCAGGACGGACAGGTCCGGCGGATCGGGAGCAACAAGGTGGACGCGACGGTCGACGTGCGGTTCATCGCCGCCACGAACCGTGAGCCCGCCGAGGCGGTGTCGTCGGGCATGCTCCGTCGCGATCTGTACTACCGGCTTCGCGTGGTTCCCCTTCACATCCCGCCGCTGCGGAAGCGACAGGGCGACATCCCCCTTCTGGCCGACTACTTCCTTCGCAAGTACTGGGCTCGGCACCGGGTCGGCGACGGACCGCCGCCGGTCCTCGGCGAGCGCGCCGTCGACCATCTCGTCTCGCGACCCTGGCTCGGGAACGTCCGCGAACTCCAGAACGCCGTCGAGTACGCCGCGATTCTCAGCAGTCCGGAGGCCGAACTTTCGGCCGACGACTTCCCGACCGAGGGCGAGTTCGGGGAGGACGGGCCGGCGGGGGATGCGCTCACGTCGCCCACCTTCTTCCGCGAGCGGAAGTATCACGACGCCCGTCAGGAACTCACGGACGAATTCGAGCGTCGCTATCTGAGGTGGGTCGTCAAGGAGGCCAGCGGCAACATGTCCAAGGCCGCTCGGATCGCGGACGTGGATCGCACCACGCTCTACCGGCTGATGGAGAAGCACGATCTCTCGATCTCGAGAGAGGTGCAGGACGGCGAGGAGTAGCGAAGCCGTCCCTCGTTCAAGCTCGGTCCGCTACTGCGACCCGACCTTGAAGATCATCACCGGCAGCGTCTTCAGCATCACCCACAGGTCGAGCAGGGGCGAGCTCGACTCGACGTAGCGGATGTCGTAGTTGAGCTTCCGCTTCACGTCGTCGAGGTTCTGGTCGTAGCCCTGGTTGACCTGCGCGAGCCCGGTGATGCCGGGGAGGACGCGCTGGCGAACGCGATACGACGGCAACTCGTCACGCAATTCGAGGAAGATGTCCGGCTGCTCGGGCCGGGGGCCAACGATGTTCATGTCGCCCTTCAGGACGTTCGCGAACTGCGGCAGCTCGTCGAGGCGCGTCTTCCTGAGGAAGCGCCCGATGGGCGTGACCCGTGGGTCGTCCTGAGATGCCCACCGCTGGGGCGCATCGTCACCCTCGGTCCGCATCGTGCGGAACTTGTAGATCGTGAAGATCCGCCCACCGGAATCCCTCCCCTTCCGGCGGCAACCGGGCCGGTGGAGGTCAGTGCGCGAGCGGCGATCGAGCCCAACGCGCTGCTGCCGATAGATGACGGGTCCCGGCGAGGACAGCTTGACCGCGATGGCGATGAGCAGCATCAACGGCGCCGTCACCACGAGGGCGACGAGGGCGACGATCACGTTGAGCCCACGGCGCAGCCAGTGGCCGGCGCGCCGACGGGGCCGCACATGCGTGCCCGGGTGGTCGAAGATCTTGCTGCTCGATTCCATCAGATGGTCGAAGCCGTCGGTGTCGGAGGGTCGAGGTCTCTTCGCGGCATTGAAAGCAATCCCCCGCCGCGGGCCTTCAACCATGTGCAAGGGTCGTGCTGATCTGGCACGGCGAGGCCGAATCCCGTAAAACGTTGAAAATACAGGGAATATCTGTTTACCGATCCCTCGCCGGATCGTCGGGGTGTGGGCACGGGCCGACAGACTGTAGGCCCGAAGCCACGAATTCGGCGTCTGAGGGGGTCATCCGCCCGCGGCCGCGCGCTCGCGCCGGGTCGGCTCCCACTTCGCACTGTCCCCTCCGAGTGGCGCCTTCAGGGTCGCGTGCACGGCCGCGAGGTTGCTCCACACGGCGAACGCCGGCAGGGCGATGAGCCTGGGGAGCGGCCGGGCGTCGGGCCAGAACCAGGCGACGCCGGCCGCGAGGGCAGCGAGCGCGCCGACGATGGATCCGGCGACGCCAACCGGGTTGCCCGCGATGGCCATGAGGAGGAGCCCGACGACACCGACGAGGAGCGCCCAGGACGAGGCCCAGCGGCACACCTTGTGGCTGAAGAGCATCCACGCGAAGCGCCCCTCCCGGAGCGGATGCATGAGCGAGCGCTTGTAGGCGAGGGTACGCATGCCCCGCACCATGGTCCGCACCTTCCTGCGGTACTCCTTCCGAAGGGAGCGTGTGCGCGGCACCAGGCACGTCGCGTCGTGCACCGACACGGCGCTGAATCCCGCCTCGCGGGCCACGAGCGCGGAACAGAAGTCGCGGGAGAGGCTCGGCGGCAGTTCGTACCGGTGAAGGTCCGATCGGATCGCGTAGAGACATCCGGACGCGCCGACGATGCCTCCGGCCCGCGACTCGAGATCTCTGATTCCCATCTCGTAGCCCACGTACTTCGATTCGCCCTCGGTCGAGGCCGCCTCCCCGGCCGACACGCTGATGTCGCGTCCCGATGCCACGCCGATCGACGGGTCGCGCAGCGGAGCGACCAGCTTCTTCAGCGCATCCGGGCGAATGCGAATCGACGCGTCGGTGTTGAGTACGATGTCGCCGTGGAGAAGGGGCGCCAGCGCGTTCTCCGCCGCGGTCTTGCCACCGCGCTCCGGCATTCGGTGGAGCCGGACCCCCCGGTCCGCGAAGCTCTCGACGATCTCGTCGGTCCGGTCGGTGGATCCGTCCGAGACCACCACGACCTCCATGCGGTCCGACGGATAGTCGAGCGCCAGGATATGCTCGAGCGCCTCGGCGATGCGGCCCTCCTCGTTGTACGCGGGCACCGTCACGCTGACCGTGGGCCAGGTCGCGTCGCCGTCCCCGTCGTCCACGACGTCCCAACTGCCGCGGCGGGCGAGCAGCCGGAGCAGCAGCGGGTACGCCGCATAGGTATAGAGGACGAGGGCGATGGACCCGGACAGTAGGGTCAGACCCAGCGCGTGCAGCATCACGAACTCGGTGAGGAAGTGCGGAGCGATTCGGAGACGACCGCCGTGTAGAGCGCCTGGTGACGGTCGTGCCACGGCTCGGCGGCGAACTCCCGGTCGAGTCGCCGGGTCGCGGCGGCCACCCTGCGCCGCGCGGCGTCGGGGTCGGCCAGATCCGCCCGGATCGCGTCCGCAAGGGCGCGGGGGTCCTCGGAGTGCACGAGTGCCGCGCCGTCCCGACCCGTGACGTCGGGAACGCCGCCGACGGCCGTCGCGACGATCGGGACGCCGGCGGCCATCGCCTCCAGGAGGACGATGGGCGTTCCCTCAGTGCGGGAGCTCAGCACGAACAGATCGAAGGCGGGGAAGAGGCGAGCGGCGTTGGGGACCGCACCGTGCCATCCAACTTCGACCGAGCGGAACGCGGTCGTCCGACCCTGCAGCGGGAACCTGGCCGGTCCGTCTCCGATGATCGAAACCTCCAGCTCGTACCCGGACCGGTCGAGGATCGCGAGGGCTTCGATGAAGATATCCGCGCCCTTCTCGTGGGAGAGGCGTCCAACCCACCCTAGCCGTGGTAATCCGGCCGAACGTGTGGACGCCGGAAGCGCACGCCGCGCCTCGCCGGCCTCGGCGAAGTCGACGCCGCCCATCCATGCGTTTGGCACGACATGAAGACGGGCCGCGGGGACCCCGGCACCCGCAAGCCGGTCACGCAGGGGCCGAGAAACCGCGATGACCCCCGCGAATCGGCGAAGGAGACTGCGCTGGATCACCCGAACAGCGCGCGCGCGCGGAGTGAAGAGGGAGTCGCCGTGCTGCGTTGAGACCACCGGGATCCCGAGCCGAAGGGCCACTCCACCGGCGATCAGATCGCTCCGAAGGCCGTGTGTGTGGACGACGGCCGGCTCCACGTCGTCGAGCACTCCTTGCGTGGCGCTCCACTCCCGATCCGGGCGCCATCCGGGCGCTACCACGTCGTGGACCGGAACGTGCGCGGCTCGGAGGCCGTCGACGAAGGGGTGAGGCCCGTCGGCGTCGCTAGGCGTGCGGGAAACGAGCACACCCACCTCCTGACCGCGCGCCCGCTGCCCCGTGGCGAGCGCGCGCACTACGCTCTCGAGCCCACCGACTGGGCCCGGAGCGGTCGCGTGAAGCACTCTCACCGGAGCGACCGAGCGTCGGCCCGTCGGGTCAGACGGCGCACGCCGCCGGCCAGCCGCGTGCCGGTCTCCCGGAGGAAGGGGCCCGGATCTCCAAGCCTGAGGACCTCCGTGCGGTCGCGTCGAGACGGCGTGAGTACGTCGACGGCGGCCGCGAGCCCCTCGGCGAGGCCCGATCGGCCAACCGGAGGCCAGCGCGCCCGCGCCCAGACGTGATCGACCTCACCCCACAGCCAGCGCAGTCGAACGTTCCGCGGCTGCGGTGGCAGCGGCGGCAGCGGTCGTCCCTCGACCCGGTCGAGGAGCAGCGCTGGAAAGTCGACCCCCGCATCGATCGCAAGCTGAAGTGACCCCCAGAATCGCCCGTTTACCTCCATCAGTACCGGCCTGCCGTCGCGCTCGTCGACGCGGTACTCGACCATCGCGGCCCCCCTCCATCCGAGTTGCTCGAGCAGTGCTCGCGACATCTCGAGCAGGTCCGGGGCGAGCCGGCCCGTTTCCCGACACACGCTGACGCCTCCCGACGGCGGCTTCTCCCGGACGCGGCGATGCGCGAAGGCGGCGAGGACGTTGTGTCGATCCATCAGGATGAACACGCCAGCGCCGACGCCGGGTATCTCCTCCTGCACCAACAGGGGAAAGGCCGCCTCCGGTGTGGACGCCACGAGCTCCGAGAGTTCGTCCGGCGTGCCGACCCGGACAGCTCGGGGATTCGCCCGAACGACGCCACTCCCGTCCGGCGGCGCGACGGATCGCGAAGGCTTGACAATTAGGGCGGATCCCGGGACCCGCGAGGTGGTCACCGCTTCGACGTCGTCCCGCGAACAGAGGACGACCTGTCGAGGCGTCGGGATCCCGATCTCCCTCGCGACGTCGAGGACGATCCGCTTGTCCGATACCCGCTCGAACGCGTAGGCGTCGAACATCGGAACGCCCTCACCCGGCAGGTCCGCCAGTAGCGGGACGAGCGCCCGAATCGAGGCCTCGGTCGTCGGAACGACGTGATCGGCCTCGATGTCACGGGCCGCTGCAACGACTCTCGACCCGTAGTCGGGTGCGTCAGGGAAGCCCGCAGGCGAGTCGGATCGGACGAACCGAGAAGCGCCCGCGAGCGAGCGGCCCCGTGGCGACGTAACGTGTACCGAATGACCTCGCCGCCCCAGCGATCGCGCGACCGCGAGCGTCGAGCGCTGATCGCCGTCCGTAACCATGACCACGCTCACGCCCACATCCAGGCACCCGCGATCCGGGCTCGGAAGCCGTCCCGGGAGAGTCCGGCCGACACCGACAGCCGGGGAAGACGGAAGGGGTCCACCACCCTGTCCGGGAGCCACGTGCCGTCAACCCGCAGTCCGGCCTGGTACCCCACCTCACCCGCCATGCGGCAGACGGCGTCGGAGTGCCGTCCGTACGGCCACGCGATCCACGGCAGCACGAGGTCTTCATCGAAGTGTTCGCGCAGCCATTCCAGAGGGCGGCGAAGTTCCTCTTCGGCGTCCTCGTCGGAAAGCATCGCCATGTTCGGGTGCGACCAGGAATGGGGGGCCAGTGTCACGCCCTCGACCGCGGCCGCGCTCACGAGTTGCTTCATCGTCGCAGAACGCCAGGCCGGCGGGGCGAGCCCCACCTCGATCCCGTGCTCTTCCGCCCACGCCCGGACCGCGCCGTCCTCTCCCGAGAGACGATCGATCGCTACAGGGCGAACCTCGCTCAGACCCGCAGGACCCCGCGGCCCGAAAGCCACATCATCCCACCAGAAGGAGCGATCGCCGAGCAGTCCGGGGGTCACGAAGATCGTGGCGGGCAGAGACCGGCGGGAAAGCTCCTGGACCGCGATCGTAACGGCACCCCGGTATGCATCGTCGAAGGTGATCGCGGTCCGCGGTCGTGAACCGTTGCGGCGCGACCTGGTCAGCATGTCGCGGAGCGGTATGACGTCCGTCTCGGCGAGGAGGTCGTCGAGCTGAGCCGAGAAGGCCGAGCGCTCGACATGAAGCGCACGGTCGCCTCGCCCTCCCTCCCCGTCCGGCACGACGTTGTGGTACGCGAGCACGATGTCTCGCGGGCCTGAAAACAGCCCCGCGATCCGAGCGGAGGCGCGAGTTGCCAACAGACCCTCGATGGTGCGCTTGAGCCTGGACCTCACCGGTCTCGGGTCATCACGTCGTAGACGGATCGACATTCGCGTTGGCTCGTCGAGCGAGTGCCAGACCTCCGCGCTGGCGGACGACCGGCTCCGGACGGCGACGCACGGCGGTGGCCGCGTCTTCCGCGAGAAGTCGGCGTTCCTCGAGATGAACCCCAACCGTCATCGCGGTGAGGATGTAGATCACGTCGAGATAGGCAAACGTGAGAAAGAACGCACCGATGGAGAAACCGACGTACGACAGTGTGAGGTAGCGCCCTCCGAGCATCACGAGGCGTCGCGCCGGGTCCTCACTCTCCCCCCATCGCCGTGAGGCACGGCGCGACAGCAGGTGCAAACCGCCCATGCTCCCGAACACGAGTGCCAGAAACACGATGCCGCCCGGCAGACCCAACTCTGCACCTACCTGAATGTAGGAATTGTGGGGTGACGTCCACCTGACCCCCTCACCAGGCATCGCGGCGGCCGCCATGGGTGAAATCGTCCCTTCCGCACGACCGAAATTGCCGAGACCGAGACCAGCCAGCGGGTAGTCGGACATGTAGCCGAGGCCCCGCAGGGCGATCGCCTTTCGCCCCGTCTTGGAGGTCCAGTTGTAATCCTCTTCAGCCGACAGCATCGTCGACATCTGATTCCAGTACCCCGGCGGTGCCGCAACATTGAGCAGCACGAAAATGGTGGCGACCGCGGCAACGCGCTTGGCGATCGAGACCCTCCCCAGCGCGATGACGAGCATGCTGAATCCAACCACGGCAAGAGCCAGGAACGCGCCTCGAGACCCGGTACGAGCGATCGCAAAGACACTGGTACCGAGTACGACGCCGGCGAAGACCTTGACCGCACCCCGCCGGGCCTCGATGAGCCACATGCAGAGCGGCAACCCCACTACCAGAATCAGGCCGATATCGTTCGGGTCGTACATATAGCCTTCGCTCAGCCGCGCAACGCCGCCACCCGTCGTCGAGAGCTGGAACACGAAAGTCGCGTAGTAGGCCTGCATCGCGCATCCGGCCACGAACGCGACGACCCAGTGCATCGTGTCGAACACGCCCCGCGTGGCCACAAGCAGAAGGAGGGCCGTGATCAGTACCGTCGAGAAGACGTCCACGAAGTATCTCGCGGAGGCCCCCGGGGCGATGCCGAACGGAAGGGTGGCCAGCGCGATCAGGCCGATCGCCGGAACCGTCCATCCCTGCCATACGCGAAGGAACCGATCGCTGACCGAGCGCGGATTCAGCGTCGCGTAAACGAGGACGAAGCCGGCGAGGAGCACGGCCGGACGAAGGAACCCCAATCCGAAGTGCACGTGGGCTCGGCCGATCGTCAGGAAGGTCAGCAAGACGAGCGCCATCCGCACCGGGTCGGAGTAGACCCGTCGACTCAGAATGTTGTCCACGATGAATTACAGTCGCTCCGCATGCGAGATCGCCCGTGTGGCCGCTGACATCGTCCCGGAATGGAGTCTAGATTGCAAGGACCGGGCCATCTCGAACACGACAGATTCGCCAACGTGGGAGTCACCGGCTCGATCGGGGAGCAGGGGCCTGTACACCCGGCTGACGGCCAGCCACCAGAGATTCGCCAAGCACGCTCGGGCTAGCTGAAGCACCGCCGTCACGCCCTGCCCCGCCGGTCCGGGCGTCGGGCCGGGGTACGTGGGGTCCCCGGGCGTTGCACGGTGCCCACACCTGCCGGTCCAGGGAGACGCGTAGGGCTACGTCCGATCAAACGGACCACAGACCTCTAGAAGCTTCTGAAGTAGTCCACCAGACGGGCCACCACCATCGAGTCGGGAATTCCTGGGAACGCCATCGATGTACCGGGGGCGAAGGCTTCCGGGTTACCAATGAACGCAGCCAGTCGCTCCTCGGTCCAGGCGCCTTCCATGCGCCGCAAAGCCTCCGAGTACTCGAAGTCCTCCGCATCCCCGATGGGTCGACCCAGAATGCCCGCCAGGCTTGGGCCGATGCCCGCATCTTCTCCGTTGCCGAGGTCGTGGCAGCCTGAGCACACGACCTCCGGGGAACCGTCGGAGGCGAGGCGTCCAAGAACCACTGGCCATACGTTGGCTTCGGACCAGTCGCCGTCAGTGGTGAATCTCGATAGACTCGGTGACGGCGCTCGATAGCCGAAGAACTCGAACGGTGCATCGCAGATTTCGTCGGCATCTGCATCGACGCAGCCTTCCACATCTTCATCGTAGCGCAAGAAGTAGTTGCCGACCCCTCGTATCCCGAACGTGTTGGCTCCGACTATCGCGTCGTCCAGGATATGTGCTGCCACAGGCTCGATCAGGTCGTTCCCCAGAATAGTGGTGTTGTCGGCCAGATGCAGATCCACCCCTTCAATGAGACTGCCCACCGTGCGGTTGAAAATGACGGTGTTGCCCTGTGACGACTGCAGTCTGACGGCGTCACGAGTACCGACGAACAGGTTCCCGGCTACGACGTTTCCGTGGCTCATCCACATCGCGACTCCGTGCAACTCCGTGTCGCGGACTTCGTTGTCGAAAATCCTGTTGTACCGAGAGTCTCCCATCACTCGGATGGCGTGCCCCGCCACGCCGCGAAACTCGGAACTCGTAATCAGGGCGCCACGAGCACCATACAGGAGAAGGCCTTCCGAGTAACCGAAGACGGCCACGTCCCGGACGGTCACGCCGGAGACTCCCGCGAGGAGGATCGCGGGACCGATCCCGGCATCGCCCCGCAGTTGATGCCCATCTCCATCCAGAGTGAGTCCGTCGTCCGCGACCCGAATCGTACCCTCCATCTGCAGGTCGTCGGTGAGCGTACAGGTCGACGTCGAGGCGTCCCACACTCCGACCTGCTCGCATCCGGTCCCGTCGATCTTGAGGACGACCACCGCGTCGGACCGGAGGACGGTCAGCTGTGTCTTGACCCACTCACGTCCCCACGACCCACCGACGGCCAGATAGCCGGCGAACAGCCCGAGAGGAATTGCGATCGCCAGGGAGAATCCGCCGAGTATTCGCGTCAGTTTCGGGATCATACCTCAATACCTCAAGAGGGGACGGTCGAGCGCACGGCAAAGTCGCCCCACGACCGGGAACCATGATCGTCAAGCCGGGGCTCTTCGGAGTTTCTCAATTGGCCCGAAGGTACTCGATGATCCTCCTGCGCACGTCCGGTTCCGGCTCCCCCGCGAAGACCATCGCAGTTCCGGGGGCGAAGGCATGGGGGTCTTCGATGAAGGCGTCGAGGCGTTCCTCGGTCCAGCGCCCACCCAACCCGCGCAGGGCCTCGGAGTAGTCGAATCCGTCAACCGACGCGACCGGGCGACCGATCACTCCGGCCAGATGCGGACCGAGGAGTGACGAAGCGCCAGCCGCCAGAGTATGGCACCCCGAGCAGGCGCCGAACAGGTCGTCGGCCGGGGACATGAACATGAGCCCATAGCCATCTGTCAGGAATGCGATGCGGCCGTCCGTGAGTTGGAGGACATCTCGAATCCTTGCCCCGACGGAGAGGTCCTCGATCATCCGCACTCCGTTCTCGGAGAGCCTCACCCGAGCGATTCGCCTACCCACCAGCGACGTTACGAGCAGGTCACCGCTCCAGAGGCCGAAGCGCGGACTGGAGATCCGAATGAGATTGGAGACTCCGATGGACGGCACCCATGCGTAGCGGGGCTCCCGGTACCCGTCGTGCCGTCCCTGGACCGGATTCCGAGGCCACGCCTTCGCCGAGTAGTCCGTGCCGTACGTCACGGCGGGCCAACCGTAGTGCTCGCCCTGGACCAGCAGGTTCAACTCGTCACCCCCCTGCGGCCCGTGCTCGGTCGACCAGACGTTCCCGACCTGGTCGACGAAGAGGCCCTGCGCGTTCCGATGCCCTCTTGTGAACTCTTCTGCGGTCCCATCGTCCAGCTGGATCAGCAGGGTCTTTCCGTAGTCGGCGGAGTCGGTCTCGACCAGGTTCGGTTCCTCCTCGAAGTCGAACCCGTTGAACCCGTGATCCCCCACCGTCAGAAGTACGTGGTCGTCGCCGAGGAAGTCGATTCGGCCGCCCCCCTCCATGCCCCGGAAGGGCCAGCTGGGCTCACTCTCGACGACGGGCAGGCACGGACGCGTGGCGTAGACCGGCTCCCACGACGAACGACGGACGTCATCCGGGGTGAAGGCAGTTCGGAGGGTCGACCGGACCAGTTCTACCACGAAGCACGACCGTTCGGCGATCCACCGATGGCGCGAGACGAAGATCTCGAAGCCGCTTCCGGCGTCACGGGCGGCGACGTCGAGCACCCGGAACCATCGTGTGTGGCTGCCAGTTCCCGCGACGTCCGCGAACGCTTCCCGGTCGAGCAGAGAGAGGTCCGGCACCCGAAGCGTTCGGGGACGGGAAGTGGAGAGAGAGTCCACCAACCGAAGCTCACCATCCGACGTGGCGACAAGGATCCGCTCCCCCAGTTGGACGAAGCCACCGCCGGACGAGACCTGGGGGAACTGCTCGTCATGATGGACGATCTCGAGGGCGTAGAGGCTGCTGCTCAGTATTCGGGTCGAAGTCTCGATGGGGCGAAGGTACTTGGAGCCGATCTGCTGATAGACGTAGCCAGCCGATCCGACGCCGAGGGCGGCTGAGAGCAGAACAGCCGCTGCGACGTGAATACGGTTGGCCACGGCGACGGTGCCCCCCGCTACCGCGATCATGAGCCCAGCGAGGGGTGCCCCACCCCCAGTGCGAGTGAGAACGGCATAGGCCAGTCCGCCCGCTACCGCAGCCAAGATGCCGACGATCATGGACGTGTGTCCCCGGTCGTCTCCCCTCCGGAACCACCATCGCGCGAGAGAGAAACCCACGGTGAAGATGACGACGGCGACCACCGGGGCCGCGAGTTCAAGCCACTCGAGGCTCCAGGGCCTTGTCCGTCGGGAGACATCCACGGCCAGCACAACCGCGACGAACGCGCCCACGGAGGCAGTCCATCGGACGGGCCCCGAAAGGCGTGCGAAGGAGCGACCTGCTTCTCCTTCACTCCTCAGACTCTTGAACACTCGAGCGGCGACCTGGGTGGGGGGAACTGAATTCGGACCTCGGAACCTGCAAGGAGCAGGCCGTTCACGGCCCGAGACACCGCAGGTTCACCGGGGTAGCTTCGTGCCAGAGCCGTAGGGTCGACTCGAAGACCGCCGATTGGCCGTCGAGACGCCTCGTGCCAGCGAACTGACGAGCTTCAGCTGATGAACACGGCCAGCACAAACCTCCACGATCGGGTACTCTCGGTCAATTCGAGATCGGGCGTCATGAGGCAGGACTCGCAGTTCGCCCGGATCCGAACGCGCCGAGACTCGTGTCGGAGGGGATAGAATTCCACCCCCGCGATCCGGGCGCACGGAAGTGACCGCCAGGGCGCATCTGGTGGCCTGCTTCACCGGGTCCGCGAGCGCGAGGCAGCGGCAAAGAGGTGCCAACGCAAGTGGCGCCGCCCGGTTCATCGGGCAATCCCTGAACGGGGGTGCGGACAGGTCGTCGCCGCCGCGTTCCTCCTCGGCCCAGGCGTGGGCCGCCCCAGCCTTTGAGACGAGAGTACCGGCTTCGGGCCTTCACACGGGACCATGGTGGTAGGCCATCCCGTCCGGCTCAGGGACTCGGCGAGCCCCCGAACGACACCTCGCTCGCGGGACCGTGTTCTCGTACGTAACACGACACGATCGGATCGAACCAACGCCGGATCGAGGTCGATCCCCGACACCGGGATATCTCCGGGCCAGCCAGGTGAGTCGGCTCCCCGGCCCGCTCCTGCGTCGAGCATCCGTGCCGGTCGAGGCTCCCAGCGATCACGCGCCCAGACGAAGTAATCGGTGTCTGAGTTCGCACGAGGGGTCCGCGACACCGACGACGCCGGAGGGGCTCGGGTCCAAGGTCCCCCGGAGTCGCAGATGTTCTCCGGATTTCGGCACCGCCCTGCTCTCACTGCGTCGCTTGAGGGGTTGGGATCCCACCGTGCCGGTCAGGGTCGGAACCGCCGACGATGCGCGCCGGCGCAGGCGGAGTCCGCGTGCGACTCAGCTACTTGGCGCCGGCCTCGACCGCTAGCGACAACCTCCGGGGCCCGGGCTCCGGACGCGTGACTGGACAGATCGAGCCCGGATCACTACCGGTCCGCCGTGCTGGACGCATCGTCACGTTCATTCGGGCATCCTCGACAGAAGCGGCGCGATGGACGATGCCAGCGAGTCGGTGAAAATCCGCCGTCCCACATCGTCCAGGTGCTGTCCATCGGGAAACCGCTCCGGGGGAAGTGGCAGCTCCTCGTTGAGGTCCAGGAGCCCCAGTGAATGTTCCCGGATGAGACGCTCGACTCCGGGATCGACCACCCATCCCGGGCCTGACGGCATCGCGACGAACAGGACCGGTACGCCTTCCCGCTGCGCCCGGCCAAGGATGCGTTCGAGCAGGCGGGTACCTCGTTGCTCTTGACCCGCATCGACCTCGGCCCCCGTCGGCCGATCGCGGAGGATCAGAGGTGCGAGGTCCTGATAGCCCGGAATCACCTGATCGAGTACTCGTGGCTGCACACGATCGCGCAGGGCGTAGGCGCGTGAAACGCGGGCCAGAACGAACTGGGCCCCCGCATCGAATCCCTCGAGGTCCTCCGCGAACACCTCGCCAACCTGATCCCACGCCACATGATGGGCGGCCAGCCGAAGTACCGCCTGGTTGCCCGATCGATCGAACAGGTGTCCCGGCCCGAACGCAATCACCAGAACATCTGGACGGGCCCCGGGATCGAAGACGTGCCGATCGATCAGGTAGTACCACTCCAGCGGAGATGTCCCGTCCGGGCGGATCTTCGCGACTCGCACGGGTATCCGGAGCGACTCCGCGAGAATCGATTCCAACCTCTCCGAATCCAGGCCGTCTCCGATGAGCGAGTTCCCCACGAAGAGGATCCGGAATCCCTCCGCCTGGGCGAGATCGCCGGCGATCTCGCCGATCTTCTCGATGTGCACTACGTCTCCTGACAGCCGCTCACCTGCGAGTCGGACCGCCACTTCCACGAACAGGAGTCCCAACACCACCACCAGGATTGTGCGCGTCTCCACTCCCACCACCTCGCGAAGCCGGGACATGTCGGACCTCACCTCTCAGAACTGGAAGTAGATGAACTCGCTGGCGGTCGGGGCCGAGAACCACACCAGGGCCAGAACGAGGCAGAAGTAGAAGAGTGCCCGGAGGTACCAAGGCACACGGGTGATGGCGAAGAGGTCGTCGCGGCGTTCCACCCAGACCTCGTAGACCACCATCGGAAGCACGAAGACCAGTACGATCCCGATTCCGAGTCGACTGATGGGCGCCACATCCGCGCCATTCCCCAGGGCGCCGAACAAACCGAACGCCTGCTGGACGTTCTCCGCACGGAAGAAGAGCCACGTGACACAGACGATCTGGAATGTCACGAACACCTTGATCGCCTGAGCGAGCCAGCCGCGCCACAGGGCGGTGATCCCGGCCATCGCTCGATGAAGGCTCAGCCACGACCCGTGGACCGCGCCCCAGATAACGAACGTCCAGTTCGCGCCGTGCCAGAGTCCGCCCAGAAGCATGGTGATGGCGAGGTTGCGATAGGTCTGGACGACCGACCCACGACTGCCACCCAGCGGGATGTAGAGATAGTCCCTGAGCCACGTCGAGAGACTGATGTGCCAGCGACGCCAGAACTCCTGGGGCGAGCCGGCGAAGTAGGGCTGCCGGAAGTTGTCCATCACGTCGAAGCCCAGCCATCGGGCCACACCCTGCGCGATCAGACTGTATCCGTGAAAATCGCCGTAGATCTGGAACGCGAATGCGTAGACGCCGACGAGCATGTCGACAGCGGACAGAGAGCCTGTCGGCTGACTGAAGATGTGGTCGACGACCAGGGCCATGTTGTCCGCGATGACGACCTTCTTGAAGAGCCCGTAGAGGATGCAGTAAAGGCCTTCGCGAAACTGCGAGGGAGCGACGCGGCGCGGCGTTCGGATCTGGGGCAGCAGGTGGGAAGCGCGCTCTATGGGCCCCGCGACGAGCTGCGGGAAGAATGCGACGTACAAGGCGAAGTCCAGGGGATCGTCGCACGGGGCCATCTTCCTACGGTACACATCGATCGTGTACGACAACGTCTGGAAAGTGTAGAAGGAGATCCCTACCGGCAGGACGATCCCCAAGCTGGGCAGATTGGGCTGAAACCCCAGGTTGGTCAGAAGGACAGCCGCACTCTCGACGAAGAATCCGAGGTACTTGAACACCCCCAGAATCCCCAGATTGGTGGCGAGCGAAAGCGTCAGTAGCAACCGCCGTCGGCCTTCATCGTCAGCCTCGTCCGACAGACGTCGAGCGACCCAGTAGTCCACGACGGTGGAAACGAGGATCAGGCTGAGAAAGCGCCAGTCCCAGGAGCCATAGAACACGTAGCTCGCGATGAGGAGCATACGGTTCTGGCCGCGATGTCCGAGGCCTTGATACAGCAGTAGGACGATCGCGAAGAACGCCCAGAATTCGTAACTGTTGAATAGCATCCGGAATCCCGGTTCGCCGCGGCGGCGCTAGGCTCTGGGGCTTGGCCGCCGCCGAAGCAGCGAGACCGCGGCGGCGGCGCGCGCGTCCAGGTACAAGTGGAAGAGGAGTAATCCCCGCAAGATCGAGATCGGCCCAGGGCGACTTCCCTTGACGACCCGGAACCCCACAGCGAGCGCAGGTGCGAGAGTGGTGCCCATCACGGGCGCCAAGAGCCGTGGCCACCCGTTGATCACCGACAGGAGTGCGAGTCCTGCCACCGTACTGATGACATGGACCAGCGTCAGGACGGTCGGCTTGTCGGTCATCTGCCCTCGAGCCGTGCCGAACATTCCGAGCGCGTGCCATCGTTGCTTTCGATAGAAGCCGCGCAACGTCTTGGGATTCCCGAGGTGCTTCGCCTGGACCCGGTCGGTGCCCCAGATGATCCCACCCGATCTCCTCAGGCGGAGGCATAGCTCGGCATCTTCCCCGGTGATCAGATCCTCGTCGAACCCTCCCACGGCATCGAAGGCTTCACGCCTGCAGGCGAAATTGCCCGCTGGCACGTAGTTGACCGGACGCCCCCCCCGGTCGCGCCCCTCGGCGTTCAGCGCATGCCAGTCCCGTTCGATCCAGACCGTTTCGTCAGGCAGAGCATACCGGCTACCCACGGCCACTGCCCCGGTCGCACGGAGAGCCTCGTCGATTCGGGCGAAGTAGTCCCGGGGAACCACGCAGTCCGCGTCGATAAACGAGTAGATGTCGCCAGCGCTGATCCGTGCGCCGGCATTCCTCAGCGCGCCAATCGTCAGACCCGGCCTGGATTCGATGGTCGCGGCGCGAGCGCGCCTGTGCATCCACTCGATCGACCCGTCGTCGGAGCCATTGTCCATGAGGATCAACTCGCCTCCAACTTCTTCCAGGGCTGTCAGGATCGAAGGAATGCTCCGATCCAGGAACTTCCGGGCATTGTACACGGGAACGATGACCGAAAACGACGCCTGCCTCGGATCGTTCACGCCTGGCCCCATGGTAGCACGTAGCGGTTGAATTGGTTGACAGTCGGGCCACGGAGGAAGGGGCGTACGCATGGGGCAGGAATAGCTACGCCGACCGCTGCAGGCGCACATCAAGGAACTCAACGAAGTGCCCCTGATCCCAGCTTCGGGCCTCCTCCGTCCAGGCCGCGGTCACGCATGAATCTACCTTCTAATGGTCCCGCCGCCACCGACTCGGAGTCGGGCCAGGAGATCTCCCGAGAGGACTCTGGGCGGCGCCGCGGAACGGAACAGCTGGCTCGGCGGCTACCCTCCGAGATGTCGGAGCCATCCAACCCGGCAACGTAGTCCCGCCTCTGGTCCGCCCCCCAGAGTACGGTGGACAGTTCGACCTGGTTCGCATTCAGCCCGAAAGCTGTCCAGACTCTCTCCATTCGCGCCACGCGGGGCACCAGAGACGGCTGACCACGTCGGGCTCGGCACCAGCGTCCTCCGTGTTCTCGATCGAGAGAAGCCGTCGGTGCCCGACGGCGATGTTGCGCGAATCTCCTAGAACTCCGTCCCGTCGCCGTAGGCCAGGACCCACGCGTCGTGCTGTACCCAGTCGTTTGATGT
>JANQRP010000018.1 GCA_028284495.1 Longimicrobiales bacterium | reverse complement strand
TGCGCGCATGGTCGAGGCCGGGCTCGTGGCGGGCGTCGTGCCGGGCGCGGACCAGGAGGTGGGCGGCGCGTGAGTCCGGCACGCCTCCGCCTCGGTGTGGCCCTCACGATCGGGGCGCCGGCGTCCTGCGCGCCGGCGCCCGCCCCGATCCCCGTGGTGGAGTTGACGATCTCCGAGCTTCACGCGGCACTCGGCGACGGCCGGACCACGTGCCGGCTGGTCGTACAGGCTCACCTGGACCGCATCGATGCGTTCGACGATCGCGTGAACGCGATCACCGTCGTGAATCCCCGGGCGCTCGAGGTGGCCGACTCGCTGGACCGGGCGGCGGCGAATGGCGCGGCGCTCGGCGCGCTCCACTGCGTGCCGATGCTCGTGAAGGACAACTTCGACACCCACGACATGGTGACGACGGGCGGCTCGATCGCGCTGGCCGGGAGCGTACCGCCGGACGACGCGACCCAGGTCGAGCGGATCCGGGCGGCAGGCGCCGTGGTCCTGGCCAAGACGAACATGGCGGAGTGGGCGTTCTCGCCACGCGAGACGGTGAGTTCCTCCTTCGGTCGGACCCGGAACGCGTACGATCCCGACCGAACGCCGGCCGGATCGAGCGGCGGGACGGCGTCCGGCGTGGCAGCGTCCTTCGGCGTCATCGGGCTGGGGTCGGACACCGGGAACTCGATCCGGGGACCGTCGTCCCACCTGGCGCTGGTCGGAATCCGTTCGACGCTCGGGGCGACGTCGCGCGACGGCATCATCCCCCTCGCCTTCGACCGCGACGTGGGCGGGCCGATGGGCCGGTCGGTGGAGGACGTGGCCCGCGTGTACCGCGTGGTCGCCGGCCCCGATCCGAAGGACCCCTATACGACCGTCCATCCCGGCCGGGCGACCTCCGACTGGACCGTGGCGTCGCTGCTCGGCTCACGCTCGGAATCGAGCGCTCCGCTCGCCGACGTCCGCCTGGGGATCGTGACCACGCTCTCGGATGCCGCCGCCATGGACACCGCGGTCTCGCGGCTCTTCGACCGGGCCGTATCCGACCTCGAGCGCCTGGGTGCCGAGGTCGTCGAGGTGGATGTGGACCTCGGCCTGTCCAGCGGTCCGGGCATCTACTGCCGCCGCTTCCGCTGGGACGTCGCGCAGTACCTCGCCACGCTCGGCCCGAGCGCACCGATCGTCGACCCGCTCGAGGCGTACGAGTCGGGCGACTTCGACTCGTCGGTCGAGGCCACCCTTCGTCGATCCGTCGACGCTCCGGTGGACGCACCACCCGCCGAGTGGGAGGACGGCTGCGCCGACTTCTGGGAGAATCCGGGTCGTCAGGCGTTCCGCGAGCACGTCGAGTCGGTGATGGACGACTCGAACCTGGCCGCACTCATCCACCCGACCTGGACCTGGCCGCCGGCCCCGATCGAGACGGCCAGCGAAGACTACCGGGGCGACAATTCGCAGCGGATCGCGCCCGCCAGCGGGCTCCCGGCGATCACGGTCCCGATGGGGTTCACCTACGGGCGCCTGCCGGCGGGTCTGCAGATTCTGGGCCGGGCCTTCGACGAGGCCACCCTGTTCCGGCTCGCCCACGCCTACGAGCAGGGGACGACGCACCGGCGACCGCCGGACGGGTTCGAGGAACTCGTCGGGCGCGACTGACCGCCGCCGGGCTCGGGCCGAGCGGGCTCACGGACCGTCGCTGTTCCCGGCTCCGATCAGGTCCGCGGGGATCGGATTCTCGGGGGTCTCCTGCTCCCAGAAGATGTTCATCACCCACCAGCGCGAGCCATCCCAGAACAGCTGGAAGGAGTTCACGCCGCGCGCGAACGGCTCGCCATCGGCGGTGCGGAGGGACTCGTACGCGCTCATGAGATGCACGACACCCCCGTAGCGGTCGGTCCGCCGGCCGATCTCGTTCTCGAAGAAGCCACCGGCTTCGAGCTGCGGCCCTGCCCGCTCGATGTACTCCTCCACCGTCCAGAAATTGGCTGCGCGTCCGCCGGCGGGCGTGGGCCCGGTGGGGATGAGCCGGGCATCGGGGTGCATCACGGAACGGAACCGGTCCCAGTCGCGGGGTTCCCCGGCGGGCCCGGAGATGGCGGCGTAGATCGCGGCGACCGCGGCGTCGATGGTCGCCACGTCCTCGGGCGCTGGAGCCGGGACGCGTTCGGAGGGCGGCACCTGCTGGGCCGACAGGGACGACGGCGCGGGCCCGGCCGGCAACAGCACGAACGACGCGGCGACGAGGCCGGCGACGAGGGCCGGGCCCCACCGGGCACGGGACTCCGACGTGCGAGGGCGTGGCGCCACCGCCGCACCCCGTGCGGCTCGGGGCGAAAGGGAAGGGGGTGCATGCATCATGGTCGATACCTCCGGCGGCTCGTCGTCGTCGTCATCGTCGTCGGCCCGCCGGGCACCCGCCCGGCCGCGGCAGATGGCGAAAACGTACCGCTCGGGTCGGTTGATCCGCCACCCTGGCGACGGGTAGTATTCGAGGCTTCCGACGGGTCGCGTTCGGCCCGGTTTCCGCCCCTCCGCAGCGCTCCGAGCAGCCCCTGATGGCCGGGTCCGACGACACTCCGATGATGCAGCAGTGGCGCGACGTGAAGCGCCGCCATCGGGACGCGCTCGTCCTCTTCCGTGTCGGAGACTTCTTCGAGCTGTTCCACGGGGACGCGGAGGAGGGCGCGAAGCTGCTCGGACTGACGCTGACGAACCGGAACAACGGTGCGGCGAAGAAGGTGCCCCTGGCGGGAATCCCGGCGAAGGCACTCGACGAGTACCTCGCCAGACTCGTCAAGGCGGGCCGGCGTGTCGCCATCTGCGATCAGGTCGAGGATCCGGCCCAGGCGAAGGGCGTCGTGAAACGCGAGGTCACGGAGACGGTCACCCCGGGTACCGTGCTGCAGGATGGCCTGCTGCCGGCGCGACGGAACGCCTGGGTGGTCGCGGTGACGCCCGAGGAATCGGGTCGGCGCGGGATCGCAGCGCTCGACCTCTCGACGGGAGAGCTGGTCGTCCGCACCGTCCCGTCCGGACGCCTCGTCGACGAGATCGGTCGTATCGAGCCGGCCGAACTGCTGATCGCCCGCCCGGACGCCGAGTCCGCGGACCTGGTCGCGCTGCCCGCGCCCTCGGCCGGCGGTCCGGCACGGACCCACCGCGACCCGTGGCTCTTCGACCTCGACGTCGCGACGGACGAGCTGGAGCGCCGCTACGGCGTGGCCGGACTCGACGGATTCGGATTCGAGGCGGACGATCAGGAGATCGCGCGTGCCGCCGGCGCGCTCGTCGCGTACGTGCAGGAGATCCGACCCACCGGTGCGGCTCACCTCCTCCCGCCGCGAATCGAGCGGGCGGGCGAGTCGATGGTCCTCGACGACATGACCCGCCGGAACCTCGAACTGGTCGAGCCGCTTCGCGCCGGCCAGGAGGGCGGCACGCTCATCGAGGTGCTCGACGATGCGGTGACGGCGATGGGCGCACGCCTCCTGCGTCGCTGGCTCCTCCACCCGCTGACGGATCCCGAACGGATCTGGGCTCGCCAGCGAGGAGTCGAGGAGCTCTTCGAGCGTCCGCCGCTCCGGCGCCGGCTGCGTGAGGCGCTCGGAGGGGTCGCGGACCTCGAACGACTCGCGGGGAAGGTGGGCACGGGGCGGGTGGGCCCGCGGGACCTCCGCGCCCTGGGTCGCTCGCTCGCCGTTCTCCCCGACGTCCGGGCCGCCGCGGAGGACGCGACGGCCGAGGTGCTCCGGACCCACGGCGCGGACCTCGACACGCTCGACGACCTTCGCGACTACCTCGACGAGGCGATCGCGGCCGACCCGCCCGCCGCGCTGCAGGACGGCGGGGTGATCGCGCCCGGCTTCGACGCCGAGCTGGACGACCTCCGAGAGACGCGGGACGGGGCCGTGGACTTCATCGCGCGCCTGCAGCAGCGGGAGCGGGAGGCCACCGGCATCGGGTCGCTCAAGGTCGGCTTCAACAAGGTGTTCGGGTACTACCTCGAGGTCACGAAGGCGAACCTCGACCGGGTCCCGGACGACTGGACGCGGAAGCAGACGCTCGCCAACGCGGAGCGCTACTTCACGCCCGAACTCAAGGAATGGGAGGAGAAGGTCTTCGGCGCCGAGGACCGGATCGCGCGGCTCGAGGCGGAGCTCTTCGCGCGGGTCCGGGACCGGGTCGGGGCCGATGTGGCACGCGTCCAGTCGGCGGCGCACCACGTGGCGGTGCTGGACGTCCTGGCCTGCCTCGCCGACGTGGCCGAGCGGCGCCGCTACGTGCGTCCGGAGGTCCACACCGGCTTCGACCTCGAGATCACCGCCGGTCGCCACCCGGTGGTCGAGACCATGATGCCGAGGGAGGCGTTCATCCCCAACGACCTCCGCCTGGGCGCGGAGGACGGCGATGCGGGGTTCATCGTCGTCCTCACCGGCCCGAACATGGCCGGAAAGAGCACGATCCTGCGGCAGATCGGGCTCATCCAGCTCATGGCGCAGGTGGGCTCCTTCGTACCGGCCGACACCGCGAGGCTGCCGGTGTCCGATCGGGTGTTCACGCGCGTGGGTGCGTCCGACAACCTCGCGCGCGGGCAGTCCACCTTCATGGTCGAGATGCACGAAACGGCCGCCATCCTGCATGGCGCGACGGAGCGGAGCCTGGTGCTCCTCGACGAGATCGGGCGGGGCACCTCGACCTACGATGGCGTCTCCATCGCCTGGGCCGTCACGGAGCACCTGCACGAGCGGATCGGCTGCAAGACGATCTTCGCCACGCACTATCACGAGCTGACGCAGCTCGGTGACCTGCTGCCCGGCGTCCGCAACCTCAACGTCTCGGTTCGCGAGTCGGGGGACGACATCGTCTTCCTGCGGCGACTCGAGGAGGGCGGCGCCGACCGCTCGTACGGCATTCAGGTCGCCCGCCTCGCGGGCGCCCCCGCCGAGGTGCTCGCCCGCGCGCGGGAACTTCTGGCCGAGCTGGAAGGAACTCACTCGGGTGGAGGCGAGGGCCTGGGCCGGCACGGTGCCCACCGCCCCGCGTCGGAACCGGCGCCCGAGCAGCTCTCGATCTTCTCCGTCGAGCCGCCGGTGGTGGCGCGGCTTCGGAGCCTCCCCGTGGAGGAACTCACCCCCCTCGACGCCCTGAACCTGCTGGCGGATCTCCGCCGCGAGGCGCGGGGCGACATCGACTGACGGACCCCTCGATGTACCAGACCGCATTCCGCCGTATCGCGCCGATCCTGGCCACGGCCGCCCTCTCGGGTGCCTGCGCCACGGATCAGCAGATCGAGCCCCCGGCGCCCCTCTTCCAGGAGGTGCCGGTGCAATACCCGCTCGATCTCTGGGATCGGGACGTGGAGGGCGAGACGCTCGTCCGGGTCCGGGTCAGTGACACCGGCGCGGTTCGCGAGGTCGAGATTCTCGAGTCGAGCGGGATCGAGGCGTTCGACTCGGCCGCGGTCGCCGGTGCGATGGAGATGCGGTTCGAGCCCGCAACGCGGAACGGGAAGCGGATCGAGGTGTGGGCGAGGCTGCCGATCCGCTTCACCAAGCGCCCCGGACGCGGGGGCGGAGCATGATCGAGCGTCACAGGACGCCGTACGACAACGTCCTCGACATGGTCGGCTGGACGCCCCTCGTCCGGCTCAACCGGGTCACCGACGGCTGCCGGACTCCCGTCTGGGGGAAGTGCGAGTTCATGAACCCGGGCGGATCGGTGAAGGACCGGATCGGTCTGGCGATGATCGAGGCGGCCGAGGCGTCCGGGAAGCTGGCCCCCGGCGGGACCATCGTCGAGGCGACCAGCGGGAACACGGGGCTGGCGCTGGCCATGGCCGCCTCGATCAAGGGGTACCACTGCATCTTCACGATGCCCGACAAGATGTCGGTCGAGAAGGTGAAGCTTCTCCGCGCGTTCGGCGCCGAGGTCGTGATCGTTCCCACCGCGGTCCCGCCCGATCACCCCGAGCACTACACGATGAAGGCCAAGAGCATCGCGAAGGAGACGCCGGGTGCCGTGCTGGCCGACCAGTTCTACAACGCCGCCAACCCGCTCGCGCACCAGAGGACGACCGGGCCCGAGCTCTGGGAGCAGACGGGGGGACGCATCACGCACTTCTTCGCCGGCGCCGGCACGGGTGGGACGATCACCGGCACGGCACGATTCCTGAAAGAGAAGAATCCGGCGGTACAGATCTGCGGTGTGGATCCGGAGGGGTCGCTCATCGCTCCCTTCTTCAACACCGGTGAGATGGTCGAGGGCCACCCGTACAAGGTCGAGGGGCTCGGCAGCGACAAGATCGTGGACAACCTCGATCTCGATGTCGTGGACGAGTACGTCGCGATCTCGGACGGGGCGTCCTTCCGCATGGCCCGGCGACTGGCACGCGAGGAAGGACTGTTCGTCGGCGGCTCGGCCGGGCTCCTGGTCGAGGCCGCGGTCCGCAAGGCCCGGGAAATCGACGACCCGGACGCGTGCGTGGTGGCCGTGCTGTGTGACTGGGGCGAGCGCTACCTCACGAAGCTCTACGACGACGAGTGGATGCGTGAGAACGGCTTCCTCGAGCGCTCGCGCCGTCGGTCGGCCGGCGATCTGCTCACCGCCAAGGGCGACGGAGCGGGCTCGCTGCACGCCGTCGAGCCGACCACCTCCGTCCAGATGGCGCTCTCGACCATGGGGACACACGGCGTGTCGCAGTTGCCCGTGCTGCAGGGCGGTGACTGCGTGGGGTCGGTGGCGGAGAGCGAACTGATGGCCGGGGTACTCGAGGATCCGGAGCTGCTCGACCGCTCGGCCGACTCGGTCATGGGCGCCCCGTACCCGGTGGTCGACGCCCACGCCGACGGCGCCGAGGTGACCCGACTGCTCACCCATCGCGCGCCCGCCGTGCTGATCCGCCACGACGGTCGAATCTCGGGGATCGTCACCCGCTTCGACGTCGTTCGTGATCTCACGCAGACGCGCGGCTGACGCATGGCGCCTCCCGAGCTGCCCGTGACGAGCCGGCCATGACGAGCCGCACATGAAGCTCACCGTGCTGCTCGGCGGCGCGTCCGACGAACGCGACGTGTCACTCGCCACCGGAGCGCAGATGGCGAGTGCCCTCCGTACGGCCGGGCACGACGTGTGCGCGTTCGACACGGCGCGCGGCGAGGTGCTCACGCCGGACGAGGAGGATGCGATCCGCGACCGGGGAGTGGAGCACGAACCCCCGCGCGGCCGCTGGTCCGACGTCCTCGCCACCGGCGGCCTCTCCAGCCTCCTGGGTCACCCCGAGGCGGGCGCCGCCGACGTGTACGTGTTCGCGCTGCACGGGGGCGCGGGCGAAGATGGAACGATCCAGGGACTGCTCGACGGCGCGGGACTCGTCTACACGGGTTCCGACCGAGTGGGTTGCCTGCTCGCGATGGACAAGGATGTGGGCAAGCGGCTCATGCGCGACGCCGGCGTCCCGACCCCCGCGTGGCGGACGGACGTCTTCGATGCCGAGCGGCTGATCGCCGAGGTGGGCCTTCCGCTCGTGGTGAAGGCGGCCGGCGGCGGCTCTTCGCTGCGGCTGGAACTCGCACGGACGCCGGAGGAGCTGCGGAGCGCGCTCTCCCGTGCCCGCGGGTTCGACGATCATGTCGTGGCCGAGGCATTCGTGTCGGGTCGGGAGTTCACGGTCGGCATCGTCGGCGACCAGGCGCTGCCGGTCGGCGAGATCGTGCCGGAACACGAGCTGTTCGACTACGCGTGCAAGTACCAGACGGGCATGGCTCAGGAGATCTTTCCGGCCGATGTGGACGAGCGGAGCGGCGGGCGAATGCGTGATCTCGCCCGGGCCGTGCACGGAATTCTTCGCCTCCGGGACTATTCGCGCGTAGACTTCATGATGGACGAGGACGGCGGGATCTGGTGCCTGGAAGCCAACAACCTCCCGGGGATGACGGGCAACAGCCTGCTCCCCAGGGCGGCGAAGGCCGCCGGGATCGACTTCCCGAGCCTCTGCGACCGGATCGTCCGGCTCGCGGCGGCACGTCGGAACCCGCCCTCGCCGAGCGGGGTTTGACGATCCCCGGCTTTCGGGGCAGAAACGCGAAACGGGACACGCGGGAGATCGATGTTCGCTGAGCGTACGTACGGACGGTTCCGGGGCGAGAGTGCCGGCGGCCTCTCCATGGGCATCACGCCCATGGTGAAGCGGCTTCTGGTGGCCAACGTCGCCGTCTTCGTCGTGACGCTCCTCTGGTCGCCGGCGCGGGACCTGCTCGCGCTCCACCCGCCCCAGCTCCTCACCCGCCCGTGGGGCGTGCTCACCTACATGTTCGTGCACGCGGGGCCGTGGCACCTCGCCATCAACATGCTGGTGCTGTTCTTCTTCGGGCCGCCGCTGGAGCGTCGCTGGGGGAGCCCAGAGTTCCTTCGGTTCTACCTGGTCGCCGGGCTCGGCGGGGCGGTCCTCTCGGCCGTCTTCATGCCGGCCACGGTGGTGGGTGCCTCGGGTGCCGTGTACGGCGTGATGCTCGCCTTCGCGATGAACTGGCCGAACGCGCCGATTCACGTCTACGGGATCTTCCCCGTGAAGGCGAAGTGGCTCGTCGGCTTCCTCTTCCTGGTCTCGCTCCTGGAGGGCGTTTCGGGCGCGAGCGGGGGCATCGCCCACTTCGCGCACCTCGGCGGGATCGTGGCGGCGTTCCTCTACCTCAAGATGGACTGGCGCCCGGCTGCGCTCGTACCGCGCCGGCCGGGGACCCCCGTCGTCCGCCCGAAGCCTTCGGGCCGGAAGGGGAAGGTGTCCGTGAGCGCCCGCAAGGAACCCGCGCCTCGGGAGCATCGCTCCAGGGCGGGGAACGAGGACGACGAGCGGCGCATGCTCGACGAGGTGGATCGCGTGCTCGACAAGATCTCCGAGAAGGGGATCGGCTCGCTCACCTCCGCCGAGCGAGAGCTGCTCGACGAGGTCAGCCGGCGCCGTCGCAGCAACTGACGCACCCCCGAGCCCGCACCATGCGTCGTCCCCTCCGGAGTGCCGCTCCGGCGGTCGGGTTCGGACTTCCGGTGTCCCTGGCCTTCGCGGCTCTCCTCTCGACGGCCCCAGGTGCGTCCGCCCAGGCCGAGCGCTTCGATCGGGGCCGGATGTGGACCCTCGAGACGCCGCCGGTCGCGTGGCTCTCGGAGGAGTACGGGCTCGAGGCCGACGAGAGTTGGCTTCAGCACACCCGATTGGGTGCGGTGCGACTCCCGGGCTGCTCGGGATCGTTCGTGTCGCCGGACGGTCTGATCCTCACCAATCACCACTGCGTTCGGGACGCGATCCCGGGTGCTGCTCGCGACGGGGAAGACCTGCTCGCCGACGGATTCCGCGCGCCGGAGCGGTCCGCCGAGCGTACGCTGCCCGGCTTCGTCGTCGAGCAGTTCGTCTGGTCCGAGGACGTGACGGCGCGGCTGGAGGAAGCGGCCGGCGACCGCGAGGGAGAGGATCGAGAGGAGGAACTCGCGAAGGAGCGGGAGCGGATCGAGGAGGAGGCCGTCGAGCGGTTCGACGACCAGTTCGGCGGCGAGGAGGCCCTCGAGATCGAGTTCGTGGAGCTCTGGAGCGGAGCGCGAACCTCGCTCTACGTGTGGCGGCGGCTCGAGGACGTGCGTCTGGTCATGGCACCGGAGACGTCGATCGGTTTCTTCGGTGGGGACGAGGACAACTTCGAGTACCCCCGCTGGAATCTCGACATCGCCTTCCTGCGGGTCTGGGACGGCGACGATCCGTACGCCTCCAACACCTGGTTCGAGATGTCGGAGTTCGGCGTGCGCGAGGGCGACGCCGTATTCGTCGTGGGCAACCCGGGTACGACGTCTCGATGGTCGACGCTGGACCAGTTCGCGCTCCGCGAGGACATGACGGATGCCGCCGTGCTGGACTTCGTCCGGAAGCGGGCCGACGCGATGGAGAGCTTCACGATGGCGTGGCCGGAGGCGGCGCGGACCGGGAACGTCTCGAACGACCTCTTTTCCGCGCGGAACTCGGAGAAGTCCCTTGCCGGCATGCTGGCAGGCCTCGGGGAGGCGGGCATGCGGGAGCGGCTGGAGGCGCGGCAGGCCGCGTTCGTGAAGGCCGCAGCGCCCGACTCCACGGCGGCGGCACGACTCGACGCCGCCCTCACGCGGATCGCCGACCTGCAGGACCAGCGGCGTACGCTGGAACGAGAGCACCGGGCCTTCCTCGGGCTGACCGCAACGGGCTTCGCGTCGCCCACGCTGCACCGCGCGTTCATCGTGTGGCAGATCCTGAACCTGCGAGGCCAGGGCGCGCCGGTGTCCTTCACTGCAGACCTGATGGCGGCGCTCGATTCGGTCCGGTCGGTACCGCGCGACCTCGACGAGGAGCTCGTGGCCACCCGGCTGGAGGAGTTCGTGGCTGCGTTCGGCGAGGACGAACGGTGGCTCGGGTCGATCCTGCGCGGACGGTCGCCGGAGGGCGCCGCGGCCCGGATCATGGAGGCGTCACTGTTCGCGGACAGCGCCGCCACCTCCGAGTCGATGGCGCTCGGCCGCATCGATGGGAACGATCCGGCCCTTCGCCTCGTGAATCTCTACATCCCCACGTTCCGGAACTTCCAGAGCGCCTGGCTCGGGCTCGAGCGGCAGGAGGAAGCCGCGGCCCGGGAGATGCTGTCGGTGGCACTGGACGTGCTCGGCGACGACGTCGTCCCCGACGCGACCGGCTCGCCGCGCCTGTCCGATGGACGCGTGCGATCGTACCGTGCGTCCGACGGGACGAGCCCCCCGTGGACGACCCGGCTCGGTGGACTGTTCGAACGGGCGGAGGAGCTGGGCGGCGCCCCGAACTCGCCGTGGGAACTGCCCGAGCGCTGGTGGTCGCGGCGGGACGCCCTGGACGCCGAGATGCCGCTGAACTTCGTGGCGAGCGCCGACATCGCGGGAGGGAGTTCGGGCTCACCGGTCCTGACGGGCGGGCTCGAGCTCGTCGGCGTGGTGTTCGACAGTCCCGCGGAGAGCCTCCCGAGCGACTACCTCTTCGATCCGTCGGTCCACCGGACCATCGCGGTCGATGCCCGGGCCATCCTGCACACGCTGCTCGTGGTGTACGACATGAGCTCGCTCGTGGCCGAACTTCGGGGCGGATCGATCGCGATCCGCGACGCGGACCGGCCGTAGAGCCTGTTCACACCGGGGGTCGCGTCGCAGAGTCAGGCGGCCGAACCCACCTCGGCCGTCGGCGCCGGCGGGGGAGCAATCGGGTGAGTCACGCCGCGAGTCGCTCCTCCATGATCCTCACCGCCTCGAACAGCTGCTCGAAGTCGTCCACCACGAAGAGGACATCCTGCAGCCGGTCGATCTCGAAGTGCTGGGCGATCACCGCCTCGATGTCGAACTCGCGACGATCGCAGTTCGGACCGAGCGCGTTCTCGGCGTCGGCCGCCGATGAGATCAGACCACTACCATAGACCTTCGTCTCGCCGTTGTCACGGATGAGCCCGAACTCGACCGTGAACCAGAACAGCCGCGCCATCCAGGTCGTCTCGTCCTCCGTACGGGCGCGCGCGGCGACCGCTCCGAACTTCTGGAGGAAGTCCGCGAACACCGGGTCGGCGTGGAGCGGCACGTGACCGAAGACGTCGTGGAAGATGTCCGGCTCCTGGAGATAATCGAGCTTCTCCATCGGCCGCACGGTCACCGTCGTGGGAAACCGGCGCAACGCGAGGCACGTGAAGAACTCGCGGGCGGGAATGAAGCCGGTCACCGGCACCGCATTCCAGCCGGTGCGGGCCTCGAGCACGGTGTTCACCTCGGAGAGGTTCGGCACTTCGTGCTCGTTGAGGCCGATCACGTCCGCACCGTCGAGAAAGAGACGTGCGCCGTTCTCCTTCAGCGTGCCCATCCTGCGGCGATACAGAATCGACCAGACCTCATGGGCCTCTGGGGGGTACGCGCCCCAGTCCTGCGAGGTGAAGTATTCCGATGCGACTCTGTCCAGAAGGGCACTGTCCATGGCTGATCCGGCTGAAATTCGACGCGGCGACCCGGATTCGCGGGCCGATTCCGATACAGGTGCCGACCGCGCGAGTTCCCCCGATTCGGGCGAGTCGACAGGGGAATCTATCGGTACGGCCCGCGCGCGTGCGCTCGCGGGGGGGCGGGAGCGCCCGCGCGTCGTCGTGGTGGGTGGTGGATTCGGCGGCATCCACGCGGTGTCGGAGCTGAGAAGGTCCGACTGCGACGTGATGGTCATCGACCGCAAGAACCACCACGTGTTCCAGCCCCTACTGTACCAGGTCGCGACGGCGGCCCTGGCGCCATCGGACATCGCGTCGCCGATCCGTGCCGTGTTCAGTCGGCAGGAGAACGTGCAGACGGTGCTCGGTGAGGTGACCGCGGCGAATCTCGAGGAGCGTACCCTCACCATCGGGAGCGACGTCGTGGAGTACGACCTGCTCGTGCTCGCCGCCGGCGTCACCCACACCTACTTCGGCAACGACGCCTGGGCTCCCCGGGCCCCGGGGCTCAAGACGATCGACGACGCCCTCGAAATCCGCCGGCGCGTGCTGCTGGCGTTCGAGCGCGCGGAATTCGAGCCGGACGCCGAACGCCGGGCCCGGCTTCTGACGTTCGTGGTCGTGGGCGGTGGCCCGACCGGCGTCGAGATGGCCGGGGCGCTCCGCGAGATCGCCGCCCGGACGATTCCGCAGGACTTCCGCCGGGTCGACACGACGTCCTCACGGATCATCCTGGTCGAGGGGGCCGACCGGCTGCTGCCCGGAATGTCCGAGACGGCGTCCACGGCCGCGAAGTCGGCGCTGGAGCGCATGGGGATCGACGTCTACCTGAAGACCTTCGTCACCCGGATGGACGCGCACGCGGTCTACGCGGGAGACCAGCGCATTCCCGCCGAAAACGTGATCTGGGCGGCCGGGGTCCGGGCCGTCGACCTGGCGGATTCACTCGGTGTCGAGCAGGACCGGCAGGGCCGGATCGTGGTCGGTCCGGACTGTGCGATTCCCGGGTATCCCGACGTCTTCGTGGTCGGGGACCTCGCCGTCCAGACGTCCGCCAACGACGGTACGGAGGTGCCGGGCGTGGCGCAGGGCGCGATCCAGATGGGCGCGTTCGTGGGCGAGATCCTGGCGCGGGAGCTGCGGCGCGACGCACCGACCTCGCACGAGCGACGGCCCGCCTTCAGCTACCGTGACAAGGGTGCCATGGCGACGATCGGACGGGCGCGCGCCGTGGCCGACGTGGCCGGTGCCAGCTTCGCCGGGTTCTTCGCCTGGCTCCTCTGGAGCTTCGTCCATGTCGCGTTCCTGATCGGCTTCCGCAACAAGGTCCTCGTCATGATCAACTGGACGTGGCAGTGGCTGATCCACGCCCGCGGATCGCGTCTCATCACGGGTGCGCTCGGCAGCCACGTGGGCGGCGTCGACGCCCGCCTCGACGCCCACGACAGCATGCATGTGCATCAGTTCGAGGACTGACGCGGCGCGACTGCCGCTTGCCTGTCGTGGTACGCGAGCCACAGTCTGGCGTATGGACCCGACGCCCCACCTGCGCGCGATCCTCTGCGCCGCCCTCACCGCTGCCGCGACGCTGGCGGGAGTCGGGCCGGCCGGCGCCCAGATCCGCGGCTATGTACTCGACCGGTCCAACGGCGCAGGCATCCAGGCGGCGCGGGTCACGATCTTCGACGCCGCGGGAGACAGCCTGAGCCTTTCGGTCGCGGACGCCGATGGAGGGTTCACCGTGGCCTGGCCGGGTGGCGCGGGGACGTACACGCTGAGGGTCCAGGCGCTCGGCTACGAGGGGACGAGTCAGCCGATCGAGTATCTCGGCGAGCCCATCGTCGTGGACATCCGCGTCTCACCCGCCCCGGTCGAACTCGAGGGACTCGAGGTCGAGGTGGAGCCGATTTCCGCATACCTCGACCGATCCGGATTCTACCGCCGAAGCCGACGCGGGACGGGTCACTTCATCAACCTCGACGGCACCGACCGCCCCATTTTTTCCCGCACCGCTCAGATGTTCCATCGCGTTCCGGGGGTCCGGGTCGACGCGGGCGACGAGCCGTACGTGCGCCGTGCGCAGGGGACCACGTTCAGGGGCGTCGCGTGCTACCCGGTCCTCGTCCTCGACGACTTCGTCGTCCGAACGGCCCGCGCCGTCGCCGGCGATCCTCTCCTCGCATTCGATTTCCTGATGCCGCCGCCCGCCGACATCGCCGCCATCGAGGTCTATTCCGGCTCGGCTCTCGCGCCGCCGCAGTGGCGCTCACTCGAGAACGACTGCGGGGTGATCGTGGTCTGGACCAGGCGGTAGAGGAGGGCTCGCTCGCCCGACCTGTCGTGTCCGTTGGCCCGAGCCGGGCGTCGGGCACCGGCTGCCGGGAACTTCGCGCGACCTGCTCCGTACCTTCAGCATACCCGCCGTGCTCGGGCGTACGGGCCGGATCCCCACGTTCAGCAGCGCGGTCGAGGTGCGGACTTCGGCGGCCATGGTCGCCCGGTACGAACTTCGAAGAGGATCGGTTCATCCCGTGTCTTTCGACGTCCAGACCCGCATCAGCGCCACTCTCGCCGCGCTCGTCATCGGCGTCGCCCCGGGCGCGTCGGGGGCGAGCGCGCAGATCGTCGGCTCGGTCATCGACGACTCGAAGGGTTCCGGCGTGGCGGGGGCGACGGTCACGGTCTTCGACGAAGCCGGAGATTCCCTCTCCGCCGCCGTCGCACGGGGGGACGGAGAGTTCGGGTTGGCGTGGGCGGACGGATCCCCCGGGCGCTACAGCCTCCGCGTCGAGGCGCTGGGCTATTCGGGTGTCAGCACGCCGATCGACTACGAAGGGGTGCCGCTGCTCGTCGAGATCCGTATCACTCCGGCGCCGGTCGAGCTCGCCGGGCTGGAGGTGCGTGTGGAGCCGCGGTCGGCCTATCTCGACCGGCACGGCTACTACGATCGCAAGCGGCGGGGGTTCGGCCGATTCCTCGACCGGGGCTCGATGCCCGAGTATCCGGTGATCCGAGCGTCACGGCTGGTCGAGCGCATGCCCGGTGTGCGGACGTTCCGCGGCGACGAGCCGTTCTTTTCCCGCGCACAGGGCATGCGACTGCTCTCCGGCGCACGCTGCTATCCCGTTGTGGTGGTCGACGACTTCGTGCTTCGCCGGGCTTCCAGTCCGGGAAGCGCCTTCTGGTACGACTTCGAGGACCTCGTGCCGAACCCGGAGATGGTCGAGGCGATCGAGGCGTATCCGTTCACGTCGTGGGCCCCACCCCAGTGGCGATTCACGGACAACAACTGCGGCGTGATTGCCGTCTGGACCCGGCGGGGCTAGAGGACGGCTGTCCCCAAAGCCGTTCCGCGACGCACGCCTCCCCCGGGCCGCCTCCACGCTACCGCCGCTCGCTCCGCGCGTTCAGCTCGTCCACGTCCGGCATCTGCCGGTCGTCGCCGAGCAGGTGCCGCGCGAAGTACTCGGCGCGCTGCCAGAACCAGTAGTTGTTCATGCTGCCGAACCCGTGGCGCTGCCCGGGGAAGATGAAGAAGTCGAAGCGCTTGTTCGCCTCGATGAGCGCCTCGGCCATCCGGATCGTGCCCGCGGGGTGGACGTTGTTGTCCACGTCGCCCGTCGTGAGAAGCAGCTTGCCCTTGAGGAAGGGCGCGAGCTCGATGTTCGAGTCGATGTCGTACTCGTACGAGACGTTGCCCTCGTCGTCGAACACCTCCTCGACGCCGTGGTGCTTCTCGCTCCACCACCGGTTGTAGATCTGGTTGTCGTGGTTTCCGGCGCTGGAGACCGCCACGTCGTAGACCTCGGGGTAGTTGAGCAACGCCGCGGTCGACATGAATCCGCCGCCCGAGTGCCCGTAGATCCCGACCCGCTCGCGATCGATGAAGGCGTGCCGGTCGGCCAGCTGGTGGATTCCGGCGACCTTGTCGGCGAGGCCGTAGTCGCGGAGGTTCCCGTAGCTGTACGTGTGGTACCACTTGGAGCGGTCGGGGTGGCCGCCCCGGTTCCCGAGCGTGACCACGATGAAGCCGAGGTTGGCGAGTGCCTGCTCGGTCGAGTTGGTGCTCCAGAACTTCGACACCGACTCGGTCTGCGGCCCCGGATACACGTACTGCAGGAGCGGGTAGATCTTCGTCGAGTCGAAATCCATCGGCTTGTACATCACGCCGAAGATGTCGGTGTAGCCGTCGGCCGCCTCGAACTGGAACGGCTCGGGGAACTGGTATCCCGCCTCGAACATCCGGCTCAGGTCGGCCTCCTCGAGCTCCATGATCACCTGACCGTTCCGGTCACGCAGCACGGACTGCGGCGTCGTGTCGACCCGACTGAACGAGTGCACGACGTAGCTTGCGTCCTCGGGCATCGAGGTACGGTTGTCGAAGTTGCCTTCGGAAATCTGTGTGAGGCCCGTCCCGTCGAGATTCACCCGGTACAGGTGCTGGTAGTACGGGTCGATCCCCTCCTCACGCGCGTTCGCGGTGAAGAACACCTGACCCCGCGCCTCGTCCACACGGACGACGCCCGAGACGTGCCACGGTCCCTGCGTGAGGCGCGCGACCATGTTGCCGTCGGCGTCGTAGCGGTAGAGATGGCCCCAGCCGTCCCGCTCCGACCACCAGATGAACCCACCGTCGTCGAGCAGGTCCGGCGTCTGGGTGTCGATGTAGACGTTCATCTCCTCCTCGACGAGCATCGTCTCCTCACCCGTCTCGACATTGTGCCGAACGAGGTCGACGCGGTGGAGATCCCGGGACGTGCGCATGTACCAGATCACGTTCGGATCGTCCGACACCCAGCGGCTCTGGAAGGGGCCCTCGTCCTGCGGATAGCGGTACGTCTGCTCGTTGATCACAGAGAGGCTGGGGCCCTGTGCGTGGTTCTCGGTCGTGATCTCGCGCATCTCCATGTCGTCGAGATCGTACATCGTGAGGTGCGTGATCCCCGCGTCGTCCTCGCCGGGCATGACGTACTTGTAGCTCTCGACCTCGGGCCGGTCGGTCCCGGTGTTGTGGACGACCATGAGGAAGTCCACCTCGCGATTGTCCGCCCGGCTTACCGTGAAGCGGCGTGAGTCGTGTGACCAGGAGAGGTTCGGGCGGCTCTTCTCGGCCCATTCCTCCTCCTTGTCCACGTCGTTGATGCCGCTTCCGGACGCGCGCGAGCCATAGCTGAAGTAGGGCTCACCGTCGGTGGTCAGCGGAATGGAGTCTAGCTCGATCTCCTCCGAGGCGTCGTTGGCGTCGGAGCCGGTCTTGCCCTGCCGCGCGTCCAGCACCTGCTGGTACTGGGCCGCGTCGATCATGTAGAGGTTGTGGTTCTGCGCGAAGACGATCGTCTGCCCGTCCGGCGACACGTTGGCCCAGTTCGGGTGATTCGTGGGCTCCTCGGGTCCGTCGAGCTGCCGAAGCGTCTGCGTCGAAATGGTCCACTCGAAGTAGAACATCTCGGGCTCGGTCTCGGTCGGGGGCTCTTCCCCCTCCTCCATGTCCTCCTCGTCTACTTCCACCTCGACCTCGATCTCCTGCGATCCCTGGACCTCGAAGCGCAGCGTGTTGCCGTCGACGAACTCGATGCCGCGGATCGGGAGATTCTGGCCGTCCCACGGGTCTCGCGTGATGCGGGTCAGTTCGGCCGCGAGCGCGTCGCGATCGAACACCTCGGTCTTCGTGCGCTGGCCCGGATCGACGATGTACCAGCGCGATCCGTCGCGGTTCTCCCACTCGTACCAGAAGCGGTTCGAGCCGCGGATGTACTGGGGCGACACGGTCATGTCGTAGGTAAGGCCGCCGACGTTGTAGGGCGCCCACCGAGCCGCGAGCTGCCAGTTGGCGGAACCCGGGCCGCCGACCCATCCCGGCTCATCCGATCGAGACGACTCGGTGGTGTGGGACTGGGCGTGAGCCGGGGCGGCCGTGAGCAGAAACGCCGCGGCGGTGGCGGTGGGGAGGGTACCGGCGAGGGTGCCCTGGATGCTGAACGAGAGAAGCCTGCGCATGCGAATGTGTCCGATGGGGGGTGCGACTGCGTGTTCGACCTGCGGCGACGCCCCTGACCGGAGCGCGTCACGAACCGTCATAAGGCGCGGCGGGGCCTCCTGCCGCAAGCGGGGCGGGCCGTCGGACGATTGCCGGCGCCGGCACCCGCGTCCGCTTGCGACCCCAATTCCCCGCATTCAGCTTGGGACCTCCACACGGAGGAGCCCATGAGTAGCCGGCAGCACCGTCCTTCACGGATCTCCCTTGCGATCCTCGCGGCCGCCGCCGTGCCCTCGGGCATCATGGGGCAGGCCCAGGCGGCTGCGTCCGTCGAGTGGACCGTACACGGCGGCGACGACGCCGAGACGCGCTACAGCACACTCGACGAGATCACCTCCGACAACGTCGCGGGCCTCGAAGAGGTCTGGGCGTGGGAGATCCCGAAGGAGGGCGGGCGCATCGAGACCACCCCACTGGTGGTGGACGGCGTGGTGTACGGCACGGGCGCGATGAGCTTCGTGTTCGCGCTGGATGCGCGAACGGGCGAAGCTCTGTGGACATGGGATCCGGTGATCCTCACCGAGAGCGAGGGTGGCCCCCCGACCTGCTGCGGCAAGGTGAACCGGGGCGTGGCGCTGGAGGGCGAGCTCGTCTTCGTCGGATTGCTCGACGGACGGCTCGTCGCGCTCGACCGGGCCACGGGCGCGGTCGCCTGGTCCGTTCAGACGACCCCTCCGGGCACGGACTACTCGATCACCGGCGCCCCGCGCGTCGTGTCCGACGGGGAGCTGGTCGTGATCGGCAACGGCGGCGCGGAATATGGCGTGCGTGGCTACGTCACGGCGTACCGCACCGACACCGGCGAGCAGGCGTGGCGCTTCTTCACCGTGCCGGGGAATCCGGCCGATGGCTTCGAGTCGGACGCGATGCGGTCGGCCGCCGAGACATGGTACGGCACCTGGTGGGAGATGGGTGGGGGCGGGACGGTCTGGGACGGCATGGCGTACGACCCGGACGCCGGGGAGGCGGGCCTCCTGTACATCGGGACCGGGAACGGATCCCCCTGGAATCGCGACCACCGGAGCCCCGGCGGCGGTGACAACCTGTACCTCTCGTCCATCGTCGCGCTCGACGCGCCGACCGGGGCGTACGTGTGGCACTATCAGACCACGCCCGGCGACGACTGGGACTACACGGCCACCCAGCCGCTCATGCTGCTCGACCTCGAGATCGAGGGGCAGCCCCGGGACGTGATCGTCCAGGCGCCCAAGAACGGCTTCTTCTACGTGGTGGACCGCCACACGGGCGAGCTGATCTCCGCCGAACCGTTCACGGAGGATCTCACCTGGGCGTCGGGCATCGACCTCGACACCGGTCGGCCCATCGAGAATCCCGCGGCCCGGTACGGGCAAACCGGGCGCGGCGTCTACATCTCGCCCGGCGCGCAGGGAGCCCACAACTGGCACCCGATGGCGTGGAACGCCGAGACGGGGCTCGTCTACATCCCTGCGCAGAACAACAACCTCTACTACGAGATGGCGGGGGAGATGGAGTACACGCCGGGCGTCTGGAACACCGGCACCACGCTGCTCGGCGGCGGCGGAGACCGTCCGGACCGGCCGCCACTCGAGGGGCCCCGCACCCTCCTGCTGGCGTGGGATCCCGCCACGAACTCCGAGGCGTGGAGCGTCCCGTCGGCGGGCACGAACGGCGGAAGCCTGTCGACCGCGGGCAACCTCGTGTTCTGGGGGTCGGGGTCTCGGTTGGTCGCGCACGACGCGCGCACCGGCGAGGAGCTCTGGTCGGCGGAGGTCGGGCGGGGCACCGGCTCACCCGTCACGTGGCGGCTCGACGGCGTGCAGTACGTCACGATCGCGGGCGGGCAGGGGAGCGTGGGCACACCGCCCGCGGTGCGCACGTTCGCGCTTCCGGGCGTCGGCTGAACGGCGATAACCGAACCTGGCCGCCGGCACCGTGGGGCGCTCCCCGCGCCCCCGGACCGCTCCTGAAGTCCATGGGGCCTCAGCCCCCCCGCTGCACCTCCGTGTAGCCCGCCGGCGGCTGGAAGTCCGCATCGGAGAGCGTCGGGCGCTCGACGTCGATGATCTCGGTGGTGATGCGCATCATGATCGTCGGCGTCGAGCCGAAGCCCGCCTCGGCGACCTCCGGCTCCTCCTCCTCCTCGCGGTCGCGGCCGAACAGCCCTCCGAGCCTGCCGCCGAGGGCGCGACCCACTGCGTCCGCGGCGGCGTCCCGTCCCTCGGCCGCCATCGCCGCGGCAAGCAGTTCGGACATGTCCGGGCCGCGGGGAAGCGGCTGGTCCGCCAGGGCCAGGATGGAGTCGCGCTGCAGCTCGACGCCCTCGGGGACCATCATCATGTAGGAGGTGCTCCGGACGGCGTCACCCTGGAGACCTTCCATCTGCTCCTGCATCTCCTCGGTGAGCGAAGCCATCTGGGGGTTCGCAGCGGCCATCGAGGCCATTCCGCCGCTGGCGGCCGCGAAGTCCGCCGCTTCGTCGCCCAGCGCCTCGCGCATCTCCCGGTAGCCCGGCATTTCGTCGCTGATCCAGAGGTCCGACAGGAGAACCATCGCGGTACGACCCATCATCGCGGCCATCGGGTCGGCCCCGGGGTCCTCCATCGCTTCGGAGTTCTCAGCCGGCCGGATCGTGAGGGTCATGATCACCCGCTCGGCCTCCCAGCCATTGATGACCTGGGTCTCCCCGGTACGATCCACCTCGATCGACGGCTCGAACGAGGCCATCTGCTGCATCTGGGCCTGCTCTTCCGGCGACATCTCCTCGCGGGCCGCGGCCATGCTCGAGTCGGCGCTCTGCATGAACGCCGGAAAGTTGAGGGTCCAGTAGACCTGCTCCTCGTGGTCGATCCGGAGCATGTCCATCGTGGACATGTCGATGACCCAGCTGGCCTTGCCGTCGGCCTGGTCCTCACGGCGGAGCGCGTTGCGGATCCACGTCGTCGTGGTGTCGGGGCCCATGCGCTCTCCGGACATGCTCATGACGGACCCCATGAACCCCGCGTACTCCTGGTTCGAGACCGTCCGGAACCGGACGTCCTGAGCCTCGGAGGGAGTGGCGAGTGCGGCGGAGAGTACGACCGCGCCGGCGACGATGCCGGGCGTGGGGATCGAGCGATGAGTCGGTCGCATGTCGGATCGGGATCGAAAGATGAGATGACGCGGGTGGAGGTGGACACGATTCGGTCCAGTCCCCGCATTTGCAAGAAAACTTTGTGTGACGGCCGCCGTGGCCCGTCCCACGGCGCAGGATGCACCCGGCCGGTGAAGGTCGCTCCGCCGGCGACCGTAGCAGACCCGGATTCACCTCGACAGGGAGGCACGACATGCAGACCCACGTGAAGATCCTCGGATGGCTCCATGTGACCATGGGCGTCATCGATCTGCTCATCGGCCTCGCGGTGTTCGGACTGCTGTCGGGGATCGGCGTCCTCTCGGGCGACGTTGCCGCGTTCGGGACGCTCTCCGTCGTGGGTGGGTTCGTCGGCACGCTCGCCATCTTCCTCGCGCTCCCCAACTTCGTGGTGGGGCTCGGTCTCCTGCTCGACTGGGGTGGCTGGGTGCTCGTACTCGCGGTGATCCTCGGGCTGTTCAACCTCGCGAAGGTGCCCTGGGGCACGGCGGTCGGGATCTACACCTTCTGGATCGCGTGGCGCGTGTGGGAGGGGGGCACGCGCTGAACCGGACGCCGCACCCGAAATCGCTTGCTCGGCGGTTTCGCGGCGGCCTATCCTGAGGGTCCGTCCCAACCGTCGTGAACCCGTCATCGGGGAGGTTCGATGGCCCCAGCGTCCGAGTATCCCACCGAGCGCATCCGGAACGTGGCCGTGGTCGGCCACACCGGCTCCGGCAAGAGCAGCCTCATCGACGCCCTGTGCTGGGTGTCCGGTACCTCCCGCCGCCACGAGGACCCGGCCAGCGGCCACTCTCTCACCATGCACACACCGGAGGAAGAGGCCCACGGGATTTCGATTCAGCTCACGCCGGCGTATGCGGAGTGGATGGGGACGAAGATCAACCTCCTCGACACCCCGGGCTTCCTCGACTTCACGGGCGAGACGCTCGCCGCCGTGCGGGTGGCCGACGCGGCGGTGGTCTGCGTGGGCGCGACCACCGGGGTGGAGGTCGGCACCCGCAAGGTCTGGAGGTACTGCGAGGAACGGGGGATCCCGCGCATCATCTTCGTCTCGATGCTCGACCGGGAGCACGCCGACTTCGAGAAGGTCTTCCGCGACATCAAGGCGCACCTGACCGACAAGGTGATTCCGGTCGAGGTGCCGATGGGTGAGGGAGAGGACTTCCACGGCATCATCAACCTCTTTTCGCGCCATGCCCACGACTATCGGAAGGGTACGCGCACGGGCGAGTACGACCACGTCCCCATCCCGGACGAGCTCCGCGCCCGGTACGACGCGTGGGAGACCGAGCTGCAGGAGCGCCTCGCGACCACGAACGAGGCGTACCTGGAGCACTACCTCGAGGGAGGGGAGCTGTCTCGCGACGAGGTGCTCGAGGGGATGGCCGTGGGGATGGCCGCCGGCGAGTTCGTGCCGCTCTTCTGCGGGAGCGGAAAGACGTGCTACGGCACCCGGGCGCTGATGAAGAAGATCGTCGAGCTCTTCCCGCACCCCGGCGAGACGGGCGGGGAGAAGGCGGCGCGGAACGGAGGCGCCGACCCGGTACATCTCGCACCCACCGACGACGAGACCCTCGCGGCGCTCGTGTTCAAGACCACCACCGAGCCTCACGTGGGGGAGCTCTCGTACTTCCGGCTGGTGTCGGGTACCGTGCGGAACGGCGAGGAGGTCGTGAATGCGTCGGACGGCGCGAGCGAGAAGCTGAACCACCTGTCGATCGCGCTCGGGAAGGAGCGGACGGAGGTGTCGCGTCTGCACGCCGGCGACATCGGGGTGGTCGCGAAGCTCAAGCACACCCACACGAACGACACGCTCTGCGACCCCGCCCGGCCCGTGGCGCTCCGGCCCGTCCCGTTCCCGAAGCCGGACATCGCGGTCGCGCTCCGGGGCGTCACACGGAGCGACGAGGACAAGTTGAGCGAGGTGCTCGCCCGGCTCCACGAGGAGGACCCGACGTTCCACGCGGAGTTCGACGGCGAACTGCACCAGACCATCGCGCGCGGCCTGGGCGAGGTGCACCTCGACGTCCAGATCGAGCGTCTGCGGCGGAAGTACAACGTGTCCGTCGAGATCGAACAGCCCCGGATCGCATACCGCGAGACCATCACCCGGCCCTCGGAGGCGAGGGGCCGGCACAAGAAGCAGAGCGGCGGCCGGGGCCAGTTCGGCGACTGCCACATCCGGCTGGTGCCGCGGGCGCGCGGGGAAGGCTACGAGTTCGTGGACTCGATCCGGGGGGGCGTCATCCCCGGGAAGTACGTCCCGTCCGTCGATCGCGGCATCCGCGAGGCCGCCGAACGCGGCATCCTGGCGGGGTTCCCCGTTATCGACTTCGCGGCCGAGGTGCAGGACGGGTCGTACCACTCGGTGGACTCGTCGGACATCGCCTTCAAGATCGCCGCCGCCCAGGCGTTCCGGGACGCCGCGAAGTCGGCCGGCCCGCGGCTGCTCGAGCCCGTCATGGAGGTCGAGGTTGTCACCCCCGAGGCGTGCATGGGCGACGTGATGGGCGACATCAGCGGCCGGCGGGGACGGGTACTCGGCATGGACTCGGTCGACGGACGCGCGACCGTTCGCGCCGTGGTGCCCGAGGCGGAGCTCTACCGCTACGCATCGAGCATCCGGGCCATGACGCAGGGACGCGGTCACCACACGCGCCGATTCGCGGGCTACGAGCTCGTACCCGAGCAGGAGGCCCAGCGGGTGATGAGGGCGCTGGACGGGGCCGGGACGGGAGCGAGACCCTGAGCCGCGACGGGAGGAACCTGCCACGCGATCGGTCGTCAGCGAGCGCCGCCCATACCCGAGCTCCCGAGGTCCAGGCGTGGGTCCGGTCGCACGAGCGCGACTTCGTGGATCTCGTGTCGGACCTCGTGCGTGCGGAGTCACCCTCCACCGACCTCGCGTCCCAGACTCCGGTATTCGACCGGGTCAGCGCCGACCTGGACGCGATCGGCTTCCGCTGCGAGCGCACGGCCGGCGTGAACACCGGTGGGCACCTGGTGGCCGAGCGACCGGGCGCCACGGGACCGACTCAGCTGCTGGTCGGGCACGTCGACACGGTCTGGCCGGTGGGCACGCTCGAGACGATGCCGCTCGAAGTGGAGGACGGCCGGCTCCGAGGGCCGGGCTGCTTCGACATGAAGGCGGGCGTCGCGCAGATGGTGCTCGCCCTCCGCGCGCTCGACGCGCTCGGTCTGGAGCCCCAGGTGCCCCCACGGGTCTTCCTGAACTCCGACGAGGAGATCGGGAGCCCCGAGTCGGAGCCCGTGGTACGCGAGCTCGCCGCCGGCGCGAACCGCGCTCTGGTCCTCGAGCCGGCGCTGGGACTCGACGGGCGCATCAAGACGTCGAGGCGCGGGACGGGCCGATTCGAGGTCAACGTGATCGGGAAGCGCGCCCACACGGGGCTCGCGCCCGAGGAGGGGGCCTCGGCCATCCTGGAGCTCGCGCATGTGATCCGGGAACTCCATGCGCTCACCGATCGGCCCCGCGGCGTGGAGGTGAATGTCGGGCAGGTGCGGGGAGGCGTGCGCCCCAACGTGGTCGCACCCGAGGCGCGCGCCGTGGTCGACGTCCGGGTCCGGACGGCCGAGGACGCGCGGCGGATCGAGGAACGGATCGCCGCCCTCGAGGCGGAGGTTCCGGGGACCCGCCTGATCGTCGAGGGGGCGGTCGACCGCCTCCCGATGGAGCGGACCCCGCGGAACGCACGTCTCTGGGAGGCGACCCGCGAGGTGGGGCGTACACTCGGTCTCGAACTGGAGGAGGGGATGTCCGGTGGCGCGTCGGACGGCAACCTGACGAGCGAGTACACGGCCACGATCGACGGACTCGGCGCGGTCGGAGACGGCGCGCACGCGACACACGAGTACATCGACGTCGGCCGCACGGTGGAGCGCACGGCCCTGCTCGCGCTTCTGCTGCTGCTACCCCCGAGCTGACGTCTTCATCGGCGGAAGAGCCGAGCGCGGATCGAGCAAACTGCGTAGCGGCCCGGTCCCGGCACGTCGCGTGCGCACCGCTGGCGTCCGCGCGGCGACCTCAGGTCGAGGCCCCAGTACCACCGACGGACGGCTTCGCCGCGGGCTACAAGTGGCCGATCGAGACGATCGAGCAACGGTTCGCCGGGGAGGAGCCGACGTCGCGATTCGGGCGGACGCTCCAGGTGGTGGGGGCTCGAGTGCAACCGCCCTGGTCGGCGACCGGATCCACGTCGCCGGAGGTATCGTCGGCGACACCACCACGTCGCAGTCGGCCGTGCTCGATCTCCCGACGATGGCGTGGGAGCGTCTCCCCGAGACGCCGCGACTCCGGAATCATGCCGCCGCCGCCACGGACGGCGAACGCTTCTACGTCTTCGGAGGGCGCGGCCCCGGCAGCGGCGACGCCAACGTGCTCGCCAACGGGTTCGCCAACGTGCAGATCTTCGACCCGGGCACCGGCGAGTGGGTCCCGAGCGACGGGACACCGGGGAGCCCGCCTCCACTCTCGCAGGCGCGGTGCGGCATGGGGAAGGCGGTATTCCTGGACGGCGAGTTCTGGATCATGGGTGGCGAGACGCCAGTCGGCTGTGTTCGAGATCATCTGGCCGAGGGATGGAGCACGCGACCCGCGGGTTGGTACGACCAGAAGTCGAGCGAACGTCCGCAGTGTTCGAGCAGCGGACGAGACGCTTCACGATATCGGGCCTGAAGATCCGAGAGCACCGCCGGATCCCAGTTCGCCGAGTACCGCCATGGTGACGAGAGCCCGTCCTTGACCCGCCGGGTCAACGACCGGGGGCAGATCGCGCGGGCGATGCGGATGAGGCCCATCGTCCGCATCAGCTTCAACGCCATGCCGTCCTTCCGCTGCATCCGGGCGGTGTTCGCCTCCCCGAGCGTCACGCCCTCGACCTCCTCGTCGACGCCGACGTGCCGGAACACGCGACGAAGGGTGGCCGCCGGCGTGGCGACGAGGTCCTCGAGGAACACGATAAGGAGCTGCTCTTCGGCGAACAGCTCGCGGTACCGGGAGATGTTGCGCCAGTACATTCCCAGCTCGACGACCTGGGGATTGTCGATGAGGCTCCGATTGATGTCGTTCCATCTCGCCCGGCCCTCGCGCACCCGCATCTTCCAGTCCGATTCGGCGCGCGCGATCGGGTCCCGGACGAGGAAGACGAGCCGAACGTCGGGCAGCGCTTCCGCGATCCGCTCGGCGCACTCCCGGTGCACGTCCGGGCGCGTGTAGGACGTGCTGCCTTCTCCGACGGCGACGCCCGGCGCGGCATCGCGGAAAAGTGATCGGTACCAGGTCCAGCCATTGCGGTGTGGGTCGGGCGTGAAGAAGTGCGGCTCCTTCGGGTCCGAAAAGAACACGCCGGGATGGTGACCGAGCGCCTGGCACAGGGACGTCGTGCCGCACTTGGCCTGGCCGATGACCAGGAAGGTGGGAAGGGGCGGCCCGACTGGTCGCGAGGCGCTCACCGCTGCACGCGCACCCACTTCTTGATCTGGCGGGGGCCGACCTCGGCGCTGTAGACGTTGCCCTCGGCATCCACTGCGACGCCCTCGCCGGCGCTGGTTCCCGACCGGTTCGGGTTGGGCTCGACGTCCGGAATGAAGGCGCTGACCCAGCCCGTCTCGGCGCTCCCGATGTAGATGCCGCGGAGCCATCCCGGGTTCCGCCCGAGGTTCGACTCGGAGTCGGTGGCGTACAGCACGTCGTTGTCGTCGATGAACAGACCGCTCGGTCGCCCGAACTGCGTCCACGTCTGAAGGTGCTCGCCGTCCTGGGTGAAAATCTGAATGCGGCTGTTGGCGCGGTCACCGACGAAGAGGCGGCCCTGGGAGTCCATGGCGAGCGCATGCGGGTCGCGGAACTGGCCGTCCGCCTCGCCGGTCTCCCCCCACTCCATGAGGAAGTTGCCCTCGGCGTCGTACTTCACGATCCGGTTGTTGTATCCGGCGCCGTGGCCGTCGGCGACGAAGATGCTGCCGTCCGGCGCCACGAGGACGTCGGACGGGCGGTTGAGCGTGTCCGGGCCGTCGCCGATCACCCCGACGGTCCCCATCGTCATCAGGAGCTCGCCGTCCGGGCTGAACTTGAGGATCACGTGGCCGCGGCCCTCTGCGGTCGGCGTGACTCCGATGTAGGCGGCGTCCGCGATCCAGACGTTGCCGTCGTCGTCCACGTAGATCCCGTGTGGCCACAGCACCATCCCGGAGCCGAAGCTCTGCAGGAGGTTGCCCTCCAGGTCGAACTGCAGGATCGGATCGAGGTCGGAGTTCGCGCAGGTGTTGGCCGCGCAGCGCTCCGCCACCCAGATCGTCTGTCCGTCCGGCGACGGGTAGATCGCGCTCACCGCGCCCCACTCACGACCATCCGGCAGTTCTCCCCACTGCCCGGCGTCCGCGTAGGGGTTGGGTGCGATCATCTGTGCCGCGGTCGGTGCGGCGGCGATCGCGACTGCGACGAGGGTTACGGCCGTGAGGATGCCGAGGCGGGGGGCGAGCGTCATGGACGTGTCTCCTTGGGAATCTGGCAGAACCGGATTCAGATTCTGCGTCGCCCCCGCCCGATGCAACCCCGGAGCCCCCGCGCGCTCCGCTGGCGGACGAGCGGGGGCTCGGCGGCCCTCAGCCGCCCTCGGCGAGCCTCCGCATGTTGTACACGACGGGCGCTTCGCCCTTGCGATCGAGGACCGCGACCCACTCGTCGTTGGAGATCCGCGTCCACCGGAACCCCGTCCCGCCTCGCTCGGCGGCGTCGAATCGGATCTCCTCGGCGTCGAGGTCGGTCACCACGTACTCGACGCGGCCGTCTCGCGCCTTGGTGACGAAACCGCCCTGGTGATCGATCGTGGACCGGCCGTCCGCGGTGGTGAAGCTCGAGTCGGTCCAGGTGGTCTGCTCGATCCGGCCGTCATTCGCGAACCGGTACGACTCGTAGAACGCATCGATCCCGCCGCCCGACCCGACCCATCGGCCCTCGAGCCAGGACAGTGCGGCGAACTCCTCCTGCGAAACCTGCTTCGGCGTCTGCGCCGTGGCCGGAGCGACCGAGAGCGCGCAGAGCGCGAGTCCGAGCAGTATGGGTGCACACAGCGAACGCACCTTCGTAGTCCCCATCATCCCATCCTCCCGTGGTGTGATCCCCCGGCTTCGCCGAGGGCCACGGGACCCCTGTCCCGTGTGGGTGCTAGATGCCCGGGATCGCCATGCCACGCAAGGCCTCCCGGGCCTCGCCGACGGTGACGAGGATGTGGGATTCGGAAGCGCGTGAAAGACCCCGCCTTACAGCCGTGTGGTGCCGGAACGCGGGGCCGTCGGAGCCAGCCCCCTCGAGGGGTCGGAACGTCGCGAAAACACGGCACCACACGGCTGTAAGGCGGGGTCTTTCACGCGCTTCCGAATCCCACATCCTCGTCACCGTCGGCGAGGCCCGGGAGGCCTT
>JANQRP010000007.1 GCA_028284495.1 Longimicrobiales bacterium | reverse complement strand
GGCGCGCTCCGCGACCGCGCCGCTCTCCGGCGACGAGGCTACGCGCCAGGAGGGGTTGTGAGGCCCACACCGCCGCCGCCGATCGCTCGGGTACCCCACCATCGCACTCCCTCGCGGAGCGCCAACGCCGCGCCCGCGACGATCAGCGCGAGCATGAGCCAGCGGAGCAGCGTCGCGCCGAACGCGAGGTCCACGACCGGCGGCGAGATCTCGTACGCCAGGAAAGCGGAACCGCGCTCGGTCATCCAGTGCCACCCGGTGTGCGCAATGAGCGCACTGAGCACGATCACCCACATGCGCTCCGTGGTGATCCGAGTGTAGAGGAACCCGAGCGCGGGTACGGCGACGGCGAGGAACGCGAGCTGCCCGAGCTCGACGCCCACGTTGAAGGCGAGCAGGGAGCTGAGCAGGTGAGATCCCGCGAACTGCAGCGATTCCGTGAGGAGAAAGGAGAACCCGAACCCGTGCACGAGGCCGAATCCGAAGGCGATCCCCCACCTGCGGCCGAGGCCCGCCCCGACGATGTTCTCGAACGCCATCCACACGATCGACGCCGCGATCAGCGTCTCGATGAGCGGCGCGAACCACAGCGCGTCGGGTGCGAGCCCGAGGGCGGCCGCGATCAGCGTGATCGAGTGCGCCACGGTGAACCCGGTCACGATCGGCACGAGGCCGCGGAAACTGCGGAACGGGATGACGAGGCAGAGCAGGAACAGGATGTGGTCGATCCCGCCGAGGATGTGCCAGAACCCGAGCTCGATGAAGCGCGACGTGGCGAACCACCAGCTCGGATCGAGCTCCACCATGCCGGGGTTCCCCTCGTAGCGGAACGCGCGCTCGGCACCCCCGGGAGGCTGGAACCGGAGGACGGTGGCCGTCGTGATCCCGAGGTGCGCCAGATCGGGCTGGATCGAGAAGTCGGCCTCGGCGGAGGCGATGTCGTACTCCAGCAGGACGTCCAGTAGTGCCTGGGCGCCCGGAAGCTGGATCTCGCGCGGGAGCATCGGCGAGCGAACGTTGGCGAGCGCGTCGTCGAAGCTCAGGAAGGAGCGATCCGAGGGCCGCTCGATTCGGACGGCGGCGACCCTGGGTTCGCCCAGATCGCGGCCGTCTTCCTCGAAGCTCACGTACGACACGATCCACTGCTGCACGAGGTCGTTCAGAAGCGCGGTCGACGCCTCGACGTCCAGCCAGCCCGGTCCTCGAACGGGGAAGTCCACGTCGCGCATCGAGAAGAGCGGGACTCGCACGAGGAAGCGGAGGACGTCGCCTTCCGGTACCACGAAGGCGTGCACGGTGACGTCCTCGGGGATCTCGTGCGCCCTCTGCTCGCCCGGAACGAGGACGAGCATTGCGAGCGCGAGAAGCAGGACGCGAAGCGGATGAACTCTCATCGGGCGGCGGTCGGAGATGCTGGCGTGGGGGGTGGAAAATGCGTACGCTGGCGTCGTCGGGCCACCACCCCGGCCCCCACCTCCGGAGGCTCCAGATGATCGTTCGTCGTCCCCGTCTCGTCGCCGCCGCCCTGGTCGCCGGCATCGCGCTGCTCGCCTGCGGTGCGGAGATGCTCGAGAGTGCGGCCGAGGCCGATGCGGCGTCCCAGGTGCAGGCGCCGATGTTCGAGGTGGACCCCTTCTGGCCCCAGCCGCTTCCCGACCACTGGGTGCTCGGCTCGGTCGTCGGCGTCGGCGTCGACTCGCGGGATCACGTTTTCATCATCCACCGCCAGGCGCCGCTCAACGAGCGCACGGAGATCGGCGCCGCTCAGGATCCGCCCACGGGCGAATGCTGCGTGCCCGCGCCGTACGTGCTCGAGTTCGACCCCGAGGGCAACCTGATGAACGCGTGGGGCGGGGAGGGGGAGGGCTACACCTGGCCGGCCTCCAACCACGGCATCACGATCGACCCCAACGACAACGTCTGGATTGGTGGCAACGGCGCCGGAGACTCGCACATCCTGAAGTTCACGCGTGACGGCGAGTTCCTCATGGAGGTCGGCATCCCCGGGCAGGGCACCGACTCGAACTCGCGGGAGCACTTCGGACGAGTCGCGAAGATCGCCTTCGACGAGACGGGAGACGAAGCCTACCTCGCCGACGGGTACAGCAACCGCCGCGTCGCGGTGATCGATGCCAACACCGGCGAGTTTCTGCGCTACTGGGGCGCCTACGGCAACGAGCCGAGTGACGAGTCCACGGGTTTCTACAATCCCGACGACCCGCCGTCCCAGCAGTTCCGGACGCCGGTGCACTGCGCCGACCCGTCGAACGACGGCCTTGTCTACGTGTGCGATCGGGCGAACGACCGGATGCAGGTCTTCCGGACCGACGGGACGTATGTGGACGAGGTCATCATCGCGCCGGAGACGCGCGGAGACGGCTCGGTCTGGGACGTGGCGTTCAGCCGGGACCCCGAGCAACGGTACATGTACGTGGCGGACGGGAAGAACATGAAGGTCTACGTCATGGACCGGCCGTCGCTCGAGATCCTCACCACCTTCGGAGACGGCGGCCGCCAGCCGGGCCTGTTCTTCGCGGTCCACTCGATCGCGACCGACTCCGAGGGCAACATCTACACGACCGAGACCTACGAGGGGAAGCGGGTCCAGAAGTTCCTCTACCGAGGCCTCGGGCCCGTCACGGAGATGAACCAGGGCGCGCCCTGGCCGTCGGGCGAGCGGGGCGGCGCGTAGCAGGAGGTCTCCCGCGTCCTTCGCGCGGTCCCCGAACGCCCACGTCGCGTCCGCCGCCGCCGCTCGGCCTTCCCGTCCTCGCCACCGCACCCGCGTGAAGCGCATCCTTTACGTCGAAGCGAACGAGGACGGGACCGTCGGTGGGTCCCACAAGCTCCTGTTCGACCTCGCGACGCGGTTGTCCCCCGAGTTCGTGCCGGTGGTGCTGTTCTACGAGGACAACATCTGGGCGGGTCGACTCGCGGAGCTCGGGATCGAGACCATCACGTGGAACGATGTCCGCGCCGCGGAGCGGCCGGGCCTGACGACGGGTGGCAAGGTCTCGACGGTCGTGACCCTGGTTCGCGCCGTGTCGACGAGGGTGAAATTGCTGCGTGACCTCGAGATCGATCTCGTGCACCTGAACAACTCTCCCGACATCGGATACGACGACTGGCTGCCGGCGGCGCGCCTCGCAGGCGTGTCGTGCGTGGTCACCGCGATGGGCCCGCCGGGCAAGTTGTCGAATCCACTGGTCCGGGCCGTCGCTTCGAGCTTCGACACCGTCTTCCCCCTGAGCCGGTACATCGAACGGGCGGTCGCCCGGAACGGCGTGGACCCCGACCGGATCACCCTTACCTATCCGGGTGTCGATGTGGCGCTGGCGGATGCCGTGGAGCACCGTTCAAGAGCGGACGTCCGCAGCGAGTTCGGGCTCGCGGACGGGCAGGTGCTCGTGTCGATGGTCGGCAACGTTCGTCCCTGGAAGGGCCAGCATGTGGTGCTGGAGGCGCTCGGCTCGCTGGGCCGGGAGGATCTCGGGCGGCTCAAGGTTCTGTTCGTAGGACAGCTCGCCGAGGAGGACGCGGACTATCAGCAGCGTCTCGACCGGATGATCGAGGAGCACGACCTCGGAGAGGTGGTGGAGTTCACGGGACGGCGGGACGATGTTCCCGAGCTCCTGGAGGCGTCGGATATCGCGATCCACGCGTCCGTCGAGGCCGAGCCGTTCGGCCTCGTGGTCCAGGAAGCGATGCTCCACGGTTGCGCGACCATCGCGGCGGACGAGGGCGGTCCCCCGGAGATCGTGACGGAGGACAGCGGGATCACGTTCGACGCCGACCTTCCCGCTGAACTGGCGTCACATCTGAGGACTCTGGTCCACGATGCCGAACTTCGTGCGCGCCTCTCGGAACAGGCGCGGCGACGAGCCCGGACCTTCGACGTTCGCGACTATGTGGGCCGAATCGAGGATCGGTATCTGAGTCTGTTGGGCGCGTAGCACCCGTCACATCATCCGGCCGACGCGCCGGAGCCCCTCCTCGATACGGTCGAGGTCGTGCACGAGCGGTCCGTACGAGATGCGGACGGCGCTGCGGAGCGACGGGCCGAATCCCGCCCCCGGCACGAGGATGACGCCCGTTTCGGACAGGACCTCGCGCGCGAACGCGTCGCCGTCCCGTCCGACGTCCACCACCGCGTAGAGCCCGCCGTCCGGGTCGGCGCAGGAGCGCCCGAGGTGCTCCCGAACGCAGCGGGCCGTATGCGCTCCCGCCCGCCGGTACGTCTCGTTCGTCTCGTCCAGGTAGGTCCGGAGCGACCCGTCCGCGAGCGCACGCTCGAGATACACGGCGAGGGCGTACTGGTGCACCGTATCCGGACAGAGTGCCGTGCTCTGCTGGACGATCTCGAGTGCCCGGATCACCTCCGGCGCCGCCTCCACCCACCCGAGCCGACGCCCGAGCCCGCGGCACCACTTCGAGTTCGAGTGAAGGCGGATCAGGTTGGGCCACGTGACGGGGCTCGCCGCGAACTGCGTCGGAGGCGGATCCACGAAGCATTGGGTCCGGTAGGCGAGGTCGGCTACCACGAAGCAGTCCGCCGCCGCCGCCGCTTCGACGAGCGCAACGAAGACGTCGTCCGGGACGAGGCGACCGGTCGGGTTGTTCGGTGAAGAGAAGAGCAGAAGGCGGGGCGCATGGGCCTGGAGAATGGCCCTGAAGGCCGACGTGATCTCCACCGGGTCGGGCATCCACGCGCAGGTCCGGGCGTCGAGCACGGGGAGCCGCACGGCCTCGAGGCCCTCGGGCCCGAGGGCCAGCTGCGGGCCATAGTTGGCGTACGAGGGGTCGAAGAGCACGACGCGGTCGCCGGGGTCGAGCAGGGTCGTGAGGAGGCTGTGCGTGAGCTGTGTGGACGAGGCACCGACGAGAACGTGTTCGTCCGCCAGGCCTTCGGTACCGTACAGCGCGCGGTCGAGCGCGAGGAGCGCGGCGCGCGCCCGGGGAAGGCCCCGGGTCGGGGAGTACGCCCCCAGGTCGTGAAAGAGCTCCCGATCCTCGGCGAGTTCCGCGTAGACGCGGCGGAGCCCCTCTGGTGCCTCGTGGGCCACCCACCCGCCCGCGAAGGAGATGACCTCGGCCGGGTCGAGCCCCATCCGGACGAGGTTGGCCGGATCGGCGAGCTTCATGATCTCGCGGATCGGCGAACGCTCGAGGTCACCTTCCCGCAGGCGGCGCGCGATCGATGGTGGGGGCATGTCGGACTCGTGAGGGCGGAGGCGGCGCCTCGAACCTTCCCGCCGCACGTGCGGGAGTCAACGCGCGTCGGATACGGGGCGCTCAGCGCCTCCGCAGCGCGCGACCCAGCCGCCATCGCACCCGGTCGATGAGCACCGTGAAGGGACGCGACAGGTAGAGAAGCGGCACGAGTGGTGCCGGCGGGTCGTCGTGAGCCCACGCGAGGTACTCCCGTGACGGAAACAGCTCCCACCGGAGCCGGGTCCAGCGGTGCGCGACCGGCATCGGCGCTCGGCGCTCCAGATCGGGATGGTCGCCGCGCGCGCGCCGAACGCCCGAGAGCGCGACGTCGCGACGCATCCCGCGGGTCCCGTCCACGCTCGCCGTGAGTCGGTCGGGGAGGTCGGCCGGAACGGGAGCTTCGAGCTCGCGCACCAGGTACTCGAGGAGGGTCGCCACAGGCAACTCGGCCCGGGCGACCCGGGCGCGATCCTCGAACGCCGGCCAGTCGACGGACTCATTCCCATGAACGAGCGTCCACGCGTCGACCGCCCACACGAGGCTCGCGCGCCCGCCGGAGGAGGACGCGCGGACCAGCGCCTGGAGCAGCGCGTCCGTCGCGTCGGGGCGCATGAGCGGTCCGACGCCGTCGAGGGCCCATGACCGCCCGTTCGGCGCCACGTCGGCGTGATCGCCCCGATAGAAGGGAATCCTGAACACTCGGCGGAGGAGCAGGACGGGCAGTTCGGTAGCGTGCCGCAGTGCCCGACCGTGATCCCACGCGGGCGGAGCGGCGTCCACGAGTCCGGCTGCACGGAGTGCCGCGGCGGCCGCCTCGATCGCGTCGTGGGGGAGGAGGAGGTCGATATCGTGCGAGTGCCGGAACGACGGCTGCGCGTACACCGTCTCCATGAGCGCGGCCCCACGCAGCACCACGAAGGGGACGGAGGCATCGAGGAGGGCCCGGTACACGTGGCGGGCGATGTGCCGGTAGGCGTCCACCCGGAGGTCTTCCCGGAGGGTCGCGGTCTTCAGGACCGTGAGGAGCGCCGGGTCCGCCTCGAGCGCGTTCTCGCGGATCGAGGCGAGCAGCAGCGGGCCCAGGCGCTTCCGGTTCCCGGTGTCCGTCCGAAAGAGGCCGGGGAGGTCGCGTTCGGGGCCGCGAAACGCGTCCCAGGCCATCCGCGCCGAGTGGCCGCGGTGGAGAATCGCGCGAAGGAGGTGGGTCTCGTCCGGACCGGGCAGCATCCCGCGGAGCGCGCCCGCCAGCACGATTTCGTCAGTCGCCCCCACGAGCCCGTCGTCGGTCGAGCGAGGCCTTCATGTTCCGCAGCAGCGCTTCGCGGCTGGCGGGGTCGGACCGGGTGAGGCTCCCTCGGTGCCGCCGCCGGCGCAGGATGACCTCCGGCACGACGTGCTCGACGAGGCCCGCCTCCCGTGCCCGGATGAACCAGTCGTTGTCCTCGCCGACCACCAGATCCGGATCGAACCCCCCGACCCGCTCGAACGCGGACGCACGGGCCACCAGAAGCGGAGGGCCGTACGCAGCCGTCGGGGCCGCGAAGTCGGTGCCTTCGAAGAGCGCACGCTCGTGCGCCACCTCGTCCATCCAGAAGTTCTGCACGAAGCCGACGCAGAGGTCGAGGTCGGGATTCTCCTCGAAGCAGTCGAGCTGGGTCCGCAGCTTCCCCGGCATCCAGATGTCGTCGGCATCCTGAAACGCGACGAAGTCGGCCGACGCTTCGGCCAGCCCCGCGTTCCGCGCCGCCGCCACGCCGGCGTTCTCCTGGCGGAGCACCCGGATCCGGTCGCCGTATCCCTCGAGCACCGCCGGTGTGTCGTCGGTGGACCCGTCGTCCACGACCACCACGTCGAGGTCCGGCACGCCCTCCTGTTCGAGGACGCTGTCGAGCGCCTCGGCGAGGAATCGCGCGCCGTTGTGGACCGGGAGTATGCACGTCACGCTCACGTCGATTCTTCCGGCTCGACGCTCCGCTGGATGAGGCCCAGCAGCCCGTCGCGGGAAGGCGGGGTCCTGCGCGTGAGATTGTCCGCGTGCTGCCTCCGATGCGTGACGAGCCGGGGAAGCGTCGAGAACCGGAGGCCGGCGCGCTGGAACCGAATGAACCAGTCCGAATCCTCGGCCGTCCGGAGCTGAGGGTCGAACCCCCCGATCCGCTCGAACGTCGAGCGCGTCGTGAGGAGCGTACAGGGCGAAAGCATCGGCTTCTCGCGATGATACGGGTCGTCCTCGAGGCGTTGCCGTTCGTCATCGAGCTCGGGGGTCCAGAAGCTCCGGATGTGCCCCGAACAGAGGTCGACGTCGCCGTCGGCGCGCAGCACCGAGAGCTGGGCCTCGATCTTGTCGGTCACCCAGACGTCGTCCGCGTCCAGGAAGGCGATGAATTCGCCCCGGCTCTCCCGCAGCCCGAGGTTCCGGGCGGCGGCGGGTCCTCGGTTGTCCTGCCGGAAGGTCCGGATGCGCTCGCCGAAGCCGTCGAGGATGCCGGGCGTGTCATCGGTGGAGCCGTCGTCGATCACGATCACCTCGATCGCTTCGTGCGTCTGCGCGAGGATGCTCTCGATCGCCTCGGCCACGAATCGCTCGCCGTCATGCACTGCCACGATGCAGCTGACGAGGCCCGCCACCGCCGGGCGCGGGAACTCGATCGGGTGCTGCGGGCGGCCCTGTGGGGCGGCCCCGCCGGGCGCCGAATCCCGGCTCGGCGCAGGGGCGGTGTCGGGCTTCCCGCCAGCCGACGCGCGCTCCCGATCGAGCTTCCGTTTCAGCATCGCGAGGAACTCGTCGCGACTGTCGCCCGAGTTCGTCCGACTGCGGTTGTCGCGGTGCAGCCGCCTTCGGGCCACGACCTCGTCGAGAAGTTCCCCGACGGCGCCCGCGGCGTCGGCGCGACGGAACCAGTCAGCGGCATCGCCGTGCCCCAGGCTCTCGTCGAAGCCGCCCAGCTCTCTCATCCAGCTGCTCGTCGTGAGCAGGGTGAGCGTGACGTAGCCGGGGATGGGCTTCGCTCGGGCGGTGCCGGCGATCCGGTCGCGCTCCTCCGCGACCTCCTCCTCCCAGAAGTTCTGGACGAGCCCCACCGAGTATCCCAGCTCGGGGCGGGCCTCGAACCGACGCAGCTGGCGCTCCAGCTTGGTCGGCTCCCAGAGATCGTCGGCGTCGAGGAAGGAGATGAACTCGCCCCGGGCCTCCCGCACACCGCGGTTGCGTGCTGCCGCCGGTCCAGCGTTCTCCTGGTGGACGTAGGTCACGTGGTCGCCGAATCCGCGTGCGACACCCGCCGTGCCGTCCGTGGATCCGTCATCCACCACGATGATCTCGTCCGGCGGCCGGGTCTGCGCCAGGAGGCTCTCGATGCCCTCGGCCAGGAAGCGCTCGCCGTTGTACACGGGAATCACGCAGGACACGGTTCGAGCACTCATGCGTGGCGCTCCAGCAGTTCGGCGATCCGCTCCGGGATCTCCTCCATCTCCCGCCCCAGCTCGAGCCAGTAGGTCGGAATGCTCTCGAGGAATACGCTCAGCTTCTCGAACTCCGTCGCGAAGGTGCCGGCGTAGGGCAGGAGGATGAGCGAACTCGGGGCGAGGCGCAGGAGGGCCTCGATCGTGGAGGCCGGGCGGAGGCGCGGGCGATCGGCATCCACGACGCGAGGCAGCGCCACCGCGCGGATCCGTGCTTTTCGGCTGAGGCCCTCGGGCAGGACGTTGGAGAGAAGGACGAGACTCTTGTCCTCGCGAGGGAGTCGGCCCGGAACCGCGTGGGGCACCAGGTACGGGAACCGCTGGAGGTGGTCGGGCTCGAGGTGGGTGGAGCAGAAGAGACTGTGGCCGTCGTATGCGCCGTCCTCGGCGAGCTCGAGCCCGACGTAGTCGTCGGCCATGTACTCGAAGCCGGCCCTGAGACAGGTGAGCGCCGTGGTGGACTTCCCCGAGCCCCCGGGCCCACCGAACAGGATGCCATCACCGTTCCTGGCCACGAGTCCGGCGTGGACCGCCTGTACGTCCCGGTCCTTGTGCCACAGCATGAGCTCCGAGTGCAGCGGACGCCCCAGTTCGTACTGGGTGAGTCGGCGATGGTCCGCGACCCACCCGCAAAGGTCCCGCTCGACGCGCCGGTAGGCCGTACGCGTCTGAGGTCGGGCCGTGACGACCAGCGTCCCGTCGTCCGACGCGAACGACGCGCCCTGGGCGTTCAGGTCGTCGTGCGGCATCACGCCGTCGACGCCCAGCCCCGTCTCGCCTTCGTCCCAGAGTCCGATCGTGAGTGCCGGCTCCTCGTCCGCGGGTGCCCGTTCGAGGTGGGAGAACGCGCGGAACACGTCCTCGGCCAGCCCCGAACCAACGATCCGGAATCGGACCGGACGATCCGCGAAGGTGAACCATCGCTCCCGTCGACCGTCCGGGTGCGAGGCCCACGCAGCGCCGAAGCCGTTCCTCAGATCGTCGAACTCCTGCGCGGGCGAGACTCCGGGGCGTACGTAGACTCCTCCGGTGTCCGTCGTCATTCGGGCAGCGCGCCGAGTCCGGGCATGGGCGGATCGAGGGCCAGGAGGTCGGCCATGTCGTCGTAGCGGGTGAGTGTCGGCGTCGCGTACGGACCCGCGGACTCGACCGGCTCGGGAGACGGGCCCGTCTGACCCGCGTCGTCCGACACGATCACGAGTCCCTCCTCGACCAGCTGTTCGGCGAGCCGTCCGACGTCGGCGCGCGCGGTCTCGGCGCTCACCTCATAGCGGGCCTGGAGCGCCTCGGCCATGTGGTCGAGTGCCATCCCGGACTCGACCATCTCCCACACGGCGGAGCCCACCTCGTCCATGCTGAAGTAGAGGCCGTTGGCGAGGTTCATGATGATGGCTTCGCCGTCGATGACCTTCGCGGCAACGTCCGCGCCGTTGGGGCGCAGCCGGCAGTTCGACTCGATCATGGGGGTGTACTCCCTGACTCGTTGGCGGGGTAGACGGGCCCGGAATCGAGCCAGAAGCCCGTACGCGCACCCGCTGAACCCCCTGGATGTTTCCACAGTTTCGTCACAACCAAGATCGACTGGTAGACGGCGAGCTTCAACAGAAAAAGCAACCCGGTGGTGCCCATCGGGTTTGCCTCGCCGGGGGCGTCGTGGCCTTCCCAGACCCAATGAAGAGGGTCACTTCGCCCCTTCAGCGCCTCGCTGAACCAGACGCGACGGTGGGCCGCGTCCATGCACCAGAGCCGGAAGAGGTGGAACTCGACGGCATTCGCGGAATCGGGGTCGTCGACGAGTCGGCGCACCGGCGCGAAGGCGGCCACTGCCCGGCGGGCACGTCGCGACAGCGCGGATCCGTCGAGGATCGGGATCGGCGCCTCGGTACCCAGGAGCAGGTTCGAGAGGCGGAGCGACACGGCGAGGAACCCCGCGAGCCCGGCCTCCCCGGCACGCGAACCCACCGCACCCCAGTCCAGGCCCTCCGTCCGGGCGATCCGGTCGAGATCGACGAGGCGGCGGAAGCCCCGGGCGGCCTCCTGCTCGATCTGGCTGACCGTGTGCACCAGGAGGTCCTCGGGGCAGGGTACCCGGGTCGGCGGGTCCCCGGGCGACTCGACCCGCACCGCCCTCGCCAGGAATCCATCGAGGTCCAGCTGGATCTGGCTTCCCGGCTGGGTGAGGCCCCAGTGGACCTCCGCCAGGAACCCCATCGGATGGGCGAGCTCCTCCTCGTGGTGGTGTTCGCGGAAGAGGGCCCGCGCCGCCTCCGGGTACCTGCTCCGGTACCCGAGCCCGTGGAGCGTTTCGAGGGCGCGGTCGACCTCGTCGGGCGCGACGAGGATGTCGAGGTCGCCCATCGTCCGCTCCAGCGGTGAGAACACGGTGCGCCGAAGCGCGCCCCCCTTGAGCACGAGCGGGTCGATCCCGGCGGCGGCCAGCCCGCGGAGCACCCGGTCCTGCTCCATGTCGCGGAAGGTGGTCCGGCGTCGGAGTCGCGTGAGACCCGCTTCGACCGCCTCTCGGATCTCCGCGTGGTCCTCGTCGCCGGTCAGACGATCGACGAGACGGCTGTAGACCAGGCCCTGAACGCCGTGGCGGATGGCGAGGGCTTCCAGCCTCCGCAGGGACTCGATACCGCCGGACAACCGCAACTCGCCGCGCTCCCCACGGGGGGGAGCGACGCGACAGAGGTCGAAGAGCAGCCGCTCGGGGCGGGCGGGGGGGTGAAGCGTCATGGCGGTGGGAAGGGAGAGTCTTCGAGAAACATCGGCCCGATCCGCCCTGCTCGCGAATCTCCGCTGGCCGCCCGGGCTCGACGCGCGTATCCATCATGGGGATCCCGGACCGAACCGGGGCGAGCGTGGCACCCCAACCGGCCTCGGCGCGCATGAACGAACGATCCGGCGGCACGACGCAGCTCCTCACACCGGGTTTCCTGGTGCTCGCGCTGGCCACCCCGTTCGTCGTGGGCGTCGTGGGGTTCCTGCTCGGTGGCCTGGTGTCGGGCGTGGGGGTGGACACGCTGTCGGCCTTCCTGGAGCAGGCGGGCCAGCGACGGCTCAACCCGCTCATCGCGGGCGTCCTCGGCCTTGCACCCGTGATCCTGCTCCTCCTCATCCTCGCCGTCGGGGCCCGCTTCACGCCCCGGGCCGGATGGGGTCCCGCCGCAGCCTGGGGCGGCCTGGTGCCGATCGCCGTGCTGGAGCTCTGGGCCCACCTCGAGGTGTGGAGCACCTACTTCCCGTCGCGCAGCATGCCGGGCTTCCCGCACGGCCTGGAGCTCGTGATCGTGCCGATCTTCTTCGCCCCCGTCGGGGTGGTGGTCGGCGTCCTGCTCGGGCTCTGGTTCGGACGGGCGAGGGCTCACTCGGCCGCTTCCACCGGAGCGGCCCCCGAGTCGGAGCGTTGAACGGTCGACGGTGGGGTGCGGCCGTCGGAGGGACGGCCGCCGTGCTGGCGGCGGTCGTTCTGACCGCGTCGTCCGCAGTGTCCGAGCACGAGCCGGCGTGTCGCTGCGCCCCCCTGGATCTGGCCGAGTACTGGACGACGGCGGACGAGGTCACGATGGCCCGCCTCGTCGCCCACGACGAGACCGAGCGCTACCGGACGTTTCGCATGGTGCTCGAGGCGCAGCCGTGGAAGGCGGATCGACCCGCTGTCCTCCCCATGATGCCTGGCGACACGGTCGAGTATCGCACCGCCGTCTCTACCGCTTCGTGCGGGGTTCAGCCGGAGCCGGGGGCCGTGTACGTCGTGTTCGGGCGCCGCTCGCCGTCCGACGCCGTACTGGACGTGGACACCTGCTCGGGCACGCGCGTCCACCGCAGCGCGGTCGGGGAGGAGGTCGGCGGCTTCCAAGACGTACCCGGCCGATTCGTGGTGCGCCAGCTCGATGCGCTCGCGGGTCTCGCGTCACTGGCGGGCCTCGCGCCTCTGCCCGATCCCTCCGATACGGAGCGGGCCGTGCTCCGAGGCCTGCTGGACCTCGAGCCCCTCGCCCACGGAGGTGTCGTGCGGATCTTCGAGCGCCCGGAGCCGACTGCACCCGTGCTGGCCGCCATCGACGCGCCCGCCGGCGTGATGACGCGCGAGGTCGACTACGAATTGCCCGCCGCCGTCGTGTTCGGACGGGTGGGCGGCTGGTCGCGGGTGCGCCTAGCCGACGGCCGGCCGGGGTGGATCGCACCCGAGGATGCGGGCACGTGGTTCCCCTACGCCGACCTGCCCGTCCGCCGCCTGGCCTACCTCACGCCCGCGTGGGGAGGGTGGGTCTGGCCAGGGCCCGGGTCCGGCATCCCGACCCGGGTACGGAGACTCGAGGGGTACGAGCGCGAGCAACCCGTCGAGGTGCTCGAGTCGCAGATGGTGGGCGGCGTGCCGTGGTTCCGGGTGTCTGTGCTGGGCGGGTCGACGTGCGACGGCACCGGGGACCGCCCCGCCCTGGCCGCAGGATGGCTGCCCGCATACGGGACCCGGCCCGACACCGTCGGACTGAGACCCACGGCGTGGTACTGGTCGAGGGGGTGCTGAGGCGACCCCGGTGTAAACCGATTCCGAACTCGTGGCACCTACCGGTCGGAGAGGCGGGTCGTGTGACCCCGCCCCTCGACCATCTCCCGGGTGAGGCCACATGCTTCGGATCCACGAGTTCGTGCGTCGCCATCAGCTGGCGCGCTTTCGCATCGACGAAGCCACGGTGCGAACCGTCGTGACGCACCCCGACCGTCGGTCGGTCGTCAGCGGCCCCACGGGGCGCGTCACCATCGCCCGGAGGCGGATCGGGGAAGACCTGCGCGTGCTGGCCGTCGTGCTGGAGGGGAAGGGGGGCGCCTGGACGGTCGTGGGCGCCTTCCCTCTGCCCCGCTCGGTGCCTGAACTGGGCACCCCGCTCGATTCGCTGGCCGCCCTCTGCGCCGGCTTCGGCGTCCCCCTCGACATCGGTGGACTGCACACGACGCTCATCGTCGACGGCTGGCTGGACGGCGGACCGCGGCGTCACCTGAAGGCCCTGCAGCGGGCTCGCCGCCCCGCCGGGCGGAGGTCCACCGAACTGGGCGTGATCGCTCGGATGGCCCGTCGTGGCGTCGCCACGCACGTCCTCCTCCTGGGCGTGATCGACCTCGCCGAGCTCGCGCGCGCCCTCGAGCGCGACCGGCCTGCCGCCGCCTGAGCCGCCTCAGCCCGCGAACCTCCAGGTGCTCGCGAAGTCCTTCGTGAGCTCCTGGCCCGACAGCAGCGCCCGGACCATCTCCACCGGCATCCGGCCGCTCTTCAGCACCGCGTCGTGGTACTCGACGGCGGTCATCCGACCGGAATTCACGAGCTCGTCGTACAGCGCGTAGAACTGCATGCCGCCGAGCATGTAGCCGGCCTGGTAGAGCGGCGGGTAGCTGCCCTCGAAGGAACGCCGGACCTCGGCCTCGGCGTTGGCGCGTTCGTGACCGACGCGGTCGACGAGGAAGTCGACGGCCTCCTGCGGGGTCATCTCGCCCAGGTGGAACGAAAGGCTGAAGATGATCCGGGCCGCCCGATGCATGCGCCAGAAGAGCATCCCGATCTCGTCCTCGGGGCCGCGGGGAAAGTCGGCGTCCCAGAGCTGCATCTCCCAGTACAGCGCCCAGCCCTCGCCCCAGAACGGCGTCCCGAACATCCCGCGGTAGTCGTTGAACCGATCCGTCATGAACCCCTGCAGGTGATGGCCGGGGATCAGCTCGTGGTGCACGGTCGCGCGGTTGAAGTGCGGATTGTTGCCCCGCATCGACATGAGTTTGGCGTCGTGCCCCATGGTGTTGGTCGGATACGAGATCTGGATGACCTCGCCGCCGAGGAAGAAGGGGGCGGTGAGCTGGCGCTGCGGAGACATCATCTCCATGCGCCAGACCTCATCGGCGAGCGGCGGGATGGTCAGCCAGTCGCGCGCCTGCACGAACTCCATCGACTGGTCATGGAGCTCGAGCACCACGCGGGGCTTCTCGCCCGGCTCGACGGCGAGCTGCTTCACCGCCTCCTGCGCCGCCTTCCAGTCGTCGCCGTATCCCATTTCGCGGGAGGCCTCGAGCAGCGCCTCCTCCATCCACTCGAACTCGGCGTAGGCGATGTCGATGAGCTCGCGCGCGCTGTACGGGATCATCTCGTGCTTCAGGTGGGCGACGAGTCCCTCGGCGCCGATCGGGTCTCCCACGACCGGGCCTTCGCTGGTGCGATACGTCGAGCGGATCGCGCGGGCGTGTTCGTCGAGCGCCTCGGAGGCCGCCTCATACGGCGCCTCCGCCCACCAGGTGAAGTCGGGGTCGTACCCCGAGTAGAAGGCGAACCAGTCGTCGAGCACGCGCCCCAGCTGGCCGGTGAAGGACGCCGCCCGGACGGCCACGACACCGGGGAGGTCCCGCGGGACCATGCCCGAGGAAGGGCCGGCACGGAGCGCCGCGGTCAGCCCCTCGACCTCGTCGGTCAGGGCGTCCAGCGTCTCCGCCGAGCCGCGGGCGTCGATCCGTGGCAGTCGGTCCCGCTGCGACTCCTGCAGGGCCGTGATCGTCGGTGCGAACGTCACCAGCGCCGCCATCTCCGCGTACGCGACCTCCTCCAGGCGGAGCTCCTCCAGCTCGAACTCGATCCTGTTCCTCAGCAGAATCCAGTCCGCCTGTCCCTCCCGGTTCAGCCCCTCGAAGTCCGCGGCGTCGAGTGCGCCGAGCCAGCCCTCGTAGAACTCGGTCATCCGCGCGCGGCGACGCTCGGACCATGGCACGTCCCACCGCCGCAGCAGCGCACCCCGGTCCTCCCTGTACCGGAGGATCGCGGAGCGGAAGTCGGACTGCGTCCGATCGAAGGCGACGACCTCGTCGAGGTCCGGGACCGTCTCGGCCCACCCCGGGACGCTCTGCGCGTTGGCCGGCACGTCGAACGAAATCAGCGCGAGCGCCACGATCGGAAGCGCGACCGCGCGGCGCCGGAGGCATCGTTCTCGGCCGCCGCACCCGACGGCCGTCATCACATCCCCCCGCGCGCCGGAACCGGAGCCGGCTCCAGATCCGGCCGGTCGCCCTCCGGGATGAGCTCAAGCACGTCGGGCGCCTCGTTCGCGATCCAGTCGTTCACCGCGCGAATCGCGGCAGGCAGCTTCTCCCACGACTCCTCGATGTCGGCGAGCCAAGCCGCCTCGACGGGGAAGCTGGTGCGCTGGATGTTCTGCCAGACGCTGCCGCCGTCGTCGGCGCCACCCAGGGCGTCGTCGAGCTCCTCGATGCGCTCCCGGGCGCCCTGCACCGCCCGGAGCCGGTCCTGATCGGGGTCCGCCTGGTCCTCGAGTGCCTCCTCCACGTCGTCGAGCGCCGCGTCCACGCGTCCCAGCGCCCGCCCCGCGAGCGTGGCCGGCGCCCAGAGCCGGTAGCTCTCCATCGACGCGTCGTTTCGAGCCGTGATCTCGGCGCGCGTGAGGCCGCCGCGTGGATCGAGGATGACCTCGAGGCTCCGGACCGCGGTCTCGCTGACGGCCTCACCGTTCTCGTCCTGAAGCGTGACCATCGCCCGATACGTTCCCGGCATCACGCGCGGACCGGTCGGCCACCACTCGCCATCCTCGCCCTGCATCGCCATCCTCAGGTCCCACGCATCTCGGTTCAGCCCCGGGGCGAGCTCGTCCAGCTCGAACTCGCGGATCGGCGTACCCGCCGCGTTCGCGATGACCACGTGGGCGTTCGTCGCGCGATCGGCCATCGCATCGCCCACCCACATCTGGATGAGCGCCTCGCCGTCCTCGCCGTTGTCGGCTTCGAAGTACCCCGGCGTCCACTGCTGGATGCCCTGCGTGTTGCGGCTGTAGGCCGGCGCGATGGGCGCCACCGTGAAGACCTCGTCTCCCGCGGCGTCGGCCTCCAGGAGGTACGGGGTCAGCATCTCGAGGGCACCGATGTCGTCCAGGATCCAGATCCCTCGACCGTGGGTGCCGAGCACGAGGTCGTTGTCCCGCGGGTGGATCTCGATGTCGTCCACCGGGACCGTGGGCAGCCCGGCTTCGAGCTCGGTCCAGCTATCGCCTTCGTCGATGCTCACCCACACCCCGAGCTCGTTCCCCACGAAGAGGAGGTCGGCGTTTCGGTGGTGCTGTGCGATCGCGTTCAGCGACATCTCGGGCAGTCCGTTCTCGATCTCCTCCCAGGACTGGCCGTAGTCGCGCGTCCGATGGAGGTGGGTGGAGAAGTCGCCGTCGCGGTGCCCGTCGAAGGCCACGTAGGCGGTGCCCGCGTCCCGGTGCGACGCCACGATGCGCGTGACGTAGGTGAACGGCGGAACGCCGGCGACGTTCGACGTCACGTCCTCCCACGTGCCTCCGCCGGCCCGCGTCACCATCAGCCGCCCGTCGTCCGATCCGGTCCAGAGCACGTCGGCGTCCACCGGGGACTCCGCGATGGCGGTGATGTTGCCGTAGTTCGACTGTCCGTCGTTGCGCGAGCGCTGCGGCTCGGCGCCGGGAACGCCCATGATGACGAGCGTGTCGCGATCGATCGCCCAGGAGTTGTCCCCGCTGATGGCCTCCCACGAGATCCCCAGATCCGTCGACTTCGAAAGAAAGTTCGCGCCGACGTAGACGGTGTTCCGGTCGTGCTCCGAGAGGAGAATCGGGGTGTTCCAGTTGAACCGCCGCTCCTCGATGTCCGAATCCTCCGGGAGGGGCGGGCGCGCGCCGAGCCGCTCCAGCGTCCGGGTGTCCAGGCGTGAGACGGCCCCGCCCTGGGACTCCGTGAACATGAAGCGGTGATCCCCGGTGCTCATCTCCGTGAAGAACCCGTCGCCACCGCTGATGTTGTACCAGTGCCGGGTGCGGATGCCCTCGTTCGACCAGGAGTCGGAGGGTGCGCACCACGACCCGTTGTCCTGCAGCCCCCCGCAGACGTGATACGGGATTCGCATGTCGACGCCGACCTCGTAGAACTGCGCGAGCGGGAGATTCCGGAACTGGAACCAGTTGTCGGAGCGATCCCACGAGATCGATACGCCGCCGTCGCTGCCGAGCAGCAGGTGCTCGGGATTGGTCGGGTTGATCCAGAGAGCGTGGTGGTCGAGATGGACCCCCCGCGACGCGTCGTCGGTGAACGTCTCGCCGCCGTCGTTCGTCCGGTAGAGATTCACGCCGCCGAGATAGATCCGAGAGTTGTCGAGGGGGTCGACCCGGATCTGCGAGTAGTACATCGGACGGGAATTCGTGGGGTTGAGGTGCTCCCACGTGTCGCCGCCGTCCATCGACCGGTACACCCCGGTCTCTCCGTCGTCACCCCGCGTTTCGGCCTCGACGATGGCGTAGACGTAGTCCGGATTCGTGCGCCACACGTCGAGCCCGATCCGCCCGAGGTCGCCCTCCGGCAGTCCGGTCTCGAGTCGCTCCCAGTTCGCGCCTCCGTCCGTCGTGCGCCAGATACCCGACCCCGGTCCGCCGCCGTTGAATCCCCACGCCTTCCGCTGCCGCTGGTACGTGGCCGCGAACAGCGTGTTCGGGTCGCTCGGATCCATGACGAGGTCGATCACCCCGGTCATGTCGTCGACGAAGAGGACCCTTTCCCACGACTGCCCCCCGTCGGTCGTCTTGAACACGCCGCGCTCGGGGTTCGCGTCCCAGAGCTCGCCGACGGCGCCCACGTAGGCGGTCATCGCGTCGCGGGGATCGACCTGGATGCGCGAGATGTGGTGCGTCGCCTCGAGGCCGACGTGCGACCACGTGGCGCCGGCGTCGGTCGAGAGGTACACCCCGTTCCCCCAGGGAGACGACTGCCGGTTCTGCGGCTCTCCCGTCCCGACCCAGACCACGTCCGGGTCGTTCTGGGCGATCGTCACGTCGCCGATGGACGCCGTCGATGCGTCGGAGAGGATCGGCTCGAAGGAGACGCCCATGTTGGTGGTCTTCCACACGCCTCCCGACGCGGTGGCGACGTAGAACGTCGACGGGTCGGACTCGACGGCGTCGATGTCCGAGATGCGGCCACCCATGACCGTGGGGCCGATCTCGCGGAATTCGAGCTGGTCGGCGACGCGGGCCAGCGCCGCGGGCGCGGACTGGGCCAGGGCCGGCAGGGGCAGCAGCAGGGCCGGGGCGATCAGGAGAGCGAGCGACCGGACGAGGGTCGCAATGGGGCGGTGGCGCATCACGGGCGTATCGGTTGCGGGTACGGTCCAGGAACCCCGAAAGAGGGGGGGCGACCCGGCGGGAGGCAAGCATCGAGGAGGCCCGCCGGAGCTACGACTCCCCGCCCGAACTCTTCCGATACCGCGGCGTGCAGGGGTCCTCGCGCGACGTGGGGACGTCGAGGCCGACCCAGAGGTGGAGCGTGGTGTCGCGCGGCTCGCTCCAGCGCACGCGGACGTCGAGCACGGACCGGGGTCCCGTCTGATAGGAGAAGGGAACGCCTTCGCCGGGGGTCGCCGTGGCTTCCAGCCCCTGCTCGTTCAGCGGGTCGGTCGCCTCCAGTATCCACGTCCCCGAGTGGCCCGGCCACACGGTGACGCATCCGGCGAGCGCGACGCCGAGCGTGGGCACCGTGTCCGACGTGAGGTCGGCGACGCCCTCGTTGATGGGCAGCGAGATCCACCCGCCTCCCTGTCGGATGACGCGCAGGAGCTCCATCGGGCCCTGCGCGCTGGCGCTGCGCGGGGCGGCGAGGAGCACGGCGAGGGCCGGCAGCACGACGGCGAGCGATCGGGAACGGGTCATGGCGGAATGTACTCCGGAGAGGGGTCGGAGGGTCATTGCGGGCTGGCCGGGGTGGTTCCCGACCTCGGGCCTGTGTGAGAGGTTAGGGGGCTCCGCCACCCTCGGGACCCGACTCCGACACCGCGGCCCGCACCCGGCGTCCCGGAGGCCGGGGTCCCCGCCGCGGTACCGGCGTCCCGACATGCACTTCGACCCACACGCAGACCGATGACGCGCGACCAGATCCTCTCCGAGCTCGGACTCGACCACGAAAACCTCGGCGGTTTCGACGGCGAGTGGCTCGGCTCGGGCCCCGCCCTCGAGATCGACACCCCGGTGGACGGGACGCGTCTCGGCGCCGTCCGACAGGTCACCTCGGACGAATACGACCGGATCGTGGCGCGCGCGCACGAGGCGTTCCTCGAGTGGCGGACGGTACCTGCGCCGAAGCGTGGCGAGGTCGTCCGCCAGCTGGGCAACAGGCTTCGGGAGAAGAAGGACGCCCTCGGCGCGCTGGTGACGCTCGAGATGGGGAAGATCCTGGCCGAGGGGAAGGGGGAGGTACAGGAGATGATCGACATCTGCGACTTTGCCGTCGGTCTCTCCCGCCAGCTCTACGGGCTGACCCTCGCTTCCGAGCGGGAGGACCATCACATGCGCGAGCAGTGGCATCCGCTCGGCGTCGTGGGGATCATCTCGGCCTTCAACTTCCCCGTGGCGGTGTGGAGCTGGAACGCCGCGCTGGCCGCCGTCTGCGGGGACGCGTGCGTGTGGAAGCCGTCCGAGCGGACTCCGCTCACGGCCGTCGCCGTCACGAAGATCGCGGCCGAGGTCTGCCGCGAGAACGGCGTCGATCCGGCGATCTTCTCGCTGATCGTGGGCGATGGGCCGACCATCGGCGAGCGCCTCATTCACGACGAGCGTATCCCGCTCGTGTCGGCGACCGGCTCGACGCGCATGGGCCGGCGGGTGGGAGAGGTGGTCGGGGGTCGGCTGGGGAAGACCATCCTCGAGCTCGGCGGCAACAACGCGATCATCGTCACGCCGCACGCGAACCTCGATCTGGCGCTTCCGGCCATTCTCTTCGGGTCGTGCGGAACCGCCGGGCAGCGCTGCACGAGCACGCGTCGGATCATCGTCCACGCGTCGAGGAAGGACGAACTCGTGGAGCGGCTGGTCCGCGCCTACGGAGACGTGAAGATCGGCGACCCGCTCGACGACTCGACGCTCGTCGGGCCGGTGCTGAACGAGGACGCCGTCGAGGTGATGATGGCGGCGAAGGCGAAGGTGGTCGAGGAGGGCGGCGAGATCCTGTTCGGCGGCGAGCGGCTCGACGGCGACGACTACCCGGGCGGCCGATATGTCACGCCCTGCATCGCGCTCGCCCGCAACGAGTTCGAGATCGTGCAGCACGAGACGTTCGCGCCGATCCTGTACGTCCTCGAGTACGGCTCGGCCGACGCGAGCGGCGAGGCCGCCATCGCGGAGATGGCGGAGGCGATGCGGATTCACAACGACGTCCCCCAGGGCCTCTCGTCCGCGATCTTCTCCGATCACGTCCGCGAGATCGAGTACTTCCTCTCCCACCGCGGCTCCGACTGCGGAATCGCCAACGTCAACATCGGCACGTCGGGCGCGGAGATCGGGGGAGCGTTCGGCGGCGAGAAGGACACGGGTGGCGGGCGCGAGTCCGGCTCGGACGCGTGGAAGGCGTACATGCGGCGCCAGACCAACACGGTGAACTGGTCGACCGACCTTCCGCTCGCCCAGGGCATCACGTTCGGCTGACCGCCCATCCGCCGGTCGGTACCTCCGCGCCCGGCCGGCCGTCGCTGTACGGTCTTGCACCCGGCCCGCTGCGCGGGACCCAAACCCCGGCCCTTCAACGGGTTGACCGGTCCCTCAACGGTTTGACCGGGATCACGTGTCCCCGTACTGTCTCCTCCCTGCCGCGGGCGCCCTCGCGCGCGGCGGACCCGCACGTGATCAACCCGAATGGAGGTCCCACTCGTGGATCGTCGAATGTTCGACTTCGTGCGCGGCGTGCCCTTCGCCGCGCTGGCCTTCTCGTTCGCTGCCGCACCCGCGGTCGCACAGAACGCCGATCGTGAAGAGCTGGCGGCCGTGCCGGCGGCGATCGTCACCGAGGACTACCTCGAACCGCCCGCCCATATCGCCGCCGCGGTGCTCGCCCAGACGGGCAACCGGGTCAGCCTCGGCAACGGCGACCCGACGAACACCTGGTTCCTCCAGACCGTTTCCGATGGGCTGCCCAGGCTCGAGTCGTTCGCCAAGCCGCACCTGAACCTCGGTGCCTGGCGGATCGACCCGGCCGCGTACCGGAACCGCCGACTCACGACGCGAAACTCGGCCGGCTTCCAGCTGGTCCACCGGGACGGCCAGCAGACCATTGACATCGAGGTGCCGGACGGAGCCCGCGTGTCGGGCGCGTCGTGGTCGCCCGACGGCTCGCAGATCGGGTTCCTCGCGCACTTCGACGACGGCACGCACGTCTACGTGGCGGATGCCTCCGACGGCGACAGCCGGCAGGTGACCCGCGACTACCTGCTGGCGACGAACGTGACCGGCTTCGAGTGGTCGCAGGACGGGAGCGAGATCTTCGTGGTGCTGCGTCCCGAGAACCAGGGCCCGCCGCCGGCCAAGCCGGCGGTGCCGGAGACGCCGATGGTGCGCCTCACGACGGACACCGAAAACCGGCTCCGCACGTACTTCGATCTGCTCGAGGACCCCTGGGAGATCGAGACGATCAGGTACTTCGCAACCGGCCAGCTCGCCGCGATCGATGTCGATTCGCGTGACGTGGAGCGGATCGGACCCGAGGCGATGCTCTCGTCCATCGACGCGTCGCCCGACGGCCAGCTCTTCGAGGTCTCCTACATGGACGGGCCCTTCTCGTACATCGTGCCCGCCTCGAGCGTCGGCTCGAAGACCGAGCTGTGGACCCGGGACGGCACCGTCGTCGAGGTCCTGAACGAGAGCGAGCTTCGCGAGTCGGCCGTGAACAACGACGACGACGACGAGGAAGAGGACGAGGCGCCGGAGAAGCGGTCGCTCACATGGCGGACCGACGGCGGGCCGGGGATGATGTTCCTCCGCCGCGACGCAGCGCCCGAGGGCGACGACGAGGAGCAGGAGGAGGAGCAGGAGGAAGAGGCCGAACCCCGGATGGATCGGCTCTTCTTCTGGCTGCCTCCCTACACGGAGGATTCGATCGAGGAGGTCTACGCGGTCGAGGGCCAGATGCAGGGCGTGGCGTTCGACGCGAGCGGCGACATGCTCTTCGTGACGCGACGGCGCGGCGGTGGTCAGAACGCCACCGTCACGATCCACGCCGTGGATCTGAACGCTCCGGACGAGGAGTACCTCGTGTACGAGCGGGAGGGCGACACGGAGCTCACCGAAGAGCCGGGCGCGCTCGCCTACATGTCGGGTCCGAACGGTGGGCGCGTCGTCCGCACCAGCGCCGACGGGTCGTCGGTCTTCCTCACCGGCACGCAGTACTTCGAGAACCCGGACGAGGACGCACCGCGTCCCTTCGCCGACCGCGTCGAGATCATGACGGGCGAGACAGAGCGGATCTGGCAGAGCTCGGCGGACGTGTACGAGTCGATCGAGACGGTGCTCGACCGCGACATGAACGAGATGATCGTGGAGCGCCGCTCGCCGACCATGTACCCGAACCAGTACTACGTGAACCTCGAGACGGGCGAGGACCGCCAGGTCACCTTCAACGAGGATCCGACGCCGGAGATCACCGCGACGCACCGGGAGCGCTTCATGATCACGCGCCCCGACGGCTTCGAGTCGATGGTCGAGGTCACGATGCCGGTCGACTGGTCACCGGGTGACCCGGCGCCGCCGGCGATGTTCTGGTTCTACCCGAGCGAGTACGAGGATCAGGAGGACTACTCGGAGGGCTTCGAGCGCTTCAACAAGAACTCGTTCCCGAACATCGGCACGCGCTCGATGCAGATCCTCACGCTTCACGGCTACGCCGTCGTCGAGCCGGACCTGCCGATCGTGGGCGGGGACACGCCGAACGACAACTACGTGCAGGACCTGCGCAACACGCTCGCGTCGGTGATCGACTCGATCGCCAAGCGGGGTCTCGCGGACCGTGAGCGCCTCGGGCTCGGCGGCCACTCCTACGGTGCGTTCGGCACGGCGAACGCCATGGTGCACACGCCGTTCTTCAAGGCGGGCATCGCGGGCGATGGCAACTACAACCGGACGCTCACGCCGGCTGCGTTCCAGCGCGAGCGGCGCTACCTCTGGGAGGCCGAGCAGGTCTACCTGGAGATGTCGCCCTTCCTCGTCGCCGATCGCCTGACGGGCGCCCTCCTCATGTACCACGGGATGGACGACCACAACGTCGGGACGCACCCGGATCACGCGCGGCGCATGTTCCACGCGCTGAACGTGCTCGGCAAGACGGCGTCGCTCTACATGTACCCCTTCGAGGACCACGGACCGGCCACGCTCGAGACCACCATGGATCTGTGGGCCCGCTGGACGGTCTGGCTCGACACGTACGTGAAGGGCGAGGATCCCCGCCTCACGATGCAGGACGACGGGGCGGACGGCGGCATGTAGCGCCCGTTCCCGGCGGGGAGACGGGTTGAACTCGGCCCGGCTTCCGTCGAGCTTGGAGGCCCTCGGCCGCACGTCGCGGTCGAGGGCCTTCTCGTTTCCAGCCCGGACCGCACCAGATGAGTTCCTCCCCCCGCGTCACCGTAGCCCGCGGCGACGGGATCGGCCCCGAGATCATGGACGCCGTGCTGCGCATCCTCGACGCGGCCGATGCCCCGCTCGCGTACGACCACGTCGAGATCGGCGAGCAGGCGTACCTGGCCGGTCACACGAGCGGGATTCCGGAGGAGGCGTGGGACGTCATCCGGAGGAACCCGGTCTTCCTCAAGGCGCCCATCACGACGCCGCAGGGCGGGGGATACAAGTCGCTCAACGTGACGATCCGGAAGTCGCTCAACCTCTTCGCCAACGTCCGGCCGTCGAAGACCTACCACCCCTTCGTCGACTCGCCCTTCCCGGACATGGACCTCGTGATCGTCCGGGAGAACGAGGAGGACCTGTACGCGGGGATCGAGCACCAGCAGACGAGCGAGGTCGTGCAGTCGCTGAAGCTCATCACGCGCCCCGGCTCCGAACGCATCATCCGGTACGCGTTCGAGTACGCACGGGCCTACGGGCGCGAAAAGGTGAGCTGCATGACGAAGGACAACATCATGAAGCACGCGGACGGCCTGTTCCATCAGGTCTTCCGCGAGGTCGCGGCCGAGTACGACGACATCGAGTCGGATCACCACATCATCGACATCGGGACGGCTCGGCTGGCGACCGCGCCCGGTGACTTCGACGTGATCGTGACGCTGAACCTCTACGGCGACATCCTCTCGGACGTCGCGTCGCAGATCACGGGGTCCGTGGGGCTCGGCGGGTCGGCCAACGTCGGCCTCGACCGCGCCATGTTCGAGGCCGTGCACGGCTCCGCGCCCGACCTCGCCGGGCAGGGTCTCGCGAACCCATCGGGCCTGCTCCTCGGCGCGATCCAGATGCTGGTCCATGTCGGCCTTCCGGACCACGCGACGAAGATCGCGAACGCGTGGCTGAAGACGCTGGAGGACGGGATCCACACGGGCGACATCTTCGGCGACTCCGGCCACTCGAAGGAGCGGGCCGGGACCGCGGGCTTCACCGATGCGGTGATCGACCGCCTAGGGGACGCTCCCGCGACGCTCCCCAAGGCGGCGTACGGAAGGAACGGCGGGTCCACGGGCGGCATCCGGATCGAGCCGCGCCCCGTGCCCAGGAAGGAGAAGAAGCTGGTCGGGATCGACGTCTTCGTGGACTGGAACGACCGTGGGCGGAACGCCGACGTCATCGGAGGCATGCTCGAGGCCGCGGCCGCCGCCTCCGACTGGAAGCTCAAGATGATCACGAACCGCGGCGTGAAGGTCTACCCGGACGGCTTGCCCGAGACGTTCCACACCGACCACTGGCGCTGCCGCTTCGTCCCCCTGGATACGGAGGAGGCGACGTTCGACGACGTCCTCGACCTGCTCGATGCGCTGCACTTCGTGAAGGTGGACGTCATCAAGACGGAGCACCTCTACACCTTCGACGGGGAGCGCGGCTACTCGCTCGGGCAGGGGGAGTAGCGGGGCGTCAGCGGACCGGGCCCTCACCCCGGCCCGCGGCGATCCGGCAAACGCGTTCGACCGCGCGGAAGTTCTCGGCTTCGTCGTGCGTCTCGGCCACGTCGCGGGCGGAGTCGCCCATGTGCCGACGGGCGTCGGGATCGGTCAGGTCGTGCAGGTACCGGTGGATCATGCCGGCGTCGGAGGGATCGACCACGCGGCCGGAGACGCCGTCCTCGATGACCATGGCGGCCCCCGTGAACGGCGTGGTCACGACGGGCAGGCCGCACGCCATCGCCTCCAGCACCACGAAGCCGAAGGCATCGTGCCACGAGGGGTGGAGGAAGATGTCCGCGGCCGCGTAGGCCCGCAGGACGGGGTGGACGGCCCCCGGCAGGTGCACCGCGTCCGCGACGGACAGCGACGCCGCCCATCTGCGCGCCCGCCGGCGCTGAACCGCACCCGTGCCACGGCCCGCGACGAGCAGGTGCGCCTCGATCCCGGCCTTTCTCAGGCGCGCCACCTGCCGCATGCCGGAGTGCACTCCCTTGAGGCGGTAGTTGTGCGCCACCATGAGAACGCACAGCGCGTTCTCCGGGACGGCGAAGTCGCGGCGCGCCTCCGGACGGGCCTCGGCGCGGCGGGTCGGCGAGAACCGATCGACGTCCACGCCGTTCGGAACCACGTGCACGTGGTCGGGATCCACGGCGTAGGTGTCGAGGATCTCGCCTCGCATGTACTCCGATACGGCGATCACGTCGGGCCTCGGACCGGCCCCCGCCGGCTCGTAGAAGCCGCGCTCGCGGACCCGCTTCCCCGACACCGGGGGCAGCGCGCGCAGTGCGGCGCGCACTCCCCGTTCGACGGGATTCCGGAAGGACCGCAGCTTCTGCCGATACTGATCGGTGCCGTAGCCCGCGCGCAGCAGGTTGGCGCGGATCCCGTGGTAGGCGTCGGAGCGCTCGGGGTTGAGGAGCAGGACGTCGAGTTGGAGATCCCGCACGTGCGCCCTCAGCTCCGCGGGGGAGCGCTCCGCGAGGTCGTGGACGGCCGCGCCCTCGACGGCCCCGCGCGCGGCACCCGACGGCGCGTGACGGGTCACGAGGAGATGGCTTTCGTGGCCCCGCCCGGCGAGGTGGAGCCCCAGCATGCGGAGATACCGCTGCTGGCCCGACGGTCCGTCGAGGACGCGAAGATCGATCCCGATCCTCACGCCCCGAACTTCACGGCCGGAGGATCAGCGGAGGAGGCCGATGTGTCCCACGAGTCCCACGCCGCCCCATGCGCCGTCCGGCGACACCGTGACGAAGGCGTGCGCGCCGACGCCCAGGAAGGGCACCGGTCGCAGCGTGAACTCGAGGGATGCCGGGAATCCGAAGGTCCCGGTTCCGTCGCAATCGTCCGGATCCTCCACGTCCAGGCACTCGAACCCGGCCAGCCGCGCGAGCCCGATGGCGCCCTGCACCTTGAAAAACCCGCGATTGAGCGCGCGACCATAGAGGGCTCCGAACTCGTGGACCTCGTCGGACGCGGGTCCGAAGGCCTGACCGATGCGCGCGAAGTGCACGATGAGGGAGTTCGCGCCCCGCTCGATCGTCAAGCGAGCGAGGTGCGCGGCATCCTGCGGATCACCTCCGTCGCTGACGAACCCCGTGCCGACCCCGTAGGTGGCCCAGAATCGGAGCGGCGGAGAGGGCTCTTCGTCGAAGATCCCGGAGACGTCCGGCTCGGGCGCCTGCGCGGCCCCCTGCGCCGGAATCGATGCGGCCAGCAGCACCGCCACGGCCGTCATGAGCGCGCGTTGGACTCGGACCCTCATGTACGCTCCTCTCCCCATCCCATCGGCGACGTGCGAATGCGCCAAGAAACCGTCGGACACCTCCGGGCGCAACCGGGCCCGACATGCACGCAGGCGCCCGTTCGACAGGTGAGACCTTCTCAGCGTTGTGCGGGGCGGAGCAGGAGGAACGACGTGACGAGGCCCGCAGCGGCGACGGCGTAGCCCCACGCCGGGATCACCACGTCGGCCTCTATCCACTCCAGTTCGGCGGGAACGAGGGCGAGCGCGTTGTTGAGGAAGTGCCAGAGCATCGCCGGGTAGATCGACCGTGTGCGGAGAACGACGAGCGCGAGCATGATCCCCAGAAGTCCGGTCGGCACGATCCGGAACAGGCTCACATGGAAGAGCCCGAACACCGCTCCGCACGCGATCGCCGCGATCCACGGCGACGCGAGCCGCCTGCGGAGGCCATGCAGCAGGACGCCCCGGAACGCGATCTCCTCCAGGACGCCGGGCATCAGCGCGAGGAAGAACAGGAGCTGCAGCACGCCGAGGTTCAGCGTGAGTCCCTCGGAGAAGGCTTCGAGCAGGGACTGAGGGACGGGGAAGAGGTAGGTGTTGACGAGCTGCGCGACGCCGATGCCCAGCACGAGGAAGCTTGGCGCTCCGACCAGCACCGCGGGCCACGAGGTCCACCCGGGAGCGCGGAGGCTCAGCACCTCGACCGGGTCGAGCCGGTAGCGATGTACCAGCCAGGCGGATCCTCCGAGGAAGACCCCGACCAGATTGACCACGATCTGGCCCCGCACGCCCAGCGCATCTCCGAACCACAGGCTGACGAGGAAGAAGAGCACCCAGAGCGTCAGGAACCAGGTGAGGACATGACGGGGGAAGAGGGCTGCGCCACCACGGAAGTCGGCTTCGTCCCAGGACGCGCTCGTGATGAGCCGTTCGTTCGAGAGGACGATCTCCACCCAGCGGAGCAGGAGGAGCGCGGCGATGCTGGTCGACGCGATGGCGGCGAGTCCCCACGGAAGGCTCCACCCGCCCGCGAGCACGGCCCCGGTCGCGACCGAGAGGCCGGCGATCGGCACGAGGACGACCACGCTCTGAAGCTCCAGCCCCGGCAGCAGGGCGGCGAGCGAGGGGAGCAGAAAGGCGAGGAACAGCACGGGCTGGTAGAGCTGGTACTCTCGGTAGGACTTCGCGAATCCGCTGATGAGGAGCAGCGCCGCCGCAACGAGCCCGGCGAGCGGCACGAAGATCAGCACGAGGAGCCCGAGCTGCCCGAACGAGAGGTCGAGCGCGAGTCCCTCCGGTACCTCGAGGATTCCGATCGTCAGGTAGAGGCCCAGGTTCGCGACGTTGACCACCACCACCGCGAGCCCGACCACGATGATCGCCAGCAGCTTCGCGCGAACGATCTCCGAGCGGCCGGCGGCGCTCGTGAGGAGGGTCTCGAGCGTGCCGCGTTCCTTCTCGCCGCTGATCGTGTCGGCGGCGATGATCGATCCGCCGGCGAGCATGAGCATCACCACGAGCGGCAGCAGGAAGCGCGCGAGGAACCGACCTCCTTCCTTCGCGGCGGTCGCCACGTTGTCGTCGACCACGACCGCCACGTCGGATCGGTCCACCGGGAAGCCGGCCGAGGCGTAGAGGGCGTCGCGGACCGTCTCGCGGTACCGCTCGAGCCGATTCTCGAGCCGGCCGCGTGCGGACCGGGACAGGTCGCTCCCGGATCGATATCGCAGCGAGAGGACCGGTGTCGCGACGTCGAGAGAGTCCTCCGCGCGGGCCTGCCGGGCCACCACCACCACCTGGATCTCTCCCGCCTCGAGGAGCGAGTCCGCCAGTTCGGTTCGCCTCTCGACCGCCTCCGGGTCGAGCTCGGCCATGACGGCGGTGCGCTCGAAGATGGTCTCGGCCTCGCCGGAATCGGCCGGGAGCGCGAGGGCCGCCTCGACCGTCCGCTCCCCCCAGGCGATCTCGTCCCCGACGAGGGCCCATGTGTAGGTGGCCGAATCCAGCCGTGCCGATTCGCGGTCGTCGACCGCGCCGGTGAGGAGGATGTAGCCGGGGACGAGCACCACCGGCGCGACCACCGCGATCAGGATCGTGCGGGTGTCGCGCAGGAGCATCCGCAGCTCGTTGCGGAGCAGGGGTCCGATCATGAAGCGTCGGACTCCAGCTCGCCGAAGGCTCCCGGGAGCGCGCCCGCCGCGCCGGACTCGTCCGTCACGAACCGCACGAAGATGTCCTCGAGGTAGTGCTCGCCGGTGGCTTCGCGGAGTTCGTCGAGCGTGCCCAGCGCGAGGAGGCGGCCCCGGTGGAGGATCCCGATCCGGTCGCAGAGCTTCTCGACCTCGCTCATGATGTGGCTCGAGTAGAGCACGGCCTTCCCGTCGGCTTTCAGCTCCGAGATCACCTTCACCATCTCGATCGCGTTCATGACGTCGAGGCCGACCGTGGGTTCGTCGAAGATGAGCACCGGCGGGTCGTGGGCGATCGTGCGCGCGATCGACACCTTCTGCTTCATGCCGCTCGAGAGCTTCTCGACGCGACCGTGCTCGTACTCACGGATGCCGAAGCGATCAACCAGTTCGTCCACGCGCGCCGGAACCCGGCTGGGCGGATATCCGTTGATGCGGGCGAAGAACTCGAGCGTCTCCCGCGCCGTCAGGCGTGGATAGAGCGCGGTGGACGCGGAGTAGAAGCCGAGGCTCTGCCGGACCTTCTCGCTCTCGGTCACCACGTCGTGACCCATGACGGTTGCGGACCCGGAGGTCGGCCTGAGCACCGTGGAAAGCATGCGCAGCGTCGTGGTCTTGCCGGCGCCGTTCGCCCCGAGCAGGCCGAAGACCTCGCCGGGACGCGCTTCGAAGGAGATCCCGTCCACCGCCGGAACCTCGCCGCGCTCCTCCTCGAAGAAGGACTTGCGGAGATCGTCGACCAGGACGGCCGGCGTGTGCAGGGGCGTCGTCATCGGGCGGTCGGGCGAGGGTCGGAGAGGGAGCGACGAGCGAACAGGCGCTGCTTGGCGAAGCGCCAGAAGGAGCCGTCGAAGGATCCGGTGAGGAATTCCTCGAACGAGAGCACGCGGCGCGCCAGGAAGAGCAGTACGGCGACGAGGCCGAGCGAGACGACGAGCGTGACCGCGATCGCGTCCCAGACGAAGAAGCCCCGAATCGCGTCGCGAATCATGAGCGAGATGTTGAGGATCGGGACGGTGGCCGAGCTGGTGCTCAGGTTCACGTCGCTCGGCTCGCCGCCAACGAGGATCGGCAGCACGGCCAGCCAGATCACCGGCGTGACCATGGCCTGACCGTCCTTGAACGACCGCGCGAAGCTCGCGAACACCATCATTGCCGCGCCGAAGGTCATCGCCAGAAGCACGGCGCCGCCGATCATCACGAGTGCGGCCCGGGGTGTGAGCGCCACGTCGAGGGAGGCGCCGCTCTCACCGAGCAGGGGTCCGAGCACCGCGCCGATCGAGACCATGAGGGCGATCACGTTCAGCGCGCCGGCCACGATGCCGAGCGTCGCGACGTAGAGGTATTTCGCGAGCACGACCGATCCCCGGTTCGCTCCCACCGTCATCAGCGTTTCCCAGGTGGAGCGCTCCCGCTCTCCGGCCGTCGTGTCGATGGCCGGCAGGAAGCACCCGATCGCAACCATCATGATCAGGAACGTGGAGAGCAGATACCCGAGCAGCACGTTGGTGAAGTCCCGCGCCGTCGAGACGTCCTCGCGCGCCACCACGAACACACCTCGTTCGGCGGCGTCGAGCCCGAGGTCGTCGCCGAGGTCGGCGAGCCAGCGCGACCTCCAGCGGGAGACGAGGGCCTCCACCCTTGCTCGGGCGTCGGCACTGCGCGTCTCGGCCCGATCGTAGGCGATGTCCACGCGGAAGTTGCCCGGCAGTGCGGCGGTCTCGTCGTCGGTCGGCCGCAGTGTGACGATCGCATCGATCCGCCCTTCGGCGACGGCCGCCCGCGGGTCGTCGACGTCGTCGACCACGTCCACGGCGGGCAGCGCCTGCAAGGAGTCGCGGAGCTCCGAGTGCATCGCCGGGAGCTGCCCGTCGACGACGATGCGGGAGGCGAATCCGTCGTTCAGCCCCTGCACGAACGTGACCGCCGTGAACATGCCCCACAGAAGCAGCGGGTACATGAAGATCGGGATGAGAATCCCGTTCACCACGATCGTGCGCTCGCGAAGGGCGGAGCGGAGCTCGTGCCGGTACAGGATTCCGATCTCGCGGAGATTCATGCGGCGCGTGGGCGATGGGCGGGTGGTAGCGCGGCGGGCGTCACGGAGCGGGGTGACGACGACGTCGAAATGAAGGGCAATCGGCCGGATCGCGCCACGCATCGATTCGGATTTCGTGCCGCCCGGCGGGATGCTAACGTTCCGATCTCCACGCACACCTCCGACCGGTCCCCCGATGCACCTACGCGCCGCTACCATCGTCGCCTTCACGGTCGCCCTCGTGACCGCCTCTGCCACCGCCCCGGCGCTCGCCCAGGACCCCTCGCCCGCGGCGTACTCGCCGGAGGCGCTGACCGCGGCGGAGTACGAGCGGGCGGAGCGCTTCCTCGGCCAGTTCGTGCGGCCGCTCGTTCGCGGGGGCGCCGTCTCGGCCAACTGGATCGGTGACGGGGACACGTTCTGGTACCGGAGCGAGCTGGACGGCGGGTACTACGTCGTGCGCCCCGACGACGGCGCTCGGGAGCTCGCGTTCGACGCCGCGGCGATGGCCCGGGCGCTCGAGGTGGCGGGTGCCGGCAGTTTCGGCGAGGACGACCTCCCTCTCTCGACGATCGATCTCGCAGCGGGCGAAGCGCGGTTCGAGGTGGACGGCTCGATGTTCGCCTGTTTCCTCGAGGTATTCGGCTGCCAGCCCCGCGAGGCCCTTCGGGGCAGGGTCGAGGCGCCCCGCTTCTCCGTCGTCTCGCCGGACGGCAACTGGGCCGCGTACCAGCAGGACTGGGATCTCTGGGTCCGCGATCTCCGAACCGGCGAGGACGTCCGCCTCACCGAGGGCGGCACCGAGGAACTCGGCTGGGGCACCAACAACGCCGGGTGGACCCGGAGCCCACGCCCGGTGGTGAAGTGGTCGGACGATTCGCGGAAGCTCGCGACCTTCCGGCACGACTCGAGGGGCATCGGCGTCTTCCACATGCTGCGGACCCGCGAGGGCCGCCCGGAGCTGGAGTCCTGGAAGTATCCCTTCCCGGAAGACTCGGTGATCTTCCGGCTGGAGCGCACCGTGATCGACGTGCCGACCCGCGAGATCGTGATGCTCGACATGCCCGTCGACCAGCACCGCTCCACCGTCTGCGACCACGTTTGGTGCGGGGGCGAGTTCGCCGACGTGGACTGGCGGAACGGGTCCGAGGAGCTCGTGTTCGTGTCGTCGAGCCGCGATCACAAGGTGGCGACCGTGCGCGCGGCCGATCCGGAGACCGGTGCGGTCCGCGACGTGCACGAGGAGGTCGAGGAGACCTTCTTCGAGTCGGGCGACGGCTACGTGAACTGGTCCGCACTCGACGATGCCGAGGAGTTCATCTGGTACTCGGCCAAGTCGAACTGGGGGCACCTCTACCTGCACGATCTGAACACGGGCGAGGAGATTCGCCCGATCACGCAGGGGGACTGGGTCGTGCTCCAGGTGCGTCGCGTGGACGAGGAGAGCCGGACGATCTGGTTCACGGGGGCGGGCCGCGAGCCGGGGGACCCGTACTTCGAGTACTTCTACAAGGTGGACATCGACTCGGGCGAGATCACCCTGCTCACGCCCGATTCCGCCAACCACGTCGTCGAGCTGTCACCCGACGGGACGAGCTTCACCGACCGCTCCTCGACGCCGCTCGTGCCGCCGACCACCGTGGTGCGCAGCGCCGATGACGGACGGGTGCTGGTGGAGGTCGAGACCGCGGATGCCGGCGCGCTCGAGGACTCGGACTGGAAGGCGCCGATCCCCTTCACGACGAAGGCACGGGACGGCGTGACCGACCTGCACGGCCTCATGTACACGCCGTCGAACCTCGATCCGACGCGGAAGTACCCGGTGGTGAACTACCTCTACCCGGGGCCGCAGAGCGGCAGCGTGGGCAGCCGGAACTTCAGCGCCGCCCGCCGGGACCATCAGGCGCTGGCGGAGCTCGGCTTCATCGTGGTCGAGGTCGACGCGATGGGCACGCCGGGTCGGTCGAAGTCGTTCCACGAAACGTACTACGGCAACATGGGCGACAACGGGCTGCCCGATCAGGTGACCACCATCCGGCAGCTCGCCGAGCGGCATTCGTTCATCGACATCGACCGGGTCGGCATCTGGGGTCACTCGGGCGGCGGGTTCGCGTCGACGGCGGGAATCCTCCGCTATCCCGACTTCTACAGGGTGGCGGTGTCGCAGGCCGGGAATCACGACAACCGCGTGTACGAGGACGACTGGGGCGAGAAGTGGCAGGGACTGCTCGTGGAGTACGAGGACGGCACGACCAGCTACGACAACCAGGCGAACCATCTGCTTGCCGGGAACCTCCAGGGGAAGCTCCTGCTGGCGCACGGCGCCGTGGACGCGAACGTGCCGGTGCAGAACACCTACCTGGTCGTTCAGGCGCTCATCGAGGCCGACAAGGACTTCGACCTCATCATCCTGCCGGACGCCGGGCACGGGTTCGCGAACACGCCGTACATGATGCGGCGGCGCTGGAACTACTTCGTCGAGCACCTCCTCGGTGCCGAGCCGCCGGCGGACTTCCGCTTCGGGCAGCAGCGGCCGTCGATGTGATGAGCGGGTCCGACGAACGATCCATGGGGCCCGCGCCCGACTTCCGGCGCGCGACGGCCCAGGACCTCGATGCGGTGCACCGGCTGCAGGTGGACGCCATCCGGCACGGCACCGGCGGGGAGTACGACTCCGCGGCGGTGGAGGCCTGGGCCGGTGCGTTCAACCGCGAAGGCTTCGCCGAGAAGGTGGAGCGGCACGAGGTGTGGATCGCCGAGGTCCGGAGCCGGATGGTCGGGTACGTCAGCTTCGATCCGGCGACGTTCGAGATCGATTCCGTCTACGTCGCGCCCGAAGCTGCGGGAGCGGGAATCGGACGCGCGATGATGGAGCACATCCTGAACGTGGCCCGCGAACACCGCATCGAGAACGTGTGGCTCGACGCGTCGCGGAACGCCGTGCCCTTCTACGAGCGACTCGGATTCGTCACGATGGAGGAGGTCGTGCGGAAGCCCTGCGGGGTGTCCGTCCGGTGTACCCGCATGGCGCGCCTGGTGCGCTGAGGAGCCGTCCCCATGGAGTCCGGACTCGTGTTCGCCGCGTGCGTGCTGGCGCCGATCGTCGTCGGATCGGCCAACAGTGTGGCGACCCGGAAGTCCATCCGGGACTGGTACCCGACGATCGCGAAGCCCGACTGGACGCCCCCGAACTGGGTGTTCGCCCCGGTGTGGACGGTGCTCTACGTGATGATCGGGTGGGCGATGTGGCTCGTGTTCGTGTCGGACGACGCGGTCCTTCCCGTCACCCTCGCGGCGGTGCTCTGGGTGGTCCAGCTCGCGCTCAACGCGGCGTGGTCGCCCGCCTTCTTCGGACGGCGGGACCCGCCTGCGGCCCTCCGGATCCTCTACGCGATGGACGTCGCGATCGTCGCGACGATCGTGGCTTTCGCCGTCGTCTCGCCCCTCGCTGCTCTGCTGCTGGTGCCGTACCTGGCGTGGGGGCTGTTCGCGACCGTGCTGAATATCCGCGTGGTCGAGATGAACGACTGGCCGGAGGCGAGCCGCCCGGGTTGACCGCTGCGCCCCAGGCGCGCTCCGGGTCCGCCGTCAGCTCGCCCGGAACGCCGACGCCGGGTCGACGCGTGTCGCCCGTCGCGCCGGAATCCAGCACGCCGCGATCGACACGCCGAGCAGCGCGACCACGACGCCGATCCAGGTCGCGGGGTCGTGAGCCCCGATGCCCCAGAGCATCCCATCGAGCCAGCGGGTGCCGATCCACGCGACGCACAGGCCGATGGCCAGCCCGCCCGCCACGAGCCCGACGCCCTGCCGGAGCACCATGGCCAGCACCCCGGCCCGGTCGGCCCCCAGCGCCATCCGGATGCCGATCTCTCGCGATCGCTGACTGACACCGAAGGCGACGACACCCGCCAGGCCGGCCAGGGACACGGCGAGCGCGAGGAGCGCGAACACGCCGATGAGCATCGTCGTGAGCCGCCGCGGCGCGAGCGCGTCGCCCCAGAGCTGGTCGAGGGTGGTGACCGCCGAGATGGGGATGCCGGCGTGGACCTCGTGCACGATGGCGCGGAGCTCCTCGGCCACCGCCATCGGGTCGCCGGCCGCGCGGACGAGGAAGTCCTGGCCGGTGAAGGCCGACTGGAGCGACGGCTGGTAGAACTGCAGGGGCGCCGCCTGGTCGCCGCGCGTGACGACGTCCTCGACGACGCCGACGACGCGGGCGTATTCCGTGCAGGTCTGGCCAAACGGACTGCAGGCGGCGAGGCGTCGGCCCACGGCCGCCTCTCCCGGCCAGAGTCGGGTCGCGAGCGACTCGTTGACCACCACCACGATTTCCCCCGCGGCGTCGTCGGCGTCGGTGAAGAAGCGTCCGGCCCGGAGCTCGGTGCCCGTCGCCGAGAGGAAGTTCGGCGACGCCGTGCGCAGCGCGGCCGTGGGAAGCGACGCCTGCGGCTCCGCCTCCGTCGCTTCCGTCCGGATTCCGTACTGCATCATGCCGCCCTGCGTGGGCAGGCCGGTCGTGACGGAGGCGGACACCACGGCCGGGTGCGCGGTCAGCCGCCGTTCGATCTCCAGGTAGACAGCCGGAAGCTCCGTGCGGGTGAGCGTGGTATTCCGATCGTTCATCGTGACCCGCATCGCGAGCACGCCCTCCGGCTCGTAGCCGGGGTCCACCGAGCGCGCCGCGAGGAAGCTCCGGCCGAGAAGTCCCGCCCCCACGAGCAGCACGAACGAGAGGGAGACCTGCGCCATCACGAGTCCGGCCTGGAGACGGCCGCGGCGGCGATCGACGCCCCCGGCCGCGCGGAGGCGGGTGGCCGCGTCGGTATCCCGCGCCAGCAGCGCCGGTGCCAGACCGAACGCCAGCCCGGTCACCACCGACGCCAGCAGGGTGAACCCGAGGACCGACAGGTCGATCGAGACTTCGTGCGCACGCCGCGTGTAGCGCGCGGCCCAGCTCACCAGCATCCCGTGCGTGGAGAGCGCGACGAAGAGGCCGAGCGCCCCACCCGCGACCGAGAGCATCACGCTCTCGGTCATGAGCTGTCGGACGATCCGCCCGCGACCCGCCCCGAGCGTCGCCCGCACGGAGAGCTCCTGCTCGCGCCGTGTCATCCGCGCGAGGGCGAGGTTGGCCACGTTCGCGCATGCGATCAGAAGCACGAAGAGCGCGATCCCGAGAAGCACGAGCAGGGTGGGGCGCGCCTGCTGAACCAGCTCCTCCTTGAGCGGCGAGGCAACGAAGCGCTGCCCCGCCTCCGTGTCGTACGCCTCCGGGAAGTCGGTGGCGAGCGACGCGGTTACGCGGTCGAGGTCGACACCGATCGACTCCAGATCACGACCGTCCTGCGCGCGCGCGAAGACGCTCATCATGCGGGCCTGCCGATTCGCGACGAAGTCCGCGCCCGATCGAATGGGGCAGGAGGACGTCGTCATGTAGACCTCGTTCTCCGCGGGGTACTGCGGAACCGGCGGCAGGACACCGACGACGGTGTGCATCATGCCGTTCATCTCGAACGCGCGGCCCAGGACGCCCGGATCCTCGCCGAAGCGGCTCACCCAGTATTCGTACGCGAGCATCAGGACGGGCTCCGCCCCCGGGTCGTCGTCCTCGTCCACGAAGTCGCGCCCGATGTGCGGCTCGAGGCCGAGCACGCCGAAGAAGTTGTGCGACACCACCCCCGTCCGGACGAGCTCGGGCTCGCCCAGACCCCGCAGCGTGAACGTCATCCCGTGGTACTCGACGACCTCGTCGAGCGTCCCGGTGCGCGCGCGCAGGTCCTCGATGTCGTGAACGCTGAAGGCGAGGTCGCCCGCCGGCACCTGGTTCCGGAGGAACACGAGATCGGAGTCCGACGCGTAGGGCAGGGGGTCGAGCAGGACGCCGTCGACGACGCTGAAGATCGCCGTGTTCGCTCCGATTCCGAGCGCGAGCGTGATGAGCACCACGACCGTGTAGCCGGGGGTCCGCGCCAGGGTCCGGCCTCCGTATCGCGCGTCCTGGACCAGGTCGGCGAGCCACCGGCCCGCGGCTTCGTTCCTGACGTGCTCCTTCGTCCGCTCGACACCGCCGAACTCCACGAGGGCGCGGCGCCGCGCCTCGGCCGGCTCCATGCCCCGCTCGATGTTCGCCCGCGTCTCACGATCGATGTGGTACCGCATCTCCTCGTCCAGATCCCGGTCCACCTCGTCTCGGCGGAACCACGTGTCGAGCGCGTCACGCGCCCATCCCGTCCACCTCATCGCCGCTCCTCCCGGGCCCCTGGCCCCGTGGTCGCTACCGATCTCGTCTCGTCCGACGCCGATTCGCGCGCCGTCATGTCGCCCAGTCCAGGATCTGATCCACGGCACGCGACGACCGTCGCCAGGCGCCGTGTTCCTCCTGGAGCGCGCGCTCTCCGGCCGGGGTCAGCTCGTAGTAGCGGGCCCGCCGGTTCTCCTCGGTCCGGCGCCACTCGGCCGTGACGAGGCCCTTCCGCCTGAGACGCTGGAGCGCCGGGTAGAGCGAGCCCTGATTCACCTCGAACACGTCGCCGGACATCCGGCGGAGCCGCTCGCTCACACCCCAGCCGTGCATCGACTCGAGCGAGAGGACCTTGAGGATCAGGAGGTCGAGCGTGCCCTGCAGGAGATCGGCGCGTGCCACGGAGGCCTCGGGAAGCGGGAAATACGGATCGACTACTGTAGATGATCGACACAACGTCGAGCACAGGATGCGACCGACTTGTGTCGATTGTCAACACTACTCCGATCGGCGTGGCTCGGCGTCGCCCACCGCGCGCCTCGATTGATCCCGGCGCGCCCCCCCGGCTAGTTTCCGCCTCCCGCGGCGCGCTCGCCGCCGCGGGCGCACCCAGCATCGACGAAAGGATTCGGAGGAACCGTGGCCGGGCACAGCAAGTGGTCGAAGATCAAGCGGAAGAAGGCCGCGAACGACCAGAAGAAGGGCGCCATCTTCACCAAGCTCATCCGCGAGATCACCGTCGCGGCGCGTGAGGGCGGGGGCGACGCCGACATGAACCCGCGCCTCCGGCTCGCCATCGACACGGCGAACGCGGAGGAGATGCCGAAGGACAACATCGAGCGCGCCATCAAGAAGGGGACGGGCGAGCTCGAGGGTGTGAACTACGAGGAGGTCACGTACGAGGGGTACGGGCCCAACGGCGTGGCCCTGTTCATCGAGACGCTGACCGACAATCAGAACCGGACCGTCGCCGCGATCCGGCACGCGCTCGGAAAGAAGAACGGATCGCTCGGCACGACCGGGTCCGTCGCCTGGCAGTTCGACCGGAAAGGCCAGATCTACGTCGACGCTTCGCGCTACACCGAGGACGCGGTGCTCGAGGCCGCGCTGATGGCCGGAGCGGAGCAGCTCCGGAACGAGGGCGAGGAGTTCCTCGTGGTGACCGGCGCCACCGACTTCCACAGCGTGCAGCACGGGTTGAAGGAGCAGGGGGTGGACATCGCCTCCGCGGAGCTGGCCTGGGTTGCGCAGAACGAGGTACACGTCGAGGGAAAGGACGCCGAGAAGCTGATGGAGCTCCTCGAGGCGCTCGAGGATCTGGACGACGTCCAGAAGGTCCACTCCAACGCCGACATCGACGAGGAGACCCTCGCTGCGATGTGATGCCCCCGTACGCTCGCGGCGGCCATCGCCGGCTGGCGCGCGCGCGGCGTCTGCACGCGTGGTGTTCCGGGAGTGCGGGTGAAGGACGACGGCGTCCGGCGTATTCTCGGGATCGACCCGGGCACGGCCGTGACCGGCTTCGGGGTCGTCGAGCGAGCCCCGGATCGCGCCGTCCGGCTGCTCGAGTGCGGGGTCATCCGGACGAGCGCGGGCGACCCCCTCACGGATCGCATTCGCGAGGTCCACGACGGCGTCGTGGACCTGATCGACCGGTACCACCCGCATGTGCTGGCGGTCGAGGACGTGTTTCAGGGTCGCAACGTCCGGAGTGCGCTGACGCTCGGCCACGCCCGCGGGGTGATTCTTCTGGCGGGATCGCTGGGCGCGCTGCAGATCGCGGAGTATACCCCGGCGGAGATCAAGAAGGCCGTGGTCGGGCGTGGTTCGGCCACCAAGGAGCAGATAGGCTTCATGGTGCAGCGCCACCTGCGCCTGAAGGCACCCCCGACACCCGCCGACGCGGCGGACGGCGTGGCGGCGGCCCTCTGCCACTGCCTCAAGGGGACGTTCGTGCGATGACGCGGGCACGATGACAAGGGCACGATGACCTCTCAAACCACGACCACGGCTCGATGATTTCACGGATCCGCGGGACCCTGCTCGATCGCTCGGGCGAGACCGTCGAGATCGACACCGCGTCGGGCATCGTGTACGAGGTGCAGGTGCCGACCAACGTCCTCGGCCGTCTCCCGCCGGCCGGGTCCGAGGTCGAGATGCGCACGCTTCAGGTCGTGCGCGAGGACGACGTGTCGCTCTACGGATTCCTCGCGGCCCACGAGCGGACGCTGTTCATGCGGTTGCTGGGCGCGAGCGGCGTGGGCGCGAAGCTCGCCCTCGCGATGATGTCGACCTACACCGCCGAGCGCCTGGCCCGGGCGCTGGCGGAGCGTGACATCACGGCGCTCACGCAGGTCAGCGGGATCGGCAGGAAGACCGCCGAGCGGATCGTGATCGACCTGGCCGACAAGGTGACGGACCTGGCCGCGACCGGCGGGGCTCGCGGCGCGGGCGGCGACATGGTCCAGGGCGCCGTAGCGGCCCTCGTCGCCCTCGGCTACGAGTTCACGAAGGCCGACGCCGCGGTGCGGGCGACCCTGGCGCAGGACGGCGAGCCCGACTCGACCGACGAGCTGATCCGGCGGGCCCTGCGCGGCGCCTGATCGGCGACCACGCCCCGTTGCTCCCCGTAGACACCCCGAACATCTTCCGGCATGGCCGATCGCATTGAAATCACCACGCCGGAAGCGCTCGAGGACGAGGCACCCGTCGAGTCGTCCCTGCGTCCGCAGCGGCTGGCCGAGTTCGTGGGGCAGCACAGGGTGCGGGACGCCCTGTCGATCGCGATCGAGGCGGCGCGAGGCCGCAACGAGCCGCTCGACCATGTGCTGTTCCACGGCCCGCCCGGGCTCGGGAAGACGACCCTGGCCTCGCTCATGGCGCGGGAGCTGGGCGTGAACTTCAAGAGCACGTCCGGCCCCGTGCTCGAGAGGCCCGCCGATCTGGTCGGCATCCTGACCAACCAGCGCGAGGGTGACATCCTGTTCATCGACGAGATCCATCGTCTTCGCCCGGTCATCGAGGAGTTCCTCTACCCGGCGATGGAGGACTGGAAGGTGGACATCCGGCTGTCGGACGGGCCCCACGCGGAGACGATGACGATGGCCATCGAGCCGTTCACGCTGATCGGCGCCACGACCCGATTCGGGCTGCTGACCGCGCCGATGCGGGCCCGGTTCGGCATCGTGCAGCGGCTGAACTTCTATCCGCCCGAAGAGCTCCGCGACATCGTCGAGCGGTCCGCCGACGTGGTGGGCGTGGAGATCGACGAGGACGGCGCGGCCGAGATCGCGATCCGCGCCCGCGGCACGCCCCGCGTGGCCAATCGGCTCCTCCGGCGCGTGCGGGACTTCGCCGAGGTGAAGGCGGACGGGCACATCGACCGCAGCGTGGCGATGGACGCGCTGAAGATGCTCGACGTGGACGAGTACGGCCTCGACGAGATGGACTCGCGGATCCTCCGGACGGTGATCGAGATCTTCGAGGGCGGGCCCGTGGGCCTCGGGTCGCTGGCGGTGGCGCTGGGCGAGGACGAGGCGACGCTCGAGGAGGTTTACGAACCCTTCCTGATCCAGGAGGGCTTCCTGATGCGTACGCCCCGGGGTCGGGTTGCCACCGCGCGCTCCTTCGAGCGGATCGGCATGAAGCCTCCCCCCGGGCTGTCGGGCGGGCAGGCGACCTTCTTCGACGGCGAGTGAGCGCTCCGCCGGACGGGTCCCGCGTCTCCGACTACGAGTATGAGCTCCCGGAGGCCCGCATCGCGCGCCACCCGGCCACACGTCGTGACGGGAGCCGCCTGCTGGTTGTGGACCGCGGGCGGGACCGCCTGCACCACCGCGACTTCCCCGACCTTCTCGAGTGGTTCGAGCCCGGCGACCTGCTGGTCGTCAACGAGAGCCGCGTACTTCCCGCCCGGCTCCGGGGCCGGCGGGCGACCGGCGGGAAGGTCGAGGCGCTCCTGCTCGCACCGGACGATCGTCCCGGGGGCGGCGCGGAGGAGCCGGGCGGCCGACCCGGCCCCACGCACGGCGCCGTCTGGACGGCGCTGCTCCGCCCCGGGCGGAAGCTGAGGGCGGGGGACGTGATCACGGCGTCCGCGCCGGACGTGACCGGCTGCGACGCGCCGCCGCCAGCGTCGGACGGGGCGACCCCGCTGGAGATCACCGTCCTGGACGAGCCGCACGCGGAGGCGGTGCGGCGCGTCCGTTTCCCGGCCGGTACCGACCCCGTCGAGGCCCTTCGCCGCTGGGGCGAGATCCCGCTTCCGCCCTACCTCGCGCGGGACGCCGAGCCGGAGGACCGCGAGCGCTACCAGACGGTCTATGCACGGGTGCCCGGGAGCGTGGCCGCGCCCACCGCCGGCCTCCACTTCACCGACGCACTTCTCGAGCGTCTCGCGGACGCGGGGGTTGCGCGCGCCGAGGTGACGCTGCACGTCGGCGCCGGAACCTTCCGGCCCGTGGAGGTCGACGACCCCGCCGATCACACGATGCACACCGAGGTCTTCCATGTGCCGGACGTGACGGCGGCGGCGGTGGCGGCGTGCCGCGACCGGGGCGGGGCCGTGTGGGCCGTGGGCACGACCGTCGTGCGAACCCTGGAGAGCGTCGCGGTCGAGGGCGGCCGGGTGCGTGCCGGCTCGGGCTCGACGGATCTGTTCCTGCACCCGCCGAAGCGGCTCCGGGTGGTGGACGGCCTCCTGACCAACTTCCATCTGCCCCGGTCCACCCTCATGATGCTGGTCGCGGCGGTGGCGGGGTACGAGCGCACGATGGCGGCGTACCGCGAGGCCGTGGCGGAGGGGTACCGCTTCTACTCGTACGGCGACGCCATGCTGATTCCACCGGCCCGGGCCACCCCGCCGCCCACCCCCCGGCCAGACTCGGAGCCCCACCCCGGGGCCGCCCGATGACCGGCTTCGGCTTCACCCTCCATGCGACCGACGGGGCCGCGCGTGCCGGAACCCTCGAGACGCCGCACGGGGTGGTGCCCACACCAACGTTCATGCCCGTCGGCACGCTCGCCACGGTGAAGGGACTCGATCCCACCGAGCTCGACGCGATGGGCGCGTCGATGGTGCTCGCCAACACGTACCACCTCTTTCTTCGCCCGGGCCCGGATCTCGTCCACGAACTCGGGGGCCTGCACGACTTCATGCGCTGGCCGAAGCCGCTGCTGACCGACTCGGGGGGCTTTCAGGTGTTCAGCCTCGGCGACATCCGCGAGATCCGGGACGAAGGCGTGGAGTTCCAGAGCCACCTCGACGGCAGCCGTCATCTCTTCACCCCCGAGTCCGTCATGCGCGTCCAGCGCCTGCTGGGCGCGGACGTCGTGATGGCGTTCGACGAATGCCCGCCGGGCGGGGCGGACCACGCCACCGCCGAGCGGGCCAATCGCCGCACGCTCGACTGGCTCCGCCGATGCCGGGTCGCGTTCGAGGCCGTCGCAGCCGACGTCGAGGGGCCGGAGCAGGCGCTCTTTCCGGTCATCCAGGGGAACGTCTTCGACGACCTGCGGCGGCAGCACGCCCGCACCGTACTCGACGCCGGCGACTGGGCGGGGCTCGCGATCGGCGGCCTCAGCGTCGGGGAGTCGAAGCCGGACATGTACCGCACCCTCGAGGTCCTCGATCCGGAACTCCCGGCCGATCGTCCGCGTTACCTGATGGGCGTCGGCTACCCGGACGACCTCGTCGAGGCGGTGCGCCGCGGGTGCGACCTCTTCGACTGCGTGGCGCCGACCCGCAACGGCCGCCGCGGCTCCGCCTGGACGCTGTCGGAGGGCCAGGTCAACTTGAGGGCCGCGCGCTACGCGCGGGACCGAGACCCGATCGATCCCGGCTGCGACTGCACGACGTGCAAGCGGTTCGATCGAGCCTACATCCGGCACCTCATCGCGACGGACGAACGTCTCGGCGAGCGCCTGGTATCCATCCACAACCTCCGGTTCCTGCTCCGACTCGCGGAGCAGTGCCGGGCTCGCATCGCCGCGGGCGACTTCGACGGCTGGTCCTCGGACTGGCTGGAGCGGTACCGTGCGGCGAGCCCAGCTTCCCACGACGACGAGCAGGCAGCTTCATGATTCCAGTAACGGCACTCCTCCAGGCGGGGGGGCAGCCCGGCGGGCCCGGCCTCGGTGTCTTCGCGCTCCAGATCGGCGCCTTCATCGCGATCTTCTGGTTCCTCCTCATCCGCCCGCAGCGGAAGGAGCAGCAGAAGCATCGGGAGATGATCAAGGCGCTCACGAAGGGGGACGAGGTCATCACGAACGGTGGCATCGTCGGGAAGATCATGAAGGCGGAGGAGCGTCGCCTCACGATCCGCACGGGTGGAGTGGACGTGGTGGTGGACCGGGGTCGCGTCGCGCAGAAACTCTCCCCCGAGTCGGACGACGAGTAGGCCCGTGGCCCTTCGACGCATCGTCCTGCTGGGCGACCCGGTGCTGCGCGAGAAGGCGGAGCCGGTGGACGTGTTCGATGCCGACCTCGCGGCGCTCGTCGAAGACATGTTCGAGACGATGTATGCCGCCGAGGGGATCGGTCTCGCGGCGCCGCAGATCGGGATCCCGCGTCGGATCTTCGTGGTCGACGTGCGCAGGGAGAACGACCCGGAGCGGCGGCCCCGGGTCGTGATCAATCCGGAGTTCGTCGAGCGCTCGGCGGACACGGAGAAGGCTGCCGAGGGGTGCCTCTCGATTCCCGGGATCGAGGAGGTCGTGGAGCGTCCGTCCCGGGTCCGCGTGCGCGCGCAGGACGTCGCCGGCGAGTGGTTCGAGATCGCGGCCGACGAGCTCTTCGCCCGGGCGCTCCAGCACGAGTACGATCACCTCGACGGGGTGCTCTTCCTCGACCGCGTCAGCCCGCTCAAGCGCAGGATGGCGCTGAAGCGCTGGAAGAAGCTCCGGGAGGACGAGGGGGCGACCGCGTGAGCCCGGTGCCGAGGCGATGACCCGATGAAGGTTCTCTTCTGGGGCACACCCGACTTCGCGGTCCCGACGCTGCGCGCCCTCATCGGCGAGGGCCACGAGGTGGTCGGCGTGGTCACGCAGCCCGATCGTCCGCGCGGTCGCGGGCGCACGGCGACGCCCACGCCGGTCCGGAAGGTCGCCGAGGAGGAGGGGATTCCAGTGCTCACGCCCGAGAAGCCGCGCGGTGACGCGTTCATGGCGTCGATCCGGGCACTCGATCCCGACGTGTCGGTGGTGGTGGCGTACGGCCACATTCTCGTGCCCGACGTGCTCGAACTTCCGCCGCTCGGGTCATGGAACGTCCATGCGTCCCTCCTGCCGAAGCTCCGAGGCGCGGCCCCGATCCACTGGGCGATCGCGCGCGGCGACACCCATACCGGCGTCACCGTGATGCGGATGGAGGAGGGCCTCGATTCGGGTCCGATGCTGGTGCGCGAGCCCGAGCCGATCGTGCCGACGGACACCTCGTCGGAACTCGCCCGACGCCTCGCCGAACTCGGCGCGAGCGCAATGGTCCAGGGGCTGTCACTGCTCGAGTTCGGCGACCCCCAGATCGAGGAGCAGGATCATGCGGCCGCCACGTACGCCCCGAAGGTCTCGCGCGAGATCGCGAAGGTCGACTGGTCTCGGCCGGCCCGCGAGATCGTGGACCATGTGCGTGCGATGGACGAGGTGCCGGGCGCGTGGACGACGCTGGACGGGCAGCCGCTGAAGCTGTTCTCGCCGACCCCCGTCCAGGCGTCGGGCGCGGAGGTGGGCGCCGAGGTCGGCGGCGAGGAGCGCGTCGCCGAACCGGGCGTCGTCGTGGAGGCCGACGCCGACCGCGACGACGGGCTCGCCGTGCGGGCCGGCCACGGCGTCGTTCGCTTCGCGGAGGTGCAGCCGCCGGGGAAGCGCCGGATGGAGGTATCGGCGTGGCTGCGTGGGCGGAGCCTCGAGCCGGGTGAGCGCTTCGGAGACTGACGGCGACGCGGGCCGCGCCGTCGACGGCGATGGGGCCGAGGTCCGCCACGCGGTGCGCGGCGCGTCACGGGCGGTCCCTCGCCTGCATGTGGTGACGGACGATCGGGTCGTCGCGCGACCGGACTTCATCGACCTGGCGGCGCGGATCGCCCGGGCGGGACCCGACGTCGCGGTCCACCTCCGAGCGCCCCACGCCACCGGCCGCACGCTCCATCGCCTCGCCTCCGACCTTCGCGGCTGCATTCCGGACGGCGCGGGGATGCTGGTCGTGAACGACCGGATCGACGTGGCGGTCGCCGGCGCCGTCGACGCGGTGCAGCTCGCCGCCCGCAGCCTGCGGCCGACCGACGTGCCCGCCACGGCCCCGCGTCTGCTCGTCGGCGTGTCGGCGCATGCGCCCCACGAAGCGGCGGACGCGGGGCCGGGGATCGACTGGTGGCTCGTCGGGAACGCGTTCGCGACACCGTCCCACCCGGAGCGGGCCGGCGGGGGGAAAGGACTCGTGGAGCGGTTCGTCGGGGTCGCGAGGGCGCCCGTCATCGCGATCGGAGGCGTCACGCCCGAGCGGGTCGGCGAGGTCCTCGCCGCGGGCGCGCACGGCGTCGCGGCGATCCGAGGCGTGTGGGATTCCGCCGACCCGGTGGCGGCGGTGCACCGTTATCTTTCCGGAGTCGCCGGGCGGGTGCATCCCGATCCGGACCGAGACGAGAATCCAGACCGGTAGACGGTCCCGTGAGCCAGTCCATCCGCATCCAGCTCAACGGCACGGAGCGCGAGATCACCCCCGCGGTATCCGTGCGAGAGCTCATTGTGTCGCTCGACCTCGAGCCGGAGCTGATCGTGGTCGAGCGCAACCGGTCCATCCTCCGGCGCGAGCAGTACGCCGACGTCACGGTCGAGGAGGGCGACGTGATCGAACTGGTGCACTTCGTGGGGGGCGGATGACCCCGACGGCGACCGCGAGCGATTCGGAGCCCCGTACGGACCCCGATCCGCTCGTCGTGGGTGGCCGCGAATTCCGCTCGCGGCTCCTCGTCGGGACGGGCAAGTACGCATCCAACGAGGAGATGGTCGCCGCGATTCGCGCCAGTGGTGCCGAGTGCGTGACCGTGTCGGTTCGTCGCGTCGACCTCGACCGCACGCGGGACGAGGCGATCCTCCATCACCTCGATCCGGACGAGTACTTCCTGCTCCCGAACACGGCCGGCTGCTACACGGCGGACGAGGCGGTGCGCTACGCGCGCCTCGGACGGGCAACCGGCTTCACCGACTTCGTGAAGCTTGAGGTGATCGGAGACCAGGAAACGCTTCTGCCCGACCCGCAGGCCACCATCGAGGCGGCGCGCGTACTCGCGGACGAGGGCTTCAAGGTCATGGCCTACACGAACGACGATCTCGTCACCGCGCTCCGACTGGAGGACGCGGGGTGCGCCGCCGTCATGCCCCTCGCGAGCCCGATCGGCTCGGGCCTGGGCGTGGTGAACCCGCACTTCATTCGCCAGATCAAGCGTCGGCTCGCGGTGCCGGTCATCGTGGACGCCGGTGTGGGGACCGCCTCCGACGCCTGCTACGCCATGGAGCAGGGGGTGGACGGGGTGCTTCTGAACAGCGCCATCGCGGGGGCCGACGACCCGGTCCGGATGGCACGTGCGATGAGGCTCGCGGTCGAGGCCGGCCGTGCGGCGTGGCGGGCCGGCCGGATGCCCGTGCGCGGCGTGGCGGTGCCTTCCTCGCCGGACCACGGGATGCTCGACTGATCACTCGGGACACGGCGCCCCCGGGTCTCGCGGCCCGCCGCGCCGCCTTCGAGGCCGTGCGGGCATCCGGGCGAGGTCGCCGTCTGGACCTCGCCTTCACCGACGCGGCACGCGAGCTGTCGTCGCTCGACCAGGCGTTCGCGCGTGAACTGGCGTACGGGACCGTACGCCTGCGAGGTCGCTGGGACCACCTCCTCGGGCGGCACGTCCGCGGCGGTCTGGAGCGGCTCGACGTGCCCGTTCTCGACGTGCTCCGGCTCGGCGTTCACCAGCTCCGGGCCATGAGCGTGCCTTCGTACGCGGCGATCTCGGAGACGGTCGAGCTGTCTCGAGCCGTCGGCGCAGGGCGCGCGTCGGGTCTGGTGAACGGCGTCCTCCGATCGGTCGACCGGGCGGGCGCGAACGACGACGACTGGCCGGACGCCGCCGGCGACCCCGCGGGCTGGCTCGCCACGCGGGGGTCGCACCCCCGCTGGCTGGTCGAACGCTGGCTCGAGCGCTGGTCGTTCGACGAGGTCGCGCGGCTCGTCGAGCTCGACAACCGCGTACCGGATCTCCGCCTGGTGCCCGCCGACGGCGACGTGGAAGCCGCAGCGGCGGCGTGGCGGGCGGCGGGGCTCGAGGTGGAGATCGAGCCGCTGCCCGGCACGGTCCGGGTGGTCACGACCGACGTCCCCGGTGCGCTCGACGCATACCCGTCCTTCGTGCAGGACGCGGCCGCCGCCATGGTGGTCCGCTACGCGGCCATTCCGGCCGGTGCGCGGGTCGCCGATGTGTGCGCCGCACCCGGGGGAAAGGCCCTGTCCATGGCTCGGCGCGCCGGATACGTTCTCGCCACCGATCCCTCGCGACCGCGCCTGGATCTGGTCCGTGAGAGCGCGTCCCGGCTCGGCCTGCCGATCGGGGTGGCGCGCGCGGCTGGCGAGCGGCCGCCGGCGTGCGACATGGACGTCGTGCTCGTGGATGCGCCCTGTACGGGGACCGGCACGCTCCGGCGGCATCCGGACGCCCGGTGGCGGCTGGGACCGGAGGACCCCGGCCGGATGGCGGAGGTGCAGGCACGGATCCTGCTCGGTGCAGCGAGTGCGGTACGGCCGGGCGGATTGCTCGTGTACTCGACGTGCACCCTCGAACCGGAGGAGAATCGTGGCGTGGTCGATCGATTCCTGTCCGCGAGGCCGGAGTTCCGGCCGGCGCCGCCGGACGACCCCGAGATCCCGCTGACGGACGGGGCGCTCGAGGTGCTTCCGCATCGGCATGGCGGTGGGCCCGGATGGGACGGCGCGTGGGCGATGCGCATGAAGCGAGTGAAACGGGACTCGACGACGGTGGCGGACGAATCGTGACGGAGAAGCGGACGGGAGACGACGAGGCGCGCCCGGGCGGCTCCGGGCGGCGAAAGGAGCGCTCGAAGGCCCGTCGGCGTGCGTCCCGCTCCACGGGTGCCCGCGACGGTCCCGGTCGCTCCGGCTCGTTTGCGGGCGCCGGCCTCCTTCGGACGCTCGGAATCGCGGCCGGCGGGCTGCTCGTGGGCTACCTCTTCGCCGTGCTGGTCCTTTTTCCCGCGCCCGGCCCCCCCCGGGATCTTCGACCCCTCGCCGACCTCCGGGACCGGCCCGTGGAGGATGCCTCCGCGATGCTGGCCGACGCCGGCCTGATGCGCGGCGAGATCCGCTCGCTCCGGCACCCCTCGGTCGATTCCGGCCGTGTTCTCGGGCAGTCGCCGCTCCCCACGCAGCTCGTTCGCGAAGGCGACACGGTTCGGCTGGTGGTGAGCCTCGGCCCGGAGCGTCGGCCGATTCCGGAGGTGAGTCGACTGCGAGCCGATCGAGCGGTCGACCTGCTGCTCGCGACGGGCTTCGAGGTGCGCGTCGATTCCGTCGACAGTCCGGTCGCGCGAGGTCGGATCGTCGATATCGAGCCGGCCGAGGGTACCCGGCTGCAGCTTCCCGGCGAGGTGTCGGTCATCGTCAGCCGCGGTCCACCAACCGTTCGCATGCCGTTCGTGCTCGGCCTTCTGGAGGAGGAAGCGCGGGACACCCTGGCGGTTCTCGGCCTCGAGGTAACGGACGTCCAGGAGGTCTTCCGCTTCGGACGTGACCAGGGTCGGGTGGTCACCCAGGACCCGGCCGAGGACACCGAACTCGAGCGGGGCGCGCGGGTGCGGCTCGAGATCGGCCGTAGAGGCGGAAATCGGCAGGAACATTAGATTCAGGGACACGTACGACCCAGACCGAGGTGACCGTGTCCAGAAATGAGTCGAAACGCCCGTCCCGTCTGCCCTATGCGCTGGCTCTGCTCGCGCTCGGGGTCATCGTCGTCGTCGTGTGGTCGGCGGACGAATCCGTCGACATGATCGCGGGCGTACAGGCGTCGATGTTCGAGGCCACCACGCTGGAAGGAGAGGCCGTCTCGCTCGACGACTACCGCGGCGACGTGGTGCTCCTGAACATCTGGGCGACCGGCTGTGCACCGTGCCTGCAGGAGCTTCCGTCGATGCAGCGACTCCACGAGCGGATCGACGACGAGGACTTCCACGTGGTCGCGGTGTCCGTGGACGGCCTCGACGAGCAGCGCGTGTGCGGGTTCGTCGGCGGCGACGTTTCCATGTGGGTCGAGCGCCTCGGACTCACCTTCGACGTCCTTCGGGATCCGTCCGGAGCCATCTGCGAGACGTACGACACGACCGGCTTGCCGGAGTCCTTCCTGATCGGTCGCGACGGCCGCATCTACAAGCGCCTGGCCGGGGCGACCGAGTGGGACGCCGACACCTACGCGGAGCAGATTCGAAGACTGCTCGACGCGTGACCGGAGGTCGCGTGTGAGCTTCCTCCCCCGGTTCGTCACCCACAACGCCTCGCTGAAGATCGCGTCGCTGGTCGCGGCTGTCTTCCTGTGGGCGATTGCGCCCGCGGACCGTACGCAGCAGGAGTCGCTGACCTCCGTTCCCGTCCGGGTTCAGGTAGCCGACCTCGCGTGGACGGTCGCGGAGCCCCCGTTTCCTGCGACGGTCGAGGTCCGTGTGGCCGGCCCCGCCCGCGAGATCATCCAGCTCGCGCGGGAACGGGCGACCGTCCGGGTGCCCGTCGAGTCCGTCGCGGGCGAGGACACGGTCGTCACGCTTCGGCGCGACTGGGTGACCCTCGGCGGGACGTCGGGTCTCGTGGTCGAGGAGATCCTCCCCGCGTCCGTCCAGCTCCGCTTCGAACCGGTGGACTCGGCGGTACTCGTGGTGGACCTGAACCTCGAGGGAGAGCTGCCCGAGGACGTTGCGCTGGTCGCGCCGATCCAGGTCACGCCGGCCGTCATCCGAGCGCGCGGTCCGGCACGAATCCTCGCGTCGCTCGACTCCGTTCCGACGCTTCCTTTCGACCTCGCGTCGGTCGGTGCGTCACGGGTCCGCGCGGTCGCCCTGGACACGACCGGGCTGGGATCCACGCTCCTCGACCCGCGCGAGGTTCAGGTCGCGGTTCGGGTCGACGCCGCGTCGCGCCGCGAGCTCGACGCCGTGCCGGTTCGACTCGTGGGGCCCGGCGCGGCGCAGTACCGGGTCGAGCCAGAGTCACTCCCCGTCGAACTGGTCGGTGCGGAGCTCCGCTTCCAGGGCGCCGACCTCTCCACCGTTGCCTTCGAGATCGACACGCGTGACATCGGACTCCTGGACGTGGGCGAGCGCCGACGGGTCCTTCCCACGCCGGCGGGTCTGCCCGAGCTGATTCGCGCCGTGCAGATGTCGGACTCGGTCACCGTGGTCCGCCCCCCCGACGGTGACGCGGGGGCCCGGTGAGCGACTCCACACTCGTGCTGGGCATCGAGACCAGCTGCGACGAGACGTCGGCCGCCGTGCTCCGCGGCGAGCACGACCTGCTGGGCCACATCATTCTCTCACAGGACGTCCACGAGGTGTTCGGCGGGGTCGTGCCCGAGCTCGCCGCTCGCCACCACCTCCAGAGGATCGACGCGGTCGTGGCGGCCGCGCTCGAGCAGGCCGGCGTCGAACTGAGCGACATCGACGTCTTCGCGGCGACCGCGGGGCCCGGACTGATCGGCGCGTTGCTGGTCGGCCTCGGGTGGACGAAGGCGGCCGCCTGGGCGCTGGGCCGCCCCATGATCGCCGTGCACCACATGGAGGCGCACCTGTTCGGGCCGGTGCTCGAGGATTCCGAGGCCGAGCCTCCCTTCGTGGGGCTACTCGTGTCGGGCGGCCACACCCTGCTGCTCTGGGTCCCGGAGTGGGGTCGCTACCACCTCCTGGGCCGGACCCGCGACGACGCTGCCGGCGAGGCCTTCGACAAGGTGGCCAAGATGCTCGGCCTCCCCTACCCGGGCGGCCCGGCCGTATCGAAGCTCGCCCGCGAGGGCGACCCGGCCGCCTTCCGGCTCCCGCGGCCGATGCTGTCGGCGGCGCAGCGCCCGGACGACCCAGGGTACTGGGACGTGTCGTTCTCGGGCCTGAAGACGGCGGTCCTCCACACCATCCGCGAGGTTCACGAGGACGGCGTGTTCGAGGAGCGGCGCGCGGACGTGGCCGCGGCCTTCGAGACGGCCGTGGTGGACGTCCTCACCTCGAAAACCATGCGGGCCGTCGAGCTAACCGGGTGCCGGAGGGTGCTGCTCGGCGGCGGCGTGGCGGCGAACACCCGGCTACGCGAGGAGATGCGGAGTGCGCTCGGCGCGGACGGTCGACTCTTTCATGCGTCACCGCGCCTCTCGATGGACAACGGCGCCATGATCGCGCGCGCGGGCCTGTTCCGGCACCGGCTCGGCGAGATCGCACCCGCCGACGTCAGCGCGTCCTCGTCGATGCCCTTTCCCGGGCTCGTCGACGCTCCCCCGGACGATCTCGTGCCGGGCCTGTCCGCCACGCCCTCCCGCCGCTGATTCGCGAGCGCACGCATGTATCCCAACCTCTTCCGGTTCCCCGAGGCGTTTCCTCTGGTGGGGGGCGAGTACGTGACGTCGTTCGGCGTCATGATGTTCCTCTCGTTCATCGTCGGCGGAATGGTCATCCGCTCCGAGCTGGAACGGGAGGGCCACGACGGGGAGCTGGCGTGGGACTTCGTCTTCTGGGGGGTCGTCGGCGGGATCATCGGCGCGAAGGGGTACTACGTGCTGCTGAACATGGACCGACTGCAGGCCGACGGCTTGTCCTTCGTGTTCTCCCGCGGCGGGATGGTGTGGTACGGGGGATTCCTTCTCGCGACCGCCCTCGTGGTCCGGGCGGCCATGCGTTCGCCCGTCCCACTCGGCAAGGTCGCCGACTACGTGGCGCCCGCGCTCGCGATCGGGTACGCCGTGGGGCGAGGCGGCTGCCTGCTCGTCGGGGACGACTACGGGCGCCCGACCGGCTCGTGGGTGGGGATGACCTTCCCGAACGGTATGCCGCCGACGACGGTCGCGAACCTCGAGGGATTCGGGATCGCGGTCGATCCCGCCTTCGTCGAGGCGTACGGCACGGTCACCTCGATCGGCACCGTCATTCCGGTGCACCCGACGCAGATCTACGAGATCGTTCTTTCCACCCTGATCTTCCTCTTCCTCTGGCGGATCCGCCGCCACGTGCACCAGGCCGGGTGGCTCTTCATGGTGTGGCTTTCCCTGGCGGGGGCGGAGCGGTTCCTTGTCGAGTTCTTCCGGGCCAAGGACGACCGGTTCTTCGGGGTGCTCACGGTCGCCCAGTTGATCAGTATCGCGCTGATCGCGGTGGGTGTGACGTGGGCCGCCCGGCTCCGTGCGGACGGCGCTTCGAAACAGGAGGTCGGCGCCCGCGGATGATCACGCTCGTGCACGCCTCCGACGTCCACTTCGGGAAGCCTCACGATCCGCGTGCGGCGGAGGCGTTCGTGCGTGCGGCGGCCGAGGCCGACGCCCATGCGATCGTGGTGTCGGGCGACTTCACGCAACGCGCCAAGGTTCGCGAGTATCGAGACGCGGCCGGGTTTCTGGACCGACTCCCGGACGTCCCGGTCGTCGTCACGCCGGGCAACCACGACGTGCCGCTCTATCGCGTCTTCGAGCGGCTCCTGACGCCGTTCCGGAACTACCGCGCCTTCATCTCGGACGATCTCGACACCGTCACCCGCATCACCGGCTGCACGCTCGTCTCGTTGAACACGGCCGCGCCGCGAACGGCGATCGTGAACGGACGTCTGTCGCCACGGCAGATCGAGTTCGCGCGGCACGCCTTCGCCGAGGGGCCCGAATCCGACCTCCGGGTCGTGGTCGCCCATCACCCGCTCGCGCCCCCGCCGGACTACGCCGGGGGAGCGCCGATGCCGAACGCGCGCCGCCACGTCGCCGCGTTCGAGCGGATGGGCGTGGACGTGGTCCTCGGGGGGCACCTGCACCGCGCCTACATCGGAAACTCTCTCGACGTGCTTCCACGCGACGACGAGCGTCACCCGGTGGTGATCGTGCAGTCCGGCACGACGAGCTCGTCGCGGGGGCGGGCGCGTGAGAAGCTGCGGTGCTCCTTCAACGTGCTGCGGGTGGACGCGTCGACGATCGAGGTCGCCCATCACCACTACGACCGTGGCGACGACGCCTTCCGCCCGACCAGCCTCCACGTCTTCCCGCGACGACCGAAGGACCAGCTTCCGCTCGAGGCGGCCGAGCTCACGCTCGAGGCGCTCGGGGGAACGGCGTGAGTACCGACTGGCGACCGCGCGACACCACGCCCGAGGAGGACGCGCGGGCGGCGGTCGTCGCCGTGGGCGTCGGGGTGGCGGTGGGGGCGGTCACGTTCTGGCTGACTCGCACGCTGCTGGGACGGGACGGGGTGTCCATCCGGCCACCCGCCGGCCCGGGCTCGGTCGGGGACGGATCACCCGCGGCCGAGGTCACCTCGCCGGTAGCCGCGCCACGGATCGGGAGCGGTCCGCCGTGACGCGTGTCGTCCGGTTGCCCGGTGCCGCGGTCGGGTGGCGGGCGAGTCCAGCCGCCCTCGCGGTGCTCCTTCTCCTGCTCGTCGGTAGTGCCGCCCTCGCCTCGCCGGCCTCTGCGCAGTCCAACCGGCCCGAGCTGCTGAGCCTGAGCTTCGAGGGCAATCGCGTCTTTCCCGACGACTCGCTCTCCCGGGCGATCATGAATCGGGACACGAGCTGCCGCTTCTGGGCCTTCACGCCGCTGTGTCTGGTCGGGTGGGAGACCTTCATCGACCGCCAGTACCTCATCCCGAGCCAGCTCGGCTGGGACGCGGTCCGTCTCGAGCGGTTCTACGCGGAGCGGGGCTATCGCGGCGCGGAGGCCGACACCGCGCTGATCGCGTCGGAGGAGGGCGTTTCGGTGACGTTCTCGATCGTCGAGGGGGAACCGACGCTGATCGACTCGCTGGGGTTCGTCGGCCTCGAGTCGATTTCGTCGGACCGGCGGCGCACCGTGGTGCAGGGGCTTCCGGTCCGGGTGGGCGACCCCGCCAACGCGCTCGAGATCGACGCGGCGCGGGACCTCATGATCTCGCGACTCCGGAACGACGGCTACGCGTGGGCCGAGGTCCTCATCGACCAGTTCATTCCCGCGGGGACCCGCGCCGCGACCGTCGAGTTCATCTTCGACACCGGTCCGGAGGTCAGGATCGGCGAGGTGGCGGTCGAAGGGAATCGCATCCTCGACGAGGTCGCCGTCCGGCGCATGGTGCCCTTCGAGGAGGGGGACGTGTACCGCCTCCGCGACCTCGAGGAGGGGCAGCGGAACCTCTTCTCGCTCGGCCTGGTCCGGACCGCCACGGTGATTCAGGAGGGGCAGGAACTCGATACCATCATGCCGATCCGGATCCGGGTCGGGGAGGGGGACCTGCACCGCGTCCGGACGGCCGTCGGGTGGAGTACCTCCGACTGCGTGAACGTGGAGGCGCGATGGGCCTCCAGGAACTTCTTCGGAGGCGCGCGGCGTCTGGAGGTCAGCGCCAGGCTGTCGAACATCCTGGCGCCGCAGTTCAACCAGAACGCGTGCCCTCAGACCGGGACCGGCGACTTCGCCGACCTGAACGGGCAGATCGAGGTCGAGCTGGTCCAGCCGTGGATCTTTTCGCCCCGCAACTCGCTCAGCGCGAGCGCGTTCATCGAGCGTCAGAGCCTCCCGGACGTGTTCATTCGTGAGGCGCTCGGTGTGAACGTCGCCCTGTCGAGGAACGTCGGGCGCGGCCTCACCGCGACGCTCTCCTACGAGCCGCAGATCACCCGGCTCGAGGCCGCGGAGATCTTCTTCTGCTCGAGCTTCCGCGCGTGCACCGAGGACGACATCGATCTCTTCCGCGCGTCGAACTGGCTCGCTCCTCTGGGCCTGACCATCAATCTGGAGCGGGTGAACCGGGTCCTGAATCCGACCGAGGGCTACCAGGCGAGCATCGGGCTCGAAACGGCATCGAGCCTCACCGCGTCCGACTTCGCCTACCGACGCGCGACGGGCGCCCTGGCCGGGTACGCCGAGCTGGGGAACACCGGGATTCTCGCGCTTCGCGCCGCCGGGGGGATCGTGAGCGAGGGCGAGTTCTTCCGCCTGGTCGAGGGGGAGGACCGCGTCGGGATCATCCACCCCGAGAAGCGGCTCTACTCGGGGGGCGCGAGCTCGGTCCGGGGCTACGCCGAGAATCGGCTGGGTCCACAGGTCCTCTCCGTGCGCGCCGAACGACTGATCGAGACGCGCGACGAACTTCCCGCGGTCTGCACGCCCCAGCAGGTATTCGACTCGGTCTGTGACGCGAGCGATCTGGCCGAGGACCGGTTCATCGCACGTCCGACCGGGGGAGATCGCCTGCTGGAGGCGAACGTGGAACTTCGGATCCCCTTCGACGGGGATCGCTTTCAGGTGGTCACCTTCCTCGACGCGGGCCAGGTCTGGGGACCCGACGAGTCGGTCGATCTGTCCGAGATCTCCTTCGCACCCGGCGTCGGGTTCCGGTACTTCAGCCCGGTAGGCCCGATCCGGGTGGACCTCGGGCTCCGCCCCGACCGGGCGCGGTCGCTGCAGGTGATCTCGAGCGGGCTGCGTCCGTTCGAGCCCGGTATCGACGACCTCTCCGATCGCATCGAGGTCCGCGGCAGCAACGGTGTGGTGGCGCCCATCGACTGGGTGCGTACCTCCGACCTGCTGTTCCAGGACCCGCGCGTGGCCTTCGGGGGCGATTCGAGCTTCCTCGGGAGGCTCCAGCTGCACATCTCGATCGGTCAGGCGTTCTGATGGCCGAGGAGCCGCGCGACGGGGAGGTGAACGCCGCCGCCGGCGACGCACCCGGCGCGGAGCCCGCCGAGGGCATCCAGGCCGGCGGCGATCCGAAGGCGTCCGAGCGCCGACTCGGTCGGACCACCCTGAAGTGGCTCGCGGTCATCGGCGTCGGGTTCCTTCTCCTCGGGTACTTCCTGCTCGAGACGGCGGCCGGGAACCGGGTCGTACTGCAGTGGGGCCTCGACCGGGTGCGTGGCGCGGTCGCCGGCACCGTCGAGGTCGGGGAGATCCGCTCCGCGAGCCTGCTCCGGGGCGCCCGCCTGCTCGACGTCCGGCTCCTCGCGCCCGAGGGCGATACCCTCTTCGTGGCCGACTCGCTGGAGGCGTCCTACAGCATCGGCGCGCTTCTCGACGGCCGGCTCGGCGTGACGGACGTCCGCGTCTGGAGCGGACGGTTCCTGTACTCGCAGACTTCGCCCGCCACACCGTCCACGCTCCAGCGGTTCGTCGGCGTCGCGGCTTCGGATACCGCGGCTGTGGTGGGCGACGAGCAGGACGCGCCGGGCAGGAGCGTCTTCTCCGGCTTCTCGCTCGACCGGGTGGAGCTCTTCGATGTCGCGTTCCGACTCCGCGTTCCGACCCGCCTCGACGAGGGCGGGGTCGTGCGCGTGGATCCGGCGGCGGCGAGCGACGCCTCGGACCCCGGAGACGGCCCGCCGGAGGCCGACCTGCTCGCGCTCGACCTGGAGATCGAGGAGGCGCTCGTGCCCCGTGTGCGGATCGGCGGCCCCGGCGCGCCCACCGACGTCCGTGTGGCGCGCGCTTCGGCCCGGCTCGACATGCTGCGCGAACCCCTGTTCCTGGACCGATTGTCGGCCGACGTCCGAATCGCCAACGACGGCGTGAGCGTCGACGTGGAGGACCTGCTCATGGCGGAAGTGCGCGCGCGAGGCCCCGTTCGCGTATCCCTGAATCCGGAGACCGACAGCGTCCTCGATCTCGATCTCGACCTGCGGGATCTGGACACGCGGGACCTCGGGTGGGTGTCGGACCGGCTACCCCCGGTCACCGGGTCGACGCACCTCGAGGGACGGATCCGCGACGGAGGGAGCGAGTGGACGCTCGAGGGCGCGGATCTCCTCTGGGACGGGGCCGAGCTGCGCGGCGGAGGCACCGTGACGATGTCCGGAGGCTCGCTTCGGCTCCGGGACGTCCAGGTCCGCACGGCGGGACTCCCGCTGCGGTCGCTGCAGGCGTGGCTCCCCGAAGGAATCGAACCCGACGGGCGCATCGGAGGTCGCGTCGCAGCGTCGGGTGCCCTGTCGCGCCTCGAACTCGACTCCGAGGTCACGTGGACCACGCCGCTGGGCGAGCCCGTGCCGTTCCGGGGAGTCGGCGCCGTCACGGGCCTCGGTGGGGAGGCGATCGGATTCGACGGGTTCAGCGCCGTGCTCGGCCCCTTCGAGTGGGCCTCCCTCCGCCGATCGGCCGGGCTCCCGGTACCGATCGACGGGCCGGGCTCGGTGCGCGCCGAACTGTTCGGGAGCCTCGGGTCCGGGCTGCGCGTGTCGGGAGAGGCGCGGCACATGGGTGGGTCGGTCGCGCCCACCTCGTCGCGCGTGCTGATCGACGGCATCGTCCGCCAGCGCGGCGACGTGTTCGGGCTCGACCTCTCGGCCGACCTTTCGCCCCTGGCGCTCGACATCATCCGGCTCCCCGCCGACTCGGCCGGAGTCGCGCGGGACCTGCCGATCGACGGGGCGGTTTCCGGCTCGGTGCGCCTGACCGGCGACACGAACGCGCTCCGGATCTCGGCCGACCTCGGCGACGGCGTCGGCGAGCTCTCGGTGGACGTCGACCTCGACCCGCGAGACCCGACGTCGAGCTACGCGGTTTCCGGGACGGCCCGCGGCCTGTCGGGCACCGTCTTCACGGCCCTCGGCGAGCAGACCAGCATCACGGGCGACTTCTCCCTCGCGGGCGGCGGCGGGTCGCTGGCGGAATCCGACATCGAGATGTCGGGTCGTTTCGAGGCGTCGCGTGTCTCCGGACTGCCGGTGGATTCGCTGGTCGTGGGCGCCCGCGTCGCCTCGGGGCAGCTGGCGATCGACAGCCTGCGCGGTCGACTGGGCGGCTTCGACGTGCGCGCGGACGGCACCCTCGCGCTGGCCGACTCCCTCCGGTCGGGCACGATCCGCGCGGACTTCTCGACCGCGTCGCTTCTCGGACTCCGATCGACCTTCCTCGGGGACAGCGTGGTCGCCCGCCCCCGGGACGGACTGGAGCGGCGTGCGCTCGAGGCCGCGGGCATCGACCCCGACACGCTCCCGAGCCCCGAGGAGGTGGAGTGGGACGGAGCCGTCACGGGACAGGCGACGCTGACCGGATCGATCGACGCGTTCGACGTGGACGGGTCGGCGGTGGCCCGCGACGTCCGGATCGGCCCCCATCGGGTCGACTCGCTCACGCTGACCGCGCGCGGCGGTGGGCTTCCGGGAATGGGCGCCGCCGTCGACGTGGACGCGGTCGCGGACTCGCTGCTCGTGTTCAACCGCTCGTTCGCCACGGCGCGCCTCGAGGGAACGCTCGGGCGGGAAGCCGGGGACTTCGTGCTGGACCTTGCCCGCGGCGCGGAGGAGGCGTACTCGGCGGAGGGGGAGTACGCGATCGAGGGCGGCCTGAAGCGGGTTCGCCTCGACGCCGTTTCCGCGCGCTTCGACTCGCTGGCCTACGAGCTCCAGCGGCCGACCGCGGTCGCGTGGGGCGACTCCGCGTTGACCGTGGACGACCTCGAGCTCCGTCGCCTCGGTGCCGACCCCGTCGTGATCCGCGCGGACGGCAGGCTGCCCCAGTCCGGCCCCGTGGACTTCGACCTCGAGGTCGAGGGGCTCTATCTGGACCGACTCACCCAGGTGCTCCAGCGACCCGACCTCGAGCTGGCCGGTCGTGTCGACTTCGTGGCGAGCATCGGCGGCACCGCGGCGGACCCGGTGGCGGAGGCGTCGCTCACCGCCGACTCGCTCCGATGGCGGCGGCTGGAGGTAGCCGGGCTCACGGGGCGGGTCGACTACTCGGACCGCGTCGCGGAGCTCGAGCTCCGCGCGGACCGCGGTGGTGACGTGGTGCTGGATGTCGAGGGCGAGGTGCCGATCGACCTCGCGCTGGTGCCGGGCACCGATCGATTCCCGGACCGCGAGATGCTGGTCGAGGTGATCGCGAACGATCTGCCGGCGCGTGCGACCGTGGCGCCGCTCAGCGATCTCGAGAACGTGGAGGGCCTCGTGTCCGGTCGATTCGAGATCGCCGGCACGCTCGAGGAGCCGCGGACGTCCGGGTCGCTCGCGCTCGAGGGCGGCGCGTGGACGGTCGGCTCGCTCGGCGTGCGGCACACCGACGTGTCGGGGACGGCCGTTCTGGGCGACGACAACGTGCTGGACGTGAACGTGACCGCCCGCGCGGAGGGGACGGTCCAGGTCGACGGGACGATCACGCTCGAGCCCCTCGACGATCCGACCTTCGACCTGCGGTTCGTGTTCGACGAGTTCCGAGGCGTGGACCGGCGCGACCTCGAGGGCCTCTTCTCCGGCGAGGTTCAGCTCACGGAGACGTACCGGAGTCCCGACGTCGAGGGGTCGCTCCGGGTGGACGAGGGCACCCTGTTCATCGACGAGTTCCTGCGGAGCTCGCAGGTCGTCGATCTCACCGACACGCGCACGTCCGGACTTCTCGGGACCGAGACGGAGCGCCGCCTGCTGCAGATCGAGGGCAACCCCTTCATGAACGGCCTTCGGACCGACATCGCCATCTCGATCGACTCCGACACCTGGCTCAGCGGGGACAATCTCCGCGTGGAGATGGTCGGCGACGTGACCATGGTGTTCAACCGGCAGGCCCGCGACCTCGCGCTCGACGGAGAGCTGACCGCACGGCGTGGAACGTACACGGCCGCAGGTCGAACCTTCCAGGTCCAGAGCGGGACGGTCGGATTCCTGGGGAACGCCGGAATCAACCCCGAGCTCGACATCACCGCGTCCACCCGCGTGCGCCGTCAGGAGTTCGGCGACCTGACGGTGACCGCCAACTACGCCGGCACGCTGCTGCAGCCGAGCGTCACCTTCTCGGCCGACGAGGAGTCGCTCTCGGAGTCCGACATCTACAGCTACCTCCTCACGGGCCAGCCGTCCTCCGGCATCATCACGAGCCTCGGGGGCTCGAGCAATCAGGCACTCGGAACGGTCGGGAACACGGTCTTCTCGCTGGCGGCCGGCACCATATTCTCGCGACTCGGCGCCCTCGCGGCGCAGCAGACCGACGCGATCGACTACCTGGCGATCACCGGAGGCACGGACCTGGGGGTCGGGTCGGGGTCCGCCTTCGGCTCCACGCAGGTCGAGGTGGGTCGCTACTTCGCGGGGGGCGACATCTTCGGCGCGGTGGTGTTCCGCGCGGCCGACCTCGGCACGCAGCCGGTGGGCGGCGCTCGCCTCGAGTGGCAGTCCTCCGAGCAGTTCCACATCGAGGCCTTCTTCGAGGACCGGTTCCTGCGCGTCGCGAGCGTGGGGCTCGCCGAACTGGGTGCCGGGTCCGCGTACGTCTTCGGGTTCGCGCTCGTGCGGGAGTGGGGCTACTGAGCCGGATCCACCCGGGTCGCCGCGTGTAGAAGGGTCCCGACCGACACGCGTATGCCCGAGGGCGGACGCTTCGTCGTCGGTCGCCCTCATGACCCCTCCCCGGCGCACGTGCGCAGGTGTCGATATGCAGATGTTCAAGGTCTTCGCCCTGATGACGGGGCTCACCGTGCTCCTGGTGGCGGCCGGCGGCTACTTCGGCGGGTCCACCGGCGCGATGATCTTCTTCGGGATCGCCCTCGTCATGAACGTGGGCTCCTACTGGTTCAGCGACCGCGTCGTGCTGAAGATGTACGGCGCCCGGGTCATCGAGCGGTCCGATGCGCCCGAGCTCTACGAGATGGTCGAGCGCCTCGCGCGTCGCGCCCAGCTCCCGATGCCGACGGTCGCGATCGCGCCCAAGCAGCAGCCCAACGCCTTCGCCACCGGCCGCAATCCGGAGCACGGCGTGGTCTGCTTCACGCAGGGCATTCTCCAGTCGCTCGACCGCGACGAACTCGAGGGCGTCACGGCGCACGAGCTCGCGCACATCAAGCATCGCCACATGCTGGTCGGGACGGTCGCGGCGACGATGGCGGGCGCCATCACCATGCTCGCGACGGTGGCCCGCTGGGGTGCGATTTTCGCGGGTGGCCGCGACGGCGACCGCAACCCGATCGCGATCCTCGCCATGAGCATCGTCGCGCCGCTCGCCGCCGTGCTCGTCCAGATGGCCATCTCGCGCCAGAACGAGTTCCAGGCCGACCGGACGGCCGCGGAGATCGTCGGCTCGCCGCAGGGTCTCGCCAGCGCGCTCCGGCGACTCGACTCGACCGCGAAGCAGATCCCCATGGAGGTCAATCCGGCGGGTGCGCATCTGGCGATCGCCAATCCCTTCAGCGGCCGCGGCGGCGTTTCGAAGCTCTTCTCGACGCACCCGCCGATGGACGAGCGGATCGAGCGACTTCTCGCGCGGTGACGCATCCCCGACAGCACCTCCGTTCCGCAGCGCCGGGAGCGTCGGCATGAAGGCCGAGCACCTCGTCGTGCGCGGCGCCCGGGAGCACAATCTCCGGGACGTGGACGTCCGCATCCCACGGGGTCGTCTCACCGTGGTGACTGGTCTCTCCGGGTCGGGGAAGAGTTCGCTGGCGTTCGACACGATCTACGCCGAGGGCCAGCGTCGTTACGTCGAGTCGCTGTCGGCCTACGCCCGGCAGTTCCTCGGGCTGATGGAGAAGCCGGACGTGGACGCGATCGAGGGTCTGTCGCCCGCGATCTCGATCGAGCAGAAGACCGTCTCGAAGAACCCGCGGTCGACGGTGGGCACCGTCACGGAGGTGTACGACTACCTGCGGCTGCTCTGGGCACGGGTGGGGATCCCGCACTGTCCCGAGTGCGGCGACCCCGTGCTCCGGCAGACGGCGTCCCAGATCGTCGACCGGATCCTCGCGTGGGACGAGGGCACGCGACTGCAGGTCCTCGCGCCGATGGTGCGCGGGCGGAAGGGGGAGTTCCGCGAGGTCTTCGAGCGCGCCCGGAAGGACGGCTTCGTCCGTGTCCGCGTGAACGGCGAGACCTACGACCTGACCGATCCGCCCACGCTCAACCGCTACGAGAATCACGATGTGGCGGTGGTCGTGGACCGCCTCAAGGTCGCCCCCGACGATCGGCAGCGACTCGCGGACTCCGTCGAGACCGCGCTCCGTACGGGGCAGGGGACCCTCGAGATCCTGCGCTACGGGAAGGACCGGGACGCCGAGCCGACGTCGCACCTCTTCAGCGAGCAGTACGCGTGCGCGAACTGCGGCACCTCGATGACCGAGCTCGAGCCACGGCAATTCTCCTTCAACTCACCCTACGGCGCCTGCCCCGTGTGCGACGGACTCGGCACGCGGAAGGAGGTCAATCCGCAGCTTCTGCTCGGTGACGGATCACTGACGATCATGGAGGGCGTGATCCTCCCGTGGGGCGCGCCGGGCGGGCATCTGGCGCGTTCGGTCATTCCGGGGCTCGCCGAGGCCTACGAGTTCGACCCGGACACCCCGTGGGCCGACCTCGACGACGTGACGCGCGACGCGATCCTCGGTGGGTCCGGTCAGATGAAGATCCGCTTTCCCTACAAGTCCGGGGCCAAGTCCGGTGGCAAGAAGGCGGGCGGCTACTACGAGGACCACTGGGAGGGCGTGGTGGCGTCGGTCGAGCGTCGGTACGAGGAGACCTCGTCGGACAACGTGCGGAAACAGCTCGAGGACTACATGTCGACGCTTCCGTGTCACGAGTGCGGCGGCTCGCGGCTGCGTCCGGTGGCGCTCGGTGTGACGGTCGGCGGGCGGAACCTCGGCGACGCCGTGGACCTCCCGATCTCCGAGGCCCGCGCGTTCTTCGGTGAGCTGGAGCCGGGCGCGCCGGACCTCCCCGAGGAGATCGCCGGTCCGATCCTGAAGGAGGTGCGGGAGCGCCTGCGCTTCCTGACGGACGTGGGCCTGGGCTACCTCACGCTGGGACGCTCCGCCGGCACGCTCTCGGGGGGCGAGGCCCAGCGGATCCGGCTCGCGACGCAGATCGGGAGCCGCCTCGTGGGCGTGCTCTACATCCTCGACGAGCCCTCGATCGGCCTCCACCAGCGGGACAACGACCGCCTGCTGGGGACGCTCCGATCCCTGCGGGACCTCGGCAACACCGTCCTGGTGGTGGAGCACGACGAGGACACGATCCGGGCGGCGGACTGGATCGTGGATCTGGGACCGGGCGCTGGACGGCACGGGGGCGACGTCGTCGCGGAGGGCGAGATCGACGCGATCCTCGCCACGCCGTCGTCACTGACGGGGGCCTACCTCCGGGGCGACCGGGAGATCGAGATTCCCGCCGAGCGCCGAGCTCCCGATCCCGAGAAGCTGCTCCGGGTGCGGGGAGCCCGCGGTAACAACCTCCGCTCGCTCGACGTGAGCTTCCCGCTGGGCGTCTTCACCTGCGTCACCGGGGTCTCCGGGTCGGGGAAGTCGACGCTCGTGAACGAGACGCTCTACCCCGCGCTCGCTCGCCACTTCTATCGGGCCAACGCCGCCCCGCAGCCCCACGCCGCGATCGAGGGCCTCGACCTGATCGACAAGGTCATCGACGTCGACCAGTCGCCCATCGGCCGTACCCCGCGCTCGAACCCGGCCACGTACACCGGTGTCTTCACCCCCATCCGCGACCTCTTCTCGAGTCTTCCCGAGTCGCAGATGCGCGGATATCAGCCCGGCCGTTTCTCCTTCAACGTGAAGGGTGGGCGTTGCGAATCGTGCACCGGCGACGGGCTGGTGAAGATCGAGATGCACTTCCTGCCCGACGTGTACGTGCCGTGCGACGTCTGCAAGGGGAAGCGCTACAATCGCGAGACGCTCGACGTGCGGTACAAGGGAAAGAACATCGCCGACGTGCTCGACATGACCGTGGACGAGGCGCTCGAGTTCTTCGATCCGGTGCCGAAGATCCGCGAGAAGCTGCAGGCACTCGCGGACGTCGGTCTCGGCTACATCCACCTCGGCCAGTCGTCGACGACGCTGTCGGGTGGCGAGGCGCAGCGCGTGAAGCTCGCGACCGAGCTCGCCAAGCGGCAGACCGGCAGCACGCTCTACATCCTCGACGAGCCCACCACCGGGCTCCACTTCGAGGACGTCCGCGTGCTGCTGGACGTACTGCACCGTCTGGTCGACCTCGGAAACACGGTGATCGTGATCGAGCACAACCTCGAGGTCGTGAAGACCGCGGACTGGCTCGTCGATCTCGGCCCCGAGGGCGGATCGGGAGGCGGATTCATCGTGGCCGAGGGGACGCCCGAGCAGGTCGCCGACCATCCCGAATCCTTCACCGGCGAGTACCTCGCGCCGCTGCTGGCCCGGTCCGCGGCGACGGCGGGGTAACGGGGGCGTGAAGGCATCGCGGCCCGTCAGCGTACCCGTTACGTTGGCCGACAGGAGGGAAACCCCGCTCCGGCCCGCTCCGTAGGGCCGAATCCGGGAACACGGAGGCCGCCCGCGTCCAGAGGGGCGACGGCGTCTCCCCAGAACGTGAGAGGCAGATGAAGACTCGGGAAGATCTCGAGAGTTTCCTGATCCGCATGGATGCGGACTACGAGGAGCTGGACACGGGAATGTGGCTGGTACGCACCGGGAACGGGGGCTACCCGATCGTGGTGCACCACTCCGACCCGCTCGTCCTGCTCCGCATGAAGGTCATGGACCTGCCCGAGGGCGAGGGCAACCTCGACCTCTACCGCACTCTGCTCGAGCTCAACGTGACCGACGTGGTGCACGGCGCGTACGGCCTCGAGGACAACGAACTGATTCTGAGCGACACGCTCGAACTCGAGACGCTGGACTTCCAGGAGCTTCAGGCTTCGGTGGAGAGCATCCAGCTCGCGGCCTCGGGCCACATGGACCGCATCCGGTCCATGGCGGGCGTCGAGGAGGACTGAACATGGGCATCTTTTCCAAGCTTTCGACGCTCATCAAGTCGAACATCAACGATCTGATCAATCGGGCCGAAGATCCCGAGAAAATGCTGAATCAGATCATCCTCGACATGCGCGACCAGCTCGCGAAGGCGAAGCGCGAGGTCGCGGCCGCCATCGCGGACGAGCACAAGCTCCGGGGGCAGCTCGAGGACGAATTCAAGCAGGCCAAGGACTGGGAGAACCGGGCGATGCTCGCGGTCAAGGAAGGCCGTGACGACCTCGCCAAGCAGGCGCTCATGCGCCACCAGGAGCACGCGGAACGCGCCAAGGCGCTCGACGAGACCTGGCGGGCCCAGTCGGCCGAGACCGAGAAGCTCCGCGGCTCGCTCCGGCAGCTGAACGAGAAGATCGAGGAGGCGAAGCGGAAGCGGAATCTCCTGATCGCCAAGCAGAAGCGCGCGCAGGCGCAGCGGAAGATCCACGAGACGATGTCCGGACTTTCGGACACCTCGGCCTTCGAGGCGTTCAACCGGATGGCCGACAAGATCGAGGAAAGCGAGCGGAAGAGCCTCGCTGCCGCCGCGATCAACGAGGATCTCACCGGCGACTCCCTCGAGGACCAGTTCAAGCAGCTCGAGTCGGGCGGCGCGAGCGGGCAGGTCGAGGGACGCCTGCTCGAGCTCAAGCGGCAGATGGGGCTGCTGTCCGCTCCCGAGGAGGAGCAGATGAAGCAGCTCGAGGCGGGCGACGGCGCCGAGGCCGACGATGCCGACGCGCCGGACGGGGTCGTGGACGCCGAGGTCGAGGCCGTCGAGGCCACCGACGCGGGCGACGACGACGGGATTTCCGAGGCCGAGCTGCTCGAACACTTCAAGAGCCTCGAGAAGAACGCCGAGGCCTGACCTCACGGCATGGGCATCGTCTACCTGAACGGGGAGTACCTCCCGGTCGCCGACGCGAAGATCTCCGTCGACGACCGGGGGTTCCTCTTCTCGGACGGCATCTACGAGGTCACGCCGTCCTATCGCGGGCGGCTCTTCGGCTGGGAGCGGCACCTCCAGCGGCTGCTGAAGGGGCTGTGCGAGCTCCGCATCGACCAGGACGTCGCGGGGCTCGAGGAGATTCATCGGCGTCTCCTCACCGAGAACGATCTGACGGACGCGGAGACCGCGCTGGTCTATCTGCAGATCACGCGCGGTGCCGCGCCCCGGACCCACGCCTTTCCCCGGGAGCCGGTCCCGCCCACGGTGTACGCCTTCGCGAAGGCGTGGCGCCGGCCGTCCCCCGAGCGATGGGAGCGCGGGTTCGAGGCGGTGAGCGTGCCCGATCGGCGATGGGCGCGGGCAGACATCAAGACGGTTTCACTGCTTCCGAACGTGCTCGCGCAGCAGGCATCCGTGGACGCCGGCGTGGACGACGCGCTGCTCGTACGCGACGGGATGGCGGTCGAGGGCGCGCATCAGAACTTCTTCGCCGTATTCGGCGACACGCTCGTCACCCACCCCGCCAGTAACGTGATCCTGCACGGGATCACGCGGGGCTACGTGCTCGAGATCGCTCGTGAACTGGGCATTCCGGTGGAGGAACGAGCGATCGTGGTCGAGTCGCTCGCGCACGCGACCGAAGCCTTCTTCACGGGCACGACGACCGAGGTACGGCCCACGACCCGCATCGACGGCGAGCCCCTGGGGTCGGGCGAGGTCGGCCCCGTCACGCGACGCCTGGCGGAGGCGTTCCGCGCCAGGATCGAGGCGGCCGTGACGGACGCGGGCGTCGCGGCGGACTGATGCGTCAGCGCCCGGCGCGCACCCAGGCGCGCTGCGTTCCGCCGTTCCGGAGCAGGAAGCCGGTCACCCGACCGGCCGTGATCTCGAACACCACCTCGCCGTTCGCGCCCTCGAGACGGAAGGTCGTCTCTCCCACGGGCCGCAGCGGGAAGGGGCCTTCGCCCTCGGGTGCGAAACTCAGGACGTCGTCCTCCAGGTCGACCGCGATCGGGAGGTCGCCCGTGCGCTCGTAGTCACCCACGAATCTCCGAAGCTGGGCCGCGTCGAGTTCGACCGTCGGCAGGTCGGCGAACGCCCGGTAGCCCCGCGGAACCGGCTCGGCGTTCGTGTCCCACCCGTACACCCGCTCGACCCTCGACCGGATCTCCTGCATGAGCTGTCCGCCGCGGTCGCCGTTGGTCATCTGCGTGAGCCCGTACCCGTTCGAAACGTGTGCGACCACGTCTCCGCGGAAGCCCCAGTTGGAGCCGCCGTGTCCGAAGTACCACCCGGCGCCGTTCCGCTGCAGCCCGAAGCCCACCGCGAAGTTCCCGACGCCGACGGGCGTGATCATCTCTCGGGCGTGGCTCCGATCGAGAACCCGGTTCGACTCGCCGCGCACCGAGAGCTGGACCTCGATGAGGAAGCGCGCCAGGTCGCTGGGCGTGGTCCACAGCCCGGCCGCCGCCTGCTCGGGGTAGACATGCCAGCGGGCGTCGCCGCGCCGCTCGCCCGCACCGTCGTGCGCCGCGGCGGCATTGTCCTCACGGGGCACCGGCATCGGCTGCGCATAGGAACTGCGAATCATGCCGATCGGGGCGAGCACGTCGGCCCACATCACTTCGGCGAACGGCCGGCCGCGCGCGTCCGCGAGCGCCACCTGCTGAAGGGTGACGCCACCGCCCGAGTACTCGTACGCCGTCATCGGCTCCCGCTCCATGAAGAGCGGGCGGGTGTTCGAGAGAGGGTGCCCGTCGAGCGTCTGCACCGCCGTCGGGACCGGGCCCGCCGGGTCGTAGCCGGGATAGCCGAAGGCGTCTCCCAACCCCGACGTGTGGCTCATGAGCATGCGCGGTGTCACCGCGAGCCGGTCCGTGAATCCCTCGCCGTCGAGCTGCCACGAGGCGAGGATCGTATTGATGTCCTGGTCGAGTCCGAACAGACCGTCCTGCACCGCCTTGAGCGAGCCCATCGCGGCGACGGGCTTCGAGATGGAGGCCGCCTGGAAGATCGTCTCGGTGTCGACCGGCGCACCCGTCGCGACGTCGCGGACGCCGTACGCCTTCGCCCAGTGGATGTCGAAGTCGTGGATGACGGCGATGCTCAGGCCCGGGACGTTCAGGGAGTCGAGAAGCTCGGGGATGGTGAGCGCGGCCCATGTCCCCTCCGCCGCGCCCGGCTGCGGCGCCTCGATGGCGGCCATCGCCTCCCGGGGCGTGGGCGTGACCGCCTGTGCGGCACCCGGTGCCGGTGCCAGCACGGTGAGACCGAGAGCGAGCCGCGCCAGGCCGGGCGTACTCAGCGGGGTTCGACGGTCTGGGACTGGCATCAGGGGGCCTCCGGCGGAGTCGGTGGATAGAGGAGGTAAGGCGTCCGAAGCCCGTCGAAGGTCGCGAGCTGCTCCGGCCAGTCGGCCGTCAGCTCATCCAGCCCGAGGCCCTCCTCGATGCCCAGACGCAGCGCATCGGTGCCGGCGAGCCGGTCGAAGTGCGCGACCCGCCAGTCCCACCGGTCGGGCGCCTGCCTTCGTGTCTCGATGAGCACGGCGACGGCGGCACGCGTCGGGTCGTAGTCCGGACCGGCCGCCACGAACCGCACGCCGTGCACCTCCTCGCCGCCGAACTTCCCGTCTCCGGGGTTCTCGGGCACGAACGTGACGGCCTCGAACTCGGTGTCGGGGAGGGCGTGCGCGGCGAGGGCGCTCGCGAGCGCCTCGGCATCGAGCCACGGGGCTCCGACCTGCTGGAAGGCGATCGGCGTGCCCCGGGCCACGCTCAACGGCGTCCCCTCGAAGAGGCACGTGCCCGGATAGTGGAGGGCGCTGGTCACGTCGGGCATGTTGGGGGAGGGCGGCACCCATGGGAGGCCGGTCTCGCCGAACGGCTGTTCGCGGGTCCACCCGTCGACCGGCACCACGGTGAGGTCCACCTCCACCCCGAACGCGCCCACCAGGAGTCGAGCGAGCTCGCCGGGCGTGAGTCCGTGCCGCATCGGAACCGCGAAGCGCCCCACGAACGTCGAGTACTCGGGATCGAGGACGTTGCCCTGGATGGTCCCCCCGATGGGGTTCGGGCGATCCAGCACGACGAACGGCACGCCGGCCGCTCCGGCGGCCTCCATCGCGAGTGACATCGTCCAGACGTACGTGTAGTAGCGCGTGCCGATGTCCTGGATGTCGAACAGCAGCACGTCGAGCTCGGCGAGCACGTCGGCGGAGGGCTCGCGTGTCCCGCCGTACAGCGAGTAGACCGGCACGCCGGTGGCGGCATCCACCGCGTCGTCGACGGACACGCCGGCCTCGGCGTCGCCGCGGATTCCGTGCTCGGGCCCGAACAGGGCGACCAGGTCCGCGTCGGGCATCTCCGCCAGGACGTCCGCCGTGGCACGCGCGGTGCCGTCCGGCGACTCGACGAGCCCGGTGTGATTGGTGATCAGGCCCACCCTCCGCCCGCGGACGAGGGACGCCGAGTCGTCGAGGAGCACCCGGGCGCCCGAGCGAACCGTCGGCGGCGCGGGAACGCCCTCCACCGCAGCCACCGCTTCGCCCGTGCCGGCTTCCGCCCCGGAGTCGGGACCGCAGGCGTGGAGCAGGGGGAGGAACAGCAGGGCAGCCGCGGCGAAGCGGCGGGATTGTCGAGGCATGCGGGGGCGACCTAGGTTGGCGGCGAGTGGGTAAGAAATGGGTCCGTTCCCGACCGCCTCGCAACCCGCGCGGCGGCCGGGCGGACGCCGGTTCCGCCCGGAGCTCCCTTCCCGCGCTTCGCTCGACCTTCCCGTCCGACTCAGGCCCTACGTGACCTACCGCCGTCGTTCCCTCTTCCGCGCGATTCCTCCTCTCGTCGCGCTCCTGCTGGCCGCCGGCTGTGGTGGTGCCGGTACGCCCCCGCCCGCGGATCCCGCGCCCGCGCAGGCCGCCGGGCCGCCGCCCGCCGACAGCGCCCCGGTCGCGGAGCCCGACTCGGTCACGTGGGAGTTCGTCGACGAGCGGGCCGTCGATCCGGTGCCCCGGCCCGCGCCCGAACCCGACCCTGCCACCTGGGTCGACCGGGAGCTGGCCGGGATGACGCTTCGTCAGAAGGTCGGGCAGATGCACATGCCCTTCGTGCTCGGGACGTACGCGCCGACCGGCGGTGCCGAGCACGAGCGACTGCGCGAGTGGATCGAGGACTATGAGGTGGGGGGGTTCATCATGTCGGTGGGCTCCCCACTCGGCGTGGCCGTGAAGCTCAACGAGATGCAGTCGCGTTCCCGCCTCCCGCTCCTCGTCGCCGGTGACTTCGAGACGGGCGCGGGCTTCCGCCTCGCGGGCATCCTGCACGCCTCGACGAACATCTCCCTCGGTGGGGCGACGAACTTCCCGACCCTGATGGCCCTCGGGGCGACGGGCGACGCCGGGCTCGCGTACGAGATGGGCCGCATCACCGCGCAGGAGGCGCGGGCGGTGGGCGTGCACGTGGCGTTCGCACCGGTGCTGGACGTCAACAACAACCCCGAGAACCCGATCATCAACGTCCGCTCCCTCGGCGAGGACCCGGCCGCGGTGTCCCACCTGGGCACCGCGCTGGTCCGCGGGATGGAGGACCACGGCGTGATCGCCACGGGGAAGCACTTCCCCGGACACGGTGACACCGAGACGGATTCGCATATCGGCCTCCCGACCATTCCGGTGGATCGCGCGCGCATGGACTCCGTCGAGCTGCGCCCCTTTCGCGACGCCATCGAGGCCGGCATGGACGGCGTCATGACGGCCCACATCACGGTTCCGTCGGTGAACGGCGGCACCAGCCGGCCGTCGACGCTCTCCCGTGAGGTTCTGACGGGTCTCCTCCGGGAGGAGCTCGGCTTCGAGGGACTCCTCTTCACGGACGCGATGGACATGGGTGCCATCGACCGCGAATACGGGCGTGACGAGGCCGCCGTGCTCGCGGTCGAGGCCGGCGCCGACGTCCTGCTGATGCCGCCGTCGGTGCAGGGCTCCATCGAGGCGGTGGTGGCCGCCGTGCTGGAGGGCCACATCGCCGAGGAGCGCATCGACCTGTCCGTCCGGCGGATCCTCGAGCAGAAGCAGCGCCTGGGGCTCGTCGAGGAGCGGATGGTGGACGTGGACGCCGTCCCGGACGTGGTCGGCATCCCGGCCCATCGGACGATCGCGGACGAAGTGGCACGGAAGTCGATCACCGCGCTTCGGAACGAGCGGAACCTGCTCCCCCTTCTCGGAACCAGGACGGCCCGGGTCATGTCGGTCACGTACCGGCGGGACAGCGATCTCTTCGCGGGTCGATACTTCGACTCGGAGCTGGGAGCACGCTACCCGCGCCTGCGCCGGGAGACCATCGGTCGGACCACGGCCGAGTCGACGTACGACGCGCTGCTGCGTGAAGCCGTGCGGTCGGACCTCGTCGTCGTATCGCTCTACATTACCGCGCTCTCGTATCAGGGCACGGTGGCGCTGCCCGAGGAGACGACGGACTTCCTCGCCGCCCTGTCGGAGGCGAACGTGCCCCACGTCGTCGTCTCGTTCGGGAATCCGTACCTGCTCCGTGAACTCGACGGGGTGCAGGCGTACGTGCTCGCCTGGAGCGGGAGCGAGGCCAGCCAGCAGGCGGCGGCCCGGGCGCTGTTCGGCGACTTCGAGATCTCGGGCGTCGCCCCGACCCGGGTCACGGACGACCTGGGCATCGGGTCCGGGCTCAGGATTCCCGCGCTCGGGGACCGCCGTTGAGCATGCGCCGGTCGGTCGTGCCGGTGGGACGCCGCCGCCCCGCGATCGCGGGTCTGACCGCCCTCCTCGCGGCGGTCGGATCGAGCGCCTGCACCGCGCAGGAGCCGGCCGAGACGCCGTCGGCCGATGCGACTGCCGCGGGGCTCGATCCGGACCTTCTGGCGCGGATCGACGCACTGGTGGACTCCGCCGTCGCCGACGGCGTGGCGCCCGGAGCGACCGTCGCGATCGGCCGGACGGACGGATTCCGCTGGACGCGCAGCTACGGGGCTCTGGACACCATCGGTCCCGTCGCGGGCGTGCCCACCTCGTCCACCACGATCTGGGACCTCGCGTCGCTGACGAAGGTGATCGGTACGACGAGCGCGACGATGCTACTGGTGGACGACGGTGCGCTGACCCTCGACGACCGGGTCGTCGATCACCTCCCGGCGTGGGCCGAGGGGGATCCGCGGAAGGCCGACGTGACCATCCGGCAGCTCCTCACGCACCGCGCCGGGCTGCCTGCCTTTCGCCGCTGGTACCTCGAATTCGAGGGCAGGGACGCGTACGACCGCGCGATCGACCTCGAGGCGCTCGAGGCGGATCCCGGCGAGCGCTACGAGTACTCCGACATCGGCGTGATGACGCTCGCGCGCGTGCTCGAGGGGGTGTCGGGCCAGCCACTCGACGCGTTGCTCGAGGATCGACTCTTCGGCCCGGTCGGCATGGTGGACACGGGATTCGTGCCTGCCGAGGCCGCCCGCGCCCGCATCGCCCCGACCGAGATCGACACGATCTATCGGGGCTACCACGTGCACGGCGAGGTGCACGACGAGAACGCCCACGCGTACGGCGGCGTGGCGGGTCACGCCGGACTCTTCTCGACGGCCGAGGATCTCGCCCGCTTCGCACGCATGATGCTCCGCGAGGGCGTCACCGACGAGGGGGAGCGGGTCCTGGCGGCCGCCACCGTGCGCGAGTTCACGCGGCGCCAGACGGACGGGTCGTCACGGGGGCTCGGATGGGACACGCCCTCCGGCTCCAACTCCTCGGCGGGTCGCTGGATGACGTCGAGTGCCTTCGGCCACACGGGGTACACGGGCACGTCCATCTGGATCGATCCCGACCTCGACCTGTTCGTGATCGTGCTCACGAATCGCGTGAACCCGACGCGTGCGAACACCCGCCACGCCCCGATGCGGCGCGAGGTCGCGAACCTCGCGGTGCAGGCGCTGACGGACCGTGAGGTCCGGCCGCGCGTGCCCGACGGGAACTAGCGCCAGGGCGTGAACAGGCACCGGCCTTGAACGAGGCGGTCACCGCACTCGACTTCGTCGTCCTGGCCGGCTGGCTCGTCGGGGTCACCCTCTGGGGATCCTGGCTGGGCCGCGGCGCGAAGGGCGCGAAGGACTACTTCCTCGGCGGGCGCAACCTCCCCTGGTGGGCCGTCATGCTCTCGGTCGTCGCGACCGAGACCAGCACGCTCACCTTCCTGAGCATCCCCGGCGTCTCGTACCTCGGCGCCCTGACATTCCTCCAGCTCACCCTCGGGTACCTGCTCGGGCGCGTCGTGGTCGCGGCGCTGCTTCTTCCCGCCTATTCCCGAGGCGAGATCGCGACCGCCTACCAGATGCTGGAGCGGCGGTTCGGAATCGGGGTGCGACGATTCACCTCCGGGATCTTCATGGTCACCCGGCTGCTCGCCGACTCCGTTCGCCTCTTCGCGACGGCCATCCCGCTGGCGCTCATCACCGGCTGGTCGTATCCGACCTCGATCGCGGTCATCGGTGTCCTCACCGTCATCTACACGTACGCCGGCGGGATCCGGGCCGTCGTGTGGGTCGACGCGCTCCAGATGGTGCTCTACCTCGGCGGAGCGCTCATCGCCGCCATCGCTCTGCAGTCGGCGGTGGCGGGGGGGTGGGCGTCGATCCTCGAGCAGGCGGGTGACGCCGGGAAGCTCGCCCTGATCGACACCAGCCTCGCCCCCGGCGTCGCCTACACGATCTGGGCCGGGGTCCTCGGCGGCGCCCTGTTCACCATGGCGTCCCACGGCACGGACTACCTCATCGTGCAGCGACTCCTCACGTGCCGGTCGCTCCGCGACTCGCAGCGCGCGCTGGTCGGATCGGGATTCGCGGTGATCGCCCAGTTCCTCGTGTTCCTGATGCTCGGCCTCGGGCTCTGGGTGTACTTCGGTGGGCGGACGTTCGAGTCCAACGACGCGATCTTCGCGACGTTCATCGTCGAGGCGCTCCCGCCCGGCGTCACCGGACTGCTCGTGGCGGGTGTGTTCGCGGCCGCCATGTCGTCGCTCTCGAGTTCGATCAACGCGCTCGCGTCGGCCACCGCATTCGACTTCTGGGCGCCGGCGGTGGGTGCGGTGGACGACGACGAGCGCACTCTCAGGGCGGGGCGGGTGTTCACGCTCGTGTGGGCGGCGGCGCTGGTGGGCGGCGCGATCGTGTTCATCCCCTTCGGTCTCGGAACGACCGCCGTGGAGGTCGCGCTGGCGGTGGCGTCGCTCGTGTATGGCGGCCTGCTCGGCGCATTCCTTCTCGCGCTGTTCTCGCGGCGCGCGGACGGCCGCAGCGCCACGGCGGGGATCGCCGCGGGCATCGGCGTCATCGCAGCCATCTGGGTGGCCGGGCGCGCGGAGGTGCTTCCCTTCGCACTCGCCTGGACGTGGTTCGTGCCGCTCGGTGCGCTGGTCACGTGGTCCGTCGGCTCCGCCCTGGGCCGGGGCGGCGCGCCCCTGGACGCATGAGCCGGGTGTTCGTCGGCGTGGATGGAGGCGGGACCCGCACCCGCGCCGTCGCGATCGACGAGGGCGGCCGCGTCCTCGACACCCCGACGACTCGGGCGAACGGACCCTCGTCCCTGATCGATCCCGTGCAACCGGGCCGGTCGGCCGACGCGGTCGAGATGACCGTCCGGACGCTCGCCGCGGTGCTTGGGCGGGAGCCGCCCTGGGAGGCGATATGGACCGGCCTCGCCGGGGCAGGGAACGAGGCGGCCCGCGCCGAGGTCGAGGCCGATCTGGCGGGGCGTGGTCTGGCCGGCGTAGTCGTCGTCGGGACCGACGTCGAGGCCGCGCTCGAGGACGCGTTCCCCGACCGGCCCGGAATCCTCCTCGTCTCCGGAACGGGCTCCGTGGCGGCGGCCCGGCTCGCCGACGGTGGAGTGCGACGGGCCGGCGGGTGGGGCGCGCTGCTGGGCGACGAGGGATCGGGCTACGCGGTCGGCCTGGCCGGGCTTCGGGCGGCGATGCGGATGCTCGACGGTCGGGACCGCGCCACGGAGTTACTGCCGGCGGTGCTGGAGTGGTCCGGCGTGCCGGGGGCCGCGGACCTCACGGCGTGGGCGTCCACCGCGTCCAAGGGCGAGGTGGCGGCGCTCGCCGCGACCGTGGTCGCCGCCGCCGAGTCCGGTGACCCCGTGGCAGGGCGCATCCTGGCGGACGCCGTGGAGGCGCTGGTCGACCACGTCACGGCTCTGGATCAACCCGGGCCCGTCGCGCTGACCGGCGGAATGATCGAGCCGGGTGGCGCACTCCTCGGACCGCGGCTCGTGGCGGCGCTGGAGGAACGGGGATACCCGGTCCTGACCCGCCCGATCGACGCCGCCCGCGGCGCCGCGCGCCGGGCGCTCCGCGCATGGGCCGAGCGCGAACGGTCCTGATCGTCGGCCCGTCGCGGCGGCGGGCGCGTCAGCGCAGCGCTTCCTCCAGCGCGGTCGCGGCGTCGGTCCGCTCGTCGCGGTACTTCACGATGACGGGCACGTAGAGCTGAATCCCCGAGAACCGCGCCGCCCGTCCCGAGGCAGGACGGGTCCCGGGCACCACGACCGCCCCCGGCGGGATGGCCAGCGGCGCGTCGGGGGTGGCGCGGTACACCTCGTCCCGGACGATGTCGTGGACGGCGGTGGACGCCGTGAGCTGCACGCCCGGAGCGAGCACGGCACCCCGGCCGACGACGGTGCCCTCGAACACTCCGCAGTTTCCGCCGACCATCGCGTCGTCCTCGATCACGACCGGGCGGAGCCCGATGGGTTCGAGCACGCCGCCGAGCTGCGCACCGGCGCTCAGGTGCACGCGAGCGCCGACCTGGGCGCACGACCCGACCAGCGCGTGCGAGTCGATCATGGCGCCGTCGCCGATCCACGCGCCGATGTTGATGTACGCAGGCGGCATGACGACCACGCCCGCACCGAGGTAGGTGCCCGCTCGCACGGAGGAGCCCCCCGGCACCACGCGGACGCCTTCGCTGGGCCCGTCGATCCGGCGCAGCGGGAGCGTGTCGCGGTCGGCGAAGTTGAAGTCGCTCCCGCCGAACGCCTCGTTGGCGCCGGGCACCCACGGCCGGAAGTTCTGGGTCTGCCCCGTCCGGAACGCCAGCAGGATCCCGCGCTTGACCCAGGGGACCGCGCGCCATCCGTCCGGTGCTCGCTCGGCCGCCCGGATCTTGCCTCGTTCGAGAGCCATGAGCAGGCCCGCCACGGCCGTCCTCGCGCGGCGGCGGTCCGGCTGCTCGTCCTCGAAAAGGGACTCGACTTCGGCCCGGAGATTGTCTGTGCTCATCGCGCGTCCGCGGGGGTGGGTGCGGGGTCGAGCAGCTCCGCGTGGCGGAGCGCCGCCTCGATCTCTCGCTCGACGTCCGGCCGGACCGGTGCGAGCGGCGCCCTCAGCCGGTTCTCCAGGAGTCCCATGCGCGCCATGGCCGCCTTGAGAGGACCGGGATTGGACTCGAGGAAATTGGCGCGGATCAGGGGCAGCAGTCGAGAGGCGTGGGTGCGAGCGACGTCGAGCTGCCCCGATCGCGCCGCGCGTACCATGCGGGCGGTTCCGGCCGGATCCTCGTTGGCCACCACCGAGATGAGGCCGTCGCCGCCGATCGCGCACTCGCCGGCCGCGAGGTCGTCGTCGCCGGAGAGCACGACGAACCCGTCGGGCCGTCGTCGCACGATCTCCTGGAACTGCGCGAAGCTGCCCGCCGCCTCCTTCACACCGGCGATCGCAGGCACCGACCCCGCGACCTCGAAGAGCGCGTCCGGCGAGACGTTGGCTCCGGTGCGGCTAGGTACGTTGTAGAGGACGATCGGAAGGCCCGACTCCGCGATGGCCGCGTAGTGGCGCTTGAGGCCATCGACCGACGGCCTGTTGTAGTATGGCGTCACCACCAGAACCCCGTCGACGCCGGCGTCGGCCGCCGCGCGCGTGAGCGCCACGGCGGCGGCCGTCGCGTTGGATCCGGTGCCCGCCAGGACGGGAAGGCGGCCAGCCGAGACCTCCACCGTGTGTCGGATCACGTCCGCCTGTTCGGCCGGTGTCAGGGTCGCGCTCTCGCCGGTCGTTCCGCACGGCACCAGAAACTCGACGCCTCCGGCGATCTGCCGCTCGACGAGGTCGGCGAACGTCCGAAGGTCAACGCCACCCTCGGCGTCGAACGGCGTCACGAGTGCCGGACCGGTGCCCGTGAAGGTGGCGTCGCTCACGATGCCTGGAGGTCGGGGGAACCGAGGAGGTCGTCGAGCATGTCCTCGAGCGTGTACACGCCGCTGCGTTCGTGGAGCCACTCCGCCGCCCGCAGCGCGCCGCGGGCGAAGCCGTCGCGCCCGAGGGCCCGATGCTCGAGCTCGATCACGTCGTCGGGGCCGACGGCCCGCACGACATGGGTCCCCGCCACGTCGCCGCGGCGAAACGATCGGACCGTCAGCGTGCCGTCCGCCCGCGCGCCGTCGCGACCGGCCCGTCCGCCCGACGCTTCGTCGTCCGCGGTCAGCTCCCCACGCCACACGTCGAGCCGCCCGATCCCCTCCACGAGCCCGTCCGCGAGCCAGCGGGCGGTACCGGACGGGTGGTCGAGCTTGCGGGTGTGGTGTGTCTCCTCGAGCTCGATCCGATAGTCCGGGACGGCGTCGAGCAACCGCGCCGCACGACGCACGATGCGCTCGAACACCGCCACGCCGATCGAGAGGTTGGGCGCGTGGAGGAGGGCGCCTCCGCGCTTCCGCACGAACGTCTTCGTGGCCGCCAGCTCGCCGTCCCAGCCGGTCGAGCCCGACACCACGGGGAGTCCCACCTCGATCGCCTCACGCACGCGATTCGCCGCGCCAGCCGGGCCGGCGAACTCGATCGCCACGTCGGCGACGGCGTCCTCTGCGCCCGCTCCGCGTCCGCGGATCCCGGATGCGGCGAGCGGGGGACCGCCCGCGTCCACCCGGAGCACCACCTCGTGGCCGGCGTCCAGCGCAACGGCTTCGACGGCGCGGCCCATCACGCCGTGACCCAGCAGGACGATTCTCATCCGGCGCCGCGCGCGCCGTGGGCGGACGCGTCGCGACCCGCCCGCCCCTCGATCAGAACGAGATGAAGCCGGCGCACGAGCGCCTCCGCCTCCTCGTCGTCCACGAGGAACGAGAGCGAGGAGTCGGTCGCCTGGGAGATCAGGTGAACGGGGGTGAAGGCGACGGTCTGGAAGACGCGAGCCGCGAAACCGGGCTCGCGGAGAAGCCCACGGCCCACCACGGTCACCGTCGAAAGGCCGCGCCGGACGTCCACCTCGGCCACGTGATCGAGCGCCTCCGCGAGGGCACCGATTTCCGCCCCTTCGTCGATCGTGAAGGCGGTGGACGTGTGCGACGTGGCCACCAGGTCCACCGGTGTGCGGTGCTCGGCGAGCGTCCCGAAGACGCCGGCGAGGAAGCCGTATTCGATCGCGGTCGGACGCGAGCGGACCTGGATCAGCGCGACCGACCGCTTGCACGCGACCGCGGCGATGTCGGGGCCGCCCCAGCGCTCGGCCAGTACCAGCGTCCCCGGGCGCTCGGGCGCGAAGGTGCTCCTGATCCGGACCGGGAGCCGGTGGGCGACGGCGTGTTTCGCCGCGCCCGCGTGGAGCACCTTCGCACCGAACCAGGCGAGCTCGACCGCCTCCTCGAACCCCACCACGTCCAGCGAGAGCGGCCGCGCGACCCAGCGCGGGTCACCGGTCAGGATGCCGTCGACGTCGGTCCAGATGTGCACGGCGCTACTCTCGAGCGCGGCGCCGAGCAGCGTCGCCGTGAGGTCGGACCCGCCCCGCCCGAGGGTGGTCGTGCGGCCGTCCGACGTGGCGCCGACGAACCCCTGCACGACGGCCACCCGACCCTCCGCAGCCATCGGAAGAAGCCGCTCCTCGGCGGCCCTGCGGATCGCGGCCGGGTCGGGCTCGCCGGCCCCGAACCGGTCGTCGGTGCGGATGAGGTTCCGGGCGTCTACCCGCGCGGCGTCCACGCCCGCGTCGACGAGCGCGTGATGGACGATGGCCGTCGAGACGTCCTCGCCGAGTGAGAGGAGCGCGTCCCGGGCCGCCGGCGAACTCCCGGCACCGCCGCTGGAGCGAAACGCGACGACGCGCTCCGCGACCATCCGCTCGATGAGGTCGGCCAGGTCCTCGCCCCCGACCTCCGCGGCGATGCGCCGGGCCGCGTCCACGAGCGAGGCGCCGTCGTCCTGCGACCGGCCCGTGGCGAGCGCTACGAGCGCTTCGGTCATGCCGGCCGGGGCGGAGACGACCACCACCGGCGGCGAGCCGGCGCCGGCCACGATGCGGGCGACGCGCCCGGTCCGCTCGCCGTCCCCGAGCGACGTTCCCCCGAACTTGAAGACCGCCGGTCCGCTCATGCGAGCACCCCCGGGACGAGTCCGCGCACGCGGGCCAGTTCGGCGTTCGCCACCGCGGCGCCCGCCGCCCCACGCTCCAGATTGTGCGCCAGCGCGACGAACCTCAGCCCGTGGACCGGGCAGCGCCGGAGGCGACCGACGGTGACCGCCATCCCCTGCGACGCGTCGCGGTCGAGCCGCGGCTGCGGCCGGAGTTCGTCGTCGCGCACGACGATCCGCAGCTGCGAGAGCGTGGGTCCGAAGGGCAGGTCGCCGTCGGCCTCCGCCTCGAGAACGGCGCGAGCCGACGCCGGATCGGGATCGCCCCGCAGGCGCACGGCCACGTCGACGAAGTGGCCGTGAAGCACCGGCACCCTCGTCGTGGTCGCGGAAACGGGGAAGTCCGCCGGCTCGACCCGTCCGTCCGCCACCCGTCCGAGGAGCTTCCCCGGCTCGCGGGCGAGCTTCTCCTCCTCACCGGAGATCGAGGGGAGGAGATTGTCGGCCAGGTCGAGGACCGTCGGCCCGCTCGATCCGGCGCCGGACACGGCCTGCATGGTGGTGACCGTGACGGCCTCGACGCCGAACGCCCGGTGGAGCCGGGCCAGCGGCGGGACGAACGTGGCCACGGAGCAGTTCGGGTTGGTGACGATGCCGCCGCCCGCGCCGACGAGGTCGACGTGATCCGGATTGACGTCGGGCATGACGAGCGGAATCGCCGGGTTCGCCCGGTGAGCCGACGCGTTGCTGACGACCAGATGCCCCGCCGCCGCCAGGCGAGGTTCGATCTCGCGCGCGACCGCGGAGGGCAGCGCCGAGATCAGCACCGGGGCCGACCACGCGCCGTCGAGTGACCGGACCGCCCCCGGCACACCCGCCGACGCCGACGGGTCCCGGCCGGACTCCTCGAGTGCGCGAACGCGGAGCGCCTCCAGCGACATCCCGACGGACGCGTCCGACGCACCTGCCTCGACCACCTCGAACCAGGGGTGGTCGGCCAGGCGCGCGAGGGCGCGACGGCCGACCAGTCCGGTCACGCCGAGGATGCCTGTCGGAATCCGTCCGGTGCTGCTCATCGCATGCGGGGTCGCGGGGATCGGGCGAAGGATGCCTTCGAATGTAGCATGGATCGGGCCAGCCTCGACCCTCCCGCTCGTGGTCCCATGAAGGAATGACAGGTCGGGCGGGGGCGGTCTGCCGGTTCGACAGCGCGACGGCCGCCACAACCCGTTGCGCCCGTTCATATTGGCAGGATCGGCCCCGTCAGCGACGGCACGCGGGTTGCACCTCGCGTGGCCCGGGAACGGGGCCGGTCACGCCGGCCCGCACACACCGGGTGGATCAACGCCCGAACGATCGAACACGGAGGAACGACGATGGCCATCACGCGCTGGAACTACCGCAACCCCTGGCAGGAGCTCGACACGCTGTCCGACCGGCTTCAGGCCGCGTTCGGGACGCAGTTTCCGACGTCGGCCGATGGAGGCTCCTGGTCCCCGTCGGTGAACATCGAAGAGACGCCCGAGGCGCTCTACATGACGGCCGAGCTGCCGGGCGTCCGGCAGGAGGACGTCGAGCTCGAGGTCGAGAACAACATCCTGACACTCCGGGGCGAGAAGAACGACACGCGCCGCGAGGACGCCGACCGCTACCACATCTGGGAGCGTCGCTCGGGGTCGTTCCAGCGATCGTTCACGCTGCCGCGTACGGTTGTCGCGGACGAGATCTCGGCGGAGTACGCCGACGGGGTCCTTCACGTGACGCTCCCCAAGGCGCCGGAGGCGAAGAGCCGCAGGATCGAGATCGGCCGCGCGGTCGAGACCGACCAGGGCTGAGGCCGCGCATCGCGGTCGGCAGGTGAGCGGGTCCGGGGCTTCGGCTCCGGGCCCGCTTCGTCGTGAGCGACCCGTCGTTCGCTGCCGTGCGATCAGCCCCGCGAGCCCGCTTCTGAGCCGCCTTCTGAGCCGCCCTGCGAGCCGCCGGTCACGCGCGCGCGGAGGAGGTCGAGTATCTCCGCGGAGTTGGCGGCGAGGACGCTCCCCGAGGCGAGCGGGAGCGGACCGCCTTCGACCCTCCCGACGACCCCGCCCGCCTCCTCGACGATCAGGGCTCCCGCGGCGAAGTCCCACGGCTGGAGCGCGGCCTCCCAGAATCCTTCGAACCGACCGTCGGCGAGAAAGCAGAGGTCGACGGCCGCCGCGCCGCCACGGCGCACCTGCGCCCCGGCGCGCAGTGCCCGGGTCAGCTGGCCCGCGTATGTCTCATGGTGATCCGGTTCCTTGAACGGAAACCCGGTCGCGACCAGCGCACCCTTCATCGTGCGGATCCCCGACGTCCGGATCGGCTCGCCGTCACGGAACGCACCGCCGCCGCGCCGTGCCCACCAGCGGTGCCCCAGGGCGGATGCCGTCACCGCGCCGGCCACCAGCCGCCCCGACCGCGCGACCGCCACGGACGACGCGTACATCGGATGCCCGTGGAGGAAGTTCGCGGTGCCGTCCAGCGGATCGACGATCCAGATCGGCGTCGGGCCGTCGGGAAGTCCGGTCGTGGCCGCGTCGCCCTCCTCCGCGAGCACAACGTGGTCGGGGTGGTGCCGCCGAATGACGGACAGGGCGGCCTCCTGGGCCACCAGGTCGGCCTCCGACACGAGGTCGGCGAATCGCTTCCAGGACGCGTCCGGGACGCCGACGCGTCCCGCCCACTCGGCATGCACGGCGGCAGCCGCCTCGGCGGCCTCCCGCGCCGTGTCCAGCCAGGATTCGAGCTCGGCGTCTCCCGCGAGATCGGGCGACGGCGTGCCGGGTGAACGGGCGTCGGAGGATGAGGATGCGGCCACGGGAGCGGGACCTGGTCGGGGTGGGACGGGCTCGGCGACATCGCTAAGTTATCGCGCTCGAACGACCGGCCCCATCTCGGGCCCGCCACGATTCTTCCTCCGGACCCGAACTCGCGATGTCGGACGAGGCACCGAAGCGGAAGCGCATCTTCTCGGGCATGCAGCCGAGCGGCGAGGCGCACCTCGGCAACTACCTCGGCGCGCTGAAGCGCTGGGTGGACCTTCAGGACGAGTACGAGTGCATCTTCTGCATCGTCGACGAGCACGCGATCACGGCGGGCGGTGATCCCCTCGAGCTGCCACGCCGGACGTTCGATCTGGCGGTGAGCTTCCTGGCGGTAGGGCTCGACCCCGACCGCTCGACGATCTTCGTGCAGTCCGACGTGCCCGAGCACACCGAGCTGGCGTGGCTCTTCAATGCCGTGACGCCGATCGGCGACCTCGAGCGGATGACGCAGTTCAAGGACAAGGCGCAACGGTTCGAGTCCGTGCCGGCCGGGATCCTCAACTATCCGGTGCTCCAGGCCGCGGACATTCTGCTCTACAAGGCGGACGCGGTCCCGGTCGGCGAGGACCAGAAGCAGCACCTGGAGCTGACGCGTGACATCGCGCGGAAGTGGAACGCCGCCTACCGCGAGGACTTCTTCCCGGAGCCCGAGCCGCTCATCGGGAAGGCCGGCCGCATCCTGGGCCTCGACGGCGACGCCAAGATGAGCAAGTCGATGGGCAACACCGTTCCGATCCTCGCGGAGCCCGACGAGATCCGGGCACGCGTCCGGACCGCCGTGACGGACCCGCAGCGGGTCCGGCGCGACGACCCCGGGCGACCCGAGGTCTGCAACGTCTTCACGCTGCACGGCCACCTCACCGACGCCGAGCGGATCCCCGACATCGCGGCCCAGTGCCGTGCCGGGACCCGCGGATGCGTGGACTGCAAGGGAATCCTGGCCGACAGCATCGCGGACGCCTTCGCCCCGATGCGGGCACGGGCGGCCGAACTGGAGGTCCACCCGGAGCGGGTTCGCGAGGTGCTCGAGGCGGGCGCCGAGAGGGCTCGGACGATCGCCGCGGAGACGGTGTCGGAGGTGCGACGTGCCATGGGACTCGACTGGAGGCATGCGGCACCGGCCGGAAAGTCATAAGAAGCTGGCGCGGAGGGGGATGGCCGCCCAATCTTTGTGGGACGTCAAATGTTTCCCCCGTGTGGTCCTGACCCGCTTCAGACCCCGAATCCGATGACCGAGATCTTCAAGGCCGCCATCAAGCGCGGTGCGTCCGACATCCACATCAAGTCCGGCGACGTGGTGCGAGCCCGCATCAACGGCGAGCTCGTCCGCCTCACCGAGGAACGGATGAACCGCGATCAGGTGAGGGAACTCGCCCGCAAGCTGCTCCCCGAGGACGCGCCCGAGCGGAACGACATCGAATCGGTCTACGACTACGACTGCGCGTGGAGTCTGCCGGGTCTCGGGCGGTTCCGTGTGAACATTCTGCGGCAGCGCGGATCGTTCATGATCGTCATGCGGGTGATCCCCTTCGAGGTGCCGACGATCGACGAACTCGGCCTCCCGGAGGTCCTGAAGACGATCTCGGATCACGAGCGCGGACTGATCCTCGTGACCGGCGTGACGGGTTCGGGAAAGAGCTCGACGATGGCCGCGATGGTGAACGCGATCAATCGGGCGAAGCCGTTCCACGTGGTGACGCTCGAGAACCCGATCGAGTTCCTGCATCGTGACTACAAGGCGTCGATCACACAGCGTGACATCGGGTCGGACACCGACTCGTTCAAGCACGGTCTGCGGGCCGCGCTGCGTCAGGACCCCGACGTGATCCTGGTCGGTGAGATGCGCGACAAGGAGACGATCGACATCGCGCTGAAGGCGGCGGAGACGGGTCACCTCGTGATCTCGACCGTCCACACCAAGAACGCCGTCCAGACGGTGTCGCGACTCATCGCCGTGTTCGACTCGAGCGAGCAGGCCATGATCCGCATCCGGCTCTCGGAGTCGCTCCAGGCGGTCATCTCGCAGCGCCTCATCCCCCGAAAGTCGGGCGGCCGGATCGCGGCGGTCGAGGTGATGCGCCTCACCGGCACCATCCGGGACTGCGTCGCCGACCCGGAACGGGTGGACGAGATCTTCGACCTCATGGAGGCTGGGCACTCGCAGTACGGATCGCAGTCGTTCGACCAGCACCTCATGGAGCTGGTGAAGGCCGACATCGTGGACTTCAAGGTGGCGATGGCCGCCGCGACCAACCCGGCCGACTTCGACCTTCAGATGAACACCTTCGGCGCCCGCACCGGCGGCGCGGCCGTACCGAGCCAGGACATGGGCGAGGAGATGAACGCCATCTACGGGGGCACCTGAGTTGGCGCGATTCGCCGGGGTGCATGTGCCGACCACCACGCCCTTCGACGCGGCGGGGGAGGTCGACGAGGCGGCACTTCGCACCAACATCGAGGGATTCGCGTCGACCGGTGTCGCCGGGTTCGTGATCGGCGGATCGACGGGCGAAGCCGTACTCCTGGACCCCGATGAGCGCGATCGGACGCTCCGGATCGCACGCGAGGCCGCGCCCGGCCACGTCGTCATCGCGGGGACGGGCGCGGAGTCCCGGCGCCACACGCTTCGACTCACGCGCAGTGCCGCCGAGGCCGGGGCGGACGCGGTTCTGGTCCAGCCCCCCGCGTTCTACACCGGCGCCATGAAGCCCGACGTGCTGTTCGACCACTTCGCGGCCGTCGCCGACGCGTCGCCGGTTCCCGTGCTCGTGTACCAGGTGCCTCCGAAGTTCGCGACGCTCGTGTTTCCCGACGACCTGATCGCGCGGCTCGCCGAGCACGAGAACATCGTCGGCCTCAAGGACTCTCGCGGAGACCTGGATGGGCTGCGCCGCTGGGTCGAGATCACGCCCGACGACTTCGAGGTCCTGGTCGGCAACGGCGCCCTGCTGCTGGACGCCCTCGACGCGGGCGCCGCAGGGGGGATCCTCGGTGTCGCGAACGTCGCGCCCGCCGAGTGCGCGATGCTCGCGTCGGCCCACGCTGCCGGTCGGCGCGCGGAGGCCGAGGCGATGCGGGACGTCGTGGCGCCTCTTCACATCGGGATCGTGGGCGGCATGGGCGTGCCCGGAGTGAAGGCGGCGCTCGACCGACTCGGCCGTCATGGGGGGTCCCCGCGACCGCCGCTCGCGCCGCTTCCGACGTCGCGCCACGCGGAGCTCGAAGGACTTCTCGAAGGGCTGGCCGCCGCGACCTGAGGCCTTCGTGGCCGCAGCGTGCCCGGTCCGTTGACGGGCGACGAGACCGGATCTAGCTTTTCCTCAAGGATGCATCAGGGAACCCGCGCCCCCGCTCGGAGCGCGGGTTTTTTCGTGCCCTCCAGCCGCATCTCGAGGTTGCCGCTCGACGGGTGACCGGACTTCATCTCGACCGCCCGGCAGGGCAAGGACCCATGGCTGATTCCGCGGCTGATTCCGCCGCCCCGACACAGGCCGACCGAAGAGCCGCAGGAGGCCGCTGCACCGTGATCGTGGGGTGCCAGTGGGGCGACGAGGGGAAGGGGAAGATCGTCGACGTGCTCGCCGAGGACGCCGACATCGTGGCGCGCTATCAGGGGGGAGCGAACGCGGGCCACACCGTCCACGTCGGCGACGAGGAGTTCATTCTTCACCAGATCCCGTCGGGTGTGCTTCACGACGGAAAGCGCTGTCTGCTGGGCAACGGCGTCGTGCTCGACCTCCTGCAGTTCTTCGAAGAGTTCGACGCGCTGGCCGAGCGCGGGATCGACCTCGCCGCACGGGTCGGCGTCAGCGAGCGCGCGCACCTGCTGATGCCGTACCACCGCGTGCTCGACAAGGCGAGCGAGCGCCGCGCGTCCGAGAAGATCGGAACCACGGGACGCGGGATCGGGCCCGCGTACGAGGACAAGGCGGGCAGGCGCGGTATCCGCGTGGCCGACATCCGCAACCCCGAGCGATTCGAGCAGCTGGTTGCGGACGGCGTCGAGCGAGCGCGGGCAAAGCTGTCCGCGATGGGCCAGGAGGACGACGGCACACTGGACGCCGCCGTGACGCGGACGCTCGAACTCCGCGACCGTCTCGACGTGATCGCGACGGACCCGGGTTGGGAAATCGTGCACGCCCTCGACGCCGGCAAGTCCGTGCTGCTGGAGGGCGCCCAGGGCACCGCGCTCGATCTCGACCACGGGACCTACCCCTTCGTCACCTCGTCCAACACGACGGCCGCCGGTGCCGCGACCGGCGTCGGGATCGGTCCGACACGGATCACGGACGTGTTCGGGGTCGTGAAGGCCTACACGACACGGGTGGGCAACGGCCCGCTCCCGACCGGGTTCGACGAGGAGATGGACGAGCGGATGCGCCAGCTCGGAGGCGAGTTCGGCGCGACCACCGGGCGCCCCCGCCGCTGCGGCTGGTTCGACGCCGTGCTCGCTCGGTTCTCCGCGCGCGTGAACGGCCTGACGGGGCTCGCGGTGACAAAGCTGGATGTCCTCGACACGCTGCCCGAGATCTCGATCGGGCTCGAGTACTGCACCGAGGACGGCGGCTGCACCCGCGAGTTCCCGGCCGACACCTTCGCGCTGGCGCGCGTCGAGCCGAACTACGAGACGCTCCCGGGGTGGGAAGAGGACACGACGGGGTGCCGGTCGCTCGAGGATCTGCCTCGCAACGCGCGAGCCTACCTCGATCGCATCCAGGAGCTCACCGAGACGCCGATTCGCATGGTGTCGGTGGGGACGCGCCGCAGTCAGATCATCCACGTCGACTGACCCACGGGGACGGACGAAGGCGGGAAGGGAGGACCACGATGTTCGACGAACTCGGCAGGAAGCTCGACGCGGCGCTCGGGAAGTTCCGTCAGCGGGGGGTGCTCACCGAGCCGATGATCAAGGAGGGCCTTCGCGAAGTGCGGCGGGTCCTGCTCGAGGCCGACGTCAACTTCCAGGTCACTCGCGAGTTCCTGAAGCGGGTCCAGGAGCGGGCGCTCGGCGAGGACGTCGTGAAGTCGGTCCAGCCGGGTCAGCAGATCGTCAAGATCGTCCACGACGAGCTGGCCACGCTGATGGGCGAGGGCCGGGTCACGATGAAGTGGTCGTCGTCGCCGCCGACCGTGATCATGGTCGTCGGCCTGCAGGGCGCGGGTAAGACCACCTCGGTCGCCAAGCTCGCGAAGCGCTGGGACCGCGAGGGTCGGAAGCCGATGGTCGCCGCGTGCGACCTTCAGCGCCCCGCCGCCATCGAGCAGTTGCAGACGCTCGGCGGGCAGATCGGTGTGCCCGTTCACGCGGGGGAGTTCGGAGGCGATCCGGTGGCGACCGCCAGGGCGGCCGTCGAGGCCGCTCGGGAGGCGGGCCGCAATGTCCTTCTCGTCGACACCGCGGGTCGCCTGCAGATCGACGACGTCCTCATGGACGAGCTGGGGCGCATCAAGGCCGAGCTCGAGCCCGAGGAGATCCTGCTGGTCGCGGATGCCATGACCGGACAGGAGGCGGTACGCATCGCCGAGGGGTTCGACGGGGCGCTCGACATCACGGGGGTCGTGCTCACCAAGATGGACGGCGACGCCCGTGGTGGCGCGGCGCTTTCGATCCGCGGCGTGACCGGAAAGCCCATAAAGTTCGTCGGCGTCGGCGAGGGCGTGGACGCACTCGAAGAGGCCGATCCGGAGCGTCTGGCGGGCCGGATCCTGCAGATGGGCGACGTCGTCGGGCTCGTCGAGCGCGCCCAGCAGGCGATGGATGTGGACGAGCAGGAGGATCTGCAGAAGAAGATGCTCGGGGGAGGGAAGTTCACCCTCGAGGACTTCCTGGTGGCGATGCGCCAGGTCCAGAAGATGGGCCCGCTCGATCAGCTGCTGAAGCTGATCCCGGGCGCGAAGAAGCTGAGCATCCCGGCCGCGAGCATGGATCCGAAGCGGATGAAGCACGTGGAGGCGATCATCCTCTCGATGACGCCGCAGGAGCGTGAGAACCCGAAGATCATCAACGGGTCGCGCCGCGCGCGGATCGCGAAGGGCTCCGGCCGTCCCGTCTCCGAAGTGAACCGCCTGCTCAAGCAGTTCAAGGAGATGCAGGGCTTCATGAAGCAGATGAAGGGGATGATGGGCGGCGGCATGATGGGGAAGATGCTCGGCGGAGGGCTGCCGTTCGGGCGTTGACGCCCCCGCCGGCCCGTGGTCGGCCGCTCAACGCTGGGCCCTGCTACCGTGTCTCGAACGGTTGGAAGCTCATGGCACCTTCACGGTCTCGGAACATATGTTTCCAGTGGAGGGGTCGCTTCCGCCCCCTCCGTACTCCGACATCGACGCGCCCATGATGCCCTATCGACCACTCCGAAGTCTCCTGATCGCCGCGGTCGCGCTGATCGGCTTCTCGCCGCCCGCGTCCGCGCAGCAGATCGTCGAGCTGACGCTCGACCGCATGGTCGAACTCACCATGGAGAACTCCTTCAGGATTCAGCGCGTCAACCTGGACCTCCAGCGCACCCGCTTCAACCTCCAGGCGGAGCAGGCGCGGCTGAAGTCCCGCGTGGACCTCCGCATGCAGGTCCCGACGGTGAACGTGCAGTCGGAGAACCGCTTCGACGCGTCGCTGGGTCGGAACATCATCATCCGAGAGAACTCGCAGCGGTGGCAGGCCGATCTGTCCATCAGCCAGCCCGTGATCCTGTTCGGCTACCCGACCGGCGGTGAGCTGTCGATCAACAGCCGCCTGTACCAGTACAAGCAGGTCGACAACGATGGCGACATCTTCAACCAGTACTACAACCGGTACTTCCTGGCGTACGAGCACGGGCTGTTCCAGCCGAACGAACTCGCCAACGATCTCGAGCAGGCGCGGCTCGAGGTGGAAGAGTCGGAGCTGGAGTACCAGGGCGACCTGATCGACGTTGTGAACGGCGTGTCGTACACGTACCTCGGGATTTTCCAGTCGGCCTACGAGATCAAGATCGAGGAGGAGTACATCGCCCGTCTGCAGTCCGCGCTCGCACTCGCGGAGGACATGGCGGACCTCGATGCCGAGCGGGAGTCGGACGTCGAGCAGATCACGATCGAGCTCGCCAATGCCCAGCAGGGCCTCCAGCAGACACGCGCGAACTTCCGGCGCCAGGCGGTGGACATCAAGCAGGACCTCCGCCTGAGTCCCAACGATTCGATCGTGATTCCCGAGCCGCGGCTCGAGATCACGCCGGTCGAGTTCGACACGGAGCTGGCGATCGAGCGGGCTCGGACGCTCACGCCTCGCCTCCGCAACATCGACATCGGCTATCGCCGGTCCGAGATCCGGCTCGAGGAGACCGAGGGCCGAAGCGGATTCCGCATGGATCTCGAGGTCACGTACGGCCGCGAAATGCGCGACCAGATCTGGAACGACCTCTTTGGCGAGCCGGAGGACAGCTACTCCGTGTCGGTGAACGCGAATCTCCCCATCTGGGACTGGGGCGAGCGGAAGGCGCGCATCCAGGCTCAGCGCATCGGGCTCGAGCAGAACCGCCTCCGGTTCGAGGAGGAGCAACTCGAGATCGAGGCCGACATCGCGAACCAGATCACCAGCCTCCAGGAGAACGAGGAGCGCGTGTTCAGCATGCAGAACAACTTCGATCTCGCGCGCACCAGCACCGATCGTGCGATCGAGCGGTACGGCGACGGGTCGATCGGCGTGCTCGAGCTGCTTCAGGCCCTCGACCGCGAGCAGGAGACGCACCGCAACATGCTCAGCGCGTACGGCGCGTGGGAGCGCGGGCTCGTGTTCCTGCGGGGCAACACGTGGTGGGACTGGGAGCTGAACATGCCGGCGCTCGAGGGCTTCGGCATCCGCATGACCGAGGACCTGGACTGGGACACCGACTTCTGAGTCGGCCCAGGTTCCCGCTACCCGGCGCCGCGGTTCCGGTCCACCGCGACTAGCCCCCCGCGACCTCGTCGTACACGACCCCGAGGTTCCGCGACGGGTTGCCGGAGATGTCCGCCAGGCTGGGCGGCGTCAGCGCCTGGACCTCTTCCTTGGTGCGTCCCTCGGCGACCGCGGCCTCGACGGCCGACCGGAGCTGGTTGAAGTACTCGTACTGACGCTCCAGCCCGTGGCGATCGACGACCTCACCGTGCCCAGACACCACGATCGTCTCGGTGTCGCAGAGGTCGATCATCGCGCGGACCGAGCGCTGCCAGCCCTGGGAGTCCACGCCCCCGTTCTGGTCCATGAACCCGTGCCGACCGACGAACAGAAGGTCGCCGGTGTGGATCACGTTGGCGTCCGGAACGTGCAGGAAGACGTCGTTGTCGGTATGGCCCGCGCCGACGTGCCGGAGTAGGACGGTGCGGCGCCCGACGCGCACCTCCCGCTCCACTTCGAAGGTGTCGTTCGGCGCCATCGCCTCGGGGTAGGCCGCCTCGACGGCCGAGGCCTCGTTGCGGACGTCGTCGATCACACGGGGGTCGGTCCCGCCCCGGGACATCTGGTCGATCATGGTCGCGAGCCGATCGTTCGTCTGCCCGGCCACACCCGCCGCCTGCTGTCGGATACGGCGCTGGGCCGCCGGATTCGAGATGAGCGGAAGGTCGCCGGCGAACGCGATGTTCCCTCCCGAGTGATCGCCGTGGTGGTGCGTGTTGACCGCGACGGTCACCGGCGTGCCGAATGCTTCGGCCTCTCGCCGGAGGGTGTGTCCCATCCCGAAGTTCTTGGCATCCGAGACGAGCGCCTCACCTCCGTCCGCGACCAGCAGGACGTTGCCGCCTCCCCCGATCGCGACCCGGACGCCGGGCGAGACCTCCTGCCACCGGAAGTAGGTGTCCTGGCGTGGCCACCGGGCCAGGACCGGGGCCGGGAGGGCGACGCCGACGGCGGCGGCGGAGAGAATTCGCGTGAATTCGCGTCGATCGATCATCGGTGTCTCCGCTCCAGGTGCGGGGTCGGTACGGCGGGTGCGTTCAGGAAGTGTAGCCGAAGGCCCGCGGCCCGCCACCCGCGGGTCCGACGAGGCCGGCCCGGGAACCCGCGCGGGGCTCCGCGGTTTTGTCGGGCGACGCGTCGGTTCCGTCCTCTCGCACCCGGTCGAGCCCGCCCATGCTCCGAGCCACGCTCTTCACGCTGCTCATCGCCGTTTCCGCACCCCTGTCCGGTCCGCTCACCGCCCAGGTGTCCCGGGGTGACCCGATTCCACCGAGTCAGCACGCGACGCTCTCCCAGGCGGTAGGGTGGGCCCGGTTGAGCGTAGAGTACCGCCGACCGGTGGCTCGGGGGCGGGACCTGTTCGGAAGCCTGGTCCCGTGGGCGGAGCCGTGGACCCCCGCCGCCGATTCCGCGGCCCTCTTCACGACCACCGCCCCCCTCGACATCGGCGGGCAGCCGCTCGCGGCCGGGAGCTACTCGATCTGGGTCGTGCCTCGGGAGACGGGCGCATGGACGGTCGTCTTCTCGAACGCGGCGCGGGTGTTCCACGCCCCGTATCCGGGTGAAGCGTCGGACGCGCTCAGAATCGACGTGGAGCCGGACCAGCGCCCTCACGTCGAGAGCGTCCAGTTCACCTTCCCCTGGGCTGAGGGAGAGCGCACGGAGCTTCATCTGCAGTGGGGAACGACGGCGCTCGCCATTCCCATTCTCGTGCGGTAGGACTACTTTTTCAGGCTCCCCCGGCGCGCGATGCGTCGGCGGGCGATCGACCACAACTCTCCGCGCGCCCGGTCACGGATTCGGTGACGGGATCGCGGGTCCGCAAGAACCGAACGCATGTCCGTTAAGATTCGTCTCAAGCGCATGGGTCGGAAGAAGGCGCCGCACTACCGCGTCGTCGTCACCGACACCGCTTCTCCCCGCGACGGCCGCTTCGTCGAGGCTCTGGGCTACTACAAGCCGTTGTCGGAGCCGGCGCGGCTCGTGCTCGACATCGACCGGGTCGACTACTGGATCGGCCAGGGTGCCACGCCGTCCAACACCGTGAAGTCGCTTATCGGCCGCGCCCGGTCGGGTGGCGACGACACCGTCGCGATCGGCGAGATCGGCGCCGAGGAGCGCAAGCAGCAGGCCAGGGACGCGCTCGCGGCCAAGCGGGCCGCCGAGGCGGCGGCCGCGAAGGAGGCCGAGGAGGCTGCCGCTGCGGCGAAGGCGGAGGAAGAGGCGGCGGCTGCGGCCGAAGCAGAGGCGGCTGCGGCCGAGGCAGAGGCGGCCGGGGACGTTGGCGAGGATGACGCCGACGAGTCCGACGGCGAGCCCGACGACGAGTCCGACGACGCGCCCGGGGCGGACGCCGGATCGGACGACGATGCCGGTGACGACGCCGAGGCTCCCTCCGCCGCGGCCGACGAGCCGTCGGACGACGAGGCCGACGAGGACGCCGAGAAGCCGTCCGAGTAGGATCCGGCGACCCGTGACTCGCTCCGCCGAGTACCTGGTCGTCGGTCACGTCGAGAAGCCGCACGGGACCCGCGGCGAAGTGGCCGTCCGGGTTCTGACCGATCACCCCGAGGGCGTCTTTCGCCCCGGGGCGATCCTGCGTGGGAGCCGCGACGGCCGCCGGCCCGACCCGGACTTCCCGCCGCTCCGGATCGACGACGTCCGTACCGTCCCGGCGGGACGCCTCGTCTTCTTCGGCGGGGTCGACGACCGTGACACTGCCGAGACGCTCCGCGGGCTCGACCTGATGGAGCATCGCGACAACCTCGAGCCGCTCGCCCCGGGCGAGGTCTACCTCCACGACCTGGAGGGCCTCGACGTGGTCGATTCGACCGGCGTGGAGATCGGGTCGGTGATGATCGTCTACGATCTTCAGCCGGCCCCGCTGATGGAGGTTCGGCGACCCGACGGACGCACCTTCATGCTGCCCTATCGTCGGGAGTTCGTGCCCGCCGTGGATCTGGAGCGAGGTCGCCTCACGGTGGACCCGCCGGACGGCCTGCTGGACGACGAGGAGGGCGCGTGAAGGTCAACTTCGTGACGATCTTCCCGGAGTTCTTCGAGGGTCCGCTGGGGCTCTCGATCCCGGCTCGGGCCCGCGACGCCGGCATCTTCGCGTGGGACGCCGTCGACCTGCGGGACTATACGCACGATCGCCACCGGTCGGTGGACGACGAGCCCTACGGGGGCGGACCGGGGATGGTCATGATGCCCGCGCCCTTTTTCGAGGCGCTCGACGACCTGGCGCCGGAGGGTCCGGTGATTCTCGTGTCCGCGCGCGGCAGGCCGTTCGGGCAGGCGGACGCCGAGCGTCTCGCCGCCGAGTCCGAGATCACCTTCCTCTGCGGGCACTACAAGGACGTCGACCAGCGCGTGGCCGACCACCTCGCGACCGAGGAACTCTCCATGGGCGACTTCGTGGTGTCGGGAGGCGAGTACGCCGCGCTCGCGATGACCGACGCCGTGGTGCGCCTGTTGCCGGGCGCGCTCGGAAACCCCGAGGCCGCGGCGACCGACTCGTTCCACGGCGGGTCAGGGCTCAGCGGACCGTCCTACACGCGACCCGCCGAGTACCGGGGCCACGCCGTGCCCGAGGTGCTGCTGAGCGGCGATCACGCGCGCATCGCGGCGTGGCGGGCCGAGCAGGCCGAACGAGTGACCCGGCTCCGGCGGCCCGAGCTTCCGGCGGGTGGGCGCGCGGTCGAGGACGCGAACGACGGCGCGGACGAGGGGCCCCGCTCGGGGTCTCCGTCCGCGTCCGAAACGCCCAGCTGACGCGCCTCGCGGTCGGCGCCGGGTCTCCCTTCACGCCTCGGGGGTCCTGCATTATCTTCAAGGGCTGTTGAAGGCTGCGCCCGGGTAGGGGCCGTTCCAGAGAGGAGAGTACCATGTCAGATCTGCTTCGAGAGGTCGTCGCCGACGAGCTTCGGACCGACGTCCCCCAGTTCTCGCCGGGTGATACCGTCCGCGTGAACTACCGCATCCGTGAGGGTAGCAAGGAGCGGATCCAGGCGTTCGAGGGCGTCTGCATCGGACGCCGTGGCGGCGGCATCGACGAGACGTTCACCGTCCGCAAGATCTCCTCGGGTATCGGCGTCGAGCGTGTCTTCCCCCTCCATGCCCCGACGGTGGAGGGCCTCGAGGTCGTCCGTCGCGGTCGCGTCCGGCGCGCGAAGCTGTACTACCTCCGGAGTCTCCGCGGGAAGGCCGCGCGGATCCGGGAGAAGCGCTCCTGACGGATCCGGACGTACCGGCGACTTCGCCGGACTCCGACGAGGCGGACGCGATCGACCGGCTCCAGGACCCCCTCGGCTACGAGCGGCGATTCTGGAGCCGCGGTCGTTTTCGGGTGTGCGGCGTGGACGAGGTGGGCCGCGGCCCGCTCGCCGGCCCGGTGGTGGCCTGCGCCGTCGTGCTCCCGCGCGACCTTCACGTGGCCGGGGTCCGGGACTCCAAGAAGCTGTCCGCGGAGGCGCGGGAGTACTGCTGCCGCGAGATTCTCGATCGGGTGCCCGACGGCGACGTCTCGCTGGGCGCTGCCTCCGTCCGTGAGATCGATCGTCTGAACATCCTGGGGGCCACGCGCCTGGCGGTTCGGAGGGCCCTGCGACGGCTTCGTGCACCGTGGGATCACCTCGTCCTGGACGGTCGCCCGATGAAGGACGTCCCGGAACACGCCGCCTTGGTGGGCGGCGACGATATCGTGCATTCGATCGCATGCGCGTCCATCGTGGCCAAGGTCGTGCGGGACGACCTCATGCGGCGACTCGCGGCTCGCTACGCGGGGTACGGGTGGGAGCGGAACGCGGGCTATGGAACGGCCGAGCATCGCAAGGCGCTCGACGCCCTCGGGCCGACCCCCCACCATCGGCGCACGTTCCTCCGGATCCAGTACGACCTCGCGCTCTGAGCGCGCATTGTGCCGGCGGGGTGGTCGCACCTAACCTGCGCCCGTCGCCCCGCACCCCTCCAACGTCGATTCATCATGTCCGTCGAGCTGCGACCCCGATCCATCGGGGAGATTCTGGACACCTCGTTCCGCCTCGTCGTGAGGAACCTGGGGACGTGGGCGCTGATCGTGCTGGTGGGCGTCGCGCCGATCACCCTCTTCAGCGCGCTCGACTACGTGAGTACCGGTTCGGCCGTGGTCGACCTGTTCGCGATCCTCCTCCTGCTGGCCGGCCTGGTCGGGTGGTCGGTCGCTCTGGGCGGCCTCACCTGGGCGCTCGATCGCACCGTCCAGGACCGTCTGCCGGGGGTCGGGGAGGCCCTCGGGCGCGGGCTGCGCATGGTGGTCCGGACCTTCGTCATCACCCTGCTCACGTACCTCGCGGCCGTGGTCTCGATCTCGGTGGTCGTCTTCCTCGCGTTCGTCATGGGGGGGGTCGTCGGCTTCTTCAACGGAATCGCGGGCGTGGTGCTGGGGCTCGCGCTGCTCCTCGCGGGTGGCGTATGGATGCTGCGGATCGTCGTGCCACGGGTGTTTCTCGCGCTTCCGTGCGCGATCGCCGAGGACATCGGGGCGCTCGCCGGCTTCCGCCGCGCGGCGGAGCTCGCCCGTGGAGGGGAGCGGGACCTGGTGATCCTGTTCATCACCACGTACGTGCTGGTCTTCCTGCCGTCCATGGCGATCGGCTTCCTGGTCGCGTTCGTCGGCTCGGTCGCCGATCCGACGAGCGCCGTCGGAGTCCTCCCCGTGGGGTGGTTCGTGGCGCAGCAGGGCCTCTCGCTCCTGACCGCGATCTTCACGACCCCACTGCTCGCGGCGGTCACCGTGCTGGCCTACTACGATCGGCGGGTCTCGCTCGAGGGCTACGACGTCGAGAGCGCGGCGGATTCGCTCTCGGAGTGACCCGGCGGTGACGTGATCGCGCAGATCCCCGAAACCGACGAGATCCGCGAGGTCTTCCGCCGGGAGCTGTCGGGCCCGGAGTACGTCGTCGTGGACGAGTCGGTCCTCGCGCGAGGGCTGCGCGCCCTCCGCGAGCTGCTCGCCGACCTGTTCGAGTGGGCGTTTCCGGGTGGCGTCGAGGCCGGCCCGGCGCCGTGGATCCCGTGGGTACTGGTCCTGGGAGGGGCGGCCCTGCTGTTCCTGCTCGTGCGTGCCATCCGCGGGCGTGCGAGATCCGGTCGGACGGCTGCGCCGGTCGGCGCGGCGGCCCCGTCGACGATGGGCGCGCGGGAGTGGGAGGCGTGGGCGGATGCGAGAGCGGCCGAGGGCGACTTCGATGCGGCTGCAACGGGCTACTACCAGGCGGGACTTCGGCGGCTCCACGAGGCGGGCGCAGTCGAGTTCGGCGAGTGGAAGACGCCCGGGGACTACGTGCAGGAGGTCGATCCGGCGTGGGACGGCCGTGAGGACTTCGTCTCCTTCGTTTCCGACTTCGTCTCGACGGCGTTCGGCACCGGGGGGCCGGGGGCCGCGTCGGTGGCGCGACTCGCGGAACGCCAGCGGTCGCTGGGAGCTCGCACGTGACGCGGAACGCGCGAAATCTGCTCATCAGCCTGGGCGTGGTCGCCGGGACGCTCGTCGGCATGATTCTCATCGTGCCGTCGGGTGCGTCGGTGGCCAGCGATGTCCGTCGAAGCGCACAGCGGGCGAGCCCCGACGGGGTCGCGGCCTGGGCGCGCTCGCTCGATTCCCTGGACCGCGTCACCGTGCTCCGCTTCGAGTCGTTCGCCCGGGGCGCACCGAGCGCAAACGTCGAGGTCGTTCTCGACCCCATCGTCCCGCCGACGGCGGTCGAGGCCGGGATGCTGATGGCGTGGCTCCGCGACGGAGGCCGGATGGTCGTGTCTCCGGGGGGCGGGTCTCCGCTTCTCGACTCGCTCGGGCTCGACTGGCGTCTGGTGTTCGACCCGGACTCGGCGCGCATCGCTTCGCATCCCTGGACCGAGGGTCTCGGTGCGGGAGAGGTCGCGATGGAGCTCCCGACCCGCGGGCCCTTCGCCTTCCCGGTGCGGCGAGGCTTCATGAGCTCCGACACCTCCTGGGTTCCGCTCGTCGAACTCGTGGAGCCGGCTCCGGAGCCCGACACGACGGACGCGGCGGCAGACTCGGCGGCAGCTCCGTCGGCGGACCCCCGGGCAGGCATGGGCCCCGGCGGAGCCCCCGACACGCCCACGTCGTACGCGGCGATCGCACTCCTGCCTGTGGGGGAGGGCGAGGTACTGGCGATCGGCGACGGAGCCGTGCTGTCGAACGAGCTGCTCGCGACGTCGCCCGAGGCCGTGGTGGCGACGCGCGCCGTCCTGGCGTGGACGGAGGCCGATGATCGGATCGGCTTCTCCGAATTCCACCAGGGTATTCGTGGCACCGGCTCGGCCGCCGGGCTCGCATGGACCCGCCTCAACGGCCACCCGGTCGGCCGCGTGATCGTCTGGGCCGTCGTGCTGGGCGGGCTCGCGATCCTGGGACTCGGGCGCCGGTTCGGGGGCGTGATTCCGCAGGACGGCGATCCGCGTCGCTCTCCGATGGAGCACGTGCGGGCCCTCGCGGAGATCTACCGCCAGGCCGGTGCGGACCGCATCGTCGCCGACCGGCTCGTCACCGGCGCCGCCCGCCGCGCCGGTCTCGACACCCGCCTCGCCGTCGAGCCGGCTCGGGCGCTGGAGTGGTGGCAGTCCCACGCGGAGCGGCGGGAGGCGGCGGAGCGAACACGAGCCGCCTGGGAGCGTGACCCGCCCGATCTCCGAGCGCTCGCCGACGCGCTCGACGAACTCGTACCGACAACGGATCCATCATGACCGAATTCCCCGACGCCGGCACCGAGCCGGGCCCCTTCGACGACACCCCGATCGACTCGGTCGCCGACCGGATCCTCGGACCCGTCAATACGGTCGTCCGAGGCCAGTCGTCCGCTGTCCGCCAGATGGCCGTGACGCTTCTGGCCGGCGGCCACGCCCTGCTGGAGGGTGTGCCGGGAACCGGAAAGACGCTCGCGGTGCGGGCGCTCGCCCGAACCCTCGGGCTCGACTTCGGCCGGGTACAGTTCACACCCGATCTCATGCCGTCGGACCTCGTCGGGGTGAGCATCCTCGACGAGCGGCGGACGGAGTTCACCTACCGACCGGGACCGCTTTTCACGGAACTCCTGCTGGCGGACGAGATCAATCGCGCCCCCGCGAAGACGCAGTCGGCGCTGCTCGAGGCGATGGAGGAGCGACAGGTCACCGTGGATGGCGAGTCGCGGCCGCTCCCTGCCGCGTTCACCGTCTTCGCGACCCAGAACCCCGTAGAGTACGAGGGGACGTATCCGCTGCCGGAGGCGCAGCTCGACCGATTTCTCATGAAGATCGTCATCGGCTATCCCACCGAGGAAGCGGAGGAGGAGATGCTCGAGCGGTACGCGTCGGGTTTCCGCGCCAATGACGTGGAGACGTTCGGTGGGGCCGGGGGCATGACGGCCGACGAGCTCGCCGGCCATCGTGGGGCGGTGGACGGCGTGCACGTCGACGAGCGGATCCGCCGGTACATCACGCAGGTGGTTCGTGCGACGCGCGACGATCCGATGTTCGCGCTGGGCGCGAGCCCGAGATCGGCGGTCGCGCTCTTCATGGCGGTGCGTGCCGAGGCCTACCTTTCGGGCCGCGACTTCGCGACACCCGACGACGTGAAGGACCTCGCCTTCCCGGTCCTTCGCCATCGGGTGTCGCTGACCCCCGACGCGGCGGTCGAGGGGCGTGACACGGACCACGAGCTCCGGCAGCTCCTCCACACGCTCGAGGCTCCACGCTGACGCTCACGCCGACCCCCCGTGCGCTCGCGCTGATGGCGGCGGGCGTGCCGCTCGCGGCGGTATCGCCCGCGTGGACGCTCGCGGTCTGGGTCGTGGTGGCGTTCGCCGCGGCCGCGGACGGCCGCCGCACGGCCTCCGCGGAGGTGGACCGGCGCCTTCCGTCGTCGGTCCCGCTCGGCGGAGAGTTCGACGTGCGGCTGCGCGTGACGACCGCCCCGAACGCGACGCTGCGGGTGACCGACGATACCGACCGCGCCGTCGGCCGGACCGCACCGGGCAACGCCGTCGCGGACGCCGCGGAGCCGGCGGGGGCCGTGCTGCGGGCCGACGCCGACGGTGTGGCGGTCGCCGGCTACCGGGCCGAGGCCCGGGAGCGCGGCAACCGGCGGTTCGGCCACGTGCACGTCCGGGTGCGCTCGCCTCTCGGGCTCGCCGAGCGATGGACGCGTGTCGAGCTGGACCAGACGGTGCGCGTCCTTCCCGGGATCGAGCGGGTCGTGGGGCGATCGGTGGCCATCCTCCGGCGGTCCGATCACCTCGGGATCCGGTCCCTCCGAAGGCTCGGCGAGGGCACGGAGTTCGAGAGCCTCCGCGAGTACACGCCCGGTGACGACCCGCGATCGGTCGACTGGAAGGCGTCCGCCCGCCACGGATCGTTCGTGATCCGGCGGTATCAGGTGGAGCGGAGCCAGAACCTCGTCCTCGCCGTCGACTGCGGCCGGCTCATGCGCGAGGAGGTCGAGGGGCGCGAGCGACTCGACTTCGCGCTCGCGGCCTGCATGATGCTCGCACAGCGGGCGAGGGTATTCGGCGATCGTGTGGGCCTGATCGCCTTCGACCGGTCGCCCCGCATCGTCCTTCCCGCCGGTCGCGTGCGCATCGGGGCGCTCGCCGACACGCTGGCCGGGCTGGAGAGCTCGACGGCCGAGCCCAACTATCCGCTCGCGTTCGCCGAGCTTCGGCGCACCTTCCGCAAGCGTGCTCTGGTCGTGCTCTTCTCGGACGTGGTCGACGGGGAGGCGTCTGCGCCGCTCATCCAGGGCATGCTCGGCATCCGGCGCCAGCACCTCCCGCTGATGGTGGCGCTGCGCAATCCGGTCGTGGACCATGCGGCGATCGCGGGGGGCCGCGACGGTCACGTCGACGGCGAGGCCGGTGCCGATGGTGAGGCCGGCGCCGATCCGATCCGGGTGCGTGCGGCAGCCGTCGATCTGCTCGAGGCGCGATCGCGCGCGCTCGAGCGCATGGGGCGGAGCGGCGTCCAGATCGTGGACGCGCTCCCGGGGCCGGGCGTCGAAGCGGTGCTCCGGCGCTACGCGGAGATCAAGGCCCGCTCGCTACTCTGATCCGGGATCCGGCACGCCCGGTCCGGTCCGGCCTGCGGTCGCCAGATAGAGGAAGAGGATCCCCGCCACGATCCCCGAAAAGCCGAGCTTCACCGCCGTCGGAAGTTCGGAGGGCGACACGTACCCCTCGATCAGTCCCGCGATCAGCAGCAGGAACAGCGACCCGCCCAGGAGACCCGCGACCGTCGGACCCCGGGTGCGGAGCGCGTCGACCCGGGTCATGCGACCGGGAACGACCAGCGCCCCGCCGAGCAGGAGTCCCGCCGCGCCGGCCAGCACGATGGCGGTGAGCTCGATCACCCCGTGGGGGAGCACCCACTCCCACAGGATCGGTCCAGCGCCGGCGTTGTCGAACACACCGAAGGCGGATCCGAGGTGGAAGCCGTTCAGGACGAGGACGGCGGCCGTGCCGACCCCCGCGAGTGCGCCCCCGGCCACCGTGGTCATCGCCACGCGGAGGTTGTTCGTCGTGATCTGCGCGCCGAAGACCGGCATCGTCGTCGCGGGGATCTTGATGTACGATCCGCCCTCGGCCAGCTGTTCGACGCCGCGTTCGGCCCGTTCCGTCATCACCGGCCCGGCCCACTCGGGTCCGACGGCCGGGTCCGCGCGGACGATGGCGTACACCGCGAGTGCGGGCACGAACAGCAGCGCGGCGGAGGCCACGACATACCGCCATCTCCGGCGGATCTCGCGGGGCAGGGCCACGCCGACCCACTGGCGCACCCTCGCGTCGCGCCGGTCACGATAGAACACGTTGTGGCCCGCCGACACGCGTCGGTCCAGCTCGAGCTGGAGCCGGAGCGACGCGTCGTAGGTTCGCGCGCGCGCCAGGTCCGCCGTGAGCTCCCGGTAGAGGCGCGTGAAGCGCTCGACCTGCTCGCCGTCCAGGGCGCCGAGTCCGCGTCGCCGCGCGGACGCGAGGAGATCGTCGAACTCTCGCCACGCCTCCTTCCGCGTCGCGAACAGGTGGATCGACTGCCGGTTGAGCCCGCCCGCCTGATGGGCGTGTTCGCGCGCGTGGAGTTCGGTCAGGATGTCGTCGAGCGCGCGTCTCGATAGGTCCCAGTCCACGCCCCTCGGGTGCCCTAGGCTCTCGGCCACCCGGCTGGCGAGCCGCCGGCGCGCGACGTCGCTGAGCGACGGCCGGCGTTCCACGTACCGGTCCAGAAGGGCGAACTGCTCGGCGTTCAGGACCGCCCGGCCCTGGAGGGATCCGACGGCGACCGACTCGGGAACCGCCTCACCCACGAGATCCCGGACCACGATGGTGCCCGCCACGAGGTCGCCGATCCGCTGAGAGCGCGGAAGGCCGGCGATCATCCCGAGCCCGAGCATGGCGGTGAAGCCGGGCTGGAGGTCCACGACGCGAAGCACGTTCCGAAGGGCGGCCGACTCGACCGTGATCGGCGTCCCGTCGATACGGACGACCCGGAGTCCGATGATCCGCTTGCCCGGCGTCCGTCCGCGACCCAGCCACTCGAACAGGAAGAAGTAGCCGCTCTGCATCGCGAACAGCAGAAACGTCCACACCGCCAGACCCAGACCCGCCACCGCGGAGTTGAGCTCCGGGAGAATCGCGGCGATCACGCCGAGCGTGACGAGGATGGCGGCGACGATCAGGTAGTCGATCATCGCCGCCATCGCTCGCGAGCCCGCTCCGGCCAGATCGAAGGCGATGCTGACGTGCTCCGGCGTCTCCACCGCGATGCGGCGATCGCGGTCGACCGCTCCGGCGAGGCCGGCGCCCGGGGACGGGCGAGCGGAAGCGATGGCGGGACCGGACGATGCGGGGTCGGGGCGCGTCGAGGGCATGCCGAAAGCGAAGCCGACCCGTGGGACGGCGCAAGCCCGCCCGCGGTCGCGCGCCGGATCCGAGGGGAGCCTGTTAGCTTCATGCGTCCGACCCGGTAGCTCAGCTGGCAGAGCAGGCGACTTTTAATCGTCAGGTCGTGGGTTCGATCCCCACCCGGGTCACTGCTCGATCCGCCACTTCCACCCGTCAGGCCGTCGCGTGAACATCCTCCAGGCGCTCGGAAATCTGGGCGAATTCATCGGCGCGCTCGGCGTGGTGATCTCCCTGATCTACCTCGCCCAGCAGCTGAGCTCGAACAGCAAGGCCGTACGGGCCTCGTCCTTCAACGCGATGGTGCAGAACAGCCTGCGCCTGCTCGAGCAGCTCTACCTGGACCGCGAGTTCGCCGACTTCATGGCGCGCGCCCAGCAGGTACCGCTGGACGACCTCGAGCCGGCGGAGCGGATCCGGTGGGATTCGTTCATGCTGGCGGTCTACCGGCACTACGGGAACCTCGTCTACCAGCACCGGGTCGGGGCGCTCGACGAGGAGATGTGGCAGGCGTACCGGGAGGATCTGAAGCAGGCGGTGACCACCCCGTCCTGGAGGGGATGGTTCGAGCGGAACCGCGACGTGCTCTCCCATTCGCTTCAGGAAGAGGTCGATTCGCTCCTGGCGGAGCTTCAGTTCGAGCGCGCGGTCGAGATCGAGAAGGCTGCCTCGCGGCCGGGCGCCGAGCAGGACTTCCCCGACTGACGGCGGTCAGTCGTCGTCGCCATCGCCGACGAGCACGCCGAGAACGAGCGAGACGACGCTCACGGCGATCGAGCCCACGAGGGCCGCGCCCCACCCGTCGACCGCGAATCCGTCGACGAGCCGCGCGGTGAGCATCAGCAGACCTGCGTTGATCACGAAGGTGAACAGCCCCAAGGTCAGGAACAGCACCGGGAGCGAGAGCAGCATCAGGATCGGCTTCAGCACCGCGTTCACCAGACCGAACACGAGCGCGATCCAGAGGACGTCCAGGAAGCTGTCCGACATCCCGATGCCGGGGACCCACCACGCCGCCGCGGACAACGCCAGCGCGTTGACGAGAAGGCGAACCACGAAGCCCCTCATCGCTCTCGCCCTCCCCGGTCCCGGCGGGAGGCGCCCGCGGTGGCCTTCCGGCCGCGGGAGCGCATTTCCTGCTCGAGGGCGGCGAGTTCGAGCTCGTCCCTGAACCCGAACCGGGTCGGGTCGTCCAGGTACAGACCGCTGCCGATCCCGTCCTCGAGCCCCTCGGACTCCCCCGCACCCTCGGGACGACCTCCGGCCGTTCCTCCCGCCAGCAGGGCGTCGAAGTTGGCGAGTTCGCGCTCGGACTCGGTGCGCGCGTCGTCGCCGCTGTCGTACACGATCGACCCCACGCCACGCGAGAGCCGGAGCCGGCGGCGCAGTTCGCCCGCCGCCTCGACGGCCCGTCGGAAGCCCGGGAAGCGGAAGCGCATCACGCCGTCGTCGCCCACCTCCACCTCGCCGTCGAACTCCGCCACGAAGCGGTCGAGCGCGGCCCGGGTGCGCTTCTCGGCCTTCCCCTTCGGCCCGAGCGCCTCACGCACCGCCTCGATCGCCTCGGCCTCCGACACCCACCCGGCGTCGCCGCTCTCCAGCGACGCCCGGGTCAGCAGGCCGAGCAGCGCACGGCGGACGTTCCGCTTCCGACGCTTCCGGTTCTCGCGCGCGACGGAGAATCGGCGAAGAAGGGGGATCGCGAAGAAGCTCGTACTGAACAGGGCGGGGAAGATGGAGAGGCCGACGAGCGCGAGCGGACCACTCAGCCCGAGCGCGGGAAGGATGGTCCAGGGCGCCGACACCGCGGCGACCAGATTGAAACCGTTGATCAGAGACACGGTGACGTTGGAGCCGACGCCGTTGCCGGTGACCGGCAGGTCGGGCTCGAGCCGGCGCCACGCGGGCGGCGGACGGGTCTCGCTGCGCTCGACGTCCGCCGACACCATGAGGTCGGGGAACGTGTAGACGACGCCCGCGGAGGTCGGTTCGGCTTCACCGTCGTGCGCCGCCATCAGGCGGCCGAGCTCCTCCTCCGACTCGTCGAGACCGGCTCCGGTCGCCTGGACCACGTCGGCCGCGGTGAGCACACCGCCACGGGAGCGCGCGAGCCGAAGCAGCCTCCGGTCGCGCGTCTCGGGCGTGTCCTCGGGACGGTCGGGCCCGAACACGTACGCGAACACCTTCTTGTAGAAGGGCGGGCGCTGGGCGCGGGCCAGCCGATCTTTCCTGGATCGACGCCGGCCGTACCGATCGCCGTAGTAGGGTCGGCCCCAGCCCCAGTTCGGGTTCCAGATCCAGTACCAGAACAGGAGGTCGCCGATCGGGAGGCCACCCCCGCGCCCACCGTCGCCGCCGCCCAGATCGAAGTCGCCGTCGCCGTCCTTGTTCATCGCGATCAGCGCGGCGATCGCGAGTGCGATGAACACGACGAAGTAGACGACGAGCACGACCGCGATCGACACCTTGTAGGTGGCCTTGAAGAGGTCCCAGGCAGCCTCCCGGAACCGTACCATCGCGGGCGCGTGGTCCCGATCGAGGAAGCCCGGGTCGAATCGGTAGACGAGATCACCGCGTTCGCCGACCGCCAGGTGCCCACGGTGCTGCTCGAGCAGCTCCCTCAGCGCGGCCTCCGACTCGGCCTGCGTCAGCCCCGTCTCCGTGGCGATGTCCCCCACGGTGGCGACGCCGTCGAGACGCCGGAGCGCCGTTCGCGTGGTACGCGTCTGTTCGAGGGTGGCGAGGGTACCGCGGGCGTCGGACGTCATGCGTGGAGCGCGAGGGGTGGGGGGCGAGTCGGCCGAGGGTGCTCTATTCTACACGACTACGAGCGAGCGATCCGCTCTCGTCCGAATCACCCCGACCCGGAGTCCCGTGCACCGTCCCGCCAGCAGTGAATACGCGCCCTACTACGCCGGGTACGTCGATCTCGTCCCCGATGGCGAGATCGGGGCGATCCTGGCCGAGCAGATCGCCCGGAGCGTCTCGCTCCTGAGGGCGGTCCCCGCCGACCGGGAGACCGCGCGCTACGCCGAGGGGAAGTGGAGCGTCCGCGAGTCGCTCGGGCACGTCGTCGAGACCGAACGGATGTTCACGAGCCGGGCTCTCTGGATCGCCCGGGCCCCGGACGTGGAGCTGCCCGGGATGGATCAGGACGCGTGGGTCGTCGCCGGCGGGCACCACGAGCGCCCGCTCGCTCGCCATCTGGACGAGTGGGCGGCGGTCCGGAACAGCACGCTCCGGCTCCTCGAGAATCTCCCGGCGGACAGCTTCGAACGAACCGGGATCGCCTCCGGCGTGACGTTCTCCGTGCGCGCGTTCTTCTGGATCGTGGCGGGCCACGAGCTTCATCACCGGCGCCTGTTCCGGGAGCGCTACGGAATCGGCTGACCGGACGCCCGGGTCGACGCGGCATCGGGGCGTCGCCGCGCCGGCAGACCGCGTGTTGCCCGTACGGCGCGCCCGGTCCATCATGGCGCACACCCGGGGTGAGGTTCGCCCCGCCGTCAGATCAGGAGGAAGCAACGTGGGGAAGAGGACGAGGGGGCGCATTTCCTGGGCTGGACCGCGGTCCATGGTACGGGCGCTCGCTGCAGGTATTGCCGTGATGATCGGGTTCGCGACCGCCGCGACGACGGTCGAGGCCCAGCAGGGCTACCAGACCTACGACCAGATGACCGACGCGATCCAGGGGATCGTCGGCGACTCGGACGTCGCCAGCGTCACGTCGATCGGGCAGTCGAGGGAAGGTCGTGACATCTGGCTGATCACGCTGGCCGACGACGGGGATCTTCCGGCCGAGGACAGGCCGGGCGTCCTGATGGTCGGCACCCTGTCCGGCGACCTCGTCTCCGGGAGCTCGATCTCGGTCGGAGCGGTCGAGTGGCTCATCGACCAGAACGGATCGAACGAGGAGGTCACCCGCCTGCTTTCCCGGAACGTCGTGTACGTCGTTCCCCGCCTGAACCCGGACGGCGCCGAGGAGTTCTTCGGCGACGTCGAATGGGGACGCCGCGGAAACGCCTGGGACGAGGACGACGACAACGATGCCCGGATGGGCGAGGACGGCCCGAACGACCTGAACGGCGACGGCGCGATCACCGTGATGCGCGTCCCGGACCGGTCCGGTGACCTCATCCTCCATCCGGACGACCCGCGCTTCATGAAGGAGGCGGATCCGTCCGCCGGGGAGAGCGGGACGCACCGGCTCTACATCGAGGGCACCGACGACGACGGGGACGGGTTCATCGCCGAGGACGGTCCCGGCGGCGTCGACCTCGACCGAAACTTCCAGCACGCCTACCCCTACTGGGAGGCGGACGCCGGACGTCACATGGTGAGCGAGCCGGAGAGCCGCGCGATCATGGACTTCCTGGTCGAGCGGGTGAACATCGCCGCGATGCTCACCTTCGGGCACAGCGACAACCTCGTCGTGCCGCCCAACGGCCAGGGGAACCTGGACGCGCCGCGCACGTTCGACCTGATCGACTGGGCTGCGGCCTCGAACGACGGCGTGTTCGACGTAGGGGTCTTCCCGGGCCAGACGAACTTCGGGAACCTCCGGCAGCGGGGCGCTCAGCCTGGTGCGAACAATCCGCCCGAGCAGGGTCAGCGCCCGGTCATGACCTTCAACGGCCAGGATCGGCCGTACTTCGAGGCGGTGTCGGAGGCGTATCGCGAGATCACCGGGATCGAGCGCACCGGATACAACCGGGAGGCCGAGGGCGCCCTCTTCCAGTTCGGCTACTTCCAGTACGGCATTCCCTCCTTCTCCACGCAGGGGTGGGGGCTCCCGGAGGCCGAGGGTGAGACCTTCGAGCAGCGATACCTGAACGCGATGGAGGCCGAGGGGCTCGACACGTGGATCGAGTGGCAGCCCTTCGACCACCCGACCCTCGGGGCGGTCGAGATCGGGGGCTTCTACCCGAATCGCACGGTCGGCCCGCCACCCGCCGCGCTCCCCGGACTGGGTGCACCTCACGGCGAGTTCATCGCTCGTCTCGGCGGCATGCTGCCGAACGTGCGGTTCGTCGAGGCGACCGCCGAGGCGATCGGAGGGGGCCTGTGGAAGGTCGACGCGGTGGTCGAGAACACCGGGTACTTCCCGACGACGATCGCCCACGGGCAGCGGAACGGCGCCGTCGACCCCACCCTCGTCCAGATCCAGATCGACGCGGACGACATCGTCTCCGGGGACGCCAAGACGGCGCGCACGAACCGGATCGAGGGATCCGGAGCGACGGCCGGCTACTCGTGGATCATTCAGGGGAGTGCCGGCCAGACGATCGAGATCACGAGTCGCGCCATGAAGGGTGGGCGGGACACCATCACGGTGACGCTGGGAGGCGACCGATGAGGACGAAGCAGACCCGCCGTGTCGTGGCCCGTTCCGGGGCCCGTGCCAACGCCCGGGTTCTGGACCGCGTCGCCGCCCGTTTCGCCGTCGCGGCGACCCTCGCGGTGGGCGTGTCGGTGGCCGCGGCGGCCACTCCGGCGGTGGCCCAGGTCACCTCCGGGTCGGACCCCGAGCACGAGCTGATCTTCAGCTGGGACCGCTGGCTCGACTCCGACGAGCTCAACGAGCGCATGGAGATCATGGCCGAGCAGTGGCCGGAGTTCCTGACGCTCGAGACCATCGGCCAGAGCTGGGGCGGGCGGGATCTGAAGATGATGACCATCAACAATCCGGCCACGGGCGACGAGCTCGACAAGGCCGCGATGTTCATCGAGTCCAACGTCCACGGCAACGAGATCCAGGGGGGCGAGGTCGTGATCTACACGATCTGGTACCTCATGGAGAACTACGACCGGATCCCCGAGATCAGGCGGCTGGTCGACGAGCGGGTGTTCTACCTGATCCCGAGCGTGAATCCCGACGGCCGCGACTGGTTCATGGACGAAACCGGCTCCGGCGGTCGCACCGGCCACGTTCCCGTCGACTCCGACGGGGACGGGCTCTTCGACGAGGACGGCCCGAACGACCTCAACGGGAACGGCGTGATCGAGCAGATCCGGAAGTATGTCCCGGGCCAGGGCGATTTCATCATCGATCCGGACAACGCCAACGGCCTGCGCCCCGTCGGGCCCAACGAGCGGGGTGACTACATTCTGCTCGGCAGTGAAGGGCTCGACGACGACGGCGACGGGCGAGTGAACGAGGATCCTCCGGGAGGCTACGACCCGAACCGGAACTACGCCTCCGACTGGCAGCCGAACTACGTGCAGGGCGGCTCCATGAACTATCCCTTCGAACTGCCCGAGGCGCGGGCCATCGAGGACTTCATGGTGACGAAGCCCAACATCGCCGGCTCCCAGTCCTTCCACAACACGGGCGGCATGATTCTCCGTGGCCCCGGCGCAGCGTGGTACGGCGATTACCCGCAGGCCGACGTTCGCGTCTACAACGAGCTGGGCGAGAACGGCGAGCGCATCCTGCCGTGGTACAACTACTACGTCGTGTGGCAGGGGCTGTACGCCGTGCACGGCGGGCAGCTCGACTGGGCCAACGACGGCCACGGCGCCGTCGGGTTCTCCAACGAGCTGTGGAACGGTGGACAGTACTATCAGTCACCGCTCCTTCGGGAGCAGCAGCAGGACGAGGACTCACCCATCGGGGGCGGCCGCGGAAGCTACTTCTTCGACGACTACGTGACCTTCGGGCGGAACTACGTCGAGTGGGCCCCCTTCGACCACCCGGTCTACGGCGAGGTCGAGATGGGTGGGTTCAGGAAGCTGCAGGGGCGCGTCAATCCGCGCTTCATGAGCATGGAGCTCTTCCACCGCAACATGGCGTTCACGCTCTACCAGGCCGACGAGATGCCGCTCATGCAGATGGGCGAGGCGGAGGTGGAGCGGGTGAGCGGGAACACCTTCAGGGTGCGCGTGCCGATCCGGAACGATCGCCTCATGCCGACCATCCTCGTGCGGGCACGCCAGTACAACACGGTCCGGCCGGACATCCTCACCCTCGAAGGTGCGGAGGTGCTCATGGCCGGCTGGGTCGACGAGCACAACTTCGATGGCACGGTCGACCGGATCGATCAGGCCGAACTCGACCGGATTCTCGTCCGCAGTGGCGCTCCGGGGCGGACCACGCGCTGGATCGAGTACCTCGTGCAGGGGTCGGGCAGCGTGACGATCGAGTACAGCTCCCAGAAGGGCGGGACGGTCTCGACGACGGTGAATCTGAACTGACGTCGATCTCCGTCCGCCGACGGGAGCTGGCGCGGTCCCGGGTGGCCGCTCGGCCGTGCGCGCCGCATGTTGCGACCGAGTGCAGGTGAGCACATCGGTGACGAGGAGGTCGGGATGAAGGGCGGATGGGTCGTGGTCGCGCTCTGCGCGCTCGGGGTGTCCGCGGCGGACGTCGCGGCGCAGGATGAAGCCCCTGCGTTCGAGGCGTCGATCGCGGCTACGTGGCGTGCCGAACACGCGAAGATCCTGGACATGGCGCGAGACTTCCCGGAGGAGCTCTACGCGTCGAAGCCGCACCCCGATTCGCGCACGTTCCTCGACGAGATCCGGCATGTGACCATCGGCCTCGAGATGTCCAGCGCTCAGCTGACCGGAGCCCCGTTCGACTACATGGCGCGGGTCGCGGAGGACGAGTCGAAGCCGGCCACGCGCGCGTCGCTCGTCAGCGAGCTCGAGGCGGCGCTCGCCCGGTCGGTCTCCCTCGTGGAGGCACAGCCGAGTCCGATCCTGATCGGATGGATATCTCACCAGGCCGAACACTACGGTAAGCTCGTCACCATCTACCGAATGAACGGGCTCGTACCCCCCGCGAGTCGCCCCACGGGGTGAGTCGCGGGGCGGTCCGGACGTAGGTCCCCGGGAGGGCCACCATGCTGGACGACACCGACCGGACGATCCTTCGCCTGCTTCAGCGGGACGCCAGGATCTCCAACGCCGCGATTGCGCGCGAGGTCGACCTCACGCCCTCGGCGGTGTTCCAGAGGATTCGGAAGCTGGAGGACGGCGGTGTGCTTCGCGGCTATCATGCCGACGTCGACCCGGCGGCGGTCGGGCAGGAGTTACTCGCCTTCATCACCGTGCGGACGGGTGAGGGTGCGCGGGCGAAGGCCACCGCCGAACTGCTTGCGGGAATCCCCGAGGTGCTCGAGGTCCACCGTACGGTCGGAGAGGACTGCTTCGTGCTCAAGGTCCGGGTCGCGGACACCGAGGCGCTCGGCGCGCTCCTCGACGAGAAGATCCAGCAGCTCCCCCCGGTGGCGTCGACGCGGACGACGATCGTGCTGAGCACGGCGAAGAACGAGCGTGCCGGAGTCGGGGCAGCGGACGTCGAGTGATTCACGAAAAGTGATCACTGCTCCTTCTTGGCTGTCGAACCGACAGTAATAGTACGCATTGTGCTGATGAATCGACACTCCTAGCTTCCACGCCTGGTCAACGGTTCAATCTTCAAGCACAGGAGGCGGCATGTGGCCGATCTCACGTTCGCCCGTGGTACTCGCAGTCTCGCTGCTTCTCGTCCTGGCCGGCTGCGGAGGAGGTGACGGCCCCACCGGAAGCGACACCGGCGGCGACGTCCGAGTCTCCGTCACGGCCGGCGGATCTCCCTGGTTCGGCGTGACCGTGCGGCTGTTCGAGGGAACCGCGACGACGTCGGCGGCCTCTGCCACCACCTCCGAGGACGGCGTCACGACGTTCGGCGACCTCGATCCAGGGCCCCACGACGTCGAGATCGACCTCCCTCCGGGTCTGGTCGTCGCGACCGGGGGGACCACCCGCAGGACCGTCGTGGTGACCGACGGAGCGACGGCGAACGTCGGGATCGCGCTGGTGGCGGCCGGGGGTGGGGACGTGGTCGAGGTGCTGGCCACGAACGGCCTGGTGTTCACCGATGCCGACATCACCGTTCCGGTGGGCTCGACGGTCCGCTGGCGAAGCGTGAGCTCGATGCTCCACACCGTGACGCCGGAGGGCCATGGCGAGTGGGCCGAGGGGACCCTTCCCTCGGCCGGAGCGACCTTCACGCACACCTTCGGGACCGCAGGGACCTTCGACTACTTCTGCGTGCCGCACGTCTCCGCCGGGATGACGGGGCGGGTGGTCGTCCAGTGAGGCTGTCGGGCCTCGTCGTGGCCGCCCTGGTCGGGATGGCGGTCGGCGCCGGCGCGTACACCCCGCCGGAGCTGGCCGCGCAGTCGGTGCTCGACCGGTCGCCCAACCTCGAGGATGCGTGGACGCCCGTCGGCGGGCGCCTGTACTTCCACTTAATCCACCGGTTCGAGCGCACCGATCCGCCCGCACGGAAGCTGCTGAGCAGCCCGACGTTTCTCGTCGCCATGGGCCTCCCTGCCGGACTCTCGGCCGGTGTTCGGTACGCGTCGAGTTCGCTCCTCGTGCCGGCAGAGCCGAACGAGCTCGAGATCTTCGGTCGATGGGTGCCGCTCGACACCGACCGCGGCGCCCCGGTGGGCGTGGGAATCCAGGCGGCCAGGAACGGGGCCGCGGAGAGCTGGGACGCCGAGCTGTCGCTGACACACGAGGTGCGAGCCGTGAGGCTGCTCGCGGTCGGACGCGCATTCTCGGCGTTTGCCGGAGGCGAGGCGGCCGCGGCGGTCGGCACGGGCATCGTGATCGACCTCGTCCGGAACGTGGCGCTGGCAGCGGACGTGATTTCGCCCGTGGACGTCGCCGACGCCGACGCCGCGTGGAGCGTCGGGCTCCAGTTGAGGATTCCCTCCTCTCCGCACTCCCTCTCGCTTCACGCCTCGAACGCGAATACGACCACGCTGCAGGGCGGCTCCCTCTCCGCGGGTGACACGCGGGTCGGGTTCGAGTTCACGGTCCCGTTGAGCGTCGCGCGGTAGCTGCGACTTCGGACCGGGGCCGCGTGGGCGGGCGGCCGGTCAGGTGATCGGCCGCCCCTCCAGAACGTGAATGCGGAACCATTCCGCCTGCTCCCGATCGAGGAAGATCCGGTGGAGTGGCTCGCTGATGCCGTGACCGGCCCGCGGGAAACGGAGGAATTCGACCTCCCGCCCGAGCTTCTTCAGCGTCCGGAAGTACTGCTCCCCCTGTGAGATCGGCACGCGCCGATCCTCCTCGCCGTGCGTGATGAGGAGCGGGGTCGAGACGTTCTCGGCGTACTCGATCGGACTGTACGTTTCCCAGATCTCCTTGGTCTCCCACGGCAGGCCGCCAAAGCTGTTCTGCAGGTAGTAGGGGATGTCCGTCTGCCCGTAGAACGAGTACCAGTCGCTGATCGCGGCGTGGCCGATCGCGCCCTTGAACCGGTCGGTCTGCGTCACCGCCCAGAACGTCATGAAGCCGCCGTAGCTGCCCCCCATGATCGCCATGCGGTCGGGGTCGGCCACGCCCATTTCGATGACGTGATCGACGCCGGCCATGATGTCCTCGAAGTCCTTCCCGCCCCAGTCCATGAAGTTCGCGTTCGAGAACTCGAGCGTGCGGCCCGAACTCCCTCGCGGATTCGTGCGGAGCACCGCGTAGCCGCGCGCCGCCCAGATCTGCGTGCCCGCATTGAACGACTTCGAGAACCGACCGTGGGGCCCGCCGTGCACCTGGAGGATCAGCGGGTAGGCCTGCCCGGGCTCGTAGCCGACCGGGTAGGTGAGGATCCCCTCGATCTCCCACCCGTCCGGGCCCTCCCACGTCAGGGTCTCGGCGTCCGCGATCTGGTACTCGGCGAGGTAGTCACCCAGCGGAGCCAGCACGCGCTCGATACGAGACCCGTCGGCATCGGCCATGAACACCTCGCCGTTCGACGTCAGCGACGTGCCGGTGAAGAGCAGGAGGGAGCCGTCGTCCGAGATCTCGACGCCGCCGTAGATGTACTCGTCGTCGGGAAGGAGGAGCTCCATCTCGCCGCCGCCGGCGGGAACGCGATAGGTCAGTGACGTCAGGCCCTCCGCCGCCGTGAACACGATGTGCCGGCCATCGGGCGTCCACCGGGGGCCGGAGACGGAGTAGTCGAAGCCGTCGGTGAGATTCACGGGATCACCGGCCCGACCGTCGTCGAAGGTGGCGACGAAGAGGTCGTTCTGTCCGGCGCTGATGTTCTCGTTCAGCGACCCGGTCCAGGCGATCCGGGTACCGTCCGGCGCCCACGTCGGCGATCCGTCGGGCCCGGGTGCGTTCGATACCGGGATTGGCTCGCCGCCGTCCGCCGAGATCACGAGCACGTCGGAGTTGTCGCTCCGGTCGGGATCCCCCATCTGCGTCTGCGTCCGGTTGGACGTGAAGGCGATCCACCGCGCGTCGGGCGACCACGTGGCGCTTCCGTGGTCGTACTCACCCTCGGTGACCTGTCGCTTCTCACCGGACTCGACGTCGTACACCCAGATGTGTCGCCAGGTGAGCTTCTGCTCGGCGTAGTAGGCGTCGTCTCGCCGCTCGCGTCGCTCGTCCCACTCCTCCTGGTCCGGCCGGTCGGACTCCTCGGTGTAGGCGATGTAGCGCCAGTCGTCGCTGAACGATCCCGAGGGAGCCTCCTCGTCCTCGAGGAACGGCACGGCCTCTCCGCCCGTGACCGAGATCCGCCAGATCCGGTTCTGCGCGTCGTCGTCGTCTCCGCGGCGGGCGTTGAAGAGCAGCTCGGTGTCGCTCAGCCAGCGGGGTCCGCTTTCGCCCCGGTCCCCGTTGGTCAGCTGCCTCGTCTCGCCCGTCTGGAGGTCGTGGACCCAGATGTGGGATGTGTTGTCCCATTCGTCCTCGGGGTCCCGCTGCGAGCGGACGAAGGCGATCCGCCGATTGTCGGGCGAAAGCTCCCAGCTGCCGAACGACGGCAGCGACAGCGACGCCTCCATCGTCATCGCGCGGGGTGAGGCAGGGTCCTGGAACGCATCGGCGCCAGGGGCGAACGCGAGTAGGGCGGCGATCGCGAGGGTCGCGGGACGGAGGGGGCGGGTCATGAGGGTCTCCGGGGAGTGGCTCGACCCGCCTGCCGGGCGGGTCCGTACCCGGCACGGTGTGCGCCGACCCTCCGACGCGCCAGCCTCACGGCCTGCCCCGGGCCAGTGGCCATCGGTCCAGCTGTCGATGATCGACGCGCGTCGGCACGACTGATATGCTGGGCGCATGAAGTTTCTATCGGGTCATCTGGCGTACGCGCTCCGGGACGAACAGCTCCGACGGAATCTGGGCGGGCTGTTCCGCTATCTCGCGTTTCTCGTCGTCGTCATCGCCGTCTACTCGATCCTCTTCCACGTCGTGATGCTCCGCGAGGGCGAGGATCACTCGTGGATGACCGGCGTCTACTGGACGCTGACGGTCATGAGCACGCTCGGGTTCGGTGACATCACCTTCACGAGCGACCTCGGGCGAGCGTTCAGCGTCGTGGTTCTGCTGTCCGGGATCGTGCTGCTGCTGATCGTGCTGCCGTTCGCCTTCATCCGGTACTTCTACGCGCCGTGGCTCGAGGCGAGGCTGCGGATGCGGGCGCCGCGCTCGGTCCCCGGAGGTACGTCCGGGCACGTCATCTTCACGGCCTGGGACGAGACCGTGGGGGCCCTCGGCCAGCGCCTGAGCCGCGACGGCGTGCCGTGGTTCGTCATCGAGGAGGAGCCGGCGGCCGCGACTCACCTGTACGGGGACGGCGTACCCGTGGTGCGAGGCGCCGTGGACGATGTCGAGACGTACCGGGCTCTGGGTGTGGAGCAGGCCCGGATGATCGTGCTGAACCGCGACGATCTGGCCAACACGAACGTGGCCCTCACCGTGCGGGAGGCGTCGCCCTCGCTGCCGCTCGCGTCCATCGCCGAGCAGGAGCACTCGGTCGACATTCTCGAACTGAGCGGATGCACGCACGTGCTGCACCTCAAACGACGCCTCGGCGACCAGCTCGCCAATCGCGTCTGCGCGGGTCTGGCCCAGGTCCACGTCCTCGCCTCGTATCGCGACCTGCTCATCGGCGAGTTTCCGGTGCACGGGACGCCACTCGAGGGCGTGACGCTGGGCGAGAGTCGCCTGCGTGAGATCGCCGGCGTGAACGTGGCGGGGGTCTGGCACCGCGCGCAGATGGTGCCGCCGAGGCCCGACACGGTGCTGACCGATCTCTGCGAGCCCGTGGTGGTGGGTTCGGCGGAGGCGTTCGAGCGGCTGAACGAGTATCTGGTCATCTACGACACGAACATCCACCCGGTCGTGGTGATCGGGGGCGGCGAGGTGGGACGGTCCGTGACGAACTCGCTCCGGTCCCGGGGCATCCCGGTCCACATCCTCGAGCGGGATCCCGACGTGGCGGCGTCGCTGGAGCCGATCGCCGACCGGCTGGTGGTCGGCGACGCGGCGGACCGCGACGTGATGCGGGAGGTCGGCCTCGAGGAGGCACCGTCCATCATTCTCACGACCAACGACGATGCGACCAACATCTACCTGGCCGCCTACTCGCGCCGGCTGAACCCGAACGCGCGGATTCTCAGCCGGATCACCCACGACCGGAACCTGGCCGCCATCCAGCGCGCCGGAGCCGATCTGACGCTCAGCTACACGACACTCGCGGTCGAGACGATCTTCGCGCTCTTCCACGAGCGCCCGCCGATCGTGCTCGGAGCGGGCGTGGCCTTCCACTACCTCCCGTGCCCTCCGTCGCTCGTCGGGACGACGCTTCGCGAGAGTGGCATCGGCGAGAAGACCGGCCTCACCGTGGTCGCGATCGAGCGGGGGGAGGAGCTGCTGTCCGAGCCGGGTCCGGATACCCGGCTGGCCACGGGGTCGGTGCTGCTCACCATCGGGAACGACGCCCAGGTGTCGAGCTTCCGGGAGACCTGGCGGTAGGTCCGGCCACGTCATGTGTCGGGCCGCACTTCACGCTACATGCGCCGTCACGTCGAGGTTGCGCGCGTGCGTCCGCGTTTTATGTTGACGTTGTCATCATGATGCGCGGCGCAGGGCGTCGCCGGACGTCGCCGGACCGGGAGCGGGGCGTGAGCAAGGACATACTCGGCGAGTTCGAGCAGATGGTTCTGCTCGCGATCCTCCGCCTCGAGGAGGCCGGGTCGGACGACGTGTACGGCGTTCCGATCGTCGAGGAGATCCGCGCCCGCACGGGACGCTCGGTCTCGCGGGCCTCCGTGTACGTCACACTCCGCCGGCTCGAGAAGAAGGGCCTCGTCGAGAGCTGGATGAGCGAGCCGACTCCGGAGCGCGGCGGCAAGCCGAAGCGATGCGTGAGCGTCGAACCGGGCGCGGTCACGCTGCTGCGCGACCAGCGCGCCATGATGGACGCGCTCTGGGACGGTCTCGATCCCGCACCCCGAGAAGCATGACGCCTCTCGTTCCCACCCGTCCCGGCTGAGGGCGAACGCGACCCGTGGCCCCGCGACCCGCCGAGCCCCCGCGTCTGGCACGTCGGCTCCTCGAGGAGTCGCTGGAGTGGGAGGTGTGCGGGCCCGTGATGGGCGACCTCCACGAGGTCTGGCTGGAACAGGTGGCGGCACACGGCCGCCGGCGCGCGGGGCTGTGGTACTGGTGGCAGGCGCTGACGTTCTCGACCGGCTTCGTGCTGGAGCGGCTGCGACACGACGACGGGAGGTGGGACATGCGGACGGCACTCGAAGGGCTCGTGCGGGACCTCGGGCACGGGATCCGGAACCTGAGGAAGACGCCGGGCTTCACCGTCGTGGCCGTGGGGACGCTCGCGCTCGCCATCGGGGCGAACACGGCGATCTTCAGTGTCATCGACAAGGTTCTGCTCGAACCGCTCCCCTTCGACGATCCGGGCGCGCTCGTCACGCTCGCGGGCACCGCACCCGGCTCCGACCTTCCCGACGAGTTCGGTCTGGGCACGGAGTTTTACGTCCAGTACCGCGAGCAGTCGAATCGCCTCGCCGACCTGGCGCTCGTCCAGGGAGGGCAGGGGACGGTCGCGGCCGGAGAGAACGTGGACCGCCTCTTCGGCGCCGCGGTGTCTCCGAGCCTCTACACGGTGCTCGGGGTCGAGCCGGTCATCGGCCGGGTACCGACCGAGGCCGACCCTGAAGCCACGGTCGGCGTGCTGAGTCACTGGCTCTGGCTCGAGTGGTTCGGTGGCGACCCGAACGTGCTCGGCCAGCCGATCACGGCGATGGGCACCGAAGTCACGATCGTCGGCGTCATGGGACCCGACTTCCAGTTCCCCTCCGAGCAGACGTCCATCTGGGTCCACGATCTCCCGACCGAGCCGGTGCAGGCCGGCGGATTCGGTCTGGGCCTCGTGGGTCGGATGGCGCCCGACGTCACCCCCGAGCTGCTCGCCGAGGAGCTGTCGGTCCTCACGGCCCGGCTGCCCGAGCGCTTCGGCGGAAACGCCCGCTATCAGGACATCATCGATCGGTTCCGGCCCATCATCCGGCCGCTGGACGAGACGCTCGTGGGTGATATCCGCGGCCCGCTCTGGATCCTGCTCGGAACGGTCGGGCTGGTCCTGCTGATCGCCTGCGCGAACGTGGCGAATCTGCTGCTCGTCCGCGCCGAGAGCCGTCGGCTCGATCTCGCGGTCCGGCGGGCCCTGGGCGCCGGTCGGCTCCGCCTGGTGCGCGCGCAGCTGAGCGAAGCCGCCGTACTGGCCGCGGCCGGTGGGATCGGCGGCGTCGTCCTCGCGTGGTTCGGCGTGCCGCTTCTGGTCCGCGCCGCGCCGGAGAGCATCCCGCGCCTGAGCTCGGTAACGATCGACGGCTCGGCGCTCTTCTTCACCGGGTTCGTGGCGCTCGTCGCCGCGCTCCTCGCCGGGCTGCTTCCGGCGCTCAGGTTCTCCAATCCGGAGTTCGCGGGCGGGCTGCGGGGCACCGAGCGCGCCGGGGGTGGCCCCGATCGGTGGGTGCGGGACGGCCTGGTGGTGCTTCAGACCGCGACGGCGCTCGTTCTGCTCGTCGGGTCCGGCCTCCTGCTGCAGAGCTTCCAGACCCTCACGAACGTGGACCCGGGCTACGAGACCGCCGACATCTTCACATTCCAGGCCGCGCCCGATCCGCAAGCCAACGGGCTTGTCGACGCGCCGACGTTCGCCCGCTTCCACTACGAGTTCATGGATCGTCTGCGCGCCCTTCCCGGGGTCGAGTCCGTCGGCCTCGTGAACACGCTCCCGCTCGACGAGGGGGCCGGTACCACACTGGTGATGGGCGAGTCGGAGGTCGGCGAGGAACTCCCTCAGCCGACCATCGGCTTCACCATGGCGGGCGGCGACTACTTCGAGACGATGGGGATCGACCTCCTGTCGGGGCGGCTGCCCGAGCAGGACGATCGGGTACCGGCCGAGGTGGAGGGGGTCATCAGCGTGGCCGCGGCCGAACGGGTCTGGCCGGGCGAGGATCCGCTGGGCCGCCGCGTGTTCGTGGCCCCGGACGGACCCAACTTCCCGGTCCGGATCGTCGGGGTGGTCGAGGACATCTACCTGTCCGACTTCCGACAGGAGCAGGCCGATCCGATGCTCTACCTGCCGATGGTCGGGCCCGCACCCACGGCCTGGGCCGTCGGCACGCCCGCGTACGTGGTGAAGACGCCACGCGCCGGATCGATCGCCGGTGAGATCCGAGAGGTCGTGCGGGACATGGCTCCCGAGGCCCCGATGTACCGGGTCTTCACCATGGAGGCGCTCGCCGGGCGATCCATGGCTCGGCTGAGCTTCACCATGCTGACGATCGTGGTGGCGGCCGTCCTGGCGCTCGTGCTCGGTGCCGTGGGCCTGTTCGGCGTGCTGAGCTACGTCGTGAGCCAGCGCACGCGGGAGATCGGCATCCGCATGGCCCTCGGAGCGAAGCGGTCGCACCTCCGCACCATGATCGTGCTCGAAGGCGGGCGCGTGACCGTGGTCGGCGTGGCCGTGGGCCTCCTGGCCGCCGTCGGGGCGACCCGCGTGCTCGCGACGCTGCTGTACGGAGTGGAGCCAATCCACATCCCGACCTTCGTCGGCATGTCGCTGGTGATGCTTGGTGTGGCGCTCGTCGCGAGCTACGTGCCGGCGCACCGGGCGTCGAGCGTGGATCCGATGCGGGTGGTTCGGGAGGAGTAGGGGGGGGCGGACCGAGTCGGGTGGCGGGACGAGTCGCGCGGCTGGCCCCCTCCTTCGGCCGGTGTGGCTCGGCGAACGGGGTCGGGGTGTAGGGACCGACATGACCAGCTCACGCCCCGCGCTTCTGCGCTTCGCCCCGCTCGCGCTCGTCCTGTCGGCCTGCTCCGATGCGCCGACGTCGCCCGGCGAGCCACCCGGCGACGACGCGTCGCTCGCGCTCGAGACGGTGGTGGAGGGGCTCGACGCGCCGCTGTTCCTGACCGCCCCGGACGGAGATCCGCGACTGTTCGTGGTGGAGCAGGGGGGACGGATCCGGATCGTCCGCGACGGCCAGCTGGTGGCCGACGCGTGGCTCGACCTGTCGGGAACCGTTTCGACGGGCGGCGAGCGCGGCCTTCTCGGCCTCGCGTTCTCCCGGGACTTCTCCACGAGTGGGCGGTTCTTCGTGAACTACACGAACGCCGGGGGAGACACCCGCGTGGTCCGGTACGTGGCCCCGGATCCGTCGGCCGACGTCGCGGCCCCGGTCGAGACGACCACGATCCTCTCGGTCGAGCAGCCCTTCGCGAACCACAACGGTGGCATGCTCGCCTTCGGACCCGACGGGCACCTGTACGTCGCGATGGGCGACGGCGGTGGCGGCGGCGACCCGCTCGGCGCCGGGCAGGATCCGACGACGGTTCTCGGTTCGATCCTGCGGATCACGGAGGCCGGCGAAGCCGCGCCCGGCAACCCGTTCATCGGCGCGGCGGGGGACGACCGGATCTGGGCGTGGGGACTGCGGAACCCCTGGCGGTTCGCATTCGACCCGCCCTCCGGAACCCTGTGGATCGCGGACGTGGGGCAGAGCGATCGCGAGGAGGTGAACGCGGTCGATGCGACGAGGGCCGGTGTCAACTACGGCTGGAACGTCGCCGAGGGAACGCTCTGCTTCGGCGCCTCCACCTGCGACACGAGCGGGTTCGAACCGCCGGCGCTCGAGTACGGGCACGGCGAGGGCTGTTCGATCACCGGGGGCTACGTCTATCGAGGGTCGGACGTGCCCGGCGCCGTCGGCCGGTACTTCTTCGCGGACTTCTGCACCGGGTTCGTGCGCAGCTTCCGGCTGGACGACGGGCGCGCGACCGATCTGCTCGAGCACGACCTCGGCCCGCTGGGACAGGTCACCTCGTTCGGCGTGGACGCCGACGGCGAGCTGTACGTGATCGAACGGAGCGGCCGCGTCTCGCGGATCGTCGAGGCCTCGCGGTAGCGGAGCGGGCCGGGTCCGGGCGACTATGGGCGGATGAGGACGTCATCGTGACGCGCCGCCGAGTGCGCCCCGCCCGCGGCTTCGTCCCGCTGCTCGCGGGCCTGGCCCTCGCGGCATGCGCGAGCGAGGTGCCCGACCCGCCGCCTGCCGAACTCGATGTGCCGCGAACGGCCGACCCGGTCGCGCGTGGTTTCACCAAGGCGGACTTCCCGCGCGTTCAGGAGATCGCGCCCGGGGCGTTCACCTACGAGGCGCTCCGCTCCGCGGGCGACGAGCGCTTCACGACCGTCAGCATGTTCGTGGTGACGCCCGCGGGCGTTCTCGTGGCGGACGGACAGGGCAGCGTCGAGGAGACCCGGCGCATGCTCGCCGCGATCGCGGAGGTGACCGACCGGCCGGTCACGCACCTGGTCGTCGCGTCCGACCACGGCGACCACACGGGTGGAAACACGGCCTTCCCGGACGGCGTCGAGGTGCTGGCGCACCCCACGTCCGCCGCGCTGCTGGAGGCCGCCGCGGAACGGGCCCGGGCCGTCGGGGATCCCCGAGGAGTTCCGCCGGTGGCCACGCGTCTCGTGGCGGACAGTGTCGCCCTGGACCTCGGCGGGTACCAGGTCCGGGTGCTCTTCCTGGGACGGGCGCACACGGGCGGCGACCTCGTCGTCCACCTGCCCGAGCACGGCGTGCTGTTCATGAGCGAGGCCTACCTGAACCGCGTCTTCCCCGCCATGCGGAGCGCCTTCCCATCCGAGTGGGTACGGATGATCGAGCGCGCCCAGGCCATGGACATCGAGGTCTATGTCCCGGGCCACGGGTTCGTCGAGACGCCTGAGGTGCTCGAGGAGGAACTCGAGACGTATCGAAGGGCTCTGGTCCGCGTGATCGACGAGGGACGCCGGCTGCACGCGGAGGGCGTCCCCGTGGCCGAGGCGGCCGAACGGGCGCGGTTCGGCGACCTCGAGACGTGGTCGCTGCGTGCGAGTCAGGGCGCGCGCGCGATCCGGCAGGTATACGCCGAATTGGACGGTACGCTACCTCCGCCCACGGCAGGAAATTGATCCGGCGCAGGCTCCCGAGAAGCGCGATCGAGGCGTGCGTCACATCTTGAGGAACGCCCGATCGAGGGCACGTAGTCCCACGCTCACAGAGGAGTCGATTCGACATGGGCCCCGAAGTCCAGGCAGCACTCAACGATCAGATCCGGATGGAGCTCTCGTCCGGGTACGTCTATCTCGCGATGGCCGCCCAGTTCGAGGCGCAGTCCTACGACGGATTCGCCCACTGGATGCGGCTCCAGGCCCGGGAGGAGCTGGAGCACGCGATGCGCCTCTTCGACTACGTGAACCGGCGCGGTGGGCGGGTGGTACTGCAGGCGATTCCCTGCCCGCCGGAGGAGTTCGGGGCGCCGCTCCAGGCCTTCCGGAACGCCCTAGAGCACGAGCAGGCGGTGACCGCTTCGATCCATCGTCTGTACGCGCTCGCCGGCGACCACAACGATGTCGCCACCCAGCGTGAGCTCGACTGGTTCGTTACCGAGCAGGTCGAGGAGGAGGAGAACGCGGGGCGCGCCGTCGATCTGCTGACGCGTGCGGGGGACGACGCGGCGTCGCTGCTGTTCCTGGACCGGGAGTTCGGCGGCCGGGCGGCGGAAGACCACGGCGACTGACGGCGTGGGCGGCTACCGCCCAGCCGTCTTTCCCTCCCGCACGAACACGTCCCTCGCCGCCTGCACCGCGGAGGGTGGGCCCACGAACACCACGTGGTCGTCCTTCAGGATCTCGGTCTTGCCACGCGGGACGACGAACTGCCCCTCGCGGATGACCGCTGCGACGACACACTCCCGGGGAATGTCGATGTCCTGAATGTGCTTTCCGACCACCTCGCCGTCGGTCGGAACGTGCACGTCGATGAGGTTCGCCACGCCACCCTCGATCTGGATCAGTTCGGCGACGCCCGGCCGGTCGAGGTAGTTCTCGACCATCGCCGCGGTCGCGAAGGGGGCGCTGATGCACACGACACCGTGGTCCTCCAGGAGGGATACCTGGTCGGGGTCACGGGCGATGGCGATCACGCGCGGCACGCCGAGACGCTTCGCCTGCAGCGCGATGATCGTGTTTCGGTCGTCGTTGTCGGCGGCGGCGATCGCGACATCGAGGCTCTCGGGCTCGGCCTGGGCCAGCACCTCCGGCTTGGTCCCGTCCCCGTGAAGGACCGGCACGTTGAAGCGGCGTCCCAGCTCCTCGGAGCGGGCTTCGTCCTCCTCGACGAAGGTGATCTGGTACTCCGCGGACCGGAATACCATTCGGAACTCGTCCTGCTTCAGGAGTCGGTCGGCGATGTTGCTGCCCTGATTTCCTCCTCCGATGATCAGCACGCGCATCTTGGGTCTCCAGAGAGCTCGGATTCGAAGTCGCAGCCGGTGCAGGAGCGTGGACAGGCCACCGAGCTCCTCGCGGTTCGCGGGCTGGAAAAGGTAGAGGACGACACCGATCGCTGTCAGCCCGGCGCCGAGAAGGAGACTGCGGGCCTCGAGCGTGGGAACGAAGAACCAGCAGGCGACGACGCCGAGAATGGGGGTGAGCGGATAGAGTGCCACCCGGAAGGGACGCCGCAGGTTGGGCATCCGCCGGTGGAGCGCGATGACGGAGTAGTTCACGATCCCGATGGCGATCAGGTAGCCGAAGCTGCTGACCGAGGCGAGGAAGCGGACCACACCGAGCGCGCTCAGAAGCACGACGAGCCCTGCGCAGATGAACAGGGCGATGTGGGGCGTCCGGTGCCGCGCGTGCAGCCGCGCGAATGCCGCCGGGAAGTGGCCGTCCCGTCCCAGCGCGTACAGGACCCGCGAGCTGGCGCCCAGCGTGACGCTGAAGGCCGAGAGGCTCGCCATGATGGTGGCCACGATTCCCGCCCACCGGCCCCACGCGCCGAAGAGGTGATCGGCCAGGTAGATGAAGGGCGTGTCGGTCCGGGCGAGTTCGTCGTAGTTCACCACCCCCATCATGACCCAGAGGACCAGCACGTAGATCACGACGCCCACGCCGAGCGTGATCAGGATCGCGCGCGGGATCGTCCGGGCAGGATCGATGATCTCCTCGGCCGCGACCGTGATCAGGTCGAATCCCACGTAGGAGATGTAGATCAGCCCCATCGTGGGGATGAGCGGGCCCAGCCCCATCGGCGCGAACGGCTCGAGGTTGGCGGGCTCCACGAACGAGGCCCCGAGCAGCCCGACGCCGAGCAGCACCAGCAGCTCGACGATGTTCATCGCCGTGATGACCTTGAGCGCCTCCACCTGCCCACGAAGGTTCGTGATCGTGAAGAACACGGTCGTCACGAGGGTGATCGCGAATACGCTCGCGCTCGGCCAGAAGTAGTACTGGATTGTGATCGCGAAGATCACGACGTAGAGCGCGCACGCGAGCGTGTTGCCAATCCAGAAGAACCAGCCCGTCAGGAAGGCGACGGGGCGGGGGAGGGTGCGGCTCACGAATGAGTAGCCGCCGCCCGCCACCGGGATGGCGGCGCCCAGCTCGCCGTAGTTGAGCGCCGTGAACAGCGTCAGGACGCCCATCGCCAGGTAGGCGAGGATGCCGAGCGGCCCGATCGATCCCGCCACCACGCTCGGCAGCGCGAAGATCCCCGGCCCCATCATGGCACCGATGCCGATCATGACCGCCATGAAGAGGCCGATGTTGCGCTTGAATCCCTGCTCTGCCGCCATCGCTGTCCTGTGATCCGCGGGTGTCCGGGCGAGACCCCGGCAGGTTAGCGAACCGTGGGGCGTTCGTCGAAGTCGGACCTCTTCACTTCGCAGCGCGCAGAAACGACATTGCCGCTGGGGAGTACGACGAAGCGGCCGTCATCCTCCCCCGTTCGTCCCCTCGTGCTTCCCGGCCTGCACCCATGACCGGATCGTCCAGCAAGATTCCGTATCTCCCCAGGCGGATCGCCGGTCTCGAGCGACTGGCGCTGAACCTGTGGTGGCGCTGGAATCGTTCCGCGCGGCTCTTCCTGCGGTACGACATCGATCCGGTGCTCTGGACCGCGGTTCGCCACAACCCGGTCGCGATGCTCCGCCAGATCGAGCCCGGCCAGCTGGCCGAACTCGCCAAGGACCCGGCGTTTCTGGCCAAGTACGACGCGGTCATGGAGGAGTTCGACCGGGCGCTCACGTCCGAGGACACGTGGTTTCGCCGCAGCTACCCGGAGATGGCGGACCGGACGATCGCCTATTTCTGCGCCGAGTTCGGTCTGCACAGCAGCATCCCGATCTACTCGGGCGGACTCGGCGTGCTCGCGGGAGACCACTGCAAGGCGGCGTCCGATCTGGGCGTGCCCCTGGTCGGTGTCGGGCTGATGTACCATCAGGGATACTTCGATCAGAAGCTCAACCTGGAGGGCTGGCAGGAGGGCTCCGGCGAGGCCTTCGACCCGGTCGACAAACCGATCGAGCACGTGGTCGGTCCCGACGGGAAGCTCGCGCTCGCGACCCTGCGGACGGGCGGCCGCGACATCCACATCGGTGCGTGGCGCCTCAACGTCGGCCGCCTCCACCTGATCCTGCTCGACACGCGTCTGGAGGAGAACCACCCCGAGGACCGCGAGCTCACGTATCGACTCTACGGAGGCGGGCGCGAGCATCGGCTGAAGCAGGAGTGGGTGCTCGGGGTCGGTGGTGTGCGCGTGCTCCGGACCCTCGGGATCGATCCGACCGCGTGGCACGCCAACGAGGGGCATGCCGCCTTCATGATGGTGGAACGTCTCCGGGAACTGGTCGATGGCGGCGAGTCCTTCGAGGACGCGATGGCCGAGGTGCGCGCCCGCAGCGTCTTCACGACCCACACGCCCGTGCCTGCGGGGCACGACATGTTCGCTCCCGAGCTCGTGGACGCGGTGTGCGGCTCGTACTTCGACTCGACCGGGATCGACCGCGCGACCTTCTCGCAGCTGGGTCACCACCCGACGATCGATCACGGCCGTTTCCACATGACGGCGGCCGGCATTCGGCTGTCGACGCACGTCAACGGCGTCTCCGCGAAGCATGGTGCCGTCACGCGGGACCTGTGGACGCCGATGTGGCCGGGCCGCGACGCCTCGGCGGTACCGATCCGCTCGGTCACGAACGGCGTTCATGTCGGGAGCTGGATGGCTCACTCGTACATGGAACTCCTCGACAGGCACTTCGGACCGGACTGGGGGCGGCACGACGAGGACGGCTTCTGGGAGCAGGTGCTCGACCTCGACGACGCGGCGGTGTGGGAGATCCACATCGATCTCAAGAAGCAGCTTCTCGACTTCTGCCGGGAGCAGGCCCGGAGCCGCTGGAAGGAGCTCTGGAAGGAGGCCGCGCACCTCGTCGGCGCGGGGACGCTCCTCGGCCCGAAGCCGCTCACGATCGGCTTCGCGCGCCGCTTCGCGACGTACAAGCGGGCGCACCTGCTCTTCCTCGACGAGGAGCGTCTCCAGCGGCTCCTCACCGACCCGCACCGGCCGGTGCAGATTCTCTTCGCCGGCAAGGCGCATCCCGCGGACGACCAGGCGAAGGCCGTGCTGCAGCGGGTGTGGAGCGCGACGCGCGACGTCCGGTTCGAGGGCCGCATCGCCTTCGTCGAGGACTACGAACTCCACCTCGCGCATCGGCTGGTCCAGGGTGTCGACCTCTGGCTCAACGTGCCACGCGTGCCGATGGAGGCGTCCGGAACGAGCGGCATGAAGGCGGGACTCAACTGCGTGCCCCAGCTCAGCTCGCTCGACGGGTGGTGGGCGGAGGGCTTCGACGGGACGAACGGATGGGCGCTGCCCCTCGCCGAGGGCGCCGACGACGAGGTGGACCGGCACGACCACGAGTCCCTCTTCCGGATCCTGGAGCGTGAGGTCGTGCCGCTCTACTACGATCGGGACGACCGCAACGTCCCGACCGGATACGTGAAGCGGATGAAGAACGCCCTGCGCGTCGCGGCCTCGCGGTACACCACGCGCCGCATGGTGCAGGAGTACGCGCGGGACTTCTACGTGCCCGCGCTCGCCGGTGCCCGCGAGATGGACGACCCGCCCACCGACGCCACCATCGCGCCCCCGAGCGGCGACGTGATCCCCATCACGCCATCGGTTTCCTCAGGCGACTGAGTCGGCGCTCCTCCACTGCAGCAGGACGACGCCGAGCCCCGGCAGGGGCAGGTCGAGGACCCAGTCGCGTCCCTGGAGGCGCTCCGCGCGGGCCTCGAAGCCGTCCGCGCCGACGCCGCCGTCCCCCCCGTACTCGGCCGCGCTCGAGTCGAGGAGTACGTCGTAGCGGCCGGCCCACGGAACGGGGAGCCGGAAGTCGTCGCGCGGGACGGGCGTGAAGTTGGCGACGACCACGACGGGCTCCGTCCATCCGGGGGCCCACCGAAGAAAGGAAAGCGTCACGCGGTCGGCGTCATGGCAGTCGAGCCACTCGAACCCCTCGGGACGGTGATCCTGGACGTGGAGTGCGGGCGTCGCCCGATACACGCGGTTGAGGTCCTTCACGAGCCGCTGCACGCCCCGGTGCTCCGGGCGATCCAGGAGGTGCCAGTCCAGCTCGCCATCCACCGCCCACTCGCGCTCCTGCCCGAACTCCCCACCCATGAAGAGGAGCTTCTTTCCGGGGTGGGCCCAGAGGTACGCCAGTAGCAGGCGGAGATTCGCGAACCTCTCGGCGGGCGGCCCGGGCATGCGTCCGAGCAGCGACCGCTTCCCGTGCACGACCTCGTCGTGGGACAGGGGGAGCACGAAGCGCTCGCTGAACGCGTAGAAGAGCGAGAACGTCAGCGCGTCGTAGGTGAATCGGCGATAGATCGGGTCCGTGGCCATGACGTGGAGGGTGTCGTTCATCCATCCCATGTTCCACTTCTGATCGAACCCGAGCCCGCCGACGTCGACACCGTGCGAGACGCGGGGCCACGCCGTCGACTCTTCCGCGACCATGAGGACGCCGGGGCACTCCCGCTCGACGACCCCGTTCAACTCCTCGAGGAACGAGATCGCATCGAGGTTCTCCTTCTCGCCGTGGAGATTGGGAACCCACTCGCCTTCCCGGCGGGAGTAGTCGAGATACAGCATCGACGCGACGGCGTCGACGCGCAGTCCGTCGACGTGATAGTCCTCGATCCAGTGGAGCGCGCTCGAAATCAGGAACGACCGCACCTCCGGCTTGCCGAGATCGAAGGTGAGCGTGCCCCAGTCCGGGTGGCGGGCCTGCCGCGGGTCGGAGTGCTCGTAGAGGCGCGTTCCGTCGAAGCGCACGAGCCCGGGTGCGTCCTCGGGGAAGTGACTCGGGACCCAGTCGAGGATGACACCCAGCCCGGCCCGATGGGCGGTGTCCACGAAGTATCGGAAGTCGTCCGGCGATCCGAACCGTGACGTCGGCGCGAAGAAGCCGAGTGGCTGGTATCCCCAGCTCTGGTCGAGCGGGTGCTCCATCACCGGGAGCAGCTCGATATGGCTGAAGCCCAGATCACGCACGTAGGGAATCAGCTCGTCGGCGAGCTCGCGGTAGCTCAGCCAGCCGGTATCGTCGCCGTCGTCGCGATCGGCGTGCGCGCGGCGTCGCCACGAGCCGAGATGGACCTCGTAGACGGATACGGGCTCGCCGTCCCAGAGCCTCGCACTCCGCGACGCCATCCACGACCCGTCGCCCCAGGAGTACCGTCGCGGATCCCACACCTCGGAGGCGGTCGCCGGGCGCAGTTCGACGGCACGCCCGCACGGATCGGCCTTCTCGAGGCGGAGGCCGTCACCGGTCACGATCCCGTACTTGTAGCGGGTGCCGACGTCCACGCCCGGGACGAACAATTCCCAGACGCCGGTCGCGCCGCGCGGCCGCATCGGGTGGCACCGGCCATCCCAGTGATTGAGATCGCCGCGGAGATTGACCGCACGGGCGTGGGGCGCCCACACCGCGAAGAGGGTCCCCTCGACACCTTCGTGTTCGAGCCGTCGGGCGCCGAGCAGCTCGTGGACGCGTCGTTCGCGGCCTTCGAGAAAGGCGTGGACGCGCGCCTCGTCCAGAACCGGTCCGAAACGATACGGATCGTCGACCTCCCAGTGGCGTCCCGCCGGGTCTTCGAGATCCAGGCGGTACGGGAAGAACTCGGTCGCCTCGGAGAAGACCCGTTCGAACACGCCCTCCGCGACGCGGCGCATCGGGATCGACTCGCCACCGACGACCACCCGCACAGAGGCCGCCCACGGCACGAAGGCTCGAATCACCCGCCCCGGCAGGGTCGCGTGGACGGTCGGGTGGATGCCGAGCACCCGAAACGGATCTCCGCATCGTCCTTCGACGAGCGCGGACGCGGTCTCGGGTGTAATGTCATGCCGGCTGGTCATCGGGCGTGTCGTGGATCGTGGACAGATCGGTTGCGCGAACGTGACATGTGCGTTTCAGACGTTTTACCCTGCCGACTTCAGTTGGGAAGCCCATGCCTGCGGGCCGACCCCCTCCACACCCGCGAACCTCCCGACCCGTGTCCAGCATTCAGACCACACCGGTTCTCGACGCAGGTGGGAAGCGCGAAGCGGTCGTACACCTCGCCGCCGAGTACTGGCCCTTCGCCCGCACCGGCGGGCTGGCCGAGGCCGTCCAGGGCATCGCGAAGTTCCAGGCGCGAGCGGGCCGGCCGGTCTTCGTCTTCATGCCGCTCTACGAAAAGGTGCGGCGGGCGTTCCCCCGCCTCGAGCCGATGGGGGACGCCTTCCCCGTCCAGATCGGCGGGCGCAGCGAGATGGCTCGCATCCACTCCGAACCGTGCCGATCCACGGGCGACCCCACGGTACTCTTTGTCGAGCACGACGGCTACTTCGGTCGCCCGGGCATCTACGGCGAGGGGGGAGACTACGGGGACAACCACCTCCGCTTCTCCTTCTTCTGCATGGCGGTCCTGCGGTGGCTTCCGGCTCTCGTGCGGGCGCCGGCGCTGATCCATCCGCACGACTGGCACACGGCCCTCGCCCCGGTCTACCTGAGGACGATCCTGGCTCAGGACCCGATCTACGAGGCCTTCGGCTCGGTGCTGACCGTACACAATGCGGGGTTCCAGGGCCACTACCCGGCGGAGGTACTCGGCGAACTCGGATTACCCGAGGACCTCTTCCGCTGGGATCGGATGGAATGGTACGGACGCGTGAATCTCCTCAAGGGGGGGCTGAACTTCTCCGACATCGTCACCACGGTGAGCCCCACGCACGCCCGGGAGCTGCGGACACCCGCCGGCGGGTTCGGCCTCCAGGAGACCTTCAGCGACCTGCAGGATCGTTTCGTCGGGATTCTCAACGGCATCGACTACGAAGCCTGGAATCCTGAAACCGACGCCGAAATCGTCGCGAGGTTCGACACCGACGACCTCTCCGGCAAGGCCGAGAACAAGGCGTGGCTGCAGCGGGAACTCGGACTCGTCGAGGACCCGGAGATCCCCCTCTTCGGGATGACGGCGCGGCTCGCCGGGCAGAAGGGCTTCGACCTCATCATCGATTCCGACATGGTGTCGAGGCCCGACGCGCAGTGGGTGTTCCTGGGCGAGGGCGAGGAGCGGTATCGACGCGCCCTCGGGGGCTTCGCCGCGTCGTGGCCCACGCGTGTCGCCGGGATCTTCGAGTTCACGGAGAAGCGGGAGCACGAGATTCTCGCGGCCGCGGACTTCCTCCTGATGCCGTCGATGTATGAGCCATGCGGGCTCACACAGATGCGCTCGCAGCGCTATGGGGCGCTCCCCGTGGCTCGACGCGTCGGGGGCCTCTCGGACACGATCGAGGATCGCGTAACGGGATTCCTCTTCGACGAGTACGAGCCGTGGGCGCTCGAGGAGGCGGTCCGGTATGCGATCGAGATGTACCGGGACCGAGCCGTTTGGCGAGAGCACGTCCGCCGCGCCATGCTGCAGGACTTCTCGTGGCATCGGTCGGCCGAGCGGTACGCCGAGGTCTACCGCCGCGCCCGCGCGAGGCGAGAAGCGAGTCGCGCCTGATTCCTCTCCGAGCCCGGACCATGTCTTCCTCGTCGGTGGTGCTGCACAGCCACTTCTACCAGCCCCCTCGCGCCGATCCGTGGACGGGCGACGTGCCCGAGGAACCCTCCGCCGCCCCGTTTCACGACTGGAACGAGCGGATCCATGCCGAGTGCTACCGCCCGCTGACCCAGGCCCGTGTCCTCGACGATCGCGGGAGGGTGGCGTCGCTGGTGAACACGCTGGAGTGGATCAGCTGGGACGCCGGGCCGACGCTTCTGCGATGGCTCGCCCGGGAGCAGCCGGGCACCTACCGGGCCTTCCTCGAGGCCGACGCTCGCAGCCATGCGCGCCTGGGTTCGGGAAACGCGATCGCAGCTCCGTACCACCACGTCATCCTCCCGCTCGCCACGAGACGCGACAAGGTCACCGAGGTGCGGTGGGGGATCGCCGACTTCCGGCGGCGCTTCGGTCGCGAACCCGTCGGCATGTGGCTTCCCGAAACGGCGGTGGACACCGAGACTCTCGCCGTGCTGGCGGCCGAGGGAATCCGCTTCACCGTGCTCGCACCGACGCAGCTCGAGACCGTGCCGGCCGGAGGGGGGCCCGGGCGGGTGAGGCTACCGGGCGGTCGCAGCATCGCCGTGTTCGCCTACGACGGGGGTCTCGCGCACGACGTCGCCTTCGGACGGGCGCTCGCCGACGGTGTGGCCTGGGCGGCCCGCATCACCGAGGTCGCCCGCGACAGGCCGATCCTCTCGGTCGCGACCGACGGAGAGACCTTCGGGCATCACCAGCGGTGGGGGGATATGGCCCTCGCCGCGGCGGTGACCCGGCTCGCCACCCGTCGGGAGGTCCGTCTGGAGAACTTCGCCACGATTCTCGCCCGAACGCCACCCGTCGAGGACGTCGTTCTGGTGGAGCCCAGTTCGTGGTCGTGTGCGCATGGGGTCGAGCGCTGGCGCTCGGAGTGCGGATGCAGGGCGAATGCGGAGCGGCCGACGCGCCAGACGTGGCGGACCCCGCTGCGCGACGGCCTGGAGCGTCTCGCCGACGGCCTTCATGCGCTGTTCGACAAGGAGGTCGGAGCCCTCGTCAACGACCCGTGGGCGCTGCGCGACGCCTTCGGCGCTACGTTGGATGCGAACGAGGGCGATCGTCGCGCGGTCGTCGGGGCGGCGATCGGGACCGGCACGTCACCCGCGCTGCGGGAGCGGGTACTCGACCTGCTCGACATGGAGCGCGATGCGCTCGCCATGTTCACCTCGTGTGCGTGGTTCTTCGACGACCTGGCCCGACTCGAGCCGATTCAGGCGCTGCGCTTCGCCGCCCACGCCCTCGATCTGGTCGGCGACGCCGGCTCGGAGCTGGAGGGTGCACTGCTGCTGCGGCTCGCCGAGGCCGAAAGCAACGACCCGGGGGAGGGGAGCGGGCGGCGAATCTGGGAGCGGCACGTGCGGGGCTCGGCTGGCTCCGACCCCGTGATCCGCGCGAGGGAAGAGTCCGAGGGGCACGCCGCGGATGGTTCGGCCGTCGGCTCGGACACCCTCCGATCGGCCATCCGCCGACTCGCCCGGGCGCCCGGGGAGGACGCGGCAGACGAGGTCGTGGCCGCCGCGGCGTCGATGGACCGCGCCGGCGTGTCCCCACAGGTGGAGACGTACTTCGCGCGGCTCACGGCCCGCTATCGGGCCGACCCGCCCCGAGCCGTCCGCAGGGCTGCTGCGGCGCTCGGGCTCGGCGATGCCTTCTTCGAGACGCGCGGTATCGGGGGCTCGAGCCCTGTCGGCATGGTCTTCGGCCTCCACCTGCACCAGCCGGTGGGCAACTTCGACGAGGTGTTCGCGTCGCACACGCAGGACGTCTACTTCCCTCTCCTGACCCGCCTCGCGGAGCGCGGCTTCCTGCCGCTCACGCTCCACATCTCGGGGCCGCTTCTCGAGTGGCTCGAGGCGCGCGCCCACCCACTTCTCGATCTTGTGGGTCGGCTCGCCGCCGACGGCGACGTCGAGTTGCTCCTGTCGGGCTTCTACGAGCCGGTGCTCCCGGCCCTGTCCCGCGCGGATCGTGCGGAGCAGATCGCCCGGATGCGCAGCTTCCTCTCGCGCCGTTTCGGGATCGACGCGACGGGACTCTGGCTGACCGAGCGGGTGTGGGAACCCGACCTGGCCGAGGATCTCGTGGCCGCCGGCGTCCGCCACGCCTTCGTCGACGATCGGCATGTCCTCTCGGCGGGGTTCGATCGGCGTCGGCTTCACCGACCCCTGCGGACCGAGTCCGGCGGTGCCGAGCTGGCCCTTCTTCCGATCGACGAGCGACTGCGATACCTGATCCCCTTCCGATCGCCGGACGAGGTCGCCGCCTACCTGCGGCAGCTGCGGGCCGACGATCAACCCTTCGCGATCCTCGCCGACGACGGCGAGAAGTTCGGTGGGTGGCCGGGGACGGCGCGTCGCGTGTGGGAGGAGGGATGGCTCGACGCCTTCATCGAGCGGATGGACGCACTGCAGGCCGACGGAGAGGTGCGGCTCGTGACCGCCGAGGAGGTGGCCGCGAGCACGGGCTCCGAACTCGTCTACCTCCCGAGCGGCTCCTACCGGGAGATGGAGGCGTGGTCCCTCCCGCCGGGAGCTGCGCGCCGGCTGGCCTCGGTGGAGGCGAGGTCCGTGGGCGACGCGGGCGACGACGGCGCAGACGCGTTCGTCCGCGGCGGTCACTGGCGCAACTTCCAGGCTCGCTACGCCGAGTCGAACCGGATGCATCGAAAGGCGCATGCGCTGTCCCGACTCTGCCGCGAGCGGGGCGATCCCGAGGTGGCGCGGCGGGCGATCGCGCGTGCCCAGTGCAACGACGCCTACTGGCACGGCGTCTTCGGCGGGCTCTATCTGCGACATCTGCGGGAGGCGATCTGGGCGAATCTGGCGGAGGCGGAAGAGAGCCTGAGGGAAGGGGAGCCGATCGCGGTCGAAGCGGCACACCTCCTCGGACACGGCGTTCCGGAGGTGTGGGTCCATTCAGCCGAGATGTCGTGCATCGTGAGCCCCGCCCGGGGCGGCGCGATCGTCGAGCTGACGCATTTCGGCTCGCGACAGAACCTCGTGGACGTCCTGACGCGGAGGTGGGAGGCGTACCACCGGACCGTGGAGCCGGCCGCGCCCGGCGTCCGAAACGCCGAAGGAGGGGCTCCCTCCATCCACGACCTCGAGGATTCGCTGGAGTTCGACGCGCTGCCCCCCGTCGACCTCGACGAGCGCGCACTCGGCGTCGACCGGGTTCTGGCCGCCGACCTCGACGAGGTCCGATACGCCGCGGCCGACTACGATCCCGTCCAGTCCTGGTCGACGGCCGTTGCGACCGTCGAGTGGGTCACGGACGACGACCAGGTGGATCTCCACATCGAACTGCCCGGCCCGGGACGGATGCGAAAGCGGCTACGGGTCGGCGCGGACGGATCCATCGACATCCGATGGAGCTGGGACCCCGCCGCATTTCCACCCGAGGCCCGCCTCGCGCCCGAGTTTTCGTTGTCCGCCGAGGTCGAGTTCGGGTACGACCCCCCACCTGTCACGGTCTGGCAGTACGAGATCGCCACGGTATCGAAGTCGGAACGGGGAGCGGAGACGTCCCCCCAGGGGATCAGCCGCACCCCGCTCTGGCCCTGCCGGATCGGCGCCGCCCACGTGCGCATCGAGCCACCGGGACGCGTGCCCGTCGGGGACTGACGTTTCCCGGCACCACGTGCGGTGATTTGCCCGACAGCCACGCACTCCCGAGGTCCCCATGATGCGGGAGCACTCGACGGTCTCGTGTGCGCCGCCCCCCCGATCCAACCGGAGACGCCTCGTGGAGAAGTACGTCTACCTCTTCAGTGAACTCGCCGAAGCCGAAGCCACTGTGGGAGGCGACTGGGATGCCGTCCGCGGCCTGCTGGGAGGGAAGGGCGCCAACCTGGGGGACATGACGCGACTGGGGGTGCCCGTCCCCCCCGGGTTCACCATCTCGACCCGCGGCTGCACCGAGTTCCTCGCCAGCGACGGCTCCTTCCCCGAGCCGCTGTGGGATCAGGTCGTCGCGGCCCTCGGGTCACTCGAGGAGTCGACCGGGCGGCGGTTCGGTGACCCGGAGGCCCCGCTCCTCGTATCGTGCCGGTCGGGTGCGAAGTTCTCGATGCCCGGCATGATGGACACCGTACTGAACCTCGGGCTCAACGACGACGTGGTGGAGGGGATCGCCGAGATCACCGACGACCGGTCCTTCGCCTTCGACCTGTATCGGCGGCTTCTCCAGATGTTCGGCTCCGTCGTGCTGCGGATCCCGGACGATACCTTCGAGTCCGTCATCGAAGCGCGCCGGGAGGCGGACGGGGTCGAGAGCGACACGCGGCTCTCGGCCGACGCATGGGTGGCGATCGTGGACCGGTTCAAGGAACTCGTCCGCATTCACGCGAGTCGCGACTTCCCGTCCGACCCGTGGGAGCAGCTGCGGATGGCGACCGAGGCGGTCTTCCGGTCGTGGGACGGACGCAGGGCCCGAGACTACCGGGACGCCGCGGGCATCCCGCACGACCTGGGCACCGCCGTCAACGTCCAGACGATGGTGTACGGCAACATCGGGGCTGGATCGGCGACCGGCGTCTGCATGTCCAGGAACGGCACGACCGGGGAGCGCACACTCGAGGGCGACTATCTCGAGAATGCTCAGGGTGAGGACGTCGTGGCCGGGACACGTGCAACGAGCCCCATTTCGGTGCTCCGCGAACGGCAGCCCGAAGCCTATGCCGAGCTCGAGGAGATCGCGCGTTCGCTCGAGAAGCACTACCGCAACATGCAGGACCTCGAGTTCACGGTCGACCGAGGCAAGCTGTGGGTCCTGCAGACCCGCGATGGAAAGCGGACCGCCGAGGCGGAGGTCCGGATCGCGGTCGAGATGGCGGAGGAGGGACTGCTCACCCGCTCGGAGGCGTTGCGGCGCGTGTCGACGAAGCAGGTCGATCGGTTCCTCCACCCGCGGTTCGATCCCGCTGCCGTCGAGGGAGCCGAGCCCTTCTGCCGTGGGCTCGACGTATCTCCCGGAGCCGCCGTGGGCATGGCGGTCTTCGACTCCGACGTTGCGGAGCGCTGGGCCGCCGAGGGCCGGCCGGTGATCCTCGTCCGCCCCGACACGAAGCCCGACGACGTGCACGGCATGCTCGCCGCCGAGGGAATCCTCACCACCCGCGGCGGGCGCACCAGTCACGCCGCACTCGTGGCTCGACAGTTCGGCAAGCCGGCGATCGTGGGCGTGGCCGACCTGGAGATCGATCTCGTCGGGAAGCTGGCCCATCTCGACGACGCCGTGGTGCGGGAGGGGGACTGGCTGTCGATCGACGGCACGCGGGGCGAGGCGTACCTCGGGGAACTCTCGACGGTGGTCGCGGACCTCGACAATCCGTACCTCAACCGCCTGCTCTCGTGGGCGGACGAGGTCCGACGCCTCGGCGTGCGTGCGAACGCCGACTACCCTCGGGACGCCGAGCGTGCGCGTCGGAACGGCGCCGAGGGAATCGGGCTGTGTCGCACCGAGCACATGTTCTTCGAGGCGGACCGGCTTCCGCTGGTCCAGCGCATGATCATGGCGACCTCGGACCGGCAACGAGAGGAAGCGATCAGCGAACTCCTTCCGCTCCAGAGAGGCGACTTCGAGGGACTCTTCCGCGTGATGGACGGGCTGCCCGTGATCATCCGCCTCATCGATCCGCCCCTGCACGAGTTCCTCCCCCGCCGCGCGGACCTGTTGGCGGAGATCGCCGACCTCAAGGTGCGACTGCAGCACGTCCCGACTCTCGAGGACATCGATGGCCTGCTCGAGGAGCTGCGGGTCAGGGAGGCGCTCCGCGAGCGCGTCGAACAGCTGGAGGAGGAGAACCCCATGCTCGGCACCCGCGGGGTGCGGCTCGGGATCCGGATTCCCGAGCTGGTGCGCATGCAGGTTCGCGCGATCTTCGAGGCGGCGTGCCGCTGCGCCGCCGACGGGGTCGTGGTGCACCCCGAGGTGATGATTCCGCTCGTCAGCCATGTGAACGAGCTGCGCAGGATGCGGGACATCCTGGAGGCGGAGGCGCGCGAGGTGATCGGCGCCTCGGGGTTCGAGATCAGCTACCGCTTCGGGACGATGATCGAGATTCCGCGCGCCGCCATCACGGCGGCCGAGATCGCCCAGGTGGCCGAGTTCTTCTCGTTCGGCACCAACGACCTGACGCAGACGACCTTCGGCATCTCGAGGGACGACGCGGAGCAGGGCTTCCTCGTGGACTACCTCGAGCGGGGGATCCTCCCCGCGAATCCCTTCGCGACGCTCGACCGCGAGGGTGTGGGGAGGGTGATGGAGCTGGCCACCACGGCGGGCCGGCGGACACGCCCGGCGCTGGAGGTGGGCATCTGTGGCGAGCACGGCGGCGACCCCGAGAGTGTCGCCACCTGTCACGAGCTCGGACTGGATTACGTGTCCTGTTCGCCGCTCCGGGTCCCCATCGCCCGGCTCGCCGCCGCCCAGGCCGCGCTGGCGGAACTCGAAGCGTAGAGATCGCTCCGCGGACGCGATCAGCCGGCTGGAGCGGACTCCGTCGCGACGCTCGTCGCGGCCACGGGTGCCTCGCTGGGCGTGGCCCGTCGGCTCCGGAGGAGCTTGTCGAGCTCGATCGCCACGAAGCTCGGAAGGAAGCTGAGTAGAATCAGCGGCCACCAGCTCACCGGGAACTCGGCCGTGCGGAAGAGTGCTGCCGCCTCGGGGACCAGGGTCGGGATGAACCGGATCCCGATGCTGATCGCGATGCCCCCGAGCAACCAGCGGTTACTGAACGGCGAGAAGGTGAACGCCGACCGATGAACGGAGCGCGCCGAGACGAGGTAGCCGAAGTGGGCCAGTAGAATGCCCCAGAATGCCGCCGTCTGTGCCTGCGTCAGGAGCAGCGGATCGACGAGGACGCCGTCGACCACCGCCGCGGATCCGAAGTGGAAGTACAGCAGGAATCCGGGGGCCGCGATGGCCGTACCGAGCAGCACGACGCGCTGGAGGAAGAGGCCGTCGATGATCTCGGCACGCGCGGGGCGCGGAGGGGCCTCGAGCAGCCCGCGCTCCTTCGCCTCCATCATGAGCGGCATGGTCAGCAGGACCGAGTCGAGCAGGTTGATCCAGAGGATCTGCACCGGCTCGAGCACGAACCGCGTTGCGAAGAGTGGGACCTGCGCCGCCATGATGATCGCGCCCATGATGAGCAGCGCCTGCGCGGCGTTGGTGGGGAGCGTGTAGAGGATCGCCTTCTGCAGGTTGTTCCAGGCGTGCCGTCCCTCCTCCACGGCCGACACGATCGTGGCGAAGTTGTCGTCCTCGAGCACCATGTCCGATGCTTCCTTGGCGACCTCGGTGCCGGCGATGCCCATGGCGACGCCGATGTCGGCGGCCTTCAGGGCCGGCGCGTCGTTCACCCCGTCCCCCGTCATCGCGACGACGTGGTCGTTGGCGCGCAGCGCCTCGGCGATGGCCTTCTTGTGTTCGGGAGCGACGCGGGCGTACACGGAGACCCGCTCGACCGTCTCCCGTAGCGCCGTCTCGTCGAGTGCGGACAGGTCCGACCCCGTCAGCGCCTCGTCCGCATCGATCCCGAGCTGGCGCGCGACCGCCTGCGCCGTGCCCGGGTGATCCCCCGTGATCATGACCGTCCGGATCCCGGCTCGGCGGCATGCCGTGACGGCCTCGATCGCGGAGGCCTTGGGCGGGTCGATCATCCCCTGGAGCCCGGCGAAGCACATGTCGCGGAGGTCTGCGTCGGTGATGTCGGTTACGGGTGCCGGCATCTGCTTGTAGGCGAATCCGAGGGTGCGGAGCGACTGACTCCCGAAGTCGCGAGCGCGGTCGAGTACCGCGGCACGGTCGAGCGCCTGGAGGCGTCCGTTGCCGCCGAGCTCGACGCTGCACATGTCGAGAATCACCTCCGGCGCCCCCTTCGCGAAGATGAGGTGGTCCCCGTCCTCCTCGACCAGCACCGCCATGAACTTCGTGCTGGACTCGAAGGGGATCTCGGCGAGGCGACAGGCGATGCCGTCGCGGAGCCCGCCGCGCGACCCCGAGACCCGCAGAGCGACCTCGGTCGGGTCGCCGATCACGTGCTCGCCCGACGCGTGGGCGTTGTTGCAGAGATAGCCCGTCTCGAGGAGCCGTCTCAAGGCGGGCTGGGTCTCGACCTGTACCGGACCGTCACGTCGGAACGGGGAGGCTTCGCCCTCGCCTGCGACCTCGTACACGACGCCGCCGGCATGCGCGCGCGTGACGGTCATCCGATTCTCGGTGAGCGTACCCGTCTTGTCGGAGCAGATCACCGAGGTGGCGCCGAGGGTCTCGGCGGCCGGCAGGCGCCGGATCAGCGCCTTCCGCTTCGCCATGACCACGCCGGACAGCGCGAGGATCGACGTCACGAGCGCGGGGAGCATCTCGGGGATCGCCGCCACGACGAGCGATACGGCGCCGAGGAAGCTGTAGCTCATCGCGTAGCCGAGATACAGCCCGTAGAGGAAGTTGAAGGAGCCGATGACGAGGATCGCGATGATCAGGCTCCGCACGAACGACTTCATCTTCCGCTGCAGCGGCGTGCTCTCGGCGGCCGCGGCCTTAACCATGTCGGCAATTTGGCCGAAGGCGGTGTCCGCCCCCGTCGCGATCACGATCGCCTCCCCGGTCCCCTGACTCACGTACGTGCCTGAGAAGCCGGTATTTCGCTGGTCGCCCGGCACCAGATCGACTCCCTCGACGGCCTCGGTGATCTTGCGAACCGGGATGGACTCTCCGGTCAGGGACGACTCGTCCGCGTGTAGGTTGCTGACGCGGATGAATCGGACGTCCGCCGGTACCTTGTCGCCCGCTTCGAGGAGCACGACGTCGCCCGGCACGAGTTCCCGTGCCGGAATCCGCCGCTCCGTCCCGTCTCGCCGCACCATGCACTCCTGGACCATCATGTCGCGGAGCGCGTCCAGAGCGCCTTCCGCCTTGCCCTCCTGGACGAAGCCCAGAATCGAGTTCAGCAGCACGACCGAGAAGATCACGATCGTGTCGGGGAGCATGTGGCTCCCGAGCGCCGTGAGAATGCCGGTCACCGCCGCGGTGATCAGGAGAATGATCACCATCGGGTCGTTGAACTGGCGCAGGAACCGGACCCAGGCCGGTGTCTTGCGGAAGACGATCTCGTTGGCGCCGAACTCGGCGAGTCGCTCTGCGGCAACGGTGTCGGTCAGCCCTCGAGCGCTGCTCCCGACACGTCCGAGGAGCTGGTCCAGACCGAGGCTGTACAGCGGCACGGTCGTGCCCGACACATCTGCGGGCGGATCCAAGGTCTCGGGAGTGGGTCGGTTCACGGGCGGGTCCGGGCCGGGCAAGGGAGACACATCACTACGGACGGGGCCAGCGGCTCCGCAAGCGGGACGTTCGGGCCGGCGGGTCCCTCGAGCGCGCGTTGCCGACCGCGCAGTGCATCCACAGAATCCCGGGTGAGCTCAGTCCTGTTCCAAGTGGTGGTGCAATGCGACGACCGAAGTGTGTTCAGGCCCGGGAGGTCGCGGCTTTCATGGTCCTCGCGCTCGGTGCCGCCGGGTGCGGGCGCACGCAGCCCGATACGCGTCCCAACATCCTCTTCGTCTTCTCGGACGACCACGCCGCGCACGCGCTCTCCGCGTACCGCGAGCACCTGGCGTACGGCGCCGAGCTCCCGGCCACACCCGGACTGGACCGGCTGGCGGCGGACGGCATGCTGTTCGTGAATGCGTTCGTCACGAACTCCATCTGCGCACCGAGTCGTGCCACCGTGCTCAGTGGTCAGTATGGACACCTCAACGGCGTGATGACGAACGCCGAGGAGTTCCATCCCGCGCACGTCACCTTTCCGGCGCTCCTCCGAGAGGCAGGGTACCGGACGGCGATCTTCGGCAAGTGGCATCTGAAGGCCGACCCCGGGCCCCGGGTCTTCGACCACTACGAGATCCTCCGCGGACAGGGCCCGTACTACAACCCGACGCTCCGCTCCGCCGCCGACTCCGCGTCGTGGGAGGGCTACACGCCCGACATCGTCGCGGACCGCGCGATGGAATGGATCGATGCGTCGGCCGAGAACGCCGATACGCCCTTCCTGGCCATGGTCCAGTTCAATGCCGCCCACCGGTACTGGGACCCGGGCCCCGACCAGCTCGAGCTGTACCGCGACGCGCCGGTGCCCGAGCCCGGCACCATGTGGGACGACGGCGCCGGCCGGCTGTTCGCGGGCCGGACGCCAGAGATGACCCTCGAACTCGACCTCTTTCCGCGTGATCTCAAGCTGGAGGCTCCGGACAACCTCACCCCCGACCAGCAGAGGGCGTGGGATGCCGCGTATGCCGCCGAAAACGCCGAGTTCGAGGCGATGAGTCTCGTGGGCGAGGCGCTGACCCGGTGGAAGTACCAGCGCTACGTGACCGACTACATGCGTACGGTGGCGGCCGTCGACGCGAACGTCACGCGCCTGCTCGCGCACCTCGAGGCCTCGGGTCTCGCCGACCGGACGATCGTCGTCTACACCTCGGACCAGGGCTTCTTCCTCGGCGACCACGGGTGGTTCGACAAGCGGTGGATGTACGAGGAGTCGCTGCGCACTCCGCTGCTGGTCCGCTGGCCGGGCGTCGTCGAGCCCGGCTCGGTGAATCACGACCTCGTCATGAACCTCGACTTCGCGCAGACGCTGCTCGACGCGGCCGGGGTCGATCCCGACGCCGGCATGCAGGGGCGGAGCTTCGTACCGCTGCTCCGCGGGGAGGACGTCGAATGGCGGGACGCGATCTACTACCAGTACTTCGAGTACCCCGGCTGGCACATGGTCCGGCGGCAATACGGGGTGCGGACCGACCGCTACAAGCTCATCCACTTCTATGAGGAGGGTGGGTGGGAGTTGTACGACCTGGAGCGGGATCCGAACGAGCTCAGGAGCGTGTACGACGACCCTCGCTACACGGACGTCGTGGCGGAGTTGACGTCGCGCCTCGCCGAACTCCGTGTCCAGTACGACGTGCCCGAGATCGATCCCGTCCCCCATCGCGAGTTCGTCGCTCCGGAGAATCTGAGGCGCCCGGAGGAGGATCGGGTGGGGCACACATCGCACTGACCATGCACTTCTCCTCCCTCGAGGTCCGCTGGTTCGTCGAAGGCACGCTCGACCCCGTGGGTCCGGAGGTCGAGTGGTTCCGGCATGCCTCGGTGTCGGCCGACCAGGGCGCGGGGAGGACGAATTCGTCGGGCGGTCGCGACTGGCCCGACCGTCCGAGGGTGGACACCTACCTGTCGGTGCTCGGGCGCGACGACATCGGGATCAAGGCGAGGCGGGAGGTCGACGCCGCCGCGTGGCGCGACGAGTTCAAGGGACGGATCGGATTCGAACCGGACGTCGGATTCGGGCCGGTCGCGGTCGGACGGGTGGAGCGGTGGATCAAGTGGTCGTGGAGCGGCGGTGATGGCGTCGGCGCCGCCGAGGTCACGCCGGCCGCATCGACCCATCGATCGGTCCGGGTGTCGAAGTGGCGACTCCTCAGACGCTTCCGCATCGCGTCCGACGGGCGGCACCGCGAAGTGGCCGATGTGGCCATGCCGATGGACCGCGGCATCGGAGTCGAGCTCACACGCCTCGACGTCGGAGGTCGCCCCTGGTGGACGCTCGGCTTCGAGGCGTTTCCAGCCGGCATCGACCTCGCTGCCGAGTTCACGCCGATGGTGTCGTGCGCGCTCGATGGAGCGCCGTTCGGCGGGATGCTCGACTCCGAGCGGTCGTATGGCTACCCGGCGTGGCTGGGTCGCATCCTCGTGGGGTGAACACGCCCCGGTCCGGGCCGGAGAGGCTTCAGAAGAGCTTCCGTATCCGGCTGAAGCCCTCGCGAATCTCGCCACCGAGCATCTCGAGCGCGGCGCCGACGTCGTCGCTCGCGTCGCCCGCTTCGTCCCGGAGGACCTTCAGGCGCCCCCGGAGCCGATCGAGCTTCCCCTGAACCTCCTGCCACTCCTCCCGAGCCTCGAGCTTTGCGAGCCCGAACTTCACCTTGAGTTCATCGCGCTCGGTCTCGAGGCGTTCGAGCAGGCTCTGGATCTTCTCCTTGCGGTCGGACATCGGTGGCTTCCCGTCGGGGTGGGGGTGCGTGTGTGAAGGAATCTAGCCGACCGGCCGACTCACTCGTACTGCGGCCACCCCGTGAAGACGCCCTCGTGGCTCAGGAGGGGCGCCAGGCTGGCGTCACGGAGCAGCGTGCCGAGGTCCATCGGTGTCCCGGACACCTCCACCGTTCCTGCGACGAGGCGGATGCCGTGGCTGTAGTCGACCCACCGGTCGGAGTGGCCGAGGTAGAGCGGCTGGATGGGCTCGCCGTCCGGCTCGTGCCATCCGTAGATCGCCACACGGCCGGGGTTGGACGCGAGCTCGGGGGTGACGACGACGTCCTTCTTGTGGCCCGCGGTCAGCGCGGACGGGGCCGCGGCGGCGGCCGCCCGCTGCGCCCGGACCGAGTCGGAGTGCCGTTCGAACACCGGTACGGTCGCCATCTCCGGGCTCGGCGGGATGGGGGCGGGGGTCAGCTTCACCTCGGCTGCTGCCCAGATCGCGTCCACCATCAAGGGCGTCGGAAGGGACATGCCGAGACGATCGGCGACGGCCTGCGCGGCCCGCGGGGTCATCGGTGCGAGGAGATGGTCCGCGTCGGATCCGACGGCGAGGTAGTCGGGCGTGACCCAGAACTCGACGGCGATCCCGTCCGTCTCGACCCGTACCTTCGAGAGCGTCCGGAGCCGGTCGGGGACATTGCCGCGGAGCACCTCGTCGACGATCCGCGCGTCGCGCTGCTCGAGATCCAGCCCGACGATCGAGGCGGCGAACTCGGAACCCGTGGGTGCTCCGATGGGGCGGGGGGGCAGGTTCATCCCGGGCGGCGCCGCACCCGTGGCCGAGCACGCGGCAGACGACGCCCCCGCTAGGACGAGCGACAGGCCCGTGACGACGCGGGCGAGCCTCTGGACCATCCGATCAGGGGCCCATCCGATCATGGGTCATCCGCTCACCCGCCGGGCCCGCGCGCAACGCCCTCCCAGTCCGGGTCGGCGGCCCCGATCCACGTCCCGGTCGCCGGGTCCCACTGGATTCCGTGCACGCGTCCGAATGCACTCGAGCGATCCACTTCCTCCACCTCGATGCCGAGGGCGCGCATCTCCGCCAGCTCGGACTCCGTCCACCCGATCATCGGGGACGTCTCGACCCGGAGCGGGCCGTCGAACCCACCGACCGCTCGGGGTGCTTCGAGCGCCTCGGGGAGGTCCATCCCGAAGTCGACCACGCGGGTGACGGCATGGACGACGGCCGGCGGAATCATGCCTCCGCCCGCAGCGCCGAGCACGAGCACCACCTCGCCATCCCGGGCGACCAGGAACGGCGCGATATTCGAACGCGCGCGCTCTCCCGGCTCGTCGACAGAGCTCAGGTAGCCTCCCAGCGTGGAGGCATAAAGAAATCCTAGTCCGGGAGTTACGACCTTCGACCCCATGTTGGGTCCGAGGGTCTGAGTGAGCGATACCACCATGCCGTCGGCATCCGCGGTGGAGAGGTGCGTCGTGTGGCCCAGAGTGTGCGCCGGGTCGTGCGCGAGCCCGTCGTCCTCGGCACGCGTCGCGACGGATCGGGCCGCGCGCGGCCCAGGGTCGACCGCGCCACTCCGCGCTCCCGCAGCGACCGGCGACACGATCCGCTCGGCCATTGCCGCGGCGTGCTCCCTCGACGTCGCGCGGGCGGTGGCCGTGTCGGACCCGAGCCCCCGGAGCTCGCCCGACGCAATGTCGAGCGCCTGACCCGTGACGGCGAACCACTCGGCCTCCGACATTCCCGCCGGCTCGAAGTTCTCCATGATCTGCAGCGCCTGGATGACGAGGACGCCGGCAGCCGGGACGTCGGTGCCGATCAGATCGTAGCCGCGATAGCTGCCGAGCACGACGCGGCTGTCTTCCGCCGTGTACTGCGCGAGGTCGTCGAGGTCGATCGGTGCGTCGTTCGCCTGGAGGTCCGCCGCCATCGCCTCGGCGATCTCACCTCGATAGAACGCGTCGTGCCCACCCGCCACGACCTTCCGGAGCGTCTCGGCGTAGTCGGGCTGGACGAGGATGTCGCCCGCGCGGTACGGGCTCCCGTCCGGTCGGTAGTAGGCGGCTGCCGTACCCGGGAACTGGAGCGCCTCCTCCGCGGCGGACGCCTGGCGGGCGGCGTCGGCCGGCAGCACGCGGAAGCCGTTCTCGGCGAAGTCGATGGCCGGTGCCATGATGGTCGCCAGCGGGAGTGACCCGTGGTCCGCATGGAGCCGAAGCAGCCCCGCGGCGGCGCCGGGAATCCCGATCACCGCGTAGCCGTACGATGCCCGCTCCGCCGTCTCCGGGTCGTAGTCCCACGGCGCCTGCGTCGTGCCGTCGATCCCGAACACGCGGCCATCCCCGGTCCGGAGCAGGATCTGATTGCGCCCGCCGATCGAGTTCATGGTCGGTTCGACGACCGCGACGGCGAATCCGGCCGCCACCGCGGCGTCGGCCGCGTTGCCCCCTAGCTCGAGCATCCGCACGCCGGCCTCCGTGGCGAGAGGGTGCGCGGTACTGACCATCCCCGCAGCCGCCCGACCGCTCTGCCGTACGCTCTGCGCGTCGGCCGGAGTGGAGGTCGCGGCCGCCGCCGCCAGCGCGAGCACTACCGGCAGGCCGCGGGAGACGGGAATGCGGAGCAGGGGAGCGGCGGCTGGGGGGTGGGAGGTCATGGCGGTCGGCTGCGGTCGGGGGGGGCGTCGGGCGGAGACCCGCTCCACGGGCCGAAGAGTAGGACGCCGTCGGGTCCCGGGCACCCCTACGGCAGAATCCGGCGCTCCCGCAGCCAGGCGTTCGCGTCGGCGGCGAGCGCGTGATCGCCGCACGAGAGGCAGTGCCCGGCGCCCGGGTAGGTGATCCAGTCGAAGGGCCGGCCGGCCGCCGCCAGGTCGGCCAGGATCCGCTCGCTCTCGCGGGTGGGGATGCTCCGGTCGTCGGCGCCGAACATCCACAGCCCCGGCGCGTCGATCGTCGCGAGGGCCGGCCTCGGGTCATGGCCCCGCGGACCCGAGTATGCGGCGAGGCTGTCCGACAACTCGTCGAAGGGCACGTCGGTGCCGTCCGCCAGCCGGCTGTAGTAGATCTCCTCGCCCACCGACACCGTCGGGCCGACCCAGAGGAGGCTCCACGCGAGGACGTTCGAACGTGACATCGCCTCCGGCACGATCCAGCCCGCCTGGCTCACCCCCACGAGTCCGATGCGCGACGGGTCGACGCGCGGATGCGATCGGAGGACCTCGACCGCGGCGAGCGCGTCGGAGGCGAGCTGCGGAATCACCGTAGGGGAGTTGTCCGTGCCCACGCCGACGTACTGCCCCGACGAGAGCCCCGTGCCCCGCTTGTCGTAGCGGAGCACGACGAACCCAGCGCGCAGGAGCGGCTCCGATACGACCCGATTGTACTCCTTCGTCTGGCGCCCCGAGCCATGGACGAGGACGAACGCCGGGGCCGGGTCGGTCCCGATCGGGAGGTCGAGGGCGTAGTGGAGGCTGTCGGATCCGCTCGCGAACCAGCCCGAGGTGGGTGGGGCGGGATCGAGCGGCCCGGCGTCGGCGGCCCGGTCACACCCGCCGCCCGCCGCGAACGCCCCGAGCAGCGCGAGCGGCGCGAGGCGCGTCACCTTCGTGCCGCGCGGGCGCACAGTCGCGCGCCCCGCCGCCGATCCCACGGTCCCGCCCATCCGCCACCCCGCCGCTCGTGTCCGCTCTCCGGCGACTGCCCCGCAGGAAGCCGCGACCGTCCTACTATGTAGAGAACGACATTTCTGCCGCAAGCGACGGCGACCTACTCGTACCGGAGCGCCTCCAGCGGATCCACCCTCGAGGCCCGGCGCGCCGGGAAGTAGCCGGCCGCGATCGCTACCCCTCCGAGCAGCAGCCCGGCGAGCGCCATGACGATGGGGTCGGTTCCGCCCAGTTCGTAGAGCAGGGTCTGCGCGGATCGGCCGATCCAGATCGCGAGGGCGGCGCCGACGAGCGACCCGATGATCGCCATGCGGGCCATCTGACGGATGACCATCGCGCGCACCTGGCCGCGCTGCGCACCCAGCGCCATACGAACCCCGATCTCGCGCGTCCGCTGCCCGACCGAGTACGCGAGCACCCCGTAGAGCCCCACGGCGGCGAGCAGTGTGGCGAGACCGGCGAAGGCGCCCGCCATCATGCTCATCATGCGGTCCAGGAAGACGTTCTCGCGGATCGCCTCCTCGAATCGGCGCAGCCCCTCGACCGGCAGGTTGGGGTCGAGTTCCCGTAGCGCGGACGGCACTGCCGCGGCCACGGCCGCCGGGTCGCCGCCGGAGCGGACGTAGAAGTGCAGGCCGTTGAGCCCGGCGTTCTGCATGTAGGGGGTGAAGAAGACGGCGCCGACCGAATCCTTCACGTTCGCGTACTTGGTGTTCGGGACGACACCCACGATCTGGTGGTCGGGACCTTCGGCGGTCGACCGGCCGACCATGGTGCCGACGGCCGTGGCGCGCGGGATGTCGAACTTCTCCAGGAACGCCTCGTTCACGACCATGACGTCGAGGGCGCCCTCCCGGTCCGAATCGGTGAACTCGCGACCCTCGAGCAGCGCGACGCCCATTTTCGAGAAGTAGCCGGCGCCGATGTAGTTGAGGCGCGAGTTCATGTCGCGACCCACCTCGGGCTCGAGTCCCTGCACCTGCACGTCGGTCCCCCACGAACTGCCGCTCAGCGCCGGCACCATGGCGGCCGTGACCGACTGGACCCCCGGGATGGCAGCCAGGCTCTCCTCGACGCGGGTGTAGAACGACTGCCGTTCCTCGGGTGTGTATCCGTTCCGCTGCGGGTTCAGTTCGAAGGTCAGGACGTCGGTCGGGTCCATCCCGATCTCGACGCGAGACACGTTTGCGAGGCTCTTCAGGAACAGCCCGGCCGTCACGAGCAGCATCATCGAGAGCGCCACCTGACCGGTCACCAGAGACGCCCGGAATCGGCTGCTCACCTTGCTGCCCGACGACCGCGAGCCCTGTGTCTTCACGAGCGCGAGCAGCTCCGAACGGGTGGAGTGGAGGGCGGGGAAGGTACCGAACGCCAGCCCGGCCACCACGGTGGCCACTCCGATGAACACGAACAGGCCCGCTCCGAACTCGAACCGCATGATGCTCTCGACACCGTCCGGCATGAAGCCGAGGAGGAGCGTGATGGTCAGCCAGGCCACGCCGATCGCGGCCACGCCTCCCAGTACGGCCATGCCGAACGCCTCGGAGAGCACCTCCAGGACGAGTCGGCCCCGCGATGCACCGAGTGACGAGCGCACGGCGACCTCGCCTTCCCGCCGGGCCGCGCGGGCGAGCATGAGGTTCGCGACGTTCGCGCACGCGATGAGCAGCACGACGCCCGTCACGACCAGCAGCAGGGTGAGCGGCGTCGCGGCGTCGTCGTGAATCGAGCTCTGGCCGAGCTGTCCGGGCACGAGCACGATCGGCTTCTCGAGAAACCGCTGGTACATCTCGTCCGGGATGCCCTGGTTGAGCGGTGCCTCGACGTCCCGGATCACGCTGGTGTAGAACGTCTGCGTCCGCTCGCGCGCTGCGTCGAGACTCACGCCGGGGGCGAGACGCGCGAACACGTAGACCCAGTAGCTTCGGCGGTCCTCGAGCCCGGTCCAGCCCGAGCTCAGGATCGGGCGCATGGAGATCGGGGCGTACACGTCCGGCTGGGTGCCGAGCGACGTGCCCGCGAACCCCTTCTGCGCGACGCCGACGACCGTCATGGGCTGACCGTTGATCATCAGCTCGCGGTTCAGGATCGAGGGGTCCGCGCCGAGCCGACCATGCCAGAAGTCGTAGCCGAGCACGACGACGTAGTTTTCGCCGGGCTCTCCTTCGTCCCCCTCGTCGAGCAGGCGGCCGAGTTCCGGACGGACACCGAGCGTACCGAAGTAGGAGCCGGTGACGAACGTCCCGCTACCCGCGACCGTCTCCTCGCCGGACGCGATGTTCGCGCCGAATCCGACGTGGCCGGCGATCGACGCGAACCCGGTTTCCGCCGCCTGCAGGTCCTTCAGCATGGGATAGCTGAAGACCTCGTCGCAGCCGCCCTCGTTGCCACAGGACTGAGAGCCCGGCTTCGGGGACGGCGCCTCCAGATTCACGAGCCGGTCGGGCTCGGCCACGGGCAGGCCGCGGAGAAGGATCTGGTCGAAGATCGAGAAGATCGCGGCGTTGGCGCCGATCCCGAGCGCCAGCGATGCGACCGCCACGAGCGTTACGAAGGGAGACTGGCCGAGCTTTCGAACGGCGGTGCGGACGATGTGCATGTGTCGGACCGGGCGATGCAGCGAGAAGCGATCGGGGACCTGGGTGCTCGCAGGGAGAACCCACCCGAAGTGTCCGACGGAATTCCGGGGTCGGAGGTTGCAACTCCGTCAGGTCGGCGGACGGAAGCCCCCCCACCGCGCTCGCTTCGCCGGCGTCCGACAGGCCCTAGACGCGCTTGCTCTCGTCGAGTCTGCGGCAGCCCTCCATCAGCACCGATTCGGAGGAACGTTCGATGGTCTCCTCCGGGAATCGCGACTCCTCCCGCACGGTGAACTCTCCCTGGTCCTCCCAGGCGATCACCGCGAAGACGGCCTCTTCGCCCTCGAGGCCGGCCGCGGTCGCGTGTACCATCTGCCCCTTTCGCATCAGGATGACGGCCTCGTCGTCGCCCCGGTTCAACTGGATGCGCACCGACTTCCGGCTCTGGCTGAGCATCTGGACGAGGTCGAGGAAGGAGAACACCTCGAACGTGGCGGAGAACTCTCCGGCGGAGGGCCGAAGCGTCCTGCCGCCGTGCGCACGCGAGCGAACGGCGCGGTTGATCCGCGCGGCCACGAGGTCGAAATCGTGCGGCGGCGCGAACACGTCGTCGACGCCGACGTCCAGGAGGTTCAGGACGAGCGACGGGTCGGACGAGTCGCTGACGACGAAGAGGAGGACGGCCCCGCCGAGCTTGGTGACCCTCGTGAACTGGTCGACCTGGCCCGGAAGATGGTCGTGGTCCACGACGATGGCGGCCGGTGGCCGTCGCTCGATCAGCGTCTGCGCGTCGGCGAGGTCGGAGGTCAGCAGCGTCTCACGCCCGATGCGCGAGAGCGCCGGCACGAGGGCACGCCCGATGCGATCGCTCCCCAGCAGCAGCACGCGACGCTCGCCGTGGCGGTTGTTCGCGCCGCCCCGCTCCTCCACCAGGCGGAGGTAGCTTTCCACCAGATCGCGCGTGGCGAGGCGCCCTCCCGCCTCTCGAACCGACGTCCGAACCGAGATCATGCGCTCGTCGTCCGCGCCGTCGTCCACGCTGACGTGATTGTGCCGGTACCAGACGAGCGACAGGATCTGCGCGGCGAGGAGCGTGTCGCGAGCGAACGCCGCGCTGGTGGCGCCGGGGTCGATCCGTCCCGTGTACAGGTGGTGGCAGGCGGCGAGCAGAGCGTCCAGCTTCCACGGAAACCGGATCCGACTGGCGAGTTCGAGCGACGACGGGAACGCCGCGAACGGCTCCGGCGACGCCATCGCTTCGGGCCCCTCCAGATCCGTCGGCAGCAGCAGGTGGACCGCGAGGTGGAGCGCGTCGCGGGCGACCCTCTGGAGGCCGCGGCGTTCCGCCAGCGCGTCCACTTCGGCGCTGATGAGCCCGTAGGGTGGGGAGGCACCGACCTGTGCGCATCGAAGGTCGGCGAGCGCCTGCACGGCGTTTCGGAGGCTCGCACCGACGTCCCGGTACGAGAGGGGGTTGTCGAGCAGCGCCTCGCCGAGCGAATCCACCTCGGCGATCTCGCACGAGGGTCGCGGGAATCCTTCTTCGCGGGACCACGCGCCGAACTCCTCCCGCAGCTCGCCGGAGAGCAGGATCGAGTCGAGTCCGGACGGGTGGGAGATCGCGGCCGCCGCGTCCTCACGGGTGGATGCCACGACGAGTTCGATCCCCTCGCGCACCAGCAGCGGCGGGAGGAAGTTTCGCCTGGACGCCACGCTGCTGACGAGAAGGACCCGTCGACGTCCGTCCGCCTCCGCCTCGGGTGGGGGCTCGTCCTCGTCCTCCTCCGGGGCGAAGAGTTCCGGGAGCGCCACCCGACTTCCCCGGTCGGGCGCCGCCGCGCCGGGCGCCACCCTCCGGACCAGCTCCCGCATCGCGTCCTCGCCCGCGAGAGACACGCGCATGGCCCGGGCGCCGAAGGCGTCCCGGACCGCCTGCATCGCGCCCGCGTCGGCCGGGTTGGCGGATACCACCGTCAAGACGCGGTTCTCGGCGTTCCAGTCGAGGGGCAGCACCAGGCCGTCGCGGACGCTGCCCTCCGGCATGTCGTCGAGGACGTCCTTCAGGACCCGACTCTCGTCCGGCTCGAGGATCGGGATGCCGAACTGTTCCGAGAGCGCCGCGAGCAGCTGCTTCTCGGTGATCGCCCCGAGCGCGACGAGGTTCTGACCGAGAAGACCCCCGTGGGTGCTCTGGCGCCGGAGGGCGAGGGTGATCTGTTCCTCGTCGACCACGCCGAGGTGCAGCAGGATCTGGTCCAGCCGTGCCGACTTCCTCACCGCGCGCCGGGGGTGCCGGCGCCCCGCTCGACGCCCCGGGCGAACGAGATAATCGCTTCGGGCTCCTCCGCGAACCGCGCGGCCTCGTCGGCCTCCACGACTCCGTCGGCAACCAGGTCCTTCAGGCTCTGCTCGAGGAGCTTCATCCCCTCCTTCCGACCGGTCAGGATCACGTTGTCCACCTGATGGTCCTTGCCCTCACGGATCATGTTCCTCACCGCCGGCGTCCCGACGAGGACCTCGAGGGCGGCGACGCGACCCGAGCCGTCCCTGCGTCGGAGAAGCTGCTGCGAGCAGATCCCGACCAGCACCTCCGAGAGGGCGAGTCGCACCGCGGCCTGCTGGTCGACCGGGAAGGCGTCGGCCACGCGCGCGATCGTCTGGGCAGCCGAACGCGTGTGGAGGGTGCCCATCACGAGGAGGCCGAGTTCTGCTGCCGTGAGGGCGAGCGAGATGGTCTCGAGATCCCGCATCTCGCCGACGAGCACGACGTCCGGATCGGCGCGGAGCGCGCCGCGAAGCGCGTCCGCGAAGGTGAGGCTGTGTTCGCCGATCTGGCGCTGGTTGATCAGGCACCCGCGGTTCGAGTGCACGAACTCGAGCGGGTCCTCCAGCGTGAGGATGTGCTGGCGGGTGGTCCGATTGAGATGGTCGACCATGGCGGCGAGCGTCGTCGACTTGCCGGAGTTGGTCGGACCGGTCACGAGGATCAGACCCGAGCGCGACTCGAGCATTCGCTGCAGCGTGTCCGGCATCCCGAGCTGATCGAGCGTCGGCACCTCGTGGGGGATGACGCGGAAGGCCGCTGCCATCCCCGGGTGCTTCCGGAAGACGTGGATCCGGAACCGCGCCACGCCCTCGATCGTGTGCGCGCAATCGAGCTGACCCAGCCGCTCGAAGAGGTCGATCTGCGTCTCGGTCAGTAGCTCGTAGACGAGGATCCGCACCTCCTCCTCGCTGAGCGCCCGATGCTCGGCTTCCTCGAGCGCACCGTTGATCCGGAGCACCGGTGGTGTGCCGGCGCTCAGGTGGAGATCGGACGCACCGGCTTCGCGCATGATCTCGAGAAAGGCGTCGATCTTCGGCATGGTGTCGGTGGGCTGACGGGAGCCACTTCGCGTAGCGGCGATGGAGCATCGAGGGGATACCGAAGCATCGGTCCGGGCCCCTCCCGCTTCAAGAGCGGCTCGGCTGTCGAGGGTCCGCCGCGGACTCGGTGCAGCCTGCCGGCGACGTCAGTTCGCGTGCCGTGCCGCGATCTCCGCGAGGCCCGCCGCGATCTCGGCCGCGCTCACCCAGGTCCCGCGCACCATCACGCCCGCCCGGGCGGTGAGGTTGGCGACGTCGTCCAGCGGGTTCGCCTCGAGCAGGACGAGGTCCGCTCGCTGACCCGGCGCCACGGTACCGAAGTCGCCGTCGAGCCCGAGCACCTCGCCCACGTACCGACCGACGTTCCGGGTGCCGGACTCGAGGATCGTGTACTCGTCGATGCCGGCCTCGGCGATCTTCTCGAGTTCGCGGTGCAGCGCGAACCCCGGGACGTTGAACAGCTGCGGCGAGTCGGTGCCCATCAGCAACGGCACGCCGGTCTCGACGAGGATCTCGAGCATGCGATCCCGTGCCGCGACGAAGAGCTCGGCGTCCTCTCCGGTCAGATTCGCGCCACCGGCGCTCTGGTTCCCCCAGGCGGTACGCTGCTGCGGGGAGACGTACGCCATCTCGGGCTGAGAGAGGTAGTCGTCCGCGTTCCGATCGAGGTAGAGGTTCTCCCAGAGATACTGGGTGGGAACGACGTAGACGCCGGTCTCGAGGGAGAGCTGGGCGAGCTCGCGCATCTTCCCCTCGTCGATGTTGCGGAGCATCTCGCCAACCCCCACCTGCCGGCCCTCGGCCTCGGCGTCCGCCAGGACGTCGTCGGCGATGGCACCCTCCAGGTAGCCGTCGACGTGGTCGACGGTGCTGATCCCGGTCTCGAGCGCGTGCCGGATGCCGACGTCGGCCGGCACGTGGCCCCCGAAGGTGAGGCCGACCTCGTCGGCCGTCGCGACCATCCGGTCCCAGGCATCGAGGGGAATGCCGGGGTGGATCTTCATGAGGTGATATCCGGCCGCCGCCGCGGACCGAATGCCGGCCTCGGCGTCGCCCGGCGTGCTCGCCGTGCCTCCGTTGAGCGAGGGAGCGGCGGCGTAGAACATCGGCGCGAGGTGCTCGTCGTTCCGGATCTCCTCGGCCAGATCGATCTGGTACGGCGAGCCGAGCATGCCCCGGATCGTGGTGATTCCGTTCGCCACGTAGAGGAACATCAGCTCGTCCATCGCCTGCTGCGACGGGCGCTGCGCCTGCGGCGGCACGTGCGCGTGCATCTCTGCCAGGCCGGGCATCAGGTAGCGGCCGGAGCCGTCGATGAGCGTCGCGCCGGCAGGCACGTCGATCGAGCCGGCCGGACCCACGGCGGTGATCATTCCGTCCACGACGACCACGGTGTGGTTCGCCAGCATCCGTTCGCCGTCCATGGGAATCACCGTGACGTCGGTGAACGCCCAGGTGCCGTCGACGGTCGCCGGCGCGGCGTCGTTCGGCGCCGTGTCCGCGCACGCGGCCGCGGCGGGAGCGATCAGCAGGCAGACGAGGAAGGTGCGCGCGAGCAGGCGACGAACGTTTCGGTCGAGCATGGCGACTCCTGTGCAGGGCTGGTCCCTCGATGGACGCGGCGGCCCGCCACGTCCGCCGACCACGCGAAACAGGATACATCGAGACGCGTCGCCGCGCCCCGTCAGCTTCGCACGACCGTCTCCGGCCCGAGCGACCCGACCGCCGGGGCTCCGATCGCGCGCATGGTGATCTCGAGCTCCCGGGTCAGGATCGAGAGCGCCCGTTCCACGCCCTCCTGCCCGAACGCGCCGAGCCCCCACAGGTAGGGGCGGCCGACGGCGACCGCGGTCGCGCCCAGGGCGAGCCCCTTCACGATGTCGCTGCCGCGCCGGAAGCCGCTTTCGATGATGATCGGGATCCGACCGCCCACGGCCTGCGCGATCTCGGGGAGTGCGTCGATCGTGGCGCGACCCGCCCCCTCGGAGCGGCCGCCGTGGTTGGAGACCCAGATCGCGTCGACGCCGTACTGGACGGAGAGCTCCGCGTCCTCGCCGGTCATGATGCCCTTCACCACGAAGTTCTGGTCGGTGACGTCGCGCAGGCGGGGGAGGGTCTCCCACGTCGTCGAGCGCCCCAGCCCGGGATCGGGCGCGCCGCTCGGCAGGCCCCGCAGCATGGGCTTGACCGGACTCGCTTCACCTCCCGGCCGATGACAGCTCGCACAGTCGCGGTCGTCGAGCCGCGCCCAGCGCTCGCCGGTGAGGCGGTTGCTGCCGCCCTGTAGGTCGACCGTATAGACGAGCGTGGGACAGCCGGCGTTCACGCTTCGCCGGATCAGAGCGGTCGCCCCCTCCCATGACCCGGGGCCCACGGGTGCCAGATAGAGCTGGTACCACACCGGTTCGCCGCGCGCCTGGTTGACCTCCTCGACCGCCGTGGACGAGACGGTCGAGAGGACCTGCAGGTGATCGAGGGCCGCGGCGGCGCGCGCGGTGCCGAGCTCGCCGTCGGGATGGAAGGCACTCTGGCTTCCGCACGGCGCGACCACGATGGGGGTCGGCCACCGCCGACCGAACAGGGTGACCGACGTATCCAGGCGCGAGACGTCGACGAGCCGCCGAGCGCGGAGTCGCAGCCGCTCGAGCGCTTCCCGGTTGTGACGGTACGTCGACTCGCCATCGACGCCGGTCATGATGTAGCCGTAGTGGGCCGGCGGGACGGTTGCCTCTGCGACGCGCTGCAGGTCGAACACGTCGAGCGCGTCCTGAGCGCGCTCCACCAGCTCCTCGAGCTGTCGACGCGCCGGCGGCCACGGCTCCTGGGCGAGGATGGGCTCCAGCGCGGCGAGGCCGCCGAGCGAGGCGAGGACGGGACTCGCGGCCAGCCAGCGCAGGAAGTCGCGCCGGTGGACGTCGCGTTGGACGGACGTCACGGCGGGCGGGGCGGAGGGCAGGCGGGGCATCGGGACGCTCCTGCGAGGGGTGCGCCGAGTGTGGGGTGCGCGTCGCGGCACCGTCAACACGGCGAGCGGGAGCGTTGTCGATGGCCTGGTGGGGTGGACGGTCACGTTGCCGCGTCCCGGCCCCCGACCCACGTTGTCCCGACTTCGCGGCCGGATGCCGCGCCCGGTCGGCGCCGGTCACCGCCGACGCCGACCGCCCCCAGTTCCGGAGACCCCCTCATGAGCACGATCGTGCGTTCGAGCATGTACCTCGCCCTCATCGGGCTGACCGCCGCCGCGTGCGCCGAGCCGTCGTCCGACGAGTCCGCCGCGCCCGATGCCGCGTCCGGCGCGCCGACGATGGCCTCCTCCTCGGACCACATGAACCGGATGATCCCGCTCCTGGAGTCGGGGCTCCCGATCATGGGCATCATCCACCCGTCCTACACGCCGGGCCGCGGGGAGACGGAGCCGCCGGATCTGGCCGCCGCCGCCGAGGACCTCGTGGGCTACGATCGGGACGACTTCGTGCTCAACAACTATTCGCCCCGCACCGCCGAGCAGTACCGGGCCTACATGGAGGCGATCGTGGCGGCCGGCGGGTCGGCCGGGACCGATCCGTTCTTCGCCAAGATTCCGATCGTCCATGACGACCCGGACGCCGCGACGCGGCGCATGATCGACCAGCTGAACGACGGCCAGGTCGCAGTCGCGATGCAGGAGGTCGAGACGGTGGAGGAGATCGACCGGACGGTCGCGGCCATGCGGTTCACCTCGCAGGGGGGCGAGCGTCCGGAGGAGGGGTTCGAGCGTGCCGCCGCCTACTGGGGCATGTCGCCCGACGAGTATCTCCGGCGCGCGGACGTCTGGCCGCTCAACCCCGATGGTGAACTCCTGCTCACCGTGATCGTCGAGAGCCGGGACGGTGCCGCGAACGCCCTCGAGATCGCCGGCCATCCGGCGGTCAGCGTGGTCATCGTCGGAGCCGGTACGCTGGGGGGTGTGTTCAGCTCCGTGAACGAAGAGGGCGAGCGGGTTCGCGACCAGGAAGGCTTCGACGCGGCGGTCGCGCAGATTCTCCAGGCGTGCAAGGAGTTCGACAAGTCGTGCGGCTATCCGGCCAACAATGCCACCGACGTCGAGGAGCTCATGGCGGAGGGCTGGGACTTCTTCATCATGCAGCGCCGCAACCAGGATGCCTTCGACGCGGTCGAGGCGGGTCGACGTATCGGGGGAAGGTAGATCACAGCGACCCATGTCCCTGAACTCCACGGCCGCGACGGTCGCGACGGCGATTCTCGCGTTCCTCTCGGCCGCGCCGCTCGGGGCTCAGGAGCGGCCAGCGATCACCGACGCGCTCCGCCCTCATGTGGCGGTGGACGACGCCGTGTGGGCGCTGGTCGGGGTGCGACTCGTCGACGGGACGGGGACCCCGGCCCGGGACGACCAGACCGTCGTGGTCCGGGGTGCCCGGATCGAGGCGGTGGGGCCCCGCGCGACCACGGCGGTCCCGGACGGCGCACGCGTCCTCGAGCTTCCCGGACACACCGTCCTGCCCGGTCTCGTCCAGCTCCACGAGCACACGTACCTGGGCGGCGCGGGACCGGTCGTGCAGATGGACCTGTCGGCGGCGCTCATGCTGGCGATGGGCGTGACCCACGCGATGACGGCGGGAAGCCAGCTGCCCGAGCAGGAGCTGGCGATGAAGTCCGCGGTGGATTCGGGGGCGCTGCCGGGCCCGAGGCTCCACGTGACCGGTCCGTACATCAGCGGCACGCCCGCGCTCCAGACCTTCGCGCGCGCCACGACCCCGACCGACGCGCGCGCGGTCGTCGAGGACTGGGCCGCCCGCGGCGCCACCTGGTTCAAGGTTCACAACGGTCCCGCGGAGATCCTCGCGGCCGTCATCGAAGCGGCCCACGCACGGGGACTCCGCGTCAGCGGTCACCTCTGCTCGGTGACGTTCGGCGACGCCGCGGAGATGGGCATCGACGCGCTGCAGCACGGCTTCATCACCGACAGCGAACACGTTCCGGGCCGCGTACCGGGCCTGTGCCCACGCGGGAACCAGGTGGCCCAGGCCGACGTGGACGTGGCGGGTCCGGCGGTGCAGGCCAGCATCCGGCGCATCGCCGACAGCGGGGCGGCGGTCGTGTCGACGCTCGCCGTGTACGAGACGTTCGTGCCCGGACGGGCGCGCCTCGACCCGCGCGCGCTGGAGATGTTCGCGCCGACGCCGCGGACGGCCATCGAGGCCGCGCACGCGGGGCTCGCGAGCTCGGGCTTCACCGTGCCGGAGCGCCTGCTCCGGAAGATGATGGAGTGGGAGCGCGATTTCGTGGCGGCGGGCGGGCTACTGGCAGCGGGCTCCGACCCGTGGGGCACCGGGCTCGCCCCCGGATACGGGAACCTCCGCAACTTCGAGCTGCTGGTGGAGGCCGGCTTCGCGTCGGAGGAGGCGGTGCGGATCCTCACGCTGAACGGCGCACGGCTCATGGGAGTCGACGCGTGGACCGGATCCGTGGAGGCGGGGAAGGTGGCGGATCTCGTGGTGGTTCGGGGAGACCCCGCGGCCGACCCTTCCCGGATCTACGGCACCACGCTGGTCGCGCTCGGGGGTCTCGGCTTCGACGCCGAATCGCTCCGGGGAATGGTACGGGGACGCCTCGCGGGAGGCCGATAGCCGCACCCGTGGTCGGGACCGCTTGCGGACCGTTCGGCGACCGACTTACGTGGATCGGAAGAGCTATCCCGCCATCCCGCACCGTCCGCTCCCGTGACCGCCTCCGCCCTGCCCGACGCCCCCGCCTCCCGCCGGCTGGAGCGGATTCCCGTCACCATCTTCCCGGACCACGACGCGATCGCTCGCGAAGTGGCGGGCCGCATCGCCGCGCTGCTCCGCGAGCGTGCCGCGGAGGGCCGCCACGCGGTCCTCGGGCTCGCGACCGGATCCACGCCGCTCGGCATCTATCGTGAACTGATCCGCCTGCACCGCGAGGAGGGCCTCAGCCTCGCGAACGCCGTGACCTTCAATCTCGACGAGTACCTCGGGATCGGTCCCGACAGCGTCCACAGCTACCACCGCTACATGCGGGAGAACCTGTTCGACCACGTGGACGTGCCGGCGGAGCAGGTCCACATCCCGCGGGGCGACCTGCCCTCCGACGAGATGGACGCGCACTGCGCGGCGTACGAGGCCGCCATCGCCGAAGCGGGCGGGATCGACCTGCAGATCCTCGGGATCGGCCGGAGCGGCCACGTGGGCTTCAACGAGCCGGGGTCGGGTCGCGGGTCGAGAACGCGCGTCGTCTACCTCGACACGGTCACGCGGGCCGACGCCGCGTCGGACTTCTTCGGCGAGGAGAACGTGCCGTTGCAGGCGGTGACGATGGGGGTCGCGAGCATCATGGAGGCCCGCGAGGTCGTGCTGATCGCGACGGGCGAGCACAAGGCGTCGATCGTTCGGCGCTCCGTCGAGGGCGACATCAGCTCGGACGTGGCCGCGACGCACCTCCAGAAGCACGCGGCCGCACGCGTCTACCTGGATCCCGCCGCCGCGGCGGATCTGACGCGCATCGCCACGCCGTGGCTCCTCGGCGACGTCGAATGGACGCCCCGCCGAGAAGCGGACGCCGTGCTCTGGCTCAGCGATCGCACCGGCAAGCCGATCCTGCACCTCTCCACGAAGGACTATCGGGACCACCACCTCTCCCAGCTGGTCACCCGCGGGCGCAGCGCGGAGGCGCTCAACGGCGAGGTGTTCAACCGGCTGATCTCCCGGATCCGGGGTCGAAGTCGTCTGCCCGAGGGACGGCGGATCCTGGTCTTCTCGCCGCACCCGGACGACGATGTGATCTCGATGGGTGGGATCCTCCGGAAGCTCGTCGAGAACGGCAACGACGTGACCGTCGCCTACCAGGTCTCCGGCAACATCGCGGTGTTCGACCACGAGGTTCGGCGCTACCTCGACTTCCTGCGGCGGGCGGCGCCGATCCTGGCGCGCGCCACGGGGGACGATGGCGACGCGCTGCTCGCGGAGGTGGAACGGGAGATGGACGAGAAGGCGCCCGGAGATCTCGATTCGGAGCGGGTGCTGGCGATCAAGCGGGCGATCCGCGAGACGGAGGCGCTGAGCGCGATCGAGGCCGTCGGGCTGACCGACCGGCACGCGCGGTTTCTCGACCTTCCGTTCTACCGCACGGGTGCCGTTCGGAAGGACCTGGTATCCGAGGCCGACGTCGAGATCGTCATCGATCTGCTGAACGAGGTCGGCCCGGAAATCGTGTTCGCCGCCGGAGACCTTTCCGACCCGCACGGCACGCACCGCCAGTGCCTCGAGGTGGTCGACCGGGCGCTCGCGGCGTACGAGGGCGAGGCGCCGCGCCTCTGGCTCTACCGGGGCGCGTGGCAGGAGTGGTCCCCCACCGAGGCCTCCGTGCTGGTGCCGCTGTCCGCTGAGGAGCTACGCCGGAAGATCCTGGCGATCTTCAAGCACCAGTCTCAGAAGGACGTCGCGCCCTTCCCGGGGCCCGACCCGAGAGAGTTCTGGCAGCGTGTCGAGGATCGGAACCGGGGCACGGCGGATCGCCTCCGCGTGGCCGGCCTGCCGGCGTACTACGCCATGGAGGCGTTCGTGGTGCTCGAAGGGGGCACACCCATCATGGACGGCGATCTGCCGACGGCCGCGTTGGGCGAGAAGCAGGACGCATGAGTCGCCGCGATCAGGCGTCCGACGGCTCCGACGAGGCCGACGACCCGGCGGAGGGTGACGCACGACCGGAGCTCGACGACCCGCCCGAGCGAGGGGTCAGGTAGCGGGTCGCGCGCCTCCCATGGCGAGGCCCGCCCAGAGCAGCGCGGAGATCAGCAGGTGGGATCCGAGCACGTGCACCAGCGCGCCGTGGCCACCCCCGTGTCCGGCGTGGAGATGAATGCCGGTCGCACCGAGGAAGAACACGGACCACACGATCGCGGCCGGGACGAGCGCGCCCCTCCGCCCGAGCACGCCGGCCAGCGCGGCGAGGGCCATGCCGAGGTACGCCCACCCGAAGAAGGCGACGAGCGGGCCCTCGGCCTGGAACCCGAACCGGGCGAGCACCGGCCCGGGGTCGACGAGCAGCCACACCGCGACGACGACCATCGGCGCCCCGCAGTAGCCGGCGAGTACCCACCGCAGGAGAAGCTCGCCGAGCCGCGCGCGGGATCGATCGCGGCCGACGGCCGCGTGGAGGCCACATCCCGTGAGTACGGCGACGAGGAGGTAGAGGAACATCGGCGGCGCCTTCCTTGAACAGGGGTCATATTCTGGACTACTGTTCAACAACGTGGATGGGCGACGGTCCGGTCAATCACCGATGGACGCGATCTGTCGCTTTCCGGACAGCCGGACGGGAATCGTCCGAGAACGCGTCCGGAAGCGCGGCCCGAACCACGTCCCGAAGCCCGCCGAGCCGTCCCGCGAGGGGCAGCCCGGGGGGCGAGACGCAAAGCAGCGGAGGCGATGGCAGTGGACCGACGGGTGCGACGAACCAGGCGACTCCTGAAGGGTGCGATGCTCGAGCTGATTCAGGAGGTGGGGTGGGACCGCGTCACGATCGGCGCGCTGGCGGAGCGGGCGGACGTCGGGCGGTCGACGTTCTACTCGCACTACGGGTCGAAGGAGGACCTGCTGCTCGACGGATTCGACACGTGGGTCGCCTCCGTCGGCGAACCGGAATCGGAGGGCGCGCCCCGGGACTCGGGGGATGCGCGACGCGGAGCGGACGGCACCGGGGCGGACGGCGCCGGAGGGGACGGCACCGCGGACGGCGAGTCGGGGTTCCGGTTCTCGATGCCGCTCCTGCACCACATCGCGGGGCAGCGACGGTTCTTCCAGGCCACGATGGTTCGGAGTCGCAGCTCGCGCATCCGGCGGCGCGTCCTGGGGATGCTCGTGTCCCGCGTCCGCACCGAACTCGAGCGCATGGGACGTGACGCGAGCGACGTTTCCGCCCACGCCGTGGCCGGCGCATTCCTCGAGGTCGTCACATGGTGGCTGGACGAGCACACCCGGACCCCGATCGACGACGTCGATGCGGCGTTCCAGGCGGCGGTGGGGGCTCGGTGAAGGACGATGAGGCGGGCCCACGAACGGGCACGCGGACCCTCGCGGGGCTTCGCGTCGTCGAGGTCTGTCAGAACCTGGCCGGTCCGCTCTGCGGAAAGATCCTCGCAGACCTCGGGGCCGACGTCGTGAAGGTCGAGCCTCCGGCGGGCGACGCCGCACGCCGCTGGGGGCCGCCCTTCCACGAAACGGCGGACGGCTCGCGCGTCGGGACGATGTACGCCTACGCCAACACCGGGAAGCGGGGCCTCCGGCTCGACCTCACGACCCCGGTGGGGATGGAGGTCCTCGCGGCGCTCGTTCGTCGCGCCGACGTTCTCGTCGAGTCGCTCAGGCCGGGCGCGCTGGAGCGAATGGGCATGGGGTGGAAGGTGGCGCGCGCCCTCAACGACCGGCTCGTCTACGCCTCCGTGCTCGCGTACGGGGAGTCGGGTCCGCTCAAGGACCTGCCCGGCTACGAGCCGCTCATGCAGGCGCACGGCGGCCTGCTCTCGTACACGGGCGAGAAGGGGGGTGGCCCGGTGCGGGTCGGGACGTCGGTCGTGGATCTCGGCACCGGCATCTGGACCGCACTCGGCGTGCTCGCCGCCCTGCGGGACCGGGACCGAACGGGGCGGGGGAGTCGGGTGAGCGGCGCACTGTTCGACACGGCGCTCATGTGGAGCGGGTACCACCTCCTCGGGGCGCTCGGCGAGGGCGTCGTCGCGGGCCGGATGGGCACCGAACTTCCGATGATCGCGCCGTACGGGACGTTTCCCGCGTCGGACGGGCCAGTGATGATCTGCGTCGGGACGGACGGGCTGTTCCAGGCATTCTGCGACGCACTCGACCTGGCCGACCTGTCGCACGACCCGAGGTTCGCCACCAATCCCGATCGGGTCGAGCACCGCGATCCGCTGAATGCACGGGTCCGGGAGGCCACCGCTGCGTACTCGGTCGCCGAGTTGCTGGCGACACTGCGCGAGGCCGGGGTCCCGGCGGCCCCGGTGAAGGATGTCGGGGAGCTCCTCGCGGACGACCAGCTGCGAGCGAGCGGGATGATGGCGGAGGACGAAGAGGGGCGGCCGTACGGGGCCCTTCCGATTCGGTTGGGCGGCGAGCGGGCGGGCGGATCGGGGCGGTTGCCGGACCCGGTGCGGGACCCGCCTCGGATCCTGGATGGTCTCGACGTATCCCCGGCGACACGGGCCACGATCCTCGGGGGGCAGACGTCCGCGACCCTGGGCTGACCCGGGGCTGACGCGGGCGGACGAGCCCATGAATCAATTGCGCGGCGCGGCTCGTACCCATAAGAGTCTCATGCATGAAACTCTGATGGTTTCGAGTCCGGACCACCTCCGCCCCCCGACCCCATGGACCTGCTGAAGGGGACGCTCGACGTCCTTCTCCTCAAGACGCTCAGCTGGGGGCCGCTCCACGGCTACGGCGTCGCTCGTGCGATCCGCTCCCAGACCGACGACGAGCTGACCGTCGAGGAGGGTGCACTGTATCCCGCGCTTCGACGGCTCGAGGCACGGGGCCTCCTGGAGGCCGAGTGGGGAACCACGGACACCGGGCGCGAGGCGAAGTTCTACCGGCTCACCGAGGAAGGACGGGCGGAGCTGGAGCGCCAGACCGCGTCGTGGGGCCGGTACGTGCAGGCGATGGCGCGCGTGCTGGGCCGCGAGACGGCGCCGGAGGTCTGACGCCGGTGAGCGAGGATCGACGAACGTCCTTTCACGGGGGACGGCCCAACGTGTCCGAGCCGCCGATCGGGACCGACGTGCGGCGCGAGATCGACGCGCACGTCCGGCTCGCGGCCGACGACCTCTTGGCGGACGGCTGGTCGGAGGAGGAGGCGCTCGCCGAGGCGCGACGCCGTCTGGGCGACGAGGGCGACATCCGTCGCCGGAGTGAACGCGAGGCGCGCAGACGCGACGCCCGCATACGAAGGGCGCGAGCCTGGGAGGGGATGATGGGGGACGTGAAATTCGCGGTTCGGAGCCTCGCGCGGAGCCCGGGATTCGCGCTGGTCGCGCTCGTCACGCTGGCGCTCGGGATCGGCGCCAACACGGCGATCTTCTCGGTGGTCGAAGGCATCCTCCTCCGGCCCCTTCCCTATCCCGAGCCCGACCGGCTGGTGCGCGTGTGGGAAACCGGGCAGTCGGGCGGCACGATGGACTTCTCGACCCCTTCGTTCCTCGACGTGCAGCGTCAGGCCACCTCGCTCGCGGCAGCGGCGGCGGTTCGGCCCGCGGCGCTCACCGTGCTCGGCGGCAACGAGCCCGCGCGGATCCCCTCCGCGCTGGTGTCGCACGGCTTCTGGGAGGTGTTTCCTGTCCGCGCCGTGCAGGGACGATTGACGCTTCCGGACGACCACGTCGAGGGGGCGCCCGCCGTTGCGGTGCTGCGGGAGAGTGCGGCCGCCAGGCTTTTCGGCGAGCCTGGTGCGGCCATCGGGCGACCCCTGCAGACCCTCGGGCAGTCGGCGACGATCGTGGGGGTCGTTTCGAACGAATTCGACTACCCGGCCGACGCCGAGCTCTGGATCGCCCAGGAGCCCTTCGGCGTGAACACCTCACGCACGTCCCACAACGACGACGTGGTGGGGCGGCTCGCGCCGGGCGCCACCCTCGAGACGGCCCGACAGGAGATCGACGGAATCGTTCGTCGCGGCGCGGAGCTGGCCGTCGACGACGACCCGACCTATCTCCCCGCCGGCGCGCGGACGGAATCGTTGCTCGAGTCCGAGACGGGCGACGTGCGCCAGCCGCTCGTCCTCCTCTGGGCCGCGGCCGGGTTCGTGCTCCTCGTGGCGTGCACGAATCTCGCGAGCACCGTGCTCGCGCGCGGAACCTCACGGCAGCGCGAGGTCGCGGTGCGCGCATCGCTCGGCGCCACGCGGGGCCGGATCGTGCGACAGCTGCTCACCGAGAGCGGCCTCCTCGCGCTCGTGGGCGGCGCGGCCGGCATCGGAGTCGCGTGGCTCATGCTCAGCGTGATGAAGCCGCTCGGGGCCGGTTCGCTGCCCCGGCTGGACGAGGTGCAGTTGTCGGGGACCGTCCTGCTCTTCGCGCTCGGCGTGTCGGTGGTCACCGCGATCGCCTTCGGCCTGTTCCCGGCGCTGAGGGTCGCCCCGGATCACACCGCCTCGGCGCTCCGGAGCGCGCAGCAGGGGTCTCGCCGAGACATGAGGATCTGGAGCGTGCTGATCTCGGCGGAGGTCGCGCTCGCGCTCGTCCTTCTGATCGGATCGGGGCTGATGATCCGGAGCTTCGCCGAGGTGACGTCACAGGACCCGGGTGTGGACGCCCGGGACGTCGTGTCGTCGCCGGCCACGCTCGCCGGGCCCGCGTACGCCGACTTCGGGCTCCGCGTGCGATTCTGGGAGGAACAGATGGAATCGCTCGCGCGGACACCCTCCGTCTCGGCGGTGGGGCTCATGACGGCCGCACCTGTGCAGGGCTTCATCCCGACCGGCCGCATCTCCCTCGACCTGCCCGAGAACTACATCAACTCGCCCGCGTACGTCGTGGCGAGCGAGGGCGCGTTCGAGGCACTCGACATCCCGCTCGTGCGGGGCCGCATGTTCGGACCCGCCGACCATGCCGACGCGCCGCACGTGGTCGTGGTCAATCAGACCTTCGTGGAGGAGTTCTCGCCCGATCGTGACGTGATGGGGCGCCGGGTGACGGGCGGCGGCATGGACAGCTTCTGGTCGGCCGATCCCCCGGTCTTCGCCGAGATCGTCGGAGTCGTCGGCGACGTCCGCCACCGCTCCTACACCGAAGCGCCCCGCTCGACCATCTACTGGAATTTCCGGCAGCGCCCGTCCCGCATGGGCTCCGTCGTGCTGTTCGCGGAGGCCGATCCGGGTGTCGATCCGGTGTCGCTGGTACCCACTCTCAGGACCGCGTTGCGGACCGCCGAGCCCGACATCGCGCTCGGGTTCGCTTCGCTTCGGAGTCGACTGGGCGAGTCGGTCCGCGCCCGGACGTTCGTGCTCGGCGTGCTGGGCGGGTTCGCGGCGCTCGCGATCGTCCTGGCGGGCGTGGGGATCTACGGGGTGGTCGCGTACACGACGTCCCAGCGGACCCGGGAAGTCGGCATCCGGATGGCGCTCGGTGCGGAGGCCGGCGGCGTGCGCGCCCTGATCGTGCGGCGCGCCATGATCCCGGTCGCCGCGGGGCTGGTGCTCGGCACGGTCGGCGCCCTGTGGCTCACGTCGTACCTCGAGTCGCTGCTGTTCGATGTCAGCCGAACGGACCCCGTGACGTTCCTCGCGGTGCCGGTCCTGCTCGCGGCCGTGGCGGTGGCAGCGAGCTGGATTCCGGCGTCACGATCGAGTCGAGTGTCCCCGACGATCGCGATCCGGGCGGAGTGACGGAGGCTACCCGGCCCGCGCGTCCGCCTACTCCTCTCTGAGCGCCACCTGCGGGTCGAGGCGGCTCGCGCGAAGCGCCGGTACCCAGCTCGCCACCAGACCCACCCCGCAGAGAAGCACGACCACGCCGACCAGGGTGCGCGGGTCGGTCGCCTGAATACCGAACAGCTGGCTCGAGATCATGCGGGTGAGGCCGAAGGAGGCGAGCAGGCCGAGCCCCACACCGGCGGCGACCAGCAGCCCCGCCTTTCTCAGCACCAGGCTCTGCACCGCGCCGCCCGTCGCGCCGAGCGCCATCCGAAGCCCCAGCTCCCGGGTGCGCTCGCGGACGGTGAAGGCCATGACCCCGTAGATGCCGATCGCGGCGAGCACGAGGGCCAGGATCGCGAAGAGGCCGAGAAGGGTCGCGTTGAACCGCGGACCCTGCACGGAGGTTCGCAGCCGCGACTCGAGGGTCCCGACGCCGTTCAGGGGAAGGTCCTGATCCGCCTCCCAGATGACGTCCCGGAGCATCGGAATGGCGTCCTGGGGATCGCCGCTCGTCTTCAGGATGAGCTGCTGCCCGAATCCGAACGCCGCCTGCGTGAAGGGGAGGTAGTCGGTCGGCCCCGCGTCGTTGGTCAGGCCGGCGTTCGTCACGTTCCCGACCACGCCCACGATCGTGCGCGGCGCGTCCTGCAGCGTCCGGAACTGCTTGCCGATCGGGTCCTCGTTCGGGAAGTGCACGTCCACGAACGCCTCGTCCACGATTGCGACGAGCTCGCTGTCGATGGCGTCGTCCACGGTGAAGTCACGGCCACGGAGCAACGGGATCCCCATCGCCTCGAAGTAGCCGGGAGGCACGGGACGCATGCGGGCCACCGGCAGATCCGCGGTCCACTCGGGATGGACGCCCTCGATGCGCACGTGGAAGAGCGGCCCCCCGCCCGGCGGCAGCCATGGGTTCAGCGTCGCGTGCTCCACCCCCGGAAGCTGCTGTGCGCGCTCGAGAAGCGTCTGATAGAACAGCAGCCGGTCCCGGGGCTGCGGGTAGCGGGCCTGGGGGAGTGTGAATCCCGCGACGGCGATCCGTTCGACGTCCATCCCGACGTCCACGTCGAGCATCCGCGTCACGCTCTGCAGCATGAGGCCGGCGCCGGTGACGAGCACCAGGGCCATCGCCATCTCCGCCACGACGAGAACGTTCCGGGTACGACCGCCCGGCCCCCCGGCGGCGCCCCGCGCGCCGGCCCGCAGCCCGCGCACGAGATCGGATCGCCACACCGACATCGCCGGCACCGATCCGAAGAGCAGCCCCGACGCGAGCGCCACGGCCGCCGCGAATCCGAACACGCGGAAGTCGATGGTCACGCTGCCCCCGCCGGGCACGGTGATCGGACTGAGGCTCAGCATGAGCTCGAGCCCGACCCACGCGACCGCCAGCCCGAGTACCGTGCCACCCGCGGCGAGCACCACGCTCTCCGTGAACACCTGCCGCACCAGCCGCGGCTTCCCGGCGCCGAGCGCGGCCCGCACGGCCATCTCGCGCTGGCGCCCCGACGCCCGGACGAGCAGCAGGTTCGCGACGTTTCCGCAGGCGATGAGCAGCACGAACCCGACGGCACCGAGCAGCACCCAGAGCATCCCCCGTACGTTCTGCGTCATCTGGTGATGCATCGAGATCGCGGTGGCTTCCCAGCCCGCGTTCGACTGAGGCAGGTCCTGGGCCCGGCGCTCGGCGATCCGGCTGATCTCGCGGTCCACCTGCGCCACCGACACGCCGTCCCGCGCCCGCCCGAACGCGAGCAGGAAGTGGCGACCGGTGTCGTTGTACTCCTGGTCCGAGATGACGAGCGGCGCCCAGAGCTGCGCGGCGCTCGGGAACGCGAACCCCTCCGGCATGACGCCGATCACCTCGAAGACCTCTCCGTTGAGATCCACCGTCGTCCCCAGCACCGCGGGGTCGGCCGCCCACCGCCGAACCCAGAGTCCGTGCGAGAGCACGACGACGCGGTGGGCACCATCGATCTCCTCGGACTCGGTGAAGGCGCGTCCCATGGCCGGCTGGCGCCCGAACACGTCGAAGAACGACGCCGTCACCTGGATCCCCGGGATCTGCTCGGGCTCGCCGTCCCCCGTCATGGCATACGCCCCGCCGCGGCCGGCCGCGATGTACTCGAGCGTCTCCATCTCGTCGCGCCAGGCCTCGAAGTCCTGCGCCGACACCGGAGCGTTGGCGAGGTCGCGCACCCCGTCCTGCTCCCATAGGGCGACGATCTCCTCCGGCTCGGGGTAGGGGAGCGGCCGCAGAAGCACCGCGTCCACGACCGAGAAGATCGCGGTGTTGGCGCCGATGCCCAGCCCCAGCGTCAGCAGGGCGAGCAGCGCGAAGCCGGGGCGCTTGAGCAGCGCGCGGATCGAGAAGCGGAGGTCGCGGGCGATGGCGTCGAGGGTCATGGCGTGCAGCGCGAGGGCGAGCGCGTCGACGAAGGCGAGGAGCGCGCGCCAGGTAATCAGAAGCCGGCCGGGACGATGCCCGTCGGCGCCGTCGAAGGCGTGATGGATCTCTGCTTCCCACTCCCGCACGAAGTCGTCGCGCTGGAGCGGAGGAACGAGGCGGGCGGCGGCTCGCACGCAGACCAGCGCGGAGCCGCACAGGAGTCGGGCGATCACGACGGTTCGAGGCCGGGTTCGCCGCGTCGTTCGCCGTCGGTGAACAGCCGGTCCACCCCGGGGAATCGCGCACGGGCAACGTCGAGCGCCTCCGACCCCTCGGGCGTGAGGCGGTAGTAGCGGCGCGGTGGCCGCTGACGGGCGGTGGCCTCCGCCTTGTCCTCCCAGCGCGCCTCCAGGTAGCCGGCCCGCTCGAGTCGGCGGAGCGCCGGGTACACCGATCCGTCCGGTATGCCGGTGGCGTCCATGATGTCGAATCCGTAGCGGTGCCCGGCGCGGATGGCGGCGAGCACGACGCCGGTGAGGTAGGTCATCCGCGGAGTTCGGGGCATCGGGATCGGTCCGGAGAAAGGGTGCGGGAGCGGAGGAGGGACGGCTCGTACGGGTGTTACCAAGACTTCTATATAGGGTCGATGACATCCGCTGTCGAGGGGTTGCCGGCGTGGGGTTTACTTATTTCGTAAGAACAGTATTCTTACATTGTGAGTAACACCTCGGACGCGGTGGGATCGCCGCGAGGAGTCGAGATGGGACGCGAAGGACTGGGGGAACTGGAGCACCAGGTGATGCTGGCGCTGCTTCAGCTCGGCGCGGACGCCTACACGGCGCCGATCGTCGCCGAGCTCGAGGAGCGCACGGGACGGACGACCACGCTGTCGTCCGTCTACATCGTGCTGCGCCGGCTGGAGGAGAAGGGGTGGGCCGCTTCGCGCATGCAGCCCGTCGAGGGCGCGCGGGATCGGCGGATCTTCAAGGTGACGGACGAGGGTCTCGAGCGGCTCCGCGCGGAGCGGCGCGCGTTCGAGCGGCTGTGGGAGGGCCTCGACACGGTCCTGGAGGCACGCGGGTGACACCCGTCGCGCGGCGGTGGCTCGGGATCGCGGCCCGCGTCGTCCCGGCGGACGACCGGGTGTGGCTGCTCGAGGAGCTGGAGGAGCTCTGGGAGTACCGTGCCGCCCGGTACGGCGAGGCGAGGGCGAACGCCGCCTGCGCCGTGACGTGGTGAGATTCGCGGGTCTGCGTCTGCGGGATCCGCTCGGACGACGACTCGGGGGATCGGAGGAAAGGATGCGCGACACGGTGAGGGAGTCGAGGTCTGCGGTGCGATCGCTGCTACGGGTTCCGGGCTTCGCACTGGTCGCGATCCTGACGCTCGGGATCGGAATCGGAGCCAACGCGCTCGTGTTCGGGCTCGTGGACGGGGTGCTCCTGGAGGAGCTCCCGTATCCCGACCCGGAGCGCATCGTACGGGTCTGGCCGGGGACTACGGGCCCGGGCGCGGAGTACGACTACTACGACGAGAACGCCGTGACGTTGGCCGCGATCGGCGGCTACGCCACCGGCGCCGGCGTGAACCTCGCGACCGGCGCCGAACCGATCCGACTGATCGGATCGCGCGTCACCCGGTCGTTCCTCGACATCCTCGGGATGCCGCTCGCCATGGGTGCCGGGTTCAGCGAGACCGCGGACCTGGTCGGCGGGTCGGACGAGGTCGTCCTCTCGCACGGCCTCTGGACGACCGAGTTCGGCGGCGATCCCGCGATCCTGGGACGCGAACTGGTGCTGGACGGGAGTCCCCACACCGTGGTCGGCGTGCTGCCCGAGGGCCACGCGTTCCCCTCCGGATCGGACGACGTGCTGCTGCCGCTGCGCATCGACCGGACCGAGGCGGGCCTGGGGTCCTACTGGGGCGACTACCGGATCCGGATGATCGGGCGGCTCGCGGACGGCGCCACGCCGCAGGGGGCGATGAACGAGCTTCGCGGCTTCTCCGGCGGGCCACTCATCGAGGACAACCCGATCTGGACGCCGATCGAGAACTACCGATCCGAGGCGATGATCACGCCGCTTCACGAGGCGCTGGTCGGCGATGTCCGGGCACGCCTCTGGCTGCTCGTCTCGGTCGTGGGCGTGGTGCTCGTGGTGGTCGCGGCCAACGTCGGCAACCTGCTCCTGGCGCGCGGGATCGCACGGCGGAAGGACATGGCGGTGCGCGCGGCGCTCGGCGCGGGACGAGGTCGCCTCGTTCGGACGCAGATCGCCGAGGGCCTCGTGCTCGCGGGCGCGGGCACGGTGGTCGGGTTCGGGCTCGCCGCCGTCACGCTCGCGGTGGTCCGCCCCGTGCTGGCCGCGACCCTCCCGAGGGTCGCCGGCGTGTCCCTCGACCTGCGGGTCTTCGCGGTCAACGCAGGCGTGGCGGTACTCGTCGGTCTGGCGGCCGGGACGATCGCGGCGCTCCGCGGCGTGGACGGGAGCCCGGGCATACTGCTGCGCTCGTCGGACCGCGGGTCCACCGGTGGGCGTCAGCGGGTGGCGCGTGGCCTCGTGACCGCCCAGATCGCGGCGGCCGTCGTGCTCGTGGTCGGGGCGGGGCTCCTCACGAGGGACCTCGGGGCGCTCGGCCGGATCGATCCCGCCTTCGACGCCGAGCCTCTGATCACGGCGCGCATCGACTTCGACACGTCGAGCTTCCGGTCATCGGACGAGGCTCGCGCCGCCCTCGAACGACTCGAACGCCGCCTCGCGGCGTCGCCCGATCTCACGCACGCCGCGCTTGCCTCGAACATCCCCTTCGACGGGTCGCCCAACGCCACCGCCGCGTACATCGAGGGCGTGACACCCGACCCCAATGCGCTCACGGCGTTCGCGAAACACTCGGTCACCCCGGGCTTCTTCGAGACCATGGGCATCGAACTGCTCGAGGGGCAGTTGCCCACCGAGGCGGACGTAGCGGGTACCGAGCCGGTCGCGCTCGTCGACGCAGCCGCCGTGGCCGAGGTCTGGGGCGGCGAGAGCCCGCTCGGGGACTTCATCCAGAACTACGGACCGTACGGCGAAGGCGGCTACGTGATCGGCGTGGTGTCCTCCGTGCGGCGGAGGCCGATCGTCGACGATCCTCGCCCCACCTGGTACGAGGTGCTGGCGCAGGCCGACGACCTCGCCTGGGCGTACGTCGTCGCCGAGCCGCGCGGGCGCGCGTCGGGCGCCTGGAACGCCATTCGCGCCGCCGTGGGCGAGGTGGCGCCCACGGCACCCGTGACCGAACTCCTGCGCTACGACGTGCGCATCTCCGAGGAGCACGCGCAGACGCGGTTCCTCGTCGGCGTGCTCGGCGCGTTCGCCGCCGTGACGCTCCTGCTCGGTGGTCTCGGCGTGTACGGGGTCACCGCGTACTCGGTGCGCCGACGGACGCGCGAGTTCGGCGTCCGGGTCGCGCTCGGGGCGAGCGCCGAGGGGCTCCGACTGCGAGTGATCCGGGAGGGGATCCTGCTGGCGGTAATCGGCGCCGCGGTCGGGGTCGTGCTCGCCGTACCGGCGGTACGTGCGCTCGACGCCTTCCTGATCCGGGTCGAGCCGCTGGACCTCGTCGCGTTCGGGGCCGTGCCGCTCGTCATGATCGTGTCCACGGTCGCGGCCGTCTACGTCCCGGCCCGGCGGGCCACCCGCATCGATCCGGTCGAGGCGCTGCGCGGCGAGTAGGGCGGGCCCCGGCCGCGGTCCGCGGGTCCGCTTGACCTGCGGGCCCGCCCGAAGGACCTTCGCCGGATGAAGTTCACGTCGCGACTCGTGATTCCCGCCGGCTTTCTCGTCATCGCCGGTGCCGTCATCTGGTCGGCCTTCGTCGTCGAGGAGCCGACCCGACAGTCGCTGCTCATCAACCTCGGTACCGAGATCATCGGGATCATCCTGACGGTCGCGGTCGTCGAGTACTTCTTCGAGCGGCGCAAGAACCTCGAGCGAGGCCGCCAGGTGGCCTGGAGCGCGCTGCATGCGGTCGAGCACGCGGTCTGGGTGTGGCAGGGCGGGCCGAGGTCGATCGAGACGGACCAGCTCCTCGGGATTCTGGGCGCGGTGACCGACGAGTCCCCACTCCCGGACTTCACTCAGAACCTGCTGCTCGGCATCGGCACCCGCGCCAAGCAGGCGCTCCACAACGAGGACAAGGCGCTCGCCTCGATGCCGCACCTGATGCTCGGCTACGAGGAGCTGAGCCGGCTCAACGCGATCCGTGAAGGCGGGAAGGTGAAGCCGTCGAAGCGGGTCGCCGAGATTCTGCAGCTCGCCACGCGCAACCTCGCGCGCGCCCTGCAGCTGTCGGACGAGCCGATGCCTGCCCGCCTGATCCGGTACGTCGACTCGACGGCGGAGGCTCAGGAACTGCGCTACTTCGGCGGGTCCGTGGACGGTGGAGGCAATTCGCCCGGAGCGCCGCGGCGCATCTCCGAGACGGGCGGGCTGTTCAGCTAGCGCGGCACCCACGAGCACCTCCGGGACAGAACACCCGGACCCGTTCGGGCCAGCTGCCTCCGGATCCCGAGCGTGAACGCCCACGGTTGACCGCGCCCGCCGTCGCGTTAAACATTGTTTTTATACAATGTCTAATAGCTGGGGGTGGGGGGATGGGTGACGCGCGGGAGTACCTCGGCGAGTTCGAGCAGGTCGTGCTCCTCGCCCTCGCACGACTCGGGGACGGGGGGTACGGCGCCGAGATCCATGCCGAGATCCTCGACGCCACGGGCCGCGACGTATCGATCCCCGCCGTCTACGTCACCCTCAAGCGGATGGAACGGAAGGGCCTGGTGTCGTCCCGCACCCGCCGGCCGACGGGGGGCGGTCGGGCGCTCAGGATCTACACGGTCGAGGCCGAGGGATCGAGGGCGCTCCAGCGATCGCGCGAACTGTTCGAGCGTCTCTGGGACAGCCCCCATCTGGACCCGGGCCAGGCATCATGAGCCCGCGTTCGCCGTGCCTGGCCCGCGCGATTCTCCGGGCGCTCACGCCGCGCGAGGACCGACCCTTCGTGCTCGCGGACCTGGATGAACGCTTCGAGCGGGTCCGGCTCGACGGAGGTCCGCGCAGCGCTCGCTGGTGGTACCGACGCCAGGCCCTGGTCTCGACACCCGTCCTGGTCGCGAACCGGGCGGCCGAACTGGCTCGGGGCCTTCGAGCCGGGGAGATCCGTCGGATCGTGCGTGCGCTCCTCAGGCGCCCTCAGTACGCCGCCGGGGTCGCCGGCACGCTGGCGCTCGGGTTCGCGAGCGCGATGGTGCTGGGCGGGCTCGCCTGGCAGGTGTGGCTCCAGCCCCTCCCGCTCCCCGACTCGGAGCGCCTCGTCCGGGTGTACGAACTCGAGCCGGTCGCGGCCGACGGCGAGCGGGTGCGGTTCCCCGTCTCGCCGCCCTTCCTCGACGCATTGCGCGCACGGGAGTGGCGGCACTTCACGGGCTTCGCGGGCATCCTCGGAAGTTCACCCGAGTGGGTGGTCGACGGCGACACGCGACACCTGACGGGGGCGATCGTCTCCCCCGGGTTTTTCGAGGTGCTCGGGATCACGCCGCTCCACGGCCGGGCCGAGTTCCGGGGGCGCGACGGCGAGGCGGGCGCGGAGGTCGTCCTCACGGAGGAGTTCTGGGTTCGCGCGTTCGGCGGAGATCCCGGGGTGGTCGGCGGCACCGTCCACCTCGCGAGCGGTCCCCACACGGTGGTGGGCGTCGTGCCGCAGAACGGCGAGTACCCGGAGACGGTGGACCTCTTCACGCCGCTTCTCTGGGCGTCCCATCAGCTGGCCGCCGGCTTCCGGGGAGCGCGCTACGTGGAGGCGGTCGGCCGCGTCGCACCCGGGTCGGACATCGACGTCGCCTCGGACGAACTCGCGACATTCGTCGCCGGTCTCGGCGAAGCCTGGCCGGACTCGCACGTCGACTGGAGCGCCGAGGTCGTTTCGCTGCGCGCCGACCTCGTGCGACCGTTCCGTCCGGCGCTGCGGCTCCTCCTTGCGGCGGGCTTCGCGTTTCTGGCCCTCTCCGTCGTCAACGTGTTCGGGCTCTCGATGGCGCGAGCCCTCGAGCGGTCGCGGGAATCGGCGGTTCGCATCGCCCTGGGCGCGTCGCGGGCCCGCCTGGCGCGAGGGGCGCTCGTCGAGGGGGCCGCGCTCGGCCTTGCCGGCGGGATCGCGGCACTCGTGCTCGCGAGGATCCTGACCGCCGTGTCGGTCGGGTGGCTTCCCGCGACCATGCCGCGCACCACCGATCTCGGCGCGTCGCCCCTCGAGGCGGCGGCGTGGCTGGGGTGCGCGGTGGTCGGCGGCGCCGTGATGGTGGCGCTGGCGCGGCGTCTGGTCCCACCCGCGGACACGCCGATGTCCGGAGCGCGCGTGTCGCGCGACCTCGTCGGTGGACGCGCCATCGTGGTCGGACAGTTCGCGCTCACGACGCTGCTGGTCGGCGTCGGGACGCTGGCGATCGAACGGTCGGTCGAGCTGGCTCACCGCGATCTCGGCTATCGGGTCGACGGGGTCTGGGTCGGGCTCGTGGCCCTGCCCCAGACGGCGAACCCGGACTCGAACGGGCGTCGTGATGCGTGGAGCTCGCTACTCCGAGAACTGGAGTCCGGCGGGTACGCGGCCGCGATCTCGACCAATCCCCCGATGGCGAGGACGAACAACCGATTCGACTACCGGCGATCCGCGGAGGACGAACAGAAGTTCGGGCAGTACGCCATCGTCTCGCACGGCTACTTCGACCTGATGGAGATCCCCTTCGTGGAAGGGCGGACCTTCACGCGCGGGGACTCGACACCGTCCGTCATCATCTCGGAGACCCTCGCGGAGGAGGTGTACCCGGGCGAATCCCCGCTGGGGCTCACGCTCTCGATTCTGCAGCAGGACCGCGAGATCGTCGGCGTCGTGGGGTCGGCGGCCCATTTCGGTCCCGACCGGCCCGCGCCGCCGATGATGTACGCCTCCTACGAGGCCGAGAACTGGGCCTTCAGCCGGCTGGTGGTGGCAGGAGGTGACGCGGTGGTCGGTGCGGTCGAGGAGGCGATGAATCGGGCCATCCCGGGTGCCGCGCCGGTATCCATGGTGCCCTACGAACGACATGTGTCGGAGTGGTTCCGTCCGCTCCGCATCCAGCTCGGAATCGTGGGAGCGCTCGCGGTGGTCGGAGGCCTCCTCGCCTCGCTCGGCCTCTACTCGGCCATCGCGTTCCAGGTGCGGGGGCGCATGCCGGAACTCGGAATCCGTATGGCGCTCGGCGCGACCGGAGCGTCGATCGCGGGCCGGGTGGTGCGGGGCGGGCTATCGCTCGCGGGGATCGGACTGGCGGGCGGGTTCATGCTCTGGTGGCTGGGTCGTCGAGCGCTCTCGGAGGCGATGGGTGCGTCCGCGAGTGGGGTGTCCGCGACGTCCGTCGGCGCGACGGCGCTCACGATCCTCGGCCTCGCCCTGGCCGCCGTGGCGATCCCGGCGAGGCGGGCCGCGGAGGCCGACCCGCTCGAGACCTTCCGCGGGGACTGAGCCGCCGACTCCGTCGACCCTTCAGTCGACCCGGAGGAGCGCCACCGGCTCGATCCTGGACGCGCGCCGCGCGGGGATGATCGCTGCCACGACACCGACGCCGACGAATACCGTCGCCGCGACCATCAGAACGAGCGGATCGGTACCCGCGCCCCCGTAGAGCATGGCCTCCGCGGCCCGGGCGGCGGCGAAGGCCAGCACCAGTCCGAGGGCCACGCCCCAGCCCGTGAGCGCCATCGAGTCTCGGACGACCTTGCCACCCACGCGCGACGCGTCGGCGCCGAGCGACATGCGCACGGCCATCTCGTGGCGTCGCTCCTCCACCGTGTGCGCCACGATGCCGTACACGCCGATCGAGGCGAGCAGGAGCGCGATCAGACCGAACAGCGCGAGCACCCCCGAGCCGGCCGACCACTGGAACGTGGCCTGGAACACGAGGTCGTTCATCGCCTGGAGATCGACCGGGAGGCCCGGGTCCACGGATCCGAACGCCTCCCGGACCGGCCCCGAGAGCGCCAGCGGGTCGCCCGCGGCACGGGCGACCATGAAGCGTCGTCGGCTGGTGAACTCCGACATCGGGAGGTAGACCATGGCGTCCGGGGTCCCGTCGATGCCGTCGTGCGCCTGATCGGCGACCACGCCGACCACCCGGTACGGGGTCGCGCCCTCCCCCAGCTCGATCGTTCGCCCGAGCGGGTCCGCACCGGGCCAGAGCCGCTCGGCGACCCCGGAGCTGACGACCACGGCCGACACGTCGCCGGCCGTGTCCGACGCGACGAGGGTCCGGCCGGCGATCCGACGGATGCCGGCAGCCTCGAAGTACCCCTCCGACGCCCACAGCCGGAACACCGGCGGGCGCTCCGTCGGGTCCACGCCGTCTCCGGGAACGCCCATCCGCGCGCTGAACAGCTCGTTGTTGAGCAGGAGCGGGTAGACGAAGCCCGCCGCCTCGACGCCGGGCGCCGCCGCGACGGCTTCCCGGGCCGACTCCCAGAACGCGCCGACCTCCTCGGTCTCCGGGTAGTCGAACGCGGGGGTCGTGGCGGTCGCGATCAGCATGCGGTCGGGCTCGAACCCGAGGTCGGCATCACCCGCGGCCCTGGCGCTCTGCAGGAAGAGTCCGGTGACCGCGACCAGCGCGACCCCGACGCCCACCTCGCCGATCACGAGCGCGCGCCGGAGACGGCGCGATCCCCGACTCTGCCCGCCGCGCACGGTCCCCTCGCGCACGAGGCTCGCCAGGTCGCGCCGGCTCACGGCGAGCGCCGGCCACAACCCGAACAGCAGCGGGGCGGACGCGGTCACGGCGAGCGCGAAGAGCAGCACGCGGACGTCCAGCGTCGGGTCGCCCACCCGGTAGATGTCGGGCGGGAGAATGTCGCCGAGACCGGCGGTCAGCACGGCCGCGGCGAGCGTGCCGAGCGCACCCCCGACGATCGCCAGCAGCACGCTCTCCGAGACGAGTTGCCGCACGAGCCGACCCCGTCCCGCACCGAGCGAACTGCGCACGCCGAGTTCGCGGATGCGCGACTGCGTCCGGGCGAGCGTGATCCCGGTGACGTTCACACAGGCGATCACCAGCACACCGAGCACCGCGCCGAGGAAGGCGGTGAAGCTCAGTCGGAGGAGGTCCCAGATGAAGTTCAGCGCCTCCCTGAGCGGCGCTCCGTGCAGGCCGTCCCAGCGTCCGTCGACGTCGGGCCAGGCCACCGCGAGCGACGCGTGGACGGACTGGAACTCGGCGATGCCCTCCGCGCGGTCCACGCCCGGCGCGAGTCGAGCGATCATCAGGGTTCCCTGGTTGCCCCGGTCGGTCGTCGCCCGCCGATCCGGCAACCAGAACCGGACGCCACCGAACGGGAAGACCGCCTCCTCCCGCATCACGCCGATCACTTCGTGTGCGCGTCCGTCGATGCGGATCGAGCTCCCCACGATGGACGGATCCGCGGCGTAGCGCGCCGACCAGAGCCGGTGATCGAGCACGACCACGTCGGCGGCTCCGGGGCCGGCGTCCTCGGGCTGGAAGCTCCGGCCCAGCAGCGGCGTGGCGCGGAGAACCTCCGAGAAGGTGTTCGTGGACACGACCCCGCCCGTCGCGCGCTCCGGCCGGTCCCCGTCCGTCAGGTTGTAGCTGCCGTAGTAGTAGTGCCCGATCGCCGCCGCGCTGCCGACACGATCCCGGTAGTCCTCGATCTGGGCGAGCGAGAATCTCGCCCACTCGAATCCGGCTTCGCGATTCACGTGACCGAGCTGGATCAGCTGCCCCGCGTCGGGGAAGGGGAGGGGCCGGAAGAAGAAGGGGTTCATGACCGAGAACACCGACGCGGTGGCCCCGATGCCCACCGTCAGCGTGAGGATGACCGTGAGCGCGTAGCCCGGGCTCCGGCGCAGCGTGCGCGCGGCGTACGAGAGATCCTGCACGAGTCCCTCGAGTTTCATCGTCCACCCCTCCCGTCGTCGTCGTCGTTCCGTCAGCGACACCAGCGAGTGTCGCACGTGGTGCAGATCCCCCATCTCGGCCAGCGCCCGTTCGCGCGCGTCGCTCGGATCGAGGCCCCCCGCTTTCAGCTCCGCCGCGCGTCCGTCCAGGTGGAAGCGGAGCTCCTCGTCGACCTCGGCCTCGATGGAGCGGTGGCTCCGACCGAACAGCCGAAACGCGCGTCGGATGCTCACGAGGCCCTCATCGCTTGGTCACGAGGCGGGCTCGGGAGCGGTGTCGCCGCTGCCGTGGCGTCCGGCCTGCGAAGGACCCGGGCGCGCGAACTCCGGGCCCAGGACCCGCGCGACGGCCTCCGCGTACCGATGCCACGATCGCACCTCGGCGTCGAGCCGCGTCCTCCCACGCTCCGCGAGCGTGTAGAACTTCGCGCGCTTCCCCGAATCGGCGTGGCCCCAGTCGGACGACACGAGGCCGTCGTTCTCGAGCCGATGGAGCGCCTGATAGAGCGCACCGTCCTTCAGGTCGATGACCCCCCCGGAGCGACCGCGCAGCGCGCGCGCCACGCCGAGGCCGTGTGAAGGCTCGTCACGGAGGACACGCAGGACGAGGAGCTCGAGCGTGCCCGGGAGAATGCTTCGGTCTGTAGCCGCCATCTCGCGCCAGGACTGGGGTCTCGCAGTATTGTCTACGTTACTTAGACAATACGGATCCAGCCAGTTCCGGGTTTCCGGCAGCGGTCGCCGAGGCCACGCCGAAACCTCCGCGGCACCCCGGCCGTAAGGGAGAGAGCCTTACACTAACAACGCTAGGAAATGCGATGCCGAAGGACACACTCGGCGAGTTCGAGCACCACGTGCTGCTGGCGGCCCACCGCCTCGGAGAGGGGGCGTACACGGCCGCGATCGTGATGGAGCTCGAGCGGCTCACCGGTCGCGACATCGCCCCCGCCGCGGTCTACATCGCACTACGGCGCCTCGAGGAGGTCGGATTCGCGGCGTCCGAACTGCGGACGCCCGAGCGGGGCGGGAGGCGCCGACGGTACTTCACGCCCACCGCGGACGGGATCGGCCAGATGCAGGAGTCGCGGCGTCGGTTCGAGGCTCTCTGGGACGGGATCCGCCTCGGCGATGTCTGACCGACCGACCGTTCCGCCCGGCCTGAGGGCGCGCATCGCGCGTCGGCTTCCCCGATCGGTTCCCGCACCCGAACGGGAGCTGATTCTGGCGGAGCTCGACGACCTCTACGAGCTCCGGGTGGCGCGGGACGGCGTGGACGCCGCCACGCGGTGGTACCGGCGCCAGACGCGGCGCTTTCCACTTCGTCTCCACGCCGAGCGCGCGAGAGAGACGCTGTTCAACGCGAGGGGAGGACGATCGATGGGACGAATCGGGATGGATGCGGCGTACGCCGTGCGCAGGATGCTCAAGGCGCCGGGGTTCACGGCCGTGGCCGTGGTGTCTCTGGCGCTCGGCATCGGGGCAAACACGGCGATGTTCAGCATCGTGAACGCGGTGCTGCTGGCCGACCCCCCCTTCGAGCGGCCATCCGAGCTGGTCGAGCTCTACACCTCGGACGCGTCGGGCACGCCGTACGGCCCGTGGTCCTATCCCGACTTCACGGATCTCCGCGAGGGATCGGGGGAGGTCTTCGCCGGGGTGTCCGCGTCCCGGACCATGATCGCGAGCGGCGGGCTGGCCGATCGCTCCGCGATTCTCCTCGGCGAGGCGGTGACCCCGAACCACTTCGAACTTCACGGAGTCCCGATGGTGCTCGGTCCGGGGTTCGGACCGCAGTACGACGGTCCGTCGGGCACGAGCCCCGTCGTGGTGATCTCCCACGGTCTCTGGCTGCAGGAGTTCGGGGGCGACCGCGACGTGATCGGACAGTCGTACCGGATCAATCAGCTGGACTACACGGTGGTCGGCGTCACGCCCGAGTGGTATACGGGCTCGTTCCCGGCGTTTCATTCATCCGCGTTCACGCCGATGAACATGTCCGCCGTGCTGATGGCGTTCCAGAGCGACGCGGACCCCCTCGAGCAAAGGGGAAGCCGGAGCATGTTCGTCCGTGGCCGACTCGCCGACGGCGTGAGTGTCGAGCAGGCCAACGGATGGCTCGGCGGCTTCTCGACCGCGATGGGTGAGGCCCATCCCGCGACGAACCGAGACCGCGTGTACCAGGCGATCCGTCTGGACGAGATCCTGGTCCACCCGATCGTGGACCGCGCGCTGCTGCCGGTCGCGGGACTCCTGATGGCGATGGTCGGGCTCGTGCTCCTGATCGCGTGCGTGAACCTCGCGGGGTTCCTGCTCGCGCGAGCCGAAGCTCGCCGACGTGAGATCGGCGTGCGACTCGCACTGGGCGCCGGTCGCGCCGCGCTGGTTCGTCAGCTGCTCGTCGAAACCACGATGATCGCACTCCTGGGCGGACTCGCCGGCATCGGCGTGGCGCATCTCGCGGTGGACGCCCTGGTCAGCGTGCGGCCCCCGATCCCCGTGCCGCTCAACCTCGATTTCCCGCTGGACGGGCGCGTACTCGGCTTCACCCTCGGCGCGTCGGTCCTGGCGGGGGTGCTGTTCGGACTCGTTCCGGCGCTCCAGGCGACCAACCCGGGCATCGCGAACACGCTGCGGGACGAGGCGGGGTCGGTCACACGGCGCGGCCGCATGCGCTCCGCGCTGGTGGTCGCGCAGGTCGCGTTCTCGGTGGTGCTGCTCGTCGGGAGCGGACTCTTCCTTCGGAGCCTGCTGAACGCGCAGGGTGCGGATCCCGGCTTCTACGAGGGCGAGGCGGCGATCATCTGGCCCCAGCTGGCGCTCACCGGGCTGGGCGAGGCGGAAGGACAGGAGTACTGGGGCGAGCTCGAGCGGCGGCTGCTCGCGGACCCCGACATCACGCAGGTCGGGTTCACCGATTTCATGCCGCTCGGATTCGGGGTGCAGACGCGCGCGTTCCAGATCGACGGCTTCAGCGGAGACCGCGCCGACGGCGGCATCGAGATCGACATCGGCTCGGTGTCGGCCGGGTTCTTCGCCACGCTCGAGGTCCCGATCGTGGTGGGCCGGGGGTTCGACGCCGCCGATCCCGAGGGAGAACGGCAGGTGGTGGTCTCGCGCGCGCTGGCGAGCCGGTACTTCCCGAACGGTGCCGTGGGCGAGACGCTCGACGCCGGCGGAAGCGAGCCGTGGCGCATCATCGGCGTCGCCGAGGACACCAAGGTGCGGACCATCGGAGAGGATCCCCGCCCGAAGGTCTACATGTGGGCGGAGCAGCAGTATCTGGAGGGGCTGCAGGTCGTCGTCCGCGGGCGGACGAGTGGCCCGGAGCTGCTCGCGCGGTCGATCGCCATCGCGACCGAACTCGAGCCCCGGCTCGTCCTGTTCGACCGCCGGACGATGTCCGAGCACCTCGCGGTCCATCTCTTCCCGCCTCGCATGGCCGCGCTGCTGCTGTCGATCTTCGGAGGTCTGGCGCTCCTGCTCGCCGCGATCGGGATCTGGGGCGTCGTGAGCCACTCGGCGGCCAAGCGCACCCGCGAGGTCGGCATCCGGATGACGCTCGGGGCGACCCGGCCCGGGATCGTGCGAATGCTGGTCGGAGACGGACTGCGGCTCGTGGTCGTGGGACTCGCCGGCGGTCTCGTGCTGGCCGCCGCGACGGGTGTGCTGGTGTCCGGGTTCCTCTACGACGTCGGACTGTTCGACCCGGTGGCGTATCTCGGGATCCCGCTCGTGCTGCTGATCGTTTCGGTCGGTGCGTCGTGGGTGCCGGCGAGCCGCGCGTCACGAGCCGACCCGCTGATCGCCCTCCGGAGCGACTGACGGGCGTCCTGACCGGCGGGTGGAGCAGCGCTACTCGCCGGACAGCGCGTCGCTCGGGTCGGTGGTCGTCCCCCGAAGGGCGGGAACCAGGCTCGCGCCGACCCCGACCGCCAGAAGCACCACCGGGACGACGGCGAAGGTGAGCGGGTCGGTCGCGGCGACTCCGAACAGCATGCTGTCCATGCCCCGTACCGCGAGCGAGGCCAGCCCCACACCGACCGCGAGCCCGAGCGCGACCGGCCGTGTGCCCTCGAGCAGGATCATCCGCACGACGTCCGCGCGCCGTGCTCCCAGCGCCATTCTCACACCGATCTCACGACCGCGGCCGGCGACCGAGTAGGCGATCACTCCGTACACGCCCACGGCCGCCAGCAGCAGCGCGATCAGCCCGAAGCTGCCGAGCGTCGTGGCCACGATCCGTGGTTCCGCGGTCGAGCTCTGGACCAGGTCGTCCATCACGCGCACCGAGGAGACGGGCAACTCCGGGTCGAACTCGGCCAGCGCGGCCCGAACAGCGTCCACCAGACGCATCGGCTCCTCCCGCGTCCGAAGCGCGAACCGCATCGCCCGCGGCACGTACCCGTACGCCGAGACCCCCGACTGCGCGTACGGCAGGTACACCTGTGGGGCCATCTGCTCGTCGACCGCCGACGCGTACTGATCCTCCACCACACCCACGATCGTCATCCAGCGGGCGTCCGGACCCGGGCTCCCGTAGCCCCACTGCTTGCCGATCGCGCTCTCGCCGGGCCACCACATCTCGGCCATCGTCCGGCTGACCACGCTCACGAGGGCGGCGTCGGCCCGATCGACGTCGGTGATCGTGCGCCCTTCGAACAGATCGATGCCCAGGGTCTCGAAGAAGGAAGGGGTGACGACGGTGACTCTCGCGTTGCGCGCCATCTCCCCGTCCTGCTGCGGACGATCGGGGATCGTGAAGTCCCAGCTCCCGACCGTTCCCATGAAGGGGAGCGTGCTGGCCGCCACCGCGTCCACGACCCCGGGAAGGGCGTCGAACCGCTGCTCGATGGTCGCGAAATGGGCCGGAACGAGTTCGTCGTCCGGATACGACTCGGCCGGGAGGGAGAGCTGCACGCTGAGCAGGCCCTCCGGCTCGAAGGCCGGATCGGTGCCGGTGAGCGCCGTGAGGCTGCGGAGGGTCAGACCGGCCAGCACCACGACGACCACGCTGAGCGACACCTCGGCCACCACGAGGCCTCGGCGCAGCCCGCTCCGACCCCGCGATCCCGCGCTTCGCGCAGAGCTGGTGGCGATCGTCATCCGCGCCTTCCGAGCCGTGAGGATCGCCGGAACGGTCCCGAACACGAACGACGTCGCGACCGCCAGCGCGACGGTGAAGCCGACCACCCGCAGGTCGAGCGTCAGCCCGTCGAGTCGAGGCAGGGCGGAGGGGTCGAGCGCGACGAGCGCCCGCACGCCGACGGCGCCGAGGGCGAGCCCGACGATCGATGCGGCCCCACCGATCACGAGACTCTCGGTGAGCAGCTGGCGGAGAAGCCGTCCGCGCCCGGCCCCGACGGCGCTCCGCACGCCGAACTCGGCCGCGCGCCGTTCGCCGCGCGCGAGGAGCAGGTTGGCGACGTTCGCGCACGCGATCAGGAGGACCAGCCCCACGGCGACACCCAGAAGGGTCAGGAGCCGGGGCGCGGATCCGACCACCGCGGTCCTGAGCGGATCCGACATCGCGAAGTGCCCGACGTTGTGCTCGTGCGCGTCGGCCCACTGCGACGCGATCAACTCGAGCTCCGCGTAGAGTGCGTCGAACGAGCGGCCCGGCGCGAGACGGGCCACGCTCTGAAGCCAGTGGGAGGCACGGTTCCCGGCGTTCGAGCGGTCGATGCCGAGCGGCACCCAGACGTCTGCGCTGGCTGGAAAGGCGAACGTCTCGGGCATGACGCCCACGACCTCCGTCGGCACGCCGTCGAGGTAGATGGAGCGACCGACGAGGCCCGGGTCACCGCCGTAGCGCGTCGCCCACAGTCCGTGCGAGAGCACGGTGACCGGAGCCGCGCCGGGTACGTCGTCGTTCGGGGTGAAGGTGCGGCCCCGCTCCGCGGGCACGCCGAGCACGTCGAACACGCCGTCCGAGAAGCGCCCCACGACGATCTGCTGCGCCGCTGCGTCCGGACCGGTCAGCGCGGATCTGCCGGTGGTCCAGAGCCCGAGCCGCTCGACGGAGGTCAGGCTCTCCTCGAGGTCGAGGCCTTCCTCGGCCGAGAGAGGTGCCCTGGGGATGTCGAACCCGGACGGCGGGAGGTACCGCGTCCAGACGGTCGCGATCCGGTCGGGCTCCGCGTAGGGCAGCGGTCGAAGGAGCACCGAGTTCACCACGCTGAAGACCGCCGAGCTTGCGCCGATTCCGAGCGCGAGGGTCAGGATCGCCACGCCCGCGAACATCGGCGCCCGCGCGAGCTGGCGCACCGCGAACCGTACGTCCTGCCTGAACTCGTGCCACCACGTGCGACGCTGCTTCTTCACGTCCCGTCCCCTCCCCAGGTGTTCCATGTTCGACCGTACCCGGTCGATGTCGCCGAAGCGGCTCACCGCTTCAGCCCGCGCGTCGTGCTCCTCCCACCCCTCCGCAACGAGCTGCCGCACCCGCATCTCGATGTGAAACTCCAGTTCGTCCCGGACCTCGGCCTCCACCTCCGGCGGCACGATGCGTCCGCCGCCGCTGCCGGGGCCGGTACGGCCCTGCGGAGGCGGGTCGGGCTCCGGCCCCGTCACGCCGTTTCCAGCACGCTCGATACGGCGCGACTGAATGCCTCCCACGCACGCGTATCGGTCTTCAGCCGCTTCCGGCCCTTCGCCGTCACCGAGTAGAACTTGGCTCGACGGTCGAGTTCGGACATGCCCCACTCGGACTCGAGCAGGCCCTTCTTCTCGAGGCGGTACAGCGCCGGGTAGAGCGAGCCCTCCTCGATCTGCAGTGCGTCGCCGCCCCGGTCCTCGAGCCATCGCGCGATGGCGTAGCCGTGCATCGGTCCTCGCGAGAGGGTCTTGAGCACGAGCGTGTCGAGCGTTCCGTGGAGGAGTCGGTTTCGATCGCGGGGCATGGCGGATACCTAGACGTTCTAGACAACTGGCTGTCCGCCACGGTGTGATCGGTTGCCTAGAAAGTCAAGGTATCCCTGCGACGCGACGCCCGATCACCGGGAAATCGATGCCTTGACGTTCGACAACAAGCGATGCACTCTTCCGATGTTGTTGTCGAATGACAAGGCATGGAGGCGAGGGTGGGACGGAAGCGCGCAGACCTGTTGCAGGGGACGCTCGATCTCCTGGTCCTCAGGGTGCTCAGCCGGGAGGATCTGCACGGATGGGGCCTATCGAAGCGGATCCGGCAGCTCTCCGGCGACGTCCTGGAGGTCAACCAGGGGTCGCTGTACCCGGCCCTCTACCGGCTTCGCGACCGGGGCCTCATCGAGGGCTCCTGGGGAATCTCGCCCGAGGGACGCCGCGCGCGGTTCTATCGGCTCACGCGGGCCGGGCAAAAGGAAGTCGACGCGGAGCAGGAGAACTGGAGGCTGTTCACGGCAGCCGTCGAGCGGGTGCTCGTCGCGGACTGACGAGCGACCACGAACGGACGACGGCGCCCGGGGGCGCCGGGGAGCGAACGGCGGAGCCATGGGGTGGATGAGACGGTGGTTGCGGCGGATCAGGTACCTGGTCTTCCGATCCTCGGAAGAGCGGGAGATGGAGGAGGAGATGCGCCTCCACATCGAGCTCGAGGCCGAGGACCTCATACGTCAGGGTATCGCGCCGCGGGTGGCCCGCCGCCGGGCCCTCCTCGCGTTCGGTGGCGTGGATCGCCACCGCGAGGCCGTGCGGGAAGCCCGTGGGGTACTCTGGCTGGACCAGCTCCGTCAGGACGTCGAATTCGCGTTCAGATCGTTCCGCCGCTCGCCGGGATTCGCGATCGGTGCCGTGCTCCTTCTCGGGGTCGGGATCGGGGCGACGACCACCGCCTTCAGCGTGGTGAACGCGGTCGTGCTCAAGCCGCTGCCTTACCCCGCGCCGGAGGAGCTCGTGCGCGTCTGGCCGGCCGCACCCGAGACGGGCGCGCTCCGCCGCACGTTCTCGGTGCCCGACTTCCGCGACTGGCGAGACGGCTCGCGGGCTCTCGATCAGCTCGCGCTCTACTCGGACCTGCCGGGGGCACCCGTCCTCACCGGATACGGAGAGCCGGAGGAAGTCCCGTCCGTCTACGTGTCGGGCGAGTTCTTCGACGTCTTCGGTGTCGAGGCCGCGCTGGGACGCACGCTCGCGCCGCGCGACGACGTGGAGGGATTCAATCGGGTCGTGGTCGTCAGCCACGACTACTGGACCCGCCGGTTTGGCGGCGACCCCGCCGTGGTGGGGCGGACGTTGACGATCGACGAGCAACCCTTCGAGCTCGTCGGGGTGATGCCTCCGGAGTTCGCGTACCCGAACGCCAGCGCGGACATGTGGGTGCTGATCTCCACGATCCCGCAGGAATCGATTCCCACGGAGCGACGGTTCGTCCGGTTCCTCTTCGCCGTCGGCCGGCTCGCTCCGGGCGCGACCATCGAACAGGCGGACGAGGAACTGGACGCCCTCGCTACGGGCCTCGCCGAGCGTCTGCCCGACACGAACCGGCAGCTGACCGCCGCGACCGTCGACCCGCTTCTGGACGTGATGGTCGGTAACGCCCGGCGGAGTCTCTGGCTGTCACTCGTCTCGGTCGGGCTCATCCTCCTCATCACCTGCGCAAACGTAGCGGGTCTGCTGCTCGCCCGGGTCGGCGAGCGTCGGGCGGAACTCGCGGTTCGGATCAGCCTGGGCGCCGGCCGCGGGCGGGTCGTGCGCCAGCTCATGACCGAGTCGTCGGTGATCGGTCTGCTGGGGGGCGGGGTCGGCCTGCTCGTGGCCGCGGCTGGAAGCACGGCGGTCGTGAGGCTCGCCACCGGCCTGCTGCCGCGCGCCACCGAGATCGGGCTCGACGGCACGGGCTTCGCGCTCGCGGTCGTGCTGGCCGTGGCCACGACGCTGGCGGTCGGCACAGTCCCGGCGCTCCGCGGCGCCGGCGACGGGTCGGGCGCCCGGGCGCTCACGGGTGCGCGTGGTCCGCTCTCGCGTCGCTCGTCCAGCGTGCGGCGGGCGCTCGTCGGGGCCGAGGTCGCGCTCTCGGTGGTCGTGCTGGTCGGGGCTTCGCTGCTGGTGCGGAGCTTTGCGCAGCTCCAGTCGGTCGATCCGGGATTCGACACCGACGGTGTCGCGACGATGACCATGACCATCTCCGGCGAGCGGTATCCGGATCGCGAAACGTACATGCAGTTCTACCGCGCGATCATGGAGCGGATCGAGCGGATGCCGGAGGTCGAGGCGGTGGGCTCGCTTCGCCAGATTCCGTTCCGCGGTGCCGGGGAGTCCGTCGACTTCAGTATTCCCGGCGTCTACGAGCCAGACCCGGCCGAGGCCCGAAGCAGCCAGTACATCCACGTGGGCGGCGAGGCGTTCGCGGCGCTCGGCGTGCCGGTTCTGCGGGGGCGCAGCTTCGACGTTCGCGACGGCCCGGACGGGCCGCCCCGTCTGGTCGTGAACGAGGCGTTCCAGAGGCGGTTCGCACCCGACACGCCGCTCGTCGGTCGCACGGTCACGCTCGGTTCGGGAGAGGCCGAGATCATCGGTGTGGTCGGTGACATCCACCAGCGGAGCCTGGACACGCCGCCCGACGCTACCATCTACGTCCACCAGGAGCAGGAGCCCCGGATCGGGATGGGATTCGTGGCGCGGGTGGCGCCGGGCATCGATCCGACCGAGGCAGCGGGCGCGATGCGCCGCATCGTGGCGGGGATCGACGGCGATCAGCCGGTGACCGAAGTCGCCTCGATGCGCGCCGTCCTGGGTGACACGCTGGTCCGGCCCCGTATGCTCACGTCGCTCATCGCCGGCGTCGGCCTGCTCGCGGCCGTCCTGGCGGCCGTGGGGCTCTACGGCGTGATCGCAACGCTCGTTCGGCAGCAGCGACGGGAGGTCGGCCTCCGCATGGCGCTCGGGGCCGACCGGCCCCGGGTCGTGCGGCACGTCGTGCATGAGGGCATGGCGCCCGCGTTCGCCGGCATTGCGATCGGCCTGGTTGCCGCGGCGTCACTCGTGCGCGCGGTCGAGCCGCTGCTCTTCGGGATCGACCCCTACGATCCGATGGCGTTCGTCGCTGCCGCGGCGATCGTCACCCTGTTCGCGCTCGCCGCCTGCGCGGCCCCCGCGGCGCGCGCCAGCCGACTGGAGCCGGCCAGGGTGCTTCGGGAGGACTAGGCCCGTCAGCCCTCCGCCCGCAGCGTGGCCGCCGGGTCGATGGAAGCCACCCTGCGGGCAGGTCCCAGGCTGGCGATGGCCGCTACGCCCGCGAATCCGAGCGCCACGGTGCTCAGCGTCAGTGGATCGACACCGCCGACGCCGAACAGCAACGCGCCCATGACGCGTTCCGCGCCAAAGGAGGCGAGTGACCCGAGGGCGATTCCGACACAGGTGAGCAGGACGCCCTCGGCGACGATCCCTCGGACCACGGCGGGCCGTCTCGCGCCCAGCGCCATTCGGATCCCGATCTCACGCGTTCTGGAGAGCACCCCGAACACCAGCACGGCGTGGAGGCCGAGCACGGCGAGCGCGACCCCGACCAGGCCGAGCAGCGCGAGCCCTCCGACGAGGAGACGCTCTTCGGCGGTCTGCCGATCCACGAGGTCGCTCATGGTGCCTACGTTGGTGAGGGGAATGTCGGGGTCCACGTCGGCGAGGTCGGCGCGCACGCCGGCCACGGCGGCGAGCGGGTCCCCGTCGGTCCGAACGACGAGGCTCATGGCCCACACGGTGACCGTGTACGGCAGGTAGAGCTGGCCCCGCCCCTCCTCGCGGAACCCGTAGTGACGCACGTGACCGACCACACCCGCGACGGTGAGCGGCGGAGCGTCGTCGCCCCGGAACCGCAGCACGCGCCCGAGCACGTCGCTCGCGGCCTCGCCCGGCCATATCCGTTCGACGAGCCGTTCGTCGATCAGGACGCGCCGATCGTCCGGCGATTCCGACCCGTCGAATGCGCGACCCGCCACGATCGAGATGTCCATCGTGGTGAAGTAGTCCGGTGTGGCGGTGTACGTGTCGACCCGGAGACCCTCCTCGTCGTCGATGCTGGGGATGCCCGCGCCCGAGAGTGTGAACTGCCGGTTGTTGGAGTCGAGCGGCACCGGGTCGATGCCGGCCGCGGATATGACGCCGGGACGAGCGTTTACGCGTTCGATGAGGTCACGGTAGACTGCCGCGCGATCGTCGCTGGTGGGATAGTCGGCCTCGGCGACGGGCACACGCGCGACGAGCACGCCGTCCGTGTCGAGCCCGGTGTCCTGCCCGGTCAGATTCGCGACCGACCGCGCCATGAGCCCGGCCCCGACGAGCAGACCCGTGGCCATGGCCACCTCGGTCACGACCAGCCCCCGTCGCACGACCCCGCGGCGACGCCCGCCCCCCGCACCGCCCGCCGTCCGGAGCGTGGACTGCGGGGAGGTGCGTGACGCGCGCAGCGCCGGCACGAGCCCGCAGGTCATGGCGGTGGCGGCGCCAAGCGCGAGCGAGATCAGGAACAGGCGAGGATCGACGCTCGCGTTCTCGATTCTCGGCAGGTCCCCGGGGCGCAGGGACGAAACGACCTCGAGCCCGACCGCAGCAACGCCGAATCCCACGACCGCCGCGGCAGCGGACAGGATTCCGACCTCGAAGAGGAACAGCCGGGCCAGGCGGCCGCGCCCGGCACCGAGGGCGGCCCGCACGGCGACCTCCCGGCCGCGCGCCGTCGATCGCGCCACGAGCAGGTTCGCCACGTTGGCACAGACGAGGAGCAGAAAGAGCCCGGATCCGATCGCGAGAATCCGCAGGACGTTGCGCGAGCTTCCGATATAGCGGTCGCGGTAGGACACGAGGTTCGCGCCCGCGAGCCGGTTGGCCTCCGGGTGCTCCTCGGCCAGCGCCGCCGTCACCCTCTCCATGTCGGCCGCGGCGGCCTCGAGATCCACGCCGTCGCGGAGGCGCCCGAATCCGATCAGACCGGGGTGGCTGCCGCGGTTGGCCCGGTCGCCGGCGGCGAGTGTCGTGATGGGCGTGTAGACGTCCGCACCGTTCAGCGGCGCGTCGACACCGGCGGGCAGCACGCCCACCACCTCCCACGGCTCGCCGCTCAGCGAGATGCTGCGCCCGAGCACGCCCGGGTCCGCCCCGAACCGCTCGCGCCATAGGCCCTCGGACAGAAGCACGACGCGCGCTTCCTCCGCCTCGTCCTCTGCCGTGATCAGCCGACCGCTGAGCGGGGTGACGCCAAGCACGCGGTAGAGCTCGTTCGACGTGACGTGGCCGGTGAGCTCCGCGGCATCGCCTTCGCCGGTCAGCGTGAACGTCCAGTACGTATGCGCGCCGAGGTCGTCGAACACGCGGTTGCGGTCGCGCCAGTCGACGAAGTTCAGGTAGGAAAGCGACTTCGCCTGATCGACGTCGTAGCTCTCCCACATGAAGACGAGCTCCTCCTCGTCCTCCCAGGAGAAGGGATCCAGGAGCACGGCGTCCAGCACCCCGAACACGCCGGCGTTCGCGCCGACCCCGATCCCGAGCGTGATCACGACGACGGCCGTGAAGCCGGGCCGCCGGAGCAGCGATCGAAGCGCGTACGCGAGGTCCCGTCGAATTCCGTCCATCCCTCCACCCCCACCCATCGAGAAGACCCGGTCGCCGGACTCGACCCGTTCGAGCCAGGCGCCAGGAAGGTTTCGCGCGAGGTCGGCGACCTCGCCCACGCCACGCCCGGCCGAGAGAGCCTGGTCGAAGCCCCACCGCAGTTCGCGCTCGAACTCCCGACGCAGATCGGCCGGGTAGAGCCGAAGCAGGACACCCCAGCAGACGCGCAGTAGCGTCGTCACGACACACCGCCCTCCGCGTCCAGGAGCCGGGCGCCCACCGCCTCGCCCAGCAGGGCGCGCAGTCTCGCGGCCTCGGCGCGTGCCACCGCCCGCCCCAGCGGTGTGAGATCGAAATACCGGCGCCGCTCGTCGTCGGCCTCCGCGTTCGCCGGCGCGGGTACCTCGCGGGTGAGGCCCTGGCCGGTGAGGCGACGGAGCGCGCGGTACAGCGTGGCGAGCCCGGGCACGCTGCCCGCGCTACGGGCTTCCGCGTCCTGGAGGATCCGGTAGCCGTGCCGGGGACCCCGCCCCAGCGAAACCACGATCTGGAACTCGACGGGGCGGAGGGGAATGTATCGCTCGACGTCCGTGGCGTCGTGCCGTCTCCGAGGCATTCACTTCTCCTTGCGTTACGCAAATAGTGACCGCGTCGAATATCGGTCGACTGCATGCGTTGCGCAAGTAGTTTCGGGGCGGGATGCGGCGGTTCAGCCGGGTTCCGTCGGGCGCGGCACCGGCCCGCCCGGCGTCAGAACGCCACGTCCACCGCGCCGCACAGCCACCTCAGGAAGGGCGCGCCGTCCTTCACCTTCGACGTGAAGATGTCGAGGAAGTCCGGAGACGTGATCTCCTTCCGCGTGAGGTCGCAGACCCCGATGAAGTCCTTTCTCGCGAGGTCCTCGACCATCGGATGATCGGGGTCGACGCCTCTCGGCTGCGTCTTGAGCGATTCGCCGGCGAGGGCGAATGTCCGGGCGAACGACCCACCGTGGGCCGCCTTCTCCCACGCGCCGGGGTCGTTCTCGATCGAGGCGCGAATCGCCTTCACCGCTCCGGAGCCCGGACGCCAGGAGCCGAGCCCCAGAAACGAGCCGCCGGGCTCGATGTGCAGGTAGATCCCGGGCGCGTGCGCATCCTTCCCCTCGTCGTGGCGGAACTGGATCCCGCAGTGCGTCTTGTACGGCGGCGCGTCGGGCTTGAACCGCCGGTCCACGTAGATCCTGAAGAGAGAGCCGCCGCTCTTCCTGGGGTCGGCCCGGAAGTGTGGCGAGATCTCCTTGAGACGGGGTCCGAAGTCGAGGATGAACTGGATTGCCGGCTCCCGAAGCACGTCCTCGAAGGTCTGCTTGTGCTCGTCGAACCACACCTTGTCGTTGTTCGCCTTGAGATCACGAAGGTAGTCGAAGAGCTTCGGCGAGAAGTGTGCGCTCATGGGCGGTCCGGTGGTGGGAAGCGGTGTCGGGAACATGTGTATTCGAGATCGCGGGCGGCAAGCGAAATGGGGCAGACGACGCATGGGTGTTGTACATTGGAAGAGTCCCTCCCAACACGTCATTAGGATCAAATGACTGAAACGTCGGATTCCGAAGGGCTCTCGCCCCTCGCCCGATCCATCTCATCCGTATTCGACGACGCCGAGGACGACGACGTCGGCTCTGCGCCGCCGGTCGCGCCCGATGGCGGGCACGTCGAGCCGACCGAGGCGGGCGGCGCCTCCGAGGAAGAGGTCGAGGATCCCGCGGTCGTTCGTGCCGCGGAAGCCACGGCCGCCCTCAAGTCGGCCATCGCCGCCTACCTCGCGAGCGAGGCGGGGGAAGGGCGGGACGCAGCGGCGGAGTGGCTGACCGCGGCCTTCGGCGAGGCTCGGGAACTCGGGCTCGTGAACGAGCTGGCGGACACCGTGAGTGCGCTGGCCCGGCTCGGGGGGTCCCGCCCCGAAGCGCGTGAACTCGCCCGGGATCTGACGACCCGGGACGTCACGCGCACGCTCGTCATCCGGGCGATCGAGACGGCACCCGGGTCGCGGGCCGACCGTGTTCGGCTGCTCGGTCAGCTTGGCGAGCCGGCGGTTCGCGTGCTGGTCGAAGAGGCTCACAAGGATCCCGACGAGCAGATCGGCGGGCTCCGCGAGCGCCGGGCGATGGTGGAGATGCTCCACGAGATCGGCCCGGGGTCGCCGCACGTGGTCGACGAGATGATGGACGACGACCGGTGGTACGTGGTGCGGACGGGTGTCGAGATCCTGGGCGCCTCGAGCCGGGAAGACGGCCTGCGGCACCTCACGGGGACCGTGGCGCACGATGACGCGCGGGTCCGCCGCGCGAGCGTGGTCGCGCTGCAGCAGATCGGGGGCAGTGCGGCCGGCGTACTGTCGCTCGCCCGCCTCGACGACGAGGACGCGTCCGTGCGGGCCGCCGCCGCGCGCGCGGCCGGAGTCCTCAGGGCGGAGCGCGGGGTGCGTCAGCTCATCCCGATGCTCGAACGGGAACCGGACGACGACGTGATCGTGGCGGTTTGTCGCGCCCTCGGCGAATACCGCGACCCGTCGGCGGTGCCGCAACTCGAGAAGAAGGCGACCGGCTCGTTCTTCTCGAAGTCTTCGACCGATGTGCGAATCGCGGCCTACCGGGCGCTCGCCGCGATCGGGACGCCGCGTGCGCAGCAGCTGCTGATCGACGCGACCAACGACAAGGACGCGCGCGTGCAGTCCGCCGCCCGCGCCGCGCTTCGACCGCGCGGCTGAACGCACGCATCACCCCCTCGACCGCGTCCCCCTCTACCGCGTCAGGGAATGTCGAGTACGCGGCGAAGCGAGTTCGCGAGACGCAGTGACTCCAGTGCGTCCGAGATCGGCCCGCCGCTGTCCCGTCCGGAGTGGGAGAACAGTCGGGTGATGGTGGTCCTGGGCCGCGGCGACCGGATCCGGGAGGTCACCACGGCGGCCTCCGTCCACGGAATCAGGGCGTCGTTCCGCCCGTGAAGGATGTGCGCGGGCGCCAGCAGGTCGAGCTCATCGGGTAGCTCGAGGTCGGGCTCGGTCCGACGAGCGGCTTCGACGAGCCGCCGTATCCATGCCTCCACCTCGGGGTGCGAGGCAGGCGGGTCGTTCTCCGACGCCGGCGCGAACAGCCGGAACACGGCTCGCTGGTCGGGGGGAAGCAGCGCTTCGAGTCGATCCTTGATCGGGTCGTATACCGGGTCCCACGACACGGTCTGCCGGTCGCCCGCGTCGCGCGCCAGGGCCCGGAGGGCGTCCGCCACGCGATGCAGCCCGGCCCCTCCCTCCGTGCGAGGGATGTAGTTCGCGGCGATCACCCAGCGCGCGTACGGGTCGGGTCGGAGATACTCACCCTCACCGTCCGAGGCGATGTCGCCCGTCATCTGGAAGCGGATCAGCGACCCGATGTCGCCGTAGCCCCCGAACGACGCGACCCCCGCCAGACGGGAGCCGATCTCCGGATGGGCCGCGATGCGCAGCACCTGCGGGCCCCCGAACGAGAAGCCGATCAGCCCCGGGGCTCGGAACACGAGCGGGTCCCCGAACAGGTGGGCGATCCCGGCGCGAACGGCGTCGTCGGCCGCCCGGGTGTCGAGATCCAGCTCGCGCCACGCCGGGATCTCGGGCACCACGACCACCGAGCCGCTTGCTGCGAGCGCCCGCGCGAAGTGCACGAGCGTGGGGTGGTCGCGCCCGGGGCGGGTGATGCCGTGAAGGGCGATCCACGCCGCGAAGGGCCCGTCGCCGTCCGGGGCGAAACGGGACGCCGGCACATCCCCCCCGCCGGGAAGCGGGATCCGGAACTCCGTCTTCACGATCGATCCGCGCCCGAGCCACCCCCGTCCGAACCCCACGAGGCGCCGCACGCTCATGGGGTCGTCGCGGGTCGGGGGAAGGGCGGAGTGGTCATGGATCGAATCTGCCGTGCACCGGTGGTTCGCGCACGGCGAGCCACGTTCGTCGGGGAGCCTTGATACGTTAGCCGCACCGAGCCATCGTAAACAAACGTTTTCCCCCGTGCCGGAGATCCGCCATGTCCCGATCCAGGTTCGCATCCGTCTTCGTCGCGCTCGCGCTGAGCCTCGCCGCTCTCACCGCCGCCGCCGCCGAGGCCCAGACGACGCTGGGCGTCCGTGGTGGGGTATCCGTCGCCAGCGCCTCCTTCGACACCGACACCTTCGACGAGAGCAACCGGACCGGGTTCGTCGGGGGCGTCTTCCTCGACTTCGGCGGATCGAGCCTGTTCGGCTTCCAGGTCGGCGCGCAGTACTCGCAGAAGGGCGCCGAGTTCGACGCCGGAGAGACGGTCGACGAGCTCTCGCTGGACTACCTCGAGATTCCCGCCGTCCTGAAGGTCGGCCTGCCCCTCGGGGCGCTCAAGCCGAGCATCTTCGCCGGGGCCGCCCTCGGCTTCAATACCGGGTGCGAGGGCGTCGGAGGCGAGGACTGCGCAGACGACGTGACCTCGACCGACTTCTCGGGCGTGGTCGGGGCGGACCTCGCCATCTACCTCGGCGGACTCTCGCTGTGGGCGGACGCGCGCTACAACGTCGGGCTCAGCGACATCCCCGACGGTGAAGCGTTCACCGACTTCCGGAACCGCGCCTTCAACCTGACCGCCGGAATCGGCTTCCGACTCGGAGGCTGAGCGGGCGGCGGAACGTCAGCCGCCGCCCTTCGTGAAGATCAGGACCACGCCCCCCTCGGCTCGTTCGCCGTAGAGGGTCGTGGCCGCCGGGCCCTTGATGACCTCGATACGCTCGATGTCCTGGGGCCGGATGAGGTCCGGGAGCCCGTCGTGCGCGTCCGGGGCGATGCGGACCCCATCCACATAGACCAGCGGTGGCTTCCCGTCTTCGTTGGGCGAGATGCCCCATGTGTCGCCGATCGGACGGATCCCGGAGGGCATCGCCGACCCCAGGCTGTCGCCGTGCAGGCGGAGGCTGTCCCGCGCGTCGGGCCGCCAGAGTTCGATCGAGTTGCCCGAGTCGCGGGTGGCACCGGGGCGAAGCCCGGGGACGGGGCCGGACGGTGCGCGTCGGAGCCCGGGGACGGAGCGGGCACTGTCGGAGCGGAGGCCGGGGACCGGGCCGGAGCGGGTGGAGTCGGGGCCAACGGAAGGGACGGACACCTCGGTATAGCGATCCGAGTCACCCAGCATCGCGATGCGTTCCGCTCCTGCGTTTCGCAGTCCGCTCAGCACCTCATCCACGATGTGCGCCGGCGTGTCCGGGTCGGCGCGGACGATGGCCATCAGGTCCGGACTGGACCGGGCCACCTCTTCCCAGACCGGACCCACCTCGGAAGTCAGGACGGTCTGCCGGCCGGACTCGCCACTTCGGCGCAGGGTCACCGCTCCTCGGGGGTCGACCTCGAGCCAGACGAAGGGCTCGCCGACGCCCTGGCCGTCGCGTATCGACGCATCGTCGCGACCCCCGTCCACTCCGCCCCCGTCGACGCGCGTCCCCGCCTCCGCGATCGCGGACTCGTCCGGCGGGATCTCGATGACCTGAATCTGTTCGGCCGACTCGGTGAAGAGATCGACGATCATGCCGAGCGACTCGTCCTCCGTCTCGTTCACGAAGACCGACATCATCCGCTCGATGCGGTCGAACTCGAACCGGGGTCCGGGCTCCGGAACGTCTTCGCCGTCGAGCCGCCAGCGCACATCCACATCGAGTTCCCGGTACTGGCGGGTGAGTTGCTCGATGCGGGCGCGGTACGAATCGGACGTGGCGGCCACCTGCGCCTGCACGGGACTCGTCACGGCGGGCTCCGATTCGGTGGGGCGGGGGGTCTCGCACGCCACGACGGTCAGCGCGGCGGCGACGAGGGCGAGCCCGGCCACCCGGACCCGGGCCACGGGGCGGTCTCTGAGCTTCATGGTCTCGAGTCTCCGTTGGAGGAAGGAGGCGGGCTCGCGAAGGGCGGGCGCGAAGAGCGCGCCGCGGCCTCCGTCCAGCTGGACGGAGAGCAGGAGGCGGCCGTAGGCGCGGGGTGAGGCACCCGATCCGAGAACCCGGGCATCGCAGTCGAACTCGACGGCGCGGCGGAGCCCCCGGAACTGGAGCCAGGCGAAGGGATTCCAAGGGGCCGCGGCCAGACACAGCACGCCCAGCGCGAGCAGCTGTGGATCCCGGGCCCAGCGGTGCTCGTTCTCGTGGCGAAGGATCAGGCGGCGCTGCCTCCGCTCCATGTCGACCGCCCACTCCGGCAGCACGATCTCCGGGTCGATCCAGCCCACGACGGCGGGCCCGAACCGGTCGGAGACCCGCAGGAGATCGCCGTCGATCCGGCGACGCGGCCACCGTTCGCGGCGGCGCGCGAGCGACCAGGCGCCGCCGAGCATGGCGAGCACGGTGGCCACGCTCGCCGAACCCCACAGGATCGGGATCCACGGGATGGACACCCGGGCGGGCTCGGGCAGGGACGAGGAGGCGACCGTGACGAACTGCGCGATCGGGATGACCCGGGTCGCCGTCGCGACCGCGTCGTTCCGCGCCTCCACGACCGGCTCCGGCGCCGGAAGGAAGGGGAGGGCGGCCGTGACCGCCAGCGCGACCAGCCACACCCACCGCTCGGGCCGATGCATCCGCCGGAGCGCCGCGGACAGCGCGGCCGCGACGCCGGTGACGAGGCCGGCCACCGCAAGGATCCAGAGAACGGTCGCGATGCTCATCCGTCCTCCTCGGTGTCCTCGAGTTCGTCGAGGAGATCGCGCATCCGCCGGACCTCCTCCGCGGTAGGCTCGGTCGTGGACACGAGCCGCGCCAGCAGCATCTCGGCGGAGCCCTGGAAGATCGTGTCGACCAGGCGCTGGAGAGCCGGCCCACCCGCCTGCTCGGGCGTCACCACCGGGAAGTAGCGGTACGCTCTCCCCTCCGTCTCGTGCCGGATCGCGCCCTTCTCCTCGAGGATCTGCAGGAGCTTCAGGACGCCCGTGTAGCCGACCTCGTCGTCGAGCGCTTCACGCACCTCGGCGACCGTGCCGGACTCGAGCCGCCAGAGGACGGCCATCACGTCGAGTTCGCGTTCGGAGAAGCGGGTCGGGGGCATGGCGATCAGTGGTTCGAGTCACGAGAGTCGTCGTACGACAAGTTTCGTACATGACCATACTAGGACCGGTTCCCGGTGCTGTCAACGAAGTTCTTCGTAGATGGTGTCGGGTCCGTGCATCGGTGGACCCGAGGGGCGGTCGACGGAGGGTGCCGGGACCGGGGAGGGGGCGCGAGTCAGCGGGGGGCGCCGTCCGACAGGTCGGCCTGGCACTGGATACGCTCCACCGCCGGCATCAACTCGTGCCGCAGCCCCGGACCCTCGAACGACTTCGTGTGGATCTCGATCGCGCCGTTCCGGCCCCGTTCGCCGAATCGCCACCGACCCGGGCGCCCCGTGTCATCGGCCGCTCGGCAAGGGCGGGATTGGCCAGTGGCTCGCCTTCATCTCCGAGACCCGCTAGGCCCGCTCACGCTCCCTCTCGGACTCACGTCGGCACGCCTCGCCCAGTTCGGGATACTTCACGTCCCACTCGCGAACCTCGCCTTCGTACTCCTTCGTGTAGATGAGGAGCAGGCTCGAGCTCCCGGGTTCGCCATGCCGCGCCACGGCGGCGCACCGCTTGATAACCTCGATGCGCTCGATGTCGGCGGGCTCGATGTTCATGTCTCGGAGCCCGGACACGTCGGTGACGCGATCGCCGTCGAGGTAGATCACCGGCTTCGCGATGACGCCCTCGTGTGTGAACGGGAGATTCGCGGTCTCCGCGGCCGCTTCTGCGTCGGGCCCGGTGAGGACCGTGTGATCCCCGCAGCCGGAGGCGGCGAACGCCACGACAGCCACGAGAACGGTGCGCCGCGTCATCGGTCCGCCGACCGACACGTGTCCTTTCGCGTCCACTCGGACTCGAGCAGCGGGCCCTTCCACTCGTCCGTGAACAGGAGGAGCAGCCCGCCCGTCGCGGCCGGTCCATAGCCCTGGTGGGAGACATCGCACGTCACCGGGTGGATCCCCCGGAAGTCTTCGCCGCGACTCAGATCCGCGACCGCCAGGCTGCGCAGATCCGGGTCCGGCGAGCCGAAGAGTCCGCCGTCCCTCTCGATCACGAAGAGCCGCTGAAGGTCCTCGATCGAGGCCCCGCGATCCACCTCGACCTGGCGGCCGTCGAGCAGGATCAGCGGCCCCTGGTCGAAGTAGCGTCGAATGTTCAGGTCGCCGTCGAACGGGCCGAGCTGGGAGAAGTAGTCGATCGGGGCGAACTCGGGCAGCGGAACGCACGGTGGCGGCTCGCCCTGCGCCTTCCTGGAGGCGGGGAGGGCCCCGCGATACCGCTCGGAGAAGACCATCACCACTCCGCGGTTCCCCGACTCGCCGAACAGCCCGGCGCCGTTGCGGAACTTGATCGTCACGATCCTGCGAATCTCGTCGGGCGAAAGCCCGTAGAGCGAGCGGCCCTGCTGATCCTCGGGGGGTACCTGGCGTCCGTCGACGAAGACGAGCGGACCGGGGCGGCCGTCCTCACGGATGCCCCGCATCTCCGAATCGAACGGTCCCCAGTTCTCGGCGAACCACTCGAGCGGCTGGCCGGTCCGAGCCTCAGGTAGCACGCCCGGGAGCGTACCGCCCGGGGCGCACGCGCCCGCCGCCGCGAGGGCGGCAAGGCCGAGTGCGGAGGCGAGCCACCTGGTGCTCATGCGCCCGCCGCTCCTTCGCAGGGCGTACGGTCCCAGGCGTGCCCGGGACCGGGCAGGGGGCCGTCATAGTCGGTCGAGAAGGCGAGAATCACGCCGTGAACTCCGGCCGGCCCGAAGTGTCGAGTGTCACACTCATGCCGAATCACGCGGACCAGGCGGAACCCACCCTCGGATTCCCGATCCGTCAACGCGGCGTACACGTCGCCCTTCATCTCCGTGTCCGCGGTGACCTGGAGACCGTCCTGGATCAACAGCGGCCGAAACCCTGGTCCATCCGACACCCGTCCGACAAGGGACGCGTCGAACGGCCCCCACTGCTCCGCGAACCAGGCGATCGGGAGTTCAGCCGCCTGGGCCGACACAGGTTCGAGGTCGACGGTCGGCGGAACGGAGGCGCAGGCTCCGGCCCCGAGCGCGACCGCCAGCGTCCAGGCGACCCGGGCGGGGCTCATCGGCCACCTCCGGCACACGGACTTCCGTCCCACGGATGGCCCGGACCCGGCATCGGTCCGTCGTAGTCGTAGGTGAACAGCATGATGATCCCTCGCTCGGCAGCCTCGCCGAACAGTCGCACGTCGCACCGGTGCTTGATCACCCGGATGTGCCAAATCTGCTCGCGAGTGAGAGGCGACGGGCCGGACGCATCGGACTGCGCCTCGATCTGCTCGGCACTCAACTGGACGCCATCGACGAGCACCAGGGTCCGCCCGCGTCGTCCGGGGGCGGCGGGCATGGTCAGCGCCGGATCGAACGGTCCCCAGTTTTCGGCGAACCACTCGAGGGGCTCCGTGCGCAGCGGTGCATCCTCCCCGCAGACGTCGGGCCCGACGACGCGCCCTCTCTCCGGGAGCGGACCCTCATACCGGGTCGTGAACACCAGGATCACCCCGTTGCGTCCTGCTTCCCCGAACAGCCCGGCGCCGCACGGGATCGGCTGGACCCGCACGATGTCCTCGGGCGTGAGGCCCCCCAGGGCCGTCTGAACGTCGCGTCCGTCGGGACCCACTCCCCGCGTCTGCACACCGTCCACGATGAGCATCGAGCCGCGGTTCATCGCGATGTCGAACGGTCCCCAGTTCTCGGCGAACCACTCGTAGGGTACGGTCGCGGTCCGAGCCGCCGCGGGCTCGAGGTCCACGGCGGACGGACCTCCGGCGCACCCCGTCAGGGCGAGCACGGCGGCGGTGAGGGCGAGCGTCGGTCGCATGGGACTCCCGCGAAACGAAGAGGGGCGGCGCGCATCGATGCTGCAGGATACGCGCCGCCCCCGTCCGAGGGCCAGAGAAATTCGCCTCAGGTCCCGAGGCCCAAGGGCCGGCGACCGCCGTTCTACCAGGCGATCAGCTCCTCGATCGCCGGTGTGATCCGCGAAGCCTGCGGGAGTATCACTTCCTCGAGCTGCGGCGAGTAGGCGACCCACGTATGCAGCGCACCCACCCGCTTCACGGGCGCATCCAGCCATTCGAAGCACTCGTCCGCGATCTGCGCCGCGATCTCCGCGCCGTGGCCGTACGTCACGGCGTCCTCGTGGACCACCATGACCCGGCTGGTCTTCTTCACGGATGCCGCGACGGTCGCCATGTCGAGCGGCGAGATCGTGCGCAGGTCGATGACCTCGACGGTCGCGTCGTTCTCCTTCTCGAACGCCTTCACGGCATCCATGGAGCGCTTCACGAGCGCGCCGCACGTGACGATGGTGAGGTCGTCACCCTCCTTCACGACGTTGGCGCGGCCGAACGGAATCATGTAGCCCGGCCCGGGATACCGACCCTTGTTGTAGACCTGCCGATACAGGTGCTTGTGCTCGAGGAAGAGCACGGGGTCGTCCGAACGGATCGCGGTCCTGAGCAGGCCGTTGGCATCCTCGGCGGTCGAGGGGATCACGACGCGCAGCCCGGGGATGTGAGCGAAGATCGTGGCGCCGGTCTGCGAGTGGTACGGCCCGCCTCCCCGGAGGTAGCCGCCGTACGTGGTGCGAATGACCATCGGGGCCTTCCAGGTGCCCCCGGAGCGGTAGCGGACCGCGGCGATCTCGTTCCGGATCTGGTGAAAGGCCGGCCAGATGTAGTCGAAGAACTGGATCTCGACGACGGGCTTGAGCCCGCGGCTCGCCATGCCGAACGCGCGACCGACGATGTTCGCCTCGGCGAGCGGCGAGTTGAACACGCGGACGTCGCCGTACTTCTGCTGCAGTCCGTGGGTCGCCTTGAACACGCCGCCCTTGCCCTTCACCTCACCGAGCGCGCCTTCCCGCGACGCGTCCGCGATGTCCTGCCCGAACACCACGATGCTCGGATCACGGGCCATCTCGTCGGTCAGGCAGCGGTTCACGAGGTCGACCATCGTCAGCTGGCGATCGTCCTCGAACACGGGATCGGTCGAGAACGCGTCCGACGTGGGGTCCACGTCCGCGCTGAACAGATGGTCCATCGCGGTGGAGCCGTCGGGCTGGGGGTGGCCCAGGGCCACGTCGGCCGCTTCGGACACCTCCTGCTTCACGGCCGCGACGATGTCGTCGAGCTCCGTGGCCGTGGCGATCTCCGCGTCGATGAGCGTCCGGCGGAACCGTCGGAGGCAGTCGCGCTCCGCCTGCTTCTCGAGCTCGGCCGGGGGACGGTACATCCGCTCGTCGTCCGACATCGAGTGGGAGTACGGGCGGGTGCAGTGGGCATGGAGCAGCGCCGGACCCTTCCGCTCGCGGCAGTGCGCGATGAGCCCCTCGGCCGTCCGGTAGACGTCGATCGGATCGGTCCCGTCGCACTCCGCGATCCGGAGATCCGGGAAGCCGCGCACCAGCTTCGAGACGCTTCCGCCGGCGGTCTGCACCTCGACCGGGACGGAGATCGCGTACTCGTTGTCCTCGACGATGAACAGCACGGGCAACTTGAGGTTGGACGCCGTGTTGAGCGCCTCCCAGAACTCGCCCTCGGAGGTCGTGCCGTCGCCGGTCGTGCAGACCACGATCTCGTCCTCGGCCCAGCCCGACAGGTGCTGCTTCATCGCCGGCTCGAGCCCCGCGCGGTGCCCGGCCTCGGCAGCGCCGACCGCCTGCAGGAACTGCGTCCCGGTCGGCGACGATGTGTTGGCGATGTTGAATCGTGGGTCGCTGTAGTGCGCCGGCATCTGACGTCCGTGCGACGCCGGATCGTCCTCGGCGGCGACGGCCTGCAGGAGGTGGTCGAGCGCGGTCTGGCCCAGCGAAAGCGCGAACGCGCGGTCCCGGTAGTAGAAGAACGACCAGTCCTTCCGGGGGTCCATGTGCGCCGCGACTCCGACCCCGATCGCCTCGTGCCCCGCACCCGAGATCTGGAAGAAGATCTTGTTCTGGCGCTTCAGCGCGATCTCTCGGTCGTCGATGAACCGCGAGAGGTGCATGATCCGCCAGAACGCCAGCAGCTGCTCGGGGGAAAGCCCGGCGAGGCCCGGCCGATCACGATCCGGGGCGCCCGGCCGGTCGGGTGTCTCGGTCGCCATGTCCTGCGCCATTTCAGGGGCCATCTCGTGAACCGGGGTCGGGGGAACAGGTCGGGGCGGCGGGTCCCGCACAGACTCGAAAGATAGCCCAGGGTCGGGAGGCGCTCCACCCGGCCCCACCGCTATTCGAGGTACGTGTACCCGGCGATTCCCTCGTCGAGGAATCGGCGCATGGACACGCCCTCCTCGAGCGTGATCCGCTGCTCCTTCACCGAACGCTCGATCTCCTTCCGCAGGGTCCGCCGCAGGCCGTCGGGACTGAACTGGACGTACCCGAGCACGTCGCGGACCGTATCGCCCTCGATCACCTCGTCCAGTTCCCACTCGCCGTCCTCCCCGCACCGGACGTGAACGGCATGCGTGTCGCCGAAGAGGTTGTGGAGGTCGCCGAGCGTCTCCTGATAGGCGCCCGTGAGGAACACCGCGAGGTAGTACGGCTCGAACTCACCGGCGGGCCCCCCGTTCGCGCCGGCCCGCAGCTCGTGGAGCGGCAGCGACCTCGCCACCTCGGTCGCGAGCGGGAAGCGGTCGAGCCTGCCATCCGAGTCGCAGGTGATGTCCACCAGTGTGCCGCGTCGCGTCGGGCGCTCGTCCAGGCGGTGGATCGGCATGACCGGAAAGACCTGGTCGATCGCCCAGGCGTCGATGAGCGACTGGAAGAGCGAGAAGTTGCAGAAGTAGAGGTCACCCACGCGTTCGGGGAGGTCGAGCAGGTCGTCGGCGAGCTGGTCCTCGTCGAGACGCGCGATCCGGTGCGCGATGGCCCAGTAGAGCTCCTCGCATGCGGCCCGCGCAACGATGTCCGCGTAGCCGAGGTTGAACAGGCCGGTCACCTCGTGGAGCGCATGCTCGGCGTCGTGGAAGACCTCCCCGGGATCCCCACCTTCACGAAGCGAGTTCCAGGCGTCCACGAGGTCGACGAGTGGTTGGGGGATGTCGTCGTCGTCGGCCGCGAGCGCCCGCTCGACGAGCGCTTCGTCGGGATTCTCGGGGAAGACCCGACTGCCGAGCACCTGGAAGACGAGCACGCCCGAGTGCGCCACGAGCGCGCGTCCCGACTCGGTGATGAGGTCGGGGTGAGGCACGTCGGCGTCGTCGCAGATGGCCTTCACGCGGTGCACGATCTCCGCCGCGTACTGCTCCAGCGAGTAGTTGACCGACGAATCGGTGGCCGACGCGGAGCCGTCGTAGTCGATGCCGAGCCCGCCCCCCAGGTCGAGTGTCCCCATCGGCGCGCCCAGCCGGACCATCTCGACGTAGAGGTGCGCGAGCTCGCCGATCGCCGTCTTGAACGCCCGGATGTCGTAGATCTGGGAGCCCACGTGGCAGTGCAGCATTCGGAGGCTCTCGAGGAGCCCACTCTCGCGCACGCGGCCGATCGAGTGGAGGATCTGCGCGACCGACAGCCCGAACTTCCCCCGGAACCCGACCGACCCGGCCCAGCGGCCCGCGCCCCCCGCCGCGAGCTTGGCGCGGATCCCGAACGTCGGGCGTACATCGTGGGCCGCGGCCGATGCCGCGAGCAGCTCGAGCTCGTGCGGCTGCTCCACCACGGGGATCACGCTGCGGCCCATCTTCGCCGCCAGTACGACGGTCTCGACGAACTCCTCGTCCTTGAATCCGTTGCAGACGAGCGGCATCGAGGCGAGTCCCTCGGTCAACCCGAGCCCGGCCAGCAGTTCGGGCTTCGAGCCGGCCTCCAGACCGAAGTCGAGCTCGGTACCCAGGTCGCGGATCACCTCGCAGATGTGCCGCTGCTGGTTGACCTTGATGGGGTATACGCAGCGGTAGGTCCCGTCATATCCGGCCTCCGCGCAGGCGACGTCGAAGGCCGCCCGTAGGTGGCGCATGCGCGAGGCCAGAATGTCGTCGAATCGCAGGACCACCGGCGTGGCCACGTCTCGCGCCTCCAGCCCTCGGACGACGTCGAGCAGATCGGCGGACGGGCCGGAGTCACCGGTCGGCGTCGCGACGACCGTACCGCGATCGGAGACCGCGAAGTATCCGCCGCTCCATTGATCGAGACCGTAGATGTCGGCCGCGTCGCGCGCGGACCAGGGTGCGTCGTGCGGCACGTGGAGAGGGGCGAGGGGAAGGGAGGGAGGACGGCGCAATGTGGCACGTCTCGCGGTGGGGGTCGACTCCCGGCCGGCGGTGTGGGGCCGGACCCGCTCTTGCCGACGCACGTCCGAATTGTCCCTCCCGTCCGCCGCTCGTAGTTTTGAAGGACCATTCGAAACCGGGGATCCCAGGACCGGGAGTGCCGTGCGTCTCGTCGGTTCAGCCGTTCGCCTCGCCCTCCGCAAGCCGTGGAGAATTCCGCAGCTGGTGGGGATGGCGTGGGCGTTCAGGGCACGAGACTGGTACCGGCGCCCTCCGTTCCTCCCGATGCCCCCGGACGATTACGTGCGCTGGCGGATGGAGACCGCGTACGGCGATCCCACCGCCACACCGCCGCCCGACGAATTCGAACGGTTCGTCGTGTGGGCCGCCCGCATGCGCCGGATGGCGCGCAAGGGAGACGGGAGCTGACATGTTCGGACGCATCTTTCTTCTGCTGCTGGTCGCCCTCGGAGTGGGGCTGTACTTCCCGGAGTCGAGGGCGAAGATCCTCGAGTTCGCATCGCCGGTCGTGAATCCGTACCTCCGGATGGCGACGGAGGGTGAGATGCAGGACATCGCCGACAAGCTGAAGGAGTACCAGCGGGAGAACTTCGAGCAGCTCCCGACCGAGCGGACGTTCGAGGAATGGATCGCGCCGCGGTTCGCGGGCGGTGCGAGCATCGACGGCTGGGGCAGCGCCTACGAGTACCGTGTCGAGCGCACACGCTTCGTTCTCGTCAGCTACGGCCCCGACGGTCAGCGGAATACCGGCGACGACATCTTCGTCGAGCGCCCGATCAACTGAGGGCACCTCTCCGATCGACGTCGAACCGGTAGGACTTCTTCCGGACCTCCTGGCCCGATTCGGGCCCGGCTTCCTGTTCGTGCTGGCCGTGCTCGAGACCTCGTTCGTCACCGGCCTCGTCGTGCCGTCGGGAACCATCGCGGCGATGGCGATGGCGATCGCGGACCAGACGGGAGCGCCGATGCAGCCGATCGTCGTGTGGACGGTCCTCGGCGGCTTCGCCGGCGACCTGCTCGGCTACGGCATCGGGCGCCGGGCGGGGGAGCGGCTTCGTGAGGGTGACGGGTGGTCGGCGCGCACGCTCCGGAAGTACGAGTCGACGGCGGGGCGCGTGCTCGGTGGGCATCCGGTGTACGCGGTGACGGTGGCCCGCATCGTCTCCTTCGTGCGGACCATCATGCCCCTCAACGCCGGCATGTCGCGCATGCCGTTCGGCCGCTACGTGCTGCTCGAGATCCCCGGCCTGCTCGCGTGGGCCGCGATCTACCTCTCGATCGGCGTACTGGCGGGGCGGAGCTGGGCGCTCGCGACCTCGCTGGTGGGCACAGGCTGGCTCCTCGTCTTCGTGCTGGCGGGTGTCTGGTTCTGGTGGCGCGCCCGCCGGGGCGAGGGCTCGGCGCCCGCCGGCGCGACGCTGGATTCCGCAGTCGAGGAGGGGTCCCGGTGATCGTCGTCGGCCTCACCGGGAACGCGGCGTCGGGCAAGTCCGAGGTTGGGCAGGCGTGGCGCGACGCCGGCGTGCCCGTGGCGGATGCCGACGCCTTCGCGCGCCGGGCGGTCGAGGCGGGAACGCCTGGCCTGGACCGGATCCGCGAGGCCTTCGGCGAGGCCGTGCTCGACACCGCGGGTGGGCTCGACCGAAGCGCGATGGGGCGCGTCGTGCTCGGAGACGCCGACGCTCGCCGTCGCCTCGAAGCGATCGTGCACCCGGAGGTTCGACGCCTTCGGGACGCCTGGCTCGACGCGCAGGCGGGGAACGACGAGACGCTGGCCGTCGTCGAGATTCCGCTGCTGTTCGAGGCCGAGCTCCAGGACACCGTCCACGTGACGGTGGCGGTCCGCACGCCCCGCGCCGCGCAGGCCGAGCGCCTCGCCGCGCGGGGCCTCCCCGAGGACCAGGTCCGTCAGATCCGTCACGCGCAGATGGACCCGGACGCCCAGGCCGATCGCGCCGACTTCGTGGTGGAGAACGCGGGCGACCTCCGTGACCTCCGACGGACGAGCGCCCTCCTGCTCGGCACGCTTCTGAAGGGCCCCGGCCGGCCTCCGGCCAGCGGTCCGACGATGTCGCTCGATCTGCACCTTCATACCGTCGGGTCGTGGGACTCCCTCTCCGATCCGGAGGCCATCCTGGCGCGCGCCGACGCGGTCGGTATCGACCGGCTCGCGATGACCGACCACAACGAGCTGCACGTCGCCCGGGCGATGGCCGAGCGCTATCCCGATCGGGTGATCGCCGGTGAGGAGGTGAAGACGGCCGAGGGGATCGACGTGATCGGGCTGCACCTGTCCGAGACGATTCCGAAGGGTACCCCGGCGCTCGAGACGATCGACCGGATTCGTTCGCAGGGCGGGATCCCGTACCTTCCGCATCCCTTCGCGCGTGGGAAGGGAGGCGGTGGGGCGTTCGTGGACGAGCTCGCGCCGCTCGTGGACGTCATCGAGGTCTTCAACGCGCGGCTCCATCCGGAATCGCTCAACGCGCCCACGCTTCCGGTCGTCGCGAGGTTCGGACGCCTTCCGTCGGCCGGCTCGGACGCGCACACCGTCCGCGAGGTCGGCAACGTGCGGCTGAGAGTCCCCCGACACGAGAACACCGCACCCGCGCTCCGACGGGCCCTGGCCCGCGCCACATGGGAGGGGCGGGAGGCGTCGCGGCTCGTGCATCTGGGGTCGACGTGGGCGAAGGTGCGGAAGCGACTCCCGGGCGCGCCGACGTTCGACCCTCGCTGACGCGGGCCTGGCCGCGCCCGGGGCCGCGCCCGAGATCGCGCCCGAGATCGCGCCCAGGGGCCGGCGGGCTCGAGGCGCTCCGGCTGGCCACGCCTCCCGAACCGATACAGGTTCCCGGGGTCTCACCGGCCGCCCATCGCCCGTCTCACATCGCCCGTCTCACACCGAAGGAGCCCCCGTGGCGCACGCCACTCCCGAACACCGCCGCAGGATCGCCCTTCAGGTTGCCGACGCCCTGCGCGCATCGCGCTCGGTCGTCCTGACCACGCACATCAACGCCGACGGCGACGGGTGCGGATCCGAGGTCGCGATGGCGGCCTGGCTCCGCGCCAACGGATCGGAGGCGTGGATCGTGAATCCGACGCCGTTCCCCGACACCTTCAGGTTCCTGGTCCCCTCGCACGGACGGGACTGGGTGGTGCCGGCCACGGAGCCCGAGGCGGGTGAGGTGACCGCGGTGGCGGACACTCTGGTCGTGCTCGATACCGGGGAGGTGGATCGGATCGGCCGCGTGCGGCCGCTCACGTCGCATCTCCGCACGATCGTCGTGGACCATCACCCGCCGGGGGACCGGCCCATCGGCGGGATGTCGATGCGCGACGAGAGCGCCTCGGCCACGGGCGAGCTCGTGTGGGACGTCCTCGCGGCGCGCGACGGCCCGTGGCCCGAGGAGGCCTTCGTCGCGATGTACGTGGCGCTGATGACCGACACCGGGTCGTTCCGATTCTCCAACGCGTCTCCCGAGGCGTTCCGGCTCGCCGCCGAGCTCGTCGAGCGGGGGGTCGACGTCGAGGACACCTACAACCGGGTCTACGGGACGGCTCCGATGCGTCGGTTCGAGCTGCTCCGGGCCAGCCTCGAGACCCTCGAGCACGCGGAGGGCGTGTCCTGGATGACCGTGCCGACCCCCGTGTATCAGGCGCTCGGCTGCTACCCGGACGACCTCGAGGGGCTGGTCGACTACCCCCGTTCGATCGAGGGCACGAAGGTGGCCCTCCTCTTCCGCGGAACCAACCGTGGCGCCACGAAGGTGTCCTTCCGCGCCACCAGCTCGCAGGTGGACGTGAACCAGCTCGCGCGCGAATTTGGCGGAGGCGGGCACGTGCGTGCCTCCGGCGCCATGATCGAGGCGCCGATGGAGGAGGTGATCGAGCGGGTGGTCGATGCCACCCGTCGGGTGGTGGCGCGAACTGGAGGATGACGTCGCAGGCGTGACGAACGACGAGAAGCGCGACCTCGGCCCCGGGGTCCCGGAAGCCCTGCCGCGCGTGGTGCAGCGCGTCGCGCAGGCCTGGCCGGTCGAGCGGCTCGACCGCCTCTGGCTCTTCCCGCCCCTCATCCGGGGCCGGAAGGAGAGCGGGCTCGTGGCCGTCAGCTGCCGGGTGGAGGACGCCCCGGACGATCGCCGCCTTCTCGTCACCGTCAGCTACTCCGCCGAGCGATCGGGCCGCGGGCTCGATCTCGACGTACAGACCGAGGAGGAGGGGGAGGCCCCCGCCGATCGCCTCCCGCGGGTGATGCAGGGCGTCGTGGTGCGCTCCGGCATCCAGCTCGGCGACGCGACGGAGCTCGAGATCGGAGGGGATCCCGCCGTGCTGGCCGCGTGGTTCGACGACGTGGACGAGGAGCTGTTCGACCCGGACCTGCCACCCCGCGCGGTCGAGGCGGAGACCGAGGCCGGGACCCTCGAGCCCCAGGAGGCGACGCCGTGAGTACGACGGCCACGCCCAGCGCCGACTCGCAGCTCCGGCTCTTCGCGCGGTTCCTCCGTGAGGAGGGCCTGCCGGTCACGGCGCAGAGGGCGGCGGTCGCGGAGACGCTCTTCTCGTCGGAGGGACACTGGTCCGTCGAGGACCTCGAGAACGCGCTCCGGGAGCGCGGCGAGAAGCTCGGCAAGGCGACCATCTACCGCACGCTCGATCTCCTCGTGAAGAGCCGCCTGGTGGAGGAGCTCGACTTCGGCGAGGGTTTCAAGCGCTATGAGCATCGCCTGACCCGCCGGATGGGGCATGCCCACCTCGTCTGCCAGGCGTGCGGCAAGGTGGAGGAGTTCCAGATCGACGAGATGCCCGCGATCGAGGCGCGCATCGCGCGGGAAGCGGGGTTCCGGCCGACGCGGACCCGGCTCCAGATCCGGGGGCTCTGCAGCACGTGCCGCGAGAAGGGCGTGACGCTCCCGCAGCAGGGCCTGCTCTGCCCGATCGAGGTCGCCTGACCGTGGGGAACCGACGCTCGGACGACCACACCGGACGGGGCGACGCCGATCGCGAGGCCAGGCCCCCGGCCCCGCACCGCGGCGCGGTGCCGAGAGGGCTGCGCGACCTCGAGTGGGCCCTCCCGCAGACGTTCCTCGGACTGGACGAGGAGGCCGGCGCCTTCGACACGGCGCGGGCCGTCATCCTGCCCGTGCCCTACGAGGCCACGACGAGCTACGGCGGCGGCACCCGGGCCGGCCCCGCCGCGATCATCGACGCCTCGCGCTACATCGAGCTCTACGACCGCGAGTTCGGCGCGGAAGTCGGACCCGCGATCGGCGTCCACACCCTGCCGCCCCTCGAGCTCACGCGTGCCGGCCCCGCCGCCGCTATGGCCGAGCTGAAGGAGGCGCACGACCGGGTACTGGCCGCTGCCGGTGATCGATTCGTGCTGATGCTCGGCGGCGAGCACGCGGTGTCCGCGCCCGCCATCCGGTCGCACGCCACGCACCGGGGTGAGCGCGTCAGCGTGCTCCAGTTCGACGCGCACGCGGACCTGCGGGCGGAGTACGAGGGCAGCCCTCACTCGCACGCGTCCGCCATGGCGCGGGTGCTCGATCTGGCCGACGTGGTCGGCGTCGGGCTGCGGGGAGTTTCCGCGGAGGAGGTCGAGGTCGCGAGGGCGCACGACGGCGTGCACCTCATCTGGGCGGACGACATGTGGGAGTCGGACGCCTGGATGGACGAGGCGATGGAGCGACTCGGTGGCGACGTCTACATCACCTTCGACGTGGACTACTTCGACCCGTCCCTCGTGCCGTCGACGGGCACCCCGGAACCGGGAGGGGGCGACTGGTACCGGACGCTCCGATTCCTTCGACGCGTGTTCGAGGAGCGGAACGTGATCGGGGCGGACGTGGTCGAGCTCGCGCCCACGCCGGGCCTTCGCGCGCCCGATTTCCTCGTCGCCAAGCTCGCCTACAAGCTCCTCGCGTACCGCTTCCACGCGCTCTTCGGGTGAGGATGCGGGAAGGCGCGAGCCGCGCCGAGATCCTCCGATCGGCCATGTCCCGCGCGACCGGCACTCGGGCGATCCACGGCAACGAGGTCGCGCTCCAGTTCGAGGGTCCCGACACCTTCGATCGCTGGATCGACGCCATCGGCGAAGCGCGAGAGTTCGTCCTCTTCGAGAACTACATCCTGCGGGACGATCCGGTCGGTCGGCGCTTCCGCGACGCCCTCGTCGCGAAGGCGCGCGAGGGCGTCGAGGTCCGGGTGCTCTACGACTGGGTCGGGTGCTGGGCGACGCCGCGTCGATACTGGCGCCCGATGCGGGAGGCGGGCATCGACGTGCGGGCCTTCAACCCCCCTCGCGTCCAGAACCCGTTCGGGGTCTTCCAGCGGGACCATCGGAAGCTCATCTGCATCGACGGTGACCTCGCCTTCGCGGGGGGCTTCTGCATCGGGATCGAGTGGGCCGGCACGGAGACCGAGCCGCCGTGGCGCGACACCGGGGTCGAGATTCGGGGGCCTGCAGCCCGCTCAGCCGTACGCGCCTTCGAGCGAATCTGGTCCGAAACGCGCGGACCCACCCGTCCGCCGCTCGCCGAGGGGATGCCCGCCATGGCCGAGGACCGCACGCAGGGCACGCCGGTGTGGTTCATCGAGGGCGAGCCCGGGCTCAGTCGCGTGTACCGGGCGCTTCAGCTCGTCGCCGCGCACGCCCAGGAGCGGATCTGGATCACCGACCCGTACTTCGTCGCGCCGCAGCCCGTCACGCACGCGCTCGCGGAGGCCGCTCGGGCCGGCGTGGACGTCCGGGTCCTGCTCCCTGCGCACAACAACTGGCCGCTGGTGGGTACGGTCTCGCGGACCGGGTATCGGGGGCTGCTCGAGGCCGGCGTGCGACTGTTCGAGTGGCAGGGCCCGATGGTCCACGCCAAGACCGCCGTCGCTGACGGCGTCTGGAGCCGTGTCGGATCGAGCAACCTGAACGCGTGGTCGCTGCTGGGGAACTGGGAGGTGGACGTCGGCGTCCTCGACGCGGACTTCGGGGGACAGATGGAGGGGCTGTTCCTCGCCGACCTCGCGTCCTCCGTCGAGATCGTGCTGCCGGGGCACCTGCCCGCGGCCCAGCGCCGCATGGGCGAAGTCATCACGCCCACCACGTCGCTCGATCCGGAGGGGTCCGTGTCCGAGCGGATTCAGCGCGAGCTCCGGGCGGGTGTGGTGCCCGGGACGGGCCTTCGCCTCGCCGACGTCGTGCGCGCGGGCTCGACCTTCGGGGACGCGCTCGCCGGCCTGCGCCCCCTCGGCCGCGAGGACCGGACGGTACTCGGACTCGTGGCCGTGCTCACGCTGCCCATCGCGATCTTCGCCGGCTTCTTCCCGGTGATCGCCGGGTGGGCGCTGGCGGTGATCCTCGCGTGGCTCGGATCGGTGGCTGCGGTACGGGCGTGGATGGAGGGGCGGCGCGCACGGCGGCGGGCGGCCGAGCTGCGGGACGCGAGCAGGCTGGCCACGGGCCCGGGCCACGCGGACGCTTCGCCGCCCATCCCGAGCCCCGTCGAGGACGACCCGGAGCGGGCGTGAATCAGGAGCTCGGCGTCGTCATCGCCGTCACGGCGGGGCTGCTGTCGTTCCTCTCGCCGTGCGTGCTCCCGCTCGTGCCGAGCTACCTCTCCTTCGTCACGGGCATGACGCTGGAAGAGCTGGAGGAGCCGACGGACCGGGGCAGTATCCTGCTGCACTCGGGCCTCTTCGTCGCGGGCTTCACCACGGTGTTCGTGCTGCTCGGGGCGTCCGCGTCGTTCCTCGGTGCGCTGTTCCTCACGTATCGCGACCTGATCGCGCAGGTCGGCGGGGTCGTGATCCTGATCCTCGGGCTCCACCTGCTCGACGTGTTCCGGATCATGCCGCTCCTGCGCGAGAGACGGGTGCAGCTGGCGGACCGCCCCGCAGGGCACGTGGGCACGTTCGCGGTGGGGGCGGCGTTCGGCGCCGGCTGGACCCCCTGCATCGGTCCGGTGCTGGCCGGGATTCTGACGCTCGCCGGCACGTCGGACACCGTCTGGGCAGGGATGGGCCTCCTGCTCGCCTACTCGGCCGGCCTCGCCATCCCCTTCGTCGTGGCCGCTCTCGCCCTCGACCGCTTCCTCCACTCGATGAAGCGGATCCGGCCGTGGATTCCGTGGCTGGAGCGGGCCTCGGGCCTGCTGCTCGTGCTGCTGGGGATCCTGCTCGTGACGGGCCAGTTCACGCTGCTGGCCCAGTACCTCGGTGGCCTCACGCCGGCGTGGCTTCAGGAGCGGATCTGACTTCCTCCTCGAGCGTCTGCCGGCGCAGCATGTCGGCGTAGATCCCACCCGCGGAGGCGAGATCGTCGTGCGTGCCACGTTCGACGATTCGACCGTCGTCCAGCACCAGGATCTGGTCGGCGTGCATCACCGCGCTGATCCGGTGCGAGATGACGAACGACGTGCGCTCGGCCATCACATCCCTGAGATCGGCCAGGATCTTCGATTCGGTGCGTGTGTCGACGGCGCTGAGGGCGTCGTCGAGGATGAGGATGTCGGGGTCGCGGGCGACCGCGCGGGCCAGCGTGGCGCGCTGTTTCTGGCCGCCGGACAGATTGATGCCGCGCTCGCCGAGGCGGGTCTGCCAGGCGTCCGGGAACTCGACGATCTGGTCGTGCAGCTGGGCCACCTTCGCGGCCCGCTCGACACGCGTGTCGAGCGCGGCGAGGTCTTCCGCGTCGGCGTCCGCGAGATCGTCCAGACCGAGCCCGATGTTGGTGTGGAGCGTCTCCGAGAACAGGAAGCTGTCCTGCGGCACCATTCCGACGACCGACCGAAGCGCCTCGGGGTCGAGCTCCGTGAGGGGCATACCGTCCAGGAGCACCTCGCCCTCGGTGGGATCGTGGATCCGAGGGATCATCTCGATCAGCGTGGTCTTCCCGGTGCCGGTCCCGCCGACGATGGCGGTCGTGGTGCCGGGCTCCGCCACGAAGTCGATGCCGCGCAGAACCTCGCGCTCGGATCCGGGATAGCGGAAGCGGACGCCACGGAACTCGATCCGCCCGGCCACCTCGAGGACCCCCGAATCGCCGGGTCCGAGCACCGCGGGCTCGCGCTCCATGATGCGAAGCAGCCGGCCCATCGAGGCGTCGCCGCGCTGGAACAGGTTCGTCACCCACCCGAGCGCGATCATCGGCCAGATCATCTGCGTGAGGTAGATGAAGAACGCCACGTAGTCGCCGAGCGTGATCACGCCGTCGATCGCCTGAAGTCCACCGAGCCAGAGGACGATGATCATCCCCAGGCCCGCGATGAGGCCCATCGAGGGATGGAACGCGCCCGAGGCACGCGCGAGCGACATGTTGCGGTCGCGGTAGGCGTCGGCGAGTTCGTCGAACCGGCGCTGCTGGTCCGCCTCCTGCACGTAGGAGCGGACGATGCGGAGACCGGTGAGGTTCTCCTGCACCATCGTGGACATCGTCGCGTACTGCTCCTGAATCTGCTCGAACCGACGATGGATCATGCGTCCGAAGGCGAGCACGACGGGCGGCAGGGCGAGCAGGGGCACCAGCGCGAACAGCGTGAGCTGTGGACTGATCACCACCATGAACGACAGCGCCACGATGAACCCCACGATGGCGTTCACGACGTACATCAGCGCCGGCCCGGCGGCCTGCCGGACGGCGAGGATGTCGTTGGTCGAGCGGCTCATGAGGTCGCCCGTGCGCGTCTCCAGGTAGAAGGACGCGTCGAGCCTGAGCAGATGCGCGAAGAAGTCCTCGCGGATGTCGACCTCGATCCGGCGCGAGATGCCGTTCAGGAGCTCGCGCATCCCGTACCGAGCGACCGCGGCCAGCAACGCGATCCCGAGCATCGCGCCCACGATGACGCCGATGTCGGCGGCGGCCGCCCCGGGCTCGCCGAGCGTATCGATCGCGAGCTTGATGAACCACGGCACCACGTTCCCCAGCCCCTGCGCCAGCGCCACGCAGACGAGGCCGAGGATCAGTCCACCGCGGTAGGGGCGGTAGTAGGGGAGGACGGCGCGGAGGTTCTTCATGCGGTGAAGCTAACGGCGTCGGGGGGTGCGGGGTGCGCCGCGGGGTGGCGCGGACGGTCGCGCAGGGGCGGGCTTGTTCGCGGACCAATGTTCGCCGAAGATGCCCCATGCGCGACCCGGCCCGTTCGTCCTCGACGCCCGTCCCCCTCGCTCTGGTCGCGACCGGCGTACTCGCGCTTCTCGTCCGCGTGCTGCACAACCAGGCCCTCCTCGCCGACCCGCTCTACTTCAATCCGCTGGGCGGGAACCTCCCGCTGCTGATCGCCGCCGAGGCCATCGCGGGTGGCGACCTCGTGCCGTTCGATGGGCCGATCTCCCTCAACAGCCCGCTCTACCCGTACCTGCTCGCGGGGCTCTACGAGGTGTTCGGGACGAACGCCTTCTGGGAAGTGCGGCTGGTGGGGGCGCTCGCCGACGGCCTGACCTGCGTGCTCCTCGCGCGACTCGCGTGGCGGCACTTCGGAACGACGGCCGCGTGGGCCACCGGCGTGGCTGCCGCCGTGTACGGTCCGCTCATCTTCTTTTCGACCGACCTGAACCCGGTCCCCTTCGTGCTGCTGCTGCTCGTGACGGCGCTGTCGATCCTCGACGGAGCGAGCGAAGGTTGGGCGGAGTACGCACGCTGGGCGGCCGCGGGCCTCGCGCTGGGGCTCGCCACGGCGCTCCGACCGAACGTCCTGCTCGCGGTCGCGTTCGCACTGCCGCTGCCGTGGCTGCGGGTGCGTCGTGCGGAGGGCCCCGCCGTGGCCCCGCGCACACGAGCCGCGATGGCCGGCGCGCTGCTCGCCGGCGCCGCGCTCGGCATCGCCCCGGTGACCGCGATCAACGCGGCGGCCTCGGGCACCTTCGTGCCGCTCACCACGGGGGGCGGCCACAACCTCTTCATCGGACACAACCCGGAGGCGCGAGCCCAGTACTCGCTCCCGGCCGCGCTCGACGGCGACATCTTCCAGACGATGAAGGCGTTGGCCGAGGAGGTGGAGGGCCGCCCGCTGGAGGACGGAGAGGTGTCGAGCTGGTACACGCGCCGCGCGATCGAGCACGTGGTGGCGAATCCGGGGCGCGAGCTCCAGTTGGCCGGCCGTCGGCTGCTGCTTCTCGCCAACGACGCGGAGCCCACCACGTACGCCAACCCCGAGTACCAGGCGTGGTACTCGAGCGTGCTTCGGTGGAGTCCGGGCTTCGCGCTGCTCCTCGTCCTCGCCGTGCCGGGGCTGCCTGCGATGCTCCGCCGGGAGCGGGCCCACCTGTGGCTGCCGCTGGTCGCGGGCGTGGTGGTCACCCTCCTCTTCTTCCACATCGCGCGACTCCGGATCCTGCTGGTCCCGACGCTTCTGATCTCGGTCGGGGCCGGGGCGGCCTGGTGCGCGGCCGCGTGGCGTGATCGGCGCACGGGTGCGCTGGCGACGCGTGCGGCCGTCGCCGTGTGCGCGGGTCTCGTCGCGCTCCTGCCTCTGCTCGAGGGCGACACCTCGAACGAATGGAACAAGGCGGCGGGCATCTACCGGCGCGACGGCTTCGCGGAGGAGGCGGAGGCGGCGCTTCGTCGGGCGGAAGCCGCGAATCCGGCGAATCCCGACACATGGCGGAACCGCGCCGCGCTCTATCGCGATCTGGGTCGATCCGAGGAGGCGGCGGAGGCGGAGGCGACGGCCGAGGCGCTCGCGGCGGGTGGCGGCGACGATCTCGCGCGATACCGGGAGGGGTTGGGCGGCGCGCGGTAGGACGGGTGGCGGGTCGGCGTCAGTAACCGACGGCGCGCCCGCCCCGACGCGGGTCGGACTGTCCCTCGAGCGTGCCATCCGCCAGCACTCGGATCGCCTGCACGTCACCGGAGATGCCGCCACGCACGACCACCGTGTGGCCGCGATCTCGAAGCGCCTGGAGCGTGGCCTCGGAGAAGCCGTCGGGCTCGACCTGGATCTGGTCCGGCAGGTGCTGGTGGTGGAAGCGCGGGGCGAGCACCGCCTGGCTGACGTTCATCCCCAGATCCACGACGTTCGCGATCGTCTGCCACACGGTCGTGATGATGGTCGAACCGCCGGGCGTGCCGGTCACCATGAACAGCTCGCCCGCGGGGTCGAGCACGATGGTGGGCGTCATCGCGGAGAGCATCCGCTTGCCCGGCGCGATCGCGTTGTTCTCGCCCTGTACCAGGCCGAACTGGTTGGGCACGCCGGGCTTCGCCGTGAAGTCGTCCATCTCGTTGTTGAGCACGAATCCTGCGCCGGTGACGGTGACCTTGCTGCCGTACCAGGAGTTGATCGTGGTGGTGATGGCGACGGCGTTCCCGTCCGCGTCGACGATCGAGAAGTGGGTGGTGTGCTCCCCCTCCTCGTCCGCGCCCGTGGGCTCGACGTCGGTGTCGGCGTCGCCCGCGTCGGCCATCGGGCTCCATGCGGCGTAGGCGGTCACGCCCGGCTCCACCTGGTCGGAGGGGGTCGCGGTGTCCTCGATGGTCGTCGCGCGGAACCGCGCGTAGTCGTCCGACACGAGCACGTCGAGCGGCATGTCCACGAAGTCGGGATCTGCGAGGTAGTGGTTCCGGTCGGAGTAGGCGCGGCGGAAGGCTTCGACCGTCCGATGCAGGCGCACCGGGTCGTCGAACGTCGCGAAGTCCCACGGCTCGACGATGTTGGCCGCCTCGGCCATGGTCACGCCGCCCGATGACGCCGGCGGCATCGAGAGGATGGTGTAGCCGTCGTACTCGAACTCGACGGGGTCCCGCCACGCGGCGGTGTAGTTCGCGAGGTCGGCGGCGGTCATGATCCCGCCCCCACGCTGCATCTCCTCGACGATCAGGCGAGCCGTCTCGCCGGCGTAGAAGCCGTCCACGCCGTCGTCGCGGATGCGCGAGAGGGTAGCGGCCAGGTCCGTCTGGCGGAGCGTGTCGCCGACCAGCGGTGGCTGTCCGTCGCGGGGCAGGAACTGTGCCGCCGAGGCGGGGAAGGCGGAGAGCGCCTCGACCATCGTCTCGGAAAGAGAGCCGAGGAAGCGGTCGCGCACCTCGAAGCCCTCGGCGAGGTCGACCGCCGGTTGAACCAGCCGCTCCCAGTCGAGCGTCCCGAACCGCTGATGCGCCTCCCACATGCCCATCACCGTGCCGGGCACGCCGGCGGCGAGGTGTCCGACCACCGACGCGTCGGTGACGTTGCCGTCGGCGTCGAGGTACATGTCGGCCGTCGCCGCGCCCGGCGCCTGCTCACGGAAGTCGAGCGCGGCGGCCTGTCCGTCCGCCATGCGCGCCACCATGAACCCGCCTCCGCCGATGTTGCCCGCCTCGGGATTGACCACCGCGAGGGCGAACTGCACCGCGATCGCGGCGTCCACGGCGTTCCCGCCGTCGCGCAGCACCTCCACGCCCACCTCGCTCGCCAGTTCGTCGGTCGAGACGACCATGCCGTTCTCCGCACGGGTCGGTTGGGTGGTCGCGTCGTAGCGCCAGGCGGTCGGCCAGAGGTCCGTGGCGTCGCCGCCCGAGGCGGGGGGGTCGGCGTCGCCGGCGGTGTCCGCGCAGGCGGCGAGGGAGACGAGGAGGGCGGGCAGCAGCAGGCGGAGCGGACGCATGAAGGGCGGGGCGGGGCGTGAGAGGATGGCTGAAGAGGACCGCCTCAGGCGTATCGGCGCAACATGAGGGTGGCCGCCTCCGCGAGCGCCGCGGCCCCGAGGGGGAGTACCGCCTCGTCGACGTCGAACTCGGGGTGGTGATGCTGCCGGGGCCGCTCGCACGCCGCGCCCAGCCAGAAGAAGACACCCGGAATCTCCTGCTGATAGGCGCCGAAGTCCTCGGCGGTGAGCAGCGCGGGCTGGGGGAGCACCGAGTCCGCTCCGAATACCGCCACGAAGTGGGTGGCCACCGCGTCGGCGAGCGCCTCGTCGTTCACGACGGGCACGTAGGGCGGCGAGAACACCACGTCGGCCGTCGCGTCGCGGGCCTCGAGGCCGCCGAAGATCGCCTCGATGCCCTCGCGGAGCCGACGCCCCACGTCGGCGTCGAAGTAGCGGATGGTTCCGCGAAGACGCACCTCGTCCGCGACGATGTTCGGCGCCGAACCGCCCTCGATGGTGCCGAAGTGCACGACCCCCGTCTCGCTGGGCGCGAGCCGACGGCTCACGAGGCTCTGGCAGGCCGCGACGGCCTCCGCCGCGAGCGCCAGCGCGTCCACGCCCTCGTGAGCGAAGGCCGCGTGGGCGGCGCGCCCCCGCACGACCACGTCCATCTCCCGCGAACCCGCGAACACCGGGCCGCCGCCGATCAGGAACCGCCCGCTCGGAAGGTGCGCACCGACGTGGAGTCCCGCGATGGCCCGCACCCCCTTGAGCACGCCGTCCTCGATCATCCGGGGCGCGCCACTCACGCCGTCCTCACCGCCCGTCTCCTCGGCCGGCTGGAAGATGAGGCGGACCGTCCCCGCCGGGAGCTCGCCCGCCTCCCGGGCCGAGGTCAGCAGCCGTGCAGCGCCGACCAGCCCCGCCATGTGCGCGTCGTGTCCGCAGGCATGCATCACGCCGTCCACCTCGGAGGCGAAGTCGTGATCGGTGGCCTCCCGGATCGGCAGGGCGTCCATGTCCGCCCGGAGCGCCACGATCGGGGCGCCTTCGCCGATGTCGGCGACCACGCCGGTGCGCCCCACGCCGGCCCGCGCCGACAGACCGAGCGCCTCCAGCTCGCGCACGATGCGGGCGGCGGTCTCGACCTCCTCGAAGGCGAGCTCGGGACGGCGGTGGAGGTCGCGGCGGAGCGTGACGAGTGCGTCGGCGAGCGGGGTGGCGCGTTCGGGAAGGGTCGACATCGGG
>JANQRP010000038.1 GCA_028284495.1 Longimicrobiales bacterium | reverse complement strand
CGGCACGTCCTGCGCACCGAGGGGCGCCGCGACGGACAGGGCGACCGTCACGAACGCGCGCGCGCGACGCTGCGGCAGGACGGAGCGGCGCTCGGGTCGCCTCGGGACAGGCTCGGGACGCATGACGTCGGTGCTACGAGGCGACCGACGAGGGTGTTCCGGCGGGACGTGCGGCCGGGTGCAGGGCGCCCCGCGGTGCCGCCGCTACTCCTCGCCCCAGAAGCCCGAGAGGGATTCTCCCTGGGGGCTCTCCCGCAGCTTCTCGAAGGCGCGGTTGCGGATCTGACGGATCCGCTCGCGGGTCACGCCGAGTAGCGAACCGATCTCCTCGAGCGTGCGCTCCTCGCCATCGTCCAGCCCATAGTAGAGGTACAGGATCTTCCGCTCGCGCTCGGTGAGGTAGGCCTCGAACATCGTCTCGAGGAACTCCCTTCGCGCGACGGCCTCCATGTCCTCCTCGATCTCGTCGGCGCCCTCACCGGCGAAGCGCTCGCCGAAGTTGGCACTGTCCCGGTCGCTCTTGTCGATCGGCGCGTCGAGGGAGAGCTCGCTCGCGGCCACGCGTCGAAGCGCACGGATCGTCTCGAGCGGCTCCTCCATCTTCTCCGCCAGCTCCTGGTCGGTGGGCGTGCGGCCGAGCTCCTGAGTGAGCTGGGTGTTCGTCCGGGAGAGACGGGCGAGGTTGGAGTTCTGGTTGAGCGGGATGCGGACCGACCGCGTCTGCTCGGCGAGCGCCTGGAGCACGGTCTGGCGGATCCACCAGACGGCGTACGAGATGAACTTCACCCCCTTCTCGGGATCGAACTTCTTCACGGCCTTCAGGAGGCCCTCGTTCCCGATACAGACCAGCTCGGCGAGGCCGAGCCCTCGGCCCTGGTACTTCTTCACGTACGAGATCACGAACCTGAGATTGGCCGTGACCAGCCGCTCGGCCGCTTCCTTGTCACCCTCTCTGGCCCGGCGCGCGAGCGCCCGCTCCTCCAGCGGGTCCTGAATCAGGGGGTACTTCTCGACATCCTGGAGATACTGATCGAACGAGTCGAGACCGCGGGAGGATGAAAACATGCGTTCTTGGTGGGGGTGACGATCCGTCCCGGACGATGTCCGGGTCACCGAACGTGGTCGATGCTCGCTTCTGCTGCGCCACGTTCCTGAACTCGACCATCCCGAGGGGGGGATGCGAGTGTCCTTCAACGGGCTGCTCGGATAGTATGAACGTTCAAATTGGAGGTCAAAGGTTTTCTGCCTTTGCCGCCGCTGACTCCGTGCGGTTCGTCAAGAAGTCTTGACATTCCGCCATGTCATTCGGAGTCAACGAGTTCAGGCCTTGGCGTCCGGGGGTGCCAGTGCGAGGCATGCGTTGATTCCCCCGAAGCCGAACGAGTTCGAAAGGGTGAGTGCGGGCGGCGACGCGCGACCCTCTCCGCGCACGTAGTCGAGGTCGCAGTCCTCACCCGGAGTCTCCAGGTTGAGAACGGGCGGCAACCAGCCGGTCTCGAGCGAGAGGCAGGAGACGACCGCCTCGATCGCGCCCGAGGCACCGAGCGCGTGCCCGTGGTACGGCTTCGTTCCGATCACGGCGACCTCATCGGCGGCATCCCCGAGCACGGCCCGGATCACGCGCGACTCCGTTCCGTCGTTGAGCGGGGTGGACGAGCCATGGGCGTTCACGACGCGGACGTCGCCCGGCTCCCGACCCGCCATTCGGAGAGCGCCGCGCATGGCGGCCGCGGCCTGGGTGCCCTCGGGGCGGGGAGCGACCATGCCGTACCCGTCGTTGGTCGTGCCGTAGCCGACCACCTCGGCGTAGATGCGGGCTCCCCGCGCGCGAGCGCTATCGAGCGTCTCGAGCACGAGCGTCGCGGCCCCCTCGCCCATGACGAACCCGTCGCGATCCGCGTCGAACGGCCGGCAGGCGGTTTCCGGATCGTCGTTCCGCGAGGAGAGCGCCCGGATGATTGCGAAGGCACCGAAGGAGAGCGGACCCAGCGGCGCCTCGACGCCCCCGGCGAGCGCGACGTCGGCCATGTCGTCGCGGATCAGCCGGAACGCCTCGCCCACCGCGATCGTGCCCGAGGCGCAGCTCATCGCGTTGGTGGAGTTCGGGCCGTGGAAGTCGAACTCGATGGCCGCCTCGCAACTCGCCGCACCGCAGAACGCGCTGGTGGCCACGCGCGGATCGACGGCCCGCACGCCGCGCGTGAGGAAGTTGGCGAACTGGATTTGGGCGTTCGCGAGGCCACCGAGCGCCGAGCCCATGTGGATGGCGGCGCGGGCGGGGTCGACGCGGGACGGCTCGAGGCCGGCGTCCTCCAGCGCCATCCGTGACGACGCCACCGCGAACTGCCCGAAGCGCTCGAGGCGCCCCGCGCGCTTGTCGGTCATGAAGTCGGTAGGCACGAAGTCCTCGATCTGTGCCGCGATGCGGGACCGGAACGGGCTCGCGTCGAACCGATCGATCTCGCGGACGGTGGATCGGGCGCGCCGAAGCCCTTCGAGGAACGCGTCACGACCGATGCCGGCGGCGGTGATCGGTCCGACGCCGGTGATGACGACGCGACGCCGACTCACGGGGCGTCCGAGCTCCCCGCCCTCGCGGCCGCTTCGGCCGCGGCGGCCAGACCGGCGAGCGTCCTGGACGCGATGCCCTTCACGAAGATCGGCCCGATCACGAGTTCGGCGGCGATGCCCGAGATGAGCGGCCACCCAGGGCCGTCCCACTCGTGGACGATGCGCATGCGGGTGCGCTGATCGTCGAGGGGGTTCACGGACCACCAGACGTCCATGCCGGTGGTGATCCCCCCGACGTGGTGATACCGAACCGTGCGGTCGACCTCGTCGTGCGTCATCTCGCTCCGCCACCAGGTCGGCCAGTTCAGCGGGCCGAAGGGCCGATTCGCGGACATCTCGACGATGCCTTCAGCGAATCCGTCCTTCCGATCGAATCGGACCCAGCGGTAGTGGGACAGGTGGTCCGGCCAACGCTCGACGTCGGCCGCGATGCGGTAGCACAGGTCCGCGGGAGCCAGGGCGACGTGTTCGTCTACGGTGCGCACGGGTTGTGGGCCGGGGGGGTCGAGGAGGAGCCGGATCTGATGATCGCTTCCCGGGTCCATGCGAGCCAGCGGGCGGGGTCGGCGAGTGCACCGGGGGGGAGGTGATCGCCCGTGACCGCCACGAGGTCGGAGAGTGCACCCGACCGGTGCAGGGCGGGAAGGAGCCTCGCGAGCAGCGCAGGCCGTCGGAGCGCGGCGTCGATCAGCCGCTGAACCCGGACGCCGCCCCGCCGAGCCGCCCGGAGTCGGCGGGCGTAGACGGCCAGATCGCGCGGGCCGCCTCCGGCGAGGAGGGCGTCGGCGGCAAGTCGGGCCGACCCGATGGCTCGACCGATCCCTTGGCCGGTCACGGGGTCGAAATAGCCCGCCGCGTCGCCCACGAGCACCGCCCCCGGACGCCACGGTCGCTCGACGGGACGATCGAACGGCCCGCAGCCGAGGACGTCCGAGGCGGCCGTGGCCGTCGCCACGCCCGGAAGCCGGCGCGTCGCCGCCACGATCGCCTGCCGAGCGCCGGTGGGCGGCCGCACGCCGCCCCGGGTCACCACGACGAGCGTCCACCGGTCGCCCTCGGGGTCGAGGGGCGACAGGCCGATGGTGAGGTCGCGATCGAGATCGAGGGCGCCCCATCCCGGCGGCCGGTCCACGCCGCGAACGTGCAGGGCGACGCCGGCCTTCCGGGTCGCCCCGACCGCGTCGAGGTGGAGCTCGGCGCGGACGCGGGAGTGGAGTCCGTCGGCTCCGACCAACCGGCCGAAGCGGACGCTCGACGTGGACCCCCCGGCGCGTACTCGGGCCCGCCCGCCGGCTTCATCGAGCGATGCGAGACCCTCGAAGGTGACGCCGGTCCGCACGTCCGCTCCCGCGACGGCTGCGGCCTCCAGGAGCGCGTGGTCGAAGCTCGTGCGATCCACGGTCCACGTGCGCACGTCGTCCGGGAACCTGACTCGCCACGTCCTGCCGCGGGGGCCGCGTAGCTCCCAGCCTTCGAGTCGGCCGGGTCGCTGAAGCTCCACGAGCTCCGCGAGGTCGAGCGTGCGGAGGTGCTCCACCGTACCGGGGTTCGCGCACTCGCCGCAGGGCTTGGCCCGGGGAAAGCTTCGGCGGTCGATGAGCACGACGGGTCGCCCGGCGCGGGCCAGGAGCAGCGCCGTGACGGACCCCGCCGGTCCGCCGCCCACCACCAGCGTCGGAAGCGCACTCATCGCCGGTCCGACCCCGGCGGTGGCGGGCCCGCCGAGGCCACCAGCCTCCACGGGAGGTGGCGTCGCACGCGCACGTCCACCAGCCCGGCCTCCGTGAGGAGCCCTTCAAGCTCGGGGCGCGTCCACCCACGGAGTACGGACATCGGCGCGTCGGCGCGGGTGAGGCGATTTCCGCTCCAGAGGGTGGCGGCGAGGACGCGCGCGCCGAGCCAGTGGGCGCGCGAGCGTTCGAGGTCGCTGAGGATGACGCGGTGGCGCGCTACCCGCGCCATCTCGGACAGGAGGCGGAGGGCGCCACGGCGGTCGAAGTGGTGGAGGGTCAGAACGCACACGACCACGTCGACGGATCGGTCGGGGAGCGGGAGGCGGCGTCCGTCGGCTCGGATCCATTGGAGCCCCGGTGTTTCGGCGCGACCGACCGCGACCACGTCCGGGTGGGCGTCGACCGCCAGCGCGCGGACCGGTCCGCCGACCCTCCCCCGCAGCCACGCGGCGAGCCTGTCCGCGACCTCTCCGATGCCCGCACCGACGTCGAGCAGGGTGAAGCCGTCGACGCCGGCGTCCGCCGGCTCGGCGAGGACCGGGGCGAGCACCTCGGCCAGCGCCCGGCGCACGCCCCTCTCGCCACCCAGCAGCCGATCCACGCGCGCCACCTGTCGGAGCGACTCCCGGAGCTCCGCGAGATCGTGCCCCGTGGCGTCGATGAGTTCCTGCGCGTCGAGGCGCTCCGGGGCGAGGAGGCTCATCGGGCGGGGGTGAACCGATCGACGCCGGTTCCGATGCGGATGCTGCGCACGAGCTGCGTGTCCGCGAGCCCGCCGGCGAGACCGATCAGATCGACCGCCGCGATCCTGAGAATCAGCCCGTTGCGACCCGCCTCGGGTCCGACGGCGTGCGCCAGGTCCAGGCGAACGACGCCTCGAGACCCCGTCGGGAAGCCGAACCGGAGTCCGGCGCCGACCGTCCCGCGCCACCCCGAGTCTACACCGAACGGCACGTTGCCCGGCCAGATTCGGCCGACGTCGGCGAAGAGCGTCGCACCCAGATCGAACGTCTCTCGGAACGGCCACCCGAAGTACACGCGGTCCTCCAGCGTCAGCACGACCCTCCGACCGCCCGGGAGGTCGGCGGAGTCGAAGCCACGGACGCCGCGCCTCCCCCCCAGCGTCAACTGGTAGGGGAGATCGACGGACCATCCGCCCGCGCCGGACAGACGGGCCAGAAGCGTGTGCCTCGGGAGCGACGCCGGCTGCCAGTACGCGAGGAGGTCGAACTCCGCGAGGACGTCCCTCCACCCGCTCCGGTCGGCGGACGGATCGAAGAAGAGCTGCCGGCCCTCGAGCGAGATGTTCGACACGACGACCCACGGCGCCGGTGCCGTCGCGCCGTAGTAGCGGAGCCGGACGAACATGTCGGAAACGTCACGATCGCCGCCGCCCCCGCGGACCGTGCGCCCCAGCGAGAGCGAGATGTCGGTTCCCACCTCCACGTCCTGGACGCCGCGGAGGGCGTCGAGTCCGGTGCGCTGGACGAAGTCGATGTTGCGTTGTCCGAGGAGCAGGCTCACACGGGTGCCGGCCCCGAAGCGGGTCTGGCCACGGAGCTCCTCGGCCACCTCCGGCCGCGCCGTCTCGGTCTCGTCGAACGCACGCCCCTCGACGATGTCGACCGTCTCCGGGTAGCCCGGGAAGTCGAGCGTCTCGCGAGCCAGATTCACACCCACGATGCTGAGCGAGCCGGGGTTTCCGAACCTCCGTGCGACCGTCGCGCTGACGCTCCGGTCACGGGTGGGAAGGAGCGCGAACGAGGGTGACCCCGTCTCACCGAACGCGTACGCGAAGTAGTCCTCCGCGTCCGAGGCGCCGAGCTGCCACGCCCAGGTTCCGACCTCGCCGACGAAGGGGAAGGCCACTTCGACCGACCGGAATTCGCCGATCCGGGTGGTCCCGAAACTCAGCCCGAGGTTGGCGCGTGACCCCAGCAGTCGCGGTGTCGCGAACTGTGCCCCCAGAAGGCGTGCGGCGTCGTCCTCGAGCAGAAAGCCGCGGACGGTCATCCCGCGCCCGAGCAGGTTCGTCTCGGCGAGGGCGGCGCTCCGGAGATCGAGGCCGTTGTCGAACTCCGCGGTAATTTCGACGCGCGTCGACCACTCGTCGCTCGTCTCCACGACGACGCGCCAGCGGGCGGATTCGTCCTCCTCGCCCTCGTCGATCCGGACGGCGAAGACCTCGACCGACGAGATGAAGCCGTACCGCCGGATGATCCGCTCGGAGTCCTCGATCAGGAAGGGGTCGTAGCAGTCGCCCTCCGTCACCAGGAGCTCGGAGCGGAGGAAGCCGCGTCGCGTCCGGATGTGCACCCGGTTCGCGAGCCGAGGACCCCAGCCGAGTACCCCGTCGGGGATCTCGTCCTCCGCCACCACCGTGCCGTTCCGCACCTCGATCTCCGTGATCGTGCCGCGCGGGCAGCCGTTGACGGCGCCGACATCGGGCGGAGCGATCGCCCGGGCATCGGTCTGGGCACCCGCCAGCGAGCCGGGGGGCGCGGCCATCACGACGGCCACGACCGACAACGCGATCCGGAGGTGGAGGTCCAGCGGCGTGAGCGCGCGTATGGGCATGCCTCGGGGATTTCGACGTTGGGGTGGCGGGTGGTAGTCTACCCGACTCCACCCCGCAAAGACCCGGCCCAACAGACGGAGCCGTTCCATACATGTCCGACGACCGCCGCGACGCGCTGTCGTATCACGAACATCCCCGCCCCGGCAAGGTCGAGATCGTCCCGACCAAGCCGGTCGCGACGTCGAGGGACCTCTCGCTCGCGTACTCGCCGGGTGTCGCCGAACCGTGCCGCGAGATCCACGCCAGGCCCGATGACGTCTTCAGGTACACGGCGCGCGGAAACCTCGTCGCCGTGGTCTCGAACGGGACCGCCGTCCTCGGACTTGGCGACATCGGGCCGGCGGCCTCGAAGCCGGTGATGGAAGGAAAGGGCGTGCTCTTCAAGAAGTTCGCGGGCATCGACGTGTTCGATCTCGAGATCGACGCCCCGACCGCCGAGGAGGTGATCTCCTTCTGCAGGATGCTCGAGCCTACCGTGGGTGGCATCAATCTGGAAGACATCTCGGCGCCCGACTGCTTCGAGATCGAGGAGCGGCTCAAGGAGGAGCTGGACATTCCCGTCTTCCACGACGACCAGCACGGGACGGCGATCATCGGCGGTGCCGCACTGATCAACGCGCTCGAACTGGCCGGGAAGGAGATCGCGAAGGTGAAGGTCGTGTTCTCCGGCGCGGGGGCGTCGGCGATCGCCACCGCCAATCACTTCTGTCGGCTCGGCGTCACCCGCGAGAACATCGTGCTGTGTGATTCCAAGGGCGTGATCTACCCGAACCGCTCCGAGGCGATCGACCCCTACAAGGCGGCCTACGCGAACCACGCGGGCGGTGCTCGGACGCTGGCGGAGGCCATCGAGGGTGCGGACGTCTTCATCGGCCTGTCGGTGGCCGGAGTGGTCACTCGGGACATGGTGGCCTCGATGGCCTCCGACCCGATCGTGTTCGCGCTCGCCAATCCCGACCCCGAGATCCGGCCCGAGGACGTGATGGCCGAGCGCGACGACGCGATCATCGCGACCGGGCGGTCCGACTACCCCAACCAGGTCAACAACGTCCTTGGTTTCCCGTTCATCTTCCGCGGTGCGCTGGACGTGCGTGCGCGGGGCGTGAACCCCGAGATGATGATGGCGGCCACACGGGCGCTCGCCGAGCTGGCCCGCGCCGACGTGCCGGAGAACGTGGTCGACGCGTACGGCGGGGAGAACATCCACTTCGGGCGGAACTACCTCATTCCAAAGCCGTTCGACAACCGGGTGCTCTTCCACGTGGCACCCGCCGTGGCCGCCGCCGCCATGGAGTCCGGCATATCGCGGCAGGAGATCGACCTCGACGAGTACCGCGATCGACTCCGCGCGTCGCTCGGCCCGGGCCGCGAGGTCATCCGATGGATGACACAGCGTGCTCGTCGGCGTCCCGCGCGCATCGTGTTTCCGGAGGGGCACAACGTCACGATCATTCGTGCCGCGGCGCAGATGGTGGAGGAGGGCGTGTGCCGACCCGTGCTGCTCGGCCGACCCCCGCGCGTGGCGGAGAAGGCCGAGGCGATGGGCGTCTCGCTGGACGGGGTCGAGGTCCACTACGCGGCCCAGGACGGTGAGCACCGCTACGACTTCGCGGAGGAACTCTTCCGGCGTCGTGCCCGGAAGGGGCTCACTATGGCCGAGTCCCGCTGGAACATGTACAAGCCGATCTACTTCGCGTGCGGCATGGTCCGCGACGGCCAGGCCGACGCCGTGGTGGCCGGGATCGAGGCGAACTACCCCGAGGTCCTTCGGCCGGCTCTCGAAGTCATCGGCACGGCGGACGGCGTGCGTCGCGTCGCGGGGCTGTACATGATCGCGTTCCCGAACCGCGAGCTGCTGTTCTTCGCTGATACCACCGTGAACATCGAGCCGGACGCGGAGGCACTCGCGGACATCGCGCTCCTCTCCGCACAGTTCGTCTCGGAGCTGGGGATTCGGCCACGGATCGCGATGGTGTCCTTCTCGAACTTCGGGTCGGTCCGTCACCCGGAGGCTGCGAAGGTGGCGGAGGCGGTCCGGCGCGTCCGCGAGCTCGAGCCCGAGCTCGAGATCGACGGGGAGATGCAGGCCGACACCGCGGTGGACCCGCGGAAGCTCAAGGAGGTCTACCCGTTCTCGAACCTCTCGGGAACGGCGAACGTGCTGGTGTTCCCCCGCCTCTCGGCCGCGAACGTCGCGTACAAGCTCCTCGATCGACTCGGTCGTGCCGAGGTGATCGGTCCCGTGCTGATGGGGATGGATCGTCCGGTGCACGTCCTCCAGCGGGGGGCGAGCCAGCAGGAGATCCTGAACCTCGCGACGGTCGCCTCGGTCGATGTGCAGGCTCGCGCATCGGTCAACGACCGGCTGAAGCTCGGCGGCTGACGGCCCGGACGGCCGGGGCCCGGTGGCGGGCGGAGGCCTTCTCCACGGTGGACGTCCGGAGCCGGATTGAACAAACTTGGGGTCTTCCCTCAATCCGCTCCGAGGCGTCCTGAGACGGCTCGGGGGCGTACGACATGGACCCGACGCATGACGAATCCCTCCAACGTGACTGGGGCTGCCGTGGCGACCGCCGGACTTTCGACACACGGGCTCGACCCGCAGAAGGCGGTGCACTGGAACCTCTCCGCCGCCGAGCTCATCGAAGCGGCCGTGCGCCGCGGTGAGGGCCGGCTGGCCGCCGACGGCGGATTCCGGACCGAGACGGCGCCCCATACCGGCCGGTCGCCCAACGACAAGTTCACGGTGAAGGAGCCCGGCTGCGCGGAGGTGGTGGACTGGGGGAGCGTGAACGTTCCGATCGCACCGGCTCACTACGACGCGCTGAGGGACGACATCGTGGCGTACCTGAACCAGCGGGAGCTCTTCGTTCGGGACGCCCGTGCCGGTGCCGATCCGGACCACGCGATCGGTGTGCGGGTCGTGACCCCCAGCGCGTGGCACAACCTGTTCGCGTACAACATGTTCCTCCGCCCGGATCCGTCCGAGCTGGAGGGGATGGAGCCCGACTTCACCGTGCTTCACGCGCCTGAGATGGAGGCGGACCCCGAGCGACACGGCACGCGTTCGACGACGGCGGTCGTCGTGAACTTCGCCGAGGGGGTGGTCCTGATCTGCGGCACCCGGTACGCCGGCGAGATCAAGAAGTCGATCTTCGGCGCGCTCAACTACCGGCTGCCGGACCAGGGAGTGCTTCCGATGCACTGCTCGGCCAACGTCGGCGACGGAGGAGACGTGGCGCTCTTCTTCGGTCTGTCGGGGACGGGCAAGACCACGCTTTCGGCGGATACCGAGCGCGGACTCATCGGTGACGACGAGCACGGCTGGAGCGACGACGGCGTCTTCAACTTCGAGGGTGGCTGCTACGCGAAGACAATCCGGCTTTCCCCCGAGGGCGAGCCCGAGATCTTCAACGCCACGCGGCGGTTCGGGACGATCCTCGAGAACGTGATCCTTCGCGCCGACGGCTCGATCGACTACGACGACGCCACGATCACGCAGAACACTCGTGCCTCGTACCCGATCGAGTTCATCCCGAACGCGGTGACACCGAGCCGGGGCGGACACCCCCGGAACGTGGTCTTCCTCACGGCGGACGCCTTCGGGGTCCTGCCTCCGATCGCGCGGCTCACGCCCGATCAGGCGCAGTACCACTTCCTCTCGGGCTACACCGCCAAGGTCGCGGGCACCGAGCGCGGCGTGACCGAACCCCGCGCGACGTTCAGCGCCTGCTTCGGCGCGCCCTTCCTTCCGCTCCACCCGAGTGCGTACGCGGAGATGCTGGGTGAGCGCCTCGAGCGCCACGAGGCCGGGGTCTGGCTCGTGAACACCGGGTGGACGGGTGGGCCGTACGGGGTCGGGTCACGCATGAAGCTCGCCCATACGCGCGCCATGGTCCGGGCCGCGCTCGCGGGGCGGCTGGACGCCATCGACACCGTGGCCGACCCGGTGTTCGGCCTCGCAGTGCCCGTCAGCGTTCCCGGGGTGCCGGCCGAGGTGCTGCAGCCCCGGAGCACCTGGGCCGACGCGGATGCGTACGATGCCCAGGCCGCGAAGCTCGCGACGATGTTTCGCGACAATTTCGCCCAGTACGCCGACCGCGTGTCCGACGGAGTGAAGGCCGCCGGCCCGAAGGGCTGACCCCGGGCGACATGCCGGGCCCGGATGGCATCGGGGCGCCCGAGGCTGCGCCGACGCACGGCGAACTCTTCGCGGTCTTCCTGCGTCTCGCTCTCCTGGGGTTCGGCGGGCCCAATGCCCACCTTGCGCTCATGCTCGAGGAGGTCGTCGAGAAGCGCGGCTGGCTGACACGGGAGGAGTTTCTCGAGTTGATGGGGGTCACGAACCTCCTGCCCGGCCCCAACTCCAGCGAGATGGCGATCCACGTCGGGTACGCCACGCGGGGCGTGCCCGGGGCGCTCGTGACCGGGCTCACGTTCCTCGGGCCGGCCTTCCTGATGGTCACGGGGCTCTCCGCGCTCTACTTCTCGTACGGCGCCCTCCCCGCCGTCGACCCCGTGCTCGCCACGATCAAGCCGGTCGTACTCGCGATCATCCTCCGCGCGGGAGTGAAGCTCGGTCGGGCGGCGGTCACCGGCGGTCTGGAGGTCGCGCTGGCCGCGGTGGGCGTGGCGGTGGCGGTGCTCTACGGGGGGTGGGTCGTGCCGGTCATGCTGCTCGGGGGCGTGGTGACCTGGGCGGCATCGCGAAGGGGGCGGGGCCCGGGGTCGCTCACTGCTACGGTACCGTTACCGTTACTTCCGATCACGCAGAGCGGCGCCGCATCCGTGCTGGCTGGTCTCCCGGCCTGGGCGCTCGTGGGTATCGTCCATCTCGGGATCGGGGCCGTGCTCTTCGGGGGAGGGTACACCCTCGTCGTCCTGCTCCAGCCGATCGCCGTGGAGGAGTACGCCTGGCTGACCGCGGGACAGTTCCTGGACGGGGTCGCGATCACCCAGGCCGTCCCCGGCCCGATCAGCACGCTCGCCGCCTTCGTCGGGTTCGCGGCCGCCGGGGTGCCGGGCGCGACGCTGGCCACGGTCGGGATCTATGTGCCGGCCTTCGCCGCCGTGCTCTTCGTGGCGCCGCGGTTCGCCCGGTTGCGCGAGGTCGCGGGGATCAAGGCCGCCCTCCGCGGCGTCAGCGCGGTCGTGGCGGGCTCTCTGATCGGCGTTGCGCTGACGCTCGTGCCGCCCGCCATCCCGGACCCGCCCTCGGTGGTGGTGTTCGTGGCGGCCGGTGGTGCCCTGCTGAGTGGGCGGGTGGGGCCCCTCGGGCTGGTGCTGGGCGGCCTGGCCGTCGGGGTGGTTCGCGCGCTGGCGGGCTGACGTAGTCTCGGCGACGGGGGGCGCGGGGTGCGATTTCGTCGCTTGGTCGAGGGAATCAGTTCGTACAGATCACCGCTCCGGATCGGAGCGCCTGAGGCCCGTCACGGCCATATCGCAGGGCACACATGCCCGCGTGGCCAGCCGACGTCAGGATCATCGACCAGCCGCGGGCGGTCGCATGCAGCACGTCCATCCCGAGGCCCTCGGGGAGTTCGCGATCGCCCGCGGTCATCAGCGAGTCCACCCGGGTCGAGTAGGAGCGCTGGTTCGAGTAGTAGACCTCCTGCATCGTCGCCGCGTTTCGGACGATCGACTGGAGCCCGCGCCGGACCGAGTCGGGCATGGGCGGGGCCGGTGTGTCCGAGGCCGGCCCCGTGAGCCAGTCGGGGGCTGCCGTCGTGCGGCCCGCGCTCTCGAGCCGATACCAACGGACGTAGTGCACGTCGTACTCGCCGCGCCAGCGCCCGATCACCAGGTCGTCTCGGAGGTACATCGGTCGGAACCGGTGCGGCACCTCGACGGCCCGGATCGGCGTGCCGTCCGGACCGAGCACGAACCACAGCGCCGGCGCGGCTTCGGTCGCGAGGCGCTCCCGGATCCAGACGCGACCGTCCGCGGACAGCGTCGCCAGCCGGAAGCCGGTGCGCGCCACCGGGAAGGGTCGGCCAGCGAGGACGGCGAGGGCGGCGTGTCGCTCGGCTTCCGCCACCGTACCCTCAAGCAGATAACGGCCCGCGAGAGGGCTCACCGCGGCGAACTCACGGACGTAGCCGAAGTCCGGGGTGAGCAGGGTCACGCGCTGGTCCCAGGCGTCGAGGACCTGGATCGAGTCGCCGCCCAGAACCCGGATGTCCGCGGGCGCCCGGAACTCTCCGGGCCCGTCCCCCTCGCCGCCGAACGTCTCGACCAGCGAACCCGTGCCGTCGTAGACGCGCACGTCCGCCGAGCCCTGGTCCACGACCGCGATCCGGTCCTCCCCCAGCAGCGCGACACCTGCGACCAGGTCGAACGTCTGATCCCCACCGCCCTCGAACTCGCCGAGCTCGAGGTCGGGTCCCGTGAGGGTCCACACGGTGAGCTGCCCCGGACGTTCGCTACCGACCGCGCCGGGGGTCGCCTCTCCCGAGCATCCGCCGACGGCCATCAGGCACCCGAACAGCAGAGCACTCCGGGCGACGTCCGCCGCCGGCTGCAGAGTCGGCCGGACTACTCCGGCTGCAGTGCTCATGCGAGACATCGGCGTAGCGCCGATCGCGTGCCGATCGCGAGCGCCCCCACCATCAGGAGGAGGGCCGCTCCGAGGGTCGCCCATCCCGGCAGGGGTCCGGCACGGAGCTCGCCGCCCACACGGGTCGCGTGCGCCTGCACGAAGTCGGCCGGGTGGACCCCGAAGGCGGTCCGGAACGCCACGTCGATTGGTTCATCCGACGCCCAGAAAGCCTCGAACGCCTCCGGTCCGAATCGACTCTCGAGGTGGCCCAGCAGCACGTCGTGGAAGCCGGTGACCACCGAAATACCGGTATCGGATCGACCCGACCCGGGCGCCGCACCGTCGGGGAGGATCAGACGCTGGCACTCCGCCCGGTTCCCGGAGCGGCAGGCGCGGAGCAGACGGGACCCGAAGTCGTAGCCCCCCCTCAGGAGCACGTCGAGCTCCACGCCATCGGCGAAGCGCAGCTCCTTCATCGACGCGAGCGATGGGCTGCGAAGCAGGGCCTCCACCCTGCCGACGCCACGGCCAGCGATCCAGGCCCGCACGTGGTGGCCCGGCATGCCGAACCGGTGGGGGAACGTACATCCGTCCAGCAGGTCGCTACGGAGAGGGTGCGCGAGGTCCGCTGCGGCATCGGGCTGGGCATGTCGGCGTCTCGCAGCCGACAGAAACCCGTTGAGCGGAATCGCACGGTCGCCGAACTCCGCGACCCGGGCCTCGAGATCAGGGACGTGATCGATCGCAACGCAGTAGGGGACGCCGTCGTGCTCTCCCAGGAGAGCACTGCCGCGGAGCGACGGCTGAAACCTCGCGCCGTACTCCACCACATGGAGACCCACGGCGATCCCGCGAGACGTCTGCCGCCGCAGGTCGACCTGGCGGAGCGCAGACTCGATCGAATCGCGACCCGCCGCTCCCGGATCCATCTGCTCGGGCCAGCTCATGCTCGGCCCGCGTCCCGCAGCGTGTTCGGCCACCACCGCGGGGGCCACCGTACGCACGAACTCGTCCATGAACAGTCGCGTCGCGATGTCACTCCCTTCCCGGAATGCCGCGGATCGGGCCTCGACGAGCGGACGGACCGTCCGTTCCTCGACGCGGCCTGCGTCGGCTCCGCTCAGTCTCACGACGAGGGTGACCATCGAGAACAGCCCGAGCACGAACGCGACCGACCAGCCGCTCACGGCCGCTCGCAGGATTGAGCGCATCGGCATCAGCCGAGCCTCCAACGGGTGGACCGCAGAGCGAGCAGCGCCAGGCCGCCGGCCCAGAAGAGAGACGCCGGCCCCGGCCGCTCGCCACCCTCGGAGCGGAAGACGCCGGTTCGGCCCGAGACGTCCTCCTGCCACGATCTGACGAGTTCGGCCTCGGACGTGCCCGCGACAACGGCGAGGTGTGCGCCGACGGAGCCGCCATCCGGACGTCGCATGAGGCGCGTCAGGGCGCCATCACCGCCGAGCTGGAGCGCGTGCGCCACGAGTGACGCTCGGGCCGACGGATGGGAAGGCAGCAGACCCAGCGTCGCGTACTCCCGGGAGGCGAGGTCCGCGAGACAGGTGCCTCTGGCGTCGGGGGTTCCCCTCCGACGCTGCTCGAACACGCATCGGCCCAGGAGATCATCGGTCCGGGGCGTCTCGCTCACGGGCGTCGGTGGGAGGAAGGCACTCGCGGGGTAGTGGTACTCCAGCAGCGCCAGCTTGGACTCGGTCGATCCGTCATAGGAGAGGGCGAGGTAGCCGGCGCACGCCTCGAGGTCGCGGCGCTGAAGACAGGCGATGCCGTCGCGATTCGTCGACTGCACCATCAGACGGACCCCGTCGTCCGGTCGGAACGCCGAGTCCCACCCCCATCCCCCGGACCATGGGACGAGCGGCTGGGGGATCGCCTCGAGTACGTGCCGCCGCACGGCGTGGTCGACCAGCGCCCGGACGTCTTCGGCGGTCGCCACCAGGACGGCGGTCCCGGAGCCGCCGGCGTAGGGCGGGGCCAGGCTCTCGACCTCCCCGGCGTCATGGATGTCGATGCGTAGCGCCGTCAGAGCTCCGTCGGCGTCGCTCAATCCGCGGAACTGCCCGAGCGCATGCGTCGCGGCGCCCGCCGCGGCCGGCAACAGGTGACGCGGGCCCCGGATCTCGACCGGGCCGACGTCACGGCGGACGTGATCGGGTCCGACGTTGCCGGGTCGAAGGGTCGCCGCCTCGCGCATCTCGAACTCCAGGGCCTGGACCTCGGCGAGGCGGGCCTCGACATCCGCGAGGTCGGCCTCGAGCCGCGCCCGCTCGTCCGGTGAGAGCAGGTAGTTACTCGCCGAAGGCACCTGACCCTCCAGTCCGGACGCCAGAACGGCCCACGAGATGAGGGCCCACGACCACCACCGGCCGGCCCCGTCAGACATCGAACAGCATCCAGTTTCCGGCGAAGATCGACAGCGGACCGTCGTTCTCCACGAGGGTGGCGTAGGCGAACCGCACCAGGTCGAAGTCGCCGAGCGGCGACCAGAAGTTGCCGAGGAAGTCGAGCAGGGGCACGCCGAAGATCGCAAGGCCCATCACGCATCCCAGGACGATGGTGGCGGTGCGCATCGTGCCGGAAGCGAGGGCGAAGAGAAGCGCGAAGGCGGTCTGCGTCGCGATGAGGAAGTGAAGCGAGAGCGCACCAGGGTACGCGCGAAGCCCTGCCGGAAGATTGGCCAGGAGGGAGGACGTCGTCGCTCCGAGCGCGAACAGCGCGGTGGTCGCGCCGACCAGGATCGTGCCGCCTCCGAACTTGAGCGCGGAGTACTTCCACCTGGGGACCGGAAGAGACAGCGCATACACGTGGTCCTGTCGGTGATCCCAGCTCCACGCCGAGATGCCGAGGATCGAGCCGGCGATCGCCGCAACGATGGCGAACGTGAGTCCGAAGACCGCGGCACCGTCGGTCACGGCGACTGCACCGCTCGCCGAGAGATGGTCTACCGAGTACGTGGCGCCCCATGCCGCCGACCCCGCCATGAGCGGGAGACCGAAGGCAGCCACCAGCACCGGCAGCATGGGCCATCTCGCCGCGCGCCAGTGCAGCTTGAGCATCTGGATTCCCATCTATCGATCCTCCCTCGCGCGCTGAAGTCGAGTCGATCGGAGGAGCTCGACGAAGCCCTCCTCGAGGTCGAGATCGACGACTTCGCGCACCATGACTCCCTCCCGCTCGAGAAGCTGCCGATGCGGCTGCTCCCACCCCTGCACCACCCACTCCTCGCACGATCGGATGCCGTTGGCGGGCAGCCGATCGAGCAGTGAGAACGGTGGCCGCTGCAGCAGAGCGTCGGACGCGTTCTCGAGCCGCAGGCGCTTGATCCCGTTCTTGAAATCCTGGACGGGCAGCTCGGTGATGAGCCGCCCGTCGTCCACCACGCCGACCCAGTCGCAGAACCGCTCGAGCTCGTGGACCAGGTGCGAGGAGATGAAGATCGTGGCCTCCGTTTCGGCCACGTAGTCGAGAACCGTGGTCATGATGTCACGCCGGATGACCGGATCGAGACCGTCCGTCGGTTCGTCCAGAACGAGGAGATACGGGCGCACCGCGAGGGCCAGGAGGATCATCAGCTTGCCCGTCTGCCCCTTCGACATCCGTCTGATGCGCTGATCCGGTCGAAGATCGAGGCGCTCCACGAGTTCGGTAGCCCAGAGCGCATCCCAGCTTCGGTAGAAGGCGGCGTGATAGTCGATCGCCTCCTTGACGGTCAGCTGGGGAAAGAGGTGTGGCCGCTCGGGGACGTACCCGACCCGCTGCAGCACATCCGGAAGGTCGCGAGGCACTCGACCGTCGAGCATCCGGATCCTGCCGCCGTGCGGCCTCATCATCCCCATGAGGAGGCGAATGGTCGTCGACTTGCCCGCCCCGTTGGGTCCGAGGAACCCGTAGATGGACCCCTGTGGCACCCGGATCGACAGGCGGTCGAGTGTGAACTCGCCCCCCGAGCGCCACGTGAGGTCGTCCAGTTCAATCGCATGGCTCACGACGGTACCTCCGAGGCGGCGGACCGGTCGGAACGGACCTCGTCGGCCACGGCGTCGAGGACCTCGTCGCCCGTCAGCCCGAGTCGGGCGGCCTCTGCCAGGGCGGCCCGGGCGATCTCGATGGAGCGACGTCTGCGCTCGTCCTCTCGTGTCATCACCGGCAGCTCGTTGATGAAGGTGCCCTGACCGTGCCGCTTCTCGACGAACCCGTCGGCCTCGAGCGCGCGGTACGCCTGCGCGACGGTCGCCGGGTTGATGCGGAGCTCGCCGGCGAGCGAGCGGACGGACGGGAGTGCGTCTCCGGCGCTCAACTGACCCGAGGCCACCGCCACGCGAACGCGTGCGGCGATCTGCTCGTAGATCGGCGTCGGAGCACGGGGATCGATTCCGTCGAACAAGGGCGGGGCCGTGGGTGTATGAGTGTTATAGTGTATCGATAGACCAATACAGTATGTACCCGGTAGCGGATCCCGCGCAAGGATGGTTCAACGCCGAGCCGCGATCTGTCCCAGGGCGACATGGACCCGCCCCCGTCCTCACTGGTATGTCCATCGGCACACCGAGACGCGATCCCCGGGCCGTTGTGCGCGGCTCCCCCCGAACCACCGATCCATGGCGACCAGGTACTGGCTCATGAAGTCCGAGGCCGACGTCTACTCCATCGACGATCTCCGGAAGGACGGTCGGACGATGTGGGACGGTATCCGCAACTACCAGGCGCGGAACAACATGCAGGAGATGGCCGAGGGCGACCTCGTGCTCTACTACCACTCACGCCAGACGCCCTCGGCCGTGGTGGGGGTGGCGAGGGTCGTTCGTGAAGCGTATCCGGATCCGACGCAGTTCGATCCGAAGAACCGATACTTCGACGAGAAGTCGGACGAGGACGATCCGCGGTGGTGGCTCGTCGACGTCGAGTTCGTTCAGAAGTTCGACCGGCAGGTCGGGCTTCCCGAGGTGAAGGAGATGAAGACCCTCTCCGACATGGTCCTGGTGAACAACTCCCGGCTCTCCGTCCAGCCGGTGCAGAAGAAGGAGTTCGAACGTATCCTGAGCATGGCGGGGGCCGAGTTGGAGGCCTGACCGCCGGGTTTCCGCGGTCCGATCCGGGAGGCACTGGTGGACGCAGCCGAAGTCGTCGAGGCCTGGCGCACGAACGGGCGGATCAACCGGATGCTCATCGACGCCGTGCCGGACGAGGGGTGGACCGCGACACTCTCCGCGCGGGGCGGGCGCGACGTGGGCCGGCAGTTCGCCCACCTGCACGACGTGCGGTTTTACCATCTGGAGAAGCGCGCGAAGGACCTCGCGGAAGGCTTGCGAAAGTTCGCCTCGAAGGATGCTCCGTCCCGGACGCCCTCGAAGGACGAGGTGATTCGGGCGCTCGAGACATCGGAGGATCGGGTGGCCACCTTCCTCGCGGACGTGGCAGCGGGCGCTCCGAAACGACGAGGCTTCCGGAAGGGCCTCGCCGCGACGCTCGCCTACTTCGTGGCGCACGAGAGCCATCACCGCGGGAGCATCGTCCTGACCCTGAAGCAGGTCGGCCATCCCGTTCCGAAGGACGTGCGATACGGGATCTGGGACTGGGATCGTCGCTGACCGCCGACCCCACCCCCACGATCGGCCCCGAACTCTGTCGGTCGTGACGAGTCCCGGGACCGACCTCAGGCTGCTTCCACCGGCTCCACGTCGAAGATCGAGTCCGCGGCCGGCGTCAACTCTCGCCGGAGGAGGGCGAGGACCGACTCAGGCTTCAGCGTCCTGACCAGCTCCTCCTGTCGGAGTCTGAAGTACCGCGCGACGAGCAGAACCTCGGCGGCGTCGTGAGCCGACAGTGCGCCCGGACCCGGGTCGGGACCCTCGAAGGCGTCGGCGATCCGAGCGCGGGCCCTCGCCATCGCGTCCAGGCCGGCCGGGACGGGCAGGTGGTCCCGAATCCGACCGGCGCGGATCAGGTAGAGGCGGTCCCGACCGCCGTGCCCGCGGGCACGGTAGATGAACCGGAGACTCTCGACGTGCCCTCGGAACGCCGTGAGTTCCTCCTGGAAGATGCGGAGTCGCTCGAGTCGGTCCCGTAGAATGGCGGCGTACTCGAAATCGAGGCGACCTGCGGCCTCCTCCATGCGCGCCTGGATGCGGTGAAGCGGGGTCCGACTGCGGTTCTCGAGGAAGCGGCGCGCCTCGTCGAGGCGTCGGAGATAGTCCCGCGCCGACACGAGCCCGGCGCAGGGGCCCATGCAGGAACCGAGCTCCGCGCGCATGCAGAGGGGTGTCCGGTCGGCCAAGCCGAAGATGTCGAGCTGGTCCGCGAAGTGGATCGGCGTCGCCCCGGCACAGTCGCGAAGACCCAGCGAGTGGGCGAGGTCGCGGATGGTCTGCGAGACCCGACCCACCCGGGGGAACGGACCGTAGTAGAGCGCGCGGTCGTCCGAGACCGCCGACACCGGGAGCACGCGGGGCGCGCGCTCCGCGGTGATCTTCACGAATGCGTAGGCCCGCTTCCGCTTGTGCTGGACGTTGTACTTCGGTCGGCGACGCTGGATGAGCCGCATCTCCCGCACGAGCGATCCGAATTCGTCGGGGATGTAGTCCCACCGGATGCGGGCGGTCTCGCGGATCAGCTCCGCGGGCTTCTCGCCGGGCTCGGCGCGGAAGTACGAGAGCAGCCGCGTCCGCACGCGGACCGACTTCCCGACGTAGAGGATCCGGCCGTCGGCCGCGTACATGCGGTAGACGCCCGGCCGGTTCTCGGCATGCTCGCGGACCCAGCCGCGGAGGGGTGGTTCGCGGCCGACGCTGGCGTTGGATGCCGAGGCGGACGAGGTATCGGGGTCGGACACGGACCGGATCTGGTTTCTTCGCTGTTTGTTCGGGCGGGACGCCCACGATACGGCGGGCCGTCCGATCCGCGCAACGATCGATTCGACCACTTGCTGCGGGCCCCCTGCACCCGGCCCGTGGTCAGCCCGACGCGGGCGCGGGCTCCAGAAGCCGATCGGTCCAGTACGACGGAGCGACACCGCGACGCTCGAAGGTATAGACCCGGAGCACCCGCGCCGTGCGGTAGAGCTCCTCGCCCACCCGTGGGAGATCGAGCACGCCCCTGAGCCCCTCGGCGCCAAGTCGCTGGACGCTCCCGCTCCTCCGACGCACGAGCACGTCGAGCGAGAACATCCGAGACTTCACCGGGAAGTCCACCATCACCTCGCCCGGGTGAAGCCCGAGCCCGAGCGCGAGCTCGTCCTCGACCCTGCGGCGCTCGTCCGCGTCGTCGCCGAGGATCCAGGGGGCCAGCGTGGCGCCCTCGAGGTCGGCGGCGGTCAGCTCGAGCGCACGCTTGGGCAGGCGCCGGTTGCGGAGCGCGGGAATCCACCGAGCCGAGAGTCGGTCGGCCACGGCGGAGTCCACCTCGAGCGCCCGCCGCGCGATCTCGTAGAGGAGTTCCTCGTCGGTCGGTCCGATCAGCTCGTCCGAGTCGATGATCCCGGACGCGACCGCGTCGTCGACGATCCGCTTGTACAGGCAGGTGGCGGCGCGGACGCCGTGGTGCCAGTAGACGTTGCGGAACATCTGGTACTTCGCGAAGAGGAGTGACTCGAGGGCCGCGATCGCCTTTTCGTGAACCCCGATCTCCCATTCCCCCGTATCGGGATCCTCGAGGAGTCGAAGCCCGGCCAGGAGGCGATCGACGTCCACGTCGCCGAACGGAACGCCGCAGAAGTATGCGTCCCGGCGGAGGTACTCCATCTTGTCGAGGTCGAGACTTCCGCTGACGAGCCCCCTGAGCGGGAGGTTGCTCCGACCGCGAATGAGATCGTGGAGCCGGGCCACGGCGCCCTCGCCGAGCGGGGTCAGTGCCTCGCGCATCGGCCCGAGCTGGAAGAAGTGGCCGCTCACCTCCTCGTGGTCGGCGGGAATCCGGTCCGCCTCGAGCTCCTCGAGAGCGTGCGAGTACGCGTAGTGACCGATGTCGTGGAGGAGCGCCGCGTAGGGGATCAGGTCCGCGTCCCGCCACGCCTCGTCGGGGGCCCTCGACGTCTCGCCCAGCCGATCCAGCGCGGTGCGGGCCAGGTGGTAGACGCCGAGCGCATGATCGAACCGGGTATGCGTGGCGCCCGGGTAGACGAGGTGGGCGAAGCCGAGCTGGCGAATGTAGCGCAGACGCTGGAAGGCCGGTGTATCGACGATGGCGAGGGCCACGGGCGACAGACGGATGGTGTTCCAGAGTGGGTCGCGGAGCATCTTCGTCGGTTCGGCCATGCCCGGATGCTACCCGCCGGGGACGGCCGGATCAATGCCGGGATCGGCCCGAAAACGACGAGACGGCCGCGGCATCGCGACGCCCCTTTCGCCACCTCGCCGGATCCCGCCATGGCGCTGCCCGGTCCGATGCCCCACCATGGGCCCCGAGGTGAGGAACCCGCGCCGGGGGGTGGTTTACGAATCGGTCGCAGCCGGAGTCCTTCCTGCAGCACTCGCTGGTACGGAGGACCCGAGTGAGGAAGCGGCTCGACGACGACGCAGTGTCGGGGCGAGCCGGGACGATCGATGGCGCGACGTCTGCCTCACGGGCTGTTGATTTTTTTGTCCTGGCCGAGCAGGTTTCAGGGCTCTGCATTTTACAGAAGGTATTGCGGCGGGCAGGCCCGCCGGATTCCCGACCACCGACGCACCCGGTGGAGGAGATAGATCGATGGCGAGCAAGAGCAGGAAGACCACGCGCAAGAGCACCGCGCGCAAGACGTCGACGCGCAGGGGCCGCAAGAAGAATCCGCTGACCGGATTCGACGCGACCCTCGACGAGAAGACCGCACTGGATCAGTACCTCCGCGACGTTTCGCGGCACGAACTGATCACGCCCGAGAAGGAGAAGGAGCTGGGTGCGCGCGCTCAGAACGGGGACGAGGAGGCGGTCCAGGAGCTGGCGCGCGCCAACCTGCGCTTCGTGATCTCGGTGGCGAAGAAGTATCAGAACCGCGGCGTCTCGCTGACGGACCTCATCCAGGAGGGCAACGTCGGCCTGGTGACCGCCGCCCGGAAGTTCGATCCCGAGCAGGGCGTGAAGTTCATCTCGTACGCGGTCTGGTGGATCCGGCAGGCGATTCTCGCGTCGCTGGCGAACCACGGCCGTGCCGTGCGGGTGCCCCTCAACCGGGCCAGCGACCTCGCGCGGATCTTCCGCGAGAAGGAGCGCCTCAAGCAGGAGCTCGGAAAGGACCCGACGTCCGAGCAGCTGGCGAAGGCCACGGACCTGACGCCGGAGCTGGTCGAGTCGCTGCAGACGCTGAACGCCGCCGAGATTCGTCTCGACGCGCCGATCGGCGATTCCGAGGACTCGCAGCTCGTCGAGCGGTTCATCACCGAGGAGGCCGCCGAGCCGGAGATCGAGGTCGAGGATCGCCTCCTCACCGAGATGATCAGCGACGCGCTCACGACGCTCGAGCCGCGGGACGCCAAGGTGCTGCGTCTCTACTTCGGGCTCGAGGGCGAGCGCGAGCACACGCTCGAGGAGATCGGGAACATGCTCGGCGTCACCCGGGAGCGAATCCGTCAGCTGCGCGATCGCGCGCTCAGACGTCTCCGCGAGGGTGCGAAGGGCGCGGCGCTGGAGTCGTTCGCGGCGTGATGCACCCCGAGGGTGCGGGCGACCGCATCCCTTCGGAGGGTCTCGATGCCCCGGGAGTGGTAGTCCGCTCCCGGGGCATCGTCGTATCCACCCGCGTCGTCCGCTCCGGGCCCGTCGTCGGACCGACGGCATGAGCGACGCCAACGGCTGGGTGTGGCGAGTCGAGGGAGGGCGATACCAGGTCCGTCTCGATGACGGGTCGACGGTGGACGCCACACTCCGCGGTCGGCTCAAGCAGGAGGTGAGGACCGGGGACCGCGTGGTGATCGGCGACCGTGTGCGCGTCGAGCCGGCCGGGGTGTCCTCCGGCGAGGAAGCCTGGGTGATCGACGAGGTCGCCGCGCGCGACGGTCAGATCGTGCGGCGGGGCGTCCAGGACCGTGATGCGAAGGTGGTGGCCGCGAACATCGACCGGATGTTCGCGGTGGTCGCGGCGGTCGAGCCGGATCCGCGGATGGACACCGTCGATCGCCTTCTGGTGATCGCGGAGGCAAGCGACATCGAGGCGCAGGTGGTGGTGAACAAGATGGATCTCGACGGTGCCGAGGCGTCGGCCGCGCGCTTCCTCGGCCTCTACCCTTCGATCGGCTACCGGACCTGGGCCGTGAGCGCGGTGAGGGGTGACGGCCTGGACGAGCTCGCGGAGGTCGTGCGGGAGGGGACGAGCTGCATGGTGGGCCCGTCCGGGGTGGGAAAGTCGTCGATCCTCAACGCCCTCGACCCGTCGCTCGAGCTCGAGACCGGCGAGCTCTCACGCAAGCTGGCGCGAGGGCGTCACACCACCTCGACCGCCCGGATCCTGTCGTTGCGCGGTGGAGGCCGCGTGGCGGACACGCCGGGGTTCGGCGACGTGGGTGTCTGGGGGGTGCCCGCGTCCGACCTGGACGTCTGCTTCCCCGAGTTCGAGCCCTATCTCGGCGAGTGCCGGTTCCGCGGCTGCACGCACGTCCACGAGCCGGGGTGCGCCGTCCGGGCGGCGCTGGATGCGGGCCGTATCACGCCGAGCCGGATGGAGAGCTACGTCCAGCTGCACGGCGAGGCCAGCGAGGTGGATCGCGATCCTACCCGCGGCCCGAGTCGTGGTCCGAGTCGGGGCCCGAGTCGTGGCGGGGGTCGCCACTCCGGGCGCGATCGCTCTCGAGGGCGGTGACGCGCGGCGTACCGGTGGCGGGGTCGCGACTCACGGCGATCGGCCAGCCATAGACCTCCGACAGATTGTCGGCCGTCATGACCTCGTCGGGTGTCCCGACGGCGCCGACCCGACCCTCGCGCAGCAGCAGGATCCGCTCTGCGTACCGGGCGGCGAGATCCAGATGGTGCGTGATCCAGAGCACGGTGATGCCGCACTCGGCGGCTCCTCGGAGCAGTTCGAGGACACCCATCTCGTGCCCGACGTCCAGCGACGCCGTGGGCTCGTCGAGCACCAGCGCGTGCGGCTGCTGCGCGAGGGCCCGAGCGACCCGGACCCGCTGCAGCTCGCCGCCGGACAGCGTCTGGACCGCCCGGTCCGAAAGGCCCGTGGCGTCGCACCGCTCGAGCGCGTCGTGCACCGCGTCCAGATCCTCGGGGCGCTCCTGCTGAAGGGCGCCGAGGTGGGCGTAGCGGCCCATCGAGACCAGCTGACGGACCGTCATCGGAAAGGGCATCGCCTCCGACTGGGCGACGGCCGCGACGTGGCGCGCGAGGTCGCGGCGGCTCCACGCGCCGAGTGCGCGGTCGCCGAGCTGTACGCTCCCGGACTCGAGGGGCTGAACCCCCAGAAGCGCGCGCATGAGGGTCGACTTGCCGGACCCGTTGGGGCCGAGCACCGCGTGGAAGGCTCCGGACGGGACGTCGATGTCGACGCCGTCGAGCGCGCGGCGGGTGGCGCCGGCGTACGTCACGTTGAGACCGCGACCGTGGATCCTCATGCCGCGGTCCGGCGCAGCAGGACGAGGAATATGGGCACGCCGACGAAGGCGGTGACGACCCCGATCGGGATCTCGGTACCCGGCATCGCGGTGCGCGCCACGACGTCGGCAAGCGCAAGGAATGCACCGCCGACGAGAAAGGAGAGCGGAAGAAGCGTCCGGTGGTCGGCCCCGATGGCCAGTCGGAGCATGTGCGGGACGACGAGACCGACGAATCCGATGATGCCGGCGACCGCCACGCCGGCGGCGGTGATCAGCGACGCGATGAGCAGGGCGGTCCACTTCACCCGCTCGACGTCGACGCCGAGGTACAGTGCCGACTCCTCACCGACGGAGATCGCGTTCAGGGCGCGGGCGCGGGAGAGAAGAACGGCGACGGCGGGCAGCGTGTAGGTCGTCGCGACCACGACGTCACTCCAGTCGGACGTGATCAGGCTGCCCATCATCCAGTACACCGCCGTCTGGACCACGCGCGCGCTCGAGACCGCCAGGATCAGCGCGATCACTGCGCTGAAGAACGCGCCGACCACGACCCCGGCGAGCAGCAGGACGCGGACGTCGATGTGACTTCCGCGACCCCCCACGGACGCCACGCGGAAGACCAGGACGATCGCGAGCAGCGCGCCCCCGAGCGCGGCGAGCGGGAGCGACCAGCTCCCGAGCGAGGTGAGCCCGAGCGCGAGGACCGCGACGGCCCCGACGGCGGCGCCGCCCGAGACGCCGAGGATGTAGGGTTCAGCGAGGGGATTCCGAAGGAGCGCCTGGAACGTCGCGCCGGCCACGGCCAGGCCTCCGCCCAGCACGAGTGCCAGCAGCACACGTGGCAGACGGAAGTCGACGACGATCGTGCGCGTTGCGGGGTCCGCCGAGCCCGAGAAGGCGGCCAGCACCTCCCCGGGAGACAGGGGCTGTGCTCCCAGCATCACCCCGATCGCGAGAGCCAGGATCGGGAGCAGCGCGAGGAGCAGCACCCGCGCCCGGGCCGTCATTCCGGACCGCCGTCCGGGCTGCGCTGGAGGCCCGGATGGAGAGCCCGGGCGATCACCCACGCGGCGTCGCGCACCGCGGGGCCGGGCAGCTCGACCCACGCCGGAACGCGCTCGAGCCGGCGTCCCTCGGCGATGCGGGCATCGATGTCCGCGTTGGCCGACAGCACGACCACGTCGATGTCCGCTCGGATCAGGCCCTCGGGGGAAATCTGCGTGTACAGAGGCGGCAGGTCGGCGGGAAGAAGCGTACCCCCCGCCAGCTCGACGAGCTGTCCGATGTAGGTGCCCGGACCCGCGGCCCAGGGCGGGTCGCCGTCGAGGAGGTACGTCACGCCGATCTCGCCCGGGGCGGCGGCCTGCCGGGTGGCGACGCGTACCGAGTCCAGGGTGGCCCGGAGCGCGGCGGCCAGGTCACCCGCCCGTTCGGGGCGCCCCACGATCGCACCGAACGTTTCGTAGAGCTCCGCCACGTCGTCGAGGTCGTTGGGCCGTACACCGAACCGGCGGAGGCCGAGACGTTCCAGCTGGGCCGGCGTTTCGGGATCCGACGTGCCGACGAAGTACACGACGAGGTCCGCCCGGAGTGCGACCAGCGCCTCGTAGTCCGGACCCATGCCGGCACCCACCGATGGCAGGTGCGCGACCGCCGTGGCGGTGTCGTACCGGGTGCGACCGACCAGTCGGCCCGACTCGCCGAGCTCGGCGATCACGCGCGTGACGGAGGGGACGAGCGCCACGATCCGTTCGGGTGGCGCGTCCAGCCGGAGCGTGTCGCCGGCGGCATCGACCCGGAGCATCGGAGCGCCGAAGGGGGCCTCCCCGACGGATGCGGGAGCGTCTGCGCCGTTCGGGCCGAGGTCCCTCGCGTCCGTGCATCCCGACGCCCCCGACGCGAGGACCGCGCACAGCAGCCCGGTCACGAGGAGGAGCGAGGAGCGCGCCTCCCGCGTCGAGCGTACGGTCACGAGCAGTCGGTCTCGAACACGCTCGTCCAGCCGTCGTTCCCGCGGTCGAGCGCCGCCACCCATCGGCTGTCGGCGCCGAGCACCTCGAGGAGGATCTCCGACTGGCCGTCGCCGTCCCAGTCGAACTGCTCGTAGAAGCGCGCCGCCGCCTTGCCGCCTTCGGAAGCCCGGCGGTACCAGATGTAGTCGAGCGAGTACCGCTCCGGGCCGCCGATGCCGAGAATCATCATGCTGTACGCGGCCGGCGACTCGGGCTCGCCGATGGCGAGCCGGTCCTCGAACATGAAGGTCGCCGCGAACGCGCCGGTCGGGTCGCCGTCCAGCGGGATGGCCTGCATGTCGGCCCGCGTCTCGAGAACGGACGGCGGCCACCGCGCACCGGTCTGCATCAGCGCCGACTGCGCAAGATCCAGGCCCGACACGCGCTGCTCGTACGTGTCTTCGACCGCCTGGTACGGCTGGAACCCGACGGCGTCGACCATCCCCTGTTCGACCGCCCCCTGCTCGATCGCCAGGAACCGCGTCGCGCTCCAGGCACCCTGCACGAGTTCGGCACCGCCCGACGCGACGGGTGTCGCGCGGCAGAATCCGTCTGTGAGGCTCGTCTCCACCGCGTCGATCCGAAGCGTCCCGGCGCGGACGCCCTCGGCGAAGAGCGTGAGCGGCGTGCCGGGTGCGAGGTCTCGCCTGGCGAAGGCCTCTCCGAACCCCGGGGTCCGCTCGGGGTCGAGGGGGCGAAGACCCGCATCCGTGATCTCCGCGACGGGTCGCACGGAGACACGTCCCCCGCTGCGCGAGCCCATGTAGAGGATCGGGCCGTCCGGCAGCACGATCTCCGGCTCCGCCGCGACGGTCTCGCCCGCAGAGGCGGACGCCGTGTCGGCGGCGGTCTCCGGAGGGGGTACGAGGTCGAGCTGGAAGCCGCCGAACTCGACGTTGTCGCACGCCGAGAGCGCGCATATGATCACGGTCCCCGTGATCCCGGATAAGGCCTTGAATCTCACGGGGTTCGCGTGGGGGTTCACCGGGGAGTTCGCCTGGGAAATCGCCTGTTCCGCACGCCCCCGGGATCGGGGTTGGAACGCCCCGATCCGAGGGGTGGACAATCAGTGTGAACCTAAGCCGCGGACCCGCGCGGTCCAAGATCGGAGCATCAGGCTTGAGTCGTCCCGACGCGATGGAGTACCGAAGGGTGATCGGACGTTTCCCGACGGGCGTCACGGTGGTGACCACCTGCGACGCGGACGGTCAGCCGTGGGGGCTCACCGCGAGTTCGCTCACCTCCGTCTCGCTCGAGCCGCTGTATCTGCTCGTCTGTATCGGGAAGGGATCGCGGTCGCACGACGTCGTCGTGGCCGGTGAGCACTTCGCCGTGAACGTGCTCGCCGCCGACTCGGTCGACCTGTCGGTCCGCTTCGCCCTGGTCGACCCCAGTGACCGCTTCGACGAGGTGCGGTACCGCACGGAGGCCACCGGGAGCCCCGTGCTGCAGCGCGCCGCCGCGTGGCTCGACTGCCGCGTCGCCCAGCTCCACGACGCCGGCGATCACACCATCGTGGTCGGCGAGGTGCTCGGCTGCGACGCCGATCCTGCGGTCGAGCCGCTGGTCTACCTCGCGGGTGCCTACAGATCGCTGGTTCCGGCATGACCGGATCCCGCACCATGGAGGGGCTGCCGCCCTTCCTCCTCGGCATGGGATGCGCGGTGTCGGCGGAGATGGCGCTCGGGCTCCTGCTCTATTCGTCGAACGGCCTGATGTCGGCCCTCACACTCGTGCTGATGGTCCAGCTGGGCGGCCTGTCGGCCGGAATCGTGTCACGTCCGGCCAGCCCGGAGGCGCCCCGTACCTGGCGCTGGCTCGTCGCGGCCCTCGCGTTGTTTCTCGCGGGCATTCTGGCTCTGCTGTGGTCGCTCTCGGATCAGCTCCCCGACCTCCTGGTGTCGCGAGGCACCACGCTGGTCGTGTTCGCGGCGGCGCCGATGTACGGGTTCGGCCTCGTCCTCGGGGGGATCCAGGCGCACCTCCGCGGCGCGGACGGGCGGCGATGGCCCGGCCGGAGGCGCCCGGTCGGCGGGCCCGCGCTGTTCGGGGCGACGCTCGGCGTGTTGATCGTCGGCATGGTGCTGCTCCCGCGCTTCACGCCGCTCAGCGTCTACATGTTCGCGCTGCTCTGTCTGGCGAGTGCGGCGATGCTCGAGAGTTCAAGGAGGGAACGGGCGCGCAGGGCGTACCTCGCGATTCCGACCATCGACGAGTTCGCCCCCGACGAACCGGTGCGAGGGATCGACGAGCTGGCCCCGGCGGGGAGCGTCCCCGGTATCGACCCGTTCGCCCCCGACGCTCGGGTGCCCTCGATCGCAGAGTTCGCCCCGGACCCATGATCGTCGCGCACCTCTCGGATCTGCACCTCGGGCATCGAACCTTCGATCGGGCCGAGCGAGGGCAGAACCTGCGGGAGCGCGACCTGTCGGTGGCGTTCCAGCGAGCGATCGAGGCGATCGCGAAGGCGGGTCCCGATCTCGTGGTCGTGGCCGGCGACGTCTTCGATCGATCGAACCCGCCGCCCGGGGCGCTCGTGGCGCTGGCGCGCGGCCTGGACGAGCTCAGAACGGCGCTGCCGGAGACCCGGGTGCTCATGGTCGCGGGCGCACGCGACACGCCACGGCGCACGGAGGACGCTGGCGCACTCGCCGCCCTCGACACCTTCCCGAACGTCGATGCCGCGGCGGGCCGGGCGAGAGCCGTGGTGCTTCCTCGACACCGGACCCACGCCATCCTCCTCCCGTACCGGTCCGCCCTCACGCGACCGCTCCCGGCGCCCGAACCCGATCCACGTCAGCGCTGGAACATCGTGGTCGCGCACGGCCGACCGGACGACGGTGAAGCCGGCGGCATCCCGATCGAACACGACCGCTGGGACTACGTGGCCCTGGGCGGGCACCACACGTTCCGCCGGGTGCGCGACGGTGTCGTGTACTCCGGCGCCGTCGAGCGGGTAGGCGTGTCGCCGTGGGACGAAGCCGCCGAGGAGAAGGGCTTCGTGCTCGCCGATCTGGAGGCGGGCGAGGTCACCTTCGTCCCGGTCCCCGGACGCCCGGTCGTGGCGCTGGCACCCACGCACGTGCCCGTGGGCGACCCGGCGGGGCTCCAGGCGAGGCTCGAGGAGGTGGTCCGGGAGGTGCCGGGTGGTATCGAGGAGAAGATCGTCCGGATTCGGCTGCAGGGGACCCACCCGGACGATCTGCGCGGGCTCGATCCCACGTTCCTGGCCTCGCTCGTCGATCGCGCGCTGCACTTCTCGATCGAACTCACGGGCACGCCGGTGCCGGAGATGGACCGGACCCCGCTCATCGATCGCGTGACCACCTCCCTGGACGCGCCAGACGACCGCGTGGTGGCGCTCCTTCGTCGGGTCATGGGCTCAGGTGGCGGGGGCCGGGGCCGGACGGGGGCGCGAACGCCGTGAGGATCGTCTCCGTCCACGGCGAGGCCATGACGGGCATCGGGCCGATCTCCGTGGATCTGCCCGCTGGTCTGGTGGCGGTCGTGGGCGGCGACGGCCGTCTCCGACGCCTCGCCCATCGAATGCTCTCCGGTGGTCCCGGGGTGACGGTGTCCACGCTCCCACGGGTCCCCGACCCCGTGCTGAGTCGCCTGCCCGCCGACCTGCGCGCCTCGCTCGAGCACGGCGGTGACCTCGACAGGGCGGAGGCCGTGGTCACCGCCGGCGCACGGGCGCTGGCGATGCTCGAGGGGCTCGCCCGCGTGGAGGCCGCGCGGGCCCAACTCGGCCGGCTTCGCGGCGTCGATCCCGATGCCGATCGTGCCGGCGTCGAGCCGGAGGCCGTGCTCGCGAGGATCCGGGAGCTCGAGGGGGCGACCGAGGAGCTCGACGCGCTGGAAGCGGAGTTGCGGTCGCTGCGCGCCGACGACGCCGAGGTGTCGGGCGACCTCGAGGTGGCCACCATGGAGTGGCTTCGCGAGCGGCAGGACGCGGAGACCCACCTGCAGACGTTCCGGGATCGTGCCCGCGAACTGAAGTCCCGCCTGGCGGAGCTGGACACCGAGGGGGGGGATGCGACATGCCCGACCTGTCGGCGCCCGCTCGCGGACCACCTTCCCGCCGTGCAGGACCTCCTGCGCGACGAGTGGGAGGACGTGGTACAGGACGGGAGCTGGTGGCGTCGCCGGCGCGAACAGCTCGAGAACAAGCCCGATCGGCTCCGCGACCTGGAGCGCCGTGCGCTCCGGATGCACGCCGAGACGGAGACGCTCGCCGAACGGGTCGAGGTGGCCCGGTCGCGGGTCTACGAGATGGAGGAGCTTCGGGGCCGGCTCACGGACCTGGCGGGCCCGCACGGTGCCCGGGCGCCGCGGGGCGCGAACGTGCCGGCGGCGCTGGACCCCGAGGTCTGGTCGGCCGCCGACGTCGCGCTGGCCGACACCGCGCGCACGATGCGGCGGGAGGCGAGGGCGCTTCTCCTCGATCGGGCGGCACGCATCCTCGGGCGAATGACCGCCGGTCGCATCCTGTCGATCTCCTGGACGGAGAGCGGGCGACTGGAGCTCTTCAGCGTGGAGGGGGTGCTCCATCCCGTGGCGGAGGAGGACCTCGCGGCGGCCTTCGTCGCGATCCGGATCGCGGCGGTGCGGACGCTGGCCGCGAGGGCCGGCACCGCCACACCACCGTTCATCCTCGGCGAACCCTTCGACCGGCTCGACGAGCCGATCCGGATCCGTACGGTCGAGTGGTTGAGGCGCGAGATCGGGTCCGACTTCGAGCAGGTCCTGCTGGTGACCCGTGGAGACATCGTGGATGCCTGCCCCGAGGTGTTCGACGCGATCCTCGAACTCAGGCGCGAGGGGCTGTCGGGGCCCTCGATGTTCCGGTCCGTGCCGGCGGGGCCCGGGGCGCTGAGACTCGTGGAGCGGAGCTGAAGCTCAGCGCTTCACCGCGCCCTCTTCCCCCTCCTCGAAGGCGAGCAGCGTCTCGGCCGCGTCGACGTCGCGCTCCAGCACCAGGATCTCGAACCCACGACTCGTCGGGCCCGCGAATCCCGGACCCCAGATTCCCGACTCCTCGCCTCGTGTGCGGAACGGGATGCCTTCGGCGTCGAGCGCCTCGAGCCAGACCTCGGCGAGGTAGCGGGCCGAGAAGGACGCGACCTTCACCCACGACTCGCCGGTCATCGCGACACCGTCCGCCCGAGCGCGGTCCAATCCTCGGCCTTGATGCGCCAGCGATCGAGCGACTCGGCGTCGTTCCGATTGGCGGCACCCTGGATGAGGCCGAGATACGCCCAGGCGTAGTAGTTCGGGATGCCGACGGTGGAGTGGTCGGGCCAGTGGTCCCAGTCGGGGATGTTCCCGCGATGCACGAAGACCTCTTCCATGAGCCGCTCGGTGCGGGTCATGTCCACCCAGAAGCCGGTGTACGGCGTGAAATCTCCGCGGGGCGGCATCGCCTCGATGCGTCCCGTCGTGTCCGACGCCGGGTTGCCGGGATAGAGCTTGAACGCGAGGCCGTGCCGAACGTTGTAGCCGTCCAGGCCGAGAGTGGAGGACGCGCCACCGCTGCTCGCGAAGTAGATCGGTCGCTCGCCGATCGAGTTGGCGATGACCGACAGCGCGAAGCGGTGCCACGGCTGAATCAGGATCCCGGGCGGAAGCGTGGCCTGGACGAGTCCGAGGTCCACGGTCGTGGGGTTGGGTCCGGAGTTGAACATCTCCCCCGCGACGGAGTCGATCGCGGCGTCGCTGAACCCTGCGAACGCGCTCTGCGTCGGCGGTGTCACCGGTGCCGCGAGTTCGAGCGCGGTGCCCTCCGTCACCGACGACGGGTCCGCCGTGTACACCGCCCGCCCGTCCGGCTCGTAGGGACGCTGGCAGACGATTCGCGTCGGGTCCTCGAGGGGGTCCACGCCATCGGGGCACGGCCGCGTCAGGTCACGGAGCTGCTTCGGGTACCAGTTGGTATTCAGGTACGACACCACCATCACCGTGACGTCGCGCCGGATGCCTTCGACCTCCTGGAGGTACCAGAGCGGGAAGGTGTCGTTGTCGCCGTTGGTGAAGAGGATCCCGTACGGCTCGACGCTCTGGAGAAGGTTGTACGCCCAGTCGCGGGCGGCGTAGTCGTAGTGCCGTGTGGCCCAGGACGCGTTCAGGGCCATCGGCAGCAGCGCGACGAGGAGGACGGGCGACGCCTTCATCAGCGTGCCCGCCTTCTCGGCGAGCGCCTGCCAGATCGCGGCGATGCCGAGACCCGCCCACAGCCCCCACACCGAGAAGCTGACGATGAAGAAGTAGTCCCGTTCTCGAACCTCGTGCAGATCCTGATCGTTGAACGGGTCCGGAATCGTGTAGCCGTACTTGAAGTTCAGGTACCACACGAGCCCGACCGAGAGCGTCCCGAACAGCGTTGCGATGTACCAGAAACTTCGTCGGTCGTTGCGCCAGTGCTCCATCGCGCCCCACACCCCGAGCGCGGTGAAGATCATGGTGAACAGCAGCCGCATGGGCGGGAACAGCGTGTCCGTGCCCTGCAGGGAGCGCGACCACTGCCAGTCGAAGTACTGGAGGTAGTTCAGGTACTGCGATGCGGGCGGCGCCTGACGCGGGCCCGTGAGGCCGGGGCCCGCCTGTCCGGGCGCCTTGTACTGCTCGCGCGTGATCGACGCGTTGAGCTGCTCACATCCGGCTCGTCCGTAGGTCGCCACCGAGGCGAGCGCACCGGTCAGCGTCTCGCATTCGGGCGCGCCTTCGTTGATCACCGGGTCAAGCTCGGCCCGGATCGGCAGGAAGAGATGGATCGAGAGGCCCAGCAGCACCGCCGCGACGCCGGCCGGATACAGCTTCCAGTTCGCGAGCGCCTTCGGGTTCGAGAGGAGCACGAAGATCCCGATCGCGGGAGCCGCCAGGAACGCCATGAGGTGGTTCCCGACGGACAGCGCGAGCACGAACACGATCAGGACGAGCAGGTTGTCGTCCTTCCCCTTCCCGATCCGCTCCTGCCACCGGAAGATGAGCCAGGTGAGCAGCGCGATGGTGAACAGCGAGACGGTGTAGACCTTCTCGTTGACGTTCGACTGGTTCCAGACCGAGAAGGCGGTCGCGCTCACGAGGATCGATACGAACGCCCCGGTGAGTCGAAAGCGCCGGTCCTCCGAGAAGAATCGGAGGATGTGGTGGAAGACGAGGAACCAGAACGCGTGCGCGGCCGCGCTCATGAACGCGCTGAACAGGTTGATCCGGAAGGCGACCGACAGGCCGGTCGGCTCCAGCAGGATCGCCCAGGCGCGGGCCAGCACGACGAAGAGCGGATTCCCCGGCGGATGGGGCACGCCCATCATCCAGGCGGTGGCGATGTACTCGCTGGTGTCCCAGAACGCGGTGGTGCGCGCGAGGGTCGCGGCGTACATCGCGAACACGAACGCACCGGCCGCCGCGGCCCACCGATACGGCGGCTTCTCGCTCCCCGCCACCGCTGCGTCGGGGAGTCCGGGGGAGCTGCTCGTCGTCGGGGAGTCGTCCTTCACCACGTGGGGCCTCGGTCGTCGGATTCGGGATCGGGCCGTGCGCGAACGGCTGCGGAAGATAGCATCATTCCGGGATCCGTCGCAGGCGGAGTACACCGCTCGCGTGCGCCAGGATCTCGTGCCCCGGAGGCACCCAGGTCGTCTCGGAGGCGTCCACGATCACGCGTGGCCCGACGAGGTGCGCGTCGGGTGCGAGATCGGACCGGCGATCGACCGGTACCTCCCGCGCCTCTCCGTTCAACCAGACGTGTGTGGCGGCCGAAGGGTTGGCTCCGCCCGAATCGCCCCTGGCGTCCACCGTCACGAGATTACGGGCCGGGCCGCGTGCCGCCGTGCGCAGTGTGACCGCCTCGACCGTGCGGTCGGGGCGGGCGTAGCCGTAGCGTCGCTCGTGGGCCTGGTGGAACGCCGACGCCCACTCCGAGGTCGGGCCGTCGGCCGGGACGCGAATCTCGAAGCTCTGTCCGACGTACCGGGCGTCGACCCATCGCTCCACCTCCACGTCGCCGCTCGCCACACCTTCCCCCTCGAGGTGGGCGCGCGCGGCTTCGGCCATGTCGTCGACCAGGGCCGGGAGGGCCGCGTCATCGATGGGCCGCAGCACGGAGCGGGAGAGTTCGTGCGCCGGCGGCGCCGCGAGGATGCCCCACGCCGAGAGGAGGCCTGCCGCGGGGGGCACGAGCGCCTCCGCGCACCCGAGTCGTGCGGCGAGCTCCGCGGCGTGCAGGCCACCCGCTCCTCCGAAGGCCACCAGCGCGAGCTCCGCGGGGTCGAAACCCCGCTCGACGGAGATCACGCGAAGCGCCCGCTCCATGGTCGTGGTGGCAACCTCCAGCACGCCCTCGGCCGCCGCCTCCAGCGTCGTGCCGAGGCGGCCGGCCAGCTCAGAGAGCGGACCCTCGATCGCGGGCCGGTCCAGCTCGTTCGCACCCGCCCGAAACGCGCCCGGCGGGATCCGGCCGAGCCAGACGTGGGCGTCGGTGACGGTGACGGATCGCCCACCGCGCCCGTAGCAGATCGGGCCCGGCTCGGCTCCCGCGCTCTCGGGGCCGACCCTCAGGGCGGCGCCGGCGTCGACCCGCGCGATCGATCCGCCGCCCGCACCCACCGTGTGGATGTCGAGGACCGGGATCGCCACGGGAACGCCTGCGACCTCGAACTCGCGGGTGCGGAGCGGACGACCCGGACACAGCGACACGTCGGTCGAGGTACCCCCCATGTCGAAGGTCACGATACCGTCGCGTCCGAGCGCCCGGGCCCAGGCCATCGCGCCGACCACCCCGCCCGCCGGCCCGGACAGTACGGTGTGCACGGGCTCCCGCGCGGCCCGGCCGAGCGGGAGCCGGCCCCCCGCCGAGCCCATCACCTCGATCCGCTCGGCCACGAGCGCCTGCTTGCCGTCCGACGCGGGTCCATCCGGTGCCCCGGCCGGGTCGTTCGCCAGCGCCGCCTCCAGCTCCGACAGGTAGCGCCCCATGACCGGCTGTACGTACGCGTTCACGACGGTGGTGGCGGTGCGTTCGTACTCGCGGAACTCGGGCAGTACGTCCACCGAAAGCGAAACGGGCGTTCCGGACGCCGCGAGAATCTCGCCGATCGCGCGCTCGTGGGCGTCGTTCGCGTACGAGTGGATCCCGACCACGGCGATCGCGTCGGCCTCGCCGGCTGCGTCCAAGAGGGCCGACACGGCATCCCGATCGAGCGGGCGGATCTCGGCACCGTCCGGGCCGAGTCGGCCCTCCACCCCGACCCGCCGGTCCGCCGGCACCAGCGGCGGCGGCCGATGGGGCTCCAGCGCGTAGAGCTGGGGACGGTTCTGTCGGCCGATCTCCAGCACGTCCTCGAAGCCCGACGTGGTGACGAGCAGCACGTCGCCGCCTCGCCGCTCCAGCAGCGCGTTGGTGGCGACGGTGCTTCCGTGGAGCAGCAGGAGCCGGCCACCGTCGGGAAAGAGGCGCCGGAGTCCCCCCACGATCGCGCGCGAGGGATCGTCGGGCGTGCTCGGGACCTTGAGCGTCCGGATCGCCGGCTCGTTCCGTCGGTCCCCCGCGTCCAGCGCGACGAGGTCCGTGAACGTACCGCCCGTGTCGACGGCGACGACCACGGTTGACCCATCCTCGGGCACTCGGGACATTCTCGAACCTCGCGATCCACGTGCGGCACGCGCGGGCCTCCCGGCCACGCCTCCCCTGAAAGAGCGATCATGGAGTTACGCCCGACCTTCGAGGAATTCCAGCGCCACGCTCGCCACGCGACCGCGATCCCGGTGTGGTGTGAATTCCTCTTCGACGTCGACACCGCCGTCACGGCGTACGCCAAGCTGCGCCGCCCACCCTTCGGCTTCCTCCTCGAGTCCGTGGTCGGCGGCGAGCAGTGGGCCCGCTACTCCTTCGTGGGCAACCGGGTGTCGGAGGCGTGGCGGCTGAGCGGAGAAGCCGTGTCGCGGTGGACGGAGGCCACCGGGTGGAAGCCGCTCGACACGGACGACCCGTTGGCCGACCTCGACGCGCGCCTCTCGGAGTGGGAGCCCGCCGAGATCGCCGGCCTGCCGAGGTTCTGGGGCGGCGCCGTCGGCTTCTTCGGCTACGACCTGGTGCGCCGCATCGAGCACCTCCCCGACGAGCCGGAGAACGACCTCGGGACGCCCGACGGTCTGTTCGTCTTCACCGACGTGGTCCTCGCGATCGACAACCTGAAGGGCCGGGCGATGGCCATCGCGGTCGCGCGCGTCGAAGCCGGGTCGACCGAGGACGAACTGCGGACGGCGTGGCACGAGGCGGTCGCACGGGCCCGTACGCTGGTGGACGAGCTCCGCGTGGCCGAGGGCCCGGGGGCGCTCGAGCTCCGGCCCGAGCCCGACGCCGATCCGGAGTTCGAGTCCAGCATGACACGCGCCGAGTACGAGGCCGGCGTCGAGCGGATCCGCGAGTACATCCGGGCCGGTGACGCCTTCCAGGTCGTGCTGAGCCAGCGACTCTCGATGGAACTCGAGGGCGAGCCGTTCGACCTCTATCGGGCGCTGCGCTCGATCAACCCCTCGCCCTACCTCTACTACCTCGAGCTCGACGGCCTCACGCTGGTCGGGAGCTCACCCGAGGTCCTCGTGCGGCTGGAGGACGAGGTCGTGACGGTGCGCCCCATTGCGGGCACGAGGCCTCGTGGCGCCACGCCCGAGGAAGACCGCGACCTCGCCGAGGACCTCCTCGCCGACGAGAAGGAGCTGGCCGAGCACAGGATGCTGGTCGATCTCGGTCGGAACGACGTGGGGCGCGTCGCACGCTACGGCACCGTCACCGTGCCGGAGCGGATGATCGTCGAGCGCTACTCGCACGTCATGCACGTGGTGAGTCAGGTCGAAGGCCGGCTCGCCGAGGACCGGTCGGCGCTGGACGTGCTGGCGGCGTGCTTCCCCGCGGGCACGGTGTCGGGTGCGCCCAAGATCCGCGCGATGGAGATCATCGACGAGCTCGAGCCTGTGCGACGGGGGCCCTACGCGGGCGCGGTCGGCCACATCTCGTGGGGGGGGCGCCGCATGGACACGGCCATCACGATCCGCACCGTACTGGTGCACGAGGGTCGCGCCTACGTGCAGGCAGGCGCCGGCATCGTGGCGGACTCGGTGCCGGCGTCGGAGTACGACGAGACGCTGAACAAGGCGCGGGCGCTGCTGCGGGCGGCGGCGATGGTACCGGCGCGCTCGTGAGCTGATCGCCGGGCTCGGGACGCGGGGTCCTCACCCCCGGGGCACGCTCGCTTCTCCGGTAGGTGAGGGGGGTGCTCGCTGACGGGTTCGCTTGGGGACGGGTTGGCTTCCGAGCGCGGACCAACGCTCACCCGATCACCCCGGGGGTGAGGACCCCGCGTCCCGGGCCGGGGAGCGCTCCGGACGTGGCGCGGCTCGGGGCGGGAGAAGGCCCGGGGCGGTAAGGTCCAGGCGCGCCGGGTTGCTAGCGCCGCTCGAAGCGCAGATTCCGCACTCGGCCCGACGTGACCTCGAAGCCGACGACGCTCCCGGTGGCGTCCCGCACGAACCGGTAGGTGGAGCCGGCGTCGAAGGTGTCCTCGGCCTCCGGCTCGAGCTCGCGGTCGCCGAACTTCCGGCGCTGGAGGAAGAGGCGCCCGCCTTCGAGTGCCACGACGTAGTCCACGTCGAGTTCGACCGAGTGGTAGGTACCGACGAACTCGCGAAGCTGGGCCTCGGAGAGTGTCGGCGGGGGCGGATCCGGTTCGCGCTCGGTGTCGCCGCCTCCACCTCCGCCCTGCTGCTCGGGCGCGGGCGGGAAGGCGTCCTCGAGCACCACGTCGGCGACGGCCCGGGCCAGGCCGCCGGGATTCCCGTTGCTGACGTTGCTGAGCACGATGATGGCCGTCCGCTGGTCGGGATACGTCCGGAACTCGGCCCGGTAGCCGGCGTCGGAGCCGCTGTGCCCGACGGTGGTGAGCCCCCGGTACGCGCCGTGCTGGATGCCGAGCGCATAGCCGATCGCCTCACCCGAGTTCAGCACGCCGCGCTCGAGCAGCATGGCGATGCCGGCCTCGCCGCCCACCGTCTTCGACTCGAGGTTGTTCGCCCACCGGGCCAGGTCGCGGACGTTGGTGAAGAGTGACGTGGCCCCGTAGTTGGCAAAGAAGGGGATGTTGATGCGGAAGCCGCCGCCCGTCGGCGAGTAGGCGTAGGTCCGGCCAGGGACGATGTGGCCCATGTCGTCGTGGAAGTGTGTGCTCGTCATCCCGAGCGGCTCGAAGATCCGCTCGCGCGCGAAGTCCTTCATGGGCTGCCCGGTGACACGCTCGACGAGGATGGCCATGAGCGTGAAGCCGGAGTTGCTGTACAGGTATTCCGCTCCCGGCTCGAAATTGAGGTCCCGCTGTCGGCTGATCAGCCACAGGACGTCGTCCTGCGTCTTGATGTCCTGCCCGCGCCACCCCGCCATCGACAGCAGGCTCCACTGATCCCGCATCCCGCTCGTGTGGTTGAGCAGGTGCCGGACGGTGATGGTCGGCCCGAAATCAGGAACCTCCGGCACGTACTCGCGGATGCTCGCGTCGAGATCCACCCGCCCCTCCAGGGCCAGCAGCACCACCGCCATGGCGGCGAACTGCTTGGAGACGGAGGCGACGTGGAAGGTGGAGGCGGGCGTGATGGGGACGCCGTACTCGAGGTTCGCGAGCCCGTAGCCCGCCTCGTACACGATCTCGCCGTCGCGCACGACGGCGAGCGCCGCGCCGGGTGAGGCGTTGCCGAACCGCACGAAGGCGGCGTCGATCCGGGAGATCTCCGCGTCCGTCAGCGCGGCGGCGGGCCGCACGGCGGGCACCTGCGCCGAGGTCGGTGCGGTGGGTGCGGCAAAGGCGACCGAAACGAGCAGGAGGGCGGCGAGGCCCCGTGTCGGGCGGCGGAGATGCGTCGGGGACATGGCGGATGGCTGCGGCGTGGGAGGCGGGAAGGCCGAATATACGGCCCGCCAGGTCCGTGCGCCGACCTCTCCGTTCGGTCGGCTCTGGCCCGGATGTCATACGGATCCGCGGCCCGCGTCACACAGACACGGACCGACCCGGAAACACCCGACGACATCGGAGGGACGACAGATGTGGAACCGACATGCCCGAAACGGCGCGCTGCTCGCCGCCGTGCTTCTCATCGGGGCCTGTGACGACGCCACCGGCCCGGCGGACACCGACGCGTTCGACGCCCAGGCGGCGCTCGAGGACTATGCGGCGCTCGAGAAGATCCTGGAGACCGACGCCTTCGCAGGACTCAGGTCACTGGATGGTCGAACGCCCTTCAGCGGAGCGGCGGCGGTGGGTACGCTGGGCGCGCTCGAGGCCGAGGGCGCGGCCGGATTCGCTCTCGAGCTGTTCCGTCGCGCCCGCGCCTCGGCGGATGCTCCGTCGATCGAGGGCGCGCCGCTGATCTCGGATCGGACGCGAGGCTCGACCTTCGTCTACGACCCCACGACCGACGGATACGAGATCGATGAGGACCGCGAGGGCGCGCCCGCCACTGGGGTGCGCTTCGTTCTCTACGAGGTCGACGGGAGCGGCACGCCGATCGTCGACCGTGAGATCGGCCACGCGGACCTCGTGGACGAAGGCGACGGGGTCGAAGGCATCGCCCTCCGGCTGAGCGTCGTGAGCGACGGTCGGACTCATCTCGACTACCGGACCACGCTCGCATCGAACGAGTCACGGGGCACCCTGACCGTCGCCGGGTTCGTCCAGGGCGACGGGGACGCCCGTCTGGATTTCGACATCCGCGCGGACGGCAGCGACTTGAACGGTCGTGAGGAGCTCGACGTCGTGTTCGATCTGAGCGTGGCGAGCCGCGACTTCCACATCGCGGGCAGCGTCAGCGGCGTGTCCGAGGGGAACGACGACGGGGGCGACCTCGACGTCTCGGTACGCCACGGCGCCGAGTCCTTCCAGCTCTCGGCCTCGGTGGCGGACGAGACGATCGACGGCACCGTCCGTCTGAACGGCGACGTGTTCGCGCTCGCGTCGGGGCCGGCGGACGACCCGACGTTCACGACGCCGGACGGAGGATCGCTGAACGGAATCGAGGTGCTGGTGCTCGTCTCGGTCGTCGACGCCGCCGAGGACGTCTTCGACTTCCTCGAGGATCTCGTGGATCCCGTGGACAACCTGGTGATTCTGAGCATCCTGCTCTGATCGGCCCGGCCCCGGTTGTCCCCCGGGGGCTGGCATCCCAACGTGGGGGCGCGGTGCGACGCCGCGCCCCCACGTCGGCGTTCCCGCAGACTACGACTCCCGGTCGCGAGCGTCCGGGCCCCGGTCACCCCAGAATCGATTCGCCATGCGTGTCCCGTCGACGTGCCGCATCGCCACCGCCGCAGCTGTGGCGCTCTTCGTTTTCCCGGGCCTCCTGCACGCCCAGGAATCCACCACCCGCGGATTCGTTCTCGGGCTCCACCTGTCGGGCGCTTCGCTGTCGGCCGAGGACGAGGATCGGAACGACGCCGGTGGCGGCGGACTGTTCGTGGGCTACGGGCTGAACCGCCGCTTCACGCTGTTCGCCCAGGCCGACGCCGCCCGCTTCGACGAGCAGTCCACGGGGGACGTGCAGGGCGACTGGACGATGGCCCACTTCGACGTCGGCGCCCGCTTCCACTTCGCCAACTCCCTTCGGCGCTGGGTGCCGTTCCTCCAGGCGTCCGTCGGGCGGAGGAGCGTCAACGTCGACGACCCGATCGTGGACGGGAGCGAGGAGGAGGAGGCCGAGCTCTCCGGCGCGAGCCTGACGATCGGCGGCGGCGTCGCCTACTACCTGAGCGAGGCCTGGTCGCTCGAGCTCGGGCTTCTGTTCACGGGCGGGGAGTTCACCACGTTGCGCGTGAACAACGTGTCGGTGTCGGGCTTCGACGCGGACGCGACTTCGAGCCGTCTCAGCCTCGGCGTCCGCTGGTGGCCCTAGAGCGGGGTCAGATCACGGCAGGGGCGGATCGCGCCGTAGCTCGTCCAGTCGCGTCTGTTGCCCCGGCGTGAGGAGGTTCTTGATCCGCACGAGCATCTCGAGGTGGGCCTGCTTGATCTCTCTCTCGAGATCGAGCACACGGTTCATCTGATCCACCGCCCGATCGAGGTCCACACGATCCAGCGCGGTGATCCTGCTCAGCTCCTGCACCTCGTCGAGCAGCTCCCACTGCAGCCGCAGTACGCGACCCTGCAGATCCTGAATGAGCTGCGAGATCGCGTCCCGCTGCTCGTCGTCCAGCGAGATCGCCCGCCGGTGCTGCATGATGAGCTCGGGCGGGTAGAGCGTGGCGAAGAGAGGGTCGTCCTGAACGACCGGGTCCGGCGGTGGAGCGTCCTGCGCCGCGATCGGAACCGCGAGCAGGAACGGCATCGCGAGAACGACGACGCGGCGGACGATCTGCAGCATCACGAGTCCCTCCCGGGTCCGGCTTCCCGCGGAGCTTCGGGCCGCGGAGCGTCGGGTCGCGAGCCCGGTCCGACCATCGAAGATCCGAACGACGGAATCGCGCCGAGGTCGACGCCGGGTGTGCGAAGAAGCGCGTCCGTCGGCGAGCGCCAGGCACCTGCGGTGACGTCGGTCGAGTAGGCCGACACGAGTCGCTCGAACTCGCGGTCGGCGTGGCCCGCGCGGTCGACGAACATGAGGGTGGCCACGGCGGCCGCAGCCGCGAGCGACAGCCAGCCGCTTCGCCGTGCCCATGTGCTCGTGGGCGCCGGATCCGTCACGGCCGAGGGTGTCGTTGCCGCCTCGGCCGCGGCGCGGGCACGGGCCAGCATCGCATGCGCGTCGGGCACCGCACCGCGCTCACGCGTGTCCCGCCTCAGGTCCTGAAAGGCCTCCCGCAGGATCCGCTCGTCGTCTGATCCAGTCACTCTGCACCTCCACCCGCTTCGGATTCGGAGAGGAGCGCACGCAGGCGCTTCTTTCCGCGGTCATAATGTATGCGCGCGGACCCGACGGACACCTCCATCACATCCGCTGCTTCGCGCACCGTCAGCCCCTGATAGAACACGAGGTGCAGGACCTCGGCCTGCCGATCCGACAGCCCGGAGAGCGCCGCGCGGAGGCGTTCGGCCTGCCGTGCCTCCACAAGCGCGTCGTCCGGGGCGGATGGCGCCTGTCCCATCGCTACCGATTCACCCGCCAGGCCGTCGATCTTCTCGTCGTGCAGCCGGATCCGTCGGTGCAGCTCGAGGGCGGTGAATCGGATCACACCGAAGAGCCACGTGCGGAACGCCGACCTGCCGTCGTAGCGGGCTCGCCCCGAGATCACCTTCAGGTACACGGTCTGCAACACGTCCTCCGCCTCCGTCTCGTTCCAGCCACAGCACGAGCAGGCCCAGCCGAAGCTGTCCTCGTGCAGGGACGCGAGCCGTTCCTCGAGCTCGTCGGACGATAGGTTCGATGGTGACATGCGGGTCCGGCGCCTGGACTCGGCTTCCTGAGTGTGTGTGCCGAGGAGCCAACCTATATGACGTCGCCGCGGTCCGCGTTCTCCGATTCCGTGCTCCCACCTCGCGCTCCGACGTCGTGGCGCGGACCGGACGAAAACAGTTGACCCCGGGCGGACCCCGCGTGCATGGTCGAGTGCGCAGTCGATCCGCAACGACCGAGACCTCATGAAGCCCAACATCCGTCACGCCGCCGTCCGGTCCGTCGTCGCCATGTTGGCGACGTCGTGCGGGCTGGTGGTCGCCAGTGCGGTATTCGAGCCGCCCTCCCTGTCCGCCCAGGAGCTGACGGGCCGCGTGCTCGACGGATCCTCGGAGGCGCCGATCGACGACGCGCTCCTCTTCCTGCTGCACCCGGACGGCTACCCGGTGGGCGACTCGGTCACGTCCACGTCCTCGGGCGCCTTCACGCTCGCGGCACCGGGGCCGGGCTCGTGGTACATCCAGATCGAGAAGCTCGGCTACACCACCGTCGTGGACGGCGTGTTCGACTTCGCGTCGGCTTCGGCGCGGCTCGAAGTGACCGCATACCTCCTGCCCGCTCCTGTCGAGCTGGAGGGCGTGGACGTGGCCGTCGAACGGGCGCAGATCCGCCGAAGCCTCCGCGCCCAGGGGTTCTACGAGCGGCTGACGGACGGGTTCGGGGATTTCGTCACGCCGGAGGAGATCGAGGCGATGGGGCTCGTGTCGGAGCCGTCCGAGTTGCTCCGTGGAATACCCGGAGTGAGGACGATGGAGTCGCTCGTCCTCTTCCGCGCCATGGGCGTATCGCCCGGAGACGGGCAACGCGGATGCAGCCCCAACAGCGAGAGAACCGGCCCGCCGTCCAGTGGCCCGCTGTTCCGTTGCGGCGGAGACGGGAGCGCAGTGGCCCTTGGTCTCTGCGAGCCCGACGTCTGGCTGGACGGGACCCGGATGACCAAAGCGAACTCCAACGGGTTCCTCGATTCGGGCGACTTTCAGAAGGGACTGGACGCGTACCTGACCGGTCATGACATCCTCGCCGTCGAGGTCTACCGGAGGATCAGCGGGACACCGCTGCGCTTCGCGGGGCTCGGCAACACCTGCGGAACGATCGTGATCTGGACGAAGCAGGGCAGGTAGAGCAGGGCCACGCGCGACGCCGGGCGACATGGCCCCGCCACCGGGTGCATGAAGCAGGCGGCCGCGAGTTCCGCGGGCGTGCTCGCCTCGATCCACTCGCGCAGGCGCCGGTGCGTGTCGCGCCACTCGGGAGTCAGCTCGTCGAGTGAACGCTGGCCGGTGGGATCCATACCCCGGGCCGGCACCTTCACCCGTACCGGCCCCCGGAGAATCCAGATCACGACGCGGTGCAGGATGCGATGTCGGAGGGAGCGCGGGCGGTCCCGTCGCAGGCTCTCGTCGAAGAGCGCCCGGAGCCGCCGCCGCGCCGCCCCGCGCTCGGTCGTGGTCATGTCGGAGCGGACGCCCTACAACGCCGCCCCCAGCTCCTCGTAGAGCCGCACGAGCGCGGCGGTCCCACGATCGTACTCGTCGAGCCCGAACCACTCGTCCGGCGCGTGCATGTTGCACCCGGGGAGCGCGAACCCGACGAGCAGCGCGGGGCATCCGAGGATCTCCTCGAACTCCACGACGATCGGGATGGACCCGCCTTCGCCGACGCGTACCGGGGCGGTGCCGAACGCCTCCTCCAGCGCCGCCGACGCGGCGTCGAACAGCGGGCCGGTCGGATCCGCCTTCCACGGCCGTCCGCCGTGCAGCTCCGTCACCTCGACCGTGACGCCGTCGGGCGCCACGGACGCGAGATGCTCGCGAAGCATCGCGATCGCCCGCCCGGGATCCTGATCCGGCACGAGGCGGAAGGAGATCTTCGCCATGGCCTCCGCGGGCAGCACCGTCTTGGCGCCCTCGCCCGTCCAGCCCGAGAGAAGCCCGTTGACCTCGCACGTCGGGCGGATCCAGAGTCGCTCGAGCACCGACCATCCGGCCTCGCCATCGAGGGCCGGCGCGCCGACGCCGTCGCGAAACCGCTCCTCGTCGAAGGGGAGCGCCCGGATCTCCGCCCGGATTTCGTCGTCCCACTCGACCACGTCGTCGTAGAAGCCGGGGATGGCGATCCGACCCCGGTCGTCGTGGAGGGTCGCGATCATGCGGGAGAGCGCTGCCGCAGGATTGGGGACGGCGCCGCCGTACGCCCCGGAATGGAGGTCGCCCTTCGCGGCGCGGACGCGCACCTCCGCATAGGCGAGCCCGCGAAGCGAGAAGAGGAGGGACGGCATCCCCTTGTCGAACATCGCCGAGTCGGAGATCAGCACCGCGTCGGCGGCGAGCCGGTCCCGGTGCTCCGTCACGAAGGGGAGGAGGTTGGGGCTTCCGATCTCCTCCTCGCCCTCGGCGACGACCACCACGTTGATCGGCAACGCGCCCCCCTCGCCGCCCGCGCGCAGATGCGCCTCGAGTGCCTTCACGTGCATGAAGAGCTGACCCTTGTCGTCCGCGGAGCCGCGGGCGTAGACACGACCGTCCCGGACTTCCGGGGTGAAGGCCGGAGACGTCCAGAGATCCAGCGGCTCGGGCGGCTGGACGTCGTAGTGCCCGTAGATCAGCAGGGTAGGCGCGTCGGGGCCGGCCTCACGCCATTCGCCCAGGACCACCGGGTGGCCGGCGGTCGGCAGGATCTCCGCGTCGAGGCCCGCGTCGCGCAGCCGCGCCGCGAGCCATTCGGCGGCGGCTCGCATGTCCTCCCGGTGCTCCGACTTCGCAGAGACGGAGGGGATGCGGAGGAAGTCGAAGAGCTCGGCGCGTCTGCGCTCGGAGTGTTCTTCGAGGAAGGTCAGCGGTGCAGAACGGTTCGGGCTCGACACGGCGTGACCTGTGAGGGGTGCCGGGGTGGGCGGTGACTGGGGTGCAGGGGTGCGGTGGATCAGAGCCAGCCGCGAACACCCCACCGGTAGACCCATGCGATGAAGCCGGCGAACACCGCCGCGCTCGCCATGCCACCGATGCTGAGCGACGTGGGCTCGTAGAAGTGGAAGATCCCCACGCCGAGCATGCCACCGGTGAGCGCACCGAAGACGCCGAGCACGGCGATGACGACCGCGTGGCCATCCTGTTCCTCCGGAAGACGCATGGCCGCCCGAACGAGGAGGCCGATCACGCCGCCCATCACGATCCAGATGCCGATGCCGATCCAGTTTTCCATGCTTCGCTCTCGTTGGGGCGCTGCCCTCGCCGGGCGCCGCCGTCGTTCGTCCAAACGCCTCGGCGGGGCCACGTCCGAAACGCCGAAATCTATGTCGGGGCCCGGCCTGCGACCACCTACTCCGCGTCCTTCATACGGCGCTTGAGTTCCTCGAGCACCGCGTCGTAGTCGACCTCACGACGTTCGATCGGAGTGGTCGGATCGATCCTCAGATCGCTCCGATACTCCTCGGCGAGTTCTTCTGCCGCACTCGCCTTCACCCCTTCGTCGTCCAGACGTTCCTCGAACCGGTCGAACTCGGCGAACAGGCGGTCCGTCTCGGAGAGCGATTCGCGGGCCGACGTCCGCCCGACCTCCGCCTCCAGCGACGCCCGACGGCCGCGGGCTTCCTTGAGCTTCTCGGTCATCTCGGCGACGTCCCGGCGAGCCAGCGCGATCTCTGCCGTGATGGCCTCACGCCTCTGCTCGAGCACCCGCGCCCGCTCCTCGTGCCGAACCGCATGCTCCGCGGCGACGCGCGCCGTCTCGGTGTCGTCGATCCCGCGCGCCATCTCCTCGCGCCGCCGACAGGTTGCCGCGGCCTCGGACTCCCGCGCTAGCCGGGTCTCCGTCTTCTGAAGCTGATCCTCGAGCCCGGCCAGGTGCGCCTTCGCGTCGGTCACTTCGGAGATCATGCCCTTCAGCAGCCGATCGACGTTCTCGCCGACGGAGTCCTTGTCCAGCTCCTTCATGAAGTTGTCGACCGCCTGTCGGAAGGCGGAGCGGAGGTCGTCGAACACGTGTGCCCCGGTGTGTGGTTTCGCGTACCCGACTATAACAGCGTGGACGGCACGAAGGCCCGGCCGCCCTGCTTCGGACGACCGAGCCTTCGGTGTTGCGAAATCGGCACGACCCCCCCTGTGTCGGGGCCGCGGCGATCTTGCTCGGGGGGTCAGGCGATGTGCGGCTCGATGCGCTGGGCGAACGAGTTCCGTGCACGGTGAAGCCGGCTCTTCACGGTACCGAGATTCACGCCGGTGATGTCGGCGATCTCCTCGTAGCTCTTCCCCTCGAGCTCCCGAAGCCGGAAGACGAGCTGGTGATGCTTGGGAAGCGTCTGCACCGTCTCCTCGACGACCTCCTGGAGGAAGCGCTTCCGGAACATGTCGTCCGGCTTCATCGAGGAGTCCTCGAACTGCAGCGGACGATGGTCGTCGTCCCAGCCGCTCGTGAGCTTCTGGAACAGGACGAGCGGAGAGCGCGAGCGGTTCCTCAGCTCGTTCTTCGAGAGGTTGCTCGCGATCGTGTAGACCCACGTCGAGAACTTCTTCGTGGTGTCGAAACGATGGAGGTGCCGCGTCACGCGGATGAACGCTTCCTGAACCAGGTCCTGCGCCCGGTCGGAGTCGCCCGTCTTGCGCGTGATGAAGTGGACGAGGCGATCACGGTAGCGATCGAAGAGTTCCTGGAACGCGCCAGGACGCCCGTCGAGGTGGGCGGTGACGAGCATCTCGTCGGTGAGCTCGTCGAGCGGCGAAGTCGCCGGGTCGCGTGTGCCTTTGCTCCCGTTCATTCCGGACATGTGAACTCCCGCGGAGGTGGCCTCACATGCTCCGGACCGCCGTTACGATCGGTTCGACCTTGTCCGAACGAACGCCGAGGCACACGTGAGTTTTCAAAAGTAATTCTCGAATACGGACCCCCCAACATACGCGTTTTTGCCGCGAGCGCAAGAAGTATGTAATCGCTCATTTTTGTGATTCGAGCGTTTGATGTGGGGAGTGATGAGCGATTCCCAGATGCAATTGGCTCAATTCGATTCCGGTGAACGATCGAATTCGCCAAATGACCGAATTGCGTCTTCGGCGGACATGTCCACTTCACCGGACACATTCGCTTCGATGCCGCTCAGAACCTCGGCGGAGATGCCCGCGTCGGCGAGGAACGCCTCGTAGAGACCGATCGGATCCCGGTGCCCCCACGCCCGGAACAGCGCAGGGTCGAAGGTATCGCGGGCCTCGCGCTCGTCGTGCGTCGCGTGCCCGCCCATCCGGAAGGTCTCGACGTACACGATCACGGGGCCACGGCCCTCGCGGCACCGGTCGGCGGCGATGCGGGTCGCGGCCCAGACGTCGAGTACGTTGTTCCCGTCGGCGTCGAGCCCTTCCAGGCCGTACGCGGACGCCCACGCCCGCAGCGACCCCGCTCCGTGTTCGGTCAGCGGCGTGCCGAGTGCGACCTGGTTGTTCTGGAGGACGAAGACGGCGGGCACGCCGAGCGCGCCCGCCGTGACGAGGCCTTCGTGGCAGGCGGCGGTCCTCGTCGCGCCGTCTCCCACCCACGTCAGGGCCACGCGTGACTCTCCCCGCTGCCGGAACGCGAGCGCGACGCCTGCGGTGACCGGTACGCTGGTACCCATGTGGGAAATCGGCTGGAGCACGCCGCTCGTCAGTGCTCCCATGTGGAGGTCGCGCCCGCCCGACGGCGAGTCGGGGAGAGCCAGGTAGCCGCGGAAGATCTCGTCGAGCGGCATCCCCATCATGGCGAGCGCGCCGGCGTTCCGGATCATCGGGGCGACGACGTCGCGGGAACGGTCGAGCGCGGCGACGGCGCCCACCGTCACGGCCTCCTCGCCCGTACCGAGCCACGCCTTCGAGAGGACGCCGGTCCGGACCCACCGCTTCAGCGCGATGTCGTGCAGGCGAGTGCGGAGCAGGTCCGCGTACACTCCGAGGAGATCGTCGCGTCCCAGCTGTGAAAGGAGGCCCGCCCGCTCCGGGTCGGCTCCCAGCGTCGCGCGGTAGCGCTCGAGTTCCTCCGGCCGGCACGACCAGTCGACGTACTCGGGCGGATCGTAGGCGGGGTATCGTCGCATGACCGGAAGCTAGTGTGGTGTGGCATGCGCCGCCGGGTCGGGCGAACTTGAATTCCCGGCGTGCCGCACGAGATTCTCTCCTCCCCGTCCTCCGTACCGCTCGTCACCCGCGCTTCCGTGGCCCAGTCCCCCGACACCTCGAAGCCAAGGATCCGGGCGCGCCTGGCGCTCGCGATTCTCGAGGCGCTGCAGTCGCAGGACACGCCGAGCGAGGTGCTCGAGGACGAGAACCCTTCGCAGACGATGCCTCGGCGGCTCGGGCTCTCCGGCGTCGTCGACCGGCAGGTGCAGCTCTACCGATCCGACGCGATGAAGCGTGCGCGCATCACGGACGGCCAGTTCCACGACCTCGTGCAGCTGGTGGTGCGGAGGCCGGATGCGCCGGAGATCTTCTGGCGCGCGGGTCGCCGTATGGCTGATGCGGGCCCCCAGACGGCGCTGAGTCGGCTGCTTCCCGCCCCCCTCCGCCATGCGCGGCTGCGGCGCCGAGTTCGTCGGCGCCTCAGGAGGGTGTTCGGGAGGAACATCGGTGCGTTCGGGGAAGGGCCCTTCACGCTCGAGGGTCGAAACCTGCTGTTCGTCCAGCTCGCGAGGCAGGGAGAGGCCTGCTGCCTCGTCTCCGGAATGTGCCAGTCGATCGTCGAGGAGGTCCTCGGGGCCGAGTACCACGTCGTGCACGACCGGTGCGAGGCGCGCGGTGACGCGTCCTGTCGTTGGACCATCACCGCCGACGCCGGTGTGCGGGAGGCGTCGCGGGCCGGCGACTGGATGCCCGAGTTCGAGGCCGGCTGACCGGCCGGACGTCAGCTGGGCGAGCGCCCCGATCGCCGGAGGGTGTCGCCGAGCGCCCGGTGGATCTTGTACAGGCACAGGTCCTGGATCACGATGAACCCACGGTCGCGTGCCTCCGCGGCCGCCTCGTCGTTCCGGATTCCTTCCTGCAGCCAGATCACGGGCTTCTCGGGACGGCGCATCGCCTGACGGACGACGTCGCCCGCCTCGTCGGACGGACGGAAGACGAGCACCATGTCCACCTCCTCGTCCACGTCGTCCAGCGAGCGCTTGACCTCTCGCCCGAAGATGCGTTCCGCGTACGGATTCACGGGGATGATATCGGCGCCCCGGGTGGCGAGATACGAAGGGACGCGGCGCGCGGCCTTCGAGGGATCGCGCGAGATCCCGACGACCGCGATCCGGATGGTGGCCCGCACGATCTCGCACATCTCCTCGGCCGCGGGCGTCCGGGGGTCGGAGGACGCCGCGAGCTCCGCCTCGAGCAGGGCCGGATCGAAGAGTTCGTCGGTAAGCATGAGACGGCCAACGTATTGCCCCTTCGACCGTACGTCATCAGCATACGGGTCCTCTCGACGGATTCACCTCGCCGACTCGACGCCGCACAATGGCCGAACTCCTCATCGCCGGATTCGCTGGACTCCTTCTCGGGCTCGGTGTGGGTTGGGCAATCGGGGCGCGCCGGACGCCGGACGACCCGTATCGGGAGCCGCTGGCCGGCCTCGCGAGTGAGCTCGACGAGGGCCGGATCCGGGGGTCCCGTCCGGGGGATCCCGACGCCATCGTCGCCGTGCGTCGGGCGGTCGAGCGTCACTGGACGCCGGGCAACGAGACGCGTCAGGAGGCGCTCGATCAGGCGCTGGGCCGGATCGCGGCGTTCATCGAGGAATCCGTCCAGAAGCCGCTGGAGTCGGGCAAGGGTGGCGACGCGGCCCTCATGGGCGAGGCCATCGGACGGGCACTGGGTGGAATCGCGGACCTCGAGTTCTTCCTTCGCGATCCGATCACGCCCGACGAGACCCACAACCTCACGCCGCTGATCCAGCAGGTCACCCGGGAGTTCATCGAGGACTGGGAGGTGGGTGTGCGGTTCATGGCTCAGCCGTTCCCCGTGCGAGCCCACATCCACCGGGACACCTTCATGGACGCGGTATACCTGCTGCTGCACAACGCGGCGCAGTTCGGGGGCGGGGCGGGATCCGTCGAGGTGCGCGTCGAGGAGAAGGACGGTCGAGCCTCGGTCGAGATTCTCGATCAGGGTCCCGGCTTCAGCGACGAAGCGCTCGAGCGCGCGCGCGACCTCTTCTACACGACGCGCGAATCGGCGCTCGGCCTGGGCATCCCCTTCGCACGGAAGATCGTCGAGGGCTTCGGCGGGAACCTCGAACTCGAGAACCGCCCCGAGGGCGGGGCGCGGGTTCGGCTTCTGCTTCCGTCCGCCTGACGCCGGTCCCCCACACCGGGATCATCGCCCCCGGGCGTCAGACCCAGCCGTACACCTGGTAGAGCATCACGTAGACGACGATCCCGGTGACGGAGACGTACATCCAGATAGGGTACGTCCAGCGTGCCAGCCTGCGGTGCGCGTCGAACCGCTGCCTTGCCGCGAGGAAGAGAAGGCGCAGCACCAGCGGGACGACGACGACGGCCAGGACCATGTGCGAGAAGAGGATCGTCAGGTAGGCCGTTCTCGCCATTCCTTCGCCCGCGAACTCGTGCGTTCCCGTGAGCAGGAAGCGCGTCACGTAGAAGACGAGGAAGAGCGCGGACGCCGAGACGGCGGCCAGCATCGCCCGCATGTGAAGATCCCGTCGCCCACGTCGGATGAACACGTAGCCCAGCACGAGGCACACGGTGGCCGTGGCGTTCATGAGGGCGTTCACCCCGGCGAGCGTATCGCCGAGCGCCGCGGCGTCCATCAGGCGCTCGCGGCGGGCCGCGCGATCGGGCTCGTCGTGGGGACGGGCGAGGCTCCCGGGTCCTGCGTGGGGACGATCCCGGATCCGTACCCGACCCATCCCCACGCGGAGAGGGCGCTCAGGACGCAGAGCAGCGCGGCGGCTCCGAGCGTGTGCAGGCTCACGGGAACGACGGCCAGGATGCTGAACACCGACACGATTCCGAGCGTCATCTGCACCAGCACGAGGGCGACGGACACGAGCGCGAGACTGCGGAGGCGCCGCTCGATCGGGTCGCGGAGAATCCGCCAGGCGAGCATCACCACGGCCACGGTGGCCACGACCCCGAGCACTCGATGCGCGAAGTGAAGACCGACGAGGTGGTTCGTGATGGTCGGGACCCACTCGCCGCCACAGGTCGGGAAGTCGGGGCAGGCCATCCCGGCGTCGGTATGACGGACCAGCCCACCGAGAACGCTCTGCGCGAAGACCAGCGTCGCGGCGAGGGTGCCCCACGAACGGAGCTCGCCACGGACGGGCTCCGGCAGGGGACGCCTGCCCTCGCGACGTGGTGAGGTGGCGATGGCGAGGACGGTGGTGAGGACCAGGAATCCGAGGGCCATCGAGAGATGCGACGTGGAGATCGCATCCGGCAGCAGCATGATCACGGTCAGTCCGCCCAGCACGGCCTGCACGATCAGCAGGAGCACGCCGGCCACGGCGGCGATCCGGATGCTCCGGGACGCTCCCTCGCGGAACGCGAACCACGTGCCGAGCGCGAACATGAGCATCAGACCGCCAGCCCAGAGCCGGTGGATGTGTTCCCAGAAGACGCCCCCCTCCATGACCGGCATGTACGAGCCGAAGCAGGTGGGCCAGTCGGGGCAGGCCAGCGACGATTCGGTAGCGTGGACGATGCTGCCCAGCAGCAGCAGGGAGAGCGTCCAGGCGACCGATATGGCGAAGGCGCGATGGTGCTGCGGCGCACTGGTGTGTTCGAGATTCGTCATGCGTCTATCTTACACGGCGTGACCGACTCCGTTTCCGACTCCGAACCGTCCGAGGGCACCTCGCGGGACCCATCCGCGGACCCCTCGTCAGCCCCCTCTCCGAGCCCCTCGCGGAATCCCGTGAAGGCGCTCGGCTTCCTGAGGCGGCTGGCCCCCCGGCTCCGCCCGCACGTGTGGGCGATCTCGGCGGCGTCCGTCCTCATCCTGCTCAGCTCGGCGATCGGTCTCGCCTTTCCGTTGTTCGTGCGGGACCTGTTCGATGCGGCGTTCCTAGAGTCCAACGCGGACCGCCTCGACCAGTACGCGATCCTCCTGTTGGCGCTGTTCGCCGTCCAGGCGGTCGTGAACTTCGCGCAGAGCTACCTCACGGCCGCGGTCTCGGAGCGGGTGATCGCGACGCTGCGCATCGACCTCTTCGCCGCGCTCGCGTCCCAGACTCCCGGATTCTACTCGAATCGCCGGGTAGGGGAACTGAGTTCGCGCATCGCCAGCGACGCGGGGCTGGTGCAGCAGGTACTCCGCTTCGGAATCCCGGAGCTTCTGCGCCAGGCGGTGTTCCTCGTGGGTGCTCTCGTGATCGTCACGCTCACGAGTCCACGGCTCACCCTGGTGACCCTCACCGCGATTCCCTTCGCCATCGGCGTGGCCTGGTTCTTCGGGATCCGGGTACGCCGCATATCCACCGGCATCCAGGACACGCTGGCGGCCGCCGTGGCGCGCGCCGAGCAGGTCTTCACCCAGATCCGGGTGGTCCAGAGCTTCGGTCGCGAACCCTATGAGCGTGGTCGGTTCGAGCTCGAGGTGGAGGAGACGTACCGGGGCGGGCTCCGCCGGGCCGTCGCGCGCGCCAGTCTGACGGGCGCGGTGACCTTCACCGCCTTCGCGGCGATCGTGCTCGTGTTCTGGGAGGGAGGTCGGCTCGTCCTGGCGGGCCAGCTCACCTTCGGCACCCTGATCGCGTTCCTCCTCTACGCGATGTCCATCGCCGGCGCGATCTCGTCGGTGGCCGGGTTCTGGACCAACGTTCAGGAGGCGGCGGGCGCCGCCCGTCGGATCTTCGAGCACCTCGACCGCGAGCCCGCGATTCGCGATCCCCTGACCCCGCGGAGCCTCCCCACGCCGATCACGGGCCGGGTCCGCTTCGACGGCGTGACGTTCCGCTACGGAAACGACCTGCCTCTCGTGCTCGAGGGCTTCGACCTCGACATCCAGCCGGGCGAGACGGTGGCGCTGGTGGGCAGTTCGGGTGCGGGAAAGAGCACGGTCGCCGCCCTCATCCCGAGGTTCTTCGACGTCGAGGACGGGTCGGTCTCGGTGGACGGCGTGGACGTGCGGGAACTCCGGCTGGACGACCTGCGCGGCGTGATCGGGATCGTGCCACAGGAGCCGATGCTGTTCGCGGGCACCGTCCGGGAGAATCTCCTGTACGGACGGCTGGATGCGACGAAGGCGGAGGTGGTCCGGGCCGCGAAGGCGGCGCACGCCCACGAGTTCATCTCGGGGTTCCCGGACGGCTACGACCAGGCCGTGGGGGAGCGTGGCGTGACCCTCAGCGGAGGTCAGAGGCAGCGGATGGCGATCGCGCGCGTGATGCTGAAGCGGCCGTCGATCCTGATTCTGGACGAGGCGTCATCGAGCCTGGATGCCGAGAGCGAACGGCTCGTCCAGGACGCGCTCGCCCGCCTGATGGAAGACCGCACCACGCTCGTGATCGCCCACCGACTCAGCACGGTCATCGAGGCGGATCGGATCGTCGTGATCGACGGCGGCCGGATCGTGGACATCGGTCGGCACGCCGAGCTGCTCGACCGGAGCTCCGTGTACTCGCGCCTGTACCGGGGTCAGTTCGAGGCCGCGCTCGCGAGCGTCGAGGCCAGCGGCGGCTGATCGGGGTCGCCCCCGGCCTGCGCGACACCCGTGGCCGGTCCGTACATCTCCTCGAGCGAGACGGGCCCGTCCTCGAGCCACTCGAACGCTCCGTCCAGCATCCGCCGCGCCACGTCGTACGTGTGGACGTCGTCGTTCCGGTAGAGCGCGCGGAACGAGGCATCGACCCGACGCTTCGCCTGCCGGCAGAAGGCGTCCGCGAGTTCGAGCGGGGTCCGGTCGGACGGGTCGCGGCCGAGCATGCGATCGGCGTTCCCGCACGCGCAGCTCATGACGAACAGCTCCGCCCCGATGTCGACGATGCGCCCGAGGATCGCCTGTCGTTTCTCGAGCTTCGGGCCGAACCGGACCATCTGGTAGAAGTTGTTGCGGGCGAGCTTCCGTGACGTACGGTCGATCCAGCGTACATGACCCGCGAGCGGCCCGAACTCGGCATACCGCGGCCATCGGCCCCAGCCGAGCCAGCGCGACGGATACCATCCGGCGTAGTAGACGGCCGCCCTGAGTGCCGCGCCGACCTTGGCGCCGGTCGAGGCGCGCGGATCGGCCAGTGGACCCGCGACCTTCAGGTGATCGTCCACCGCCTCCCGCGCGATGAAGAGCCTCATGATCTCCGACGAGCCCTCGAAGATGAGGTTGATCCGGAGATCGCGGACCATCCGCTCGATGGGCCAGGGATCCTCGCCGCGCGCCTTCAGGGAGTCGTGGGTCTCGTAGCCGCGGCCGCCCCGGATCTGCAGGGCGTCGTTGCACATGGTCCAGGCCGTCTCCGTGTTCCACATCTTGGCGATCGCCGCCTCGAGCCGGATGTCGCTCTTCTTGCCGTCCGCCATGTTCGAGGTGATCTCGACCACCGAGTCCATCGCGAAGGTGTCGGCGGCCATCCGCCCGAGCTTCTGGGCGATCGCGTCGTGCTTCCCGATCGGCTGTCCCCACTGGACCCGCTCGTTGGCCCACTCGCGGCACATCTCCATCGAGAGCTTGGCCGAGGCCGAGCAGAAGGCCGGAAGCGCGAGTCGGCCGACGTTGAGGGTCATGAGCGCGAGCTTGAGTCCCTTCCCTTCGCCCCACACGAGGTTCTCGCGCGGAACCTTCACGTCCCGGAAGAGGAGCACGCCGTTGGAGAGCCCCTTCAGGCCCATGAAGGAACAGGTGTGCCGGACCTCCACGCCCTCCCACGCCGTTTCGACCACGAAGGTCGAGATGGGGCGGCTGCCCCTCACACCCTCGCGCGCGGGCGTGCGCGCCATGACCATGATGATGTCGGCGCGCGGACCGTTGGTGCACCAGAGCTTCTCCCCGTTCAGGATCCAATGGGATCCGTCTTCGGAGAGTTCGGCCGTGGTGGACATGTTGGCGGGGTCCGATCCGACGTTCGGTTCGGTGAGCGCGAAGGCCGAGAGCGCCCCGGTCGCGAGTCGCGGAAGGTAGCGCCGCTTCTGTTCGTCCGACCCGAACATCATCAGCGGCCCCGGCACCCCGATGGACTGGTGCGCGGAAAGGAACGCGCCGGTCGAGCCGCAGCGGGAGGCCACGATCTCGAGCGCTCGGTTGTACGTCCGCTGCGACAACTCCAGGCCACCGTACTCGATCGGGATCTTCATCCCGAACGCCCCGATCTCCGCGAGGCCCTCGAGTACGGCGTCGGGCACCCAACCGTCCCGGTCGATCGCGTCTCCGTCGATGTGGTCGCGCGCGAACGCCCGCAGCCGCTCCAGGAAGGCCTCTCCTCGCGCCGCCTGCTCCGGATCCGGCTCCGGCACGTGGCGGAGGATGTCCAGGGCGAGACCGCCGTTGAAAAGCCGCTTCGAGAAGCTGCGCTGATTCCAGTCCTCCTCGCGGGCCGCCTCGGCGACCTCGCGGGACTCGATCTCGGAGGCGTGCGTCTTCTCGCTCATCGGCTTCCACTCCTCGGAGGGCTCCGGTCAACCTTCCCCCTGTCTCCAATCTCGCGCCGCGAGGCGGCGGACGCGAGCGTCAGCGAAGGCCGTACTCCTCGATCTTGCGATAGAGCGTGGTACGTCCGACGCCCAGCCGACGAGCGGCCTCGGAGACGTTTCCGCGTGTAAGGTCGAGGGCGCGGGCGATGGCCTTCCGCTCGACTTCCTCGAGCGGAACGATGTCATCCGCCGTACCGCCTCGTGCGTCGTCGAGCCCGCGCAGGTCGGCCGCGCCGTCGTCCCCCTCGGGTTCGGAGGCGGCAGGGGCACCGGGACCGGGATCGGTCGGGCCCGAATCCCCGTGACGGACGCGCTCGGGGAGGTCCTCGAACCGGATCTCGCCGCGGGCCGTGACGAGCGCACGCTGCACGGCATTCTGAAGCTCGCGCACGTTGCCGGGCCACGGGTAGGCGAGCATGGCGGCCATCGCGGACGACGACACGCCCGGTCGGTCGTCGGGGGAGGAGTGCCGCTCCACGAAGTGCTGAACGAGGAGCGGGACATCCTCCCGGCGGCGCCTCACCGGCGGCACGTGGATCTCGAAGACCGCCAGCCGGAAGAAGAGGTCTTCGCGGAATTCCCCGGTACGGACCATGGTGTCCAGGTCCCGGTGTGTCGCACACACGAGGCGGAAGTCGGACGAGATGTCGCGGTCTCCGCCGAGGCGTCGAAACCGACGTTCCTGGATCGCCCTGAGCACCTTCGCCTGTGCTTCGAGCGAGAGGTCCCCGATCTCGTCGAGGAACAGCGTGCCGCCGTCGGCCTCCTCGAACCGGCCGATCCTCCGGCCGCTGGCACCGGTGAAGGCCCCCTTCTCGTGCCCGAACAGCTCCGATTCCTGGAGCTGCGTCGGGATCGCGGCGCAGTTCACTGCCACGAATGGCTCGTCGGAGCGGGCGCTCAGGTCGTGCACAGCGCGGCTGACCAGCTCCTTTCCGGTCCCGCTCTCTCCCAGAACGAGGACCGACACGTCGCTGGGGGCCACGCGGTCGATCTGCTCGAACACCTCCGACATCGGCCGGGCCTGGCCGACGATGCCTGGAAAGCCGCGGCCCTCCGCCTCGCGCTGGAGGCGGGCGAGGCGGGTCGTGAGCGCGTGCCGTTCGGTGGCGTTCCGGATCGACGTCGCGAGTTCGGTGGGGTCGATCGGCTTGCCGAGGTAGTCGTACGCTCCGAGCCGCATCGCCTCGACCACGCGGTCCACCGAGGTCGCGGCGGTCAGCATCAGGACGGGCACTCCGGGGATTCGGCGCCTCAGCTCCGCCAGTACCTCCAGTCCGTCCATGCCGGGGAGCATGACGTCGAGGACGACCACGTCGGGAAGCCGGTTCGGAAGGTCGGAGACGAGCGTCTCCCCGTCCTCGTAGGTGACGACCACGTGGCCTTCACGTTCGAGCACGGCCTGCACGAGGACGCGGACGTCCGCGTCGTCATCGAGGGCGAGCACAAGGGACATGATGTATCACATTGAAACGGTAGTGTTCCGAAAAAGTGCATCACAATGGATCACTCGGGCAAGAGACATCGTGCATAGGAGCGCGGGACGGTTCCCTAAAGCACTGCTGAGCAACGATTTGCACAGATGACTGACTTCTGGCACGACCTCTGCCTTACCAGAGGGCAACTTCACCCGAACTCGAGACGCATGATGAACGCACAAGCCGCCATCGACCACGAGAGCCTCGCGACGGACTTCGAGGCACTCGACCACGCGAGGAATCGCGACGAGCTCGCCGAGGCGATGCTCGCCACGGTCGGGGAGATGCTCGAGGTCGATCTCGCGCTCGTCGCCTTCCACCACCCGACCGACGGCCGTCCCACGGTCTTCGGCGGGCGGTACGACGACCGGCGCCGTGTCGGCCGCACCCTCCGACTCCGCGTCCGCGACGCGGATCGGGGCGTGGCCGCGGTGGGATCCACACTCGGACCGTCGGTCCGGGTGGTACGGATCGGAGACGTCTCCGACCTCCAGGGACTGATCGTCGTGGGCAGCGCCATTCGTGGGCTGCGTGGCGACGAGATCGACCATGTCCGGGAGCTCGCCGAGGCTGCCTCCCGCAATCTCCTGCGACTCGATCCCGATCGGATCACGTCCGAGAAAGACCGAGGAGGCGCGTCATGATCAGCTGGGCCTGACATACGACCGAGCGGCCCGGGTGTGCGGGTGCGAAGTGACCGTGGAGTACGGATGAGAGGAGCGGCGCTTCCACCCCCACCCGGGTTCGCGACCTTCGACCCCCCGTCGGGTCGCCCCACCCCGCGCGCTGCGCCGGGCCGGCGATCAGGCGGGGGGTTCGTCGTTCTCGAACGGCGGTTCGTCGTCGAGAAACTCGAGAATCTCCCCCATCCGCACGGCGGCGTCTTCCCGGCCGACCTCCATGAGCGCGCCCAGGTAGTCCGGCTGGAACAGCACCAGGGACAGGAAGTCCGGGCTCTCGGTCTCACGCGTCCCGAGTCCGCGCGTCAGGAACCGGAACCCTCGCGGGAGGCGAGGCTCGAATCGACCGGCCATGCGCCCGAGATCCCGCGACGGCCGTGTGACGAAGAGACGGATCGGACGGAGCCCCTCCCGCTCGTGGGGCTCGAGCTTCTTCAGGAGGTCGTTGAGCCGCTGCAGCCGGAGCGCGTCGTGATCCAGAAGATCGAGGAAGATCGCGTTCATCAGCACGCCCACGATCTGCGCCGGCGGCGGGTAGCCGAGGACCTGCGGGTCGAGTTCCTCGGCCCGCGACTTCCCGTACCGCGTGGAGATCGCGAGGACCTTCGACGCCCCGAGGTGGAGGGCGGGCGAGAGAGGCGCCGCGAGGCGCATTCCGCCGTCTCCGTACCACGCGCCGTGCAGCTCCACCGCGGGAAAGAGGAGTGGAAGCGCCGACGACGCCATGACGTGCTCCACCGTAAGCCGCTCCATCCGTGACGTGCGGAGCGGACGTTCCCACGCGGCGATCCTCTCGCCCTGCACCCAGGTCACGGACTGCCCGGTCGTGTAGGACGAGGTGCTGAGCGCCACCGCGCGAAGACGCCCGTTTCGAAGGTTGTAGTCGATCCCGGTCAGCTCACCGTCCACCGCGTGCAGGACCTCGGTCAGGTACCTGCGGAGTGGCTCCGTGTCGACCAGCCCGCGGGTACGCGTCGGCGCGTTGCCGCCCCCGATCAGCCGCGTGCCCCACCGAACGAGATTCCAGAGCAGGGTCGGAAGATCGACCCGGAAGACGTCCTCGATCCGGAGCTCGCTCCAGAGGTGCGTCAGCTCCGCGACCGCCTGACCGAAGGAGCCGTGGTGGGCGGCCAGGTGCGCCGCGTTGATGGCGCCCGCCGAGACGCCGGTGATGTAGGGCACCCGAAGGTCGGGCCGCTCCTCGGCGACGGCCGAGAGGAAGCCGACCTGATACGCCGCGCGGGCGCCCCCACCGCCCATGACGAGCCCGAGGCCGTCTCCGGGAGGTGGCGAGGGAAGATCGTTCACGGAATCGGCGTCAGGCCAGGCCGCTCCCGAAGATCTTGCGTCCGATCGCCAGGATCCCGCCCACCACGAGCGCGAGCGCGACGATCGTGTTCACCACGTGCGGGAGGTAGGTGCGTTCCTCGACGGCTCGTCGCCGCATGACGGAGGGCACGACCTGGGCGACGACCGCCGCGCCGATCGTCATGAACACGTGCCCGATCAGCGCCGGGTAGAAGGTGCCCATGAAGATCATCCCCAGGCCGAGCAGCACGTTCAGGTGCAGGCTGCCCGCGAAAAGCACGGACAGGACGCGCATGGGCCGGTCGTAGGCTCGCCCCGTCGCGACGCCGTACATCGCGTACAGGAGGGTGGCCACGCCGAAGAGCAGCACCAGGTAGCGGATCCCGGAATGGGCGTAGATCATCGAGTCGGGTGTCGGGGCGCGACCCGGTCGCGCCGTATCGGGTGGGGCGCCCTACATCGCACCGGCGAAGAGGTCCGCGATCGCGTGGGCCGTCCCGGTCTGACCGGCGCCCTGCACGTTCGTCAGGATCGCCACGGCGATGCCGCGGTCCGGCTGGACGATGAGCACGGTCGTGCCGCCCATCGCACCGCCGGTGTGCCACGCCGTGTCGACCCCGCCCACCTCGGCCCGATTCCAGCCCAGGCCGTAGCGGGAGTCCTCGTCGCTCGGGACGACGGGCGTCCAGAGCAGCTCGACGGTGGCCGGCTCGAGGATGTCGTTCGAGAGATACGACGCCCCGTACCGGGCCATGTCGCGAGCCGTCGAAAGATAGCCTCCACCCGCCCACTTGTTGGAGTTGTCGACGTGGGGCGCGTTGACCACGAGGCCGTCGTCGTTCTGGTAGAACCGCGCCCGTCCCGGGATGATCGAATCGGTGAACTCGGCGATCGTCTCGTCGAGGTCCAGGGGGTCGAGCACCCGCTCGCGCATGAACGCCAGGAACGGCTGCCCTGCCGCACCCTGCATGACGGCACTCACGAGGTTCCAGCCGTACGTCGAGTACGAATACTCGGAGCCGGGCTGGAAGAGCAGGGGCGAGTCGTCGAAGATGTCCAGCGCGTCCAGCACGTCGTCGTACTTCACGGCGGAGGCGAACTCGTCGCCGTCGTAGTGGCGGACACCGCCCGTGTGCGACGCGATCTGCCGGGTGGTGAGCGTCCACTCCTTCTCGGGGAAGGAGGGCACGTACGTCTGGACCGGCGCGTCCAGGTCCAGCCGCCCCTCCTGGATCAGCACGCCGAGCCCCGCGGCCGCGAGCGCCTTCGAGATGCTCGCGATCCTGAAGCGCGTGTCGACGTCCACCGGAACCCGCTGCTCCAGGTCCGCGAACCCGAATCCCTCGGCCCACCGGACCTCGCCGTCGGCGAAGACCGCCACGCTCAGGCCGGGAATGGGGGTCTCGTCCATCCGCTCCGCGATCACCTCGCGGGACGCCCGGATGGCGTCCATGTACGTCACGACGCCGCGGGCCGTGGCCGGCTGCACCACCGCCTGCTGCGCTGCGACCGGGCGCGGGGACGGCACGACCGCGATCGCCAGCGCCCCGAGCAGGAGGCTCCTTCCGAGGGCTCCCCGCGACGACGGGGGGCGCATCACATCCCCCCGAGCAGGTCCCACGCCCGTCGAAGCGCGTTCCACTGCTGCTGGGTGGGCGGCCGGAGCGTACCGGGCCGAACCCCGCCGCCGTTCATGCCGTTCGATCCGACCCCGCGCATGATTCGCCGCATCTGCTGCTGGTCGATCTCGCCGGCGTCCATGCGCCGTTCCGCCTCCGCCTCGAGCTCGTCGACCTGCCGCATGAAGTCCTCTCGCATCTCGTAGTCCAGCTGCGTCATGTCGGACAGCGGGTCGGCGAGGACCTGAACCGTCTGCGAGTGGGTGGTTCCGCGGGCCTCGACGGTCACCGTGTAGATGCCGGGCGATACCCAGGCGCCCCGCCCACCGGTAGGCCGTGCCAGCCGGTCATGCTCCCACCGCTGCCACGTCTCGTCGCCGTCGTTCCAGCGGAGGTTCCAGTTCACCCGGTGCACGCCCGGGCTGGAGGGCACCTCCATCGCGGCGACCTGTTCGCCGTCGCGGTTGGTGATCGACATCACCGCCGGCCCGGTCCCCATCGCGAGCCGGTACGTGATCTCCACACCGTCGGGGGGATTCTCGCCCGCGTACTCGGCGTCGGCGCGGTAGGACGTGTCCTTCCAGTACACGAACATCTCCCGCGCCGGGATGGAGAACACGTGGACCGGCCCGGTGGCCATGTGCATCTCGGCGAACGGCCGAATGTCGTCGAGGACCCAGATGCCCCGGCCGTGCGTCCCGAACACCAGGTCCTTGTCCCGCGGGTGGATCTTGAGGTCGTCGTACGCCGTGGTGGGCAGGTTCGGCATCTTCGCCCAGGAGTCGCCGTTGTCGGTGCTCGCGAACACGTGGTGCTCCGTGCCGATGAACAGCACGTCCGGGTTGTCGGGATGTTCGACGATGACGTTGACCGATCCGGTGGGCAGGTCGCCGTGGAGCGCCGTCCACGTCTGCCCGTAGTCCTCGGTGCGGTATACGTAGGGCGCGAAGTCGCCGTCGCGGTGTGCGTCGAATGTCGCGTACGCCACGTTGGGCCCGCGAATCGAGCCGAGGACGCGGCTCGGGTAGGTGTTGGTCGGGAGGCCTGCCACGTTCCGGCTGACCTCGGTGAAGGTCCGGCCCCCGTCGCGCGTCAGTTGCACGTTGCCGTCGTCGAAGCCGAGCCAGAGCACGAGCGGATCGACCGGTGACTCGGAGAGCGTGACACCTTCGCCAAAGCTCGACGTCCCGTCGTTCCGGGAGATGTCGATGTCGCCGCCGATCTTGCCCCCGAGCATGAGCGTGTCCCGGTCGATCTGTTTCGTGAGGTCCGGGCTCTTCGTCCAGCTCTGACCCCGGTTGGTCGACACGAAGAGGTGGTTTCCGAGCACGTACACGGTGTTCGGATCGTGCACCGATGCGGCGATCGGCGACGTCCAGTCGAAGCGGAAGTCGTCCTCTGGCCCCTCCTCCGGCTCGATGTCGAGCATCCCGCCCGTCTCGGTGTCCAGCAGGAAGTAGCTGCCGCCGTTGGAGGTCCCGTAGGCCTCACTCGGATCGAAGGGGTTCGGCTGCCAGTACATGCCGTCGCCGAAACCGACCTGCTGCCAGTCGTCGTTGACGATTCCGACCCAGCGGCGCGTCTCGCTGGGGCCCACGAACGAGTGGTTGTCCTGGAGCCCGCCGTACACGCGATACGGGTGGTGCATGCTGAGTCCGATGGCGTAGAACTGGCTGATCGCCTGGTTGTTGATCTTCCGCCACGTGATGCCTGCGTCGAACGACTCGTGCAGGCCGGCGTCGCCACCCATGTACAGGTGGTCGGTGTCGTTCGGGTCGATCCAGAGCGCGTGCTGGTCGGCGTGCACGCCCACGTCGTACGTCGGACGCTCGGCGATCTCCGTCCAGGTCCGGCCGCCGTCGTCGGAGCGGTAGGAGTTGGTCGCCATCGTATAGACCCGGTTCGGGTTCAGCGGGTCGATGAAGATCTCGGAGTAGTACATCGGGCGGACGTTGAGGTCCGACACCATCTCCCAGCTCTCGCCACCGTTCTCGGAGCGGTACGTGCCGGTCGTCTCGTCGTCCGCCGTCTCGATGAGCGCGTTGAGCACGTTCGGCGACGAGGCGGAGACGGCCAGCCCGATGCGGCCCTTGTCGCCGGCCGGGATGCCGTTGGCGAGCTCGGTCCAGGTGTCGCCCCCGTCCATCGACTTCCAGATGCCCGATCCGGGTCCGCCGCCATTGAAGCCCCAAGCCCGGCGCTGCCTCTGGTAGGTCGCAGCGTAGAGGACGTCGGGGGCGGTCGGATCCATCACCATGTCGACGGCCCCCGTCAGCTCGTCGATGTAGAGGATCTTTTCCCAGCTGTCGCCGCCGTCGGTGGTGCGGAAGACGCCCCGCTCCTCGTTCGGTGCCCAGAGGTTTCCGAGCGCGGCCACGTACGCGACGTCGGGGTCGCGCGGGTGGACCTCGATCTTCCCGATGTGTCGGGTCTCGACGAGTCCCGTGTGCGTCCACGTCTCACCCCCGTCGCTCGAGCGATACACGCCGTTGCCCCACGTCGTGCTCTGGCGGTTGTTCTGCTCGCCGGAGCCGATATACACGACGTCGGGGTTGGATGGCGCGAGGGCGATCGCCCCGAACGCGCTCACCGGAAGGTCGTCCGTGAGCGGCTCCCAGAGGTGGCCCTGAGTGGTGCTCTTCCAGATACCGCCCGACGCGGTGGCGATATAGAGCGTCGAGGGATTGCCCGGCTCGGCGGTCACATCGGCGATACGTCCCCCGGTCACCGCCGGGCCGATCTCTCGGGGGTGGAGGTTCGCCATGTCCGCCGTAGTGAGGGCATGCTGGGCGGCGGCGTCACGCGGAACGAGCAGGGCGAGGGCGGCGAGGGCGGGCGGGACGAGGCGTCGCGGGGACATCGGAACTCCGGGCATCGGGCGGGCATCGGGCGGGCTGCGGCACGGGGGACGGTACCGTACCCACGCTACCCGCCCGGCGGCAAGGCGGTCAGGCGCCGCCGCGGGCTCGCTCGATCGCGTCGTCGATCTCCTCGGCGACCTCGCGCCGGGTGTCGTCGAGTCCTCGGATCCAGCCCAGGTAGTCCGCGTCGATCCGTGCGACCTCGTCGAGCGGAATGCCGCGATGCTTCCCCTTCCGGAGCGCCAGTCGGCCGTCCACCCGCCGGAACCAGTCGGAGAGCGGGCCCAGGTACTCCGAGACCTCGGCGCAGTAGTCGTGCAGTCCGTCGATGTCACGGGGGAGGTCGCCGTACCGCTCGAGCTGGGCCGACAGCACCGCGGCGGACGTGCGGATGTCGCCGAGCGCGGTGTGGGCCTCGGGGTGCGCACGCTCGAGGTAGAACTTCGCCGCCGCGGTGAGGTCTCTCGGCTCCTCCCGGTGAAAGATCGTCTGCATGTCGATCAGCCGACGACCCTTCACGCCGAACGGGACGCCCGCACGGTGGAATTCGTTGTCGAGGAGCGGAAGGTCGAAGCGGAGGATGTTGAACCCCGCCAGGTCACACCCGCCGAGAAGCTTCGCCAGGGACCGGGCACGCTGGCCGAAGGTCGCCTCGCCGGCCACGTCGGCGTCGGTGATGCCGTGGATCGCCGTGGCACCGGGCGGGATCGGCATCTCCGGGTTGAACCGGCGCACCTTCTCGAGGACGTCGCCCTGTGGGCTGACGCGGATCAGGGCGAGTTCGACGATGCGATCGGTCTTCGTGTCGACGCCCGTGGTCTCCAGGTCGAAGAACACGAGCGGGCGGTCGAGCGGAATCGGCAGCTTCACGACGCGGCGGGAGTTCGGGGACGGATGAGTGGCGGGATCGACACGACGGCCCAGACGGCCTCGAGAATGATGAAGCCCCACCTCATGTCTACGACCGCGACCCAGAGAAGCATCAGCGCTCCGGCGAGGTTGAGGACCGAGTAGAGCGGTCGGTCCGGCGAAAGTACACGCCGCTGGTTCGCGACATAGGCCACGAGGATGCAGGCGGCGCCGGCGAGGGACAGGGTCTGATGGAACACCGGGAAGTCCTGGAGGGTCGGGGGACGTCGATCGACACCTGGGCCTGCCCACCGGGTGTGGTCGGGCCCCACCTACTCAACGCCGCACCGCCCTCGCCTGTCCAGCGGGACGACGGTCCGGTCGCCGACCGGTTGGTCGGATCGCGCACATCGGAACGCCCATCGGAGGTCCCGTGAGTCACCGCATTTCTCTGCTTCCAGCTCTCGTCGCCTCGGCGACCCTCGCGCTCGCCGGCCCGACGTCGGCGCAGTCGATGCAGGTTCCTCCCCAGGCGGACCCGATCATCTACGAGATCGTGGACGCTGCGTCGGCCGAACGCGTCGAGGCCGACATCCGCACCCTCGCCGGATTCGGTACGCGCAACACCTTCTCGGACACCGTCTCGACCACGCGGGGCATCGGCGCCGCCCGCCGGTGGATCAAGGCGGAGTTCGACGCCATCTCGGCGGCGTGCGGGGGATGCCTCGAGGTGCGCTACCAGTCGGGCTTCCGCGAGTACGACCGGCGCGTGCCGGACGGCGAGCGGGTGCCGGACAGCGTGAGCGTCGTGAACGTGATCGCCACCCTGCGCGGCACCGTGAATCCGAACTCGTACGTGATCGTCTCCGGTGACATCGACTCTCGCGCCTCCAGCGGGAGTGACGGCGAGACCGACGCGCCCGGGGCCAACGACAACGCTTCGGGCATGGCCGGCGCGATCGAGGCGGCGCGACTCCTCACGGAGCACGGTCCGTTCCCGAACTCGGTGATCTTCGTCGGCCTGTCCGGCGAGGAGCAGGGGCTCTGGGGCGGCGCGATCATGGCCGAGCAGGCCGTGGCCGAGGAGTGGGACATCATCGGCGTGCTCAACAATGACATGATCGGCAACATCGCCGGCATCGACGGCGTGATCGACAACACCGTCTTCCGCGTGTTCTCGCAGGCGACGCCGCTCGAGCGGTACCGGCCGGAGCGCTGGGACTATCGGCGCTATGGCGGGGAGGTGGACGGTCCTTCGCGTCAGCTCGCCCGGTACGTGGACCGCATCACCGACCAGTACTTCGTGAACCTCGACGCGAAGATGGTCTACCGCCTCGACCGCTTCGGACGGGGAGGGCACCACACGCCCTTCAACAACGCGGGCTTCGCGGGCGTACGCATCATGGAGGCGCACGAGCACTACGACCGGCAGCACCAGGACATCCGGGTCGAGGACGGTCGTGAGTTCGGCGACGACCTGGACGGAGTCGACTTCGACTTCGCCGCCCGGATGACCGCCGTGAATGCGGCGGTGCTCGCTGCGCTCGCGCAGGCCCCCCTCGCGCCCGAGAACGTCTCGATCGGGGGCGCGGTGCGAGCGTCGACGCGCCTGCAGTGGGATCTGGGCGACGACCCGCACCTGGCCGGCTACAAGGTCTACTGGCGGGACACCACGGCTCCGCAGTGGACGAATTCTCGATTCGTCGGGATGGAGGACGACTTCGAGTTCCAGAACCTCGTGATCGACAACTACCTGTTCGGCGTCGCCGCAGTCTCGATCGACGGCAACGAGTCGGTCATCAGCTTCCCGACGGCGCGCGGGATCCGGTAGCCGCTAGGTCGCGTCCGTTCCCATCGGCAGCCCGAGCGCGTCGCGAACGATCCGCGCCTGCTCCTCGACATGGTCGCTCGCCTTCCCTTCCGCGGGGCTCGCGCGCTCGGGTCGGGCCACGTGTCGGAGCCGGACGTTCCGGGGCACGGCGGCGCGCAGGCGCGGCCCGACGAAGGTGAGAGCCCCCATGTTCCGCGGCTCCTCCTGGACCCAGACGACCTCCTCGACCTCGGGGTAGCGCGCGACCAGCGTCGAGACGTGCTCCCTCGGGAAGGGGTAGATCTCCTCCAGCCGGGCCGCGGCGACGTGCGGCGCCTCGTCACGGTGCTTCGAGCCCTGGATGTCGTAGTACACCTTGCCCGAGCAGAGCACGAGCCGTCGGATCTCCTCTCTGCGGTCCACGGCGTTCGGGTCGTCGAGGACCGGCTCGAACCGCCCCGACGTCAGCTCCGAAACCGTGGACGAGGCGGCCGGAAGCCGGAGGAGACTCTTCGGCGTCATGACGATGAGCGGGCGTTCCGGGCGGGCGTACGTCTGACGACGGAGCAGATGGAAGTACTGCGCGGGCGTCGTCGGATACGCGACCCGCATGTTGTCCTCGGCACAGAGCTGGAGAAAGCGCTCGAGCCGCGCCGACGAGTGCTCCGGGCCCTGCCCCTCGTAGCCGTGGGGCAGAAGCATCGTGAGGTTCGACACCTGACCCCACTTCTCGCGTCCCGACGAGATGAACTGATCGATCGCGACCTGCGCGACGTTCACGAAGTCCCCGAACTGGCCCTCCCAGAGCGTCAGGTCGGCACTCGACGCGACCGAGTAGCCGTACTCGAACCCGACGACCCCCGCTTCCGTGAGAGGGGAGTTGTACACCTCGAGCCTGCCGGTGCCGAGCGAGGCGAGCGGTGTGGTCACGTTGCCGTCCTGCGCGTCGTGGAGCACCAGGTGTCGTTGCGAGAACGTGCCGCGCTGCGAGTCCTGTCCGGTGAGCCGAACCACACGCCCCTCATCCATGAGCGAGCCGAAGGCCAGCGCCTCGGCGTACGCCCAGTCCAGCTTCGTGTCCTCACCGAATCCGTCCCGCCGCTTCGAGAGCTGGCGGTCGAGCTTCGGGTGGATCGTGAAGTCCGCCGGGACGGTGATCGTGGCCGCGTTCACCCGCGCGAGTTCGGCCAGGTCCACGCCCGTGTCGGGGTCCACCACCTCGCCGTTCTCGAGCCTGGCGGCGCGAATCTTCGGCTCCGGCACCGCTTCGACGCCTTCGGCCTTCACGCGATCCTGGGCACCGCGGAGCGTCTGCGTGACCGCGTCCTCGATCTTCCCGGGGAGGTCGTCGGCGATGGCGCCGTTCTCCGTGAGACGCTCCGCCCAGAGCGTACGGACGGTCTCATGGCTGGAGATCCGGTCGTAGAGCTTCGGCTGCGTGTACGCAGGCTCGTCGCCCTCGTTGTGCCCGTGGCGTCGGTACCCGACGAGGTCGACGACCACGTCGTCGTGATACTCGCGGCGGTAGGCCATCGCCAGACGCATCGCGGCCAGGCATGCGTCGGGCCGGTCGGCGTTCACGTGGATGATCGGGAAGTCGTATCCCTTGGCCACGTCGGAGGCGTAACGGGTGGAGCGGCCCTGCCCCGGAGAGGTCGTGAAGCCGATCTGGTTGTTGGCGATGATGTGGACGGCGCCCCCGACGGTGTAGCCGGGAAGCCGCGCCATGTTCAGCGTCTCGGCCACGACGCCCTCGGCCGCGAAGGCGGCGTCCCCATGGATCATGATCGGGACCACGCGGTCGAAGTCCTGCTGCGCCGACGCTTCCTCGGACTCGAACTGCATCGCCCGGGCCATGCCGGCCACCACCGGGTTCACGAACTCGAGGTGCGACGGGTTCGGCGCGAGCGTGACCTTGATGCGCTCACCGGAACGGAGCTTGTAGTCCCCATTCGCGCCGTGGTGGTACTTCACGTCGCCCGTGCCCGCGACGTTGAGCGCGCCCTTGGGGTCGAGACCCTCGAACGCGCGGAGGAGCTCCTCGTACGACACGCCCAGAATGTGTGCGAGCACGTTGAGACGGCCGCGGTGGGCCATCCCGATGACGACCCGCTCGCCCCCGTTGCGCGCCGTTTCCTCGATGGCGAGGTCGAGAATGGGCACCAGCATGTCGGTGCCCTCGATGGAGAAGCGCTTTTGCCCGAGATAGGTGCGGTGGAGGAACTGCTCGAACCCCTCGACCTGGGAGAGCCGCTCGAGGAGCCAGCGGGCGTCCTCGGGCGAGAGGGGGCGTGTGTGGACGCCGCTCTCGACCTGATCCCAGAGCCACCGGACCCGCGCCGGGTCCTCGATGTGCTCGAACTCGTAGCCGATGTAGTCGGCGTAGGCCTCGCGGAAGCGTGCGATGGCGTCGGACAGGGGCTCGGACTCGGGCGCGTTGTCGAGCACGACGGCGGCCGGAATCTGCTCGAGTTCCTCGAACGTCGTACCGAAGAAGGTCGGGTCGAGCTGCGGGTGCCCGGGAGGCGGACTGCCGAGCGGATCGATCGCCGCGAGCATGTGCCCGTGGTCGCGGAACGCCTGGATGAACGACGTGGCCCGCGACACGATGCCGAGCACGCGCTGGAGTCGCTCACCGTCCTCGGGTGTCTTGACCTCGACACGGAGGGGCTCGGTGGCCGGGCCCGAGCCGTTGTCGAGGCTCTCCGGCACGAGAAGCCCGTGCGACGTCGCCTCCGACGTACCCAGCGAGAAGAACTTCCGCCAGGACTCGGGGACGGACTCGGGATTGCGCGCGAACTGCTCGTACAGAAGCTGCGCGTAGCCGGCGTTCTGTGCGTCGAAGGGGGCGTCGGACATGGATCGCGGATGCGCGCTTCCCAGGTGCGCGCTGAAAGTCACCTTGGTCGAGGCGGCCCGGGACGAGGCGCCGGAAGACCATACGCCCTGAAACCTAGCAGGAATCTCGGGTGGTGCGAGGGGGAACCCGCGGGTGACCCGCCGGGCCGATCCGGGTAGACTCCGGGCGTGAACATTCGGACGATACGAGAGGCTCGCCTGCGGGCGGCGGCGGGGGGCCCGGAGATCCTGGCACATCCGGGCTGGAGCGAGGCCTGGCCATGGCTGCTTCAAGGGACCACCACGCGCGACCGTGACTTCGCGCTGGCGGCCGGCGACCCCGGCGTGGTGTGGGGAGAGCTCGCCTCCGCGATCGGGTGCCGTGCCGCGGTGCACGCCCGGCAGCCGCACGGGTCGGCGGTCGGGGTGCGGGCACCCGCCGGCCCCGGCTTCCATCTGGCCGCGGATTCGGATGGACACCTGACCCGGGAAGGCGGGGTGATGCTCGGTGTCACGACCGCAGACTGCGTTCCGATCACGCTGGTCGCCACACCGAGCGCGTCGACGCCTGCGGCCGTGGGCGTGCTCCACGCAGGCTGGCGCGGTGCGGCGGCGGGGGTCCTGGAGCGGGGAATCCGGAGGATGCGCGACGCGTTCGGCATACGACCGGACGACCTGCACATCCATCTCGGACCGTCGATCTGCGGTGACTGCTACGAAGTCGGGCCCGAGGTACACGAGGCGCTCGGCCTCGCGCGCCCGGACGCGCCCACCCCCGTCGATCTGGCCGGGGCGCTCGCGCGTCGGGCGGTCGAGGCCGGCGCGGACCCGACGCGCGTCACGCGGTCCGCCTGGTGCACGCTCTGCACGGGACGCGAGCTGCTCCGCTCCCACCGGGGCGGCGACGCCGGCCGTCAGATCGCCTTCGTGGCGATCAAGAGGTCGCCGCGCAGATGACGAGCCCGAATCCCGGACTCTGCGGCCGTTGCGCGTGGGTCCGCCGCGTCGGAAACCGTCGCGGGTCGACCTTCTTCATGTGCGGGCTCGCGAGCGTCGATGGGCGGTACCGCCGCTACCCGGCGCTTCCGGTGCTGACGTGCGCGGGGTTCGAGCCCGAGGTCGATTCCGACGCGGATCACGAGGACGATGACGGCATCGACACTCCTCTGACACCACACTAGCTTCGAGGCGCTGCGGATCTCCCATGGACGACATCCCGACCTGATGAGCGACACAACGGAAGCCGCTGTCCAGCGCGTGCGGACTGAATCCCCGATCGCCGACGAAGCGTGCCGCTTCCTCGAAAACATGCTCGATCCGGGGGACCCGCGAACGGTGATCGACTTCGCGGAGATCTTCTTCTCCAAGGCCTCGCGGGAGTTTCTCGCCGAGCGCACGGCGGAGGAGTTGGCGCGCGTCACGCACGGTGCCTTCGAGTTCCTTCGCGGAAGCCGGGCGGACAGGGTCGACGTCCAGGTCCTGAACCCCGACGAGGACGTCGAGGGCTGGTACGCTCCCGTCACGGTGATTCGAACCAGCGTGTCCGAGCGACCCTTCATCGTCGACACGATCCGCGAGTATCTGCATGCGCAGGGGCTCCCGATCGAGCACAACGTGTACCCGGTGATCGACGTCCAGCGCGACGAGTCCGGACAGGTGGTCGCGGTGGGGCCGTCGCTCGAGGGTCGCAGTCGCGAGTCGCTCGTCCACTGCGAGGTACCGCTCATCACGGACGCCGATCGACGCGCGGAGATCGAGGCCGCCATCCGCGGCCGGCTGGAGGATGCGGTCGCGGCGACGGACGACTTCCACCCGATGATCGACGCGGTGAACGACACCGTGACCGAGCTCGCGGAAACCGCTCGTGCCATCGAGTCGCGACGAACCGAGATGGAGGAGGCGCAGGCGTTCCTCCGATGGCTCCGCGACGGCGCCTTCGTCTTCCTCGGGTACCGCGAGTACCGGATCGAGGACGGCGAGAAAGGCAGATACGTACGCGTCGATCCGGAATCCGGCTTGGGCATCTTGCGCGACCCCGGCGAGTCCACCTTCGCTGACCCCGTGCCCCTCGAGGACCTCCCGCCGAGCATCCGCGAACTCGCGGAGGGAGGGCCGATCCTGATCATCTCGAAGACGAACGCGGAGTCCACCGTCCATCGCCGTGCGCGCATGGACTACGTGGGCGTGAAGACCGTCGACGGCCATGGGCGGATCGTCGGCGAGCGGCGATTCATCGGGCTCTTCACGTCGAAGGCGTACGGGGAGCCCGCCGAGGCGATCCCGATCCTGCGCGAGAAGCTCCAGCGGATCCTGGCGGCGGCGGGGTTGCAGGCGGGGAGCCACGACTACAAGGAGATCAACACGATCTTCAACTCGATGCCGAAGGAGGAGCTTTTCCTCGGCTCCGCGGACGAGATCGGGCTCGACATCGAGACGATCCTGACGTCGTACAACACCGAGGGCGTGCGCGTTTCGGTGCGTCCCGATCCGCTCGCTCGCGGCAGCTCGGTCATGGTGATCCTCCCCAAGGAGCGCTTCTCGGGCGAGGTGCGGAAATGGATCGAGCGACTCCTGGTGGAGCGTCTCGACGGCGAAGTCCTCAACTACCATCTGGCCCTGGGCACCGGTGACCAGGCGCGGCTCCACTTCTACATGGGGCCCCGCGAGAGGACGCTGCTCCCGGTGGCGCCCGCCGAGCTCGAGGCGGACCTGCGTGAGCTGATCCGGTCGTGGCAGGACCGCGTAGAGGCGCGTCTGGAGGAGGTTCGGTCGCCGGACGAGGCGCGTCGGCTGGCCCGACGGTACGGAGAGGGATTCAGCCGGGAGTACCAGGCCGCGGTGGCGCCGGAGCGTGCCGTCATCGACATCCTCGAACTCGAGGCGATGGCGGCCGAGGGGCGCGAGGTCGGGATCCTGTTTGCGGAGCCCGACGGGAGTCCGCCGGTCGAGGAAGACGATCCGGTCAGCGAGCTGAACCTGTACCTGCGCGGCCAGCGGCTCGTGCTGTCGGACTTCATGCCGATCCTCGAGTCGCTCGGTCTCCGGGTGGTCGCCGTGAGTCCCTTCGAGGTGAAGGGCGCCGGCGTGGGGAATGCCGCGATCTACTCGTTCGCGGTGCAGGACGCGCGGGGCCGGCCTCTGGACATCGACGCGCACGGCGATCTCCTCGGAGGGAGCGTGCTCGCCATGCGAGCGGACCGGACGACCCGCGATTCCCTGAACGGGCTCGTCCTGCAGGCCGGGCTGCACTGGCGCGAGGTGGACGTCGTGCGTGCTCTCGCGGCGTACGCGTTCCAGATGCAGGCTGTGCCGAGCCGGAGCTCGATTCCGTCGGCGCTCGCTCGCTATCCGGAGATGGCCCGCAGCCTCGTCGAGTGGTTCACGGCGAAGTTCGAGCCTCGCGGCGAGGACGAGAACGCCGGTCGCGGTGGCGACGTCCGGATCGCCCGTGCCCGGTACCTGTCCGGGCTCGGGTCGGTCGATGCCCTTACCGACGACCGCGCGCTTCGCCGCCTGGGGATGCTCCTCGACGCGGCGGTCCGGACGAACTTCTTCCGGTGCGGCGGGCGCGTGCCGACCCGGGAGTCGGGTGGGGCTCCCTACATCTCCGTGAAGTTCGACTCGCAGCGACTCTCCGAAATCCAGACGTCCCGGCTCACGTGGGAGGTCTGGGTCCGATCCGCACGGATGGAGGGGGTGCATCTTCGAGGATCCCCGGTCGCCCGTGGCGGCATCCGGTGGAGCGACCGACCCGACGACTTCCGGACCGAAGTCCTCGGGCTCGTGAAGACGCAGATGGTGAAGAACGCCGTGATCGTGCCCGGGGGCTCGAAGGGCGGATTCGTCCTGCTGCGTGTCCCGGAGGACCCGGAGGAGCGGGCCGAGGAGGGCAAGGCCCAGTACCAGACCCTGCAGCGTGGTCTGCTCGACCTGACCGACAACCTCGACCCGGACGGCAACATCGTGCCGCCCCCCGACGTGGTCTGCTGGGACGATCCGGATCCATACCTCGTGGTGGCCGCCGACAAGGGAACCGCCCGGTTCTCGGACGTGGCGAACGGTGTATCCGACGAATACGGGTTCTGGCTGCAGGACGCCTACGCCTCGGGAGGTTCGAACGGCTACGACCACAAGGCGGTCGGCATCACGGCCCGAGGTGCATGGGAGTGCGTGAAGCGCCACTTCCGGGAGCTCCGCAAGAACATCCAGGAGGAGCCCTTCACGGTCGCCGGGATCGGCGACATGAGCGGCGACGTGTTCGGCAACGGGATGCTTCTTTCGAAGCAGATCCGCCTCGTCGCGGCCTTCGACCATCGCCACATCTTCATCGATCCCGACCCCGACCCGGCGTCGACGTGGACCGAGCGGAAGCGGATGTTCGACCTGGGTCGCTCGTCGTGGGACGACTACGATCGGTCGCTACTCAGCGAGGGCGGGATGATCGTCGCGCGGGGCTCGAAGGAGGTGGTGCTCTCGCCGCAGGCGATCGAGGCGTTGGGCCTTCCGGAGGGCACGGACCCGCTGGACGGCGAGTCGCTCATCCGCGTGATCCTGACCGCCCCGGTCGAACTGCTCTGGAACGGCGGGATCGGGACGTATGTGAAGGCTACGTCGGAGACCCATGCGCAGGTGGGTGACGCCGCGAACGACGCCGTCCGGATCGACGCGCCGGACCTCCGCTGCAAGGTGATCGGGGAGGGCGGCAACCTCGGGCTCACCCAGGCTGCCCGGATCGAGTACTCGCTGCGCGGCGGACGCCTCAACACCGACGCGCTCGACAACTCGGGTGGCGTCGATCTGTCCGACCGCGAGGTGAATCTGAAGATTCTCCTCAGTCGGCCCGTTCGGCAGGGCGATCTTCCGTGGGACGAACGCAACCAGCTGCTGGAGGACCTCACCGACCGCGTCGCGGAGGGCGTACTGAAGGACAACTGGTCTCAGTCGCTCGCCATTTCGCTGGACGAGCTGCGCCAGACGGACGGGTTCGACGATTTCAGGGATCTCATGGTGGGGCTGGAGCGGGCGGGACTCCTCGACCGGTACGCCGAGCACCTTCCGACTCTGGAGGTTCTGGTCGAGCGATCGGAGCTGGGCGAAGGCCTGCAGCGCCCCGAACTGTGCGTGCTGCTCGCCTATGCGAAGCTCCAGGTGAAGGGCGCGCTGGTCGCGACCGATCTTCCTGACGAACCCGAGCTCGAACCCTACATCCTGGAGTACTTCCCCGACGCCGCGATCGAGCGGGCCGGCCACGACGCCGTGTCCGAGCATCGGCTGCGGCGGGAGATCGTGACGAGCCAGCTCACGAACGACCTCGTCGACCTCATGGGAGCGACCTTCGTGCATCGCGTGGCGCGGGACACGGGCCGGAGCGTCCGGGACATCGTCGCCGCCTGGCTGGTGGCCGCCCGTCTCGCGGAGCACACCGAGATCATGCGGCACCTCTCGGAGATGGGCCCCGAGCTCTCGACGTCCGACGCCTATCGATGGCTGCTCGGGCTGTCACGGGTGCTGGAGCGGACCACGCGGTGGGTGCTGGACCACTTTCACGACGGCGTGGATCCCGCCGGGCTCATCCGCGACAACGTGGACGGTGTGCGCCAGCTGCAGTCCAGTTTCCGTGACATCGTGGCGGGACCCGACCGGGACATGTACGAGGAGCGGGTCCGGGCGCTGATGGGGATCGGCGCCGACGAGCGGCTCGCCTCTGAACTGCTGACGCTGCGGTTCCTGGATCAGCTCCTCGAGATCCTGCACATCTCCCAGGATACCGGCTCGCCGCCGGCCGAGGTCGGCACCGTGTTCTACCGCGTGTCCGATCGACTGGGCATCCCCTGGCTTCGCAACCAGGTCGAGCGGACCGCCTCGGACGACCGGTGGGAGCAGCGTGCCGCCGCGGCGCTCGCGGGCGACCTGACCCGCGCGCACCACCGCATCACGGCCTACGCCCTGCGTCGAACCGGCGGTGCCGCGGATCCGGGCGAGGCCGCGAGCCGCATCATGGAGGCACGCCGTCAGGAAATGGACCGTCTGAGAAGGCTTCTCGACGAGATTCGCTCGGAGAACGAGATGTCGCTCGCCGGCTTGTCGGTGGCGGTCCGCGAGATCGCCGCCCTCGCCGATCGCAGCGATTCCGACTGACCCGTCAGCGGCGCGCCTTCTCGATCCGGGTGACCCAGCCGTCCAGGTTCGAGATCACGTCGAGCATGGCCGTGGGTCCGCGATCGTTGGCGGCCGAAACCTCCTTGGCGAATTCGATGAGCACCCCGTGGACCTCGCTCGATCGCGCGGCTCCGGCCCGGGTGCGCGGCGTGCCCGTCCGCCCGCGGCGGCCTCGGGTACCGTCTCCCGTGGCCGGCGACTTCCTCCGGCGCCCCCCACCCTTCGCGAGGCTCTTCCTGCGCTTCACCTGCAGCGGGTAGCGGGCGTGGAACTGGCGGACCGACAGCTTTCCGATCGTCGGGTCCACTTTCTTCGCGAGCTCATGGAGATCGGTCGTGGAGGTGTCCGGCTTTCTTGCCAGCTCCTTCTCGACCATCGTCATGACCTTCTCGTTCACGTCGGCCAACGGTGTACGTTCCTCGACTCTGGGGACAGTGGTTCCTGGGCCCGTGATTCTAATCGATGTCGGACATCGGTCAATAAGGCGATAGTGGTGTACGCGCGCACGCACTGACCGGATAGAGCGAGGACGGCGGGTCGGTCAGTCGGGAGGGAGCGAGACCACGGCCGAGACGACGAAGGTGCGGAGGTCGGCCCCGTCGAGTCGGCTCAGACCGTCGGCGCCGAGGCTCCACCGGTACCCGATCTCGCCGCCGATTCGGACCCGTCCCCAGGCATGCCCCTTCCAGAGCAGCGACGGCTCGAGCGTCCAGACCGTCTTCGTATCGACGGTCGTCCCGAGCAGCGCGTTGTCGAGATGGACCGCGCCGGAGCCCGCCGCGAACCGCGCCTCGAGCCCCTCGATCCCCGACACGTCGGGAAGGGGCACCCCAACGCTCACGGCGGCCGAGCCGAACCGGGCGTCGAGTCCACTTCCCTCGAGTTCCCCACCCGAGACGCGATTCAGCCCACGCATCCCCCCCACGCCCAGTCGCCATCCGGCCGGGAAGGTGAGCCAGAGACGACCGCCGAGGCTTGCGAACGTCGAGCCCCCGAGCCGCTGGACACCGAGCGACGCGTCCACCGAAACCCCCAGCCGCGTCGACGACGAATCGGGTTCCGACTGCCCGTATGCGGCGACCGGAGCCGACAGGATCGCAGCCGCCGCGAGGGCGATGATCAGGATCCTGCTCGAAACGGGCATGACGGCCTGCCGCAGACGGGTCGGGAAGCGCCTGAGTGTGGCGATTCGGCTTCCGGTGGGAAAGCCCCTCGCGGCGTTCTGGCTCGTTCATGGTGCGACGCAGCACGTCGCCCGCTCGTGCCCGCCACGCGAAATCATGGACTCCGGCGGGGTGCATCCCCACAGTGTGGAGAGGCCCTGGTGGTGGGGCTCGCCGCGCCGGCTTTCGACGCCTTGCGGCTTCATGTGCCCCGCGTGCGGAGCGTGCCATGCCGATCGAACCGATCCAGCGGACTTCCGGCCTCGTGATGACTCGGCCGCGGCGTGGTTCGGCCGCCGTGCTCCTCGTGGCGTGCGGCGTCGTCCTCGGCTCGTGCGCCGGAGCTCCGGCCACGCCCGTGTCCGACGAACTCGTACGGATCGAAGGCCTGGGGGCGCTCGCCTTCCCCAACTCCGGGTCCGACGCTGCTCAGACGGACTTCGTCACTGGCGTCCTGCTGCTCCACAGTTTCGAGTACGACCGCGCCGCCGAAGCCTTCCGGCGTGCCCAGGGGATCGACCCCGACTTCGCGCTCGCGTACTGGGGAGAGGCGATGACGCATACGCATCCCGTCTGGAACGAGAAGGACGTCGATGCTGCCCGAGCCGTACTGGATCGGTTCGCACCGACCGCTGCGGAACGACTGGAGCGGACGCCCACCGAGCGGGAGCGCTCCTACATGCGCGCCGTTGATGTTCTCTACGGGGCCGGCGAAAAGGCCGCGCTGGACACGGCCTACTCCGCCGCGATGGCCGAACTCGCCGCGGCCCATCCGGACGATCTCGAGGCACGGACGTTCCACGCGCTTTCGATTCTGGGGCTCAGCCAGGGAGACCGGAACGTACCGTCGTACATGGAAGCGGGCGCGATCGCGCTCGACGCGTTCGGGCGGAATCCGGAGCATCCCGGAGCGGCGCATTACGTCATCCACTCCTTCGACGACCCGACGCACGCGATCCTCGCGATGGAGGCGGCCCGCGCCTACGCACCGATGGCTCCCGACGCGGCCCACGCCCAGCACATGACGAGTCACATATTCCTGGCGCGCGGAATGTGGGATGACGTCGTCGAGGCCAACATCAACGCGGACGGAGTAGTGGACCGGCAACTCGCCGCGGCGGGGCTGCCGGCCACCAACTGCGGTCACTACAACGACTGGCTCCAGTACGGTTTCGTGCAGCGCGGAGAGCTCGATAGGGCGGTCGATATGCAGCAGGCATGTCTGGCGGACGCGTCGGATCCCGAGCAGCCCGAGGCGCGTCGCCGGGGCGCGACGTTCTCCAGTGCGAACATGCGAAACTGGTACCTGGCGGACGTCGTCGACGGCCAGAGCGTGGTGGCCGTCGAGCGGGCCGACCTCGGGGACGCTCCGCCGGTGGCGCGGATGTCCTGGGCTTGGGGCGACGGCGTCGCTGCCGTACACCGAGGCGACCTGGCATCGGCCCGGACCCACCTGGCCGAGCTCGAGACGATCGATGCGGGCGATGCGCTGGCGTGGGCCTCTCCCTACGTCCCGGTGTGGCGGGGCACGCTCCGGGCGTGGATCGACCGAGCGGCCGGCGACCTCGACTCCGCCCTCGGCGCGGCACGGACCGCGGCTGAGTACGAAGCGTCCCTGCCGGTCGATTTCGGCCCGCCGGTCGCCTACAAGCCGGCGCGCGAGCTGGAGGCGGACATCCTTCTCGAGATGGGACGGTCGGCCGACGCGGCAGGGGCATACCGGACCTCGCTGGGACGAACGCCGAACCGCCTCTCGGCGCTTGCGGGCCTCGTGAGCGCCCTCGGTCCCGACGCCCCCGAAGCGGCGCCGGTCGTGGAGCAGCTGCGCGCTCTGCTTCGCCATGCCGATTCCGACCATCCGGCGCGCGCGAGCGTCGGAGGCTGATCCCGCCACGAAGTCGGCCTCCGGCGCCTCGCTCTCCGCGAGCCGCCAGTCCAGATTGAGCCCCTCGACGCCCATCCTCCGATCGGAGTCCCGCATGACCCGTCGTGCCTTTCGACGCGCCACCCAGGCCGCCCTCGCGTTCACGTTCGTCTCGATGCCGCTCGTCGGTCAGGACATGGCTCCCGAGGTCTTCGAGCCGATGGACGTCTTCGGCCTCGAGTGGGCGACCGACCCGCGGATCTCCCCGGACGGCTCGGAGGTCGTCTACGTCCGGAACGGCTTCGACGTCATGACGGACCGCCGAGTCACGGATCTGTGGATCGCGCGCTCGGATGGGTCGCTCCACCGGCCGCTGACCAGCGGGACGGCCGGGGACGGCTCGCCGCGGTGGTCGCCGGACGGCGACCGGTTGCTGTGGGTGTCGTCCGAGGACGGGTCGAACCAGCTCTGGTTGCGATGGATGGACACCGGCGAGGAGGCTCGGATCACGAACCTGACGGAGTCCCCCGGCGCTCTCAGCTGGTCGCCGGACGGCGAGTGGATCGCCTTCACGATGTTCGTCGAACGCGACGACCGGGCCGCGCTCGCGGCGGGGATGCCCGCCCCGCCGGACGGGGCCGAATGGGCGGCGTCGGCCGTTGTCGTGGAGGACATCCAGTACAAGTCCGACGGGAATCCCGACCTGATCGAGCAGGGATGGACGCACGTCTTCATCGTGCCGTCCGAGGGAGGCACGCCCCGGCAGGTGACGTCCGGCGACTTCGACCACACCAGTCCGTCGTGGACGCCGGACGGGAACCTGGTGATCGTCGCCAATCGCCGCACGGACGCCGACCGCGAGGGCAACGACACCGATCTGTACGAGGTGGACGTTCGGACCGGTGCGCTCACCCGTCTGACCGAGCGGTACGGCCCCGACGGTGCACCCGCCGTGTCGAGCGACGGTTCGATGATCGCGTACACGGGGTTCGACGACGAGTACCTCGGCTACCATCTGAACCGGCTCTACGTGATGAACCGGGACGGGTCGGGGAAGCGTGAGGTCGACACCGGGCTGGATCGCGACGTCGAGGCGGTCCACTGGGACGAGAGCGGAAGCGGCCTCTTCATCCAGTACACGACCGAAGGGATCGGTCGGATCGCGCACGTGACGCTGGACGGCGACGTGACCGACCTCGCGGACGCGCTGGGCGGCACGGCGATCGGCCGTCCCTACTCGGGGGGATCCTTCTCGGTCACGCCGGACGGGACGTTCGCGTACACCCTCTCGAGTCCCGGCCACCCGGCAGACGTGGCGGTGGGGGAGCGTGGCGCCGAAGTCCGCCGCCTGACCGATCTCAACGCCGACGTACTCGGCCACCTCGAGCTCGGATCCGTCGAGGAGATCTGGTGGGAGTCCCCGTTCGACGGACGCCCGGTGCAGGGCTGGATCATCCATCCCCCCGGCTTCGACGAGAACGAGCGGTACCCCCTCGTGCTCGAGATCCACGGAGGCCCGTTCGCGGCGTACGGGCCCTATTTCACGCCCGAGCTCCAGCTCTACGCCTCGCAGGGCAACGTCGTGCTCTATGCGAATCCGCGCGGCAGCACGTCGTACGGGACGGAGTTCGCGAACCTGATCCACCACGCGTATCCGGGAAACGACTACGACGACCTCATGTCCGGCGTGGACGCGGTGATCGCGCGCGGCTACGTCGACCCCGACCGGCTGTTCGTCACGGGTGGATCGGGGGGCGGTGTACTCACGGCCTGGATCGTGGGGAAGACGGACCGGTTCGCGGCGGCAGCGGTGCAGAAGCCCGTCATCAACTGGGCGAGCTTCGTGCTTCACGCCGACGCCGTGCCGTTCTTCGCGAAGTACTGGTTCGGTGAGCTGCCGTGGGAGGACCCGATGGCGTACTGGGAGCGCTCGCCCCTCTCGCTGGTCGGGAACGTCACGACGCCCACCATGCTGGTGACCGGAGAGGACGACTTCCGTACGCCGATGTCGGAGTCGGAGCAGTACTACGGTGCGCTGCAGCTGGAGGGCGTTCCCAGCGCCCTCGTACGGATCCCGGGGGCGTCGCACGGGATCGCCGCGCGGCCGAGTCAGCTTCTCGCGAAGGTGACGACGATCCTCGGGTGGTTCGAGCGGTACCCGGTACGAGGGCGGCCCGCGGTCTTCTGAGTCGGGGGACGCCCGCGGTCCCGTGTGCGACCGCGTTCTGCCCGGTGAGAAGATCGTTTCACCGCGCGGGGCCCACCCGTATGTTGGCCGGACACTCGCCGCGCCGGAGCTGGCACGGCATCCGTCGAATCCGGGAGTCTCCCATGGTCCGCTCGCCCGTCCGCGTCGTCTGCGCGGCCCTCCTCTTCGCGCTCGCCTTCGCGCCCTCCCTTCACGCCCAGCAGGGTGACGAGGGCGTCCACCCGGTTCCCGAAGAGGACTACGGGAAGTGGGAGAGCCTCGGTCAGGTCGCCCTCTCTCCCGACGGGACGTGGCTGGCCGCGACGATCAGCCGGGTCGACATGGATCCCGAGCTGCGGATCCGCCCGGTGGCGAACCCCGACTCGGTGGTCGTGGTGCCGAACGGCGGCGGCGCGGAGTACACGGACGACGGACGCTACCTCCTGTTCCGGATCGGCGTAGGCGAGGAGGAGCGTGAGGCACTCGGCCGGCGCAACGAACCCGTGCGGAACGCCATGGGCATCCTGGACCTCGCGACCGGCGAGCGGACCGAGGTGCCGGCGGTGGCGTCGTATGGAGCCTCTCCCGACGGCCGTTTCGTCGTGATGCGCCAGTACGCGCCCGGAGGCGATCGCGAATCGCGCGGGGTCGACCTCGTCGTCCACGAGTTCGCCACGGGTGTGCGCGTGCCGTTCGGTGGCGTCGCCGAGTACGCCTGGCAGGACGACGCCAACCGACTCGCGCTGCTGATCGACGCGGAGGGGAAGACGGGGAACGGGGTCATGCTCTGGGACGCCGAGACCGGGCGGATTCGCGCCATCCACACCGATGCGGCGCGGTTCTCCCGGCTGGAATGGCGGGACGACTCGGGTGACCTCGCGTTCATGGAGGAGATCGCGGGGGACGCGCTGGGCGAAGAGGCGTGGGCGGACACGACCTGGGCCGTTCACGTCGTCCGCGGCGCGGACTCGGAGTCGCCGGCCCGCCTCACCCTCGACACGAAGGTCGACGGGGTGCCGGATGCCTATCGCATCGCCCAGTGGGGCGGAATCGACTGGAGCGAGGACGGGACCCGCATGGGCATCGAACTGAAGCGACGCGTCGCGGCGGACGCATGCGAGTCCGACGCCGACGAGGAGGAGACCGAGGCGGAGGCCGGGCAGGACGCCGCCGACTGCGAGGACGAACCCGAGGACGACCTGACGGTCGAGATCTGGCACGCCGACGACATCGACATCGTCCCGACCCAGAAGGTCCGCGCCAACGGTGAGCGGCGAGCGACCGAGTCGGCGCTCTGGCACATCGACACGGGTCGCGTCGTGAAGCTGGAGGACGACCTGACCGAGAGCGTGTCCGTGGTCGAGGGAGCCGACTTCGCCGTCGGCACCGACGAGACCCCCTACGACCGCGAGCGGATGTTCGGGCCGGCGTACCGCGACGTGTACGTCGTCGACGTCGAGACGGGAGAGAAGGAGCGGGTACTCGAGCGGAAGGAGTACTTCTTCGGCGCCAGCACCGGCGGCAGCTACCTCTTCTGGTTCGAGGACGACCACTACTGGACCTACGACGTCGCCTCAGGCGAGACCGTGAACATCACCGCGGGGCTCGACGGGGTGTTCGTCGACGTGGACGACGATCACACGGTCGAGCAGAAGCCACCGTTCCGCTACGCGGGCTGGCTCGAGGACGACGCGGCCGTGCTCATCTACGACAAGCACGACGTCTGGCGTGTGGCCCCGGACGGGTCGGGCGGCGAACGGGTCACGGACGGGGCGGCCGACAACGTGCGGTACCGCTGGACCCGGATCGACCCCGACCGACCGTTCATCAGTGGCCCCACCCCCATCGACCCCGATGCGGAGCAGTGGTTCACGATCTACGACGACTGGCGCGAGATGTGGGGGTACGCGCGGGCCGACGCGCTCGGGGACGAGGTCGAGATGCTCGCCTTCGAGGAGGCTCGGGTGTCCAACCTGGACCGCGCCGCGAACGCCGACGTCTTCATGTGGCGCGTGGGCTCGTTCGAGGACTCGCCCGACGTGTTCGTGGGCGAGGCCGACCTGCGGGGCACGCAGATCACGAGGACGAATCCGTTCCAGCGTGACTACGCGTGGGGCCGCGCGGAACTCGTCGAGTACACGAACGAGTGGGGAGACCGGCTGCAGGGATCGCTCTACTACCCGGCCGGCTACACGGAGGGCGAGCAGTACCCGATGATCACGTACATCTACGAGATCCGCTCCAACGCCGTGCGCAGCTACCAGGTGCCGGACGAGGAGTCCTACTACAACATGCAGGACTGGGTGCAGGACGGGTACTTCGTCTTCCAGCCCGACATCGTCTACCAGGATCGGGACCCCGGTGTCAGCGCCGTGGTGAACATCGAGCCCGCCGTGCAGGCGGTGCTCGACCTCGGGATCGGTGTGGATCCGGATGCGCTCGGCCTCATCGGGCACTCATGGGGCGGGTACCAGACGACCTTCTTCGTCACCCAGAGCGACCTGTTCGCCGCTGCGGTCGCAGGGGCGCCGCTGACGAACATGTTCTCGATGTACCTCTCGATCTACTGGAACACGGGGGGCACGGACGCCCGGATCTTCGAGATCAGTCAGGGTCGGCTCGAGGTGCCGTTCTGGGAGGACGAGGAGGCGTACCACCGGAACAGCCCCGTCTTCCACATCGAGAACATGAACACGCCGCTGCTCATGGCTCAGGGCACGGAAGACGGCGCCGTGGACTTCAATCAGGGCGTGGAGTTCTTCAACGCCGCGCGCCGGGCCGACAAGGACTTCGTGTTCCTCGTCTACAACGACGAGAACCACGGGTTCACCAAGGATGCGAACCAGCTCGACTACCACCGCCGCATCAACGAGTGGTTCGGACACTATCTCAAGGGTGACCCGCCGCCGGACTGGATCACCAGGGGAGTCCCGTATCTGGAGCAGCCCGGCGGTCGGAGGTAGACGGGTGCCCACCGACATCGCGATCGCCCAGGCGGCGACGCTGCGCCCGATCCAGGAGATCGCGGCCCGGGTAGGCCTTCGTCCGGAGGATATCTCGCCCTACGGCCATCACATCGCCAAGGTGCCTGCCGAGGCGGTCCCGGCGGATGCCGCCGACGGGCGGCTCGTGCTCGTCACAGGCGTGAACCCGACCCCGGCGGGGGAAGGGAAGTCGACCGTGGCGGTGGGGCTCGCCGACGCGCTCGCGCTGAGGGACCGGAACCCTGTGCTCTGCCTCCGGGAGCCGAGCCTCGGGCCGGTGTTCGGACTCAAGGGCGGGGCCGCGGGTGGGGGGTACAGTCAGGTCGTGCCGATGGAGGACATCAACCTCCACTTCACCGGCGACCTGCACGCGATCACGGCGGCGCACGCGCTGCTCTCCGCGGTGCTCGACAATCACCTCTATCGCCCCAACACACTCGGGATCGATCCGACCCAGATCACGTGGCCGCGGGCGGTGGACATGAACGACCGCGCCCTCCGGAACGTCGTGATCGGGCTCGGCGGGCGTACCGGAGGTGTGCCGCGCGAGGACCGATTCGTGATCACGGCCGCGTCGGAGATCATGGCGATCTTCTGCCTCGCCGACGGACTCGACGATCTCGTCGAGCGACTGGACCGGATCATCCTCGGCTACACGAAGGCGGGCGAGCCGGTGCGGGCGGGTGGCCTCGACGTGTCGGGTGCGATGGCGCTTCTCCTCAGGAACGCGATCGCGCCGAACCTCGTTCAGACGCTGGGTGGTACGCCGGCGCTGGTTCACGGCGGGCCGTTCGCGAACATCGCCCACGGCTGCAACTCGCTGGCCGCGACGCGGATGGGTCTGAAGCTGGGCGACGTGGTCGTGACGGAGGCCGGGTTCGGCGCAGACCTCGGTGCAGAGAAGTTCTTCGACATCAAGTGTCGCGCCGGCGGTCTGCGGCCGGGCGCCGCCGTGCTCGTGTCCACCGTCCGCGCGGCGAAGTACAACGCCGGTGTCGCGCGCGACCAGCTGGAGGCCGAGAACGTCGAGGCGGTCGTTGCCGGCTCCGCGAACGTGAAGGCTCACGTCGAGAACGTGCGGAAGTTCGGCGTGCCGGTGATCGTGGCGATCAACCGGTTCACGCACGATACCGACGCCGAGGTGGCCGCGCTCCGCCACGCCTGTGCCGAGATCGAGGCCACCGCCGTCGAGGCCGATCCGTGGGGCGGGGGCGGCGCGGGCTGCCTGGACCTCGCCGACGCGGTTCACGCGGCGCTCGAGAGCGGCGAGGCCGATTTCGCACCGCTGTACCCCTCCGACATGGGGCTGGCCGAGAAGGTCGAGACGATCGCCCGCGAGATCTACGGGGCCGACGGCGTGGACTTCGACGGAGCCGCTCTCAGGTCGATCGATCGGCTCGAGGCCGCCGGCATGCGCGAGAGCCCCGTGTGCATCGCCAAGACGCAGTACTCGTTCTCGGACGATCCCACGAAGCTCGGGAGGCCCACCGGATTCCGGATCGGCGTGCGGGACGTGGTCCCCTCGGCCGGCGCGGGGTTTGCCGTCGTCCTCACCGGCAACGTCATGACGATGCCGGGCCTCGGCGCGACGCCGGCCGCGACGAACATGCGGGTCGAGAACGGGAGGGCAGTCGGGCTGTTCTGAGCCGGGCCCTCGAGGCGCGCCACCGCGGTCCTCCCGGGAGTCGGCGCCTTAACGAATTCGCGCTTCCGTCGCGTCCCCCTCCCAGACCCAGGAGGGGGGGAATCCGATGCTCAGGTGTCACTCGAGTGCGGCGTTGTTCGCCGGCCTCATCGTCTGCTCGGCGTGCAGCACCTCGATCTCGCAGCCCGACGACGTGGCCGACGGAGACGGCCCGCAGGCCGTGGCATGCAACCTCGCCGCCGGTGAGATCACGTTGCTGCTGACGCTTCCGGCCACACCGCACGACTACGACGGTCAGGCCGTACCCACCTACATCACCGACGACAACACCGGCGCCAACTCGATCACGGACTACGGGGCCACGCTCGGACGGGTGCTGTTCTACGATGGGAGCCTCTCGAGCGACGGCACCGTGTCGTGCGCGAGCTGCCATCGGCAGGCGCGGGCGTTCGGCGATGCGGCGGACGCGAGCGTCGGCGTCAACGGCGTGACCGCCCGCCATTCGATGCGGCTCGTGAACGCCCGATTCTCCGACGAGGTGTCGTTCTTCTGGGACGAGCGCGCGGCGACACTCGAAGCGCAGACGACCCAGCCGATCCAGGACCACGTCGAGATGGGCTTCAGCGGTGCCGGCGGAGATCCGTCGATTCTCGATCTCATCGCGGCGCTTCAGGAACGCCCCCACTACCAGAACCTGTTCACGTGTGCCTTCGGGGACCGCACGATCACGGAAAACCGGATTCAGCTCGCGCTCGCGCAGTTCGTGCGCAGCATCCAGTCGTTCGACTCCCGGTACGACGAGGGCCGCGAACAGGTGGCCAACGATCGAACGAACTTCCCGAACTTCACGGCCGAGGAGAATCTCGGGAAGCGGCTCTTCATCGACCGGGCCGAGTTCGACGCGACAGGAACCCGCGTCGGGGGAGGCGCGGGCTGCGCCGGGTGTCACGAGCCGCCCGAGTTCGACATCGACCCCCGGTCGGGAAACAACGGAGTCGTGGACGTCCTCGGCTCGGACGGACTCGACTTCAGCGTGACGCGATCTCCCTCACTTCGCGATGTCGTCGGAGTCGCGGGGGCCTCGAACGGCGCGTTGATGCACTCGGCGATCGGGGGGCTGGATGCCGTGATCGCGCACTACGACGAGATCGAGGCTGTCCCCGGGATCGATCCTCGTCTCACGCCGGATGGCGTGGGGCAGCGGCTGAACCTGACCGACGCCGAGTCGGCGGCGCTCGTCGCGTTTCTTCGAACACTCACCGGGGACGCGGTCTACGACAACGTGATGTGGTCGGATCCGTTCCGCTGACCCGACAGTCGGCGACCCCCCGGGCCGCCGCGCTGCTACGCCCCCTTCTCGATCGGCACGCGCACCATGTTGCCCCACTCCGTCCACGAGCCGTCATAGTTTCGGACGTTCTCGTAGCCGAGCAGGTGACGCAGGACGAACCAGGTGTGGCTCGACCGCTCGCCGATGCGGCAGTACGCCACGACGGCGTCGTCCGCCGAGAGACCCATTTCGCCCTCGTAGATGGCGCGGAGTTCGTCCACCGTTCGGAACGTCCCGTCGTCGTTCGCCGCACGCTTCCACGGCACGTTGGACGCGCCCGGTATGTGTCCGCCGCGCAGCGTGCCTTCCTGCGGGTAGTCGGGCATGTGCAGGAGCTCGCCGGTGAACTCCTGCGGCGAGCGCACGTCCACGAGGCGTCCGCCCGCGGCGATGTGCTCCAGGACCTCGGGCTGGTACGCCCGGATTCCGCCGTCCTCTCTCGTGACCACCGGGTAGTCCGACGGCTCCCGGTCGGGCACGTCCGTGGTCATGGGCCGGTCCTCGTCCTTCCACTTCTTCCTTCCCCCGTTGAGCAGCCGCACGTCGGGGTGCCCGAACAGCGTGAACACCCAGAGGGCGTAGGCCGCCCACCAGTTGAAGTTGTCGCCGTAGAACACGACGGTGTCGTCGCGCGAGATGCCCTTCCGGCGCATCAGGGCCGCGAATCCCTCGCCGTCCAGATAGTCGCGGGTGACGGCGTCGTTGAGGTCCATGTGCCAGTCGACCTTCACCGCGCCCGGGATGTGACCCGTGTCGTAGAGGAGCACGTCCTCGTTCGATTCCACGACGACCACGCCGGGATCGTCCAGGTGCTTGGCGAGCCACTCGGTGGAGACGAGCTTCTCGGGGTGCGCGTACTGCTTGAAGCGCTCGGAGGGGTCGGTCGCTGCGGGCATGGGTCGTCGGGTGGTGTCGGAAGGGACGGAGGGTGCGGGAGTGTACTCCCCTACACTCGCACAGCCCGGGGTTTCACGGAATCCGGGAACACCCCGTCGGGGGCCCGGTACCGCCGAGCATGAGCATCCCCGCAGCGCTGCAGACCGTGGTCGATCGATTCGGCCGCGCCCCGAGGGACCTCCGTGTGCAGGCGCTTCTACAGTATGCGCGGAAGGTCCCACCGCTGCCCGAGGAGTTCGTCGAGGACCGCTCCCGGCTCGAGCAGGTACACGAGTGTCAGACGCCGTTCTTCCTGGCGGTCAGGGTGGACCAGGACGACGCGGTGCACCTCTTCTTCGACGCCCCCGAGGAGGCCCCGACGGTCCGCGGGTTCGCGGGGATTCTTCGGGAGGGGCTCGAAGGGGCGTCCGCCGCGGAGGTGCTCGGGGTGCCGAGGGACTTCTACGCGACGATGGGGCTCGGCGAGGTCGTGTCGCCCCTGAGGCTCCGCGGGATGGGGGCCATCCTCGAGCGGCTTCAGCGCCAGGTGAGGGAGCAGGTCGAGGGCTGACGGCGCGGCGTTGGATCGGCCGACACGACCGGGTGGAGCGGGTCTCGGGCGCGCACGAGATCCTTGCCGCGCCTGGTGGGAGAGGGAGATGATGCGTCTAAGACGCGCACCTTCTCCCGGGCCTTCGTGACCCTCCCGCCCTTTCCCCGCGCCGCCCACACGGCCGTGCTCCTCGCGACGATCGCCGCGACGGCTGGCTCGGCCCACCTCACGGCACAGACGGTGGCCATCGTCGATGTGGCCGTGGTCGATGTCGCCACCGGCGTCGTGCTCCCCACGCACACGGTGGTCATACGAGAAGGCGTGATCGCCTCAATCGAGGCCGCGGACTCCGCGACGCTCTCCGCGGACGTCGCGTGGATCGACGGCGAAGGGCTCTTCCTCGTGCCGGGGCGCGTCGAGTCGTCGCGCGCGTCGTCGGCCATGAGCGCCACCGAGTGGTGGGAGGTCGCATTCGCGAAACTGGCCGGTGGAGTGACGACGCTGGAGGTGCACGGGTCGGGGGAAGCAGAGCTCGACAGCATCCGGGCGACGTGGCGGCCGAGCGATCCGGCCCCGCGCCTGGTCGTGGGTGAATCCGTGGGGGCCGCGACGAACCCCATGCCGAGGCCGAAGATCGAGGTGGGTGCTCCCGCGGAGCTCCTGCTCATGGAGGCCGACCCGCGTTCGAACTCCGAATCGGACTCCACCCCCCTGGCGGTCCTCATCGGATCCCGCGTCTTCCCGCGAGCGGACCTCGAGGCATGGGCGGTGCGCGAGGCGAAGGCGAGACGAGCCCGGCAGTATCGAAGCGTGCCGCTCGTACGGATGCCGCGGATGGGTTCGTGGCCACGCGAGTGCGTCGGCAAGTCGCTCGAGGAGTGCTTCGGGCGGGATCCCGAGTGCGGGCTCTTCCACGAGCTCTTCACCGTCTCCGCCAGCTACCGACCGTGCACGGATCCGTCACTTCCCGAGGCACGAGCAGCCGTTCTCGGCTCGCTGGACCGGCTCGCGGTCGCGGCGCCCGGCGACGCCTGGATCGTCGGTCAGCGTGTCTACATGGCGCTTGTCGACGGGGACGTCGATCGGGCGTGGAGTGCCGCCGACGACTGTGCCTCGGACCTGTGGTGGTGTCAGTCGCTTCGCGGCCTCGTCCTTCACACGAGCGATCCGGGCGGGCGTGCGGGTGTGGTCTTCGACTCCGCGTACGCGTCTGCGCCTCCCGGTACGCCGGCGTGGCACCCCCTAGCGTGGCACCCCAAGGACTCCGTCGATGCCGGGGATCGCGGCCTCCACTGCGAATGGAGGGATCTCTACTACCTGATCGCGATGGAGGAGAGGGCCCTTCTCGCCGACTACACCTCGACCGAGTGCGGGACAGCGTCCCCCCTGGAGGCTCGCTTCTGGTTCCTCACGGATCCCTTCTGGAGCGACGTCGGAAACGCCCGCCGAGACGAACACGTCGCTCGAAACGTCCTCGCTCGGCTACGCGACGACGTGCTCCGATCGTCCGGAACGAGCGGTACGCCGTTCCACGCCCACTGCGCCGTGCCGGCGGATCCTGCGGGGCACCTCGCGGGAGGGCCGGGCGAGCGAGCGAGCCCCCACTGCGTGAGCAGCCACGGAGAGCTGATCGCGACAGGTCCTCACAACTCGTGGCGGGGCGTGCGGTACTACGACGACATCGGCTTCCCGATCTCGCCGAAGGGGACCCTCGCGCAGACGGACGGGATCCCCGACGACATGTATCGCAGGAAGGACTGGTGGGACAACGGGTCGTGGAAGGACGAGTGCTTCCACATCCCGGATGGGCTCGGCGTGGCCTCCCGCTGCCTCGGGCGTCGATACGACCAGTATCGCCTGGGCTTCCTCCACGGCGGATACAGCTTCGTCCCCGACGGCGGCCGCTTCTATCGACCGGAGTCGTCGACCGCCGCCGACTGGGCGCTCACCTGGAACGAGGGCCACGAGCGGATGCTGACCCGTTACGCGTGGCACAATCTGGACCACCAGGTGGCCGTCCTCCGGAGGGGTGAGGAGCTCCAGATCCTGAGCGCATCGGTGTTCCCCACGCTCCTGCCCTCGCTGGACTTCCTGGAGGCGTTCCTCGCAGTGGGCCGCGCGGACGACCAGCGAGTCGAGGTGGCGACTGCGTCGGTGGATCGGGCGAGCGGCGTGATGCGCGCCGAGATCCGGCTCCCGGACGACGGGTGGATCGCCAGCGTCGAGGCGCTCGCGCCCGAGGTGCGCGGTCGCGCGCGCCTCGGTGCTCCGGCGCCCCCCCTGACGGACGGATTCGGGATCTCGCGGCCGGTGGTTCTCCCCGCGGAGTTCCGCCCGGGGACGGACGATCTGCTGAGTTCGATGCTTCCCGACACGAGAGTACCGGCGGCGGGTGACATCGGACTGTACATCGAGCTTTACGGGGTCGAAGCGGGCCAGACAGCGGAGATGACGCTGACCTACGATCCGGCCGAACTCGAGACAGGACTCCTCAGGCGGCTCACGGGAGCCGTCGGAATCGGGCGGGCGGGTGAAGACCAAGATCCCGTCCGGATCGAGTGGAGTGAGCAACTCGAGGACGTCGAGGCCGGCATCGGCCGAGTGTTCGTGTCTGCCGACCTGGGCGACTTTGACGACGTGGAGCTCGAACTCACCGTGGGGGCCGCGGTCGGGGGACGGAGTGCGGACTCGACGCTCAGGCTCCGACCGAGCCGTTAGCCTGCGGCGAATCCGGGCCGGTCCTCATCCGGCCGTCCCCGACTCCGGAACGACGGCATCCGAAAGCACGAAAGGGCTCCACGAACGATCTCGTTCGCAGAACCCTCTCGTGAGTCGGGACGGCCGGATTGACCTGCGGCGGCTGCGCCGCCTCGGTCACTCGCTTCGCTCGTAGCAAACCGGCGATCCGTCTTCGCCTGCGGCGAATCCGGGCCGGTTCTCATCCGGCCGCACCCGACTCCGGAACGATGGCATCCGAAAGCACGAAAGGGCTCCACGAACGACTTCGTTCGCAGAACCCTCTCGTGAGTCGGGACGGCCGGATTCGAACCGGCGACCCCTGCAACCCCATTGCAGTGCGCTACCGGACTGCGCCACGTCCCGTACGAGTCGGGAAACTAGCGCGCCGCGGGTCCGGCTCCAACCCTGACGGCGGATCGCGGGACGCCCCCTTGCAGAGGGCTCAGTTCAGCGGGTCACCCGACTCCATGTCGAGCTGGTAGCCGACGCCTCGCACGGTCGTTACACGGGCACCCTCCTTGCCCGCTCGGTCCAGCTTTCGGCGAAGTCGGTGCACGGTCGCGTCGAGCACCGCCTCCGACCCGCTCTCCGCGCCCCAGATCTCGCTCATGAGTTCCGTACGCGAAACGACGTCGCCTTCGGCCTCCACGAGCTGCAGCAGGAGTTCGAATTCCCGGCCGCTCAGTTCGAGCTCCTCGCCGTCGCCGGTGACCTGCCGGCGTGGCACGTCGATGAGCAGCGAACCCAGCCGCATCTCTCGCTGGAACGCGTCGTCGCTGTCGAACTTCCCGGGGCCGTGAAGCTGGACGTAGCGGCGGAGGAGGATGGCGGAGGCCGAGTGGGGCGGGTGCACGACGTCGTCCACGCCCGCCTCCATGTACGGCCCGAGCATCTCGTAGTGCGTGTCGGTGGTGAGCAGGAGAACCAGCGGGCGCTGGATGACGCTCTCGAGCGAGTGCAGCACTCGAAGCGTGCGATAGGGCGCGTTCGGGCAGAGCCCTGTCACGATCGTGTCGGGCTGGAAGCGCCGCAGGTCCCCCTCGATACGCTCCGTGAGCGGAAGGTCGAGCACATCGGCACCCTTCTCCTCCAGGGCGCGGCCGAGCTCGGGCACGGTGCAGTCGCTCCTCAGCATGGCAATGCGCGGCGTCTCGGACGCGATCCCCAAACGGGGCCCATCCGTGCCCTGCCTCGATCCAGTGCTTCCACGTCCTCTCCCTCGTCTGATCCCCATCTTCTTCCCCTCCCGGCGCATTGGTACCGCCGGCCCGTCCGGCGCGTACACCGAGGTCTGACTCACGAGTACCCGACAAGGTTGCAAGATGCACCGTGTCGCAGGGTCACGGATCAGTCACGAATGCCCGCTTCGGTTCCGCCGCGCGTCCCACCTCATCCCTACACTACGCGTGTGGCGCCGAACTGATTCAACCGGTTGGCCATCGCCTTCGACCGGTTGGCCATCGCCGCGTCGATGCCCTGGGCCGCCGAGTACGCCACCGGCCGCCCGATCCGTTGACACCTCCGATGGTCATGGGTATGGTAGGAGCCCTGTTGCGGGGTGGAGCAGTCTGGTAGCTCGTCGGGCTCATAACCCGAAGGTCGCGGGTTCAAATCCCGCCCCCGCTATTTCGAAGCGCCGCCCTCGGGCGGCGTTTCCAGTGTAGGAACGGGGCCTCGCGAGGGCTCCGACGAATCGGAAGAAAAGGAACGGACCGATCGTGAAGGCTTCGAACGCGCTACGAGGTGACCGTCGCCCGCGGGCGGACGTGCGACGCTTCTGGGCGCTTTCGACGACGGACACGTGGTCGGTCCAGGCCCCGGCGGGAGGGGCGACGATCGGCTGAACACGACAGCCCGACGCGTCCGAGACTCCCGCCCAGGCCATGACGGCTGGGCGTTTTTGTTGTCGGCCAGGTAGCTCAGTTGGTAGAGCACACGACTGAAAATCGTGGTGTCGGCGGTTCGATTCCGCCCCTGGCCATGCCGTGGGAAGGTGTAGGAGGCGTCGAGAGGCGCCGGCAAGACGTTAGGTCCGTAGCTCAACTGGTAGAGCACCGGTCTCCAAAACCGGGGGTTGGGGGTTCAAGTCCCTCCGGGCCTGTTCGAGGAGAACGAGCCCTCATCGTCTAACGGCTAGGACGCCACTCTTTCAAGGTGGAGACCGGGGTTCGATTCCCCGTGAGGGCGTGCCACCGCGAGGTGGGAGCAGGACACATACGAGCGGTTTGGGGCTGTAGCTCAGTTGGTTAGAGTGCCGGTCTGTCACACCGGAGGCCGCGGGTTCGAGTCCCGTCAGCCCCGCTCGGCTTTTTGACATCGGAGGTTCCGCCCGCGGCTGGACGGGATCTCCTCAGGGTCATCGGAACGGTTTGGGGCCGTAGCTCAGTTGGGAGAGCGCTTCAATGGCATTGAAGAGGTCCGGGGTTCGATTCCCCGCGGCTCCATTTCGGTTCGTGCGGCTTCTTTCGAGAAGCTCCTCGTTTCGGCTCGGGTGGCGGAATTGGTAGACGCGCAGGATTCAGGTTCCTGTGGGGGCAACCCCGTGAGGGTTCGAGTCCCTCCTCGAGCATCGCGCCTCTCACTCTCGGAGTGATGCGCGGCTCCGCGCGGAGCGAGACGGCGGACCGATCCCGGCCCTGGCTGAGCAAGCCGGGTCATGCTCGGGTGGCGGAACTGGTAGACGCGCAGGATTAAGGATCCTGTGGGAGAGATCCCGTGAGGGTTCGAGTCCCTCCTCGAGCATTGCTTCGTGCACGAGTATTCCGAGTGGTACGCGCCCGTAGCTCAGCTGGATAGAGCGCCTGACTACGGATCAGGAGGTCGGGAGTTCGAATCTTCCCGGGCGCACTGGTCGGCATAGCCGATCGACACGTGAGGGCGCATAGCTCAGTTGGTTAGAGCGCTACGTTGACATCGTAGAGGTCAGAGGTTCGAATCCTCTTGCGCCCATGCTGCGAGGCGGCCGCCCCCCGGCGAGGCCGTCCGCCTGAGGGGCCGTAGCTCAGTTGGGAGAGCGCTGCAATCGCACTGCAGAGGTCAGGGGTTCGACTCCCCTCGGCTCCATCGTGACGCCACCATAGCTCAGTGGTAGAGCACCTCATTCGTAATGAGGGGGTCGTCGGTTCAAATCCGACTGGTGGCTCTCTCGCGTCGCCCCGATCGGCGCACCGCTGCCCCATGGTGTAACTGGCAACACGCCGGATTCTGGCTCCGGAGAGTCTAGGTTCGAGCCCTAGTGGGGCAACTTCGCGCGACCTGTCGAGGGTCGCGCCCCTTGGAGGGATGGCTGAGCGGCTTAAAGCGGCGCCCTGCTAAGGCGTTGAACCGAAAGGTTCGCGTGGGTTCGAATCCCACTCCCTCCGCTTGGACGGGTGGCCGAGCGGCTTAAGGCGCACGATTGGAAATCGTGTGGAAGAAATTCCTCGTGGGTTCGAATCCCACCCCGTCCGCTGTTGAAGTCGAAAGCGTTTCCGTGGGTGGGCTTCTCACCCACGACCCGTGAATCGCTTGGCGATTCACGGGTTTTCGTGGGTTCACCTGCGGGCTTCGCTCCTCGGTGTCCCGGCGGCTGTCGCCGCCGTGATCGAATCCCACCGGTATTCAGTGAAACGTGTAGGGACCCGTCGTTGCCGGAACGTCGGGGGCAGGTCCCGGGGTGTGGCTCAGTCCGGTAGAGCGCTCCGTTCGGGTCGGAGAGGTCCCCGGTTCGAATCCGGGCACCCCGATTGTCGGCTTCATGAACCGATCAGCTTTCGAGAACTGTTGAGGAGGGGTGCCGGAGATGGCCTAACGGGCCCGCCTCGAAAGCGGTGCGTGCGAAAGCACACGAGGGTTCGAATCCCTCCCCCTCCGTACTTGTCCGATGACCCTCGGCGGCTCCGGGACCACGCTGGTCCGCGGGGCCGTTGTCGTTGGTGGGGAGGCCTTCTCACCCTCGTTCCCGTCCGGAGCTGCGCTCCGTCCGGACGAGGGTTCATCTGCGCGTCAGCCGCCGACGGAGCCGAAGGGGTCGAGGGCGAGACTGCCGCCGGCGAGGACGACCTGGGCGAAGACCGCGATGAAGAGCATGACGCCGACCACCAGGCCCACCATGAAGATGTTGTAGGACGCCCGGAGCAGCCGGAACTTCTTCGAGAGCACGCCTCCGAGGGAGTAGATGTCCCGGATCATGTTGACGTACAGGCGGTCGGTGTCGGTGATCAGCTCCTTCATGCCCTCCACGTAGTCGTCCTCTTCGAGGGTCACGAAGTTCCCGAAAAAGAGGATGTTGGACCGGTCCGATCGGACGTCTTCGAGGGATACGATGCGGCTGCTCACGCGCGGTCGAGCGGCAAGGATGGCGTACACCATCGAACCGAGGCATCCGACCAGGAGGAACGCCGTCGGCAGGAGGAGCCAGGGGTTCGCGTCGATCTTCGGGGATATGCTCGCGAGCAGGATCGAGATGATGATCCCGTTGATCGAGATCATGATGTTGGCCTTGTTGTCGGCCAGGTGACTGAGGTCGACGTGGGTACGATAGGACGTCCTGAACATCGTCTCGATGCCGCGGCTCGTGCCCAGTGATACCACCTTGCCGGCATCCTTCGCCTTCTTCTCGGCCTTCTTCCGGCGGTCACGCTCCTTCTGCATGCGGAGACGGAGGTACTCCATCTCCCGGATCGCGGCCGCGAGCTCGGGCGGCGCGTCCGACTCGGGGCGGGCGAATTCGAGGAGATCGTCGAGATCGTCGGACTCGTCGTCGCCGTCGGCGGTGGCCCCGTCGGGTATGTCGCTCATGGGCAGCCTCGGCTCAGAGACGATCCTGTCTGGCGTTCGGAAGGTCCTTCGGCCGGACGAAGTGGGCAAGCCGGCCCTCTCCCGGACCGACCTCGTCCCACCGATCGACGTCGAATTCTACGACGGCGACTGCCGCCGTGGGAAACTTCGCATCGAGGCGAGCAGCCGCGGTCGAGTGCTCGCGGTCGGTGAGGGCGATCGCGATCTCGTGCATACCGGGATTGTGGCCGACGAGGATGAGCGTTTCGACCGATTCGCTCGTCGAGCGGATCGATCGGAGCATGTGCGACGGCCCCGCGAGGTAGAGGCCTTCATCGAAGTCGACGGCCGCGTCCCCGAGATGCTCGAGCGCGAGCTGAACCGTCTCACGGGTGCGCTGCGACGTCGAGGACACGACCAGATCCGGGAGTACGCCGAGCTCCCGCAGCCGCGCGGCGACGGCCGGGGCCGCGCGGCGGCCGCGGGGCGCGAGGGGGCGGCTGTGATCCGGGAGCGAGTCGTCATCCCAACTCGACTTGGCGTGGCGAAGCAGGACGAGGGTCTTCATCGCGTGGGGGTCAGAAGGGAAGTCCGAAGGAGATGTAGGCGGCCACCTGCTCGCCGCCGGCGATCGTGAGCGTGCCGGCGAAGCGATCGACCAGCGAGATCCACACACCACCACCGCCGGCCGCATGCCATTCGTCCGACGGAAGGCCGTCGAGCCAGACCCGCCCACCGTCGACGAGCGCAAGGAAGCCGATCTCGCCGGGAAACAGAACGAAGAACCGACCGAAACTGCCGCGGAGTTCGAGGGACGTGGCGACCGCCGCGTCGCCGAGGAAGCGCTGATTCCGGAATCCGCGCAGCGACTCGGCCCCTCCGATGCTGGCCCCCGCGAAGTACGGGTACGTGCCCAGGACGTGGCGAGCACCGACCCGTAGAGCCAGCGTGGGCCTGAACGGCAGGGACTCGGACGAGACGTAGCTCGAAAACTCGCCCTCCATCCAGCCGAAGGTGTCGGTCACGTCGAGCGCGGCCGGGGCCACCCCGACCCCGACGTCGAGCAACCAGCCCGAACGCGGCCGCCACGCGGCGTCGCGACGATCGAGGCGGGCTGCGACGTCGAACTCGAACAGGTCGAAGGTCCCGTATCCGTAGGGCTCGAGATCCGCGATGAGCGTTCCCTGGTTCGCCTCGGCCTCGAACCGCGTGTACCCGGCGTCGAACCGGAAGGAGGCTCGCCCGGAGAGGTCGATCCTCACGCCACCCAGGAGTCGAAGCTCGCTCCTGCGCGCCCGGTAGACCTCGTCCGGCCCCGGTATCTCGGTATCGTTGCCGAATCCGTGGAACCGGTCGGCGCGAGAGCCGAACCAGTCGACGCGGAGTTCGCCCCCGAGCGGCGAGCTCCGGGCTCGAATCCGGTAGCCGGCGCCGAAGTTCGGGCGCCCGGTCTCCGTCGCAACCGACGCCGAGAGGTCGATGCGATCCCGCCACGGGAAGTGCCGGAAGTCGTACCCGATACGCGTCATCGACGCGCCCAGGACGGCGCCGTCGTCGGGGTTCACGCCGAGCACGGGGCCCGGCACCCAGAGACCACCCCAGTCCCGTGAGCGGGCCCCGTGAAGCTCGGCCTCGGGATCGTCCGGCGCATCCCACTCGGCCTCGTCGAGGCTCGCCCGGCGGCCGAGCTCGAAGCGGTTCTGGCCGCGATGGTCGTGGACACGAAGCGACGAACCGTCCGTACGGTCCACGACGCTGTCGTCTCCACCCCCACCGATCACGCGGATGAAGATCGGCGAGGCGTTCGCGCCCGAGACCTCGATCGTGTCGTCGCCCCCACGGGCGTAGATGCGCACCTCGCGGGTCTGGCCCGGTTGGAAGGTCCGCCGGTACCACGGCTCGGCCCGTGGCTCGCCGTCCCTGAGGTCGAAGACCGATACCGTGGTCGTGCCGTCGTCGCCGCGCTCCACCCGCACCAGCTCGTCCTCGTCCGTGGCGTCGATGTCCACCCATGGCGAGAGGAGTTCGTAGTACTCCTGAGCGAAGGCGGGCAGTCGTTCGCGCCGATGCTCGAGGTTTCGCTCGATCGTGGGACCGACGACCTCGTAGTAGGCATCCGGAAGGCTCCGGACCGCAGCCCGAATCACCTCGGGGGTGATCCGGTCGACGACGTCGCGGGCGATCTCGGCGAACGCCGCCGAGTCGAGCGCGTTGAGGAGTTTCCGGTCCAGCCCGCGCCCGTTCCACGACAGCGCGAACGCCGAGGGGTAGTCGTAGCCGAACCCGACATACTGGGGGTAGGGCACCGACGCGATGGTCTGAATCAGTCCGTCGAGTCGTGCGAGCGCCCAGTCGCGGTCGCGCGGCACCGGCTGGAAGAGCGTGACCTCGCGATCGGCGATCGTGTCGGGAAAGCCCGCCCATCGCCACTGGTCGGGGTGCCGATCCCAGTCACCGACGAGGAAGTCGAGGTAGCGGGCGCGGAGGTAGGCGCGCTGGTCCACGAGGTCGTCGGAGCCGTCCTCGAGGCGCTCGTACAGCCGGACCGAGCCGATCACCCGCTCGGAGTCGGCGAAGCCCGGCGTGTCGTCGATGCCCTCGTCCGGTCGTAGCTCGATCCATCCGAGCAGTCCTGCGAACTCCGCGCGGAACTCGCCGAGGCGGGGATCGTCGGGCATGACCCGAAGCCTCGGCTGGGGATGGAAGACCTCGAGCGCGTCGAGCAGCGGGGACACGACCATCGCACTCAGCGGCATCAGCGACGAGATCTGGTCCTGCATCACGTCCGCGGCGAGCGACTGCCGCAGCTGCGGATCGAAGCTCGGACTCACGTCCTTGTCGATGGAGCGGAAGTTGTAGACGAGTCCGTCCGCACCGGAGAATCGGAGGGAGCGCGTCTGCTGACCGCCGCCCCGCTGGAGCGGGACGAGCCCACCCGCGAACGTCTCGAGGTCCAGCACCTCCACGGGGATCTCGATCGACCACAGCTCCCGGTAGCCGTCGCCGAGGAGCCAACGGTGGACCCCTCCGGCTTCGTACTGCCGGGCGGGCCGCGCCATCACCGTGTCGCCCGGCGCCAGTCGTTGCTGGCCGTGCAGGTCTCCCGCCGTAACCCCGAGCAGCACACCGGCGGCCGCGAAGGTGATTCTCGCCGGGCGACCGCGGCGACTCACGTCGCGGCGACCTGCCGAGCGACCGGGATCCCGACCCGGTCGACCAGTGCACGGAACCGCGGGTCGCTCCTGATCGGGGCCCAGTTGGGACTCGTGGCCAGGAACACGACCACCCCCATCCGCTCGTCCACGGCCGCCTCGAGCTGACGAAACGTCTCGTCGAGGTCGCCGAGCCCCCAGTGGAGCATGGCGTAGTCCATCCGGAGATTGAGTTCCGGGTGGGCCGCGGCACGTTCATCGAGCAGTCGCAGCATGGCCTCGGCTTCGTCACGGCGCCCCAGACGTCCGAGCGCGAAGCCGATCAGCGCCGCTCCGACGAAGGGGTCACCGGTGAGCTCCGGAAGTCGACGCCAGGCCTCGAGGGCCGCCGCAGCGTCGCCGCGATGCACGTGGAGGAATCCGGTCAGCTCGACCGCGGGTCGGAACCCGGGATCCAGTTCGAGCGCACGCCGAGCCTGGGTGGCGGCTGCGTCGAGGTCGCCTGCCGCGAGACACGCTACGGCGAGCGCGTAGTTCATCGGGAGCGAGAGCGGGTCGAGCCGGACCGCGAGGCGCATCTGCTCGACCGACTCTTCGTATCTCCCGACCGCCTTCAGATACAGGGAGTAGATGTGCCGCGCCTCGGCCGATCCAGGAATCCGGCGCACCGCCTCGGCGAGATTTCGCTCCGCGCCCTCGAAGTCCCAGTCGTAGAAGAACTGGACCGCACCGAGCGAGAGATGACCCTCGCCGGCTTCGGGCTCCAGTTCGAGGGCGTGCCGAGCGAAGGCGGCGGCGCGCGGGTACGCGTCGTCGGCCGGCATCTGGCCGATACTCGCCATGAACGTGTAGACGTTCGCGAGCCCGGAGAACGCCAGCGCGCACGTCGGGTCCATCTCCGCGGATCGCTCGAAGTGGGAGATGGCGAGATACGCGTCTTCCGGCGTCCAGCGATTCCAGTGGAATCGGCCCTTGAGGTACTCCGTGTAGGCTTCCGGGTCGTGCGTGTGGCTCGGCACCAGGCGACCGTGCTCGGCGACCGGCACCGGTGGGACCGCCTCCGCGCCCCCGAGGTCACCAGCGGACCGACCCTCGTCGGGCGTGAGGTGGCGCCGGAGCTCACGTACGATCTGGATGCTGATCTCGTCCTGGGTGGCGAAGATGTCCTCGAGCGACCGGTCGTAGACCTCCGAAAAGAGGTGGTACCCGTCGCGCGCGTCGATCAGCTGGGCCGTGATCCGCACTCGGTTTCCGGCCCGTCGGACGCTCCCCTCAAGCACGGTGTTCACGCCGAGTTGATCCGCGATACCGCGGACGTCCCGGTGGGTGCCCTTGAACGCGAAGGACGACGTGCGCGCCGTCACCTGGAGGCCCTCGACGCGCGTGAGTGCGTTGATGATCTCCTCCGTGATCCCGTCGGCGAAGAACTCGTTCTCGGGGTCGGAGCTCATGTTCGCGAAGGGAAGCACCGCCACGCTCCGACGAGACTTCGGGCGTACGTCGGCGAGGACGGACCGACTCGGCACGTCGAGCCCCGGCACGTCGACCGCGTACACGCCCATCGGCTCGAGCACGTTCTTGAAATGCGCCTCGCCCACGGACGCCAGCGGAAGGTCGGGGTGGTTCTTGAGTTCGTCCGCGATCTTCGCGGTCACCAGCACCGAGCCGGGCGTGGCCAGTGCCTGGACCCTGGCGGCGACGTTCACGCCGTCGCCGAATACGCCGTGCTCGTCGTGCACGACGTCGCCCAGGTGGATGCCGATCCGCATCGGCACCGGGGGATCGGAGGCCAGCTCGCGCTGTACGTCGACCGCGGCCCGCACCGCCTCTACGGCGCTCGGAAACGCCGAGAGCGTCCCGTCGCCGTAGAACTGCAGCACGTCGCCACCCCTCGACTCGACGAGGGGCTCGAGGACGGCGCGCTGCCGGTCCCTGTGGGACTTCGCACGCAGCTCATTCTCCTGCATGAGCGCGGTGTAGCCGACCATGTCCGTGAACATGATGGCTGTGAGGCGACGGACCATGGGTCGGCGGCGTGCGGGGTCGAGGTCGGCTCCGGGGTACGTAGAACACGCGGGATCGATGGCGCGTGCCCGGTTCCTGTTCCGAAGTGCGTTCGAATCTAGGGCCTTTTCGTACCGGGTGGATACGCCCCCGGCGGACCGGACGCACGAGCGGCCGGATCCCTCGGGAGGACCCGGCCGCTCGCCGACTGCTGGTACTTGCGAGAGCTACTTCTTCTTCTTGACTCTCGCGCGCCGGGCCGGTGCCGCCTTCTTCTTGGCGGCCTTCTTCTTCGTGGCCTTCTTCTTCGGCGCAGCCTTCTTCTTCGCTGCCTTCTTCTTCGGAGCCGCCTTCTTCTTCTTGGCGGCCTTCCTCTTGGGTGCCGTCTTCTTCTTCGCGGCCTTTCTCTTCGGAGCCGCCTTCTTCTTGGCGGCCTTCTTCTTCTTCGCTGCCTTCTTCTTGGGCGCCGCCTTCTTCTTGGCTGCCTTCTTCTTCACGGCCCGCTTCGCCGCCTTCTTCTTGGTAGCCTTCTTCTTCCTGGCGGCCTTCTTCTTCGGAGCCGCCTTCTTCTTCTTGGCGGCCTTCTTCTTCGGTGCGGCCTTCTTCCTCGTCGCCTTCTTCTTCGGTGCAGCCTTCTTTCTGGCCGCCTTCTTCTTAGGCGCGGCCTTCTTCTTCACGGCCTTCTTCTTGGGGGCAGCCTTCTTTTTCGAGGCTTTCTTCTTTCGGGCGGCCATCGATCCTCCGGAGGAACCAGTGGGGTGCACCGACGCTCGGATGCGGCGCAACTCAACTTGAATTGAGGGGCGCGGGTGCGGCACGCGCAATGGTTTTTGTCGAATGTGGCGCTACATGTCGTGGGGGCGACGGCACGGACCACTAGATGTCGGGGGTTGTCGTCGATCGGGCGGTCGCGAGATTTCGACGAGGAGTCGGCCGACCGGCTGGCATCCTCCTCCGGCCGGGGCGGCTGCCGCCGACTTCGTAATTCCTTTGTCCACAACCTTTTGCGATGACGACGGTCCGGCCGCGCTCCGAAGACGAGGTGCTGGAGTTCCTGCGGGAGCGTGGCGCCGGCAGGCTCCGCGCCGTGCGGCTTCGGCGGAATCGCTCGACGATCTGGTCGCTCACGAAGGCGGGGACGCAACTCAACCTCCATCGGGCCTTCGCCGCCGCTCCGGCGTCGATGCTGGTGCGATTCGTTCCGATCGTGAACGACGGTGGCCTCTCCACCAACCGATCCCGGCACGCCTCGCGACGGCTCTCCGAGTGGCCACCGCTGGGTCAGGACCTCGAGCGGATTCGCTCGGACGCGACGCGGACCGGTGCGTCCTCGAGCGGCTTCGGGGTGGGGCCCTGCTGCGCGACCCCGGCTCAGCTCCGCTATCTGCGTCGACTCTACCGCTACCTGAACCGGACCCGCTTCGCCGGCAGACTGCCCGCACGGGTGCCCATACGTCTGTCGAACCGCATGCGCAGTCGGCTGGGGCAGATGGTACCGGGTGAGATCGACGGCAGGCGACGGGTGCTGGAGATCGCGCTGAACGTCGATCTGATGCTGGCCGGCAACGGACATGCGCGTCTGGACACGCTCGTCCACGAGATGGCCCATGCCGCCGACTGGCTGTTCGACGGCGAGGTGGGCCACGGCCCGACATGGAAGTGGTGGGCGGAGTGGGCAGGGTGCGAGTCGACGGCATGCACCACGGGCTCGATTCGTCGACGGCGGAGGGGGGCGGAGGTCACGCGCGTCCCGCCCCTGCCACTCGCGGCCCGCGTCGAGGTCCGGCGCGGGGTCTGACCGGAGGGGCGCCGGGTGTGCCGGCGGCAGGGTCGCCCCCGGGCGGCGGATCAGTCGTTCAGCAACTCTCGGACCCGAGCGACGACCGCGTCGGCGGTGAATCCGAATCGCTCGAACAGCACCTCCGCGGGCGCCGACGCCCCGAAGCGATCGATCCCGATCGCCCCGCCGGCGGTCCCGGTCCACCGCTCCCAGCCGAAGGTGGCACCGGCCTCGACCGAGACCCGCACAACCTGTCCCTCGCCCAGTACGGAGGCGCGGTACGCCTCGTCCTGTTGCCGGAAGAGGTGCCAACTGGGGAAGGACACGACCCGCGTCGGAACGCCGTCGGCCTCGAGCGCATGTCTGGCTTCGACCGCGAGGTGGAGTTCGGAGCCGCTCGCCAGGATCACGACCTCGGCCACGTCGCCGGTCGCTTCCGCCAGAACGTAGGCCCCGCGGCGAAGGCCGTCCGCGGCGGCGAGCTCGGCGCGATCGATGGCAGGGATCTTCTGTCGCGTCAGCGAGAGGAAGGCGGGCCCGCCCTCACGCTCGAGTGCCACCTGCCATGCGACCGCCGTCTCGGAGGGGTCGCCCGGTCGGAGGTCCATGACGTTCGGGATCGCCCGGAGCGTCATGAGCTGCTCGACCGGCTGATGCGTCGGGCCGTCCTCACCGAGCCCGATCGAATCGTGGGTGAACACCCAGGTGGCGTTGAGCCCCATGAGCGCGGCGAGGCGGATCGCCGGCCGCATGTAGTCCGAGAAGATCAGGAACGTGCCACCGAACGGACGGATGCCACCGTGAAGCGAAAGCCCGTTCATGATCGCGGCCATCGCGTGTTCCCGGACCCCGAAGTGGATCACGCGTCCGTCGGGGCGATCCGGAAGGAGGTTGCCGCCTCCCGAGATGTCCGTCTTGTTCGACCCGCCGAGGTCGGCGGACCCGCCGATCAGTTCGGGCACGCGCGGGGCGATCGCGTTGAGCACCTTCCCGGAACTCGCACGCGTCGCGTCGGCTGCATCGAGTATCGGAATGTCGTCGGCCCATCCGTCGGGGAGCGCGCCCGACATCATCCTCCGGTACTCCGACGCCAGTTCGGGGAACGCCTCGTGGTAGGCATCGAAACGCTCGCGCCACGCCGCGTGCGCGGCCGCTCCGGTCGACGCCACCTTCGCCCACTCGGCGTACACCTCGGGGGGGACGTGGAAGGGCTCGTCGCTCGGGTAGCCGTATGCGGCCTTGGCGCCGGCGATCTCGGCGTCGCCCAGCGGGGCCCCGTGGGCGCCGGCGGTGCCCTCCTTGGTGGGTGCACCGGGAGCGATCGTCGTGCGCAGGACGACGAACGTGGGTCGCTCGGTCTCCGCGGCGGCCGCGTCGAGCGCCGCATCGATGGCCGAAAGGTCCTCTCCGCCGTCGACCCGCACCACGTGCCACCCGTAGCCTTCGAACCGCTTCGCCTGATCGGTGGACATCGCGAGATCGGTCGAACCCTCGATGGTGATCCGGTTGTCGTCCCAGATCCACGTCAGCTTGCCCAGCTTCTGGTGCCCGGCGAACGCTGCCGCCTCGTGGCTGATCCCCTCCATGAGATCGCCGTCCGAGCAGAGCACCGTCGTGCGGTGATCGACGACCTCGTGGCCGGGACGATTGAATCGGGCGCCGAGCCACCGCTCCGCGAGCGCCATCCCGACGGAGGTCGCGACGCCCTGACCCAGCGGTCCGGTCGTGGTCTCCACGCCTGCCGTGTGGCCCACCTCGGGATGGCCGGGCGTCTTCGAGCCCCACTGCCGGAAGTCGCGAATCTCGTCGATCGACAGGTCGTAGCCCGAGAGGTGGAGGACGCTGTAGAGCAGCATCGATGCATGCCCGACCGACAGCACGAAGCGGTCGCGGTCGATCCATCCGGGTTCGGCCGGGTCGTGCTTCAGGTGTCGGGTCCAGATGGCGTACGCCACGGGCGCGAGTGCCATCGGTGTGCCCGGATGTCCGGAGTTCGCCTTCTCGACCGCGTCCATGGAGAGAACGCGGACGGCGTCGATGCAGAGCCGATCGAGGTCGGTCATTCGGATGTGTGGTACGGGACGGGGCCCGGCGACGCGGCCGGGCGCATCAGGTCACGACGTAGTTCAGCAGGCGGTCGGGCACGTGGATCACGCGCCGGATCTCGCCGTCGTTCAGGTAGCGAAGGACGTTCTCTTCCGCGCGAGCGGCAGCTTCCGCGGTCGCCTGATCCGCGCCGGCGGGTATACGCACCGTTCCGCGGAGCTTGCCGTTCACCTGCACGGCGAGGTCGACCGCGTCCTCCCTGGTCTTCTCCGGATCGAAGTCGGGCCACGGCGCTGAGTCGAAGATGGATCCCGCGTGCCCGAGGTGCTCCCAGAGCTCCTCGGCGATGTGCGGCGCGAAGGGCGCGAGCATGACGACCAGCGGCTCGACTTCGGCCCGCGCGGCGGTCCGGCCGCCCGCACGGGCGACGTTGAGGTACTCCATCATCGCCGCGATCGACGTGTTGTACTGGAGGTCCGCCAGCTGCCCGGTGACCTGCTCGATCGTCTGGTGCAGCTTGCGCTCGACGTCGGGGTCGGGCGCACGCTCCTCGGCGCACGTCACCGAGTCCCAGACGCGACTCAGGAAGCCGCGGGGCCCCTCGATCCCCTCGTCGCGGTAGTCGCCACCCTCCTCGAACGGTCCCAGGAACATCAGGTACAGCCGGAAGGTGTCGGCACCGAACTCCTCGATGATCGGGTCGGGGACGATCACGTTGCCCTTCGACTTCGACATCTTGGCGCCGTTGCGGATGATCAGTCCGTGGGCACGGAACTGCGTGAACGGCTCCTCGAAGTCGATGTGTCCGAGGTCCTTCAGCACCATCGTCAGGAAGCGCGCGTACAGCAGGTGCAGGACGGCGTGCTCGTTCCCGCCGATATACGCGTCGACGGGAAGCCACTTCCCGGTGATCTCCGGATCGAGCGCACGGTCGTCGAACCCGGCGTTCGGGTAGCGCAGGAAGTACCAGCCGGAATCGAGGAAGGTGTCGGAGACGTCCGTCTCACGCCGGGCGTCCGCGCCACACGTCGGGCACTCGGTCCGATACCAGGACTCGTCGCGCGCGAGCGGGCTGATGCCGTCGTCGAGCGGCTTGAAGTCTTCGACCCGGGGCAGCACGACGGGAAGCTGCTCCTCGGGCACGCCGACCGGGCCGCAGCCGTCGCAGTGAACGATCGGGATCGGCGGTCCCCAGTAGCGCTGGCGCGAGATGCACCAGTCGTGCAGCCGGAAGTTCACGCGCAGCGCTCCCAGTCCCCGCTCGCCGACCCATTCGGTGATCGCGCGGATCGCCCGGTCCTTCGACATCCCGTCGAACCGCGCGGAGTTCACGAGCGTTCCGTCGCCCGACGCAGCCTCCTCCAGGGGCGTACCCGCGTCCTCGCCCCCGTCCGCGATCACGCGGCGAATGGGCAGTCCGAACTCGGTCGCGAACTCGAAGTCGCGCTCGTCGTGCCCCGGAACGGCCATGATCGCACCGGTGCCGTAGTCCATCAGCACGTAGTCGGCGATCCAGACGGGGAGGGCCTCGCCCGTCGCGGGATTCCGGCAGTAGCCGCCCGTGGGCACGCCGGTCTTGGTCTTGTCGGTCTTCTGCCGCGACACCAGGTCGCTCGCCGCCGCCTTCGCGCGATACGCCTCGACCGTGGCCCGCTGCGCATCGCTGGTGAGTACGTCGACGAGCGGATGCTCCGGTGCGAGCACCATGAACGTCGCGCCGAACAGCGTGTCCGGCCGCGTGGTGAACACCCGGATCATCCGGGCTCCGTCGACCGAGCGTACCGCTCCCGGATCGACGGAGGTCGGAGACCCGCCGTCGCCCGGGAGTTCGTCGTGCGGCACGACCGGGAACGCGATCTCCGCACCCTCGCTGCGACCGATCCAGTTCCGCTGTGCCTTCGTCGTGGTTTCCGACCAGTCGATCTCGTCGAGGTTGTCGAGCAGCCGCTGCGCGTAGTCGGTGATCCGGAAGAACCACTGGGCGATCCGGCGCTGCTCGACCGGTGTGTCGCATCGCTCGCAGGCGCCGCCGATGACCTGCTCGTTGGCGAGCACCGTCATGCACGACGGGCACCAGTTGACCGGCGCCTCCTTCCGCTCGGCGAGACCCGCGTCGAAGAGCTTCAGGAAGACCCACTGCGTCCACCTGTAGTAGGACGGATGGGTCGTATCGACGACGTGACCCCAGTCGAACATCCCCCCGATACGACGAAGCTGGCGGGTGAAGTTCTCGATGTTGGACGGGATCAGGTCCATCGGATGCCTGCCCACCTTCAGGGCGAAGTTCTCCGAGTGGATCCCGAAGGCGTCGAACCCGATCGGTTCGAACACGTCCTTGCCGCGAAGGCGCTGATACCGGCCGTGGACGTCGGCACCGGTAAAGGCGTAGATGTTGCCCACGTGAAGCCCCTCGGCGGAGGGGTAGGGGAACATCATCAGGTTGTAGAAGGGATTCTCGGCGGTGCGGAGCTCCTCGTCGGTGAAGGAGTTCGTGCCGTGCTCGTCCCAGTACGCCTGCCACTTCCGCTCGATCTCGGAAGCGACCCAGCCGCGGTTCTCGTCGTCCATCCAGGGCCTGTCCACGTTGCGGGCAGAGGTTCCGCGGTCGTGGGGGTTCGCGGAGCCTGAAAACCTATACCCGCCGGGGTTTCATCCAAAGGGGGCCGGTCCGGCGAATTCTTGCCGGATACGCCGTCATCGACGGAGATTCGACGCCGGCGACCTGGACCCCGAGCGCGGAGGCAGGATGATCGGGTCATGGCGGAGTACATGGGGGTACGCGGCCGTGCTGCTCGCGGTGGTGGCCCCCGCCATGGCGTGCGCCCCGACGCAGACGCCCGAGCCGGTCACGCCCGAGGCGCGGATGCGTGCCGAGATCGAACGTCTCCGGAATCGACAGTATCTCGAGTACCGGAGCCCGGTCGCGTGCGACGAGGGATCGGGCGGTCAGGTCAGCTGTCGGAACCAGCTCGGCGTCTGGACGCCGGATCACTGCGCCATGAACCCGGACGTGCCCCGCTGCTACGACTGGCTCCGTCGCTCGGACGAGATCGCCGCCCGGGCCCGAGCGGCAGCGGAGGATGCGGGGACGATCGGGCAGGGGGTGTTCGCGCTAACCCGGGACGGTCGCTTCGACGCGGCCGCGGACCTCGCCGGGGCCTGCGCGGCCGAGCGGTGGTGGTGCGCGATGCTCGATGGCCACGTGCTCTACGAGCGTGGCGATCTGCTTGCGGCCGAGGTGGTGCTCGACAGCGCCGTCCGGCTGATGCCGGAGCCGGAGGCGTGCGCGTGGAGCGAGCTGGAGTGGGTGGTGGAGAAGCGGGCGATCGAGCCGTACGAGGCGGAGGAGTGCGTCGAACGGTGGCGGCGCCTCGAAGCCGTCTGGTCTCTCGCGGATCCGGCGTGGTCACGGCCGGGGAACGAGGCCAGGGCGGAGTGGCTCGGGCGGATGGCCTGGACCGAACTCCACGACGATCAGCAGGAGGAGCGTCAGGAGGGCGGCGGCTTCGTGACGGACGGGGTCGGTCACTCCCGCGATCATCACCGCGAGACCATGCGGGGTGACCCCCACCGGCTGAACATCGGGCATGCGTGGCGACGGCCTCGGGCGGGCCCGCCGACGCTGTCGATCCTGTCCGCAGCGGACGCCATCGCGGATCCTCGCCGACTCGAGGCCGACGACTGGCGCTTCGTGGGAGAGCGGGACGACTTCAGGATCCGGACCCCGTTCGGGGGGCTGGAGGCGATCCCGAGTCAGGTCGCCTTCTTCGAACGCGGTGACTCCATCCTCGTCGTCGCTCTCACGGAACCACCGCGTGGCCCCTTCTCCACGCTCGGTCCGGTCGAGTCCGTCCACCTCGTGGTCGCGTCGGTCGACGGGCGACGTGTGGCGAGTGTGACGGGCGACGTGGCCGGACCCGGGAGGCCCCTGACGGTGGTGGTGCCGAACGACGTCTGGCTCGTGGGCATCGAGACCGGCACCCCTCGCGGCGTGGGGCGGGCGCGGTTCGCACATCGCCTTCCCTCCGACCCCGCCTCCCGGATCCGGGCGTCCGATCTGCTGCTCTTCCGCGCCTCCGCCGCGGACCCCGCCATGAACGACCTCGGCGACGTCCTGCCGCAGGCTCGGGGTGCGTCCGACTGGGAGCAGGGCGACGTCGTGGGCGTCTACATGGAGCTGTACGGACCCCGTGAGGCGAGTTCGATCGCGGTGGAGGTCACCCTCGAGTCTCTCGACCGGCCGGGTCTGCTGCGACGCATCGGAGAGGCGGCCGGGCTGCTCGAGGGCGACGCTCCGCTCCGGATCGCGTGGTCGGAGCCGACGGGAGACGACGGATTCTCGGGCGTGTGGACCCTCGACCTCTCGGACACGTCGCCCGGGCGGTACCGACTGCGACTCAGGGTCGGAGGGGGCGAGGAGGCGGTGGACGTGACGCGGGAGCTGGAGGTGCGGGCTGCCGGACGGTCGAGGTAACGGCGGCCGGCCGGTTCGGCACGTCCTTCGACGTCAGCCCTCGATCCGGTAGCGCACCAGCCACGGAACGTCGAAGTCGTCGGGCTCGCTCACGAGAATCGTCTCGCCCGATCGCCACAGGACCCGCGCGCGGTCGCGGAGGCGCATGCGGCCTCGCGTCGACCCGTCCGGACCGAGCAGGAGCACCATCGTTCCATCTCCCGTGCTCTGGCCCTCGATCCGCAGCCACAGAGAGCCGTCGGAGGTGGTGTACGAGCTTCCGACGGGCGGGTGGAACGGTGGGAAATCCATCTCGGCGCGGATCCGCGAACGTGCGCGCTCGACCTGGTCGGGCGACAGGTCGGGTTCGACCATAGCACCGTTCATGATCATGCCGGGTCCGCTCCGAGCGGCATCGTCGGCCAGGGCGTCGAGATACTCGTCCGTGATCTCGGTCGGCCGGTACCGGATGGAGCGTGACCATATGGTATCCCCGGCCAGATCGAGCCGCACGACAAGAAATGCAGACACGTCGTTCGTCACGGGCAGCCGCACGTCGACCACGAGCTTGCCGTCGGGCAGGCCCTCCCAGTGGAGGCGCCGCGGTCGCGGCGGAGTCGGAACCCTGTACCTGTCGTCACCAACCTGGATCGGGGGGATGAACTCGAAGCGCTCGAACCCAGGCGGCGGCCGCATGGTCGGAGGGGGAATCGGATCCCATCCGACCGTGTCGACGATCTCCCCCGTCGCGTCGAACCGAACCCGTGGGACCGGGATACTGTCGTTCTCCCCGACGTCATTCTCGCGGTCGTCGGCGGAGCAACGAATCGAGCTCATCCAGCTCCAGAAGGTCCCGTCGGGCATCAGACCCTGAGGCGAGACGTATCCGGAGCACTCGGGCACCAGGATCCGGACCGGATTCGCGTTCCGCGCGGAGATCAGTTCACCCTCCCGCGTGAACAGGGTGACACGGTTGTTGAGGATCTCGACCACCCACACGGTGTCCCCCGTCACGCCCATTGCGCCCATCCGTTCGAACTCGCCCGGCCCTTCCCCACGCCGCCCGAAGCGGTGGAGGAAGCGACCTTCAGCGTCGAACACGCGGATCTCGGCCGCCTGGACTTCGGATACGAAGATGCGGCCGTCCCGATCGACATCCGCGCGGCCGATACGACTGAAGCCGAGGTCCGGGTCGTCGAAGCTCCCGATGCGAAGCTCCTCGACGAGCGTGAGCTCGGGCACGTCCGAGACGAGTCGTTCGTCGGCTGCGGTGCCGCCGTCACCGCGGCAACCGCCAAGCGCGAGCGCGGTGAGGAGGAACGGGGCTACGAGAGCCCGACCGGGCGCTGCACCGGGCCGTCGGGAGGAAATGTCCATGGCGGATACGCGAAGAGGGGTGTGCAGCATCCTATGCGCACACCCCCCGATCGCGAAACGCCGTTCTGGCGCGCGGTGAGACTCCTAGAAGAGCTGTTCCCCGCCGCCGCCGGTCCGTCGCGGCTTCGCCGTGCGGCCCGTCGCGCGCCCACCGCTCACGCCACCCGAGGACGACACGCCGGTGCGGGTCGTGCCGCCGCCGCCGCTCACGCGGGCCGGCTGGGCGCCGCCGCCGGAGGAGCCACCCCCCCAGCTGTAGCCCCCGCCGGGCCGGGGCCGGACGAAGCCGGCATTGGAGCCCCCTCCGGGAATGTCACGGCGCTCTACGATGATGATGCGGTCGTTGTAGGGCCATCCCCAGCCCCCACGGAAACCGAACCCACCGAATCCGCCGAAGCCGTGGTACCGATAGCTCCACGGGCTCCAGAACCCGCCGAACCACGGGTCGACGCCCGCGTAGGCCACACCGGCCGGATAGGCGCGCGCGACGTCCGACGGGCGACGCTCGTAGTCGCCACTTCGCGCGAGCGCGAACTCGTCCGGGAAGGCGTGGGCGACCACGACATCGATGACCTCCTCGGGGAGGCCGGCCTCGTCGAGCTCGACCAGCGTCGCGGCATTCACCGGAAGCGGGTCGAGCTGCTCGGCGACCCAGGCCCGGGTGACCCCCGATCCCGTCCGCGCGTAGACCTCCATCAGGTCGTCGAAGTTCGAAGGTTCGGACGCGCGCCAGCGGAGCATGCGCGCCGAGAGATCGTCGTCGTTGTTCGCGTCGGGGAAGCCGCGGGAGGTCGCGTACTCGTCGGACACACGGCGGAACGTCCGCGTCCACACCGCTTCACCGCTCTCGGAGCCGCGGATGTCGACCCACTCGCTCGGCGACACCATCGCGATCAGGCCGGTCGACACCTCGCGGGAGCCGTTGCAGTCGATCGACTCGCGGAGGTAGACCCGCTCGCTGTCCGGCGAGAACTCGGCCGAGGTCGTGCCTTCGCACGTTTCGTCCTCGATCGCCCGGATCTGGCCGTCGGCGACGATCGTCTCGTCGCTGATGACGCCCTCTTCACCGACCGACAGGAACTCCACTCCGCCATCGGCCTGCTGAACGCAGAGCAGCCCGGCATCGGCGTCGGCCGCCTGCCAGCAGCCGGTCCACGGCAGCCAGCGCGTATCGGGCGTGGTGTCCTGGGCCGACACGGCGGCCGAGGAAGCGAGAAGGATCCCGCCGGCCAAAGCCGCGGGGGTCACGATTCGAAGGTCGTTGATCCTGATCATCAGAGTCTCAGCCCGATTCCGAGGGAGAGAGAAAAGCCGGACAGATCGATGTCGTCGAACTCCACCCAGTCATCACGCATTTCCGCGGCCGCCCATCGATGGCGGCCGTCGAGAACCAGCACCGCGCGAGGCGTGAAGGCATACTCCGCACCCGCGATCACCTGGGCGAGTGACCCGGTGGATGTGGAGGTCAGCCGAGCTCGGACGATCTCGAGTGTCTCCTCGATCACGAACTCGCCACGCTGTTCGAACTCGTAGTTCGCGATGCCCACGCCGGCTCCCACGTACGCCGAGAAGCGCCGGGGAATCCAGGCGAGGTTGCCCACCGACCGGCCCCGCTCCTGAACATAGTACTTCAGGTTGAAGCTCACCGGTGTCTGTCGGAACTCCGTCGTCTGGATGATCGGGAGGTCGTCGGTGCCTTCGAAGCGCCGGGACTCCGATACGATCTCGGAAGAGCTCCACGACGCGTCGATCGAGAGGTCGACACGGTCGGCGATCCGGATCGACAGCTCGCCCCGAAACGCCGGGGAGTCGAAGTCCCCCGGGTTCACGGTGAGGTTGTCGGTGGTGAAGTCGAACACCTCGCTGTCGGCACCCGGCATGTGGAAGCCGCCATGGAAGGCGAGCGTGACCCGGGGGTTCCGGAAGAGGAAGTCCGAGTCCTGCGCCTGCACGGCCGCGGGTGCGGACACGCCCAGCGCCGCCGCGGCGAGCACGGCGGCGGCGACGGATCGGGATGTCGGGATCCCCGCCGACGGGCGGCGGTACGTGGATCGGGGGTTCATCGTGCTGCCTCCTGCGCGAAGCGTGCGGCCCGGTGAGGACCGCGGACGTCCATACACCCGGTTGCAAGAGAGGTGCCGAGGGTCGGCACGGTCGTGATCCCGCTGCACCACGCCGTTCCGGAGACATGCGGGCAGGCTGCGACCGCGAGATCTGTCCCGATCCGGGGACAGCCGTGTCCGAGTCGGGCTACGACGGAACACGGGTCGGATCCGGTGTTCAGCTGCCCCCGAGTGGCCCCCACGGATCCCCTCCGTCCCGCGTGGCCTCCACGAAGCGGGCGACGGACGCCCTCACGGAGCCTTCCCGTTCGAGCAGGGACGCGAAGTCGGGGATGCGGTGGTAGTAGCGCATCTGGCCGAGAAGAACGGCGTTGTTCAGCGGCTCGGCCATGAAGGAGCCGAACCGCAGCGACTCGAGCGCGGGCGCGATCTCCGACTCGAAGAGGGCGCGCTGCTCGAGCCAGACGGCTTCCCGGCGTGCGAGCTTGTCGTCCGCCGCCAGCGTCGTGTCGGAGTAGACGGCCTGGAGGGCGTCGATCGTCCCATCCATGAATCCGCTCCAGGTCTGCACGTCCCGCCATCGGGCCTCGGCGCGAAGACATCGGAGCGTGTCCGGCCCTCCACCCTCTCTCCCGCAGAAGAACTCCACCGCACCCGCCCGCCCCACGAATGTTGCGAAGCTCTCGTTGAAGCGGACCTGACCCGGCACGAACAGATGATTGTGGCTGAGTTCGTGGATCAACGTCTCGACCAGCTCGATCTCGTCGCTCCGGAGAAGCGTGCTGAGGAGCGGATCGGCGAACCAGCCCAGCGTGCTGAAGGCGCCGGTCGGCCGGAGCAGGGTGTCGAAACCGTCGTCGTCGAGCTTCGCCTGCTCGCGTCGGGCCGCATCGTAGTCGAAGTAGCCACGGTAGGGCACGCGTCCGACGATCGGGAACCACCAGGTTCGGCTCTGAAGCCGGTCCGGATAGGCCGCCGACAGTACCAGCGCGAGGGTGTCCGATTCGAGTCGCGTGAAGCTCGTGTAGGAGTCGCCGGCGTTCAGCCCGAGGTCCTCGACCGCGAACGTCCGCGCCTCACGCGCGAAGGTGAGCATGTCGCGGGTTCGCTGGTCCGTCGCCGGGTCGAGAATCACGTCGGCGATCGGGCGCCTGGCCGCCAGGATCTTCGCCTCCGCGATGCCCGCGCGAATCACGTAGACGGGCGAGCACGCGGTGAAGGAGGTCGCGACGACGAGTAGCGCGAGCGCACCGAGGCAGCCGAGGGCGAAACGACGTCTGGTCATGCCGGATGGTACCCGCGTCGGCGATCGCTGTCACGGCACGGACCTTGTATTACGTTTCCGGCGTTCCGGATCGGACCATCGCCCAACCCGCCGCAACGCATGAACGTCCCCGAGATCGCCCCGACCGACCTTGCCCGGCAGCTCGACGATGGCGTCGACATCACGCTCGTCGACGTTCGCGAGGCCTGGGAGCGGGACGTCGCGGACCTCCCCGATCACGGTCAGGTCCGGATCCCGATCGCGGAGTTCCCGGCCCGTTTCGCCGAGGTCCCGAAGGAATCGAGCGTCGTGCTCTACTGCCGGTCGGGGAGTCGCTCCGGCTGGGCCACCGAGTTCCTGCGCGGTCAGGGGTGGGAGAACGTGCTCAACCTCTCGGGTGGCGTGCTCGGGTGGCGTGCGGACGTGGACCCGACGCTCGAGGAGTACTGAGGGTCGTGCGCCCACGGTTCACGCGGTGGTTCGATCCCCGTCTCGCGGTCGCGCTCACGGTCGTGGCGCTGGGATGTGCGGAGCCCGAGTCACCCGACGCGGCCCAAGTGCGGGGTGGGGCGCCGGTCGAGGCGAGTCCGGCCGCCGACACGACGGTCGGTGCCGGCGTTCCCGGGAATCCGTCCGCCGGAACGACCGACGACGTGGTGTCGCGCGGCGTCGCGGACGGTGCCGGTCCCGAGGTCGAGGTGGCCGCTTCCGACGGGGCCCGGCCGACGTTCGCCCGCCCCGATTCTCTCCGCGGTCTCTATCTGAACGCCTGGGCCGCCGGATCGACGAACCGGATGAACGCACTCGTCGATCTTGCCCGACGGACCGAGATCAACGCGTTCGTGATCGACATCAAGGACGCCACGGGGTACGTGAGCCACCGCTCGAACATCCCCGCCGTCGCGGAGATCGGGGCGGATCAGGAGATCCGCATCCGCGACCTCCCCGGGCTCCTTCGGCGGCTCGAGGCCGAAGGGATCTATCCGATCGCCCGCATCGTGATCGTGAAGGACCCGCTGCTCGCGGCGGCGCGTCCGGAACTGGCGATCCAGGACACCGCGGGCGGCACCTGGATCGACTCCAAGGACATCGTCTGGCTGAACCTCTACAACGAGGGCGTGTGGCAGTACCACGTCGACCTCGCGCGTGAGGTTGCGGAGATGGGGTTCCCGGAGATCCAGTGGGACTACGTGCGCTTCCCCGACGCTCCCGCGTCGGACATGGCCCGCGCGGTCTTCCCCGGCGACACGATCGGTCCGCGTGACGAGGCCGTGAGGGCCTTCCTGAGCCACGGGCGTGACGCCCTGGCCGCCACGGACCTCGATGTCCGGGTCACGGCCGACGTGTTCGGCGTGACGACGATCTTCAGGCGTGACGTGGGGATCGGGCAGGTCTGGGAGTCGTTCATCGATCGCGTCGATGCGGCGCTCCCGATGGTCTACCCGAGCCACTACTGGGAGGGGAGCTTCGGCTTCGACGCGCCCAACTGGCACCCGTACGAGGTGGTATACGAGTCGATCGAGTACGCGGCTCGCCGGTCCGAGGTCGTCGACTCCGCGGGCGAGGTCGCCGGAGACATCGTTCCCTGGCTGCAGGACTTCACGCTCGGGTCACCCCGGTACGAGGCTCCCGAGGTACGCGCTCAGATCCAGGCCACCTACGACGCGGGCGCGAGCGACTGGATCCTCTGGAATCCGGGGAGCAGCTACACCGAGGACGCACTTCGGCCGATCGAGGGCTGGGCGGACGAGCCGCGGGTCCGGATCGGGACGCGGGTGGTGCCCGTGAGCGAGCGGTTCGAGGCGCTCGAGCTGGTGGCGGACTCGGTGGGGCGGGCGACCGTCGTGGCGGACTCGGCTCCCGCGGTGCAGCCGCCGGACACCACGACACGCCGCTAAGTCGTCGCCGGCCACCGTCGCAGGGCCGCTTGGGCGATCAGCCCCCCGGGGCGAACTGCAGCTCGTGCAGCCGCGCGTAGAGACCGCCGGCGTCCAGCAGCTCGGCATGCGTGCCCTGCTCCCGGAGCCGGCCCCGGTGCATCACGAGGATTCGGTCGGCACCGACGACGGTCGAGAGTCGGTGCGCGATGACGATCGACGTGCGCCCCTTCATGAGCTCGTCGGTGGCGCGCTCGATCTTCTCCTCGATCTCGGAGTCGACGGAGCTCGTGGCTTCGTCGAGGATGAGGATCGGTGGGTCGAAGACGAGCGCGCGGGCGAAGCTCACGAGCTGGCGCTCTCCGACGCTCAGCGACACGCCGCGTTCGCCGAGTGCCTGGTCATAGCCTTCGTCGAGACGCTCGATGAACGGTGCCGCGCCGATGCGCTCGGCGGCGCTCCGGACGGCCTCCGCGGGCACCTCCGAAGATCCGAGCCGGAGGTTGTACTCGACGCTCTCGCTGAAGAGGAAGACGTCCTGGAGCACCAGCCCTACGCGCGCCCGGAGGTCGTGCAGGCGCAGATCGCGGATGCAGACGCCGTCGAGCAGGATCTGTCCCTCCTGCACGTCGTAGAAGCGCATGAGGAGGTTGATGATCGTCGTCTTCCCGGCTCCCGTGTGCCCGACGATCGCGACCTTCTCGCCGGGGCGGACGTGGAAGCTCACGTCCTGGAGCACCCAGTCCCACTCCTCCCCGCGCTTTCCGTACGCGAACGAGACGTTCCGGAACTCGATCTCGCCCCGTGTCTCGGCGGGCAGCTCTACCGGGTTCTCGGGGTCGACGATCTCGGCCTCCTCGTCCAGCAGCCCGAAGATCCGCTCCGACGAAGCCATCGCCCCCTGCAGCAGGTTGTACTTCTCGCTCAGGTCCTGGATGGGGCGGAAGAACCGGCGGGCGTACTGAAGGAATGCCGCGATCACGCCGACGGTCAGCGTTCCCTCCAGCACGCGGGCGCCTCCGGACCAGATCACGAGGGCAAGCGCCACCGCGGTGAAGATCTCGATGACAGGGAAGAAGAGGGCGTAGTAGGTGATCGACCGGAGGTGCGCCTTCAGGTAGCTCTCGTCGAGCTCCTCGTGCCGGGCCTTCTCCGCGGGCTCGCGGTTGAAGAGCTGCACGATGCGCATCCCGGTGAAGCGCTCGTGCAGGAACGAGTTGAGCGCCGACACGCGCTTCCGGATGTCGCGGTACGCATCGCGGATCCGAGAGCGGAAGACGAACACGGCCCATGCGACGAACGGGAGCACCGCGAACGTCACGAGCGAGAGACGCCAGTCCATCACCAGCATGAAGCCGAAGATGAAGAACAGCGTGAACACGTCGCCGAACACCGTGACGAGCCCCGACGAGAGGAGCTCGTTCAGGGTCTCGACGTCGGAGGTGATGCGCGTCATGAGGCGACCGACGGGCGTCCGGTCGTAGAACTTGAGGTCCAGGTTCTGCAGCTTCCGGAAGACCTCCCGCCGCATGTCGAACATGACCGACTGGCCCAGCCAGGTCGTGAGCAGCCCCTGGACGTACTGGAAGAGGAACCCGGCGATCGCGGCGCCGAGGTACCCCATCGTGAGGAGGCCGAGCAGCTCGCGATCACCGTTCGGGATGGCATCGTCGATCGCGAGCTGGGTAAGCCAGGGCCCGACGGCTGCGAGCGCGCTGGCTGCGACGAGGAGCCCGACCGCGAGCAGGACCTGCAACTTGTACGGCCACACGTAGGCGAGGAGCCTGCGCATGAGCTCGCCGTCGTACCCCTTCTGGAGCGCCTCGTCCGAGGCCTGAGGGGGCGGGTTCACGGGGCGGCGCGGCCTGCGTGAGCGCGTGGGACCGTCACCGGCGTGACTCCAGCTCCCGAAGGAGATCGTCGAGAGCGTGGCCGTTCGCGAGCAGCGCGACGAGCGCGTGGTAGAGCACGTCCGCAGCCTCCTCGGGGGCGCGCCCGTCGTCCCGCAGCAGCGCCTGGATCAGCTCGGCGTTCTCCTCCCCGAGCTTCTTGATCCGGAGGTTCTCGTCGTCCAGAAGACGGACGGTGTAACTCCCCTCGGGTCGCTCGCCGGCGCGCGCGGCGAGCGTGCGCCACACGGCCGGCAGCGTTGCTTCCGCGTCGGGCACGGCGCCCGCGCCGAAGCAGGTTCCGTCGCCGGTGTGACAGGCGGGCCCCGCGGGCCGCACGAGCGCCAGCACGGTGTCACCGTCGCAGTCGCCGTGCAGGGACACGAGCTCCAGCGTGTTCCCGCTGGTCACGCCCTTCCGCCAGAGCTCGCCACGCGAACGGGACCAGAAGTGCGCGTACCCGGTCGCCAGCGTCTCCTCGAGGGCCTCGCGATTCGCCCACGCCACCATGAGGACGCGCCCGTCGTCGGCCGCCTGCGCCACGACGGGCACCAGGCCCGCATCGTCGAACGCGAGCGCGTCGAGGTCGTCCGGCGATCGGAGCGCGCGGTCGGTCATCCGTTCCCGTCGTCCATCATCTCGAGCGCCCGCCGCTTGTCGACGAAGCTCCGCCCGTGGTCCATCCACAGCGGCCGCGCCGCGCCGCGCAGGTAGTGGTCGAAGAACTGGCGAGTCCGGATCTGGAAGTCCTTCTGGTTCTGGTAGCGTCCGAGGCCGTGGCCCTCGCCGGGATACGCCAGCAGGACGACGTTCTTCTCCAGCCAGCGCAAGCCGTTGTAGAACTCCACGGCGTGCATGAAGCGGACGGTCGAATCGTCCTCACCGTGCAGCAGCAGCAGCGGCGTGTTCATCGTCTCGGCGTGATGCACGGCGGACTGGTCGAAGTAGAGGTCCATGTCCTCGTAGAGGCCGACCCCGAAGCGCCCCTGCCCGTACGTGTCGTAGTTGTGGGCGTTGTTGGAGCCGCCCCACAGCGCGTTGAAGTCGCTCACGATGTTCGTGGCCGCGGCGCCCGCCACGATCGCCGCGAATCGGTCCGAACGCGTCGAGATGTAGGCGTTGCCCTGGCCGCTGTACGAGTGCCCGTGGAGGCCGATCGCGTCGGGGTCCACGTACCCCATCTCCTCCACCACGTCGATGGCGAGGTTGATCGACTCGAGCATGTCCGAGTGTGACGCACCGATGCGGAAGTGGATGTCCGGCTGCATCACCAGATACCCGTCGCTGACGTACCCGGCGAAGTTCGGCGATCCCGAGTTCCTGGGCGTCGGATAGCTGTGGAGGTTCTGCGAGTTCTGCTCGTAGTAGTTGATGAGCATCGGCCGTCGCTCACCCTCGACGTAGTCGTACGGGATGGCGAGTGTGCCCTGCTTCCGGACGCCCTCGGCGTTGTGGTAGTCGAAGAGAATCCGCCGGCCCCAGTTGTACTCGTCCTGCTGCGGGTTCGCGTCGGTGACCTGTACCGGGTCGGCGAAGTCGGTGTCCGTCAGGTGCCAGTCGGGGAACACCTCGAACGTCTGGCGCGTGAACATGAGCACGTCGGCGTCGTCGGCTTTCATGGGGCCGCCGAACCGCGCGTCGTCCCACACCAGCGTCTCGACCTCGCCGTCCTCGGCCCGGAAGAATCCGTCCTTCTTGGTCCATACTCCGTACCCGGTGAGCCACATCGGCGCGTCCGGGTCGACCAGCTCCTCGTCGGGATCCAGGTCGAGGAGCCGGAACTCGATCTCCTGCTCCGCGCCCAGGCCGCCGGTGAGGTTCACGGCCTCACCCCCGTCGAGCGGCTGGAGCCACAGGTCGAACCGGGTTTCCATGATCGGCTCGCCCTCGGTGGTCCAGGCGGCGATGCCGTGGGGCGGCTTCTCGCCGAGGCGGTCGAACTGCTCGTTGACGTAGCTGACAGGCGTGTTCGCGGAGACGTTCCTGTGCTCGCCCGACTCGATGCCGTACGTCCAGACGTGGGCGTCCTTCCAGTACAGGAAGTGCTCGCCCGCCGGATCGAACCCGAGCGTGCGCAGGTGTCCCTCCAGGATCATCTCCCGCTCACCGGTCTCGAGATCGACCCGGTACCAGTCGCGATAGGCGGGCCGCCAGTCCGACACGTACGGGCGCGGATCCGAGCCGATCGCCGCGTGGCCATCGTCGGAGAGCTGGACGGACTCCATGGTGGAATCGGCGAGCTGCACGTACCGGAGGTCGGAGCCGCCGACGTGCACCACCCCGGTGTACGTCCGGTTCAGGTCGCCGTTGACGCTCCGCTCCTGAATCGACTGGATCCGGTCGTCGCCCACGTGCCAGATGTTCACGTCGGCGATGAACTCGGGGCAGGTGCGGCCGACCATCTCCTCGGGACCGAGCGGGCGGCCGTCGGCGGTGGACCGACCCGACATCCGGTACACGCGGGGCCCGGCGTCGTCCTCTTCGTCCTCCTGCGCCTCGCACAGCTCGGAGGGTTCGGGCATCTGCGGGCGCGTCTGGACGAAGACGCGGCTCGCGTCCGGCGCCCACGTGAGGCCTCCCTTCTCGCTCAGGACCCAGCGCGCCGGAAACCCCGCCGGCTCGCCGTCGGTGGCCCAGGCGGCCTGGAAGGGGTCGTCGGCGGACTCGTCCTCGTCGCCTTCCTCCTCCTCGTCGGCCTCCTCCTCGTCGGCCTCCTCTTCGCCCTCGTCCTCCTCGTCGGCCGGGCGCGGATCGAGCACGAGCGGGTCCGTCTCCGAGGACACGGCAGGCCAGAGCAGGAGCGCGTTCTCGCGCTCGACGAGCTCGTCGTGCTCGGTGCCTTTCAGGACCGCGAGCGCATCCATCGCCGGCTCCATCTCGGCATCGGCGTCGCCACCCCACGTCAGGCGGGCATAGGTGGCCTCGCGCTCGTTGTCCAGCACTGTGCGGAGTCGCGTCTCGAAGTCGAGCAGCGTGACGCCGTTCGCCTCGCCACCCGGTCCGTCGACGGTGTAGGCGAGCCGCATGCCCGCTTCGTCCGGAGCGAACTCGTCGACGTACGAGATGAGCTCCTCGTGGCCGAGTTCGAGGTACCGGATGACCATGTCGGTCCCGTCGTGATCCGCATCCTCGTCCACCGGGTTCTTCTTCGCCCAGAGTACGCCGGCCTCGGTGAATCCGAATGCGTCCACCTCGTCCCAGGTGCGCGTGTCACCGGTCTCGAGGTCGCGCAGTTCCAGCACCGGCTCCTCGTCGTCGTCGGCATCGTGCTCCGGCTCGATCCAGTAGGCGATCCACCGGCCGTCGTCCGAGAACTCGGGGTCCTCGCCGCGGGCCACCAGAATGGAGTCGGCACCCGACGCCCGCTTGATGACGAGCGGTCGGTCGGTCTCGAGCGGTTCGTCTTCGTCGATCTCCCGGTAGTCGTACGAGTACGTCAGCCACTCCCCGTCCGGGGAGATCGACGTGTTGGCGATCGAACGCCAGAGCACGTACTCGTCGATCGACAGGACCTTCTTCCCGCCTCGCATCGGCGTATCCTCCGACTGCTGGGCCGACAGCTGCGTAAACGACGCGGCGAGCGTGACGGCGAGCACGAGCGCGGCACGCGCCACGCGGGATGCCGGGGGGAGGTCGATCTTCGTCATGACGGGTCTCCGACGTACGGTCCGGGAAGGGGTGCTTCGAGCACGGAATCGAGGCCTGGGGGGAGGGCAGGATGCACCCCGGACCCGCCGTACTGCAAGCGGCTCCGGGGCCTTGTCACGATCTCTGTCGCGATCACGGGGACGTCGCTCGCCGGTACGGCCGCACGGGCACGTTCCAGCCGGTGAGGGCGGCCTTCAGCTCGCCCACCGTGGTGAGACCCTCGTGGAGGATCCCCGCGAGCAGGGCCGCGGACGCATGCCCCTCCAGGAAGGCGTCACGAAGGTGTGCCGCCTCGCCGGCTCCCCCCGACGCCACGACGGGGACGTCGACGCGATCGGACACGGCGCGCGTGAGCTCGAGGTCGTACCCGCCGCGGACTCCGTCCCGGTCGATGCTCGTGAGAAGGATCTCCCCCGCGCCATGGTCGGCGCAGGAGGCGGCCCACGCGACGGCGTCCAGATCGGTTCGGGTCCGACCGCCGTGCGTGTAGTGACGCCAGGTGCCGTCGTCCTGCCGCGCGGCGTCGATGCTCGCGACGATGCATTGCGCGCCGTAGCGGCGCGCGCCCTCGGTCAGGACCGACGGGTCCCGCACCGCCGCGCTGTTCACGCTGATCTTGTCGGCGCCGGCACGAAGGAGCGGACCGATGTCGTCGGCGCTCCGAATGCCGCCGCCCACCGTGAGCGGGACGAAGAGCACCTCGGCGGTTCGCCGGACCGTGTCGAGCAGGGTACCACGGCCCTCGTGCGACGCCGAGATGTCCAGAAAGCAGATCTCGTCGGCGCCCTCCGCCTCGTAGCGGGCCGCGAGCTCGACGGGATCACCCATGTCGCGGAGGCCCTCGAAGTTCACGCCCTTCACGACACGACCGTCCTTCACGTCGAGGCACACGACCACGCGGGGACGGAGCATCAGTGCACCTTCCCCGCCGCAGGGGAGCGCCGCGTCAAAGCTCCTCCTCGGTCCACTCGAGCTTCACCGAGCCCTTGGTACTGAAGACGCTGCCCCCTTCGCGCCGGCGCACCGCCTGGCGCACCGCCAGCCCGGTCGCCTTGATGGCCGCCTCCACCACGTGGTGCCGGTCGCGTCCGCGGTCCACGACCACGTGCAGCGTAGCGCCGAGGTTGTCGGCGAATGCCTGAAGGAAGTGCTCCCAGAGGTCGGAGGGGAGGGTGCCCTCGTACCAGGCCCGGCCACCGAGGTCGATGGCCGCGCGCACGAGCGCGTCGTCCATCGGGACCGTGGCGGAGCCGTACCGCTCGGCCTCGGCGGGGACCTCTTCCTTGAGCGCGAGACCCAGCGTGATCGCGACGTCCTCCATGAGGTGGTGCTTCATGTCGCCGGTCGCGCGGAGCTTCAGTCCGAGCCCGGCGTAGCGCGCGAACGTCTCGACCATGTGCGTCACGAACACCTCGTCGGTCTCGACGTCTATGGGTCCGCCGCCCGCGTCGATCTCGAGGCTGATCGTGGTCTCCTTCGTCTCCCGCTTCAGTCCGGTCATCGGATTCGCTCCGTGTCGTGCGTTGCGCGCCCGAACCTCTCGGCCACGGTCTGCGCGTCCAGCGTGTCGGTGTAGAGGGCCATCCCGAGGACGGCGCCGTGGGCTCCCACGTCGTCCAGGAACGCGAGTTCGTCGAGGGTCGTGACTCCGCCCGAGATCCAGACCGGGTGTCGGGACGCGGCGACCACCGCACGGACGCCGGCGCGGTCGATTCCCTCCATGCGGCCCTCCCGCCCCACGTCGGTGCACAGGACGCCGCCGATGGGGAGATCGTCCAGCTGGGTGAGGAGGTCCTCGACGCGGGTGCCGCTCCCCTCGGTCCATCCCTTCGTCACGACCTCCCCCGCCCGGATGTCCGCCGCGACGACGAGCCGGCCCGGATGCGCGTCGGCGGTCGCGCGCCGCCACGCGGCGTCCGCGACCGCGCGGGTCCCGACCACGATCCGGTCGGGGTTCAGAGCGAGCACCTCGGCCACGGCGCGGTCGTCGCGGATCCCGCCACCGATCTGCACGTCGACGCCGTCGGGGAGCGCCGTCAGGATCCGCGCGATCGTCGCACGGTTGTCGCCCGAGCCGAGCGCTGCATCGAGGTCCACAAGGTGGAGCGCCGAGAACCCACGGTCGACCCAGGCGAGCGCGACGGCTACGGGGTCGGGAAGGGACACGGCCTCGTTCTCGGGCCGCCCGCCGACGAGCTGAACGCAGCGACCGCCCTTCAGGTCGACGGCCGGGGTCGCGATCATCGTGCGGCCTCGGCGCCGGCCCGCACGCGGCGCTCCGCATCGCGCAGGAAGTTCGCGATCAGCTGCCGTCCCGCCGTCGAGCTCTTCTCGGGGTGACACTGCACGCCCACGATCGAGCCCCGACGGACCGCGGCGGCGAAGCGGTCGTCCTCGCACTCCGTCCAGCCGATCGCGTCCTCGGCATCGCGCGGCTCGCACACGTACGAGTTGGCGTAGTAGGCGACGAGCTCCGAGAGCCCCTCGAAGATCGGGTCCTCTCCCATCTCGATCTCGTTCCAGCCCATCTGGGGGACGACACCGGCGCGGACCCGTCGAACCCGACCGGGCACAACGCCCAGGCCCCGGCCCTCACCCTCCTCCGACGTGTCGAAGAGAAGCTGCATGCCGAGGCATATCCCGAGGACCGGCATGCCCGACCGGATCCGCTCGACGATCGCGGTGCGGTCGTCCGGGAGGGCCTCGAGCGCTGCCGCGAACGCCCCGACGCCCGGAAGGACGAGGACCTCACGGGCGAGCGCCGCGGACCAGTCGTCGGTCACCAGGACGTCGGCCCCGGCGTGCTCGAGAGCCTTCCCGAGAGAATGGAGGTTGCCGACGCCGTAGTCGAAGAGGGCGACGGCCAGGCGGCGGCCGCGCTCGGCGACCTCGCGCTGCCCGCTCATCGCTCCAGCTCCTTGCGGAGGGCGTCGATCACGTCCAGCACCCGGGCCATCTCGTCCCACGGCCCGATCGACACGCGGATTCCCTCGGAGAAGCCCGCCTCGGCCACGAAGGGACGGATCGCGACGCCGTGCTCGCGGAAGGCGTCGGAAAGGTCACGGGCCCGACCGTCCGCCACCGGCAGGAACACGAAGTTCGCGCTGGAGGGCAGAGGGTCGAGGCCGCGGCGGACCAGCTCGGCCACGAACCGCTCACGATTGGCGACGGCCTCGGCGATCGTCGCGGCGACCCACCCGGGTTCGTCGCGGAGCGCGGCGGCTCCGGCGACCTCCGCCACGTGGTTCACCTTGTACGGGCCGCGGCTCTTCTCGACCTCGAGTACGGTTGACTCGGAGCCGATCCCGAAGCCGACGCGCAGGCCGGCGAGCCCGTACGCCTTGCTCATGGTCCGGATCACGAGCGTCCGAGGGCGTTCGACCGCGAGCGGGATGAGCGTGTCGTCGGCGTAGTCGGCGTAGGCTTCGTCGAACACGAGCACAGGGGCCACGCCGCCGGGCGAGCCTGTGACCGGGTCCTCGGTGAACCCCCCGGCCCGTTCGTCGGCGGCGGCGAGGAGAGCGTCGATCCAGGCGCGATCGACCGAATACCCGGTCGGGTTGTTGGGACGACAGACGTACACGAGGCAGGGGTCACCGTCCAGCAGGACCGACGGGTCGGCGATCGCGTCCGCCCAGGCCACCGGACGGGCCTCGCGCCCGTTCATTCGGGACAGAGGCTCGATCATCGAGAAGGTCGGCGCGGGGTAGCGGATCGAGCCCCCGAATTCCGCGACCGCCCGCCACAGCGAGTCGAGCACGTCGTCCGAGCCCGCGCCGGTCGTGACCTGCTGTGGCAGGACGCCGAAGGCCTCCGCCGCCGCTTCGCGGAGCGGATCGGCGTAGAGCACCGGGTAGCGCGTGAGACGCTCGACGCCGGCGTCGCGCACCGCGGCCAGGGCGTCGGGGTGTGCCCCCCAGCGATTCGTGTTGTCGCAGAGGTCCACGGGCACGGGGCGTCGATCGGGGGAGTAGAGGTCGATCGACGCGTAGTCGGGGCGCGGGAAACCCGGCCGGGGGGCGCGGCTCACCCGTCCGACTCCGTCCCCGCGGCCCCGGGCGCCCCGCGCATCGCGGCCGCCGCGGCGTGGCCCGGGAGTCCCTCGGCCAGCGCGAGACGTTCGGTGTCGGCGGAGAGCGCGGCCGCTCCCTCCTCGCTGAGCTCCTGCCAGGTATAGGAGCGGAGGTAGTGGAGGGTCGAGAGCCCCGAGAACGACCGGGCCGTGCCGGCGGTCGGCAGGACGTGGTTCGCCCCCGTGATGTAGTCGCCGAACGCGACGGCGGAGGGCTGCCCGAGGAAGGCCGTGCCCGCCGTCCGGATTCCGGCGAGGTCGCAGCGCGGGTCGTCGGTGAACACGGAAAGGTGCTCGGCGGCGTACGCGTCGGCGAAGCGCACCGCCTCGTCGCGCGACGAGGCGAGGAGCAGCCCGCCGCGGGTGCGGAGGGCCTCCTCGATCACGTCGCGACGGGGTGCCGCATCGAGCTGCCGTGCGACGGCGGTCTCGGTCGCCTCGATCAACGCGGCCGAGGTGGTCACGAGCGCCACCGCCGCCTCGGGGTCGTGCTCCGCCTGCGCGATCAGCTCCGCCGCGACCAGCTCCGTGTCGGCCGACGCGTCCGCCAGAACCAGGACCTCCGACGGTCCGGCGGGAGAGTCGATGACGACCTCGCCCGCGACCTGACGCTTGGCCTCGAGCACCCACTTGTTGCCGGGTCCGACGACGGCGGCGCAGCGCGGAATCGATCCGGCACCGTACGCCATGGCGGCCACCGCGCCCGCACCCCCGACCGCGAACAGCCGGGTCGCACCGGCGATCTCCGCCGCCGCGAGAACCTCGCGGGACGGCAGCCCGCTCGGCCCGGGTGGCGAGCACACCACGATCTCCTCCACGCCCGCTGCGACCGCCGGCACCACGCCCATGAGCACACTGCTGGGGTAGGCGGCCCGCCCACCGGGCGCGTACACCCCCACCGCGGCCAGCGGCACGAACCGCCGGCCGAGCTTCACACCGGGCTCGACCTCGAGCTCCACGTCGGCGGGGATCTGGGCCTCGTGGAAGGCGCGGATATTCGCCGCGGCGCGCTCGAGCGCGGAGCGGACGTCGGGGTCCAGCTGGGTCACGGCCGCACGCCACGCCTCGCGGTGCACCTCCACCGCCGCGAGCTCGACCCCGTCGAAGCGGGCGGCCATCTCGAGGAGGGCCTCGTCGCCCCGCGCGCGGACGTCCGCGATCAGCCCGGCGACCGCCTTCTGTACGTCCGGGAGGTCGTCGGGGGCGCGCCCCAGCAGGAGCTCCCGGTCGTCGGGGGTCAGATCCGCCAGGCGCGAGCGCACGGCGAACCGCACATTTCCGGATCCGGCGGCGGCATCGGGCGAGGCGTCGGCGCTCACGGTGTGAGCCTCTCGATCTGCGACACGAGAATCCCCTCGGCGCCGATCTCCTTGAGCTCCGAGATGGTGTCGAACACCCGCTCCTCGTCCACGACGACGTGGACGGCGACCCACTGCTCGGCGTCCATCACGTCCACGACCGTCGGACCGTTCATCCCGGGCACGATCTTCCGCACGTCGTCCAGCCGATCGCGCGGCACGTTCGCCATCAGGTAGCGCTTGGCGCGGGCGCGGAGGACGGCCTCGAGCGCGGTGACCAGTCGATCGATCTTCCGCCGCCGTCCGGGATCCTCGAGCGCCTCCACGCTCGCGATCATCCGCGCGGTCGACTCGAGGATCGTCTCGATCTCGGCCAGCCGGTTCACACGCAGCGTCGACCCCGTCGACACGAGATCCACGATGACGTCCGCGACACCCAGATGCGGCGCGATCTCCGCCGCTCCGGACACCTTCGCCAGCTCGATGTCGATGCCGCGCTCCGCGAAGAATCGCGACGCGACGCCGGGAAACGACGTCGCGACGCGCGTGCCCGCCGGGAGGTCCTCGACCGAGTCGATGCCCCGGGACTCGGGGATCGCGACCGAGAGCCGGCAACGTCCGAACCCGAGGTCGAACAGCTCACGGACGTCCCGACCCGATTCGACGACGAGGTCGTAGCCGGTCACCCCGACGTCCGCGGCCCCGTCGGCCACGAACTCGGGGATGTCGGAGGCGCGGACGAAGATGGCCTGATAGTCGGGACTCATTTCCGCCATGAGGGCGCGCGACGACGTGAAGTCGGCGCGAAGCCCGGCGGTGGCGAAGAGATCGAGCGCCTCCTCGGAGAGGCGGCCCTTGTTGGGTAGCGCGATGCGGAGCATCGGATCGGTGTCCTGTTCGGTTCGGGTTTCGGGGCTCCACGGCGCCCGAGAATCGCGTCCCCGAGCGGCGGCACCCTGTTCCGCGGACCGGCGCTACCCGCGTACAAAAGAAAAGCGCCGGACCCGGGAGGTGGGTCGCGGCGCGGAGCGTCGGAAGCGCGTCTCGCTTACGCGCGCACCTCGACCTCCACGGCGCCCACCCCGAGAGCGTGGGGATGGCCGTGATGACGGTGCGGGTGCGAATGAAGTCGGACGTTGCGCATGCCGAAACCTCGATTCGGCCGCGTGGGGCGTCAAGTCGCCGACGGCTCCTCCGCCCACGGCTGCCGCGAGGGGGTGGCCAACTCGCCCGCGTGCGGACACCTTGGCGGACCACCTCGCCGACGACCGGGCGACCTCAGGGCCTGCGGGCCCGACCCGTGAGCACCCATGGCCGCCGACTCCACCAACACGCCGTCCGCCGGACTCAAGAAGGAGCTCGGGCTGTTCGACGTCTACGCCATCAGCACGGGCGCGATGTTCAGCTCGGGGTTCTTCCTCCTGCCGGGACTGGCGGCTGCCGAGGCCGGGCCGGCCGTGGTGCTCGCGTACTTCATTTCGGCCGTCCTCATCCTCCCTCCGATGCTGTCGATGGCCGAGCTGTCGACCGCCATGCCCCGGGCGGGCGGCGCCTACTACTTCCTGGACCGAAGCCTCGGCCCGGTCGTCGGCACCATCGGAGGGGTCGGGACGTGGATCGCGCTCATTCTGAAGAGCGCATTCGCGTTGATCGGGATGGGCGCCTACCTGCAGCTCTTCCTCGACGTTCCGATCCAGACGACGGCGGTCGGCCTCACCATTCTCTTCACCCTGGTGAACTTGGTCGGGGCGAAGAAGTCGAGCAGCCTGCAGAGCGTCCTGGTCGTCGTGCTGCTCGGCGTGCTGCTGCTGTTCATGGCGCAGGGCCTCGCGGCGGTCTTCGAGATCGGCTTCGGCGAGGTAGCGCGCACGCAGTTCACGCCGTTCCTCCCGTTCGGCATGGACGGGCTGGCCGCCACCGTCGGGCTGGTCTTCGTCTCCTACGCGGGCCTGACCGGTGTCACGAGCGTTGCGGAGGAGGTGAAGAACGCCGACCGGAACATTCCGCTGGGGATGGCGCTGTCCCTCGCCACCGCGACCGTGGCGTACGTGGTCGGCGTCTACGTGCTCGTCGCGGTCCTCGATGCGGGGATGCTCCGTGAGGACCTGACGCCGGTCGCGACCGCGGCGGAGGTGTTCTTCGACTGGCTCCCGGGCGGGATCGGCCTGATCCTGATCGTCGCCGCGGCGATCGCGGCCTTCGCCTCGACCGGGAACGCCGGCATCATGTCGGCGTCCCGGTACCTGTTCGCGATGGCGCGCGACCATGTCATCTGGCCACGATTCGCGGAGGTGGGGCGTTTCCAGACGCCGACGCTCGCACTCGGCCTCACGGCTGCCGTGATGATCGTGTGCCTTCTGGCCCTCGACGTGACGTCGGTCGCGAAGCTGGCCAGTGCGTTCCAGCTGCTCCTCTTCTCCCTGGTGAACATCTCGGTCGTGGTCCTCCGCGAGAGCCGGATCGAAGGATACGAACCCGGCTTCCGATCACCGCTGTACCCCTGGATGCAGATCTTCGGGACGATCGCCGCCCTATGGCTCATCACCGAGATGGGCGCGCTGCCCGTGCTCTTCACACTCGGGCTGATCGGCGTCTCGCTCCTCTGGTACCGCTACTACGCCAGTCGGTACATGGCGCGCGAGGGTGCAGTCTTCCATCTCTTCGAGCGGCTCGGGAAGCGGCGCGACCCCGGCCTCGATCGCGAGCTGCGAGAGGTCCTCAAGGAGTCCGCCGGGCACGACCGCGACCCCTTCGCCGATCTGGTGACCGACGCGCGCGTCCTCGACGTCGCCGGTCCGACCGAGTTCGAGCCCCTCGTCTGGCGGACCTGTTCGGAGGTGGCGAAGGACACCGGCCTGACGACCGATGAGATCGCGCACCGGTTCCTCGACGAGGTGAAGGCCGGACTGACGCCGGTGGCGCGTGGCGTCGCGCTTCCCCATCTGCGGCTCGACGGCCTGAGCACGCCCCTGCTCTACCTCGTACGCACCCGCGAGCCCCTGCACATGCCGGGGCCCGATCCCGTCGACGACAAGGACGATCGGAATGTCCATGCGCTCTTCGTGCTGATCAGCCCCCAGCGCGACGTGCGAGCGCACCTGAACCTGCTCGCCCGCCTCGCCGGCCGGGCCGACGACGATTCCTTCATGGGGGAGTGGCTGGCGGCGGAAGGCGAACAGGACCTCAAGGAGGCGCTGCTGCACGACGAGCGCTTCCTCTCGCTCCACCTCGAATCGAGCGGGCCGACCGCGGATCTGGTGGACTGCGAGGTCCGGAACGTCAGTCTCGAGCCGGGCGCGCTGATCGCCCTCGTGCACCGGGAGGGCGACGTGCTCGTGCCGGGCGGACGGACGATGCTCCGGGAGGGCGACCGCCTTACCATCGTCGGCTCGGTGGAGGCGATCCATACCCTGACGGAGCGCTTCGCCGCGGGCTGACGGCTACTTCCCGGGGTGGGCGGAACTCCCCTTCGGCGCGTGGGTCCAACCACGACTATGGACTCGCACATCCGGATTCGCGGCGCACGGCAGCACAACCTGAAGAACCTCGACGTGGATCTGCCGCGCGGGGCCTTCACGGTCGTGACCGGTCCGTCCGGTTCCGGGAAGTCCTCCCTCGCGCTCGACACCCTCTTCGCCGAGGGACAGCGTCGCTACGTCGAGTCCCTCTCGACGTACGCCAAGCAGTTCCTGGACCGGATGGAGAAGCCGAACGTGGACGCGATCGAGGGGATCGCGCCCGCCGTCGCGATCGAGCAGAAGAACCCGACCAAGAGCTCGCGTTCGACGGTGGGGACGGCGACGGAGGTCTACGACTACCTTCGCCTGCTCTATGCGCGGACGGGCCGCACGATCTGTCCGGAGTGCGGGCGCTGGGTCCGGCCGGACACGGTGAGCAGCGCGGTCGACGACACCGTGGAGGCGCTCCCGGACGGCACCCGGTTCTCGGTGACGTTCCCGCTGCCGCGGTCGGAAGAGGCCGAACACGGCCCGCTGGTCGAGGCACTCCGCTCGCTCGGCTTCCAGCGGCTGCTCGTGGACGGCGAGTCGATGGACCTGTCGGAGGACTCGGCGCTGGACCCCGGGACGGCCGACGCGGACCTGTCGAAGGCCGACGATGTGCTGGTCGTGGTCGATCGGCTCGCGGTCGGGCAGGAGGGGCTCGAGGAGCGCCTCGCCGACTCGATTGGCACCTGCTTCGAGGAGGGCGAGGGGGAGTGCCTGATCCTGGTGCGTCGCCGCGACGGCGACGACGACGTCCCCGAGACCCTCGAGTTCACCGAACACTTTCGCTGTCCCGAGCATCCGGACATCCGGTTCCTCGAGCCCACGCCGCAGCTCTTCAGTTTCAACAACCCCTATGGCTCGTGCCCGACCTGCACCGGCTTCGGCGCCACGCTCGAGTACGATCTCGACCTCATCGTTCCGAGCCCCGATCGGTCGATCGACGACGGGGCGATCGATCCGTGGACCAAGCCACGCTACAACAGGGAGCGAGACCGGCTCCGCGCCTTCGCGCTGGACCATGGAGTGTCGCTCTACAAGACGTGGAAGGACCTGCCCGAGGACTTCCGCGAGAAGGTTCTGCACGGGGCGAAGAAGGAGGGCGACATTCCCGCCTTCAAGGGAGTGCTGCCGTTCCTGAAGAGTCGCGAGAAGAAACGCTACAAGCAGTACATCCGCGTGTTCCTGCGTCAGTACCAGTCGCCCGTGAACTGCAAGGAGTGCGACGGCGCGCGGGTGCGGAAGGAGGCGACGTGGGTGCACGTGGGCGGCTGGACGATCGGCCGCGTGGGCGAACTCCCGCTGGACGAGCTGAAGCCCTGGCTCGAGGGGCTGGAACTCTCGGCGTTCGAGGCGCAGGTGGCGGAGACCATCCTGCGTGAGCTGGAGGCGCGGGTGGGTTTCCTGATCGACGTGGGGCTCGGTTACCTCTCGCTCGGGCGCCAGATGCGGACGCTCTCGGGCGGCGAGGCACAGCGCATCAACCTCGCCAACTCCCTCGGATCGTCGCTCGTCGACACGCTCTACGTGCTCGACGAGCCGACCGTCGGGCTGCATCCACGCGACACCTCGCGGCTGCTCGATCTCCTCGAGCAGCTCCGGACTGCCGGCAACACCGTCGTCGTGGTCGAGCATGACACCGAGGCGATCGAGCGCGCCGACCACATCGTCGAGCTGGGGCCGGCGTCGGGGGAGAAGGGCGGTCAGGTCGTGTACGAAGGCGGGCCGGCGAAGCTGGGTGAGGCGGACACCGCCACCGGCCGCTACCTCTCGGGCGCGAGCGCGATCGAGGTGCCGACGTCGCGGCGGGCGACGGACGGCGGCTGGCTGAGGCTCGAAGGTGCCACGCTGCACAACGTCGACGGCGTCGATCTACGCATCCCTCTGGGCACGATGACCACCGTGACCGGCGTGTCGGGATCCGGGAAGTCGACGCTCGTCCACGACGTGCTCTACCGTGCGCTCGAGAAGGAACTGGGCGACGGCGACACCAGCGCGAAGGAGCATCTCGGCGAGTCGGTCGGGCGCTACGCGAAGCTCGACGGCGTGTCGCGCATCGACGAGGTGGTGCTCGTGGACCAGTCGCCGATCGGCCGGACGCCGCGGTCGAATCCGGTGACGTACCTGAAGGCGTGGGGTGACATCCGGAAGCTGTTCGCATCGCAGGCGCTCTCCAGGAAGCGCCGCTACCAGCCCGGCACGTTCTCCTTCAACACCAAGGGCGGGCGTTGCGAGGCCTGCAAGGGCGCGGGCCACGTCGAGATCGAGATGGTCTTCATGGCCGACGTCTACATCCGCTGCGACGTCTGCCACGGCACCCGCTACAAGCCCGAGGTGCTCGAGGTCGAGTTCGAGGGGAAGACGATCGCCGACGTACTCGGACTCACGGTCGACGAGGCGCTCAGGTTCTTCATGCGCGAGCGGAAGCTCGGACAGACCCTGTGGCACCTTCAGCAGGTCGGTCTCGGCTACCTGCGGCTCGGCCAGCCCGCGCCCACGCTCTCCGGCGGGGAGGCGCAGCGGCTCAAGATCGCGCGCGAACTGGCCGGCGTGTCGGGCGGGAAAGGCCGGCGACTCTACCTGCTCGACGAGCCCACGACGGGTCTTTCGGGCGAGGACGTGGCCAAGCTGCTCACGGTCCTGAACAAGCTCGTGGACCAGGGCCACACCGTACTCGTGATCGAGCACAACCTCGACCTCATCAAGGTGAGCGACTGGCTCGTGGATCTCGGGCCCGAGGCGGGCGTGGGCGGCGGCCGCCTGGTGGCGGAGGGGCGGCCCGAGGAGGTCGCGGCGGTCGAGGAGAGCTGGACGGGGCGGTACCTGAAGGGCGTGCTGTAGGGCAGACTCGCGGGCTGAGTCCCGGAACGACCCGGGGCGCGTCGGGTTTCCGAGTCGGTGGCGCTCCGTCGCCCCGCAGCTGCGGGGCCAGCCCCCCGCCTTCCCGCGCGCACTGACAGTGGACCCCTCGGCTCTCTTCAGTCCGTCTCGCCGCCGCGGCTTCGGACGGCCGTTCGCTCTGCGCGGTATCGCGGTGGCCCTGGTCGTCGTCGCGGGCGTGACCGCCCTCTCGGTCGGCGTCGAGGTCACGGAGCGTGACCTGTCCGGCGAGGGGGTGGCGGGACGACTCTACTACGTTCTCGGGCTCTTCGTCCTCGGCGGACTCGACCTGGGTACCCCCGTGGGAGGGCCGGCGTTCGGCCGAGCGTTGCTCTGGATCGCGTACTTTGGGGCACCTCTCATTACCGCGTCCACGCTGGTCGAGGCCGCCATCCGACTGGTGGATCCCCTCGGGCGGAAGATGAAGGCGCTGGATCAGCACGTCGTCCTGGGCGGTGCCGGACGGCTCACTATGGTCTACGTGAAGAAGCTTCGCGAGCGGGGCGTTCGCCGGTCGATCGTGGTGGTGGAGCGCGACGCCTCCCACCCGGCCATCCCCGAGCTCCGGGATGTCTATCGGGCCAGCGTGATCATCGGTGATCTGACGCACGACGAAGTGCTGAGCGGCCTCCGGCTCGAACGGGCGCACCGGGTACTTCTCCTTACCGGAGACGACTTCGCCAACCTCGATGCGGCCGCGAAGGTGCTCAGGCGCGCTCCGAAGCTGGCCGGTCGCCTCGTGGTGCACGTGTCGAGGCTGCGGATGATGCGCGAAACGGCGGGCTCCGCGGTGGCGAGGGACGCCGAGATCTTCAACGGTCACGAGTTCGCCGCGACGAAGCTGGTCGACGACCACCTCCAGAGCCGCTTCCACGACACGCCCGAGTCCGACCTCGTCGTCCTCATCGGTTTCGGCCGCTTCGGTCAGACGGTACTGCGTCAACTCCAGGACAAGGCGGTGCGGAAGTTCGACGAGGTGGTCACCATCGACGAGCGAGCGTCGGAGATGGCGCGAGTCTTCTCCGACCACCCCGGGTTCGCGCAGTGGTACCGGCACTCCGTCCTCGACGGAGACATCCTGGACCCCGAGGTATGGGCGGGTATCACGGACCGCATCGAGCGGAGCGGGAGCGCCCCGGTTTTCGTGGTCGGCTCCGGGGACGACGGGACGAACCTCCAGGCGGCGCTGATGGCCAGACGGCGCTATCCCGACGCGTACGTGATCCTGCGCAGCTTCCGGCTCTCGCCGTTCACGGACGAGGTGGCCCGGGAGGCGGGCGTGGAGGCGTTCCACCTCGGGGGCCTCATCGCGAACGGGATGCCGGAGCGATGGCTCTGAGACGGGTACGCGGGTAGCCCAGCCCCGGCCAGCGGGTTCACCGACCGGCCGGGCCGGGCTGTTCCGCACGCGCCTTCAGGTCCGCCGCAAAGGTGTCGAAGGGCTCACGCATGTCGGGAAGGGAGCGCCGGATCAGCGGCAGCACGACCCCCCGGAAGGCCTCGGTCATCTCGAACGTCGTCGCTTCGCCCTCTGGCGCGAGGAGATAGGTCCTCGTGCCGCGGAAGAGCGGAGCGACTCCATCCTGCCACACCATCCGCCGCGGAGGTTCCAGCCCGACCACGCGGGGCCTGAAGGTTCGGTCGGGCGCGATGGGGACCGTGAGTCGAATCCGGCGCCCGAGCTCGGCCCGCCCCTGTACGGTCGACACGGTGGAATTCCAGTCCGGCCAGCTTTCGACGTCCGTGAGGATCTCCCAGACGCGGCCGGTGGGTGCCTCGATTCGCGTCGCCACCGAGTACGTGAGCGAGAACGTGGTATCGGTCCGAGTACTGCGCGCTCCGACCGGGTTCGGATCGTTCGCCTCGGGTGTCGCCATCGCCTGTCTCCTCCGGTTCGGGGCACGAAACCGGGAAGCTAGACGGGGCCACCTTCGGGGTCTTGTACAAACACGACCACGTTGGGCGCGAAGTCGTGCGGACCCTCCGGCGGATAGTAGCCGCGGTAGCCGCGTGGCACGCCGCCCGTCATGCGTCGGAAGTCGCGGATGAAGTGCGCCTGATCGAAGTAGCCCGCGGACTGGGCCACCTCGGACAGGGAGCACCCCGGGTCACTCATGAGCATCCGCATCGTGCGCTGGAATCGAAGCACGCGCCCCAGCGTCTTGGGAGGAATGCCGAGGTAGCGTGCGAAGAGGCGCGCGACATGGCGGGGCGAGACACCGGTATGCTCCGCCACGTCCGACACGCTGGCCCTACCGTCGGTCGCTTCGAGCCGCTGGAGGGCTCTTCGAAACGTCCGGAACCCGTCCGCCGTCGTCTCCCGCGCCAGGAAGAAGTCGTCGAGGATGGCGGCGCACGCCTCCAGATCGGGCGCCGCGTCCAGCTCGGAGGCCAGCTTCGGGGCATCGGCACCGAACACGCCGGACGGCTCGACCGAGCCCCCCGTCACGCCCCTGAGCGGCACGACGGCGAAGGCACCCGGCCCCCCGAGTCGGAAGCGGACACCGCGCGTCCGCACGTCGCCCCGCTGCTCGATCCGGATCGGTACCAGCCGCTGGGCCTCGAAGGTGGAGCGGGACACCAGGCGGTGCTCGCCACCGATCTCCGTTCTCGCGTAGGGCGCCCCGAAGTTGAAGATCAGGTCGGACCGGGCGTCCACGTAGACGTCGACCCGCAGGTCCACGGGCGCGTCGGGCGTGCTCGTGACCTCCCAGTAGTTCTCGATGTAGGGGGCGAGAGCGTCGTGGGGGTCGTGGAGTCGGTACATGGGGCGGCCAACCTACCCCGCGCTCGGGGACGGAGCCAGCGGGTCGGCCGCGGCCGGGCGGGACCCGGAAACGGCCGCGACGGATGTGAACCACCGGCGGTCCCGGTTGCGCGGCACCTCGTAGCGGACGGACGTTGGCCGCATGAGAGTTCTATTCGTCTTTTCGGTCCTCGTGCTCGTCGCATGCGGCGAGACGTCCGACGCCTCTGCCCCGTCCGTCCGAACCGTGACCGACAGCGCGGGCGTCGAAATCGTGACGCTCTCGCTGGAGGGGCTTCCGGTCTGCGAGGTATCGGACCCGACGCTCCGCATCGGCTCGCTCGAGGGCGCGGGGGGAACGGGGCTGACGGCCGTCCAGGACGTCGCTGTCATGGCGGACGGACGGATCGGCGTGCTCGACTATCAGGAGGCCGCCGTGCTTCTCTTCGAGGAGGACGGCACCCCCGCGGGGCGCATCGGCGGCCGCGGCGAGGGGCCGGGCGAGCTCGATCGCGTGTGGTTCCTCGATGTGCTGTCCGACGGCCGCATCCTCGTCGGTGACTACCTGCCGTTCGCGTGGCACCTGTACGCCCCGGACGGGACCCATCTTCGCTCCGTCCAGCTTTCGCCGCGGCTCATGGGGCGGCCCGACTTCGCCTTCCCCCTCGGAGACGCGTCCGAGTTCGTCGTGCAGGACGTGTCCGGTGGCATGATCGACCCGACGGGTCGATTCACCGACGAGACGCGCAGCGTGGTCCGATACGCCTCGACCGGGGAGGCGATCGACACCGTGGGCGACTTCTACTTCCGACGCGCGGGATACGTCGACGTCGAAGCGCGGATGGTGGACTTCGCGCTCTTCGGTGCCCGCGGAAGCGTGTTTCCGGCCGGCGACCTGGTGGGTTATGCGTCGGGGCGGACTCCGGAGATCCGGCTGCTCGGCCGTGACGGGAACGTGCGACGGATCCTCCGGTGGCCGGACACGGACCGGGTGGTGGGTCCGGGCGCCGTCGCGGCCGCCCGGGCCGACATGCGCCGCCAGCTCGAGGAGCTGCTACCGGCCGATCGGGTCGGCGAGTTTCTCGAGGCCCGCTTCGACGGCCGTGAAGTCGCGGAGCGCTTCCCCGCCCACGAGCGGGTGCTCGCCGGCACGGATGGAGGCGTCTGGATCGAGGGCTTCGTGCGCCCGGGGTCCGACGGACCGTCCGAGTGGTTCGTGATCGAGCCGGACGGCACGCCGCGCTGCCGGGTGGCAATGCCGTCGGGGCTCAGCCCGCTGCACCTGTCTCGGACCCGCCTGATCGGCGTCGAGCTCGACGAGCTCCTCGTGCCCTACGTCGTCGGGTACGACGTCGGCCCGCCGTCCGACGCTTGAAGGACCTCGGGGTTCAGAGCCCCACGACACGGGGCTGGAGGGGGAGCGCGCGACGACGTCCGGCCATTCTCGTCGCGATGGGGCTGTGGGTTGTCGTGGCGGCTCCCACGCATGCTCAGACCCCGGCGCCGCCGGATCCGGACCGGGACGATCTGCTCGATTCCCCATGGGGGTTCACGAAGGCATTCGCCGGTGACGCATGGGCGACCATGACCACGCCCTTCGTGATCGAGGACGGAGACGTCGCGCGCGGGACGGTGATTTTGGCGACGGCGCTCACCCTGTTCGCACTCGACGGGGCGGTCCACGAGCGCGTGGTGGACGCGTCGGACTCCGGCGTGGGTGCGTCCATCGAGGACGTCGGGGAGTTTCTCGATCCCGTAGCGCTGATGGGGAACACCAACCGGTACTGGATCGCCGGAATGCTGGTCAGCGACCTCGTCGGGGCGGAGTACCTCGAGACCGTCTTCAAGGAGATCCTGTTCTCCCACTGGATCGCGGGGGCCGGACGGGAGATCATCGGCGGCGCCATCGGGAGGCGCCGCCCCGAGGGAGGACTGGGCGAGTACTCCTTCTCCTTCCGGGACGGCAGCTCGTTTCCGTCGGGGCACGCGGCCACCATCACCCAGCTCGCTGCGATCCTCTCCCACCATATCGATCGGTGGCCGGCCACGGTGCTTCTATACGGTCTCGCGGGCACGGTCGTCTGGGAGCGGGTGTCCAGCGACTCCCACTGGCCGTCCGACGCGGTACTCGGTGCGGCGTGGGGCTGGGGTGTGGCCCAGGTGGTCATGCGTCGGCGGGAGGTGTCGGCGGGCATCGGGCCGTGGGGCGCCGTGCCCACCGTCGACCCCGCAACCGGTTCGCTCGGACTGCGGATCCCCCTGGGGCCGAATCCCGCGGGGCGATGACTCCGCCCCGCAGGACCGCCCTGGAGGTCCCCGTGAAGCCGCGTCCGCCCCGCCCGCCGCTTGCCCTTCCCCTGCTCCTCGCGCTGGCTGGCTGCTCCGGTACCGAATCCGGCTCGCCCGCCGCGGAGGGGGCGCCGATCTGGGAGGCCGAGCTTCTCCACGAGATCGGCTCCATCGACGACCCGGAACAGACGCTCACGCGGGTCGGCGAGGTCGTGCTGACCGAGACGGGTGAGATGCTGATCGGCCAGCCGGCCGACATGCTCATCCGCGTGCACGACTCGGACGGCGCGTTGCTGAACTCGATCGGACGGAGAGGGGAGGGACCGGGTGAGGTCGGGAGCCTGGCGGACTTCGCGGTGCGCGGCGACACGGTCACCGTCGTCGACGGCGGGAACTCGCGGGTAACGCGATTCGCCATCGACGGGGCGCTCCTTGACGATGAGCCGTGGGAACTCGTCGTCGTCCGAGGGGACCGCGTGGGCTACATGTACCGGATCGGGGCGAGTCCGCTCCAGGACGGCAGCTCGGTCTCGGTCCCGTCGGTGGCGGCGGCGGCCATGGTCAGGGGTGGCGGGGCGACGGTCGAGATCCGGCCCGTGGTCCGCCGGATCGACGCGGATGGCACCCTCGGTGACACGGTGATGGTCACGGACCAGGCCGAGCATGTTCGCATCCCGGAGGACAGGGGCTCCGTGATCTCGATGCATCCGCTGATGATGGAAGATCGACAGGGCACCGGCGTGGTCCGCGTCCTGCGTTCGCCGGACGGCAGCCCGGATGCGGGCACGTTCCGCGTGATTCGGGTCGATGCGGCGGGCGACACCGTGTTCGACCGCGGTTTCGGCTTCGAGCCGATTCCGGTTCCGCCCGATACCCTGGCCGCCTACCTCGCCGAGGCGCCCGAGGAACTCCGGGAGCGGCTCGAAGCCCGCATGTGGGCGCCCGACGATCGCCCCCCCGTGGAAGCCCTCGCGCTCGGGAGCGACGGCACCATCTGGCTGCAGCGTGAGCCCGTGAGCGACCTCGTCGACTGGTGGGCGCTCGGTCCGGGGTCGGGCGAGCACCTGGGCACGCTCCGCGTTCCGCTCGGGAGTCGCGTGGTGGAGAGTCGCGGCGACGAGGTGGTGGTGGTCCGTACGGACGAGTTCGACGTGGAGTACGTGCAGCGCTGGAGACTCCGCAGGTAGCGCCTTTCCTGCGCCGTCCGGGGTCGACTTTCGCCAGCCTTGATCTGGCGACGAGACGGCCGAATGGTGTCCGCATGAACCGTCGATCGTCATGCTTCCGTTACGTGACCGTCGCACTCTCCTGCGGGGCGGTCTTCCTCCTTCTGCCGACGTCGGGCCGCGCCCAGGCCGTCTGCGAGAGCGGGTCCTGGACGCCGGGCCATCTGGCCCTCGACGCGTACCTCGATTCGGCGATGCTGACCACTGCGCTCCCGGCGCAGTGGAACCCGGAGTGGGGGCGGGTGATCGCCACCTTCGAGCACGACGACGCCCGCGAAGGCGACCGCGTCTGGATCGGCACGTCGGCACCCGAGGTCCAGGGGCTGGATGTCGTCGCGGCCTGGCTCGTCCAGTCGCGACGGGGCGCGGCGCTGACCGAGAGCGATCCCGCGCTCATGGTCCTCGTGGGCGATGGCGGAGAGTTCGACCTGCGCAGTGTCGAGTTCACCTCCTGCCCACCGACGCTCACGAACCCGGCCGCGGTGTCTGCGGCTCTGCAGGAGCTCCGGGGTGAGCTGCGTTCGCACTACAACAACAACCAGCTCGAGCGCCTCCAGACGACCGTCGAGGTCCAGGTGTCGGAGACCGGATTCCCGATCGACGTTCGATTCCCGGAGTCCACCGGAATCCCGCACTACGAGGAGGCGGTCCCGGGTCTCCTGCGGAGCGTCGGCGAGTTCGAGGCGGGGAAGATCGAGGCAATCCCGGCCTCGATGTGGGTGTCGTTCCCGATCTCGTTCACGATCGGGGGCTGAGAGGCGCGGCGGGAATCGTCCCCTGCGGAGGGCGACGACGAGTCAGTCGTCGTGCGCCTCTTCGTACTCGATGCGTTCGCGGGTCTGCTCGGCGTTCATCCGCCGGTCGCGCTTCTTCGCGGCGCGCATGGCCTTCCCGTGGGTCTTCGCGGTCTTCGGGCGCGGCAGCGACAGCTTGCGGGTGACGTCGGCGCTCTCGCAGGCGGGGCAGACGGGCCTCTCGTCCCGGAGGATCAGGAGCTCGAACGCCTCGCCGCAGGTCGCACAGTCGTACTCGTAGATGGGCATCGTGTGCGGCTCAGTCCCAGGTAAGTAGCAGCTTGCCGAAGTTCGCGTTCGCCTCCATCCGGGCATGCGCGCCACCGGCCTCTTCCGCGGGGAAGATATCGTCCACGACGGGTTCGAGCGTACCGTCGGCGAAGCTGTCGACCAGACGGTCCTCCACCGCGCGAGCGAGGGCGATCTTCTCGTGGAGGGGCCGGGCGCGAAGCACCGTGCCGGTCACGGACGCCCGCTTCGACATGAGCCGGCGCAGGTCGACGCTCGCGCGTGGGCCGGACGGTACGCCGACCACGATCCAGCGCCCGCGCTCGGCGAGGACGTGCTGGTTGCCCTCCACGTAGGTGGCGCCGACGAGATCGAGCACGACGTCGGCGCCGCGCCCGTTCGTGGCGCTGTGCACCGCTTCCGACCAGTCCGCGTCGGCGCCACCGTGGATCGCGACGTCGAGGCCGAGCTCACGAGCGCGGTCGAGCTTCTCGGGGGTGCGGGACGTGCCGATCGTGCGCAGCCCGGCTCGACGTGCGATCTGAAGCGCGGCCGTCCCCACGCCGCTGCCAACCGCATGGATGAGAACGGTCTCGCCGACGCGGATCCCGCACTGGAGGTCGAGGGCGTCGAACGCGGTGAAGAACGCCTCGGGGATCGCGCCAGCGTCGACGAGCGGTACGGCCGATGGCACCCGCACGGCCTCGTCCTCGTGGACGACCACGAACTCGGCGTAGCCGCCGCCCCCGACCAGGCCCATCACGCGGTCGCCCACCTGCCAGCGACGCACGTCGGCGCCGACGGCGTCCACCTCGCCCGAGAACTCGAGCCCCGGCACGTCGGCCGGCCATCCCGGGGGGGCGGGGTAGTGGCCCTGTCGCTGGATCAGGTCCGCGCGGTTCACGCCCGCCGCGCGAACCCGGACGCGAATCTCGGAGCGCCCGGGACCCGGTACGGGACGCTCCCCGAGTTCGAGTACCTCGGGGCCGCCGGGCTCGCGGACGACGACGACGCGCATGGAGGCGGAGGACGTCACGGGTGCGGGCGTCGGAACACGGAGTGTGGCGGCCGGTCCGGCCGGTGTCAGCAGGACCGGCAGTTGTGGTTGTTCACGGCGCCGAGGCCCTCGAGCAACGCGATCGTCTCGGGGAAGGGCGAGATGCGCTGGACCGGACCGTTCGCCATGTCGACCGTGGTCTGGCCTCGGCGGCTGACCGCGAGCGGGTCGGCCCCCCGCAGTACGAGATACTCGATGAGGTCGTTGTCGCCGCGCGCTGCGGCGTGGTGGAGCGGGGTGTAGCCGTTCAGGTCCCGGGCGTTCACGTCGGCTCCGTGCACCTCCACGAGGTACCGGACCGCCGGCACCCAACCGCCCTCGACGTGCCGGTGGGCGTTGCCGGCGTATCCCTCGCCGTATCCGACGCCGCTCGCGGCGTGGATCGGGAGGACGGCAGTGTCACCGATCCTCACCGGAGGCTGGCCGGAGGGGTCGAGCGATCCGTCCTCCGACTCGCGCCCGTCTCGAGATGCGATCGTGCCGAGCGTGGGGTCCGCGCCGTACTCCACAAGGAGCTCCATCGCGGGCACGTCGGTGGCGTACGCCGCGCGCCAGAAGGGAGTGGACCCGCCGGTGTCGACGTCGAGCTGGTCGAAGGTGTAGCCCATGTACCAGAGGTGCTTGGTGGTTCGCGGATTCGGGTCCGCACCCGCCTCGAGGAGCGCCCGCATCACGTCGAGGTAGCTCGCCTCCTGCTGCTCGTACGCCCGCTGCTGCGGGTACCGCGCCTTCGGCGCCCAGTACGTGTTGATGGCGGCGTACAGCGGTGTCGTGCCGGCGTCGCTGGCGAGGTCGGGGTCGGCGCCGGCCGCGAGCAGTTCGAGCGCGAGGTCGTAGTGCCCGTTGATGGTCGCGATCAGGATCGGGCTCGTGTGATCACCGAGGCTGACCCGGTCGATGTCGGCACCCGCGTCGAGAAGCATCCGGGCGATCTCGGCGTGGCCCTCCCTCGCGGCGTGGAGGAGCGGTGTGAGTCCGCCCTGGCCGCCGACCCGTTCGGCGTAGCCCGAGCCACCGCCGTCTCCGACGTCGGGATCGGACTCCTCGGGGATGTCCTCTGGTGCGACCATCGCCGCCGGCGCCTCGGCATTGGCGCGGCGCATGGCCAGTTCGACCTGCGCGGGCGTCGGGCGGAAGACCACGCGGTCCACACCGGCCGCGTCCGCCAGAGAGTCGAGCACCTCGCGGCGCGCCCTGGACGCGCGGGCGGAGGCGAGCTGGACCTCCGGAATCGAGACCCTGTACGTGGCGGCCTCCACGTCCGCCCCGCCGTCCAGAAGCGCCCGCACTGCCTCGACGCGGTTTCGGGAGACCGCGAAGACGAGCGGCGTCTGTCCGCGCGTGGACTCCCGCACGTCCACCGGCGTGCCGGCGTCGAGGAGCACGCGGATCGACACCACATCGCCCGCCGCTGCCGCGAAGTGCAGCGCGACCACGTCGCCGGTGCTCGTGGTGGCGCCGGGATCGGCGCCTCCGTCGAGAAGCGCGCGGACCACCTCGCCCTCACCCGCCGCGGCGGCGAGGTGGAGCGGCGTGTAGGCACCGAGGCGGGTGGGCGCGTCCACGGTGGCACCGCCGGCCAGGAGCGCTCGGACGAGTTCGACGTCGCCGTCCTCCGCAGCGTCGTGGAGCGCGGTCGATCCGTCTCCCGCGACGCCCTGCGGATCGACGCCGTCCGGGAGCTGCTGGGCCTCCAGCGCCTCGGCACCCCACACGAACAGGGGAATCGACGCGAGAAGGGCGACCGCCGCGAGGGCGGCGACGTTCGATCGGCGCATGGTCAGATCGACGCCGCGCCGGACGAGTCTCCGAACGACTGCATGTCGTCCATCCCGAGCGCGTGCATGAGCGAGAGCATCACGTTCGCCATCGGCGTGCCGTCGTCGTACGTGTGATGATGCCCCGTATCGAGGGATCCGTTCGCTCCACCGAGCACGATCAGTGGGCAGCGCTTGTGGTTGTGCAGGTTCGAATCGCCCATCGGCGAGCCGTAGATGAGCATCGTCTTGTCGAGAAGCGTTTCGTCCCCCTCGCTGATCTCCTCGAGCTTCTCGAGGAAGTACGGGAGCATGCTCACGTGGTAGGTGTTGATCTTGTTGAACTCGAGCACGGACGACTCGCGCCCACCGTGGTGCGATGCCGGGTGGAACGGACGGTCCGACCCGCTCTCCGGGAAGACGCGGGCCGAGGAGTCGCGGCCCATCTTGAAGGAGAACACGCGGGTCATGTCCGACTGGAAGGCGAGCGCCTGCAGGTCGAACATCAGCTCCACGTGCTCGCGGAAGGAATCCGGCACGCCGGCCGGAGCCCCGGGCAGCTCGCGCTCGGCGCCGCTCGTGTTGTAGGCCTCGATGCGCTGGATTCGCCGCTCCACCTCGCGGACGTTCTCGAGGTAGCGGTCCAGCCGCTGGCGGTCCGTCGGCCCGAGTTCGCGCGAAAGCGTCGAGACGCGGCCGGTGATCCAGTCGAGGATCGAGCGGTCCGTCGCCAGTCGCCGTGCGCGCTCCTCCGCCGTCGATCCCGCCCCGAAGAGCTGCTCGAAGGCGACCCTCGGATCACGGATGACCGGGAGGGGCTCGTCCTCCGCGGCCCAGGAAATCGAGTCCGTGTAGACGCAGGTGTAGCCGTACGCGCAGCCGCCGGACTGGTCGATGTTCTCGATGCAGAGCTGCATCGAGGGAATCGGGGTGTCCTGGCCGAAGCGCTGGGCATAGAGCTGGTCGAGCGAGGGGCCGACCTTCACGTCGGAGCCCTCGGTCTGCTTGGGATGCGACTGCGTCAGGAAGACGGCACTCGAGCGGAAGTGGTCGCCGCCGATCTCCTCGGGCGACATCGCCTCGGCCATCCGCACGTCGGTGTTCGAGTAGATGTTGAGCCGGTCGCGGTACGGCTCCAGCGCGCGCAGGGCGCTCGCGCCGAACTCGTACGTACGCCCGGTGGCGGCCGGCGACCAGAGGTTGAGCGAGGCGCCGAGCTCGTTGGCGCCGGCAGCACCGTGCACCATCTCGATCGCGACCAGCCGCGTCGGGTCCGCCTCACGGGACGTGCCCGTCAGCGCCGCGAGAGCACCTGCCGGACGCATGGCGTCGAGGAAGGGGAGTGCGACCGCGGCACCCATGCCGCGGAGGAACGTGCGTCGGGGGATGTGGCTTCCGAGCAGGTGCATCAGTCTCCTCCGGTGGCGTTCGCATCCGGCACGCGCTGCATCCGGAAGGCGGGGCTCTCGACCACTCCCCTGATGAACGAATTCATGCGGTAGTCCTCGGCGGCCGCGCGCTCCGCGACCGCACGAACCCACGGCTGATCGGCCGCTTCCATGCGGCGCCCGATCGCGTATGCCATGAGGTTCTCGGTGAAACCCCGGACCAGCGGGATCGGGCGGGTGAGAAGCGCACCCCTCAGGTCGTCGGGGCTCGTCACCGGAGTCCCGTCGTACAGCTCGCCACGCGTATCCAGCGGCTGCCCGTGCTCCTTGATCCGCCAGCGTCCGGTCACGTCGTAGTTGTCGAGTGCCAGTCCGATCGGGTCGATGAACTGATGGCAGGCGTTGCAGCTCGGGTTCTCGCGGTGGAGCTCCATCTGCTCACGCGTCGTCAGCGGGCGACCCTCCTCGACGGTGCCCGACTCCTCGAGTTCCGGCACGTTGGGCGGCGGCGGTGGCGGCGGCGTGCCCATCAGCACCTCCATAACCCACTTCCCGCGGAGCACTGGCGACGTGCGGTTGGCGTGCGAGGTGAGCGTCAGCACGCTGCCGTGCCCGAGGACGCCACGCCGATGCGCCTCCGGGTACGTCACGCGACGGAAGTCGTCCCCGACCACGCCCGGAATGCCGTAGTGCACCGCGAGTCGCTCGTTGATGAACGTCCAGTCGGCTGTGAAGAGCTCGAAGAAGCTGCGGTCCTCGCGGACGAGCGCGTCGAAGAACAGCTCCGTCTCCCTCCGCATCGCGTCGGCGAGCTGCTCGTGATAGTCGGGGAAGAGCAGCCGGTCCGGGTGCACCTTGGCCAGGTCGTCGAGCCGCAGCCACTGGGCCGCGAAGCGCGTGGCGAGCGCCTCCGACCGGGGGTCGGCCAGCATGCGGTCGACCTGCGCGGAAAGGACCGCATCGTCGGCGAGGCGACCCTCTTCGGCGACCGCGAGCAGCTCCGCGTCGGGTGGGCCGCCCCAGAGGAAGAACGACAGGCGGGTCGCGAGATCGAAGTCGTCCAGCGCGTACGTGTCGCCCGGCCCCACCTCGCCCTCCGGCTCCTCGAACCGGAAGATGAAGTCCGGGCTCGCAAGGATCGCCTGGAGCGCGGTGCGCACCCCGAACTCGAAGCCGGCTTCCTCTTCGCCCTGACGGTAGAACTCGACGAGCTCGTCGACCTCCGAGTCGGTGACGGAGCGGCGGTACGCGGCGGGAGCCAGTCGCTCCACGATCGCGCGCGCGCAGGTCGACGGCTCGGCTCCACGATCCGGGTGACAGCTGAAGATGCGGGCGCGGGAGGGCGTCTCGGAAACGCCGACGGGGTTCTCGGGCCCGACGATGACCAGATCCTTCATGTGCCCGAGCTGGGTGATGCCGAACCCGCTGACCCCGATCTGCCGATCGTTGATCGACCACTCGTGGCGCGAGAGGAGGTCCTCGACGGGGCCTTCACTCTGCCGAAGGAACGCAGCCGCGACGCGGTGCGGCCCGGCTCTCACGAACACCGGGTCCGACTCCATCATCACGCCCTTGGGGTCCGACGTGGCCATGAAGCGGTCGACCGCCATGAGCGCCACCTGCTCGCCGTCGATCGAGATGTCGATCTCCTCGCCGCGCGCCACACGCCCCGAATACCCGCCCGTGGTCGTGTGATAGAACGTCATGCGGAAGGTGTACATGCCGTCGGCCGGGAAGGTGTGCACCACGGACACGCCACCGCGGGTGCCGCGTGGCGCGCCTTCCATCCGGTCCCACTGGGTGGCGTAGCTCGAACTCGTGTAGGTGTGCGTGAGCGCGGAGGCCTCCGGGTCGCCGACGGCCAGGCGGGCCACATCGGCGGCCGCGTTCAGGTACGTGGACAGCGTCGTCGCCGAGAGCATCTGCACGTCGGCGATGTTGTCGAACCCGGCCGACTTCGTGTCGAGCGGGAGCCAGTCGCCGGCGTCGACGTCGAGCGAGAGCAGGTCACGCACGGCCGCCTCGTACTCGGCACGATTCAGCCGCTGGAACGAACGATAGCCGGGGTCGGGGTTCGCGTACGCGGCGGCGTCCAGCGACGCCTCCAGATAGGCCGCGAGCGCCGTCAGCGAGTCGCCCTGGGGGCGGCGACGGCCCGGAGGCGGCATCATCCCGGCGCGGAGCTTCCGGATCATCTTCTCCGACGTTTCCGCCCGCTCGACCGCATCCGCGACGTCGAAGCCCTCGAGACTCAGATTGCCGGAGAGCCGCACGTCGCTGTGGCACCCGGCGCAGTAGCGGTCGACCACGTCGTTGAGGCCGGCGCGCTCGAGTCGGAGCGCGGTCGCGTGAAGCAGCGCGCCGGGGTCGGCGAGGGTCATGGGTACATCGAGTCCGTGCCCGGTGGTCGCGGACGCGCTCGGATTCAGCGTGCCGAGCACCGCCGTCACCCCGACGGCGGCGGCGATCGCCGGAGCCGCCAGCAGCCTCATCGTCCGCGCGCCTCCCGGATCGCCTCGATGGTCAGGTCGATGCGGTACTGCAGGAGCTTCCGACCCAGCTCGATGATCTCTTCCTTCGGCTCGATGCTGGCTCCGTTGATCGTCGCCTTCCCGGCCGCGACACGCTGGTCGTAGCGCACCACCGTCGGGTCGGTGACCATCATGATCGACGTGATGTAGAGGTTGTCGTGGAGCCCCTCGTCGATCGGCTGCTCGTAGCCGAGGTCCTCCTCCATGTACCGCTCGATCTCGGAGTAGTTGTAGAACTCGCCGACGTGGTGGGCGCGGGTGTCACGGCCCGCGGCGGTCCACTCCTCGGTGAGCTTCGTCGCCACGTTGCTCATCCCGCGGGCGTTCCCGCCGGAGTCGCCGATGTAGACGATGTCCGTGAAGCCGTGCGCGGCGAGCGATCGGCCGACGTCCTCGAGAATCGCCTCGAAGGTCTGCTGGCGGACCGAGATCGTGCCCGGGTAGCGCATGTGGCCCGACGGTGGATCGATGTTGCCCTCCGGAACGAGCTTCACGATCGGCGCGCAGAGCGCGTCGCCGAGCTCGCGGGCCAGGAGGTCGCAGGCCGACATGAGCACGTAGTTGTGCTTGCCGGTCGCGACGTAGGGGCCGTTGGGCTCCACTCCGCCGGTCGAGATGATGGCGGTGGTCTTGCCGGCGGCGAGTTCGTCGCGGACCTCCATCCAGGTGAGCTCCTCGATCCAGACGGAGTTCAGCGCGTCGATGGGTCGGGGCGCGTCGAGCTCCTGCGCAGACACCGGCGAAGACAGGGCGGTCGCGAGAAGCGCCGCCGCGGCGAACGTCGCCGCGATTCCTTCGGAGACCCGCATCACCTCTCCCCGCGTTGTGGTGGTCGACGACCCCGACCGGAGCCGTCTTCGGCGATGGACGAACCCGGGACCCCGGACCTCCCGGGCCGACCCCACGATCGTTTCTTGCATCGCTTCACGGAAACGTACGGCGGCGCGAGCGTTGAGGGCAACGAACTTCGACCACGGCTCGCGCACCCCCGCTGCCGCGCTTAACGTCGGCCCCTCATGGGATCCCGCCACCTCGTTCTCGCCCTCTCCGCCGCCGCGGCCGCGTTCCACCTCTGGTCGGCCGGCGTCGCGCCCTTCACCGCGCTCGTTCAGCGCCCGGTGCACCTCGCGCTGATGGCGGGTATCGGGTTCCTCGGCGCGAAGGCCGTTCAGTCGGAGGCCTCCGAGGATGGCGACGTCCGCCCACCCCACCGGGTCCGGCCCGGATGGGCGCAGGCCGCGGTGTCGTGGCTGCTGCTCGTGCTGATGGCCGGTGCGGCGATGCACCTCGTGCTCGGGCACGAGACGCTCGTGCAACGCACGGGATCGCCCACCGCGTGGGACCTCACCTGGGGCGCGGTGACGCTCGTGGTGGTGCTGGAGCTGACCCGCCGCACCGTCGGGTGGGGCCTGGTGGTCATCTGCGTCGGGGCGATCGCCTACGCGTTCCTGGGGCCGCGACTGCCGGGGCTCCTCGCGCATCGCGGCTACGGCCCGGTGCGACTGCTCGAGCAGCTCTACCTGTCGACCGAGGGCATCTGGGGCGTCCCGCTCGGGGTCTCGGCGGATTTCGTCTACCTCTTCATCCTCTTCGGCGCGGTGCTCGACGTGGCGGGTGGCGGGGCGCTGTTCATCGCGCTCGCCAACCGGATCGCGGGGCGGACCCGGGGCGGGCCCGCGAAAACCGCGGCCGTCGCGTCGGGTCTAATGGGGTCGCTCTCCGGAAGCGCCGTCGCGAACACGGTCACGACGGGTGCGTTCACGATCCCCCTGATGAAGCGCGCCGGCTTCACGCCGCGATGGGCCGGCGCTGTCGAGGCCGCTTCGTCCACGGGCGGCCAGCTGATGCCGCCCGTCATGGGTGCGGGGGCCTTCATCCTCGCGACCTGGACCAACATCCCGTACGTCCGGGTGGCCGTGGCGGCCGTGGTGCCCGCGCTTCTGTACTATTCGGCGCTGCTGGTGGCCATCCACCTGCGGGCGGGTCGGATGGGGATCGAGCCGGTGGATCCCGGAACGAGGGAGGAGGTCGCCTCGCGGATCCACCTGCTGCTCCCGCTGGCGGTGATCGTCGTGTACCTCGCGATGGGACGGTCGCCGATGCGCGCGGCGTTCTGGGGCGTCGTGTCCGCGGCGGCGGTGACCTTCCTGCGGGCATCGACCCGGCCGAGCCGGACGGACTTCGAGGACGCGGTGCTCGCGGCGGGGCGGGGTACGGTCCAGGTGGCGGCCGCGTGCGCCGCGGCGGGAATCGTGGTCGGCGTCGCCTCGCTGACCGGCATCGGCCTGCGCATGAGCGAGCTCATCATCACGCTGGCCGGTGGAAACCTCTTCCCGGCGCTCCTGCTCACCGCGCTCGGGTCGATCGTGCTGGGGATGGGGCTGCCGACCACCGCGGCCTACGTCGTGCTGGCCGCGCTCGGGGCGCCCGCGCTGGTGGAGCTGGGCGTGCCGCTGCTGGCCGCCCACCTCTTCATCTTCTACTTCGGTGCGCTGTCCAACGTGACCCCACCCGTAAGCCTAGCGGCCTTCGCCGCCGCCGGCATCGCGGGGAGTCCGCCCATGCGCACTGCGGTCACCGGCATGGGGCTCGCCGCGGCCGGCTTTCTGGTACCGTTCGCGTTCGTGTACGGCCCGGGGCTGCTGCTGATCGGCTCGGCCGCCACCATCGCCGTTGCGATTCTCACCGGCCTCGCCGGTGTGGTCGCGCTGGCCGCCGCGGTGGTCGGATGGCTCCGGGGGCCGCTCGGTCCGGTCGATCGTGCGTTGCTCGCCGCTGCGGCGGTGGCCCTCGTGTTTCCGGGCATCTGGACGGGCGGCGCGGGGCTCGTGGCGCTACTGTGGGCAGCGCGGCGCGGAGACACGCGCGCCGAGCCGGCGTCCGCCGTCGGCGGCTGAACTCCCTCCGAACCTCGTTTCCATGCGCTTACGCAGCTCCGTCGTCGCTCCGTCGGCCCTCCTTCTCGTTCTGTCCGCCTGCGCCGGCGGCGAGTCCGCGCCCGTCTTCCACTCGATCGGCACGGGTGGAACGGGCGGGATCTACTACCCCCTCGGCGGTGCCCTCGCCTCCCGCCTCTCGGCGGCGGACTCGACGGGCCGCTACACCGCGGAGGTCACCGGCGGGTCCGTGGAGAACGTGAACCGCGTGGTGGCGGGCCAGATCGATCTCGGGTTCACGCTGGCGATCAGCGCCTACGAGGCCTACCACGGCGGGCTCGACGGGGCCCAGCCCGCGGCGGACCTGCGTGTGGTGGCGCCCCTCTACCCGAACGTGGTGCACGTGCTCGTTGCCGGCGGAAGCGGGATCGAGACCGTAGCCGACTTCGCGGGTCGGCGGGTGAGCGTCGGGTCGGCGGGCAGCGGCACCGAGCAGACGGCGCGGCAGATCCTCGAGGCGCACGGGCTGACGTACGACGACGTGTCCGTCCAGTACCTGTCGTTCAGCGAGTCGGCCGCCGCACTCCGCGACGGGGCGCTGGACGCCGCGATCCTCTCCGTCGGGTTCCCCGCGGCGGCCGTCCTGGAGGCGACCACCGCCGGGGGCGTCGCGCTTCTCCCGCTGGCCGGCGAGGGGCGAGACGCGCTGCTGGAGTCGCATCCCTATTACGACACCGGCTCGATCCCGGGCGGCGCCTACCCGGGCGTCGACGCCGCCGTCGAGACGGTCGCGATGAACAACTGGATCGTGGCGCGCGCGGACCTCGGCGCGCATGTGGTCGAGCATCTCCTCACGATCCTCCGGGCCGACCGGGACGGGCTGGCGCAGGTCCACGAGATGGCGCGGCAGATCGACCTGACCCGGCTGGCCCGCGCGCCGATTCCGCTGCATCCGGCGGCGGAAGGGTTCGCGCCGGGGGGGTGAACTCCCGACCGTCCGAGGCGTGGAGTCCGGGCCCCGACGACGCGCGAGACGTCCTGAGAGAGGTCTGGCGTGACCACGGGGACCTGACGCGTCTCCCGGGCGAGGCCGACGTGAACTTCCGTGTCCACGCGCCGGACGGGACGCGGTCGATCCTCAAGTTCGCGCAGTCCGGGACCGATCCTGCCGAGGTCGACCTTCAGCACGCCGCGCTCGCGCACCTCGCGCCCCGGTCGGATGCGCGCATGCGCGTCCCCCGCGGAGTGCCGACGGCGGCGGGGGACCGGATGGTGACGGTTCGGGACCGCGTCGTGCACCGGCTCGCCTGGGTCGAGGGTCCGACCCTCGCCTCCGTCGTGCCCGCGCGGCTCGCTCCCTCGCTGGCCACCGATCGGTTCGCGCGCTGGATCGGCGAGTTCACGGGTCGCCTCGACGCGGCCCTCTCGGACTTCGACCACCCCGCAGCGGATCGGTCTCATCGATGGGATCCGGCGGACGGCGGGTGGGTGGCCGACGAGATCGGTGTCGTGTCCGAGCCGAGCCGGCGGCGGATACTGGCACGCGTCGTCGAGTCGTGGGAGCGATCCGTACCTGCCCACGCGGAGCGCCTGCCGCGCACCGTGGTCCACGGCGACGCGAACGACCACAACCTCGTCGTGGACGCCGACGCGTGGGCACGGGGTCCGGTGGGCCTGATCGACTTCGGCGACATGCTCCGGACCGCACGCGTGGTGGAACCCGCGGTCGCCGCCGCCTACGCCGCGATGCGGACGATCGACCCCGTCGAGACCGTGGCGCTCGTGGCGGCGGGATGGCTCGAGGCGTGGGACGCGGGCGTGGCGCGGATGGGCGGGGATCCGACGGTCGGGGCCCCGCCACGGGTCTCGGACGAGGAGCTCGCGGCCGTTCCCGTGCTCGTGAGGATGCGCCTCGCGATCAGCGTCGTCACCTCCGCGCGGCGGAGCGTCGAGCGCCCGGACGACGACTACGTGACGGTGTCGGAGGCCGGCGCCTGGCGGGTCCTCGAGGC
>JANQRP010000008.1 GCA_028284495.1 Longimicrobiales bacterium | reverse complement strand
ACGGGGATGCGCTCTGCCGGATCCATGTTCCTGGCTCGCAAGGCCGAGCAAGCGACGTGTAGCGTCGCTACACGAGCGAGCGAGAACGCCGCGAGGCGGGAACATGGCCCGGTCCGGAGGATTGCGCCTGACCCGGCCCCACTCGGCGTTGCTCGTCCCTCATTTGACGCTGCCAAATCGCACGCCTCGCGTCTTGATTGGCGCCGGTTCAGACGCAACAGAGCGCATCCCCGTCGTGTGAACAGGCCCTAGTCGTAGTGCACCCCGCGCCGCTCCACGACCAGCACGTCCCCCTCCTCTCGGACGCGCCGGAAGCCCAGAAGGTGAAGGATCTGGAGCGCATACCAGCGTGCCACGCGCCGGTCGACGACGTACACGCCGTCCCGCTCCGGATGCCGACGGACACCGGGCAGGAGGTGCACGCCCCCCGCCAGCCCGGCACGCCGGAGCGCCTCCGACACCCATAGCCAGAACGCCGAGAACTCGCGCACCACGAAGAAGCCGTCCTCGCCCTGCTCCTGGTAGAGCGGCATGAGCATCCGGCCGCGGTGTGGAGACCGGACGGGGCCGTCGCCGTCCTCGGCGAGCGTCTCTCCCCGTCGCACGGGCTGGAAGTTCTCCCACCCGGGCGCCATCACGAAACCATCCGCTTCCTCCACGGGGTGCCGGTAGCGCATCTCGAGGGCGGGCGGCAGGCCCGCGGCGTCGCGGGCGAGCAGCTTCCTCGCCTCGGTCGCCTCGGGGAGGTGCGTGGCGTGCAGGAGCCCGGTCGCCTCGAGCACGAGCCAGATGGCGGCCTCCGCCCGATCCACCGCGGCCGGCTCGGCATGCTGACCCGACTCGAACGCCATGGTCACGACGCCGTGCTCGCCGATCCAGTCGTGGAGGGTGCCGTCGACCATCTCCTCGAGGCCGAGCACCAGCGGTACGGGCAGCCGGAGCGCGAGCTCTCGCGCGGGAAGCGCGTCCGCAACGGTGGAGAACGCGCCCCCCATCGCCGACGTCGTGTGCAGGTCGAGCAGCCAGGTCGTGCCCGTCGATGTCGCCACCAGCTCGTCGAGCTCCCGAATCAGGTCGGCCTGCTCGAGGTCCTCGGCCGACGCTCCGGGGCCTTCGGAGCGGATCCGCTCCACGACCGCGCGGGTCCACGCGCGGTTGAGGTCGCGGTCCACGAACCGCCGTCCCATCGAGAGCGCCCGGCGATTCCCGGTGATGAAGACGACACGGCCGTCGAGGTGATCCTCTCGGGTCGTGAGCGCCGCCGCCACGCGCCGGCTCGCCTCCCATCCCGCCGGCTCATTGCCGTGGACGGCACCCACGACGATCAGCGTGTCCCCTCGCTCGGTCGACCCGAGCTCCGCGATGACGCGCTCGGGCAGCGCCACCTCGCCCATCGGTTCCGTCACGAGTCGCGGAGTCGCTCCTCGAGGAGCTGGTAGGCGATCGACATGAAGTCGCGTTCGCTCACGATGCCCACCAGCTTGCCCTCCTTCACCACGGGCAGCGCCGACACGCCGCGCGAGCGCATCAGCTCGATGGCCTCGAGCGTGCTCGTCTGCGGCTGCACGGTGACGGGATCGCGCTCCATGATGCCCTTGACCGGTCGATTGCCCGAATTGGGACCGGACTCGGCCACGAGTCGAAGCACCGAGCGGTACGACACGATGCCGACCAGGGCGTGGTCGTCGTCCTCGACGAGCACGTGGCGGATCTGCTTCTTCTCCATGAGAAACGCGACGAGATCGACCAGCTCGTCCTCGTTCACCGTGAAGAGATGCGTCGTCATGTACTGCTCGACGGTCTCGAAGCTCTGCCGCCACGCGGACGCGCCGGGGGCCGGTGCGGGCTCCCACGTATGCACGGGCTGGTTCGTCTGCTGCAGCTCCGAGATCGCAGCCGTAAGCGCCGCCATGCGCTCGGCCCGGGTACCGGTGTCCTTCATCGCCGAGAGCGACCGCATCATCCAGCGCGATCCGGTGGACAGCGTCTTGACGCGGTCGTGGACTACGCCGAGGTAGCGGTCGATGTCTTCCGGATCCACCCGGTACGCCTCGAGACCGGCGCGTGCCAGCGGCAGCAGCGTGTCGAGGATCAGCCGGGGCGCCGGGTGCGACTGCCCATCCGTCCACGTCTGCGCCGCGCGGAGTCCGAGCTTGGCCGCGGCGAAGAAGTTCTCCTTGGCGTCGTCGAAATCGAGCACCCGGGTGATGTCGCCATACTCCTCGCGGGCACCGAGCACCGCACCGATCCAGAAGGCGGCGTTCGCGATCTCGTCCACCACCGTCGGTCCCGACGGAAGCGCGCGACACTCGATCCGGAGGTGCGGAACACCGTTCCCGACCCCGTAGCACGGTCGGTTCCAGCGGTAGACGGTGCTGTTGTACAGGCTCAGCGCGCCGAGGGACGGGATTCCACCGGCGTCCAGCACCGCCATGGCGTCCTCCTCCGCCGGCTCCGCGATGAGCGTGCGGAACCGCGCCAGGTCCTCGTGGAAGAGTTCCGTCAGCGACTCCTTCACCCACCCCTCGCCGAAGTGCACCCGCGCCGTCATCTCCCGCGTGTGCAGCTCGGTGCTCCGCGTGTCGAGCGACTGCTGGAAGAGGGCGATGCGGGTCTCGGCCCACAGACGCTTCCCGAACAGCAGGGGCGAATTCACCGAGGCGGCGAGAACCGGCCCCATGACGGCCTGCGCGATGTTGTAGATCGCCGCGGCCTCGTCCGGAGAGACCTGCAGGTGTACCTGGCAGGACGTGTTGCACGCTTCGAGCATCACCGAGTCGTGCTCCACGAGCAGCTCGTCCACGCCGTCGATCCGAAGCTGCCACGCGCTGCCTCGAAGCTGGTTCAGGGCGTCGTTCAACGCGTAGTAGCGGTCACGGGGCGTGATGTTGTCCAGCGAGAGGTGCGACATCGAGAGGGTCGGGAGGATGCCGGTCAGCACGACCTCGGCCCCCTCCTGACGCGCCGCGTCGCTGGCCTCGCGTACCCGATCGCGGAACGCCTCCTCCAGGTCCCGGAAGACCCCGCCGCGCAGCTCGCAGGGGTCCAGGTTGACCTCGAGGTTGAATCGGGCCAGTTCCGGCGTGAAGGGCGCCCCCCCCAGGCGCTCCAGCACCTCGACCCCGGTGGGTGACGGTCGGAACCCCTTGTCGACCAGGAACATCTCCTGCTCGGCGCCGATGCGGCGCACGCCGCTCTCGATCAGCCCCTCGTCGAGCATCCGTTCGAGCGCGTGCAGGTCCACGAGCAGCGCCTTGGTGAAGGCGCGGTGGGTCTCGGCGTCGCGAGCGCCGGAACTGGAAACGTCTCGTCCCATGGGCCCTCAGCGGAAGGAGGCGATCTCGGACAGCGGCTTCTTCGACAGGTCCGGCACCTCGGCGTCGGGCGCAGGATGACCGACGACGAGAAGCAGGAACGGACGCTCGTTGTCGGGGCGCTCGAGCACGTCGTTCAGGAACTTCATGGGCGAGGGCGTGTGGGTGAGCGTCGCGAGGCCGGCGAGATGCAGCGCGGTGATCAGCATCCCGGTGGCGATGCCGACCGATTCCGTCACGTAGTAGTTCTTTCGCCGCCCACCCTCGCCGTCGGGCGCCCAGCTCTCGGCGAAGATGGCGATCAGGACGGGCGCGATCTCGAGGAAGGGCTTGTCGGCGTCCGTTCCGAGCGGAGCGAGAGCCTCGAGCCACTCCTGCGGCGCCCGCTCGCCGTAGAAGGCACGCTCCTCCTCCTCGGCCCGGCGGCGGATCTCGCCACGGATCGCGGGATCGGTGATCACGGCGAAGTGCCAGGGCTGATGGTTCGCGCCGTTCGGAGCCGTGCCGGCCGTCAGGATGGCATCCTCGACGACCTCCATCGGGACCGGGTCCGGAGCGAAGGCGCGCACCGTGCGCCGACTACGCATCCGGGCGAGGAAGTCGCTCGCACGGCGACGCATCTCGCCCGGCGCAGGCGGCGCGGGAAGGGGGACGGGAATGGTGGGGAGACGGGTCATCCAAGCAGAATCGTCCGCTCCGCGATCACTCGCAACCGCAGGCGGGACCTCCCGACCGGCGAATCAGGGCGAGATGGCGCGGAGTGCCTCGGCCAGTCCGCCGTGCTCCGCGAGCGCCGCGGCCGCCACATCGGCGGAAACGCTCGCGTATTCCTGCAGGAACCGGACGTTCACGAGGAAGACGACCTGCGCGTCGTCGGGTCGCACCTCACCCCACCGCGCCCGTGGTCGCGACTCGAGCTCGGCGTAGAGCGCCACCACCGGCTGGGGGACGGGGTCGAGCGGGACGTGGAACCACCCCATGTCCATCCCGTAGCGTCCAGCGAGTGTGGCCCAGTCGCGACCGTTGCGGCGTGACGCCACCAGCGCATCCGGCGAGATGCTCGCGTGGTCGGAGATGGCGAGCGCCACGGGGATCTCCCCGACCGGGATCCGCCATTCGGCGAGGATCGCGACCTCGTCAGCGGGCAGTTCGTAGTGGTCGCCGAGCGCCCGGAGGAGAGACTGCTGAGGCGCGGTCTGGGAGGCCACGGCCCGAGGCGTCATGGCGAGCGCCGCCGCGAGCGCCACGCCTGGCGCCACGGTGCGAAGAATTGGACGGGTCCATCCGATCTTCATGGTCCACCTCGTGCTGCGAGGTACGAAGCCTGAGGTTCGAAGCGTCGGGACATGCAGTATACACCATCCGTGCCAGTCGCGGATCCGTGCGAGCCGCGCCGGCCCGGAAAGCGCCCCCCGGCTTCAGCTCCCGCGCGCGCCAGAGGTATCCGGCGGCGGGGGGGTCGGCGCGGCATCCACGATCGACTCGTAGCTGTCGGGGTCCCACCGGGGACGCGCGTCGGCGTTGCCGACCTCCACACCCAGCAGCAGTAGGAGACGTCCGATTCGGGCCATCTTCTCCGTGTCCAGCTTCTCGACCTCGTCCGTTTCCTGGTGGTAGTCCTCGTGCGTGCCGTTGAAGAAGAAGAGCACCGGGACGCCCCGACGGGCGAAGTTGAAGTGGTCCGACCGCCGATAGAAGTTCTGGTCCGGCCAGATGTCGTCGATGGCCGTCATCCCGATCTCGGGGTGCGCCTCGTTGATCCGGTTCATCGTGGTACCGAGGTCGGAGTGCTCCTTGCCGATCGCCACGATCGTGTCGGTCCAGTTCCGGCCGACCATGTCGACGTTGAAATTCGCCACCATCGACTCGACCGGCACCGAGGGGTTTCGCGCGAAGGCGCCGCTTCCGAGCAGTCCCAGCTCCTCGCCGCTCACCCAGAGGAACATCATCGACCGACGAGGACGCTCGGACGGCTCCATGGAGGCCAGGGCCTCGGCCACCTCCATCAGCGTCACCGTGCCCGACGCGTTGTCGTCGGCGCCGTTCCACACGGAATCCGCGCGCTCGTCGTTCGGAGATCGGACGCCGACGTGATCCATGTGGGCCGAGTACACCACGTACTCGTCGGCGAGATCGGGGTCGCTTCCGCGCAGGATCGCCACCACGTTCGGCGCCGTCTCCGGATCGAACGACGGGGCCGTGTATCGATGGATGAACGAGCCGTCCTCGGCGCCCGCCTCGAGCCCCGCCGCCGCCATCCGACCCGCGATCCAGACCGCCGTGGCCTCGATCTCCGGCGAGGGCGTGTTACGTCCAAGCATCGAATCGGCGGCGAGCACCGAGGCCTTCTCGAACAGACCGTCCGCCTCGATCTCGGCCAGGGCGAGCTCGACCGCGGCGGATATCGATCCGGCCGCGGGCTCGGACGGGCCGGGCTCGGACCCGCAGGCGGGGAGCGTCAGAAGGAGCGCGAGCGAAAGGCTGCGGACGTTCATGATGGCGCGGTGGAAGGTGAGGGTAGCCCGACCGGGGAGCAGGCCGGGAAGCACGTCAGCGCACCCGCGCGACCGGGTACCGGCCGCCCGGCTCGAGGCCGTCCACGAGTCCCCACGCGACGAGGCCATCGTCGGATCGGGGCTCGAGCAGGTAGAACGCGAGGCGCCCGAGCGGCTGGGCGACCGTGACCTCCCGGGTGCCGGCCGGAAGCCGGAGCTGCTCGGGCGACCAGCCGCCCGTGAGCGTGACCTCGTTCCGACCCTGGAACGGATTGTCCGCCACGTCGACGGCGTCGATCCGGAATGACTCGCCCTCGACCGTCTCGGGACCGGCCAGCTCGCGCATCTGCACGCCGTGGGCCGTGAGGCGGTCGATGATCGCGGCGGCCTCGGGGGGTACGTAGTAGGTGGCCGGCGCCACCTCGGTGTCGCTGGCCATGAACGTTCCGTACTCGCGCATCGGCGTCGGCTCGACCGTGTCCGTGCGGCGGAGGATGGTCGCCCCCGTCCAGGGGTGCCGCTCCTGCTCGACGTCGCCCATGAGAATCGTCACGAGGGTGTCGGAGGGTTCGGGGACGGCCCGCGTCGGAAGAGTCTGCCCGACGACGGACGCGTCGGCCGCGTCGACCGCGGCGCGAATGGCGTCCGCGTCGTCACGCGCCCAGTGGAGGATCTCCTCCACGAAGCGGTACGTGGCGCGTACACGGTCCTCGTAGGTCAGGTAGGCGTACGCCTCGCTCAGGATCGCCACGCGGTTCCGGAGGCCCACATAGTTGTTGTTGAAGCGTGGCCGGTGGTCGAAGGTCGCCCAGGCCAGCTCGCCGTTCCGCATGGACTGGTTCCCGTAGTAGTAGAACTCCCAACCGTCCGCGTCCCGGATCGCCGAGGTGATCTCCGGGAAGGCGACATCGCGCAGCAGATCGACGACCTCCTCGGGCGCGCCGGGGTGGAGCGGCGGCGAGTAGGTGAGGTGGTACGCGTGGCGTGTCCCGTTGGTGGTATGGAGGTCCACGCCCACCTCCGGGTCGTAGCGGTTCATCATCGACACGAACGACCGCGCCTCGGGCGAGTCGAGCTTCATGTGGTCGCGATTCAGGTCGAACCCCTGGGCGTTGGGGCGTTGCCCCATGCCGCCGAGTGGACCGTGCTGACGCGGCCGGTTGCCCAGCGCGACGCGCTCGTTCCCGTCCGCGTTGTAGATCGGGTTCACAAGCAACACGAGTTGGTCGGTCCAGTCCGCGGAGCGACCGCTCAGCAGCTCGCGCACGAGCATCTGCAGGGCCTCCTTGCCAGGCACTTCGCCCGCGTGGATGTTGCCCTGCAGGTATACGCGAAGCTTCCCCGACGCCCGCACCGTCTCGGGGCTCCCGTCGGCCACGTCTCCGATCACGAGCAGCGGAATCGCGCGCCCTTCGTTCGTGTAGCCCATCGTCTCGAGATGCGCCCTGTCACTCGAGGCCGCCGCCACCTCGAGGAATCGCATCACGTCCGCATGGCTGGACGTCTCGACCCATCCGGTACGCTCGCCACGGGTCTGCAGGTCGGCCAGCGAGGACCCACCGGACGAATCGGGGTCGCCTCCGGCCGCCGCGCCGCAACCGGTCGTGAGGGCCAGAGCCGTGGCGAGTGAGAAAGCGAGGGTGGTGCGCATGTGGCGTCGGGACGGTGCGGAACGGAGGCCGCGCGGAGACGGCGGACCGGGAAGTGCGGACCGGGAAGTGTAGGTCCGGCGGGCGGGGTACGCGAGGGTGACTCGCCCCCTGGGGAACCATGCTGGAACGCGAAACGCCGCCCCGCGCCGAAGCGCGGGACGGCGTCCCGGTACTGCTGTCGGCTGGAACGCCTTACATCGACGCCATCATCGCGCCGGCCTCACCCTCGGCCGACACCACGAAGCGGATCCACATGCCGCTCACCGTGTGCGCCGGGATGTAGCAGACGAGCGTGTACTCGCCCGCCTCGGACGCCGTGAACGTGATCGTCTCGGACTCGCCGGGCAGGGTCGCGCCGGTCATCGAGGCGGGGTCTTCCGAAATGGCGCCCTCGAAGACCGGCGTCATGTTCGGGTTGGCCGGGGCCGTGTCGAAGTTCTCGTGAACACCGATCGAGTGCGGCATGTTCGGATCGTTGTTCGAGAAGTTGATCGTCACGTTCGCGCCCACCGGGACGGTGATCGTGAGGTCACCGTTCTGATAGCCGTTGTAGTTCCAGTACTGGCCGGCCTCGGTGAGACCCGCGGTGATGTCGAGGGTCACGTTGGTGCCGTCCATCTGGTACCAGTCGGGCATGGTCAGCTCACCAGCCGGCATCTCGGCCGCGGGAGCCTCTGCCGCCGGAGCCTCGGCCTGCGGAGCGTCCGCGGGCTGGTCCATCGACGAATCGTCGGCCGGCTCACCGCCACCACAGGCGGCGATCGAGAGAGCCATCAGTCCAAGAGCGAAGCGCTTCATCTTTGTGTGTCCTCGGTACGATTTCAGCATGTGCGGCCACGCGGCGAACCCCGCACGGCCCGGAGCCGAGCGATCCGTTCGAACGAGTCGACGGATCCTCTCGACCCACTTGAACGCCGCATTCGCCCGAACGCAGGTCCCTCGGCGCCGTGATCCCTGCGGCGTCGGAGGTGCGAGTGGGCCATGAGCGGCATCGATGTCGTGCCTTTCAAGGTATTGAGACAGAGGGCGCTTGTGAATCCCTTCACATGCGCGTTCGATCCGTCCGAAACGTGCGCCCGCCGGGCGTTCTCCCTACCTTGATCGGTCTTTTTCCGAAGCGGAGTGAACCCCCCGATCCCCAACTCGTTCCGGGAGCCTCGCGCATGGACGCCACCGATCCGGTCGAGCAGCACGGCTCGGCGCCCGACGTCCGGACCGAGATCGCGCAGACGCGACCGTTCGCGACACGAGGCGAGGAGCTCGTGGTCGCCATTCTCCGGACCGCCGACGAGGCCCGCCGCTTCATGGTCGGGATCCTGTGTGACGAGGACCTGACGGACCAGCAGTACAACGTGCTCCGGATTCTCCGGGGCGCGGGTCCGGACGGGCTTCCCACGCTCGCCGTCGGTGAACGCATGATCGAGCGGACGCCCGGCGTCACGCGGCTGATCGATCGGCTTTCCGGAAAGGGATTCGTCGATCGGCAGCGCGACGAGTCGGACCGCCGGCGGATCGTGTGTCGCATCACGGACGAGGGTCTCGCGGCCCTGGAGCGGGTCCAACCTCGCCTCGACGAGGCCGTGGCGGCCTTCGAGGCGGCCCTTCCGGAGGACGTCCTGTCGGAGGTCGGAAGGAGTCTCGACGTAACGCGCCAGGCGTTCCGCATCGCCACCCCCGGTCCCTCGGACCCGCGCACCTGAACCGCGCCTCCGGCGCGCCCCTGCGCGCCCCGCCGTGGTTCGTTTCGATTCAATACATGACTAGACAACTATTCAAGTTTTGTGTAATATCGGACGTCGAGTCGCACCACGCTCTCGACCCGGTGCACCCGGCCGGCCGGCGCAGCTCGATCGCCCGCCGCGGGCAGGACGGACCGGACCTCGACCGCCAGACATCAGGAGACGATACATGAGCACCGCAACGACGACGCTGAAGCAGCTCGAGTCCGAGCTCAACGGGATGATCCTCGAGGGCCGGATCCTCGAAGCCTTCGAGAAGTTCTACGCGGACGACTGCACCATGCAGGACGGCGCGGATCTCTTCGAGGGGAAGCAGACGAACTTCGACCGAGAGAAGATGTTCGTGGAGGGGCTCACGGAGCTTCGTGCCGTACGGCTCGACGACGTGGCCATCGGTGACGACGTCACCATGTCCACCTGGCACTTCGATTACACGCACGGCGAGTGGGGTTCGCACACCTACGACCAGGTCGCGGTGCGGCAGTGGAAGGACGGGCGGATCGTGGCCGAGCGCTTCTACAAGTCGGTCTGAGCGCTTGCAGGCCGAGGCCCGACCCGAGCGATCGGGTCGGGCCGTTCGTGCCATCCGGACGCCCGCCGCGGCCGGCGAGCGTCGAGGAAGACGCCCCCCGGGGTCGCCCCGAGCCGGGCCCGTTCGGGGGAAACATTCCCGGCGAACGGATCGTAGACGAGGATGAGGGACCCGACGACGGAGGCGACCATGCATCTCCCCACGAACCTGGACGACCGCATCGGATTCCTGCTCCGGGCCGCCGCACGGGCGGAGCAGGCCGGGGAGGCGCGCGTCGCGAACGCGCTGCGGCGAATGGCCGACGAGGCGCGTCCGTTCGACCCCCACGATCCCGCCGGCCCCGTCCCCGCCGCCTGACCGACCGCGGCGACCGGGGCCTGTGCCCCCGCAGTCTTTCCGCCTCGCGGGCCGGCGCACCCGTCGGTACACTCTCCGGGTCGTTCCCCTATCCGAGAGGTACCCGTGCGCTCCCTGGTCGCTCTTCTCGCCGCCGTCGCGGTGGTGTCGTGCTCACCCGCCGAACCGGCCGGCGACGTCGTTGTCGACACTTCGCCCACCATCCCCGGCGCGACGTGGGACATCATCGCGCCGGAAGCCCTCGACGCCTACGGGTGGGATGCCGACGGCCTCGACGCCGCTACGGCCTTTCTGACCGACAGTTCGACCACGACGGCGCTCGTGGTGGTCGAGAACGGTCGCGTCGCCTACACGTATGGAGATGTCCAGCGGGTGAGCTACCTCGCGTCTGTCCGTAAGAGCGTGCTGGCGACGCTCTACGGAGTCTGGGTCGCCGATGGCACCATCGACCTGGACGCGACGCTCGAAGAACTCGGCATGGACGACGTAGGCGGTCTGCTCCCCATCGAGCGTCAGGCGACGGTCGAGCATCTGATCACGGCCCGTTCGGGCGTCTACCACCCGGCGTCCAACAGCGGTGACAACCTCGCCGACGCGCCTCCGCGAGGCTCCCAGACGCCCGGCGAGTACATGCTCTACAGCAACTGGGACTTCAATGCGGCCGGCGGCGCATTCGAGCTGATCACGGGTCGCGACATCTTCGACGAACTCGAGCGGCAGCTGGCGGGCCCCCTGCAGTTCGAGCACTTCGACCGGGATCGACATCGGAAGGCCGGAAACCTGGAGGTGTCGCAGTACCCGTCCTACCACATGCACCTCTCGACCGTGGACATGGCGCGGGTGGGCCTCCTGATGCTGTACGAGGGCCGCTGGGGCGACGAGCAGCTCATTCCCGCCGAGTGGACCCGCAGGATCTCCTCGGTCGTCACGCCGCTCGAGGAGATGAACCCCGAAGGCCGCAGGGACGGCTACTTCGGCTACGGATACATGTGGTGGGTCTGGGACGGTCCTCGGGCCGTCGGGCCCTTCGCGGGTGCCTACACGGGCCGAGGCGCCTACGGGCAGTGGATCACCGTGATGCCCGCCGCGGACCTCGTCATCGCGCACAAGACGGACCCGGACGACGGCACCACGAGCTGGGACTCGTGGCAGCGGATGCTGGAGCTCGTGCTGACGGCGCGCGGCGTGGACATGCCCGGGCCGTGGCCGTGGGCGCAGTCCGGCGGCTGAACGCGGACGCGGCCGGGAGACGACCCGCAGACGACCCGCAGACGAAGAAGGCCCGGACGCGGCGAACGCGTCGGGGCCTCTCTCGTTGCATGCGCCCGAGAGGATTCGAACCTCTGGCCTCTGCCTCCGGAGGGCAGCGCTCTATCCAGCTGAGCTACGGGCGCAACGGACGTCTAATCTCGGGGATTCCTCCCTCCGGTCAAGCCGAAATGGCACGGCGCCCGCCGGTGGATTCCGACGGGCGCCGCACGGCTCGGCTCGCGAATAAGCCGAGTTCTGTCTCCACCTCCTTGCGGCGATGGAGGAGGGTCATTCCTCTACGGACGGCCTCACGACCGCCCTCCAGCGACCTACCCGGGACTCGGACGGGGCGGGCCGCCCCTCGTCCCTGCATGGTCTTGCTCCGAACGGGGTTTACCGTGCGACCGACCGTTGCCGGCGGCCCGGTGCGCTCTTACCGCACCCTTTCACCCTTGCCTGTGCCGTCCCGTCGCCGGTCGGGCCATCGGCGGTCTGCTCTCTGTGGCACTTTCCATCGCCTCACGGCGCCCGGGCGTTACCCGGCGTCCTGCCCTGCGGAGCTCGGACTTTCCTCCCGCACCGCACGAGGCGGCGCCGGCGACCCTCACTCGCGAGCCTGTCCCAATATACACCGGGCGGGCCCTGCCTACGCCCTTGTGGTCGCCGGGAACCCACCGCCGCTGAAACGACAGTGGGGCGCCGGCCGAAGCCGACGCCCCCGAACGTCCCTGCGAGGGACGAAGCTGCCGCGTTACCCGATCAGCTGCCGAATCCGGCGGCGTCCACGTTGCACACGTCGTGCGTGAAGTTCGGGTTGTTCGCCTCGTCGAAGTCGAGAGGGAACACGAGGTCGTCCGAGTACTGACCACCCTTGTGGTACGCACCCGTCGGGTAGACCTCGGTCGCGCTCCGGCCGTAGTTCGCGACCAGACGACGGAGGTCACCGAGCCGGTGCCCTGTCAGGTGCATCCAGTACGCGCGTTCCTTCATGACCAGATCGAGTCGGGCGTCGTCCGTGCCCGGATCCACCAGCGGGCCCAGACCCGAGTCCGGCGTGTAGACGCCGCCCGTCAGGCCGCTCATGAGGTTGACCACGTCCGCGCGAAGCGCGTTGAGGATCGTGATCATGCTGCCCGGGTTGCCCGCGTTCAGCGCGGCCTCGGCCTCGATCAGCCGCGCCTCGACGCCACTCGCCACCACCAGCGGAGAGGTGAACGCCGTGTACCGCAGCGACTTGTACAGCGGATACGCGTCGTCGAACCCGTTCGGATCGTCCGGGTCCTGGAACCACGGCACCCGTGGGTCGTCGTCCGACCGGTAGGGAAGGCCGTTGCCACCCTCCACCTCGCTGATCGAATACCGTCCGTTGTCCTGAAGCGAGTAGATCGGGTTGTTGTCACCCTCCTCGGAGTGCGCCGCGAAGTAGGTGAAGCTGGTCGGCACGCTCGCAACCGCGGAGGCCGCGGCCGCATACTGTCCGACGTTGATCAGCGCGCGCCCCTTCACCACGGCGGGAAGGCTGCCGCCTCCCGCCCCGATCGCCTCATCGAGCAGCGCGATCCCGGACTGGGTCACGGACGCCGACGACTGCGGCGAACCGTACTCGAACGAACCGTCCTCCGCGATGCGGGAGATTGGCACCGCCGAGCAGTAGGCCTCGCCCAGCGCCACGAGGGTGAACCCCTCGAGTGCCTTCATCTCCGAGTACCGCGGGTCCGCGGTGCTCTCGAACTCGGCGACCGCAAGCGCGGCTTCACCGAGTGCGAAGCGCGCCTGTTGCATGTTGACGTAGGTCCCGTCGGTCGTGTTGCCGTCCGCAGGGGTGAACTGGTTCCGCCGATCGGTCTGCGTGCGGGTCGTGAACGTACCCGATGAGAAGAACTCATCGGACATCAGGGCGGTGGTCGACACGAAGGCGTCGCCCCCGGCACCCGAGTACGCAGCGACGAACTCGCTGTACGCACCGGTGACCTGGATCGGCAGGGTTGCAGGATCATTGAGCGTGCCCGGGTTCACCGTATCGGGATCGGTGACTTCGAGCAGCTCGTCGAGGTCGCAGCCCGACATCGCCACGGACGTCGCGAGAATCGCGACTCCGGCGAGGCGGGCGAATCGATTGGTATGAATCTTCATCGTTCGCGCCTCCTCAGAAGCGGTAGTCGAGTCGAAGCAGCAGAAGGCGAACGGGCGGCTGGGTGTTGAACTCGCTGTTGTGGAAGTTCGTGTTGCCACCCGTCTCGTTCGTCTCGGGATCCAGCCCGCTGTAGTCGGTGAACGTGGCCAGGTTGCGGCCCGACACGGTCAGCCGGAGACCATCCAGCTGCGGGAGCGCCTCGGTGAGCGCCGACGGCATGTCGAACGCCACCGCCAGCTCACGCCAGCGCCAGAAGTCTGCCTTCTCGATGTAGCCGAACGCCGTCGCGAGGAAACGGTCCGCGATGTAGCGGGCCTGCTCCTCGAGCGGCGCATTCGGGTCGCCGACGGCGGCACAGCCGCGCGTCTGGCGGAACCCGCAGCGGAACGACTCGGAGTCGTTCCCGCGGTAGTGACCACCCACGCCCTCGAAGAGGGTCGACACGGTGATCCAGTTCGAGATCCGGAGATCCGCGAACACGGCGCGGTTCCATTCCGGAATCGACGGGCCGATGAACTGCGAGCCGTCGACGCAGCCCTGCTCCAGCGTGCCCGTGCAGGGCGCGAGAGACACCTCGTCGTTCGTCAACTTGCCGTCGCCGTTCGCGTCGTTGTACTCGAACGGCGTCTGCCAGAAGCCACCGGCGCTGAAGCCCTCCTCGTGCCGCTGGATTCCGCGGTTGAAGATGATCGGGTCCACATCGTCACCCAGCGCGGCGACCTCGTTGGACACCGTGGTGTTGGTGAACCCGAGGTTCAGCCCGAAGAGATCGGACTGGTAGACGTCGAGGTTGAGGGTGAGCTCGGTCCCGCTGTTCGTGATCTCACCGAGGTTCTCGAAGACCGTGGTCGTGAGACCGAGCGATCCCGGAAGTCGACGCTCGATGAGCGCGTCCGCCGAGCTCCTGTCGAAGTACGTGAAGTCCACCCCGAGCCGGTCGTTGAACAGCCCGGTGTCGAAGCCGAACTCGAACTCGCTCGCGATCTCAGGCTGGAGCGTCGTGTTCCCCGTCGAGCTGAGCACCACCCCGGCGTCGTTGCCGCCGGTGGGAACCGCGACCGTCGTGGGCGAGTAGAGCGTGACCGCGTCGCGGAAGCCCGGCCGAAGCCCCGACTCCCCGTAGGCGGCGCGCACGCGCAGCCCGCTGATCAGGTCCGACTGCGGGAAGAAGTCCTCCTCGCCGACCACCCAGGAGATCTGCCCCTGGGGGTAGTACACGAAGCCGAAGTCCGTTCCGAAGGCGGAGTTGTCGTCGCCGCGGATCGACCCGCCGAAGAACACCCGATCGCGCCAGCCGAACTCCTGCTGGATGTACCCACCGACCGTGCGGATCTCGGAGAAGTCCTCGTCGAGATCGAAGTTGGTGGCCGTGGTCCCGCAGGACGCCGTGCCCAGCACGAGCGTCGCACCGAAGCACTCCGTGCTCTGCGCGGTCTGCTGCTCGTAGACCCCTCCGACCGTGGTCGTCGAGGTGATCTCGTCGGTCAGCTGGAAGGACCCGATGGCCGCGACCCGGCCCGAGTACACGTAGTTGTTCACGCGGTCGGAATCACGGAAGCCGAGCGTGAATGTGCCGCCGATCGGCAGGTCGCCCACCTGGAGCGTCCGGAAGTCGTGACGCGACGTGAAATCAAGCCCCGCGGTACCGGTGACCGTCAGCCAGTCCGTCGGACGCCAGTTCGCGTTCGTGCTCGTCGTGAGGCGGTCGATATCCTGATTGATCACGTACCGCTGGAGCTCGTTCAGACCGAACCCGAACCCGTAGTTCCCCGTCGACGTGATGCCGTCCTCGCCCGGCTCGACGAAGTTCGGGAACCCGAGAATGCCGTTGATGATCGGGCTGAAGATCGAGTTGTCGTTCGAGTTGAGCGACAGCGTGCCATCGGCGTAGCCCACCGAGATCGCCAGATCGAAGTCCTCGCTCAGCGAGGCGTCCAGGTTGCCCCGGAAGTTGATCTGCTCGTTCTGGTTGTAGAAGACGATCCCCTGCTCGTCGGCGTACTGCCCCGAGACGAAGTAGCGGACGTTCTCGTTTCCGCCCCGGACGCTCACGCCGTACTGATCGCGGCTGCCCGTCGAGAACGGAGCCGTGCGCGGATCCTCCATGGTGTTGAAGGCGGTAAACCCGTCCTGGGTGCAGAAATCCTGATCGCCGGGATCGAGGCCGGCGCTGCGATTCGAGCAGAGCGTGACGGCGCTGCTGTTGAACGTACCGTTCGCGTTGAAGATCGGCTGGCTCGGATCGTCGATCTGATACGCAGCGTAGTTCAGCGGATACTCGGTGATGTCATCGATCTCGCCGGTCTCCGCCCAGAACTCCCACTGGGTCGCCCCGGGCCGTCCACGCTTCGTGGTGATGAGGATGACGCCGTTCGCCGCCGCCGTTCCGTAGAGTGCGGCCGCCGCCGGCCCCTTCACGACCTCGATGTTCGCGATGTCGGCCGGGTTGAAGTCGTTCAGGCGCGTGGCCTCCTGTCCGCCCACTCCGATCGAACCGGTGCTGGACGTGACCTGGATGCCGTCCACGAACACGAGCGGATCGTTCGACAGCGACAGCGAGTTCGAGCCGCGGATGCGGATCCGCTGGGACGTCCCGGTGGTGCCGTTGATGTCCTGCAGCGTGATGCCCGCGGCACGACCGCTGAGCGCGTCCGACACGCTCGTGATCGGGCCGGGATTCAAGTCCTCCAGAACGATGTTCGCCGTGTTGGTCCCGAGTTCGCGCGCGCGCTGCTCGCGACCCGTGATCGAGTTGACGACGATTCCCTCGATTCCGATGACGGAGGTCGAGAGTCCGAAGTCCACGACCGCCGGCGCACCGGTGCTCACGTTCACGACCTGTGTCTGCTCGCCGTACCCGATGAGGATGGCGCGCACCTGACGCTCGCCCGTGGTGACACCCGTGATGAGGTATCGGCCCTCGTCGTTCGTCGGCGCGGTCTGGTTCGTCCCGACGATCACCACCTGCGCCCCGACGAGGGGCTGTCCGGTGGCGGCGTCGCGGACGGTTCCGGTCACGCTTCCCGTCTGGGCCTGGAGCGGTGCGAAGGCACCGACGGCCGCGATCAGGAGGGCAACCGGGAGAGTCGCACGTAGCACTCTCATGAGTCTGCTCCCGCTGTGAGTGATGCGCGGGCCTCCGATGCCTCGACGAGCCCGCGCGGATTACGGATTTCGCTTACGAGCGCGTAAGAGATCCGTAACGAGTCACAGTACGGTTACAACGTATCTGCCGAATCAGCAAGAAAGACTTTCCCGGATGTAAGGAAGCCGTGCACGCCTGTCCCACATGGGTCGAACGGATGTGTCGCGACGGCTCAGCCGCCGATCTCGGCCCCGGTGGTGACGATGATCGCGCCGTTTCCGGCGTTGGTGCCGTAGACGGGCATCGCCTGACGAGATGTAAGGATCTCGAGTCGCCGGATGTTGTTGGCAGGGATCCGTCGGAGCGCGGCCAGCGCGTCGGCGACGAGGGCCCCGTCCACGATCACGACGAGCTGGGGGTCGATGAGGAGCGACCTTCTGCCCCGGGAGGTGATGCGGGTAACTCGGCCGTCGCCTGCCTGCCGGACATCGAGGTGGTGCCGGGTCCGCACGAGCAGGTCCATCGCCGTCCGCGCCTGGACCCGCTCGACGTCCTTCTGGGTCAGGACCGTCGACCCACGGACGGTTCCGTCGGGCCGCTGGCCGGCCTGCGTGGTCGCGCACGCGGAGAACGTGATGGCCGCGAGAATGATGGTTGCGTGGCGAATCTTCATGGGCCTCTCCGCGTCGTGGACCGGCGCCCCGCCCCTGCAGGGCTTCCCCATGATGGAGGCGCTGCCACCGGCGGCGCCAGCGTCGCGTGCTGCCCCTATGCTGCCCGAGCGTTCAGCCGGCGCAGAAGGAGCCCGCCCACCACGGCGAGCGCGACGTTGCCGGCGACGACCCCGGGACGAAGCAGCAGCGCGCCGCCCACCGCGAACATCACGCCGAAGAGGAGCGCCAGCCCGGCGGCCGAGCGCGCGAGGTCCAGGCCGAGGGGGTGCGCGGCCGGGACCCCCGTGGCCGCCCGCTGGCGTGCCCAGCCCGGACCGCCGGGGCGAACGCGCCGATAGAAGGCCTCCAGCGTCGCGTCGTCCTCCGGCGGTGTGAGCCACATCACCGCGATCCACACCGCGCCCGAGAGGAGCGCCGTGGCGGTGATGCGGAGTCCGAAGTCGTCGATCTGGAGGAGGGGCAGTACCGACGTCGAGAGCCCGATCACGAAGCCCGCCACCATCGCCGCCAGCTCCGTCCAGGCGTTCACGCGCCACCAGAACCAGCGGAGCACGAGCACCGCACCCGGTCCCGTCCCGACCGCGATGATCAGGCGGAACAGGGTCGTGACGTTCTCGGCCTGGAACGCCGCGGCCGCGCCGAGGATCGTGACGACGACGGACGCGACCCGGCCGGCCAGCACCTGCTCGCGGTCGGTCGCGTCGGGCCGCATGAACCGGATGTACACGTCGTTCGTCAGATACGAGGCGCTCCAGTTGATGAGCGTGCTCACCGTGCTCATGAAGGCGGCCACGAGCGACGCGACGACCAGCCCGAGGAGCCCCGCGGGCAGGAAGTCGAGCATGAGCCGCGGGTAGCCGAGCTCTCGGTCCGCGAGGTCGGGATAGATGACGACGGCCGCCAGCGCGACGATCACCCAGGGCCACGTGCGGAGCACGTAGTGCAGGATGTTGAACAGCCACGCCGCCTTCTCCGCGTCCGCCTCGGAGCGGGCCGCGGCCAGACGCTGCACGAACTCCCCGCCGCCGTCCGACCGGCGGAACGCCCACCACTGCACGAACACGTAGGCCAGGAAGGTCGTCGAGGAGATGCCGGCCGCGGCGCTCCACATCGACCCTCCATCGAAGGAGAGCGGCGTGAAGGCGAGAAGGTCCACTCCTTCCACCGCCTCGACCCCGCGGACGAGTGCGCCCAGCCCGCCCAGGTGGCTCACCGCGGCGACCGCGACCAGGATCGCGCCGAGGAGGCCGAGCACGAACTGGATGAAGTCGGTGACGACTACCCCCCACAGCCCGGCGATTCCCGAGTATACGAGCACGAAGGCGGCCACCCCGACCACCGTCCACAGCCGCGTCGACGGACCGGCGGCGATCCCGGCGGAAGGCAGGATCTCGAGCGCCTCGATCACCTTCACCATGGCCAGCATCGCGAGGCCGATTCCGATCGAGCCGAGAACGATCGCGAAGAGGAAGCCCTTCACGCCCCGGAGCACCGCCGCCGGTCTGCCGCCGTAGCGGATCTCGCTCAGCTCGTTGTCGGTCACCACCTCTGCCCGCGACCACAGGCGTGCGAACAGGTAGAGGAGCAGGAGGTGGGCGACGGCGAAGCTCCACCACTCCCAGTTGCCCGCGATCCCGCGCGTACCGACCACGCCGGCCACATAGAGCGGCGTGTCGATCGAGAAGGTGGTGGCCGCCATCGACGTGCCGGCCAGCCACCAGGGAAGCGTGCGTCCACCGACGAAGAAGTCCACCAGCGAGCCCGACCCGCGGCGCGCCAGCGCGAGGCCCGCCCCGAGGGTACCCAGGAGGTAGACGGCGACGATCGCCCAGTCGATGCCGGTCATGGGCCGCCGGCGATCCCGATCACGCCGGCCGTGCCCGGAGGCTCCGGGCCGCGGCGACCTGCATCAGCTCCTCGCCGCCCCATGCCAGCCACACCGTGGGGCCCTCCGGTACGTCCTCGGCGGCCCGTGGACCACCGAACACGACCACGTGCATGGACGCTGGGACGGGGGCGGCATCGATCGCCCGGGCGAGCGCGTCCGTGGCGGCTGTCGAGAGGCCGGCCCGCCCCTTCCAGCCCCGCGTGTCGGCCCAGAGGGCGACCACGAGGGTCGTACCCGCCTCGACGACGCCGGGATCGTTCGCGCCCGAGAGCGATCCGGGAGCGGATCCCGGGCCCGCCCCGGGGTCGAGCGCCTCGTGGAAGGGCGCGCGGGACGGTGGCGGAAAGGGGCCGCCCACGTCGTCGTCCACGTCGATCGTCGTGAGATGGGCGTCGGGGCCCGGCGCCGGCGCGTCGCCCCGGATCCGGCGGACCGACGCGGCCGCCCACGCCGTCCCCCGCTCGACGTCGCTCGGGGCGCCGACGTCGGTCGTTTGGTCCGCGGTCGGAATCCGGGCCGCGAGCGCCTCGGCGCGGCCGCGCGCGGCAGCCAGGCGGGCCGCGAAGGTCGGGTCGCTCTCCGCGGCCTCCGCGAGAGCGGCCACCGCCGTCCCGACCGATTCGGGATAGAGGAGGAGGTCCACGCCGGCTCGCATCGCACCCACCACGGTGTCGGCCAGATCGCCGGCCCCCGCCATCAACAGCGCGTCCGTGACCAGCGCTCCGTCGAATCCCATCCGGTCCCGAAGCAGCCCGGCGAGCATGGCCTCCGAGACCGTCCCGATCCGTTCGGCGGGGTCGAGCGCGGGCACGACGAGGTGGCCCGGCATCACCAGTGGCACGCCGGCCTCGATCGCCGCGCGGAACGGCGCGAGGTCGTGGTCGAGCGTGGAGGCGTCCGCGTCCACCCTCACCTGCCCGACGTGCGAATCGCCCGACGCGCGCCCGTGACCCGGGAAGTGCTTCACGCACGGAAGCACCCCTGCAGCAAGCGCCCCCTCGACCCACGCCGCGACGTGGCGGGCGGCCACCTCCGCGTCGGCCGAGAAGGCGCGGGGGCCCACGATGGGGTTGTCCGGGTCGGCCGCCACGTCCGCCACCGGCGCGAAGACCATGTCGATACCGAGCGAGCGAGCCTCGCGGCCTGTCAGTTCGCCCGCCGCGCGGGTCACGGTCACGTCGTCGAGGTCGCCGAGTGCACCCGCCGGGGGAAGCCGCGTGGCACCGTCGAACTGCTGCCCCGCACCGCGCTCCAGATCGGCGCCGAACAGGAGCGGCCGCTCGGTACCGGCGCGCAGCTCCGCGAGCAGGGCGGAGGCCGCCGCCGCGGTGCCGCCGAAGAGGATGAAGCCGGCGACCCCGGCCTTGACCAGCTCGACGGGCGACGCATCGGACCCCGCGACGCGGTACGCGGACCCGTCCCACCGGAGGGCCGGCACGACCAGGCGGTGCGCGAGCGCGGTCAGAGTGGTCGTGGGCTCGGCGGTGGACATCGCGGGAGGGCCGTTGGGTGCGGCGTGAGCGGGCCCTCGTCGGCCGTTCACGGACGAGGGCGAACGGCCCTAAGCGAACGGGGGCGACGCGACCGCGCCACCCCCGTTTCGATGCCTTCCGTCGGGTCGGCGCCGCGCGAGCGGGCCGGCCCGGACCCGAGTGCCCCGCCAGGGACTCGAACCCCGAACCTAGCGATTAAGAGTCGCTTGCTCTGCCAATTGAGCTAGCGGGGCGTCGTTCCCGAGCACGTCGGGAGCCTTGAAACCTACCCCGACGCCGCAATCGGTCAACCGGTCACCGGGACCCGCACGGCACGCGCGCCATGGTGAGCTGCTGGACGTCCCCCTGCCCCGACGGCCCACCATCGATGGTGATCTGCATCAGATCGTCCTGAACGAGCTGGTACCGGATCCGCTTCGGGTAGTCGTGGGCGAGGTCCTCGAAGGTGGCGTAGACGCCGGGCTCGACCAGCGAGAGAACGAAACGCGCCGGCGACTTCTCGCCATTCGGCCAGACCTCGAGGACCAGGGCATCCACCTCGTCCACCACACGCTGGAACTCCCACGACCCGAGCCGTCCGTTCCGTGACCGACGCGACCACCCGAGCATGGTGCCCGCACCCGGAATCGAGAAATGCTCCTCCGCGGTAGGACCGTTCACCTCACCGCCGCGCCAGCACCCCTCCATGAACGCGACGTCCTCGAGCCCTGCGGAAATCGGAGGCTGGAAGCTCACGCCGGGGATGTCGTAGACCGGGTATCCGGTCGAGCAGGCCCCCAGGGGGAGGATCGCCGCGAGGAGTAGGGTCCGGATCCGCATGATCGTCTCGTCTCAGTATGCCGCAATCCCGGTGATGGCCTGCCCCAGGATGAGGCCGTGGATGTCGTGGGTGCCTTCGTACGTGTAGACCGACTCGAGGTTGGCCATGTGACGCATGGAATGGTACTCGACGAGGATGCCGTTGCCACCCAGCAGCCTACGCGCCTCACGAGCGCACTCGCACGCCATGTCCACGTTGGCGCGCTTGGCGAGGGAGACCTGGAAGGGCGTCATGGTGCCCTTGTCCTTCAGGCGACCGAGCCGGTACGCGACCAGCTGCGCCTGCGTGATCTTCGTGAGCATCTCGGCGAGGCGAACCTGCTGAATCTGCTTCCCCGCGATCGGTCCGTCGAACATCACCCGGTTGCCGGCGTAGGAGCGCGCCTCGTCGAAGCACGCCATCGCCGCACCGATTGCACCCCACGCGATCCCGTAGCGGGCCTGGGTGAGGCACTGGAGCGGGTGCTTGAGCCCCCGGTCGCTCCCCGGCATGAGGGCCGAGTCGGGGAGTGCCACGTCCTCCATGTGCAGCTCGGACGTGTCGGACGCGAGCAGCGACAGCTTCCCCTTCTGATCCGTCGCCGTGAATCCGGGCGCGTCGGTCGGCACCACGAACCCGCGGATCGACGTCGTGTCGCCGATCTCGCCGGTCTGTGCCCAGACCACCGCGACGTCCGCCATGGACCCGTTCGTGATCCACATCTTGGTGCCGTTCAGCACCCACCCGTCGTCCGTCTTCCGCGCGGTCGTGATCATGCCACCCGGATTCGAGCCGTAGTCGGGCTCGGTCAGGCCGAAGCAGCCGATCTTCTCGCCCGTGGCGAGCTTCGGAAGCCACTCGCGCCGATGCTCCTCGGAGCCGAAGGCGAAGATCGGATACATGACCAGCGCGCCCTGCACCGAGGCGAACGAGCGCACCCCGGAGTCGGCTCGCTCGAGCTCCTGCATGATGAGCCCGTATGCGACGTTGTTGAGCCCGGCGCAGCCGTACTCCTCCGGAAGATTCGCGCCGAACATCCCCAGCTCGCCCATCTCCGGGATCAGTTCCCGCGGGAACCGGCGCTCGATGTAGGCCTCACCGATGAGAGGCATGACGCGGTCTTCGACCCACTGGCGGACCGTGTCGCGAATCATGCGCTCCTCTTCCGAGAAGCTCGAGTCGAGATCGTAGAAATCGACGCCTTCGAAACCACTCATGCGGGTGATGCCTGATGCTGCGGTGGAGGGAGAACGGAAAACGCGGCGGGCCGACCGTTCCGGTCCGGCTGCCACCGCGCCCGCATCTTGAGGAAAGCGCTGCCGCACCGCCACCCCCGCCCGATCCGGCGCGAGCGCGGGGCGGGCGCGGGAGAACGCGCGTCAGCGGCGCATGAACGCCGGGTTGTACTCGTGGGTGGTCCGCCGTTCGCCGTACTGGACGAGTCGTTCGATGGACCGGACCTGCTCGGCGCCTTCGTCGGTCAGCGCATGCGCCACGTGCGCGCGAGCGGTCTTCCAGGTGATGTCGTTGAGCGTCACGCGCTCGAGGAGGACCGACGCCACCTCGGTGTCCGCGCTCGTGACCGTGCGGACGCGCACGCCCGCCACCCCCGGGTGATCGCGAAGCAGCTCCTCGGTGGCCGGCGAGAAGATGTGGATGTACGGCCCCATCTTCGCCCACAGCGACCCCCCTCGCCGGAGGTCCGCCGCGCGCTGCACGACGGTGACCACGGCCACGTTTCCGCTGAGCTCGACGCCGCGCACGGAGGCGCTGGCGTAGTAGTCCGCGGCCGTCTCGTCGCTGGGAAGGGTGAGGTCGACCGGCTCGCGGCAGGCGCTCGTGGCGAGCCCGAGGGCGAGCACGGCCCCGAGGAGGGGCCACGCCGTCCCCCGCCTCGTCGGGCCGGGGTTGATCATGCGGGTGTTCATCGAATCGGGTGCTTCTCGGTCGTCTGAAACGGGGCGTCGATCGAACCGCCCGTCGCAGGTTGCAGGGCCCGTGCCAGGACGTCGGCCAGGCGGGCCAGCGTCGCCGGAGCCTCGGGGTCGCCGGGGGCTTCCACGGTCGCGAGCCAGAGCACGCGTCCGGTACGCAGGTCCAGGAGCGTGGCCATCGACTCGAGACCGGGCTCGACGCCCGTCGCCTCCGGCCGCATGACCACGGAGAGCGGGATCAGCGCGGCCGTGGCATCCGTGAGCGCCGCAACCCGGCGCAGCATTCCATACACCGGATCGCCGACGCGGGTCACCTCGGCCTGAAAGAACATGTCGATCGGCAGCCGGTCGATCGGGACGTCCATGACGGAGCGGCCCATGACCCGCCGCATCTCGTCGGGCCCGATCCACTCGACGCCGCCCGCGCGCGCCTCCAGCGCGAACGCGAACTCCCGGTCGACCGCCTCGCGGTCCAGGTCGGGGCGCTGGACGGGAAGGAGCAGCACCTCCTGACCGCTGAGCATCGGAAGCCCCCCTCGCTGCTCGCCGGCCTCGGGCGGTCCCTGGGGCGCCGCCGAGGCGCACGCCGCCACCGCCGGGACGAGTGCCATCGACAGCAGGCGCGCCCGGCTCAGTTCGTGTCGTGACCGACGGTGAACCCGGGTCTGGTCAGTCCGCATCCGCCGACCGCTCCTCTTCCGGATCGAAGGCGAGCGCCGCCGAGTTGATGCAGTAGCGCTGCCCCGTCGGCTGCGGACCGTCGGGAAAGATGTGCCCGAGGTGCCCGTCGCACGTCGCGCAGACCACCTCGGTCCGGATCATCCCGTGCGACGTGTCCCGCAGCATCCGGACGTTGTCCGAGTCCACCGAATCGTAGAACGACGGCCACCCGCAGTGGGAGTCATACTTCGTGTCGGACGAGAAGAGCTCGGTGCCGCACCCCCGGCAGCGATACATGCCCGGGCGCTTCTCGTCGACGTAGGCCCCCGTGAACGGGCGCTCGGTGGCCGCCTCCCGTAGCACTCGATACGCCATCTCGTCGAGTTCCTGGCGCCACTCGTCGTCGGACTTGTGCATTCCGTCGTCCCTCTGGTAGTGCGTCCCGGGTCGGGCCGGGACTGCGCCGTCGGCGCGCGTTGTTGAAGTCCCGACGGGGTCGAAAGATCCGCCGACCGACCCGTCGGGGTGGCACACGAGGACCCGGCGACGCAGGTTGGCGAATTGCGCGGGACGGGCCGCCCCCGGCCGCTCGACGCGACCGGCCGACGCCGACCGGCGCCACGACACCACCGCCGACCTCGGAAAGGATCGCGAAAGATGGCACAATCCGACGCTCCCGGGCACTCCGGACTCGACGCCCTCCAGTATCGCGTGTGGGACGACATGGAGTGGGAGGAGGTCACGGACTCGATCCGGCGAAAGCTGGTGCACGGCCCACGCATGATGATCGCGCAGGTCTTCCTCGACGAAGGCGCGGTGGTGCCGAAGCACGCCCACGAGAACGAGCAGATCACCTACATCCTGTCCGGTGCCCTCCACTTCCAGCTCGGGCACGACCTCGAGCACGAAGTGACGGTGCGCGCCGGCGAGGTCCTCTACATCCCGGCCAACCTGCCGCATCAGGCGACCGCGCTGGAGGACACGCTCGACCTCGACGTCTTCGACCCACCGCGCGCGGACTGGCTCGAGGGCCGGGACTCGTACTTCCACACGGCCGCGGACGGCTGATGGATCTGGGGCTGGAAGGGAAGGTCGCACTCGTCGCGGCCTCGTCGCGCGGTCTCGGTCGGGCGATCGCAGAGGAGCTCGCCGCCGAAGGCTGCGACCTCGTCCTGTGTGCACGCTCGGCCGGACCCCTCGAGGCGGCGCGCGCCGCGATCGAGGCTGCGAGCGGGCGACGGGTGGTGGCGCGTCCGACCGACGTGGCGGACGAGGACGAGGTGCGGGCGCTGGTCGCGTTCGCGCTCGAGACCTTCGGGCGCGTGGACGTCCTGGTCACGAATGGCGGCGGACCGCCGCCCGGCGGCCTCGACGACCACGACCTCGACGCGTGGCGCGCGGGCGCCGCCGTGACGCTCGAGAGCGTGATCGGGCTGGTGACGGGCGTGCTGCCCGGCATGCGGAAGCGAGGCTGGGGCCGGATCCTGAACGTCACGTCGATCGCCGTGAAGCAGCCCGTGGATGGGCTTCTCCTTTCCAACAGCCTCCGCGCAGCGGTCACCGGCTTCGCGCGCACCCTCGCGAACGAGGTCGCCGCCGACGGCGTCACGGTCAACAACCTCATGCCCGGCTACACGCGCACCGAACGCCTCGACGAACTGGCCCACCACATCGCCGCGCAGAAGGGGGGCGAGCCCTCCGACGCGTTCGACGCATGGGCCGCGCAGGTTCCGGCCGGCCGCGTCGGCGAGCCGCCGGAGTTCGCGGCGCTGGCCGCCTTCCTGGCCTCCGATCGCGCGAGCTACATCACCGCACAGTCCATCGCGGTGGACGGCGGCTGGATCCGCTCGCTGCTCTGAGCGGACACCGCCTCACCCGGCGCACCCTTTCCCGCTGCACCGCGTTCACCGCGCGCACACCTCACCCACGCACCTGAAGACCGATGGCACCCACCCCTCCGAAGTCGGACTGGATCTGGAAAGACGGCGAGTTCATCCGATGGGACGACGCGAACGTCCATCTGCTGGCGCACGCCGTCCAGTTCGGCACCTCGCTGTTCGAGGGCATCCGCTGCTACGAGACTCCCGAGGGGCCCGCCGTCTTCCGGCTGGACGCGCACATGCGTCGGCTGATCGACTCGTGCCGCATCTATCGGATGGCGCCCGAGTGGTCGGCGGAGCAGCTCGCGCAGGCGTCGCTCGAGACGATCAAGAAGAACGGCCTGAAGGACTGCTACATCCGGCCGATGGTGATCCGCGGCTTCGGCGCGTTCGGACTGGACGGGCGTGCGTCGCCCATCGAGACGTACATCGGCTGCTGGCCGTGGGGTGCGTACCTCGGAGCCGAAGCGCTCGAGCGCGGCGTGGACGTCTGCACGAGTTCGTGGATGCGGGCCCACCCCAACACCAACCCGACCGCCGCGAAGGCCGCGGGGCACTATCTCAACGCCCAGCTCATGCGTATGGAGGCGACCATCAACGGATACGCCGAGGCGATCGCGCTCTCGCCGTCGGGCCTGGTGAGTGAGGGAAGCGGCCAGAACCTCTTCCTCGTGCGGGACGGCGTCGTGCGGACACCCTTCCTGGACGGATCGTCGCTGGCGGGCGTGACGCGCGACGCCGTGCTCAGGATCGCGGAGGACCTCGGGTACGAGACCCGCGAGCAGCTGGTGCCGCGCGAGTCGGTGTACACGTCGGACGAGCTGTTCTTCACGGGCACGGCCACGGAGGTCACGCCCATCCGGAGCGTGGACCGGATCGAGATCGGCGACGGCACGGCGGGGCCGGTCACGCGGGCGATCCAGGAGCGCTTCTTCGCCACCGTGAGAGGCGAGGTCGAGGACACCCACGGATGGAGGACGGTCGTCCCCGGCTGACGTGGCGCTCCCCCGGCCGGCGCTCGGGCCGGCGCGTGCGCCGTGCCTCAGCCGCCGAGCAGGCCCTTGAGTCCGAGGAAGTCGTCGCCGGCGTCGGCGAGCTCCTTCTGCGCCTGGTTCCCGGCGGAGAAGGCGCCGTCGGTGCGCATGTCGAGGTCGATCGCGTCGAGCATGCCGTCCAGCGCCTTCTCTCCCTTCTTCTGCCCCCAGCGGTAGGCTGGCCGCCACGCCCGTCCGGCACCCACGAGCGACGCGACGCCGACGGCTCCGCCAACGCCGAGCATCGCCAGGGCCTCGACGGGTCCGCCCACCGCCATGAGCCCGGCGGTGATGAGTCCGCTCGCGACCGCGCCGCCGATGCCGGCGAGTCCGGCCAGCGACTGCCCGACCCAGTAGTTCACGCGGCGGGCGTGCGTCCGCGACGCCGTCACCTCGAGCTCGGTGCGCTCGGCGTCGCCGTCGGTCTCCACCGCGCGCATCCGGACGCGCAACTCGCGGAAGTCGGCGTAGTGGCGGATGTCGATGGACGGACCGGACACCCCGAGACCGCTCGCGGCGGCCGCGCTGTAGGGCACCTCGAACACGAGGACCCCTCCGCGTCGGGGATCGGGTCCTTCGACTCGCTTCAGGACGAGGCTGTACGGTGCACGCGGGAGGACGCGCTGGAGGGCGAGGTACGTCTCGTCCACCGACGCGTCCACGACCCGGCTCACGCGGGCCACGGGGGTGTCCTCGCCCAGGAAGGCGTCGGCCCAGCGGTCCACCCGCCGGGACGGGCCGGACTCGTCGAGCTCGACCAGCGCCTCGTCCACGAACGACGGGTCGATGCCCGCCTCCAGCGCCGCCTGCCGGACCGTATCGAGCGCGAGCCCCGACTCACCCACCAGCTCCTCGCCGTCTCCGTCGTCGTCGGCGGGCACACGACGCGTCACGGCCTCGGCCTGCAGGCGCGCGGCGCGCTCCCACAGCGCCCGCGCCTCGGCCTCGCTGAGAATCCTGTCGGGTCGGTTGGTCACGACGGTCGGGATGGGGTTCGTGAAGGTCGGCGGCTCGCGACGGCCATCCGCGAACCTACGCCGCGGGCGCGCGCGATGCTCAACTCGCCGACGCGATTCAGTGCCCCGCGGCGCCCGCGTTCGAGTTTCGCGGATCCGGGACCCCGACGCGACGGCCAGTGGCCGGATCGATGAAGATCGAATGGGCGAGGCCCTGTCGGCCGCCGACGCGCACTGTGTGGCCCATCGCCCGCAGGCGCTCCGCCTCCGCCTCGCTGACCCCGGCGGCCTCGATCGAGATCCGGTCCGGGAACCACTGGTGGTGCAGCCTCGGAGCGCCGACCGCGTCGAGGGGCGACATGTCGTGGTCGATCCGATTCAGGATCACCTGCATCACCGTGTTGATGATCGTCCGGCCACCGGGACTCCCCACCACGGCCACGAGCTCGCCGTCGCGCGCGACGATCGACGGCGTCATGCTCGAGAGCATGCGCTGCTCGGGGCGCGCAAGGTTGGGCGTGGTGCCGATGAGGCCGCCCTCGGTGGTCATCCCGGGGGCGGCGTTGAAGTCGCCCATTTCGTTGTTCAGCAGGAAACCGGCGCCGGGCACCACGATCTCCGAGCCGTATCCCTGCTCGAGCGTGTACGTGACCGACACGGCCATGCCGTCCTCGTCCACCACGGAGTAGTGCGTGGTCTCGGGGCTCTCGGGCCACTGCGCCACCTCGTCGAGGTCGCTGGGCGTGGCGCGCGCCGGGTCGATGGTTGCGCGCAGGGAGTCCGCGCGGGCCTTCGCCGTGAGCGCGTGGACCGGCACGTCCACGCGGTCGGGGTCGGCGAGGAAGCGCGCACGGTCCGCGTACGCGCGCCGCATCGCCTCGGCCAGGAGGTGCACGTACTCGGGCGAGTTGTGCTCGATCTCACCCATCTCGTAGCCCTCGAGCATGTTGAGCATGGTGACCATGGCGACGCCGCCGCTCGACGGGGGAGGCATCGAGATGATGTCGTAGCCCCGGTACGAGCCCGTGATGGGCGCCCGCTCGCGCGCGCGGTAGCGGGCGAGATCCTCCAGCGTGATCATCCCGCCCCCGCGCTCCATCTCGGCTGCGAGCAGCTCGGCCGTGCGGCCCCGGTAGAATCCCTCGGCCCGGCCCAGCATGATGCGGTTGAGCGTCGACGCCAGATCGGGCTGCCGGATCGTGTCACCCGCCTCGTACGGCACGCCCCCGTTTGAGAAGGCCTCCCGCGTGGCCTCGTAGGGGGTGCGCTCGACCAGGCTCCGGAGGCCGCGGGCGAGACCCTCGTGGACCTCGAACCCGTCGTCGGCCAGCGCCACCGCCGGGTACACCAGCCGCTCCCAGTTGACCCGCCCATACAGCAGATGCGCCTTGTCGAAGCCCGCGACCGTGCCCGGCACCCCGACGGCCAGGTGGCTGTCGTGGTGGCGGCGTGACGAGTACTCCCCGTCCTCGTCGAGCCACATCTGGGGAAAGGCGCGGAGCGGCGCCTTCTCGCGGAAGTCCAGGGCCGTCGTGCTCCCGTCCGGGAACCGGATCACCATGAAGCCGCCGCCCCCGATGTTGCCGGCCGAGGGGTGCGTGACCGCCAGCGCGAAGCCGGTCGCGATCGCGGCGTCCACCGCATTCCCCCCCGCGGCGAGCACCTCGGCCCCGACCCGCGACGCCACGTGGTGTTCGGACACCACCATCCCGCCCACCGTCTCGAGCGGTGTGGCGGGTGCCGGCACCCGCAGCTGCTGGCCCGCCAGCTGCGTCGGCACGGAGAGGACCAGCACGGCCAGCAGAAGCCGGCATGCGGAGGCGAACGGACGGTGGGACGAGACGGGCTTCATCACGGCTCCTGACGAGCGGTCCAGGGAATCGGTCGCGGGGCGCCGCCGCGAGGAGCGACGCCGAGGCAGGCAACGTACTCCCCGCCCGGCGCTGCGAGCCAGAGGCGGCCGCCGCGGGGCGCCTTCCGCGCCCCCGGCACGATTGCGGCGCGGGCCGCGGGCCCGTCTCTTGTCCCGGTCGCCCGTCCGGTCGGGACGGGCGCGTTCTGAACGCTCACGGGAACGATCACATGGACGAGGTCGGAGGAGGCGCCATGCGCCGTCGAGAATTCTTGGGGAAGGCCACCGCGGGCGCGGTGGGCGTCGGGCTGGTCGGCGCGTGCGGAGGCGAGCCGGGCGAGATGGTCGCGTCGGCGGAGGCCGCCGCGGTCCAGGGACCGGAGATCCAGTGGCGCATGGCCACCAGCTTCCCGGTCTCGCTCGACATCCTGCACGGCACGGCCGAGTTCATCGCCGAGCGGGTGGCGGCGCTGACCGGCGGGCGGTTCACCATCCGAGTCTACTCGGCGGGCGAACTGGTGCCCCCGCTCCAGGTCATGGACTCCGTCCAGCAGGGCACCGTCCAGGCGGGCTTCACGGCCGGCTACTACTACGTCGGCAAGAACCCCGCGCTGGCCTTCGACGCCGGCGTGCCCTTCGGCCTCACGGCCCGCCAGCAGATGGCGTGGGTGAACTACGGCGGCGGCCTCGAGCTCCTGCGGGGCGTCTACGCCGACTTCGGGATCGTCCAGTTCCCGGCCGGCAACACCGGGATGCAGATGGGCGGATGGTTCCGGAACCCGATCGAGTCCCTCGACGACCTCCGCGGTCTGCGCATGCGGATTCCGGGCGTGGGCGGCGAGATCATGACCCGCCTGGGCGCCTCCGTGCAGGTGCTGGGTGGTCCCGACATCTACCCGGCGCTCGAGCGCGGCGCCATCGACGCCACCGAGTGGGTCGGCCCCTACGACGACGAGAAGCTCGGCTTTCAGGACATCGCCCCGAACTACTACATGCCGGGATGGTGGGAGCCGGGGCCGAACATCACCATGCAGGTCTCGCAGGCGGCGTACGACGAGCTGCCGCCCTCGTACCAGGATCTGCTCACCACGGTGTCGGCCGAGGCGGCGTCCCACATGCTCGGCCGCTACGACGTCGAGAACCCACGTGCGCTCCGCAAGCTGGTGGACGAGGACGGCGTGACCCTCCGCTCGTTCTCGGAGGACATCCTCCAGGCGGCCTGGAGGGAGAGCAACGCGTACCTCGAGGAGCTCGCCGCGGACGACGCGGGCTTCCGCGCGGTCTACGAGTCGTGGCGCGACTTCCGGGCCGACGCCTTCCCGTTCTTCGACGGCAACGAACAGGCGTACGCCCGCTTCGCCTTCAACCAGCTGTCGAACCCGTTCATGGGCTAGGCTGACCGTCGCCCGCGCGAAGCCTCCACGGCCTTCGGACACCCCATCGACGACCAGACACAAGAGTGATGAGAGGACGCGATCGGCGTCAGCAATCCGGTCACGAGAGGCGGTCGATACGGCGGTGAGTCCACCCTGACCGGCACGTCCGATATGTAGGAGTGCTGCCCAACCCCCGACCGCACCGGCGTACCCGCGACTTCATGGCCAGCTTGCGCCCAGGTAGAGTCACCGGCGCGCCGCACGGACCCAGCTGGAGAGCTCAGAATCCGGGGGGACTCGATCCAGATACACTCCGTTCACCACAATGGCCGGGGTGCCCCTCGCCTCTATCGCTTGCGCCGCCCGCACGTCAGCCTGAATCCGAGCATTGTCGACGCCTCCGCTCCTACGGCATTCCTCGAACCGGTTCGCGTCGAGTCCGACGTCGTCCGCAAACCGTGAGAACCATTCGTCGTAAGGTCCACTCAACCAAGCGTCTTCCTCGAGCAGTCGATCGTGATACGGCTTGAACAGGCCCTGCGTCGCCGCGCAGTCCACTGCCACCGCAGCGGGGTATGCGGCGGCGTGGTAGTCGAGAGGCCAGCTTCGGTACACGACTGCGACCTGATCAGGGTTTTGCTCGAGAAGCTGGTCGATCTGCGGATCGACGGAGCGGCACACCGGGCACTCGTAGTCTATCCAGACGAGCACCGTCAACTCCGGGTCGACAGCTCCCAATCTGTATCCAGTGGCTGCCAGCTCGTCGAAGTCCTCTATCTCCCGGGCAGTCGGTCCGTTGGCCCCGCCGTCCGTCAGCACGGACCATCCGACCATGAGGGCCGCGAGCGCCGTGAGCACCGTCAGCCCGTCCAAGAAAACGCTCTTCGCGCTAGCCATTCGTTGTGCCTCCCCTGTCGAAGGTTCCCGGAGCAAGGCCAGAACAAGCCGGTGAAGTTGTCCGAATGCCTGGCACACGGCCCATCCGGGGCGCTCCAGATGGGCCGTGCGAAAGACGCCACGACTCAGTCATCGCGGCACCGCACGCATCAGGTCTGCCCGTAGCAATACACGGTTGAACCTGAGATGCACACGGCCGCACTGTAGTCGTCCTCCGGATCCCCATCCTCGCAGTACGTCTGGCAGAACTGCGTGAGATCCGCCGGGCACGAATGCACGCTGAACACACAATGCCCGAGCGCGTCGGCAGAGTTGGGGCCAGCAAGAAGCATCACGAACAGAGCGCCTGTCGCGATCGCCAGCCGTCGAATCCTCTCGGCCATCAGGAAAACCTCCTGTGTGGGGTACGCCGTCGATATGCCGCGTGTCGGCATCCAGACGGCCTGGGTACTGCACCGTATCACAAAGCGCAGCGTTCCCGCAAGTTTTTTCAGCTTATCCGCCACGTCCGACTGGATACGATGAAATGACCGTGAACATCGTAGTCGAATGATCCTCTGCGCGGGCCGATGACGAGGAGCGGCAGGCGACCGAGTAGCCGTAGCCAGATCGTGCCGTGGCGGAGGCGAGCGACACGTCGTCGTGATCGCGGAGTGGGTCCAGGCCCAGACCGGGCTCGCCAGACCGGGCTCGGGGGAGTCGATGAGCTGCGGCGTCTGGCACGTCGCATGATGGAAACGACGAACCGCCCCGCCGGGATCTCTCCCGACGGGGCGGCCGTCACATCAACCTTCACGTACCCGGGCTGAACCCGGGCATGAATTCGATCAGTCGAACACCGGGCACTCGATCGAGGTGTTCAGGTTGCACTCGTCCGGCGGAATGAAGAAGCAGGAGTGGCGCTGGTAGCCAGCTCCCTGCAACTCGATCAGATCCGCGTGCCGGGGAATGATGGCGTGGTTCTCGGTGATGAACGGATGCTGCCACCGATCGAGGTGCGACATCCGCCGCGCATTGCCGTGCTCGTTGAGAAGGTACTCTCGATCGAGCAGCGACCACGCGTCGTCGAGCGTGTTCGGGAACTCGAGCGCACCCGCCGTCGCCGGCTGGGTGATCGGAGTCCCCGCATTCCAGAAATCACGGACCTCGTTGATCTTGGAGGTGAACGTCGCGAGATCGCCGTTGATGAGCGCGACCTCGGCCTCGATCAGCCGCGCGCTCGTTCCGTGCGTCGCGATCAGGTCGTAGTCCTCGTTCGACCACGCGTCCAGGAGCCATCGCGGCACTTCGTCCGCCTCCATGACGCGGTTGATCGGCTGCGCGTCGCTGCTCTGCCCGCAGCCCTGATTCGCCAGGTTGACGAGGTTCGTACGCGAGTCGACCGGCATCACGTCCTCGATCGTCGCGCCAGTCTTCGTCGCCAGATCGTAGCACTTCTGAATTCCACCGGTGCCGTCCTCGATCCTGGCGGCCCTCAGGTCACCCGCCTGCACGAGGTGCGTGAACGCCGAGCCCCAGAGCTGGGTCTCGCCATTGATGACGAGGGTGTCGGCCCAGTGGGTGATGTCGTCGTTGTCCCAGGACAGGTCCTGGTTGCCGTTCTCCCGCAGGTTGACTCCATCGGTGTTCCAGTAGTCCACCGCGTCGGTCGGGGCCTGCGCGGCGGCGGCAGCGGCAGCGGCATAGTTGGCCGCAGGGTCCGCTCCGTAGGAGGCCATGGCAAGGCGCGCCTGAGCCAGCCCGATGTAGGCGTTGTCGCGGACGATCTGGGCATCGAAGTAGTTGTAGCCCACATCGTTGTCGCCATCTTCGCCCTGGCCGGTCGTGTCACCCGCCGCGAGCGCGCGCTCGGCCTGCTCGGCGGCGCGCTCGAACGCGAACGCGGCACGCTCGTACATCTCGGCCTTGCTGTTCAGCTTGCCCGGCGAGATGTCGAACTCCTCGTACCCGTTCTCCTGGGCGAGGTCCTGAAGGTTGTTGACGTTGAAGCCTCCGGTCGGACCGTACTGGTAGGTCGCCTCGCAGAAGTGGTCGGCCATGAGCCGTTCCATCTGACCCGCCACCAGCCACGCCCGCGCGACGATCGGACTCGTGTCGAACGCGGCCGGGCCGGGCCCCTCCTGCTGCACCACGTAGAGCACGTAGGCGAGGTCGACGACCTTGTAGGACGCCCAGACGGCCTCCTGGATCTGCTCGAAGTGACTGCTGCTGCCGGACCAGAAGTCCTCGGCGTCGCCGATCGCGCTGGCGAGCTCGTCGCTCCGGTTTCCGGCATGGGCGATCTCGTCGGTGAACCCGCCGATGTCGTAGACGTCGATGTAGTCACCGTACGCGATGTCGTTGACTTCGCGCGAGATCCCCAGCGCCGCGAGCGGCAGGACAGCGATATCCTGCAGCTCGCTGTCGTCTAGCTGCCCGACGAGCGCGGTTTCAGCGCATCCTGACGACACCAGGAGCCCGACCCCGAGGGCCATCGCTCCAAGTGTGCGCCACCTTGTATCGAAGTTCATATCGTGATTCCTCATCGTCGGATCAGAAGTTCAGCCGGATGTTCAGCGAGTACGTGCGGGGCAGCGGCAGAAGGAAGCCGGTTTCACGACCCCGCGACTGTGTGCCCGCACCGCGGATCGCGTCCGGATCCGTCCCCTCGAAGTCCGTGAACAGATTCAGGTTGAGCGCCTGGAGCTGTACGGTCGCCCCGGTGATCGCACCGGGCAGCCAATCTTCGGGCAGCCGGTACTGGAGCGACGCGCTGGCGAACCGGAAGAAGTCAGCCGGCTGGTACCAGTCGCGCGTGTCGGGATTCCCGCTCCCCCAGCACCGAGCGATGTCGAGCGCCGTGAGCGGTGTCCCGTCCGACTTCGTGGTCGGAATCGCGGACTCGTCCGACCCCGCGAGCTCCCACGGATCCATCACGTCGTTCACTGGGACACACGCCGGCCAGAGGTTGTCCTCGGCAAGCGTGAGCGCCTGGTTGTCGAGAAGTACATGCCCGAACTGGCCGTAGCCGAACAGATCGAGCTGCAAACGGCTCCCGATTCCGAACGAAGAGCTGATCGAAAGCTCCTGCGGCGGGAAGTTGATCCCGATGAACTCGGCGCTGTCCGAGTACGCCGGAAGCGCTCCGACCTCGTCACCGTTGAGGATTCGATCCCGGAAGATACCCGGGAACTGGAACCCGACCCGGTAGCTGGACGAACCCGTACCGGTGTCGATGTTGAACGAGTTGTCCTCGTCCAGACCGATGTTGAGCATCTCGTTCTCGAGCCACTGGTACGAGGTGTTGATGTTCCAGCGGAAGTCGCGAAGCTGGAGGATGTTGACGTCGAGGGTGGCCTCGTATCCCCAGGTCTCCCACTCCCCGACGTTGACAGCAACCGGCTCGATGATGCCGAGCGAGGGAATCGGATCGTTGTCGATCAGACCGCCGTCGGTGGCCCGGAAGAAGTACTGTCCGGACAGATTGACTCTACCGTTGAGCGCCGACACGTCGGCTCCGAGCTCGTACTCGGACGTCGTCTCCGGCTCGACGTCGATGTTCCCGATCTGATTCACCACGAATCCGGAATTCCCGCGGCCGGTGAGCCGCGCATCCCACAGAGTTCGCGCATCGGTCTGCGGCGGCGGGTCACCCGCCTTCCCCCAAGCAGCCCGCAGGCGGAACGTCTCGACGACGTCCGACGGGAACCACGAATGGTCCGACATCGTGTATGCGGCCTGCAGCTTCGGGAAGACCTGGTATAGCGGCTCCGCCTCCAGACGCTGGTTCACCGTGTTGTAGCTGTCGACCCGCACGCCGCCGGTCACGAACAGCTGGTTGTTCCAGCCGACCTGCTGCTGGACGAAGAACCCGCCGTTGATGAATCCGGCGCGGTCCTCGTTGGCGTTGGTGATGTCCGCACCCTGCTCGAGCACCGTATTTCCGCGGTTGATGAAGTTTTCGGTGTCGGCGCGAAGACCGGACGCCTCCTGGTCGGCGAGCTGCCCGCCCCACGAGGTCGTGAAGCTGAAGTCGTTCAGGCCCGGAAGCTCCCAGAGCCATGACCCGGCATAGTCGAGCGTGATGACACGGTTGTTCTCGATGTCGACGACCCGATCGCCTTCGTCCACCTGGAAGTGACCCGCCTTGAACTCACGCCGGCCGTTGGAGTTCGACCAGTCGACACCCGCGTTGAAGCGATGGCGCATGTTGTCCATCGGGGTCCAGTTGACCGTGGAGCTGATCGTGAACTGGTCGACCCGCTGGAGCTGCGTGTAGTCGAAGACCTGCGCGTCCTGGTCGTCCAGCGTCTCACCTTCCCTCAGGCGGGAGACATTGTACGACAGGCCGTTCGTGGTCGAGCCGTCCGGAGCGAAACTGATATCCCGGTTCGTGTAGGCGTTGTTGATCTGGATCTGAAGCGACTCGAACGGGTCGAAGGTGAAGTTCGCGCGGAGGAACACGCTCTCGGCGAACGCGCCCGGATGGTTGTCCGGCGCATTCACGATCCCCTGCTCGTTGTTGTACCCACCCGACGCGAAATACGAGAACCCCTCGGTACCACCCCGCACCTGGAGCGCGAGGTTCTGGTTCCACGAATCCTTGAGCCAGCTCCCGCTCTCGGGGCAGTCAGGATCCGGCGGGAAGGTGTCCTGCGGCAGGGGGCCGTTGATGTCGCACCGGTAGAGGTGGAGTCCGGTCGGGTCGATGTCCTCGCCCGGTCCCGGAACCGACGGCTGTACGAGCGACGTCTGCGAGGAGAAGGTCCACTGCGCGCGCTCACCCGAGCCTCCGCGCTTCGTGAAGATCTGGATCACGCCGGCAGTCGCGTCGGTGCCGTACAGCGTCGACGCGGCGGACCCCTTGATGACCTCGATCCGCTCGATGTCCTGCGGGCTGATCGACTGCAGGACCGTCACCGCACCCTGACCGGAGGCGGACGAGTCGAACGCACCGTCCTCGGAGCCGACGCGCGTACCGTCCACGTAGATCAGCGGCGACGAACGACCGTTGATCGACGTGAGGCCACGGATGTTCAGCTCGGATCCCACGCCGGGCTGCGCGCTGGCGCCGGAGATCGAGAGTCCCTGAATACGGCCCCGGAGAATCTCCTCCACACTCGTGACACCGGAGGCTTCGATGTCCTCCGCCGTGATCAGGTCGATGGAGTTACCAACCTCGCGCCGCTCTGCGGCGATCGCCGTACCCGTCACGACCACACCTTCCAGCTGGACCGCACGCTGCTGGAGCTGGAAGTCGACGGTGACCGAGCCACCACCGCCCGGCACCGTCACGGGCTGGCTGCCCTGCCCGTATCCGATGTAGGTCGCGGTGATCGTGTAGTCGCCCGCAGGAACGTTGAGGATGAGGAAACGCCCCTCCGCGGTCGTGAGGCCCGTCGACTCGGTACCGACGACGGTGATCACGACGTCCGCGAGGGGTTGTCCGGTCGCCGACGTTACGGAGCCGGCGATGGTGCCGGTCTGTTGTGCCGACGCCGGTGCGACCAGCAGCGCCACGGTCGCACCCGCGACGATCGCCGCACCGGCGACGCGCCGCAGGGTCCCCGTGACGGTGGCCCCCAGTTCTGACATTGGTAGGAACATTCAAGCCTCCGTTGGCTTGGTTTGGGTACGCGCCACGCGGTCCCGCGGGGGTACCAGAGTGGCGCACGCCGCGGCGGGCGTTCGGAAGATTCCGCCAGGAAACGCCGAATCGTCCGATTACCCGTCGGGCACGGAATCTTTACCTGAGTGGCACAAATGCGGGGTCTGGGGGCGCCGTGTCAAGCAATCCGTAAACATCGGGCGGGCCCCTCCGGCGACGTCCGGAACCGCTCAGAACTGCGGATAACCTCTGGTTCCGGGTTCCCGCGTCCAGATGATGAGGACCGCGCACCCCGCCGAGCGCGAGTATTCGATCGGCACCTGCGCCGGGCCCCCGTAGAACTCGATTCCCTCGACGTCCAGCGCCCAGACGAAGTCGTCCGGGCGGAGGGGGGGTGCGTCGAACCCCCCGGTGCGCACGAGCATGCCGTCGATCCAGAGGGCCGGAACGCAGCGGAGGCCAGCCCGTCCGTACCAGAGCGGCGGGTTCAGTAATTCCTCGGGACCGGTCATTCCGAACCCGCGTTCGACCGACAGTCCGGGGAGCGGCTCGAGCAGGTCGATCATCCGTACGTTCCCGCGGCGCTCGATCTCGAGGCGGTCGAGGAAGCGCCCGAAGCCCTCGGCCCGCCGCTCGTAGAATCCCGCGAGGCGCAGCCGGCGGGACTGGCCCTGCACGTCGACCTCGAGGCCAGGGAGCACCGCGGGCGCGCGGTACAGCACGACCACGGCTTCCAGCGGTTCGGCCGGGTCCAGCCGGTAGGGGCCGCCCGAGACCGACCGGAAGCCCGTTCGCGTGAAATGAACGGTGTAGGTGCCCGCGGACGGAGCCACGACCGAGAACGCCCCGTCTTCGTCCGTCACGGCGTCGGCGACCATTCCGCGGTCGCCGGCGAAGAGCCCGATCGACACGTCGGAGAGTCGGTTGCCGGCTTCGTCCACGACCTCGCCCCGGAACTCCTGCGCGGCGACGGCGCCGGGCACCGCGAGTGAGCCGGCCAGGAACGCGCCGGCCAGAAGCGCGCGGGCAAGGAGGGCCGCCAACCCGCGCACGCTCCGACCGTCTCGCTCCCTGTCCACCACCGTCGTCACCACCGCGCGGATGCCCATACGGCATGGTAGGCGCGCACATCGCTCGACCGCAACGACGGCGGGTCGGAGCGGCGCAGTAGCCACTCGCCCGGGCGGGCGACCGACCCGGTCGGGCCGGCTCAGTTCCCGACCGGCGCGGCCATCGCCGTGACCGCGACGAGGACGATCACCTGGAGCAGGATGAAGGGGATCACACCGCGGTAGATCTTCGACGTCTGGATCCCCTCGGGTGTGACCCCTCGCAGGTAGAAGAGCGAGAACCCGAACGGAGGTGTGAGGAACGAGGTCTGGAGATTCACCGCGAGCACGATGCCGAGCCACACGAGATCGATGCCCAGCAGCTGGGCCGGCGCCACCAGCAGCGGCACCACGATGAAGGCGATCTCGAAGAAGTCGATGAAGAAGCCGAGGACGAACACAAGCACGTTCACCGCGATCAGGAAGCCGATCCAGCCGCCTGGCAGTCCGGTGAGCACGTCCGCGATCCAGACGTCGCCGTCCAGGCCGCGGAAGACCAGCGCGAATGCGGTGGAGCCGATCAGCAGGAACACCACCATGATGGTCAGTCGCGCCGTGGTCTCCGACGCCTGACGAAACACGTCGGTCGTCAGGGTGCGGTTGAGCGCGGCCAGGACGAGCGCGCCGACCGACCCGACCGCTCCGGCGTCGGTGGGCGTCGCGACGCCGGTGAATATGCTTCCCAGCACGATCACGATGAGCGCGACCGGCGGGATGAGCGACTTCATGACCCGGAGGGCGAGTTCGGACGCGTTGTCGCTCCGTCGCTCGGGCGGAAGCGCCGGAGCGACCTCCGGTCGAAGCCACGCGACCGAGGCGATGTAGATCGCGTACATCCCGGTGAGTGCGAGCCCCGGGATGAGGGCGGCCTTGAACAGGGCCCCGACCGATACGCCCATCTGGTCGCCCAGCACGATGAGCACGATGCTCGGCGGAATGATCTGCCCGAGCGTGCCCGAGGCGGCGATCGTCCCGAGCGCGATCCCCTCGCGGTAGCCGTTCCGCAACATGACCGGCAGAGAGATCAGGCCCATCGCCGTGACCGACGCCCCCACCACGCCGGTCGCGGCCGCCAGCAGCGCGCCGACCGCCACCACTCCGATCGCGAGCCCGCCACGGAAGCGCCCGAAGAGCGCGCCGATGGTCTCGAGAAGCTCCTCCGCCAGCTTCGACTTCTCGAGCACCGAGCCCATGAAGATGAAGTACGGGACGGCGAGCAGCGTCGTGTTCGACATCGTGCCGAACGCACGCTCGGGGAGCGCGGTCAGGAGAATGAGGTCGAAGTGTCCGGCCGCCGCGCTCACGAACGCGAAGAAGAGCGCGGTTCCGGCGAGCGCGAACGCCACCGGGTAGCCGGTGAAGATGAGCGCGAGCGCGCCCCCGAACATGAGGGGGCCCCACAGCGCGCCGTTCACGTCCCGGCCTCCGGCGCCGCGGGGGGATCCCCGTCGCCCGCCCCCACACGGATGCCGTGGTCGTGCCGCGGCGGCTCGTCCCCCGTGCCGCGGATCCGTTCGACCGCCCGCACGATCTGTGCGAGGCCCTGCAGGAAGAGCAGCGCGAAGGCGACGATCAGGAGCGACTTGAGTGGATAGCGTGGAAGGCCGCCCGGATCCGGCGAGGTCTCGAGGATGCGCCACGAGTTCCGGACCGCCGGAATCGAGACCTGGATCATCAGGACGCTGAACGGGAGCAGGAACAGCACCGACCCGAGCAGGTCGATCCACCCCCTGCCTTTCGGGCTCAGCCGCTCGTACAGCACGTCCACCCGCACGTGGACGTCCTCCTTCAGGCAGTACGCGGCGCCCAGCAGAAAGACCACGCTGAAGAGGTACCACTGCAGCTCGTTCAACGAGTTGGACGCGAGGTTCACACCCAGATCACGCGTGGCATACCGGGCCACGGCGTTGTAGGCCCCGATCCCGACCATCACGACGATGAGCCACCTGGAGAGCCCGCCGATCCACCCGTTGAGCCGGTCCACCGCGTCGGCGTACCGTATCGCGAGCGCCCTCAAAGCTGGTAGCCCCCGTCCACGGGGATCACGGCGCCGGTGATGTGCCGGGCAGCCTCGCTGCAGAGGAAGAGGACGACGTTCGCGACGTCCTGCGGGTCCCCGAGCCGGCCCAGGGCGGAGTGCTCGCGGGCGCGGTCGAGGATCTCGGCCGGCACGCGGTCGGTGAGGCGCGTGGTGCGGATGTAGCCGGGCGATACGGCGTTCACGTTCACGTTGTGCTCACCGAGTTCGAGCGCGGCGGTTCGGGTCATGGAGATGATGGCGGCCTTGCTGGCGGCATAGTTCATGACACCGAACGTGGCCCGCTCGGCGTGGACGGAGGCGATGTTCACGACCTTCCCGAACTCCTGGGCGCGGAAGGTCGGCGCGACGGCGCGCATGGTGTGGAAGGTGCCGTCCACGTTCGTGCGGAGAACGGCGGACCACTCGTCGTCGGTCATGCGCCAGTGCGCGCGGTCGGCGCCGATCCCCGCGTTGTTGACCAGGATGTGGAGCCCGCCCAGCTCCGCTTCGGCGGCGGACACGAAGGCGTCCACCTCGCGGCCGTTCCTCACGTCGCACTCGCGGCAGAACACGCGGACCTCGAGCTGCCGGAGCTCGCGCGCCGTGCTCTGGGCCTCGATCCGGGACTTCGATCCCTCGTCGAGGAAGTTGAAGGCGATGTGGACACCCGCCGACGCCAGGTCGAGCGCGATCGCGCGGCCCAGGCCGCGCGAGGCGCCGGTGACGATCGCGACCTTCCCGCGAAGCCGCCCGTAGCCGACGATCGCGGCAGGTTGGGTGTCGGGCGCCAGCGACTCCTCGATGAGCTGCTCCACCGCGCTCTCGACGGCAGCCGCGTCCTCGGCGAGGGCGGTGCGATCCGAATCGTCCTCGGAGCGGGGTGGGCGGGTGGGGGTCATCGCGCCAGACTAGGCCCCGCACGCCCGGGGGCGCAACGGGCGCCGGCCCGCCGCGCCGTGCGCCCCGGCCACCCCGGACTTCACACGCGGGTGGGCACCTCGGCGGCGGGCAGCGAGAAGCGGATGGTCGTGCCCACGCCGAGCTCCGAGTCGGCGCCCACGTCGCCGCCCATCTGCTGCACGAGGTGGCGTACGATCGCGAGGCCGAGCCCGGTCCCTCCGACCTCGCGTGCGCGCGAGGTGTCGGCGCGATAGAAGCGCTCGAAGATCCGCGGGATGGCCTTGGACGGAACGCCGGTGCCGGTGTCGCGGACCTCCACGATCCACATCGACTCCGCGCCGGCGCGGATCCGGACGGTCACGGATCCGCCGTCGGCGGTGTAGCGGCGCGCGTTGTCGAGAAGGTTCTGGAAGATCTGCTCGACGCCCTGCGTGTCGGCCATGGCCAGCCCCTCCCCCTCGATCTCGAAGCGGAGGTCCCGGCGCGGGCGCGCGCCCTCCTCCAGGTCGTCCCAGGCGTTCACGGCGAGCTCGGACAGTTCTACCGGCTCGCTCCGCGCGACCCACCCCCCGGACTCCAGGCGAGACAGGTCGAGGAGATCGTCCACGAGGCGCTGCAAGCGGACGGTGTTCGTCCGGATCGACGAGAGGAACTCCGTGCGCAGATGCTCGGGCGGGTCGTCCTCGAGCAGCGTCTCGGCGAAGCCGCGCATCGAGGTGAGCGGCGTCTTGAGTTCGTGCGACGCGTTCGCCACGAAGTCGCGGCGGACCTTCTCGAGACGCTTGATCTCGGTGATGTCGAGGAAGGTCGCGACGGCGCCGCCCTGATCGAGCAGTCGGCCGGACACGATGAACCATCCGTCGCCGATCCGGACCTCCCTCGCCCGCACCGCCTCGATCACCGACGCCTCCAGCAGCTCCCGCAGCTCGGGCTGCCGGATGATGCTGCCCACCGGGGCGAACAGCGGGGGCTCCGCGAACCCGAGCAGCTCGCGCGCGGCGCGGTTGGTCCGGAGGATCCGCGCGTCGTCGGTGAGCGCCACGACGCCCTCGGCCATGCAGTCGATCAGCGCCTGCATCTCGTCACGCTCGCGGCCGAGCTCCTGGAGCCGGGCCTGGAGTTCGTCGGTCAGTCGGTTGAACGCCAGGGCGAGCTCGTCGAGTTCGCGGACCCGGGCACCGCGAGGCACGCGTCGCGTGAAGTCGCCCTGTGCGAGCAGCGCCGCGCGGTCGGCGAGCGTCACGAGCGGGCGAGCGAGGAAGCGACTCAGGAAGTACGCCACGAGCAGCGACACGATCATGGCGGCAAGCCCGGCGAACGCCACCGCCCGGCGCGAGCGCTGGATCGTGGCCTCGATCCCCGCGAGCGGCGCCGCCACCCGGATGACGACGCTGTCGCCGCCGTTCCACACGAGCGCTTCCGCCATGTACAGGAACGACTCGCCGACCGTGGCGCTCAGCCGCTCGTCGAAACCGGTGGAACCGTTCAGCGCTTCGACCACCTCGACGCGATCCGAGTGGTTCTCGGCCGCGCGGAGCCCCGCCTGGTCCAGCTCGGAATCGCCGAGCAGCCGCCCGTCGCGGGCGATGAGGGTCACGCGGTGGTCGATCGCGGCCGAAAGGGCGTCGACGAGCGAGTCCGGGTCGGCACCGGGCGCGGCGTCCTCGGTGATCGTCCGGGCGAGCGAGACCTGGCGGTCCACCTCGAGGCGCGTGAGACCCACGAGTTCGTCGCGGAGCGCGGTGCCGACCAGCGCCACGACGAGCACGATGAGCAGCCCGACGACGCCGGTAAAGCCGAGGAAGAGGGGGTGATGGATGCGCACCTGATCAACTTCGCGTCAGGCGTCCTCTCCCGGCACCCTCAGTCGATAGCCGAAGCCGCGCACCGTCTCGATCCAGTCGCCCATCTCGTCGAGCTTCGCGCGCAGCCGACGGATGTGCATGTCGACGGTGCGGGTCTGGATCCGGTCGGAGATGTCCGACTCGACGTCCCACGCCTTCTCGAGCAGCTGGCGACGACTCTGGGTCCGACCCCGCCGTTCCATGAGCGCCTGGAGGAGTCGGAACTCGGTCGGCGTGAGATTGAGCTCCTCACCGTCCACCGTCACCTGGTGCGCCCCGAGGTCCATGCGGATCGGACCCTCCTTCAGCACCCGCCCGCCGCCCGCGGCGACCGTCTCCGACATTCGGCGCAGGATGGCCTGGCACCGGAGCACCAGTTCGCGCGGCGAGAACGGCTTCGTCAGATAGTCGTCCGCGCCGAGTTCGAAGCCCGCGATCCGATCTTCCTGCTCGCGCTTGGCGGTCAGCACCAGCACCGGAATGGCCTTTGTCGCGGACTCCCCTTTGAGCGACTTCAGGATGTCGTCACCCGACAGGCCCGGTAGCATCCGGTCGAGCACGACCAGGTCGGGGATCTCCCGATTCACCGACTTCATCGCCTCTGGTCCAGTGGCGGCGGTCTCGACCCGGAAGCCCTCCCGCGTGAGCTGGTACGCGATCAGCGCGGCGATGTCGGGCTCGTCCTCCACGACGAGGACCCGCGGGTTGTTCGGGGCCTTCTCGCTACTGGCTTCCATGACCTTCCCTTCGAGGGCGGAGTGCATATCGCGATCCGAGCACGGAACCGGTCATCCGGCGATCAGTGCCTTGAGCTCGGCCTGGGTGAGGGTGTGATCGCCGGCCTTCGCGGCGGCGAAGATTCGGTTGCAGAGCTCCTCGTTCCCGGCGTCGTGGCCGTGGACGGAGAGCCAATGCTTCACGTTCGACAGGCCCGACATGGGGCCGATCTCGATCTCCTGGTGGCGCCCGACCATCGAGGCGGGCACGGCCGAGTAGACCCGGTCGGCGAGCCAGTCGGCTCCCTTCGCCTGGGCCTTCACGATGGCGGCGGCGTGCACCCCGGTCGCGGTCCGGAACGCGTCCCGACCGAACACCGGATAGTCGTGGGGAATCGCGACGCCGCACGCTCGGGCCGCCGTCTCGCAGTAGTCGGCGAGCGCCGAGACGTCGGTATCGATCCAGCCCAGGAGCCGGAGGTTCACCATCAGCAGGTCCATCTCCGTGTTGCCGACCCGCTCACCGATCCCCAGCGCGGTACCGTGCAGACGGTCGGCGCCCGCCTCGCACGCCGCGAGGGAGTTCGCCACGCCGAAGCCGCGATCCCGGTGCCCGTGCCAGTCGATGCCGACGTCTTCCCCGCTGGGCTCGACCACTTCCTCCCTCACGAACCGCACGAGCGCCGCGGCTCCGTCGGGCGTCGCGTGTCCGACGGTGTCGGCGAGGCAGATGCGTCGTGCCCCGTGTTCGATCGCGGTACGGTAGATTGCGGCCACGGCGGCGGGGTTCGCCCGCGTCGTGTCCTCCGTCACCATGACGAGCGACAGCCCTTCGCCGACGGCGAACCGGACCGCCTCCTCGACGTGATGCAGGATCGTGTCGAGGGTCCATCCCTCCGCGTACTGCCGGATGGGCGAACTCCCGATGAAGGCGTAGACCTCCATCTGCACGCCGGTCGTCTGCTGGATCTCGGCGATCGGCCGAATGTCCCCGACCACCGTGCGGGCGGCACAGTTGGGCCGGAGCGACAGGCCGGCGTCGCGAATCTCGCGTACCAGCGCCACCACCTGCTCGCGGGCTCTCGCCCCGGCCGCGGGCAGGCCGATGTCGGCGGTGTGGATACCCAGTTCGTCCATCAGATGAACGAGCCGGATCTTGTCGTCGAGGGCGGGATCGACGACCGACGGATTCTGGAGTCCGTCCCGCAGTGTCTCGTCGTCGAGCTGCGGAGCGCGGGCGTCCGGCGGACGCTTCGCCGGACCCACCTCGTTCCAGTCGTGGATCAGGTCGGCTTCGTCCATGGCGCCCCCGCTGAGGTAGGTCCACCGGTCCGGTGGCCGCGTCGGCGACGCTGCTTCGACGCGGGCGGCGGGGCCGGCGGGGAAGATCATCTCAGGAATCGTCCCGTTCGTGTACAACTTTCCAGCCGCCGTCCGTTTTCACCAGCGCGCTCCGGTTTCCGGGTGCTTCTCGATTCATCCAGGCCCATCCTCGCAGGACCCCTCACGGTGGGCCATCGAAAGGGGGGCGCAGGCTCCCGGCCCACGCCCCCCAGTCGATCACGGTCCCGACCGGGCGATCAGCAGCCCAGGTTCTCGTCTCCGTTCGACCAGAGGATCAGTCCCTCCGCCGAAAGCGTCTCCGTGGGGTCCGTCTCGCCGCCGATGCGGGCGATCGCGTTCGCGATCGTCTGCCCGTCGGTGATGCAGAACCCGTCGCCGAAGCCCTGGAAGATCGAGTTGTAGACCCTCCAGTAGGAGCCCTCACGGAACTCGATCAGTCGGTCCGACTCGGGCCCGCCGATCGTCGCCCCCGCAGGGAGCTGAGCGGCGTTGCCGCCGATGGCCGTGATGTTGGCGGCCACTGCGGTGTTGCGCGGCGAGGCGTTCTCGGTGTCTCCGTTGTTGGAGATCTCGAGACCCTGGTCGGCGTCGTCGCCGTTCTGCTGGATGAGCACGAACTGTGCGAACCCGCGCCAGCCGTCGGTGCCGTCGAGCGAGTCGTCGCCGATGCCCGTGAGCACCAGGTGGTCGATCGACACGCTGCCGCCGAACGGCTCGATGCCGTCGTCCTGGTTGTAGTGGACCTGCAGATACGACACCGTGGTTCCGGCTCCGACGCCCTGGAACGCGATGCCGTTGAGCTGGTCGCTGGGCGTGAAGTCGTCGCCGGCGAAGTACACGCCGACACCGCGGAGCACCCCGGCGCTGTGGTTGTTGTTCGAGCCGCCGTAGAGGCCGGAGCCGCCCTCACCCTCGACGTTGTCGCCGGAGTTGGACGGGGCGTTTCCGTTGATCACGAGTCCGCCCCACTGACCGGCGCCGCCGGTACCGCCGAGGTACGTCTCCTCGGAGGTGAAGACGATCATCTGGGCCGCCGTCGGACGGACCGGCGCATTGAGGGGCTGCCCGGGGGTGGCGTCGGCGATCATCTGCGAGCCACGCGCGATGATCAGCGTCGGGGTCCGCGTTCCGGGTTTCGAGTTGGCCTCGGTCGCACCGATGATCGTGGTGCCGGGCTCGATCGTGAGCGTCACCGGGTTGCACCCGATCGCCTGGTTCGGGCCCGGGCCGTCCGGCCCACAGTCGTCACCGACGAACACCGCCGCCGTGAGCCGGTAGAGCGTGTCCGCGAAGAACGTCCGGTCGGCGTTGACCTCCTCGACGTCCACCATCGGCAGCCCGAGGTTCTGACGCGTGTCGGAGCCGTCTTCGGCCCACACCGTCCACCCGTTGTACCAGGCGTTCGCGAGCGTGGTGCCGGGCGCGATCGCTCCGGCGTACGCCGTCTGGACCAGCGCCCGCCCGTCGGTCGGCGCGATGAGGTCGGTGCTCTGGATGGTCGCGGCCGTGTAGTTGCCGGGCATCGCGGCCAGCGTGAAGTCCGGGGGCGTGGCCAGCGTTCCGAAGTTGAACGCCGAGGCGGCGAACCCGGGGTTCGCGATGATGTTGTTGAAGCCCGCCTGGCCGAAGAAGACCGGGCCGGTCTCGGGCGTGCTCGCCGTCGCCGTGGCGGGAGCCGATTCACCACCCGCGTTCCGCGCGACCACCGACACCGTGTAGTCGGTCTCGGGGTTCAGGTTGTCGAAGGTCACCGTCGTGCCGGTCAGGGTCTCCTCCGCACCGCCCGGCGCAAGCGTCGCCACGTAGTCGACTGCGTCGGCGATCGCCGCCCAGGTCGCGGTGATCGAGAAAGCGTCGGTCGCCGCCGTCGCGGCTACCACCGGTGCGGCCGGCGCGTCGGGCCCAACCGGCGGGTCGGGATCGTCGTCACTGCACGCGGAGATCGCGAACACGGCGAGGGCCAGAACGGAGGCCTGGCGCATCCACTTCGAATGATTCCTCATGATTTGGTCAGGTACTGGAGAGAGAGTTTGGGGAGCATCAGAACTCCCACGACAGACCGACCGAGATGGTACGGCCCACGGTGTACTGCCTCTGGACCCGCGTGATTCCGTTGTCCGACTGCTCGAACACGTACGGGTCGTCGAGAAGATTGCTCGCGCTGATCTTGGCCCGGGCCCCGGTGATGCCGAGGGGGAAGCCGAGCGACGCGTCGAGCACGTTGCGGGGCTGCTCGTAGATGTCGGGGATCCCCGCACCGCCGGCGGCGTCGACGCGCTCACCGAAGCGGTTGAAGAACACACCGGCCTCGATGCCGAGCGGGTCCACGTAGCTGAGACCGGTATTCACCACGTACGGCGCCTGTCCCTCGAGCGGGCGGCGCGTGTTGGTGGGGTCGAACGAGCCGGTCGGGATGACCTCGACCTCGGAGTCGATCCACGAGTAGTTGGCCTGCGCCGTTACGAACTCGAGGACCGGGATCTCGCCGAGGCGGCTCAGGCGGATCTGGGCGTCCGCCTCGATCCCGACGATGTCGGCCTTCTCGGCGTTCTGGTAGGAGAACGCGGTGGACGCCGCGGCGATGAAGACGTTCTCGATCGGGTCCTCGATCTGCTTGTAGAACCCTCCGATCGAGAGGATCTCGCCGGCGCCCGGGAAGAAGTCGAGCCGGAGGTCACCCGCCGTCACCGTCGCGGGCTCCAGCTCGGGGTTGCCGAACAGCTGGCGCAGCGACGTCGCCTCGGTGAACTGGAAGGGCGCGAGCTCGCGGAACTCCGGCCGGTCGATCGTCCGCGATCCACTGGCGCGGAGCTTCAGATCCTCGGTGAAGGAGTAGATGAGCGAGAGCGAGGGAGCCACGTCCGTCGTCTCGATGCCCGGCGCCTCGCCGGTGCGGGTCGCGAGCGCGAGCGTGTAGTCCTCGATCCGGGCCCCGGCCACGATGTCGAGCGCGTCCGTCGCAGGGAACTCGATCATCGCGTACCCGGCGATCCGGTCGTCGTCCACATCGTAGATGTCGCCGTCGTCGAAGAGGTCGTCGACCGCGAACTCGCTCGCTCCCGAGGGGGAGTTGGCGACGATGGTGCCGTTCTGGAGCGCCGCGTCGAGGTCCGCGATCCGGGCGCCCTGGAACTCGAGGAACAGCCGGCGGGCCGCGAAGTCGCGCGTCCGTCCGCGCCACTGACCGCCGAACTTGATCTGACCGTCGTTCCGGTTGAACTCGAAGGGGAAGCTCCAGTCGAGCGCCGCCGAGAAGTCCTCGTCCACGAGGTTGCTCGAGAAGTACCGGCCGGACTCGCCGAGGTCGAGGAGGAGGTACTGGTCGTCGTCCTCGAGGTAGACCGCCTCGCGCAGGAACGGCTCGTCGCGCTCGGCGCTCGACCCGGTGAGCCGCCACTCGATTCGGGAATCGGCGATGGAGGCGTGCTCACCGGCGAGCTGGCCCCAGAGCAGCAGCCGCTCGACCCAGCGGGACCGGTCGGACTGCAAGAGTCCACCGATGTCCTCGCGGTTCGCACCCTGGTACGTCCGAGCCTCGTCGTCCGTGGAGAGGTTGACGGTCGTCTGGAGACCGATCTGGTGGGACGGCGAGAGGTTCGCGGTGAAGTTCGCGACCGTGCCCCACGAGACGTTCCGGACGCCGGTCGTGAACGCGTAGTCGACGTTCGGGGTGGCGAAGTCCGCCGTCTCGGGGTCGAACGCCGACGTGCGCCACTTGCGCTCGAAGTCGAGGCACTGCGAGGTGTCGATCTGGTTGATCGACCCCGGCTCGAACTCGTCGCAGCCGCCGCCGCGGATCGTGTAGTTGTCGGAGTACGTTCCGGCGAAGAAGTAGCCCAGTTCTCCGTCGTCCCTCCAGTCGGAGCGACCGCCGACCGAGAGGCTGAACGAGCGCGGGAGCGGGGTGCTCGCCGAGCCCGGCGCGAAGGCCAGATCGGTTGCGCGGAGCGCCTCCCCGATCGCGATCCGCTGGGCAGGATCGTTGGGAAGGCGCTCACCGCTCCGGAGGTCGCCGAGGATGTCGACGATCGCGTCGGGCTGGGCCCGCGTGCCATCGTCGAGCCCGAGGAAGTCCCGACCCCCTCCGGCGTAGTTGAGGAAGCCGTCCTCGAACTGGCTCAGCGAGTTCCACGAGCTTCCGACCCCGACCCGGACCGTGAAGCGATCCGGGAACTTCTTGGTCTCGATCTTCACCGAGCCGCCGGAGAAGTCGGCCGGGAGGTCCGGTGTGTACGTCTTCTGGGTGGTGAGGCTCTCGAGGAAGCCCGACGGGAAGATGTCGAGCGGCACGACCTCACGTTCCGGCTCCGGCGAGGGCAGCGACGCCCCGTTGAGGGTGGTCTGGGAGTACCGCTCGCCGAGACCGCGAATGAACACGTACTTGTCGTCGGCGACGGTCACGCCGGTGAGCCGCTTCGCGACCTGCGCCGCGTCGCCGTCGGGGCGGCGCCCGATCTCCTGGGCGCCCACGGCCTCGACGGAGGCGATGGAGGTGCGGCGCTCATCGAGGAGCGCGGTCGCGCTGCCCGCCTCCGCGATCGCCGTCACCGTGATGCCCGCCAGTTCCACGGCGGTCTGTTCGAGCGTGATGTTGAAGTTCGTCACGCCGTCGCCAGACACCTGGACGTCCGTGACGGTCTTCGTGCCGTAGCCGAGCGACTGCGCCGTGAGCGACACCGTGCCGATCGGGACGCCGGAGAGAACGAATCGACCGTCGAGGTCGGTGAGGGTGCCCGTGACGCCGTCGTCGACGATCACCTGGACGCCGGAAAGCGGCTCGGCGGAGGCGGCGTCCACGACGCGGCCGATGATCCGCCCGGTGGCGTCCTGCGCCGAAACGGAGGACGCGAGCCCGAGGGGCAGCGCGGCGAGGAGCAGAAGAGATCGAATCGATTTCATGGGTTGCATTCGCGAGCGAAGGCGAATCGGACGGCGACGTCTCGCAGCCCGAATTCGCCCTCAGTATGACGTTGGGTTGCAATGAGGATCGTGCGATGCGGTAACGGTGGCCGCGGCGGTTCTGTAACGGGGTGGTAACCCGTCGAGGCGGCGTTACATGGCGTGCACGCCGACGCCACCCGGGACGGGGTGCCGGGGCGCACGCCCGACTTCCCCCGCACCCGGCCGGAGGGCGATGTTGAAGCCATGGACGATCTCTCCCGCACCCCGCGTCACTGGCCCGCGCAGCCACCAGCCACGCCGGAGTGCGATCGCCTGGGAGGGAGGCTGCTCGCGCGGCACGCGCGGCTGGTTTCGGGGGTGCACGAGTCCGACGAGCGCACCCTCCGGGACCAGATGGACGTGACCGCGATTCCCGCCCCGCCCTTCGGCGAGTCCGACCGGGCCGCGTGGATGGCCGAGCGGCTCGCGGCCTACGGCGCCGCGGACGTGCGGATCGACGCCGCAGGGAACGTGGTGGGGCACCTCGCGGGCGAGGACCCGACGGCCGCGCCGATCGTGGTGGCGGCTCACCTCGACACCGTCTTTCCGGCCGGGACCGACGTGCGACCTCGGGAGGACGGCGACCGGATTCTGGCGCCGGGGATATCGGACGACGGCCGGGGGCTCGCCGCCCTGCTGACGTTCACCCGGACGTTGGCCGCGTCCGATGTGCGCACGATCGCTCCCATCCTGGTCGCGGCCACCGTCGGTGAGGAGGGGCTGGGCGACCTGCGGGGGGTGCGCGCGCTGTTCGAGGGTGAGGCGCACGGCGCCGCCGCCTTCGTGTCGCTGGACGGCGCCGGTGTGACCCGGATCGTCACAGGCGGCATCGGGTCGCTGCGACGCCGCTACGTGGTGCGCGGTCCCGGCGGCCACTCGTGGGTGGACTGGGGACGCCCCAATCCGATCGAGGCAGTGGGGCGTGCGCTCGCGGCACTCCCCCGGACCGACGAGATGCCCATCGCGACGACATGGTCGGCCGG
>JANQRP010000003.1 GCA_028284495.1 Longimicrobiales bacterium | reverse complement strand
GGCTGGCGCTCGGGGTCGCCTTCCCGATGGCGGTCTGGATCGTCGACGGCGCGGGGGGCCGCGCGGGCGGCCTCCGTCGCCTCGGCCTCCGGGCGGTCGGCGCCACGGCGTCGGGTCTTCCGTTCGCGCTCTTCCTCGCCCGGGTGCAGGCCGCTCGCTTCGGGCATCCGCTCCTCACGGGATACGAAGCGACCTTCGGTCCGGACGTCCGGCCGGGATTCCGCGTCGACGCGTGGGGGAACGTCTACGACCTGCCCGCGGCCGTCGGGATGTCCGCGGCCGACCTGTTCCTTGCGGGGATCGCGGCCCTCGAGACGCCGATGCCGCTGGGCGTCGCGATCGGGATCGGGCTCCTGGTGCTGGCCTGGAGGGGCACCGCCACCCGCTCGTCGGTGCGCGCCCCGCTCGTCCTCGCGGCCTGGATCGCCTTCGCCGTGGCGGCCAACGCGACGTACTGGCATCACGGGTATCACCTGGGGCCGAGAATGATGTTCGAGACGCTCCCGGCCTGGTTCGGTCTGGCCGCCTGGACCGGCTGGCGCCTCCTCGAGCGCGGAGGGGCATGGCGGGGCGCCGTGACGGGCGCCGGTGCCGTCATGCTGCTCGGCGCGCTGGTCTTCGGAATTCCCACCCGGCTCGCCTCGGCGCGCGTCTCCGACGGCCTCGCCGCTCAGGTGCGGATCGATCCGCCGCCGGCCGACGCCGGGATCGTGTTCCTGCACGGCAGTTCGTCGCGGCGCGCCGTGGCCAAGCTGCAGGCTCTGGGGATGCGCGCCGACTCGGTCGAGTCGGCGATCCGGCGGAACGACCTGTGTGACGTCACGGCGTGGGCGAACGCGCACCGCGCGGGCCGGGGCGGCGAGGCGCCCACGCTGGACTTCGATCGGCTCCCGGGATCACCGCCCGACATCGTCCAGATCGAAACGGGACCCGGCCTCACGGCGCGCTTCCGCGCGGGCGCCGACGGGCGCGTCGCGATCGACGAAGACTGCCTGGCCGACGTGGTCCGCCCCGACGCCGCGGGGACGCTCGAACTGGATCCCCTTCTGTGGCGGCTCGAGGACCCGTCCTTCACGGAGGCCGACGTCCTGTGGGTGCGGGATCTGGGGCCCGTCGAGAACGCCGCTCTGATCGCGGCCCGGCCGGGGCAGGCCGCCTACATGGTCACGCCGGACGCAGACGGACGAGCGGTATACGAACCGTACGTCGAGGCGATGGCGCGGATCTGGGGCGTCGCCCCAGAGTGACGGGTGGCGGGCCTGCCGTGGGGCGACCCGACCCTACTGCTGGCGCGTCTGTCCCGGAATCTCGAGCGTCTGGCCCGCATAAATGCGAGCCCCACGGAGGTCGTTGGCGACCTGGATCTGCTCGACCGACGTGTCGAACTGGCGGGCGATGTCCCACAGCGAGTCTCCGCGGCGCACCCGATACGACTGCGTGGAGACCGTCACCCGCGTGGCCTCCTTCAGCGCCGGCGCCTCGTCCGTGACCCGCTCGACGTACCTGTGGTACTGACTCGGGAAGAGCGCGATGTGGTAGTGAGCCGGATACCGCTCGCGCGTCGCCTCGAGCACACCGGCGCCTTCGAGACTCAGCAGGACACCCTCCAGCCACGAGCGGCAGCTGGCGTTTCGGGAGAGGCGCAGATCGATGGCCATCCCGGTCGGGTGAACCGAGCGGTCGGAAGCATTGCTGGGCTGGCGGTTCAGCGGGCGCGTGAGCGAGGTCACCACGAGCTTCTCGCCGCACGCGGAACGGTACTGGCTCGCGAGCCGGCGAACGAAGAGTTCCGCCTCCGGGCGCGCGTACGGGAAGGACACCGCGTGGAGGTCGAAGTCCCGGTTGGGGCGAACCTCGACCAGGTACCCGGCGTTCACGAAACGCACCACCTGCGCGCCGTCCCGGATGTACGTGAAGTCATGCTCGACGGCGACCCGATTCTGGACGTCCAGCGAGGCCGACGACCCGCGGAGGCTCTGAGCGGCGGCCGGCCCGGCGGCGGCGACCATCATCGCCACGGCGGCCAGAGCGGCGATCGCGGATGCGTTCGCCGAGGGGCGTCGGGTCGAGGGGCGAGATTCCGTCATCGTCGATCAGGGCTCGGGTCGTACACGTGGACGGACAAACGGGCGAGGCACCGCGGTGAGCGGTGCCGCGCCACGTCGAACATCAGATAAACATTTGGTGTCCGGCGCACAAGGCGCAATGACTATCTGTCCGGCGCCCCGCGATCGACCGAGCGGTCAGGCCGTCTCGATCCAACCGTCCTTGGCGGCCTCGTAGCGCGCGCCGACCCGGTCCCAGTTGACCACGTTCCAGATCGCGGACAGGTAGTCCGGACGACGATTCTGATAGTGCAGGTAGTACGCGTGCTCCCATACGTCGACGCCGAAGATCGGCGTGTAGCCGTCGAGAAGCGGGCTGTCCTGGTTGGCGGTCGCCATGACCTGGAGCTCGCCGAACGGCGAGATCGCGAGCCACCCCCACCCCGAGCCGAACTGCGATCCGGCAGCGGCGTTCAGCTTTTCCTTGAGCGCGTCGACCGAGCCGAAGGCGGCGTCGATCGCCGAGGCGAGCCCGCCGGTCGGCGCAGCCGAGCCTCCGGGCGTGAGAACGTCCCAGAAGAGCGCGTGGTTGTGGAACCCGCCCCCGTTGTTCCGGACGCCGGACTGGACCGAGGCCGGGAGGCCGTCGAGGCCGCGGAGCAGCTGTCCGGCCGAGTAGCCGTGCAGGTCGGCGTGTCCCTCGAGGGCGGCATTCAGCTTCTTGGTGTACCCGGCGTGGTGCTTCGAGTGATGGATCTCCATCGTCCGGGCGTCGATGTGCGGCTCGAGAGCGTCGTACGCGAATCCGAGCTCGGGCAGCTCGAAGGGGTAGGCCATCGTGGAACGTCTCCTCGCAGGCGTTGGTGTCGGGTCGAAGATGTCGAAACCCCGTGTCCGGCCTGCGGTTCCGGCGGATTCACTGCGTCCTCGCGCCGTGGTCCCCGACCGGCGATCGTGCGATTCGCTACCTTGATCGACCCCGCCACACATCCACGGCGTACCCCGTGTCCGACCCGCCCACCCCCCGCAGAATTCTCCTCGTGGACTGCGACCAGTTCTTCGTCCAGGTCGCGCGACTCGAGGACCCGGAGGGAGCCGGCCGGGCGGCGCTCCTCATCGTCGGCGGGTCGGCATCGGGTCGCGGGGTCGTTACGTCCGCATCCTACGAGTGCCGCGCGTTCGGGGTCCGGTCGGCCATGCCGACCGGCAAGGCGCTGCGCCTCTGTCCCAACGCCATGGTGGTCGGCGTTTCCCGGTCCGCCTGCTCGGCGCGAAGTCGCGCCGTTCGCGAGGTCCTCCAGGATCTCGCACCGGTGGTCCAGGCCGCTTCGATCGACGAGTTCTACCTGGACCTGACCGGCACCGAGCGGCTCTTCCGGGGCGAGCCGCTGGAGGAGACCGCCGAGCGGATCCGGCGGGAGGTCCACGAGCGGAGCGCCATCCGCGTGTCGATCGGCGGGGGAACCAACCGGCTCGTGGCCAAGCTCGCCACCCGCCGCGCGAAGCCGAACGGTGTTCATGTGGTTCCGTCGGGCGGGGAGGCCGCCTTCCTCGCCGAGCACGAGTTGGCCGACATCCCGGGTGTCGGGCCGACCCTCGCCGGGGAGCTGCGGGGCCGCGGTCTTCGCCGCGTACCCGACCTCCTGGCGGTCGAACGCGAGTGGCTGGTCCGGTGGTTCGGGGAGCGACGTGCCGAGTGGCTTCGGCGTCGGGCCCTCGGCGTCGGGTCGGACGAGGTGAACCCTCGCGACCCGCGGAAGTCGATCTCGGCCGAGCGCACCTTCTCGCGCGACATCGACGACGACGACGAGCTCGAACGACGAATGCTGAAGCTCACCGTCGGCGTCGCTCGCCAGCTGCGTTCCGAGGGGCTCCAGGCTCGGACGCTCGGCGTGAAGCTTCGTGACGGCGACTTCACCACACGTTCGCGCAGCCACACCTTCCCGGAGCCGGTCGAGCTGGACTCCACCCTCTTCCCGGTCGCAAGGGAGCTGCTCGCCGACCTGAGGCGTCAGCGGCGCACGGGGGCGCGGCTCATCGGCGTCGGCCTCTCGAATCTCGCCGAGCGGGACGACGGCCGGCAGCTCGCGCTTTTCGACGGCGGGGAGACGTTCGAGTCGGAGCGGCTGCGCGACCTGCACCGCACCATGGACGGCGTCCGCGACCGCTTCGGCCCGGACGCGCTGCTACCCGGCCGGATCGTTGGCGACCGCGAGGGTCGTTCCCTCGACGGGCGCGACGTGGACGAGGGCGAGGGTCGCATGCGCGACGACGACGAGCGCTCGGCACGCTAGATTCCGGGATCATGAGCCGACGCCACACCCGGGCCGACGAGCCCCAGCAGTTCGACCTCCGTCGCGCCGCTCGCCACGCGCTCCGCGGGCTGGGCCTCCGCTGCCCCAACTGCGGCGCGGGAGGCCTGTTCCGGCGCTGGGTGTTCATGCGCGACACCTGTCCCCGCTGCCACCTCTTCCTGGACCGGCGGGAGCCGGACTACTTCCTCGGTGGATACGTGATCAACTTCGTCGCGGCGGAGTTCATGATCGCGGGAGGCGCGCTCGCAGCGATTCTGCTCACATGGCCCGCGGTGCCGTGGGATCTGATCAAGTGGTCGCTCATCGGGTTGATGATCCCGTTCCCCGTCCTCACCTACCCGTGGTCGAAGACGCTCTGGCTGGCGATCGACCTGCAGCTCCGTCCGGCCACGCTGGCCGACTTCGAAGGGCACGGGGAGAACGACCCCGCTGAACGAGAAGAGGGCGCCCCGGTCGCCTGACCGGGACGCCCTCCACCTCCGCCGCGACTCGGGTCAGTCTCCGCCCGAGCGGGACTTCGCGACGGTGCCGGGCTGCGTCTCCCACGGCTTCCGCTCGAAGTAGCTCTGCGTCATCTCCTTCACCTGACCCGAGAGGAACAGCAGCGCGATCAGGTTCGGGATGATGACGATCGCCAGCGCGATGTCACCCAGCGACCAGACGACGGCCAGCGGCACGACCGCGCCGAAGAAGTGCATCGCCACGAAGATCGCCTTGAAGGGCAGGATGGCCGCGGGCCCGAACAGGTAGTACGCGCAACGGTCCCCGTAGTAGCTCCAGGAAATCGCGGTCGACACCGCGAAGAGCATCACGGACAGGATCACGATGCCACCCCCGAAGCTTCCGGGGAGTCCTTCCTGGAAGCCGAGCAGCGTGAGCGGCGCACCGCTCTCGACGGCGAGCGCGTGCAGCGACGTGTACTCGGTCCCGTCCGTGGCGGTCGCGATCCCGGTGGAGGGATCGATCGTCCCGCTGAACGGCTGGGTCCGGCCCTCGTCCACGAAGAACTCCTCGACCGCCACCTCGTGCCAGGCGAGCAGCGGAGTCCCCGGTGCCTCGACGTCCTGCACACCGTTCACGATCGACAGCTGGGTCGGCGCGTCGGTGCCGGCGTAGCGGCCCGACTCCGAGTACTCGACCCAGCTGAGGTCACCGCCCTGGAGCGTGATCTCGGTCGGATGGGTCTCGCTCCAGACGCCCGTCATGATGATGACCATCGCGGTCATCGTGCAGATCACGATCGTGTCGATGAACGGCTCGAGCAGCGCCACGACACCCTCGGACACCGGCTCGTCCGTCTTGGCCGCCGCGTGGGCGATCGGAGCCGAGCCCTGGCCCGCCTCGTTCGAGAAGAGCCCGCGGCGGACGCCCCACATCAGCGTCACGAGGAACGCGCCGACACCCGTACCGGCGATCCCGGCACTCGGGTTGAACGCCTCGGTGAGGATCAGCGAGAAGGCCGGGACGATCTGGCCGGCATTCACGAGAATGATGAACAGCGCTCCGGCCACGTACACCGCCGCCATCGTCGGGGCGAGGATCGACGTGACCCGGCCGATTCGCGAGATGCCACCGAGGATGACCGCGCCGACGACCGCCGCCGAAACCAGGCCGGTGATCCACATCGGCACGCCGAAGCTGGTCTGGACGGTGTCCGCGACGGTGTTCGCCTGAACCGCGTTCCCGGTGAGGAACGACGTGAACATCAGAAGCACAGCGAAGAAGATCGCCATCGGCTTCCACTTCGAGCCAAGCCCCTTCTCGATGTAGTACATCGGTCCGCCGGACACCGAACCCTGCGCGGCGGTCGGGTCGTCGGCCGAGACGGTCTCGCGGTACCGCTGGGCGAGCGTGACCTCGGAAAACTTGGTGGCCATGCCGACGGCGGCCGTCACCCACATCCAGAACAGCGCGCCGGGCCCACCCCAGTGAATCGCGATGGCGACACCGGCGATGTTGCCGATCCCGACCGTCGCCGACAGCGCCGTGGTCAGCGCCTGGAAGTGCGTGACGTCACCCGGCTCGTCGGGATCGTCGTACCGGCCGGTCGCGACGGCGAATCCGTGCCCGAGCCGCCGCACCTGCACGAACCCCGTCCGCACGGTGAGAAGCAGCCCCACGCCGATGAGCATGAGGACCATGAACGGGATCTTCTCTTCGCCGGCCGGTATCCCCGCCTCGACGACGTTCGCGTTCATGAAGTCGACGAACTGTTGCAGTAGATCCATGGCTCATCCTTCGGGGTTCAGGATCCGGCCGAGTGACCGGGAGAAGATCAGGCGGAGTTGGGCGACAGCTCGAGAAGCCGCGCGGAGATCGCCTCGATGGTCAGCTCGCGCGCGCGCACGGCGATATCGTCGAGCGACGGAGAGTCCGCGAACATCTGGCGGGCCCGATCCCGGAGTTCGTCCACCGACGGTACCTCCGGAAGGTGCATCGAGTCGAAGATCTCGTGCAGACGGGCTTCGGCGTCGTCACGCGCCTGCCGGGCGGCGGCGCGAAGCTCCTCGATCTTGTCGGAGTCCCAGCGACGCCGGAGCTCCTCGACGACCTGCTGTACCGACACCGTGGCCGCGACCTGGACCGCCACGTTCTCGAGCACCTTGCGTCCGACCGGGCGCGTGTTGTCCACGACCTCGGCCGGCGGGGCCCGAAGATCCCAGACGAGGCCGGTCCAGGACATCGCCTTGAGGATGTAGTACGAGATGTCGATCTCGTACCAGCGCCAGCCCTGCGCCGTGGCGCTCTGGTAGTGGTGGTGGTTGTTGTGCCACCCCTCGCCGAGCGTGATGAGCGCGAGCCACCAGTTGTTGCGGCTGCGGTCACCGGTCACATAACGCTGCGACCCGACCACGTGCGCGAGCGAATTGATGAAGAACGTGCCGTGATAGAGCGCGACCGTGCTCATGAAGAAGCCGACCACGAGCATCTCCCACCCGCCCCACATGAAGAGGCCGACCGCCAGCATCACCGGCGGGATCAGGTGCCACCGGTCGAGAAAGACCAGCTCCGGGTACCGCGTGAGGTCCTTCACGGACGAATAGTCCGCGTTGCTCGTGCGCGGCCGGAAGATCCATCCGACGTGCGACATCCAGAACCCGTCGTGCTCGGGCGAGTGGATGTCCTGCTCGGTATCGGAGTGCAGATGGTGATGGCGATGGATCGCCGCCCACCAGATCGCGCCCCGCTGGGCGGAAGACTGGGCGATGAATGCCATCACGAACTGGAACCACCGCGAGGTCTTGTAGCTGCGGTGCGAGAAGTACCGGTGGAATCCGGCCGTGATCGCCCACATCCGGATGACGTAGAGCGCGACCGCGACGGCCGCCGTTTCCCAGCTGATGCCCGTCCAGAACACCCCGAACACCGCGAGGTGGACGAGGATGAACGGGATCGTCAGTGGGTAGATGATATCGTTGTGGGGCTCGTGGTCGTGGTGACCGTGAGCCGCTGCATGCGGATGTTCTGGATGCACGTGTGGCGCCCTCTGGGGGTGTCAGACTTCCTGAACAACCTCGAAATCGAACCGGCGCTCCGGGGAAGGTCAAGCGGGGAGCGGAGTTCGGAGATCCTCGACCCGGAACGTTCCCAGGTGTCGCGGGGACACATGGGGCGGTGCCCGACGAGGGTTCACCTCGTGCGGGGATCGTTAGAAATTCCTGGTCGGCGACTTCGCCGACACGCAAGTCCTCACCTCGAGCCGACGCAGATAGATGGAGCCTACAGCCACACCCGTTAAGTCCTCGGCCACGCCGGGGGCCGTCACCGAGCCCAAGCAGCACGCCACCGCCCCGTCGTCGACCGAGGGAGCGACCGACCTCCCGTCCAGCGCCTCCCCGGACCGCCCGGCGTTCAAGGTCGCCGATCTCGGGCTCCACGAGTGGGGCAGGAAGGAGATCCGGCTTGCCGAGCAGGAGATGCCGGGCCTCATGGCGGCGCGCGAGGAGTACGGGGGCGAGAAGCCCCTCGCCGGCCTCAAGGTCGCCGGCTCGCTGCACATGACCGTGCAGACGGCCGTCCTCATCGAGACGCTCGTGGATCTGGGCGCCGACGTGCGCTGGGCCTCGTGCAACATCTTCTCGACGCAGGACCACGCCGCCGCCGCCACCGTGGTCGGACGGGACGGGACGCTCGAGAACCCCACCGGCCCGGCCGTCTTCGCCTGGAAGGGCGAGACGCTCGCCGAGTACTGGTGGTGCACCGATCAGATGCTCACGTGGCCGGACGGGTCGGGCCCCGACCTGCTCGTGGACGACGGCGGGGACGCGACGCTGCTCATTCACCGGGGCGTGGAGTTCGAGGCAGCCGGCGCGGTGCCGGCGTTCGACGCCGAGAACGAGCCGGCCGAGTGGGGCGAGATTCTGGCGGTCCTGCGCCGCACGCTCGTGGACACACCGTCCAAGTGGACCGACATGGCGCCGCACATCCGGGGCGTGTCGGAGGAGACCACGACGGGCGTGATGCGTCTGTACGAGATGGAGCGCGACGGCACGCTTCTGTTCCCGGCCATCAACGTGAACGACTCGGTGACCAAGTCGAAGTTCGACAACCTCTACGGATGCCGGCACTCCGTGGTGGACGGACTCAACCGCGCCACCGACGTCATGATCTCCGGCAAGATGTGCGTCGTGCTCGGCTACGGCGACGTCGGGAAGGGCTGCGCGCAGGCGCTCCGCGGGCAGGGCGCCCGCGTGGTGATCGCCGAGATCGACCCGATCTGCGCGCTCCAGGCCGCCATGGAGGGCTTCCAGGTGAAGAAGCTCGAGAGCGTCCTGGAGGAGGCCGACATCTTCATCACCGCGACCGGCAACAAGGACATCATCACGGTCGCCGAGATGTCGCGGATGAAGGACAAGGCGATCGTCGCCAACATCGGCCACTTCGACAACGAGATCGACATGGCCGGCCTCTACAGGGTCGAGGGCCTCGAGAAGATCAACATCAAGCCCCAGTACGACGAGTTCGTCTTCCCGGACGGCCACTCGGTCCTGATTCTGGCCGAGGGGCGGCTGATGAACCTCGGCTGCGCTACGGGTCACCCGAGCTTCGTGATGAGCGCGAGCTTCACCAACCAGGTGATCGCCCAGATCGAGCTGGCCCGCAACGACGGGAAGTACGGCAAGCGCGTCTACGTGCTGCCGAAGAAGCTCGACGAGAAGGTGGCGCGGCTGCACCTGCAGCACCTCGGCGCGGAGCTCACCGAACTGAGCGACGAGCAGGCCCGGTATATCGGAGTCCCCGTCGAGGGGCCCTACAAGCCGGAGCACTACCGCTACTGATCGACCCGCCGTAGCGCATCGCCCGCCGCGGCGCGCTCCTCGGCCGCCGCGGATCAGTCGACTCGCATCGAGACGATGGGGTCGATCGTCGAAGCCCTCCGGGCCGGGAACCAGCTGGCGGCGAGTCCGACGGCGAGCATCACCGCGGTGGCCGCGACGAAGGTGCCGGGATCCAGCGGGCGCACGCCGAACAACAGGCCCTCGATGGCGCGTCCGACCCCCAGGGCGCCCAGCATCCCCAGGCCCACGCCGATGGCCACGACGCGCGCGCCCTGGGCCACGACCATTCTCTGGACTCGGGACGTCTCGGCTCCGAGCGCGATGCGCACGCCGATCTCGCGGCTCCGCTGGCTCACGACGTAGGAGAGCACGCCGAACAGTCCGATGGCGCCGAGCAGCAGCGACATCCCGGCCGCGATCACGAGCGCGATCATCGTGAAGGTGAGCGGTGCGTTCGCGCGGTCCAGCAGTCCTTTCATGGTGAAGGTCCTGTACATCGGCGCGGAGGGCGCGATCTCCCGCACGAGCGCTCGGATGTCCGGCGCGATCGTTTCCGCGCGTTCGGTCTTGATCACGTACCCGGGCGAGGTGACCTGCGCCTCGGTGTTCTCGAACACGATCGGGTAGTAGATCAGCGGCTCCGGCTCGCCCCGCATGTCGTACTGGAGCACGTCCTCCACCATCCCGACCACGGTGTGCCAGCTGTCGGGCATGACGGTGGACTCGATCTGGCGCCCGATTGGGTCCTCGCCCGGCCACAGGGTCTGCGCGAGCGTCCGACTCACCACGGCATTTCCGGGCGTGATCGCGTCGTCGTCGGTGAACCCGCGTCCGGCGACCACGCTGATGCCCATGGCCTCGAAGTAGTCGCCCGCGGCGAGGGTCGCACTTCCGAGAACCGAGGTCTCGGGATCGGGATTCTCCGCCGTCCGCACACGCACGCCGCGCACCCCTTCGTCGAGGGGGACGTTCTCGACGATCCCCACCGACTCCACACCCGGCATCGCGCGAATTCGGTTCATCGTCTCGACGTGGAAGGCCGCCCACGTGGGCCCGTCGACGAGGTGCGCCTCCTCCGGCGCGAACTGGAACGTGAAGACGTTCTCGACCTCGTATCCCGGATCGACGGAATAGAGCGCCTGGAAGCTCCGGACGAGCAGCCCCGACCCCGTCAGCAGGACGAGGGCGAGCGCCGTCTGCGCGACGACCAGGGCGTCACGCCCGAAGCTGCCGCGTCGCGTCGAGCCCCGGCTTCCGTCCCTGAGCCGGGAGAGATTCGGGCGCGACGCGTGGAACGCGGGCACGATCCCGCACGCGAGTCCGGCGACGAGCGACATCGCGGTCGCGAAGCCCAGCGCGCGCGTGTCGAGTGACACCTGCGTGATCCGTGGCAGTCCGTCCGGGATCGCCGACACCACCGCGGGGATGGCGAACCAGGCGAGCGCGAGCGCGGCCAGCCCGGAGACGCCCGAAATCACGATCGACTCGGACAGCTGCGAGCGGATCAGGTGGTATCGATCAGCTCCGATCGCCCGCCGCACCGCGAGGTCGCGGCCGCGACCCTCCGCCCGCACCGCGAACAGGTTGCCGATGTTCGCGCACGCGATCAGCAGCACGACGCCCACGGCTGCCATCAGGAGCCAGAGCGGCGCCCTCGCCTCCCCGACCAGCTCCTCCTCCAGGGGCCGGACGATCGGGATGAAGCCCGCGACCGCCTCCGCGTACCGCGCCGACCCGCCCCACTTCTCCGGAGCTCGGCGCGCGATCGCCTGCAGCTCGGGCAGGACGGCCTCCCGGTCGACGCCCTCTGCGAGGCGTCCGACGACGTTCAACCCGAAGTTCCCCGGGTTGACCGTGGACGGATCGGGGGCGTTCGGCACCCACACCATGACCCGGTCGTTCGGGAACAGGAAGTCCTCCTTCATGACGCCCACGATCTCGCGCGTCGTGCCGTCCATCATCGGATACGCGCGCCCGATGATGCCCGGGTCCTGGCCGAACCAGTTCGTCCACATCGCGTGGCTGATGAGCGCCTCGTTCCGCTCCGGATCGGCGATGCGGCCGAGCAGCGGCTCGACGCCGAGCAGGCCGAACAGCGACACGTCGGGCGACGACATCGGAATACGCTCCACGCGGTCGTCGGTCCGGAAGGTGGACGTGAAGAGGTTGAAGGTCGCCACCTCCTCGAGGCCCGACGCCTCCTCGCGGAAGTCGAGGTAGAACTCGAGTCCCAGGCCGAATTCGTCGGGCAGGTCCGAGCCGGGGATCGAACCGGCGAGGTAGACGAGCTCGGCCGGCTCCTCGTACGGCATCGGCTCGAGCAGGACGGTGTCGAGCACCGCGAAGATTGCCGTGTTGGCTCCGAGTGCGAGTGCCAGCGTGGCCACCGAGGCCGCCGTGAATCCGGGTGACCGCGCGAGCGCGCGAGTGGCCAGCCGGGTCTCGCGAATCCATTCCATCACCATCGTCCCCGCTCCATCCCTGGTTCGTGTCCCGCGCGTGCCCGACCATGTGGGCCGCGCGTGTTCGGCGATCGCCGACGTCGAGAGGTCCACCAGCACCGCGATGCGGCGTGCCACCGCCTTTCCGGGCCCCGCGGCCCGGGCACGCTCGACGTCCGCCCGCGCATGCTCCGCCATCTCCGCGCCGAACCGCTCGCGAAAGCGCGCCGGGTGGAGGCGGACGAGAAGGCGGACGAGTCCGTTCACGGGCGGCCCATGCCGAGCCGTCGCATCGCGAGTTCCGCCACTTCTCCGAGCCGGCGCGACTCGTCGGCGAGGGCCTGTCGGCCTTCCGCGGTGAGGCCGTACCAGCGCCGCGGCCGGCCCGGATGCGACTCCTCCGCGGGGCCCGCCCGCTCTTCGACCAGACCCCACGACACGAGGCGGGCGAGCACACGGTAGAGGGTGCCGGCCCGAGGAATCACCGCCCCGCCCGATTCGCGCTCGACGGCCTCGGTGATCGCGTAGCCGTAGAGCGCCCCGCTCGCGAGAGCGAGCAGCACGTGGTAGTCGAGCGGGCTCATGCCCTGCGTATCGCTGGTGGTCATGGCGTCCGTGTCGGTCGCGGCGCGCTGAGTCCGCGGTCGTTCATGAATGTGCATCGTGCATATATGCGCGCCGCATGATTCACCGGACGGGATCCCGCCGCAAGAGGTTTCACAGCCGCCTCCCGCTCCGGGGGTGGATCAATCGTGGAACTTTTGTAAAACTATTTCCTATACAACGGCGCACGCGAGTCAGGAGACGGCCAGAAGCCTCCCCACCGGCGTGCCGATTCCACACGACTCAACAGTCTTCATACGGGAGTATCACCATGCTTCACCGCCGCACTCTCGGCGCGCTGGCCCTCGGCGCCGTCACCGTCTTCGCGGCCTGCGACGACGACGATCCCATCGATGCCGAGGTCGGCACGATCGTGGAGGTCGCCGCCGAGGCCGGGCAGTTCAACACGCTCCTGACCGCCGCCACCGCCGCCGGGCTCGACGACGAGCTGGCCGACGAGTCCGCGCAGCTCACCGTGTTCGCGCCGACCGATGCCGCCTTCGCGGCGCTCCCGGCAGGGACACTCGACGCGCTTCTGGCCGACACCGACGCCCTGGCCGACGTGCTCCTGTACCATGTCGTTGCCGGCGAGCAGGACGCGGGCGCGGTCCTGGGCCAGAGCTTCATCGAGACGCTCAACGGCCAGTTCATCGTCGTGGGCGAGAGCGGTGGTCAGCCGACCGCCTCGGGCGCCGTGATCATCACGACGGACATCGAGGCGTCCAACGGGATCATTCACGTGATCGACGCCGTGATGGTGCCCGAGACGCGCAACATCGTCGAGATCGCGTCGCAGGACGGCTTCAACACGCTCGCCGCGGCGGTCACGACGGCGGGGCTGGCGGGCACGCTGAGCGACGCCGACGCCGACTTCACGGTGTTCGCGCCCACGGACGCCGCCTTCGCGGCGCTCCCGGCCGGGACGCTCGACGCGCTGCTCATGGATCCGTCGGCGCTCGCCGACATCCTCCTCTACCACACGGTCGAGGGTCGCGTCTTCTCCGATGCGGTCGTCGGGCTCACGTCGGTGGAAACCGTTCAGGGCGCGTCGGCCCCGATCTCCGTGGCGGGTGGTACCGTCACGATCGACGGCGCGACGCTCGTGGCTACGGACGTGCAGGCCACGAACGGCGTGATTCACGTGATCGACGCGGTCATCACGCCGTAGCGATCACCGTCGCGCGGCCCCCGGGGTCGACGCGGCACCGAAGGGCCCACGAGGGTCCGGCCGCTCGCGGTCGGGCCCTCGTGGCATTCCGGGCGTAGCGTGCGCCGGGCGGCGGTGTAGACTCCGACATGTCCCCCACCGACCCCGACGCTCACAGCACCGCCACCCCCCCGGAGCCGGCGACCGCCGAGTCGCCGATCCCGGTGCCACTCCGGCGGGCACGGGCGCTCGCGCACCTGCTCGACGATCTCGTTCCCATCCCCGGAACGCGCATCCGAATCGGGCTCGATCCCATCCTCGGGCTCGTCCCGGGCCTCGGAGACTGGATCTCGTGGATGCTCTCGGGCCACCTGCTCTGGTGCGCGTGGAAGCTCGGCGTCTCCGCCTCTACACTGGCGCGGATGACCGCCCACGTCGCACTCGACGCCCTCTTCGGACTGGTCCCGGTGCTCGGCGACCTGTTCGACGTGGTCTGGCGTGCCAACGACCGCAACCTGCGCCTTCTCGAGCGACACGTCGCCGAACCCGAGCGGCTCCGCGCCGAGAGCCGAACGCTCGCCACCCTCGTGCTCGCGGCTGCCGGCACGCTGACCCTGGGCGCGGGCTGGATCGCGTGGTCGGTATTCCGGGCCGTTCTGGGGGTGTTCGGCCTCTGATCCGGGGCCCGGGACGTCTTCGACCCGAAACTACGCCCGGATCCAGAGCACGGCCGCGAACACGACCACCAGGACGACGACCACACGCCGCACCCACGCACTTCCCTTCTTCACGGCCACCCGCACTCCGATCAGTGCCCCGGTGAGGTTGCCGACGGCCAGGGCGAGGCCGCTTGCCCAGTCCACGAGCCCCTGCGATGCGAAGCCGAGCAGCGCCAGGGGGGTAAAGCAGAGCACCAGCGCCAGTTTCAGCGCGTTCGAACGCACGTAGTCGAGGCCCGCGGCGGTGGCGAGCGCGAGCAGGATGAAGCCCGACCCGGCCTGAATGAACCCGCCGTAGAAACCCGCCCCGAAGAAGCCCAGGACGAACAGCGCGCGGCGTCCCGTGGACTCGGGCAGCGGCGCGCTCCCGTCGGGCGATGGCGCGACGGGGCTCCACACCATCCATCCGGCGATGAGCAGCATCATCACCGCGAGCACACGCTGGAGGTCCGCGTCACCCGTCTGCACCGCGATCCACATCCCCGCCACTGCACCGATCACGGCCGGCGGGGCGCCGAGCTTCAGCCAGCCCCAGTCCAGTCGGTCGTGGCGGTTGAAGCTCCGCACCGCCCCCACGTTCTGGATCAGGATCGCGACCCGGTTGGTGCCGTTCGCGACTCCGGCGGGCAGTCCGAGGAAGATGAGCGTCGGGAGCGTGAGCACCGAGCCCCCTCCCGCGAGCGCGTTGATCAGGCCCGCCACGAGGCCGACAGCGGTCAGAGCGGGCCAGCTGGCAGGACCGAGTGTGGTTTCCGGCGAGAGCCAGTCCGTCACGGCCCGGCTACCCCGTCCAGCCACTCGGCGAAACGCGCCAGACCCTCCGGGAAGTTCGCGCGCCCGAAGCCGAGGCGGAGTGCGGGAACCGGCGCATCGAACAGTCGCCCCGGCACCACGAGCACGTCCGCCTCGGTGCGGATGCGCTGGGCGAGCCGGCGATCGTCCAGATCCTCGGTCGACCGCGTTCCCCGCTCGTCCCGCAGCAGGGTCGCGACGCCCCGTTCGGTCAGCGTGGGGAGGGTGACCGGGCCCGCCTCCGGCGGCACCCAGTCGAACAGGTCGGAGCGTGCGCGGAGCACCGGAGCCAGCAGCGCGAGGTGGTCGCGCAGTCGTGCGCGCGTACGCCCCAGCAGCGTCTCGCGGCGCCGCAGCGCGATCTCGGCGAAAAACTCGGACGGCGCCGGCGCACAGATCGTCGTGTAGTCCTTCACCCGCTCGACGGCCTCGCGGAGGGCGGCGTCCCGGCACACCAGCCATCCCAGTCGCAACCCCGGCAGACCGTAGCCCTTCGACACGAGCCCGAGCGTCACGACGTGATCGCCGAGCTCGGACGCGGAAAACTCGTCCACCGGCCCCTCGTAGCGGGTGCCACGGTAGGCCTCGTCCACGAACAGCCACGCGCCCCTGGCCGCGCACAGCTCCGAGATGCTCCGCAGTTCGCCCTCGTCGATCACTCGCCCGGTGGGGTTGTGCGGGGAGTTCAGCGCCACGAGTCGGGTGCCGGGACGCATCGCCGCCTCGACCCGGTCGGCGCTCACGCGCCACCCGTCACGCGGATCCGTCTCGAGCCGATCCACCTCGGCCCGCGCGAGCGCCGGCGCCGTACGGAGCACCTGGTAGCACGGCATCTGGACCAGGGCCCGGTCGCCGGGCTCGAGCGTCGCGAGCATCAGGGTGGTGACCACCTCGACCCCGGCGGCGTGGACGAGCACGTCGTCCGGACTCACGGGGTCGGCGTAGGTCGCAGCAATCGCCGCGCGCAGGTCGGAGGCCCCCTCGCTGTGCGTGTAGCCGAGCGGAAGCGCCTGGAACCGCTCGAGCGATCCGGGATCGAGTTCGAACAGCTCGCCGACCGTGATCGTTTCGCAGTCCGAGGCTCCGAGGAGCACGGGTGTGTCGAACTCGAACTCCGCGAAGTAGCGCTCGAGATGGAAGGGTTCGATGGGCATGGCGCCGGAAGGTGGCACGAGATGCGCGCGCGGAACACCGCCGCAGCCTGCAGGCGCGGTCCGCCGCCGCGGTCCGTCGAGGCCACGTTATCTTCCGCGGCATGGCCATTCGACTCTTCGTGACCGGCGGGACGTTCGACAAGGAGTACGACGAGATCCGCGGACGCCTCTACTTCGCGGACACCAACCTCGCCGAGATGCTCGAGATGGGCCGCTGCCGCCTCGACGTGGAGGTTCGCACGCTGATGATGGTCGACTCCCTCGACATGGGTGACGCCGACCGTGAGCTGATCGCGCGGCAGTGCGCCGAGGTCGAGGAGAACCAGATCGTGATCACCCACGGGACCGACACGATGGTGGATACGGCCCGCGTGATCGCCGCGAGGGACCTCGACAAGACCGTCGTGCTGACCGGCGCGATGATCCCCATCGCCTTCGGCAGCTCCGACGGCCTGTTCAATCTGGGCGGAGCGCTCACGGCGGTGCAGATCCTTCCGCCGGGCGTCTACGTCACGATGAACGGTCGGGTCTTCGACTGGGATCGGGTCCGGAAGAACCGCGACACGGGGGTGTTCGAGCCGACCGCCTGATCGGGGGCGCGTAACCTCCAAGTGTGCCACCCACCGGCAATCTCTTCCGCGGGCGCCGGCGCGAGGCAGGCCGCGACGCCGATGGTTCGGCGACCCGGGAATGGCACGATTGTTGGAATGAGACGGGGGCGTGTGAGGCGACGGTCGCCGGGCGTTTCCCCGGACGCGGGCTGCGCGCGGCGTCCCCGCCTCGGATGTGCCCGTGTTCACCGAGGTTCGATGTCGCTGGTCCCCGAGTCCGCTGGAATCGTGCCGCGGCATGCGCCGAGTGGTCGACGGGTCCGGTCGGTCCGCGGCGGATTCGCCCTGTCGTCCGTGGCGCTGCTCCTCGTCGTCGTGGCGGTCGTGGCGGCCAGCGGTCTGATCCTGGCCCGCGAGGGGTCACGCCGTGGCGTGACGTCACCGGAGTCGGCCCTGGCGTTCTACGTGGCCGAGACGGGGCTGGCGACCACGCTCGAGGCGTGGCCGCCCGTGGGCGTGGGGTCGATGGCGATTCTCACGGACACGGTCGTGGTGGCCGGGTCGACGGGTGCCGGAGACTGGCAGGTGGACGTGGTCCGAACGGGCGAGCGGATGTACTTCCTCCACTCCACCGGACTCATCTCCGCACGGCCCGGCGAGCACGCCGCTGCCGCCCGGGAGGTCGGCCTCGCCGGTCGCGTCACCACCCCCGGTCTCCGACCCGCCGCAGCGGTCACGACCGCCGAATCGAGTGCGTCGACCGATGCTTCGGCGAACATCGACGGTGCGGACGTGAGCCCACCCGGCTGGTCGGGTGAGTTGTGTCCGGGACCTCCGCTCGCGGTACCGGGGCTGCTCGTGGAGGCCGTGCCCTCGTGGCTCGACGACCCGGCGTGGACCACCTGGGTGGAGATGGCGGACCACTCCATCCCCGCTGAAGGCACCGCGCCCACCGCGGGGGCCGGCAGATGTGACCCGTCGAATCCATGGCACTGGGGCACACCCGAGGATCCCCCGGGGCCGTGCGGCCACCACTTCCCCGTCGTCCACTTCGACGGTGACACGAGCCTCTCCGGCGAGCTGACCGGTCAGGGGGTCCTCCTCGTGGACGGAGACCTGACCGTCGACGGGTCGTTCCGCTACGCCGGCGTGGTCGTCGTGCGTGGCCGATTCGAGGCCACCGGCGCCGTGCACGTCCGTGGGGCCGTCGTGGCCGGCGTCATGGGAGCACTCGGCCCGGACACGCAGATCGGGTACTCCAGCTGCGCGCTCGACCGGGCGCTTCTCGAAGGCAGCGCCTCCCGGTTCCGCCCGCTGGGGCGCCGCGCACTGGTGGACCTCGGTTCGTCGGACGGCGGTTGACGGCCGGTCAGGACGGCTCCACCACGAGGCGGGCGTCACCCGTCACGACCGCGCGCACCCGGACGGCGTCCGGCCCCACGTGCACCGACGCGATCGAGACCTCGTCGGCGTTGCCCTCGAGGCGCACCTGCGACGAGATCTGGACGTTGAAGCCCTCCTCGACCTTGGCGAGCGCCCATTCCCGCACCTCGCCCGCGGGGAATCGGGCCGCCGACCTGACGGCGCCGAGAAGCCCGGCGCGAGTGATCCACGCGGCGCCCGTGACGATCGCGTCGCGCGTCCGGACATCGAAGTCGAGGTCGTCCACGTGGATCTCGTCGCGGCCCGCGTCGTAGGTGGGCGTGCCCACGAGGAACACCGTCCCGCGCACGTCCCCCCCGAGGTCCGCGCGCACCGACGCCCGCCCGTCACCGACCCCGTCCACGATCAGGTCCTCGACCCGCAGCGTGCGGCCGCGCGCCTCGAAGCTCCGCCCGACGACCTCCTCGCGCAGCCGGCGCGTGATCTCGCCCCACGAAGCCACGGCCTCCGCGACGACCCGCACGCCGTCCGTCCGAACGGCCGTGGAGTCGAGCGGTGGGAGGGGCGACACCGTCACGTCGGGCCGATCTCCCATCACCACCCGCGGGCGGGCGTGGAGGGTGAGCGTCGTGAACACCTCGCCCGACTCGGCGGTGATGGCGCTGCGCCCCACGGAGTCCGGTGACAGCACCAGCCACGCCCGGTCCGCCAGACGGACCGGCTCCGCGATCGTCGCCCACCACGAGGCGAAGTCGGATCGCACGTCCACCCCGGACACCATCTCGTTGATCTCGCCGGCGAGCGACGCCAGGGCGGCGTGGGCGCCGTCGATTACGCGGCCCGTCACGTCGATGTCGAGGATCGTCATTTCGCACTTGTCCCGGGACTCGTCGGAGGCAGGCCGGATGGTCTCCGCCGAGACGTCGGTCCGGATCCGCCAGTCGCGATCGAGCGTGATCGGCGACTGAAGCTCCACGCGCAGGCGTGGCGGCTCCGAGTCCTCGTCCGTCCCGCACGACCCGCCGACCGCCGGCAGGACCGGGGGATCGTACCAGGCACGCACCCGATAGCCGAGCGTGGCCGCCACGTGCGCCCGTCCGTCCTCGAACCACGTCTCGATCGGGCCGCGCGAGATCTCGTAGGCGAGGCTCATGCGATCGTTGTCGGGGAGCGTGGTCCGGTCGTCGAGCGAACCGATCGAGGTCGGGAGTGCCCCCTCCATCGCCTCGCTGAGGATCGCCAGGGACACGTCCACCGGCACGGAGATCGAGGAGGCCGGCAGGTCGTCCTGCTCGATCCGGAGCGCGCCCGGCTCCGGCGGCGGCGGGTCCAGGCGAAGGAGGTCGTCCGCGTCCCCGCCGCACGCAACCGCCCCGACCAGGACCGCGCATGCGGCGGCTCCGACGACGGCCGACCTCATCCCCGCTCGGCCGCCCGGAGGAAGCGCCGGGCGAGCTGCGCCACCCGGAGCCGATCGTCCGCCTCGGCCTCCTCGCGGATCTTCTCGACCTCGGCCGCCAGCCTCAGCTCACCCCACCGGTACCCCGTCGCCAGCTCCGCCTCCTTCGTGTATCCCGCGTCCGCGCCCTGGATGAGGGCCCACGCGGCCGCCTCGTCGTAGTAGTCGGACTCCCGGTCCGGGAGGGAGAAATCCGGCTCCGGAACCCCCTGCGCGTCCTCATTCACGAACGCTCTCGACACGAGTCAGTCTCCGACGGCGGGGGTGGGCGAGGTGACGGACGCGGCATCCTGCGCGGCGGCCGGCGACGAATCGGTGGCCGTCGCCGCGCCGTCGCCCTGATGCTGGAGGTCCCACAGTGTGGCGTACCGCCCTCCGCGCGCCATCAGTTCGGCGTGCGTCCCGGACTCGACACGCCGTCCCTGCTCGAGCACGTGGATCACGTCGGCGGTCTCGATCGTGGACAGGCGGTGCGCGATCACGAGGCTCGTGAGGCCCGAGTTCCGCGAGAACAGCCCGTCCAGCGCATCCTGGATGACCGCCTCCGACTCCGAGTCGAGCGAGCTCGTCGCCTCGTCCAGAACGAGGATCCGCGCATCCTTGAGGATCGCCCGGGCGATCGCGATTCGCTGCTTCTGCCCGCCCGAGAGCTTGACGCCCCGTTCGCCCACGGCGGTCTCGTAGCCCTGCGGCAACCGGTCGATGAACTCCTCCGCGTTGGCGAGCCGGGCCGCTCGCTCGATCCGCTCGCGAGGCGCCCCGGGATCGGCGTACCCGATGTTCTCGGCGACCGTACCGCTGAAGAGGGTCGGCTCCTGAGGAACGAGCGCCACCGCCGTCCTGAGTGCCGCCAGTCGAAGCTCGCGGACGTCCACGCCGCCGAGCGTGACGCGACCCTCGTCGGGATCATGGAAGCGCCCGATGAGCCGGGTCGCCGTCGTCTTGCCCGACCCGGACGAGCCGACCAGCGCGGCCGTACGTCCTTCGCGCAGCACCAGGTCGAGCCCGTCGAGCGCGCGCGCCTCGGCGCCCGGATAGCTGAAGGTGACCCGCTCGAACACCAGGTCGCCCGCGGGCACGCGAGCGAGTTCGCCCTCCTCCTCCGGCTCCGCGTCGAGCAGCTCGGACACGCGGTCCAGCGCGGCCATCCCGGCCTGGAGCTGGTTGTTGAAGAACATCACCGAGATGACCGGCCGCTGGAGCTGCCGCTGGTACAGAACGAACGCGGTCAGTTCACCGATGCTCAGCGTGCCCTGGACGGCCATCCAGCCGCCCACCACGAGGAGGGCACCGATCCCGAGCTGCGCGGTCAGGGTGATGAACCCCTCCATGTACCCCACGTCCTTCCGGCGGTCGAGGTTCATCTCGACGTACGCGTCGTTCTCCCGCGCGAAGCGCGCCTCCTCCTGCGGCTCCGCGACGAACGACTTCACCACCTGGATGTTGCCGACCGCCTCGGTGGACACGGCGTTCATCTCGCCCACGCGCTTCCGGATCTCGCGCGCGGCCTTCCGGAGCGGCACCTGGTAGTAGCGTGTGATGGCGGCCACGAGCGGCATCACGACGAGGTTCACGAGTGCCAGCCGCCAGTTCATCCAGAGCAGGATGCCCGCGATCACGACGATCGAGAACAGCTGGCCGGCCAGTCGCGTGGCGCCGGCCTGGATCATCCCCTCGAGCGCGTTGACGTCGTTGACCACCCGCGACGTCAGCGACCCCGACCGCTCCTCGGCATAGTGCGACGCCGGAAGGCGCAGCAGCCGGCGGTAGGCCTGCATGCGGATGTCGGACACCACGAACTGGGTGAACGCGTAGCTCTGATACATGCCGGCGTACTGCATCAGGCCCTGCACCACGTAGAACCCGGCGAACACCGCCGCGAACAGCCCGAAGAGCCGCGGCTCGCCCGACGGGATGACCGTGTCGAGCGCGTAGCGGACGAACTGGGGGGAGGCCGCGGACAGCGCCGCGGTGCCGGAGATCAGCGCCGCGAGCCCGGCGATGCGCCAGCGGTAGGGGCGCAGCAGTCGCCAGAGGCGGGCGAGTTCGGACGGCGAATTCGCGTCCGGGACCCGGGTCGACGGGGAGGTGCTCATCGTCGAGAGGGAAACCCGTCAGGGATGCGAACGGTCCGTGGCCCCCGGCCACTCGCTCCGTGCGCCCTCCTGCCCCTCGATGGGGTTCAGGAACACGCGCTGGGTCGGGTACGCGAGATCGATCGCATCGTTCTCGGCGAAGCGATCCAGGATCCGCTCCCAGATGCCTTCGGCCGTCCCCCGCCGGGCGCGCGGGTCGCACAGATAGCGGACGGAGAGCATCACGCCGCTGTCCTTCACGTTCGTGTAGACGATCGGTGTGAGCTTGCTGTAGTGGATCAGGAAACGCCGGGAGGTGGTGCGGAGCGTCCGTTCGGCCCGCTGCGGAATTCCCTCCGTGACCTCCTCCACGATCTCCTTCAGGATCTGCTTCGCGGCCCGCCAGTCGCTCTCGAAGGTGACCATCACGCCGAGTTCGTTCCACAGGAAAGGGAATCCCGAGGTGTAGTTGCCCAGCGAGTCCGTGAAGACCTTGGCGTTGGGCACGTGGATCATCCGTCCCGTGCTCTGATCGGCGTCCACCCAGTTGCCGATCTCCATGATCGTGAACGCGAAGAGGCGGATGTCCACCACGTCGCCGGCCCGCCCCGCGATCTCGATCCGATCGCCCAGCTCGAAGGGCTTCCGCCAGAGGATGAAGACCCATCCCGCCAGGTCGGCCACGAGGTCCTTGAGCGCGATCGCGAGGCCCGCCGTCAGGAGCCCGAGGAACGTCCCGATCGATCGGAACTCGGTGACCCAGATCGGAACCACGAACAGCAGGCTGACCGCGAAGACCGCGTAGCCCGACGCCTTGGACCACCAGTAGAGCGTGGTGGAATTCTCGATCCGCGCGTCGACCAGACGGATCACCAGCCGGCGGATCACGACGAGGGCGATCACCACACCGGCCGAAACCAGCACCTTGGTCAGGAACTCGGGCGTGCCGAACGCGCGGAAGAACGACTCCTCCCTCGCGAGAACGGAGTCCGCGGCCTGCGCGAGCGGCGACTGCGCGAGAAGCGTGTGCATGATCATCTCCGCAACCTGACCGCGCGGCGCGCGAGGCGCGAGGCGGACGTCACGGCAGCCGGCGCTCGACCGCCGCGACGAACGCATCCAGGGCCGCGGGATGGAGCCGGAACCAGAGCGACGGCTCGATGAGTTCGAGTTCACCGAGCACGGGCCGCCCGTCGGCATCGGGCACGACGTCCACCCGTGCGTACATGAGCCGGTCTCCCAGGGGGCCGAGGCAGCGGTCCACGAGCTCGAGCTCCTCGTCCGTGGGGGCCGCGCCGAGCCGCACGGACTCCTCCTCGCCGTCGAGTCGTGCACCCTTCGCAACCACGTGCGTCACCTCCCCGTCGATCCAGACGATGGAGCGCTCCCGACCCGAGCCGTACGCCGGCACGATGGGCTGCACGAGCACGTCACCCAGCGCGGTCAGTTCTCCGATCGCCGCGCGTGCACCGACCATCCCATCCATGCCGAACGCGCGGACGTTCCAGGACCAGCCGCCCACGGCGGGCTTCACGACGACGCCGGCCCCCTCGCCGTCCGGCCACCCCGCGTCGCGCGCGAGGCGCTCCGGATCCACGATGTCGCCGGCCCGCACCAGCACCGTGGGGACGGTGGGGACCCCGGTGGAGGCCAGGTCGACGAGGTATCGCTTGTGGTGGTTCAACTCGACCACGTCCGGCGGGTTGAAGACCCGCGAGACCGCTGCCGCGTGGCGGACCCAGGCCAGGAAGTCGCGGGGTCGCCAGATGTAGTTCCACGTCGACCTCAGCACGCAGAGATCGAACCCGGCGGGATCGTGGTCCCGACCGCTCCCGTCCCACGCCAGCGCCTCCGCCTCGTGCCCGGCCCCACGGAGTGCCTCGAGCGCCGGCGCCTCGTCGTGGTCGATCTCGGGGATGTCGGCGCAGGTGACGAGGGCGACGCGGGCCATGGGCGGAGGTCGACGGTGGTGGTTCGGCGAAACACGGGCGCAGGTCCCGGCAGCCCGCCGACGCAGTGTATCTTCCGTGGCCGCCGGCAGCCACACGGCGGACGCCACCCATCCTGCCACACCACACCCGAGCCATGGCCTTTCCCGCAGCCGACCTCGTCGATCTGCTCGACCTCGAACCGCTCGAGCACAACATCTACAGGGGGCGGAACCGCGACATCGGCACGAAGCGGATCTACGGGGGCCAGGTGCTCGCTCAGGCGCTGGTGGCCGCGCAGAGAACCGTGGAGGACGACCGTCCCATCCACTCGATGCACGGCTACTTCATCCTGCCCGGCGATCTGGCGAGTCCGGTGGTGTACTTCGTCGACCGTCTGCGCGACGGGGGGTCGTTCACGACGCGGCGAGTGACCGCCATCCAGCACGGCAACGCCATCTTCAACCTCTCGGCGTCCTTCCACCGGCGCGAGGATGGGCTGGAGCACCAGCTCGAGATGCCCGACGTGCCACCCCCGGAGGACCTCCGCGATGAACTCGACATCGTGCGGGAGCACGCCGACGAACTGCCGAGCGGCCTGCGTGAAGTCGCCACCCAGGATCGTCCCCTCGACTTCCGGCCCGTTGGAGGTGACTACGCACTCGGGAGCGGGCCGCGAGAGCCTCGCCGCATGATGTGGGTGAAGACCACGACGCCGATCGACGACGACCCGATGCACCATCGGGCCGTGCTCGCCTACGCGTCCGACTACGGGCTTCTCGTCACGTCGATGCGGCCACACGGGCGGAGCGCGCGCGACCCGAAGATGATGGTCGCCAGCCTCGATCATTCGCTCTGGTTCCACGCGGACTTCCGAATCGACGACTGGTTGCTCTACATCGTCGACTCTCCGGTGTCGGGCGGGGGGCGCGGATTCGCGCGAGGAACCTACTTCACGCGCGACGGGACGCTGGTGGCGTCGACGGCGCAGGAGGGCCTGATCCGGGTGCGGCGGGAGGCCGGCTCACGGTAAACACGGAGCCATCTCCGGTCATCACCGCCCCGATGCGGTCGAGCCGGATCTCCACGTCGTCCTCTCCCCTTCGGGAAAAGACGCCGAACTCGGCGCCGTCCACCACACGGATCGTCTCGAGCCGCACCCCGGTGAGCGTCCGGGGTGATCCGTCGGGGTCCACGTACTGCACCGAGACCGGTACGCGCCGTACGGCCGTCAGCTCGAGACGGTCGTGGATGCCGCAATCGATGGGGGTGTAGTCGCTCATGCCCGCAGGAACGCGGGACCGCCGCATCCGGTTCCCGCTGCGGCGAAGCCGGGCGTCGGTGTCGGCGGGCGGCGCGTCAGCGGATGGTGTCGTGCGCCTGGGCGCGGGCGTCGAGCTGGTCCGACGCCTCGAGGGCGCGATTGATCCCGTCGGCGCCGGGCAGTCCCGAGTTCCCGACGGCCTCGAGTCGCTCGCGGTCGGACACCTCCGAGGCGTCGCCACCCTCGCCGGAGCAGCCGCCGAGGGTCAGGATCATCAGAAGGGTGGTCACGGTGAATGGTCGTCGCATGCGGATCATCCTCGATTCGAGTCTTCGCCACCCGACCGGTACTCGTCGATCCGGCCCCGGGCCCGCTCGTGGGCCAGTCTCGAACGCAGCCGATCGGTTTCGCCCCGCCAGGGCAGCTTCGCGCCGACCCACGTCGACACGACTTCGCGCCACAGGTGGCGCGGCACACCTCCGATCCGCGGACTCCGGTCGTGGCCGCCCCACCGCACGATCCCCCGTCCCAGCCGGTACGCCCGCCGGATCAGGTACGGGCGACTGAGCTGGTGCGGGGTGACGACGTGCCCGACCAGCGATCCCGGTACGTAGACCATGCTCGACCCGCGGTCGAGGAGCGTCTGGATGAAGGTGGTCTCGGAGCCCATGGCCCCCGACGACGTGCCGGGCCCTATGGTCTCGTCGAGCTCGAAGTCCGTCAGCGAACTCGCCCGCACGGCGAAGTTGGGCCCGAGCGGAAGCGACTCCGTGGGTCCCTCGTCCTGCTCCGGCGACCAGTGGGAGTACGCCCACTCGAGAAACTCCCGGTCCTGGAACGCCGGTCCTCGCCCCCGCGGGTACCTCGGAAGCACCCGGCCGCCGAAGATGTCGTGGGCCTCCCAGGCGTGGCTCGCCCGCACGAGGGCGTCCAGCCATCCGTCGGCCGGAATCACGTCGTCGTCGGTGAACACGACCAGTCGACCCTCCACCGCGTCGAGGCCCCGGTTGAGCGCTCGGTTCTTGCCGGGCAGCGGCTCGGAGAGCGCTTCCAGCGGGAGGAGCCCCTCGAAGTACTCGAGGACGGATGCCGTCGTGTCGTCGCTGCCGTTGTCGACCACGACGATCTGGACGGACGCCTCGGAGGCCTCGACCACCCGCGCCATGTGGAGAAGCGTGCCGGCCAGCACGAAGTCACGGTCTCGCGTGGCGAGGAGAACCGACACGTCAGGGGCGCTCATCGACGTTCGCTCACCCGCCACCGTTCGGGTGGACGTCCGCGTACACTCTCTGTACCCGATCCGCCATCGCGGTCGCGCTGAACTGCTCGGCATGCTCCCGCGCCGGGCCCGACATCCGCGCCAGGTGGCCAGGCGCGTTCGCGAGTTGCGCCAGCAGTCCGGTGAGCTCGGCCGGATCCTCCGGATCGAACAACCAGCCGGTCTCGTCGGTCAGGATGTCGAGCGGTCCGCCCCGATCGGCCGCGATGACCGGGGTCCCGACGCACAGCGCCTCCACCAGAACCAGGCCGAAGGGCTCGGGAAGCACCGAGGCGTGCAGGGCGAGATCCGATGCGTTGAAGAGGTCCGCCACGTCGAGGCGTGCGCCCAGGAATCGGACGTGCGCGTCGAGCCCCGTCCGGCCGATCGTCTCCCGGACCTCGGCGGCGTAGTCCGCCGACTCCTCGGGCGTCCGTCCCACCAGCACGAGGAAGAAACGGTCCCGCTCGACCGCCGGCAGTCGAGCGAGTGCGTCGACGGCGACGTGCTGCCCCTTCCAGGGTCGGATGTTGCCTACCATGGTCACGAGGATCCGCCCGGGCGGCACCTCCAGTTCGGCCCGCACCTCCTCCGGGGTCCGCGCGACCGACGATCGGAACGCCGACACGTCCACACCCAGATGGACCACCTCCACGTTTCCGCGCACGCCGAGGACCGCGAGCTGGTCCTCGACCGCCCGGCTCGAAGCCAGGATCCGATCGAACCCGCGCATGAGCACACTCTGGATCCCGCTCGTTTCCGGCGGCAGGAGGCCACACGCGGTCGCGATGCACGGAATCCGGGTCGCCCGCGAGGCCGGAAGCCAGTCGTCGGCTCCGCCCAGGGGCGAGTTCACGAGGTGCACGATATCGATCCGGTGCGACCGGATGACGTTCATGCGCCGAACGACCGCCGCCCCGTAGTCGACGTAGCGCTCCACCCGCCCACCTTCCATGCGGATGCGGCGCTCGAGCTCGGCGGAATCGTCGAACTCGACGACCTCGACACCCTTCTCGCGCAGCAGGTCGGAGAATCGATTCCGCTGATAGAACAGAACGACCGGCTCGTAACGCTCGCGGTCGAGGCATCGGACCAGGTCGTAGAGCAGCTGGTGCGATCCGCCGACGGTTCCGTCGACGTTCCACTCCACGAGCAGTACACGCGCAGGGTTGGACACGAAGAAGGTCTGACCGACGTGGAGAGGGCTCCGGCAGTCCGCCGGTGGGGGGGCGGACCCTCGTCCGGGCGGCATACCACCGGGGTCCGACGATGAAGAAAGGTCCAAGGACCGCAATACCCGCGCAAGTCGGCGGCAGTCGACCCGGTGTGACGGTACGAGGGCGGTGGTCTGGGAGCCGATCTGGACCCCGGGCGCCAACTGGGCCACGAAACTCTCGGTCGACAGGCCGATCACGCTGAACGGCGTGAAGGTCGAGGCGGGCACGTACTCGAGGTGGAGCCCTCGATGACGGTCGTCACGACGGAGGCGCAGGCCCGAAACGCGACGGGTCGCTACGAGATCCGGATGTTCGGCGTGGCACCGGGCACCACCGAGCCGCGGTGGTCGCCGCCGTTCCGGCTGATGGAGGGGACCCGGGTCGGAAATTGAACCCGGCGTCCGTGTCGGGGTTCTCGTAGGCGGACGCACCCTCCGACACCGCAAACGCACGGACGCATGACCGATACCCTCGAGTGGCGCTACCATCGCCCTGGCTGAACGAGCTGCACCCGAACTCGAGAGTTTCTCGAGACGCATTCGATCGCGACCGCCGAGGTTCGCTCGGCCACTCGCGAGAAGATCGAGGGCCCCGACGCCCTCGACCTGCTCGACGGAATCGACGAGCTCGTCGTGGCGAAGGGTCGGAAGGTCGTCCGCTTCGACCTGAAGAACGATCGACCCGCCGACGACGAGTTGCTGGCCAACATGCTGGGGCGCTCCGGGGCGCTCCGAGCCCCGAGCTTCCGCACCGGCCGGACCTTCGTCGTGGGCTACAACGCCGAACTGCTGGAGACCGTCCTGACTTGACCGCCCTGCCCGACCTCTCTCCGGACGAGCTGCTCCGGTACTCGCGACACTTCCCCTTGTCCGAGGTCGGGGTCGAGGGGCAGAAGCGGCTCAAGGCCGCCCGCGTGCTGCTCGTCGGGATGGGGGGGCTCGGCTCGCCGCTGGGGCTCTACCTGTCCGCGGCGGGCGTCGGCACGCTCGGGCTCGTCGACGACGACGTGGTCGACGCCTCGAACCTCCAGCGTCAGGTGATTCACGGCACCAGCGATCTCGGGCGGCCCAAGCTCGAGTCGGCGCGGGATCGCATCGCCGACGTGAACCCGCACGTACAGGTCGTACTCCACCCCACCCGGCTCACGTCGGAAAACGCGCTGGAGATCCTCGGCGACTACGACGTCGTCGTCGACGGAACCGACAACTTCCCGACGCGCTACCTCGTGAACGACGCGTGCGTCCTGCTGGGGATCCCGTACGTGTACGGCTCGATCCTGCGGTTCGACGGTCAGGTCGCGCTCTTCGCCGCGGAGGACGGCCCCTGCTACCGCTGCCTCTTCCGCGACCCGCCCCCGCCGGGGCTCGTGCCGAACTGCGCCGAGGGCGGGGTGATCGGAGTCCTGCCGGGGATCGTCGGGTCGCTCCAGGCCCTCGAGGTCATCAAGTGGATCGTCGGCGCCGGCACGTCGCCCGTCGGCAAGCTGCATCTGCTGGACGCCCTCGACCTCTCGCTCCGCACGCTCACGATCGATCGCGATCCGGAGTGCCCGGTCTGCGGCGATGATCCGACCGTGACGGAGCTGATCGACTACGAGGCCTTCTGCGGTGTCGACGCCGCCGGCGGGCACGCCGAGGAGACCGGCGTTCCGGGCATCACGGCCGCCGAGCTGGCCCGCCGGCTCGACGACGGCGAGTCGCTGACGCTCATCGACGTCCGCGAGCCGCACGAGTGGGAGATCGCCAACCTCGGGTCCCGCGGGGCACGGCTCGTCCCGCAGGCGGGCATCCTGAACGTGGCGGACGAACTCCGCTCGGGGGCCGGCCCCGTCGTCGTCTACTGCAAGTCCGGTGGCCGGAGTCGGGCGGCAGCAGCGCGGCTCGCCGACGCCGGAGTGACGGACGTCCTCAACCTGGAGGGTGGCATCCTCGCGTGGCGCGACGAGGTGGACCCCGCGCTGGCGAAGTACTGACCGGGGCCGACTCGACCGGTCCCGGTCAGTCCGCGCGCAGCGCGATCGCGGGCGGTGTCCTCGATGCCCGGATCGCCGGGACGAGGCTGGCCACCGCCGCAACCCCCAGGAACACGAGCGACACGCCCGCGAGCGTGACAGGGTCGAGCGCCGACACGCCGAACAGCAGCGAGTCGAGCGCGTCGCGGAGCAGAAATGCGCCGACGAGACCCACCGCGACCCCCACGGCGGCGAGCCCCAGCCCCTGCTTCAGAATGATGGTCCGAATCGTCCCCCCGTCGGCGCCCAGGGCGAGCCGGATCCCCATCTCGGCCGTGCGCTGCGACGCGACGTAGGCCAGCACGCCGTAGATGCCCACCGATCCGAGGAACAGAGCGACCACCGCGGCCAGAAGGAGCAGCGACATCGTGAAGGTGGTCCGGCTCAGCGACTGGTCGACGTAACTCGAGAGCGGCCGTACGTCCGTGAGCGGCATGAGCGGGTCGAGCCGCTCGATCGTGCTCCGGACCGCGGGCACGAGATCGGTCGGATCCCCCGCGGTCCGCACGACCATGGTCATGGGCCGTACGGCTCCTCCCACCGAGTCGAGCATCGGCTTGTAGCCGAACAGTTCCGCGTCCACGTCGAGGCCGGTGTCGTGCAGGTCGCCTACCACGCCGACGACGCGGGCCGGCGCACCCTGGTGGGTGATCCGCTTGCCCAGCGCGCTCTCGGTCGGCCAGAACTCCTGCTTCACCGAGGCGCTGATGATGATCGCCCCCGTCCGCGCAAGGTGGTCGTCCGCCGTGAATTCCCGTCCCTCGATCACCGGGACGCCCATCGCGGCGAAGTAGCCGGGGGTCGCCCGCCGGGCGAGAAAGACGGGCGGGAACTCGTCCTCAGGCGTCGGAAACTCGTCGATCTGCGCCGTCAGCACCGCACCGCCGCCCGAGAGGGGCAGTGTGTTGATCCCGCCCACCTCCTCCACGCCGTTCAGGTCGAGCAGGGCCCCGCGCAATTCATCGAAGAACCTGGCGGACGCCTCGGCGTCCGGGTACTCGGCGGGTGACGTGGAGACGCGGAAGGTCAGCACGCCCTCCGCGTCGAATCCGGGATCGACCGACCTGAGCTCCTGGAAGGACCGCACCATCAGGCCAGATCCCACGAGAAGCATCAGGGCGAGTGCGACCTGTCCCACGACGAGCACCGAGCGGGCGCGATGCCGGTCCGCGCCGATCGTCGATCCCCGGCCTCCGTCCCTGAGCGCGGTGACGGCCTTGCGGGAGCCCACGCGCACGGCTGGGAAGGCGCCGAAGAGAAGGCCGGCGCCCACGGATACGAGGAGGGTGAAGGCGAGCACGGTCCCGTTCATCCCGATCTGATCGAGACGGGGCACACTGGCCGGGCCGAAGGCCACGAGAATCCGAGTGCCCACGAAGGCGAGTACCGTGCCGAGCGCGCCCCCGATGAGTCCGAGGAGCACGCTCTCGGTCACCACATGACGGACCAGGCGACCGCGACCGGAGCCGAGCGCCATGCGGACCGCGCGCTCGCGGGTCCGGGTCTCGGCCCGTACCAGCAGGAGATTCGCCACGTTGCTGCAGGCGATCAGCAGGACGAATCCCACGGTTCCGAGCAGGATGATCAGCGGCTGCCGAGAGTCACCGACGATGTCCTCCTTCAGGGTGCGTACGGTGGCCTCGCCACTGAAGATCGTCTGGAACCACTGCTGGGTATACCCGAGCTCGTCGAACCGGCCGATCAACGCCTCGGCATCGCCGGTCGCGGCCTCCACAGTGATGCCCTCCGCGAGCCGCGCGACCCCGAAGATGTGGTGCCCTCCGAAGTTCTCGCTGGCGGGATCCAGCTGGCGGGGCGCCCACACGTCGATCTCACCATTCGGGAAGTCGTAGCCCGGTGGCATGATGCCGATGACTTCGCGCCCGGTGCCGTTGATGTCGAGCATCCGCCCGACGAGCCCCGGATCCGCGCCGTAGCGATCGACCCAGAGGGCGTGGCTGACGAGAACCACGGGCGCTCCACCCGGCGCGTCCTCCTCGGCGGTCGGCAGGCGTCCGCGCATCGGCGGCACACCGATCACGTCGAATGCGCTCGCGGTCACGAGCGCCACATTCACCTGAAGCGGCGGGCCGTCTCCCGTCAGCGGAGCCTGCTGGGTGCCGGCCGAAAACCCGCCGAACGCCTCGTAGACCCGGTTCTGATCGTGGAAGTGCCAGTAGCCCCGATCCGAGAAGGGAGCCTCGCCACCGCCCTGGTCCGGCAGGGTGAGCGCACCCACGCGGACGATTCGATCGGCGTCGGGATACGGGAGAGGGCGCAGCAGCACCCCGTCGACCACGCTGAAGATCGATGTGGTCGCACCGATCGCCACGGCGAGGGTCACGATCGCGACGAGCGCGAGCCCCCGGGAACGCATCAAACCGCGGAACGCCACACGGACGTCCCGTATCAGATCCTCCATCCCCCTCCTCCCTCCGACGTGCCATGTCGAGCAGGTCGACTTCTGACGCCGACGTTACTCTCGGATGCGGGAGCTCCGCCAGATGGATGCCTCGGGACGCCCACGTCCTGCCGTGCGATGGGTTACGTTTCGAGTCTCGAAAAACTTGCAACCCGATCAGAGGGGCATCGTGGCGAACGCCCGCACCGGCGATCCGGGAGGCCCCCGAGGAGTGACGAGATGCGCGAGACACGCACGCTGATCGAGGCCGAGTTCAACCCGAAGGTCCGCAGCTACTGGCTCCTCAACGGGACCATCATCCTACTCGCCACGATCATCGGGGTGGTGCTCCTTCCGTTCTGGTGGATCGGCGGGCAGTGGATCACCGCACGCTATCTCGAGCGGATGTCGTGCACGCTCACCGAGAAGTCGCTCAAGGTCGAGCGCGGCATCATGGTGCGGAAGGAGATGACCGTTCCGCTCGACAAGATCACGGACGTGGGGCTCGTCGAGGGTCCGATCATGCGGTACATGGACCTCCAGGCCGTTCGCATCGAGACGGCGGGGCAGTCGACCGCCGGTGCGGCGATCCAGCTGGTGGGGGTCCGGAATGCGCGAGCGTTCCGGGACGCGGTGCTCGAGCAGCGCGACCTCGTCGTCGATCGAGTCGGCGACGGTGGCGGAGCGCCGGCGGACCGCGCACTGGGGGCGCCGGCCGGGGACGGCGGAGCGCTCGAGGTCCTGACCGAGATTCGGGACACGCTGCGCCGGATCGAGGGCCGACTCCCGCTCGACACCGACGCGTGAGCGGAGCGGCGACTTCAGGCCGGCCGTGCGGCGTGCGGCGGCGGTGAGCGGCTCGCTTCTCTACCTCGGCCGCGCCGACGTCGAGCGCGTCGGGCTCGGGATGGCGGAGATCATCGGCGCCCTCGACCGCATGTTCCGCGAGAAGGGCGAGGGTGGCGTGGAGATGCCGCCGAAGCCGGGCATCCACCCGGGCCCGGACTCCTTTCTGCACGCGATGCCCGCCTGGATCCCGAGCCTGCGATCGGCCGGCATCAAGTGGGTGTCCGCCTACGCCGACAATCCGACGCGGGGCCTCCCGTACGTGGCGGGGCTCGTCGTGCTGAACGATCCGGACACCGGTCTGCCGATCGCCGTCATGGACGCCACCTGGATCACCGCGAAGCGGACCGGGGCCGCCTCCGCACTCGCCGCGAAGTACCTCGCTCGCCCCGAGAGCAGCTCACTCGGCCTCCTCGCGTGCGGCGTGCAGGGACGGAGCCACCTGGAGGCGTTCGCGACCGTGTTCGAGCTCGACCGCGTCGTCGCGTACGACGTGGACCGCGGCGTCGCCGAGCGCTTCGCCGACGAGATGCGGGGCGTGGCCGGTACGGACATCGAGGTGGCGGGTGATCCGCGCGCCGCCGTCTCGGGCCTCGACCTGGTCGTCACCAGTGGCCCGATCCTCCGGGAGCCGCACGCCACGATCGGAGCGGGATGGCTCGACCGGGGCGCGTTCGCCGCCGCCGTCGACTTCGATTCCTACTGGAGCGGCGCGGCCCTCCGCGAGATCGACCGGCTCGTCACCGACGATGTGGGCCAGATGGCGTACTACCGGGAGCTCGGATACTTCGGGGACACGCCCCATCCCCACGCGGACCTCGGGAACGTGGTCGCGGGGTCGGCGCCGGGCCGGGAGGACGCGGCGCATCGGACCATGGCCATGCACCTCGGCCTCGCGGCGGACGACATGGCCACGGCGATCCTGATCTACCAGCGCGCCCGGGGGCGGGGGATCGGACAGGAGCTCGAGCTCTAGCGGGCCGAAGCGGGGTCGCGAGTCGGCGCCGCAGCCCGCGTCAGCTCCCGCCCCGATCGATCGGGACGACGTGCACGTACTCGACGCCGAGCTCGTCCCGCACGTTGCCGATCACGTGGTCCACTCCCACATGCAGCGGGATGAACCGGTTCGGGAACTTCGGCAGCGTCACGCTTCCCGCCAGGAACCCGTCGGGCCGGACCACCCGCCACGTGGTCGTCGAGTCGTTCGGAGGCCAGTCGGGGCCGGTGACCCAGAGCTCGCCGTCATGGCCCGCGATCGCGTAGCCGGTCGTGGCGAATCGATCCGCCACCGGCTGGTCCTCGAGCTGGGCACTCCGCAGTTCGAGACTCCGCCCTTCCAGGCCGGACAGGGCGCGCTCGCGGAACCGCTCGGCCGCTGCAGACGTCACCGTGCGGTCGCTGTCGGGCCAGCGCGCGATCATGCGGAGCGTGCCGTCGGGCGCGTAGCGACGAACGTGCGGGTGCGTGCCGCGGGCCACCCAGTATCCCTCCGCGTCGGCCGCCACCGCCGTTTGAGGGGCGAACATCGGCGAGGAGATCATCTTGCTACCCGGCGGCCCCACCTGCCCGTATTCCGCATAGGGCTGGGCCGGCAGCGAGTCCGCCGTACCGTCAGCGTCCACGCGGCTGAGGGCGAGGTCGATCATCCGGAAACCGTCCCCGATCGCGAACTGGGGCCCGGCGAAGAGCATCGACCCGTCCCCGAATCGACCGACCGGGTCGGCGTTGAGCACCGGCGGTCGACGGAACTGGCGGACGTATTCGCCGTCCGGCGCGAGCACGGTCATCCGCTCCAGTCGGCCGTCCCATGCGAGCAGGCTGTCGCCCGGCAGGCGCCAGATCGGGCCGATCGCCTGAAACTCACCGGGGCCCTCGCCGCGGCGTCCCCACGACTCGATCCAGGCACCCTCCTCCGTGAAGAGCCGGATCTCGGCCGATGCCATGTCGGCGAGCGCGAGTACGCGCCCGTCGGACCCCTCGAACCACGTCGCGCCGGCCACGCCGTAGAACTGCTCCGGGCCCTCCTCGTCGAGCGTACCGAGCGTCAGCGTCGGTGTGCCCACCGGCCAGTCCGGTGGGTCGAAACTCGGATTCGACACGATCCGTACGCCGGCGCTGTCCGTCACGGACGCGCCGGCGGGCTCCTGACCCACGCCGCTGCCGCACCCGGACAGGAAGGTGGCGAAGGCGATCGCGACGACGGTGGCAGGCAGGCCGGTGACCGGGCGCCTCGCCTCCAAGCCGGGCGACATCCCGGTCACCGGGCGAGGTCCGCCTCCGCGGCGACGTAGCCGAAGGCGGCCCACGGCCCGTCTCCCTCCACGATTCCGCGGAACATCTCGCCCGCCTCGGCTTCGCGACCGCTGACGAGATGCCACGCCGCGACACCGTACGCGGTGGTCGTGTTCTGGAGCGCATCCTCACCCGCACCGATCAGATCGGACGCCTCGAGATCGCCCGCGAACAGCATCAGGAGCCGGTGATAGGAGGTGTTCTCGATGATGTCCATCTCGGCATCGATCCCGTCGAGCACTGCCGCCGCCTCGTCGTCCCGCCCGAGCCGCTTCAGCGACAGCCAGAGCCAGTAGCTGCTCGCGACCAGCATGTCCGGATTCACGGAAGCGTCCACGTCCGCGCCCCACGCCTCCGCGGCACCCTCGAAGTTCCCCTGGAGATACCGCGCGAGCGCGAGGTGGTAGCGCACGTTCGAGTGGAGGGTGCTGACCGGGATCCCGCGCGCATTCGGGAGCCCATCGGGCTCGACCTGATCCGGCTCGCCGGACGCCTCGATCAGCTCCCACGCCGCCGTCAGGTCGGCCTCGGCGCCGGCGAGATCACGCACCGTGATGCGACGGTGCCCCCGATGCCGGAGGAAGCGCGGATCCTCCGGCCAGCGCTCGATGCCCTCGGCAAACACGTCGATCGCCTCGTTGTACCGACCGAGGTAGGCCAGCCGCCGACCCACCCAGATCCAGGCGTCGGGATCGTCGGGGTTCGCCTCGCGGTCGGCCATCGCCGTCTCGAGGTTCGTCCGGTACGTCGCGAGCGCCTCGCCGGTCACGGTGGGACGCTCGAGGGGCTCACCCAGAAGCGACGTCGCCTCGACCGGCGCCTCCGTCGGGGCGGGGGCTTCCGCGTCGGTCGCGGGGTCCGGGGGCGCCTCGGGGGTGTCGGCCGACGGCTCCGCGCACGCGAACAGCGGAACGACGAGTACGAGTGACAGCCAGGCCGCGCGGCGAATCGGGACGGGGTTCACGGGCGTCGGGGGTGCGGGTGCGGGTCGTGAGTCACCAACCCGACAACCTGTCCGCGCCCCTGCGCGTCGCGCCAGACCGGCTACCGCCGTCGCTGGAGCACCCCGTTTCGGAGCGAGCGCGTCTCGCCCACCACGATCACCGCCTCGGGATCCCACCCGTGAGCCACGCGCTCCAGCTCCATCGCGCGCTTCCGGCGCACCACGGAGAGCACCATCTCCATCCGGCCCTCCCGCCCCTGCCCCAGGAACTCGGTCGCGCCGAATCCGCGCTCACGGAGCGCCTCCGCGACCTCGACGCCCGAGCGCGTGAGGATGATCGTGCTCACCAGCCCCAGCCCCACACGACCCTCCACCACCATGCCCACGTGGTTCCCCGCCGCGAAGCCGAGGGCGTAGGCGAGCATCATCCAAGGGCTCCGGTCGATGACCGCGATCACGCTCGACACCACGAGCAGCCACGAGAGCGACTCGAAGAACGCGATGAAGGGCACCCAGCCGCGGGTCCCCCGCGCCATCAGGATGGTGCGAATGGTGGCGAGCGGCACGTCGACGAGCCGCGCGGTGAACACGAGCAGCGGACCGACGGGTCCGAGGAGCAGCGATTCCACGGGAGTGGTGAATTCGAGGTCGGCGACGAGGAAGCCTGCAATCTCGCCGGTATGGCCTCGGCCTCAAGGGGGTCGTGCCGACCCCGCTCGCCCTACCGGGGCGGCGTCACCCGTTGGATCGACTCAGGACCACGATCAGGAAGGTCGCGATCGGGCCCAGGAACAGCGAGATGAACCACCACGCGAGCGCACTCCGGTTCTTGCCCTGCGCCAGCCCCGCGTTGATCAGGCTGAGTGTTCCCCACCCCACCGCGTACTCCGGCGACGCCTCCATCTCGACTCCCTTGCTCGTGTCCACGTTCAGCCCACGTGAGGAGTACGAGTTGAGGGAGTGTGTTGCTTCAGTGCCGCGCGTACGCACTCAGGCGGTGAAGTAGTTGCGCAGCCCCTCCAGCACCTGCGTCGCGGCGATCGAGGCGATCAGGAGTCCCATGACCCGACTCAGCACGCTCGCCCCGGCGCTACCGATCACGCCGGAGATCCGCTCGGCGAGCCGCATCATCACGTAGGCCGCGGCCACGACCAGCAGCGCGATCGCGGCGGTGGCCGCCTGCTCGCCGATGGAGTGCCGCGAATTCTCGGTGAGTAGGACTACCGCGAGGATCGCACCGGGCGAGGCGAGCGACGGCGTGGCGAGCGGATGGATCGCGATCTCCTCGAGCGAGCGCGATCGCCGGATCTCCTCCTCGGGCTTGCTCTCGCCGAAGATCATCGTCAGCGCGAAGAGGAACAGGATCAGCCCTCCCGCCACCTGAAATGCGGCGAGCGGCACGCCCATGAGGCGCAGCAGGACCTCTCCGGCCACGAGGAAGAAGAGCAGGATCGCCGCCGCCGCGCCCGCCGCGATCTTCGCGATCCGGACCTTCTCGGCCGGCGTCTTGCCGTCGGTCGTCGCGATGAACACCGGAATGGTGCCGATCGGATCGACGACCGCCCAGAGGAGGACGAACGAGGTGAGGAGTTGGTCGAAAGCCATGAGGCGGTGAGCGTCGGCGGGTTGACGTCGGCGTACCGGCCAGCGGCCGGATCGTTTCGCAGGCCATGCCGGGCGGCAGGCGCATCCCGTGGCGTGTTCAAGAGACGTGCTTGTACCAGAGCAGCTGCAGCTCGTCGGGAAGCTCCGGGTACGCGTCGGCGTGCACCGCTCGCAGCTCGAAGCCCTGCCGCTCGTAGAACCGGCACGCCGCAACGTTGATGTTCTGCGTCTCCACCTTGAGTTCGGCGCACCCGCGAGCGCGGGCCCAGCCCTCGGCCGCTTCCACGAGCCGACGCCCGACCCCCCGACCCCGCACAGACGGCCGGACGCGGAGGTCCCAGATCAACCCGAGGTCGTAGCGACCTTCGAGCATGTCGATGGAGGGATCGTCCGCGACGATGACGAGGCCTCCCAGCCGCTCGGCTCCCTGCCATGCGGAGATGATCGACCAGCCCGACGTGTCGAAGCGCTGCGGCCAACGGGTCGGACTCGCTCCCGCCTCCGCGTCGTAGTCCTTCCACCACGGCTCGGACAGGGCTCGCTCGACGAGGCTCAGGCCGCCGCAGCCCGGGTCGGGATCGAGCACACGCTCCACGAGGAAGCCGATGCCGATCGTGGCGTGACCCGAGAGGTCTTCGATTCCGGCGGTCCGGACCTCGATCTCAGCCATGACACCCCTGTTGCCCCGGGCCGCGCCGAACCCGGTGGTTGAACCGGCCTCCGCTGGAGCCTAGCCGCCCGATGGATCCGACCACCGGACCTCGAACCCCTCGCGATCGGCGAGCGCACCTCGCAGCAGATCGATCAGCGCGGGATCCGCGCCGCTGTCCTCGAGCAGCTCCAGGGTCGGCTCGTCGATGTAGTAGTCCTGATCGCCCGAGTGCGTCTCCTCGAGGTTGTCGATCAGGAACTGGACCTGCTCCGGGGTGGCCGAGCCGATCAGGGCACCGGTGTCGTTGTCGTGAAGCTCGAGCATGCGAAGGCGGGGGTCGATGAGGTGGGTGTCGGAGTGGCGTCCGGGGTGTCGTGTCACCCGACGGATTCGCGCGTCTGCTGCGCACAAGGATGCCGGTCGGACGGCGGCGGCGCGAGCCTCGAACTGCGGCGTCCGGGGGTTCGGAATTCCGGTTGGCGTAGCCGCCAGGCGTGGCTTGCCTGTGTACTTCGAATATGCCGTCCGCGCGGCGGGAGATGCCAGTTCGGCTACTGTCTGCGTGGACCTCGAGCGATGATGCGCCGAACCGCCGCAAGAACGAGGTCGGGTCGGTCGATGTGCACCATGTGTCCGCTGCCCTCGGCGATCAGCAGCTCGCTGTCGGTCGCAAGCGCGAGCCACTCCTCGGAGAGTTCACGCCAGAGATTCCGGTGCCGCGCCTCACTGCCCGACTCGCCGAAGTCCTGTTCGTCGCCGACGATCACGGTGAGCGGCACCCCGCCCGGAAGCGCGCTGAAGGTCCACGCCTCGGACGCGGCCCCATCCCTCTCCCTGCCGATGATCGGAGGCCCTCGAGCCCTGCCCTCGGCGAGAGCTCGCTCTCTGGCCTGCCGCTCGGCCTCGGTCAGCAGCTTCAGCCGCTCGGTCTCGAAGGTCGATGGCGGAGTGTCGATCAGTACCAGCGCTGCAACCGAGCCGGAGAACAGGTCGACGTACCTCAGCAGGTGGACGCCGCCCATCGAGTGGCCGACCAGCACGGCGGGGTCCTGCAGGTCGAGGTCCTCCAGCACCGCGCGGAGCTCGCGGGCGATCGCCGTCGGTGTGCGTGGCCCCGCTGCGGTCGGGCTTCGACCCAGGCCGGGCCGATCGAAGGTGACCACCGTGCCGATCCCGCGAAGCTCGCCCACGAGATCCGCCCACGTGCGCGAGTCCTGCCCGGCGCCAGCCGCGAGGACGATCACAGGCCCTCGTCCCGGGTGGACACAGGTGTAGATCCGCTGCTCGCCTACCGGCCGGCACTCCGACTGCGCCCACGTGGGGATCGGACACACGCCGACGCCAGCCGCCATCAGAAGCGGAATCGTCTGCCAGTGCTTCACCCTGTCGACCTCCAGCCGCCGGACGGTTCGGCGTGTCCACCACGCCGCTGGGGTGATGCGGGCGCAGCACGCCCTGGATGCGGATGGCGCTGCGGCCAATGCCAGCTAGGAAGCTTCAGCGCGCCCCAGACCTTCCCGAGTCACCCGTGCGAAGAGGCTCCGCACCCACTGCTCCTGCACCTCGGCTGACTCCGGATCGAAGAACTCGAGCCGCGCGAACTCGGCGAGGATCTGGTCCTCGCTCTCGCGGCTCTCGGCGAAGATGTGGGTCGCGTAGTACGCGATCTCCTGAGCCATCTCGCCGACTGGCGAGTCCACGCCGAGCTGAGGACTGGCGCCCTCGACGATCGCGACCTGGGCGTAACGGTCGTGGGCCTTGGCCGCACGCCGCCGGGCGACGACCTGCTCGACGACGATCTCAAGCTGGTCCGAGGACAGGGACCAGAGATGGTCCCAGTTGGCCCGGAACGCGTCGAGATGGCGCGAGAAGGCTGAAGCGACAGTGACCATGGATCAGGACGGGGGACGAGCCACGCACATCCCCCAAGATGCCGACCGCGCTGCAGCAAATGCCAGCTAGGGAGAGTCGCGGGTCGGGCACTCTACCCGCGAGACGAAGCTATCCCATTCTCCTGAAGCGTAGGCGTCAGAGTCGTACACGTAGAGCGATGGCAACGCCGACCAGTCGATGGGGACTTCGGAGAGATCGAAGGTGATGGAGGACTGCCCCAACGACCCCAGGCGCAGGAACACGACCTTGACCCGCTGCCCGTCCTCAATCCGTGACCAGCCGGGCTCGATGAGCTGCCCATGACCGGACGCCTCCACTCGCCCATCCTGAAGCAACCGGAAGTTTCGGTTTCGCCCATACAGGTCGCGCCCCATCCAGTAGCAGCCCGCGATGCCCTCGACTTCCTCTGGCGCCGACGGACGGCTCGGATACTCGGTCCAGTCACGGACATGGTTACGGGCCGGCAGGATCCGATCGATGACGGTGTCCCGAGGCGTGACGAGCCAATGCTGGACCGCCCCAAGGTCGGGTGTGGCGAACCACATCCGAGATTCCGAGCGAGGTACGTTCCTCGCGACGTAGACACCGTCGACAACCCGGGCTCCGCACCGATGCTCCTCGAAGATGACGTAGGCTCCGAAGACGGGAGTGCCCCGATCATCCCGGAATACCCCGCGAACCGTGCGTCCGTCCTCGGCGTTGCACGGGGTCTCCAACCAAGCGAGGGCCTCGTCGGAGAACGGCCCGACACGGTCCGAGTTCGGGATGCGGTCCTGTGCCTGCAACGGTAGTGCCGCAAGAAGCGCATGGCCCAGGAAGAACCACAGGTGGGGTGTCTTCACGCGACTCTCTCCATCGGATTCGCATCTCTGCCGCGCACCGGTGGGGAGATGCGTGCGCAGCACGCCCAAGATGCGGATCGCGCTGCGGTAGCGGCTAGTCGGAACTCGGGTCCGGCCCGCTCATGTCACCGGGCCGAAGCTTCGCAGGGGTGCGAGACTCGGTCACGCGTCCGATCTGCTGTCGGGTCACGATTTCATCCAGTGAGCGACCAAGGGACGTGTAGTCAATCGCCGTGAAGGTGGGGCTGATCTCGATGCCTGAGAATCCGCGGGCCCGATTCATCCGAGCCTGGAGCCAGCGGCCGGGGCCGGCGGAGCGCAGGCAGTCGGCATTCGCGACGAGGTTCAGGCGAACTCCGGAGTGGAGAGAGCTGGTCGTAACCGAGCTGATCTGGCTCCACGGCACGAACAGGTCACCACCAATGAGCGAAGTCCGGTCCGTCAGACCCTCGGAGTCCCACTCGAGGAGCGGGACTCCTCGGAGACCGATCGAGAGGAGTCTACCTCCGGCGAGGCCGCCAACGACCGCGAAGGCAGCCGACCAGATCGACACGTCCCATACGAGACCCATCACCGCAACCGCGACGATCAAGGCACCTGCAGCGATCCACAGCGTGCGCCGCAACGGAGACGGCTCGAGGAACTCCGCCACCGAGTCGAGCGTCAGGTCCCGAGAAGTCTCTGTCATCGGCCTGTCTGCACCAGAGGTCTGACGGTTCGGCATCTCTGCTGCGCACCGGTGGGGAGATGCATGCGCGGCACGCCCAAGATGCAGATCGCGCTGCAGCAGATGCCAGTCAGGTAGCGCTAGGGCGCTCCCCCGATCTGCCCGCGCCAATACTCTACTACGCGCTCCACCATCTGCTCGTGTGGGTCGACGGGCATGAAGAAGCTCATGCCATACTTCCCGTGTAGCATGATACGTTCGAGGTCGAACGAGGCTCCGAAGATCTCGTTGAGCGTTGCCAGAGCGTTGTACTGAATCACATGCTGTTCAGACTGAGCGGCCGCGCGGAGCAACTCGTCGGCGTTCTCGACCGAAACGAGCGGAGCCGAAACGTCGAACCCGGCCCCAACAAACCCCTCAAGCACGGCATCGGTACCCGTGGGGTCGTGAGACTCCCACCAAGCCCTCGCCGCTGCGCCCGCTGCCACCTCCAGCTCGAGAGTCACTTCGTTTCCGCTGGCGGGCCGAAGCTCTGCCAAGAAGTCACGGTTGGCGGCGAGACTGAGAGCTTCCATCACGTTCGAGAAGGCTGCCTGCCCCACAAGCTCGATGTCGAGCATCGGAGCCAGGATTTCCCGGTCACGAAGGTCCAACGAGCCCAGCAGGTAGGCAGAAAGATGCCACAGAGCGAGTCCGAAGTCGGGATTCTCGGCGTGTTCCGCGCGGGAGTCGAACAGGTCACGCAGTCGCGTGGCGTGGAGCGTGCCGGTGCCCACGAGAGCCGCCGAGTCGACGGTCTGCCGGAGCCGGTCGATGAAGTCTCGGGTCTGCGGCCCGAGTCGACCGTCACCCTGATACATGACGTCGCCCATGCGGAGCACGTACGGGACCGAACTCAAGAGGTAGAATCGGGTCTCTGGACTGAGGGTGTCGAGCTCGGCACGGTCGAGCATTGCCGAGGCCGACGCAGGATCATGCGTGGAGATAAGACAGAGCGCGGCAAACGCGAGCCCCAAGTTGTCTGGGGCCGCAGCGACGTAGCTTCGGAGTCCATCTACATCATAGGCCGCCGGCTCGTAGCACTCCCAAACAGACTCCTGCGCCTGTTCCCAGTACTCCTGGGCGGACGGCACGTCTGGGTCCGCGGCGTACTCTTGTAGGCCCGAGAAGAAGGAAAGAACAACAGGCGGTTGCTCGTCCTGTCCGACCGCAGCTGCGGGTGCCAGAAAGAGAGCCGAGACTATCAGCAGGGTCCTTGCAGCCAAGAGGTTCTCCCTAGCGCGATCTAGCGGTTCGGTGTTCCAGCTGCGCACCGGTGAGGAAGTGCGTGCGCAGCACGCCCAAGATGCTGATCGCGCTGCAGCGAATGCCAGTTAGGTAGTGGAGGAGCAACTCAGAGGAACAACGTCCACCAGGCAAGGGAGGAGAGAACACATCCGAGGACGACCCAGTTCACCCAGTCGTTGCGGAGCTGGTTGACTACGATCGAGAGGCCGAGGAAGAAAAGGGTGAGGGACGAGGCCAGCCGCGAGATGTGCTGATTCTCATAGCCGTCAGGCTCACCGCGGATCACGGACGACACAGCGATCGCGCCCAGAACCAACGCCGCGAGGGATACCACCGCGCCCGCCACGACGATGCCGCGGCTCGTGCGTGGCCTGGTACCCACCTGGGAATGCGTCATGGGAAACTCCGGAAACCGGATCCACTACCTAACGGACGGACCTGCATTTCTGCTGCGCACCGGTGAGGAAGTGCGTGCGCAGCACGCCCAAGATGCTCAACGCGCTGCAGTAAATGCTAGTTCGACTGCTCAGCGACTACACGGTCCAGCCAGTTCCTGAGAACCCCGGTCAAAAACATCATACCCGAGAAGCCGAGCTCGTTGAGCTCAGCCGCCTCACGATCGGAAATGTCGGCAGGGCGCTGGGGACGGGAGAGCGGATCGGAACCGGCGTGGAAGTGACCGGAGCGGAACCTGCCATACAACGCGTCCAGGTAGTGATCAGAAACCTCGCCGGCCGGGGAATGCTCGCGTGCGAAGTCGGAGAACGAAGCTCCCGTCCCAAGCCGTTTAGGGATCGACTCGATTGCCGCGACCATGTAGGCAAGAGCCATTGTTCTCGAGTGTACTCGCGCTACCCGCGAGAGCTGCACGAGGCGGGCCGCGCTATCCACTGCGTTTCCGATTGCGGTATCGGCCTCAATCGCGCGGAGGAGGCTTCTCCACTTTCGTGGGAGTGCGATCAACTCGCCGCCCATGAAGCCGTAGATCGGCCAGGACTCCGATAGCGCCGGTTGGTAGTCCTTGGACTTCTTGGGGAAGTCAGCCGGCGGGCCGGGTAGGTGGGCGCCACGGTTCAGTCGGAGCGACTCCGAGTCTCCGTCCGTTCGGTGGAGGACCCAGACCTGAGCGTGCGGGATTGTGTAGAGACCAACCCCCAGGGCAAGGGAAAGGAGCGCAGAGATTCGGTGAGCTCGAAGGTTCGCGAGATGCCCTGCATGACTCGCGTCCACCGCCTCAACCCTCATGTCGAGGGCCACGAGCCTCTCGGCGTTGATCAGATAGAGCGAGCCCTCATCGTCATCGAGGACGCGCGACACACAAAGGTCCGGGGACAGCCAATACGAAGGCGAGGCCAGCGCCGGGCCGATGTAGGCGTAGACTCGTCGCTGGACGAAGGTCTGAGTGGTCTCGGCGAAAGCTGAACGGATCGCCGCATCGACGACTGACCGGGCGACCGATTCCGACGCGCTCGCTGGTACATGGGCCGCAAGAGAACGAAGCGCACCGTCGGAAGCCTGAACGAGTTCCCACCGGATGAGCCCACCATCGACCTCCGCGTCCGCCACTACGACGTAGTTGTCGTCTTCGTCGAAGTGCGCGGAGGAGTCGCCAAAAGGCCACGGGAATGTCGTCCGCACCAAGAGCTCAGCGCGGAAGTACTCGAGGAGTACCGCAGACTTCCGCGGGGTTAGTTCGGGGAGCTGAAAGTCTACTCTCTTCAAGGCGCTCCCCGATGAGCAGTCTAACGGATCTGCATTTCTGCTGCGCGGGATGAAGGTTTGGCGCGCAGCGCCCCCCGAAGATGGCTTCCGCGCTGCAGCAAATGCTAGTTAGACGGTGCCCCCTAGGCGCCCGAAGATGACGGATCCTGCTCGTCCTTTTCCTGCGTGTCCCCGAGCCACGTGTGCCCAACCACCGTGCCAAAGACGAGGCTGACGACCACGAAGATCCAGAGGTCCGCGCGCGACCAGGCAGCGAGCAAGGGCCCTCCTTGGTCAAAGTAGTGACGGGTAGAAACGATACCCGCGATGTACGGAGCCACTGCGAGTACCCCGGCAGGATAGCGACCTACTTCTGAGGACTGCCGGAGGGGGCGCCCGATCACGCCGTAAAGGAGCCCTCCTACCGCCGCCGCCGCGAGCAGGAGCCCGAAGAGAGCGGCGAACGCGCCGAGATCCGCCGGGGCGGTGAAGATGAGGAAGATTACGACGGGTATGACCAGGATGCCGCCGCGTAGCAGAACGAGAGAAAGCAGAATCGCCGGGCCGAACACCGCTGGTTTGAGCCACACGGGGAGCCGCTCGACCGCTGCACGTAGGTCGGCGACGAAGCTGGACGTCTCGTGGGACGAGACCTCTGTGACGTCTGGGTCCTCCAGCTCGCTCATGTTGGGAGGGTCAAGGGGCACCGTCTAACGGATTTGCATCTCTGCTGCGCATCAGGATGCCAGTCGAGCGCCGCAGGCGCGATCCTCGAAGGTGATCGCGCTGCAGCAAATGCTAGTTGGGCAGGGCTCGCGCCCCGCAGGCGCTCCGGCCCTCCTAGTCCCGGCGATACCACTGTCGAAGTTGGCGAGCGAGATCTTGGTGATCTTGGAGTGCGTCGAGCAGAACGCTCCAACGACTACTCTCGCCTTCAGGCAATGCAGTGGTGTCGGATCGGCGTGCGAGGCCGAGGAGAAGCGCGCCGAACTCCCAGCGAAGTGCGGGATCGGGCTCTGCGATGACCAGGTCGATTGCTGCGGGGACCAGCGCATAGGCCCGGACTGAGGTGAGCTGGTCTAGGTCAGCGCGGACGCGAGCGAACACCCATTCGTCCTCTGCGAGGCGAGTCCGCCAGTCGCCCGAGGCCAGAGCGCGAATCCGCTCGACGGGATCAGCTTCGGCGGCGGAGTCAGGTTGGGTCATTGGTCGGCTGGGCCACGATGAGGCTCGGCTTCGTAGAGGCCTACTCGGTCGTAGGCGCGAACCCTGCCTAACGGATCTGCATTTCTGCTGCGCACCGGTGAGGTGGTGCGTGCGCAGCACGCCCAAGATGCTGATCGCGCTGCAGCAAATGCTAGTTAGGCTGAGCTAGCCGACGCTGTAGAGTACAATCCGTTCCACACCGAGGGCGTCGCGCTCAAGGGCGAGGAGTTCAGCACCGTCGAACCAAAGCGGCGTCAGCCCGTCGGTGCTACCCGCGAACTGTCTGTCCGGCGAAAAGTAGTCGTAGCGAAGGATCGTTTCACCATCGAACCGGTCTTCGTCGAGGTCGTTTCGTCTGACTGCGAAGAATCCGCTGTTGAAGGTCCGGATTCGGTCGATCGGTTGGATCTGATCCGGATTCTCGATCGTGGCCGCGAGGCGCATGCGACGGTCTGAACACTCGGGGATCTCAGGCGTGCAGCGGCTCGCTTCCAACCAGTCATCGACCAGGGCCGGTGTGATCGGGATCGGATCCGGCGATGCTACGATTCGAAAGTCGACCCCACCGTCTGGGCTCAGCGCCCGGATCTCGTAGGTCGGCGAGTCGTTGACGAGCAGTCGCCCCTCCCGGTCGTAGCCGAACGACGTTCGGTGAGCGAAGGGCGCATCGACCCAGAAACCGTCCGACCAAACCCCTTCCTCCTCGTAGCTCCATCTCAGGCCGGTCGCCGACACAGCGCCATCCTCGGGGTCGAGGCGATAGAGATGCTGGCGTAGCACCGGAGGGAGGTCTGCCTCGTCACGGAAGTAGCCCAACGCCGAGACCAGCCACCCAACCGAGTCGCGCGCCACGAAGCTGAGCCGATTCACTTCGGGATCATCGAAGCCCAGAACGTAGGTGCTGAGGGACGTGCCCTCGATCGAGAAGAAGTGGACCCGATCTCCTTGGTCGCCGACCAGGACGGTGTCGCCCCGGAGTGCTAGCCCGGTCGGCCGGGAGAATTCGCCGGGACCGTCGCCCGCCCGGCCAAACGAGCGGACCAGTCGGCCACTCTCATCGAGCACGACGACACGATCGTTCCCGGCATCGATGACCAGGAACTCGCCGCTATGGTGCCGGGCCGCCTCCCACACGATGTAGAACTGGGCGCCGGCATCCGGGTCGTCGCCGACCGTCCACTGAGGAGACAGCGTGAGAAGTGGGATGCGTTCGACCGTCACGGAAATGGTCGAATCAGCGACCTCGGGCGGAGGTACAGTGTCGCCTGTGCACGAGCAGAGCATGAGTGCTCCGGCCATCATGTACGGTCGAATGTGGCCTCCAGGCTAGCTCAGCCTAACTCACGTATCGGCCGCGCTCCCCAAGCGCCGCAGCCCTGCGCTCCAGCATCCTAAGCGCCACACAATCCCGCTGCCAGCGTGGTTCGCCTGCGGCCGAGCGCGCCCTATGCCGCCCCATCCGAGCGCCGCATATCCAACCCGAACGCACGACGACACCCGGGCGGGCGCGTCGACGAGGCGATGGCGAGGGTGTCGTGTCGAGGGCTCGGACGACCTCGACACGTAAGTGAGGTGCCCGGCGACCCGCCGGAGAATCTCCGGGCGACCGCCGGGCCGAACGGCCCGAGCAGGCGCCTCGTCGACGCGCCCGCCCGGGTGTCCGGCCAGAGGCTACTGGATCGTGTTGATCATGTCGAAGATCGGCAGGTACATCGCCACGATCATTCCACCGACCACGACACCCAGGAAGATGATCATGATCGGCTCCAGCACCGAAAGCAGTGCGTCGACCGCCGTATCGACCTCGTCGTCGTAGAAGTCGGCGATCTTCTCGAGCATCTCGTCCAGACCACCCGTCTGCTCACCCACGTTGATCATCTGCACCACCATCGGCGGGAAGGCACCCGACTCCTTGAGCGGCCCCGAGATCGTCTCACCACCCGCGATCGAGGCCCGGGAGCCCATCACCGCGTCGTGGATCACCCGGTTGCCCGACGTCTTCGCCGTGATCTCGAGCCCGTCGAGGATCGCCACACCCGAGCTGACCAGCGTCCCGAGCGTCCGCGTGAAGCGAGCGACCGCCGCCTTGCGGAGGAGGTCACCGATGATCGGCGACGCCAGGAGCAGCTTGTCGATCGTGAGCTCCCCGCCGTCGGTCCGGTACGCCTGCCGAAGCGCGAACACCGCCGCGAGGATCGCCGCGAGCACCGCCCACCAGTAGGCCTGCAGGAAGGCGGACAGCGCGATCACGATCCGGGTCGGCAGCGGCAGCGGCACGCCCGACGACGTGAACATCTCCTCGAACACCGGAATCACGAACACCAGCAGGACCGCGATCGCCAGCACGGCCACCGTCACGATCACGGCCGGGTAGACCATCGCGCCCTTCACCTTCCGCACGAGCGCGTCGTTCTTCTCGAGGAACGTCGCAAGGCGGAGCAGGATGGTGTCGAGGATACCACCCGCCTCACCGGCGGCGACCATGTTGACGTACAGGTTCGAGAACACCCGGTCGTGCTTCCGCATCGCGTCGGCGAGCGTGTTTCCGGACTCCACGTCGTAGAGGACCTCCTGAATGACCTTGCGCAGGAAGTCGTTCTCCGTCTGCTCGGCCAGGATGTCCAGCGACTGCACCAGCGGAAGACCCGCGTTGATCATCGTCGCGAACTGGCGCGTGAAGATGACGATGTCTCGGGTCTTGATCCCGGTGCCGATGGTGATGTTGAATCCCTTCGGCTTCTCGCGCACCGAAACCGGGACCATCTTCTGCCGGTTCAGGTAGCGGAGGACGTCGTCCTTCGAGGCGAGATCGACTTCGCCGCTCTGGATGTCTCCCCCGGCGGCGGGTCTGGCGCTGTAGACGAAGACGGGCATGGCTCAGTAGCTCGGCGTTGCGGCTGGATGTTCGTACATCACGACTGCGCGAACCCTTCGGGCGGGGACTCTCCCACGGCGCGCAGGAATTCCGCCGGGTCGCCCGATCGCTTCAGCGCCTCGTCGAGGGTGACCTCGCCCTTCATGTAGAGGCTCTGGAGCGCGTCGTTCATGGTCTGCATGCCGTGCTTCTTTCCGGCCTGCATGAGCGAGTAGATCTGGTGCACCTTCTCGTCGCGGATCACGGCTCGGATGGCCGGCGTGCACACCATCACCTCAGCGGCCACGACGCGGCCCCGCCCCTTGGCGCGCGGCAGGAGCGTCTGCGTCACGACGCCCTCGAGCACGAAGGAGAGCTGGGCACGCACCTGGGACTGCTGGTGGGCCGGGAAGGCGTCGATGACGCGGTTGATCGACTCCGCGGCGGAGTTCGTGTGGAGCGTGGCGAGCACGAGGTGACCCGTCTCGGCGATCGTCAGCGCCGCGCTGATCGTCTCGAGGTCGCGCATCTCACCGATCAGGATGATGTCGGGGTCCTGCCGCAGCGCATACTTCAGGGCGGCGGAGAACGACTTGGTGTCCGCGCCCACCTCGCGCTGATTCACCACGCAGTTGTTGTGGCGATGGATGAACTCGATCGGGTCCTCGATCGTGATGATGTGGCCCTTCCGCTCCCGATTGATCTTGTCGACCATCGCGGCCAGCGTGGTCGACTTTCCGGACCCGGTCGGGCCCGTGACCAGCACGAGCCCCCGCGGGCGGTCCGCGAACTTGCTCACGACCGGAGGCAGCCCGAGCTGGGCGACCGAGCTGATCTCGTACGGGATCTGCCGGATCGCCATCGCGACGCAGTTCCGCTGCTTGTAGACGTTGCCACGGAAGCGCGAGAGGTTCTGCACGCCGAACGAGAAGTCGAGCTCGTCCTCGGTCTCGAACCGCTTCTTCTGGCTCTCGGTCAGGATCGAGTAGGCGAGCGCGAGCGTGTCCTTGGGCGCGAGTGGACGCGGGTACGACGCGTTCTTGAGGTCTCCGTCGATCCGGATCTTGGGTCGCTCGCCGACCGTGAAGTGCAGGTCGGACGCGCCCTTGGCGATCATCTCCTGGAGGAGAGTCCGCAACGAGAGCTCCTGCGCCGCATCGGTCTGTACGGCAGGCGCCTCGTTCGGCTGTGCTGGTTGGGCGGCCATGCTTCCTGTCGTCCCGTGTTGAGTTGAGCCCTCGGATCAGTCCGAGACCGTGGTTTCCTTCACGACCTGGTCGAGCGACGTGATGCCGCGCTCGACCTTCTTGAGTCCGTCCTCGCGGAGCGTCAGCATCCCCTGCGAGCGGGCGAGCTCACGGAGTTCGTCCGTACTCGCCTCGGACATGATCGCCTTCCGCAGTTCGGGTGACATCGCCATCACCTCGTAGAGCCCCTGCCGTCCCTTGTAGCCGAGGCCCTCGCACGCCTCGCAGCCCTCGCCGCGCACCATGTTCTTGGCGTGCTTCTCGAGCCACTCGGTGGGGATCTTCGCGTAGCTGAGCCACTCGTCGTCGTACTCGGCCGGTACCTGGCACTTGTCGCAGACGCGACGGACCAGTCGCTGAGCGGTCACGAGGTTCAGGGCCGACGCCACGTTGAACGGCTCGAGGCCCATGTCGATGAGACGCGTGACCGTGGCCGCGGAGTCGTTCGTGTGGAGGGTCGACAGGACCAGGTGACCGGTGAGCGCGGCCTTGATCGCGATGCCGCCCGTCTCGAGGTCCCGGATCTCACCGACCATGATGATGTTCGGGTCCTGCCGCAGGAACGCACGCAGCGCCCGGGCGAACGACATGCCGATCTCGGTGCGGACCTGCACCTGGTTGATCCCGTGGAGGTTGTACTCCACCGGGTCCTCGGCCGTCATGATGTTCGTCTCCATCGCATTGATCTTGGAGAGGGCCGAATACAGGGTGGTCGTCTTCCCCGACCCCGTCGGACCCGTCACGAGCACCATTCCGTACGGCTGCGCGATCGCGTGGAAGAAGTCGCGCTCCGCCTTGGGCTCGAAGCCGAAGGTGGCCAGGTCGAACGTCAGGTTCCCCTTGTCCAGAATCCGGAGCACGATCTTCTCGCCGAAGACCACGGGGAGCGTCGACACGCGGAAGTCCACGACCTTCTTCTTCATCCGGAGCTTGATGCGCCCGTCCTGGGGCACCCGACGCTCGGCGATGTTGAGGTCGGCGAGGATCTTGATGCGGGAGATGATCGCCGCCTTCATGCGGATCGGCGGCTTCATCACCTCCTGGAGCGCGCCGTCGAGGCGATAGCGCACCCGCAGCTCCTTCTCGAACGGCTCGATGTGGATGTCGGACACGCCCCGATTCACCGCATCCGTGAGCAGGCCGTTCACGAACTTCACGACGGGGGCATTGTCCACCTCGGCCTGGAGGGCCGCGACGGAGACGTCCTCGTCGTCGTCCTCGACGAACTCCAGGTCGTCTTCACCGAGCAGATCCTCGAGGATCTCGCCCATGAAGTCCGCTTCCTGGACGTCATAGTAGCCCTCGAGATGCTTCCTCAGCGTGAACTCGCCCACAATGACCGGCTCGATGTCGAGCCGGGTCAGGAACCGCAGGTCGTTGAGCGCGGAGTCGTCGGAGGGGTTCACCATCGCGACGGTGAGCTTCCGTCCGACCTTTCGGAGCGGGAGGACCAGGTGCTTCAGCGCGACGTCGCCCGAGATGGTGCGAGCGACCTTCTCGGGCACCTCGACCTGATCGAGGTCGACCGTCGGAACGCGGTACCGCTTGGCGAGCATCTTCGTCAGCTCGGCCTCCTCGACGAAGCCGAGCTTCACCAGCGCATAGCCGAGGTGGGTACCGTGTGTGCGCGCCTCGCGAAGTCCTTCCGCAAGTTGCTCGTCGGTAATGAGGCCTTCACGGACGAACAGGTCCCCCATTCGGTCCTGAACGCTTGTGGCCATTCGGTCTTCCTCCGGGGTCCGATCTCGCTTTCACCCGCGCGCGCGGGTGCCACGAACCGCAGAATAACTCTTAAGGATTCGAGGGGCACGCACCCGACCACGGGCCAATCACGTGACGATCACGGGCGCCAGGAAACAAATGTAGTCAATTGGAAGGTAGGGGCGGATCGCCCCGTGGTGCAAGCGATTCATCTCACCCGTATTCGGCCCCGGATTCGATCGAGGGTGGCCGGTCCGATCCCCCGAACCCGCAGAAGCTCGTCGGCGTGCGCGTAGGGACCTGCCGCCTCCCGATCGAGAATGATCCGCTCCGCCAGCGCCGGACCGATGCCCGGGAGCGTCTCCAGATCCACGGGCCCGGCGCGGTTCACGTCGATCCGCTCCGCCTCCGCGATACGGCCGGTGGGAGCCGTGTTTGCCGATCCGGGCGGGATCCGGATGTACGGCTCGAGCCTCGCCAGGGTCGCGGGACCAATGCCGCGTACCCGCAGCAGGTCCTCGGCCCGGCCGAAGGGCCGGCCCCGGCGCGCCTCCACGATCGCCTCGGCGGTGGCGGGCCCGACGCCCGGGAGGCGATCCAGCTCGACCGGGTCGGCGCGGTTCGGGTCGAGCGTCTCGCCGATCGCGAGCGGGCGGGCGCGGCGCTCCTCGTCGCTGCGCAGCCCCCGGACGGAGTCCACGGCGGCGGCCACGTCCCGCTCCGTTCCGGGCAGCTCGGGACCTCCCGGCCGATGCGCCCACCCCCAGCGGGCCGCGGCGACGACAGCCAGCACGACGAGCGTCCGGATCCAGGCACGGCGTTCCTCCTCGGTCATGGCCGACGATGCCACGCGGCCCCGGGCGACCGCATGGCGGAACGCGCCAGCCAGCCGCGCTCAGAACCCCGGCGAGACCTGCTGCCCCGCGGAGAACACGAACTGGCCGTACAACCCCACCTGGAACTGGGTGGATCCGGTGCGCTGCCCGACGTAGGACTGCCGGTCGGTGTAGCTCGCCTGGAGGCCGACCTCGAAGTCGCGGATCCGCGTATCCATCGAGAAGCTCAGGCCGCGGTTGATCTGGTCGATGAACGCGACGCAGTCGGATCCGGCCCGCTGGACCCGGCACTCACGCTCGCCCACGTAGGTGGCGACCACCGACAGCCGCACCGGTTCGGTGAACGGCACCGCGAACACCTCCGGCAGGGGGAAGGCCGACTCGGCGGCGATCCGGTGGGTCGCGCGGTCGCGCTCGGTGTCACCGGTCGGGTCGCGCCCGGTCCCGTCGACGACCGACCCGCTGTAGCTCGTGCGCACAGAGCCGACCCACGTGAGCGTCACGTCCCACGGGACGTTCCACTCGTCGGTCACCCGCGTCTGCGCCGCCTGACCGAACACCGTCTCCGTCCGCGCGCGGCGGACCGAACTCGACAGCGCGACCCGCTCCAGGACGGCCCGCCAGGACTCGGGCAGCCCGACGTCGTTCAGCGCGCCCCGCACGTCGGGCCACACACGGCGGTCCACCACCCGGTCGGCCCTGCGGTCCAGCGTGGCGGCCTCCGACCGCTGGTGCGCGAGGTCGAGGGACGCCCGCGAGCCCGCGAGCCCCCAGCTCCAGCTCGACGCGCTCCGGTCGATCAGCGTCGCCGCCGTGTCGGCGCCGATGATCCGGAACCCGTCCAGCGACGTCCACCCGAGCTGGAACGCCGTAGCCGGATCCACGGGGTCGCGGTTGTAGCGGGCGAACACCCCATCCTCCATGGTGAGCCGCAGAGGGCGCAGCAGCCCGAGCACGCCCCCGTCGTCCGGGTCGTCCTCGATGCCTCCCAGGGCTCTCAGGATCGTCGCGAGGTCCAGCGCGAAGCGGCTCTCCAGGTCCCGCTCGCCGCGAACGTTGCGCTCCAGAACCCGCGCGGAGTCGGGCCCGGTCTCCGCGTCGAACCCGACGAACGTCGGATTCCGATCCCCGCTGTAGCGGGTGGTCAGCGTCACGTCCGGGGTCAGCCACGGGACCCACCGGGGACCCCACGCGATCCGGGTCGTGAGGCGCCGACTCGTTTCCCAGCCGAGGTCGAGACCCCCGATCCCGCCCCTCGCGTCGGCGATCAGCGCCTGGATCTCGGGGTCGGCGACCGCGCGCTCCGGCGCGAGCAGGTCCCGCCCGGAGATCAGCGTGGCCTCCGCACGGAGCGACTCGACCGGGCGGAAGCCGATCTCCGCGACGACCTCGAGGTCCTCTCTCGGCGCCTCGGTGGTCGGCGCGGCCGAGTCGCCCGGCAGCGTCGTGATCGCGTCGAAGCGCCGGATGCGATTGTCCTGCCGGGCGTAGCCCGCGCCCACCTCGATCCGTTCCGGCGCCCACCGGATTCGCGTGTCGAGGAGCGCCTGCTCCATCCCGGCGGGCAGGAGCGCTCGGACGATCGGCTCGAGGGGCCCCGGCACCGCGCCGAACTCGCGCGGCGCGATCCGCTTGTCCCACCCCAGTCGCGCGTCGAAGCCGCGGGTGTCGACGGTGGAGGTGATCGAGGAGGCGTCGCTCCGGTACGTCGAGACGCTCGCCCCCAGACCGTCCAGTAGCGCGCGCGCGAGGAAGCGGTCCGACGACGTGACCTTCCGGAACCCGAGGCTCACGCGGGTCTGTCCCGAGCCGATGTCGCGGAGGTCCCGGATTCGGTCCGCACGAACATCCGAGTTGTCGAGGAAGGTCGGATCCAGCTTCCGCTGAGTCCACGAGACGGTGAGCGGCATCTCGACCCCCCAGCTCGACGGGGCCAGACGGTCCAGCCGGACGTCGGTCACCAGCGACAGACGACGGTCGGTCTGGTTGCTGCGGCTCTCGCGGAGCTGGCGGAAGTCCGCGCCGCGGGTGGTGAGGTTGAAGCGGCTCTCGATCAGTTCTCCGGCGCGGACCGTGGCCTGGATGTTCCCGGCGAGGCCGACGTCGCGGACGCCGCGGTCGAGCCGCAGCTCGTTGATCCACACCTCGCCGTCGAAATCCGACACCCCCTCGTTCCACACGCCGAACGAGACCTCGCGGACGTTGGCGAGGTCGGGTGCCCGTCCCCGGTCGCGCAGCACCACGGCGTAGGTCGAGTCGACGCTGAACAGGACGATCGGGGGATCGCCCGACGACCGTGGTCTCCGGATGAGCTCTTCCTCCGCACGGCGTCGCAGGTCGAAGAACACGTCGAAGTCGACCACGACCTCCGGAAGCCAGTCGGACTGCACCACCCCCGCTCCGGCGGGCGCGCGAAGCGGTGTGCGGTACAGATAGAAGTTCTCGGGGCCGCTCCCGATCTTCATGAAGAACCGGACGTCGCCGTCGGGACTCCAGTCGCCCGCCACGGGCACCACCCAGAGCCGCGCCTCGCCGTAGTCGAGGAAGTTCCGGGGCCGCTGGGGATAGCGCGTGTAGATCTCGGCGCGATTGCCGGGCGCGAGCCCCTCGACCGATACGGACAGTGCGCGCTCGTTGAACTCGATCCCCTGCCCGCCCACCGCGATGGTGGGATCGGCGAGCTGCTCCAGGACCCCCGGCGGCGATGCGTAGCCGTCACCCTCGGTGAGGCGCGAGACGGGCCCGACGGCCACCCGCCCACCGAGCGCCACGGTGTCGCCGACGATGCCGGAGAGCACGCCCTCGGCGCCACGCCGGATCCACCGCGACCCGACCAGCGACAGGCGGGCCAGCGTCAGGTCGGCGGATCGGTCCGACACGACGGTGAACCGGACATGACGCACGCCCCGGAGGTCCGACTCGGTAACGGGTCCGTTGACCTCCACGGCCGCGGGATCCCGGATCGGGATCCGGTAGAGCCGGAAGTCCGTGCCCGTCTCTCCGACGTCCCGGACGAGATACGGAGACGACCCGTCGAGCTCCAGCACCCACCGGAGGCTCCGCTCCGCCGTGTCCAGCACACCATCGCCGTCCAGGTCCTCGGTGTCGTTCCGCCCGTTGCCGCGCGTGCAGTTCGCCCGCTCGTCGCCGAGGCGGAAGATCCGGCCCGGCTCGGACTCGCACGTCTCGCCCCAGACGCCGATCCGGTCCAGCTCGTCGCCCCAGATCTGCCCGAGGGCGGGATCGGCCTCCTGGTCGAGTCGGTCCAGGCCCCACGGCACGCCGTTGGGCTTCGTGCCCGACGTCGCTCCGCCCTCCGCCACGAAGTACGCGTCCTCGGACACCGTCCCCAGGTCCACCACCAGCGCGGCGCGCTCGCCGCGCGCGACGTAGAACTCCAGGAAGTCGGTCTGTGTGAGGTCGGTCCCATTCGGGGCGAGCGTCGTGGTCACCGAGGCGAAGCGGGAACCGGGCGAGGGGTCTCCGGAGGGGCCCACCGGATCGAAGGTGAGCCGGAGCCCGGGCTCGCGGACCCGCGACCCCGCCACCCGGATCTGACCGTCGATCTCCTCCCGGGGGAGGAAGCCCTCGTGGATCCCCACCGAGTCGCCGGCCGGACCTTCCAGGATCCACGTGTGCTGCCACGCCAGGTTCCCGAGCGTCTCCGGGCGGATGGCGGGTAGCACCGCCTCGACGCCCGCGGGGTCGGAGGGCGCGCTGCCGCGCGTCCAGTCGTACGACAGGAGTGACAGGCGCCGTCGGTCCGAGGCGTCGAAGTCGTCGAGGAAGACGTCGCCCTGCGTGTTCGGCGTGGGCAGCGAGACCGCGATCTCGCCGTCGAGCGAGAACGTCGAACCCTCGATCGACCGCAGTCCCGGCACCGCCGAAAGGAGACGATCCAGCCAGGGGATCCGGCGTTCGACGCGTCCCCCGAGGCCCCCGAGCGCGATGGCACCCGGCTCGAGGCCGAGGACCGGACGCGTCACGACGGTCTGCTCCTCCTGGTAGAGTGCCAGCAGGTCGAGCTCGCCCCGCTCGGGGCTCCCGACGTGACCCACCAGACCGAGCACCGACGTGGGGGCGTTCCGGAAGAGTTGCTGCTGCTCCCAGGTCGCGCGGATGCCGGCGTCGGGGTCGGTGGCGAAGAGAACGTCGGGCTGGAGGAGCGTCACCAGCCCCGCGTCGTAGCTGATCTCGTAGTCGATGCCGCGCACGAGCTCCCGGTCGCCGAGCCGGATCCGCTCGCTCCCCTGGCGAACGCCGAACGCGCCCAGGGAGAAAGTCGAGATGACGCCCTCCGACCGGACTCGGTACGGGATCGTGAGCCTGAACAGCCCTCCGTTGATCCGATCGAACGGATCTTCCGCGTCGTAGATCCGATCGTTCGCGGCGTCCCCCAGGAGGTCGCGAACCTCCGCCTCGTCGAGGCCCAGCGAGGGGTTCGGCGGGGGACGCGCGAAGGGGCGCAGCGTGGGAAACACGAGGAAGGTGCCGGGCACCGTCGGCGGGTCCTGGAAGAGCTCCGCGGCCGGGGTGTAGACGAAGGCCGGGTCGATGCGGTCGAGCGGCGACTCGCGATCGACGCCGAAGAGCTGCAGGTAGGTCACGTCCCGCCCGTCCGGCGCCCGCTCGAAGGTCCGCCCCGCGCTGGGCTCGCCCAGCGAGATGACGGGGTCCACGGAGGCCGGTTCGACGTCGGGAGACGCCGACACCCGGTAGACCTGGTGCATTTCCAGTTCCCACGTGGCCCGGCCGGGCTGGTGGTTCGCGTCGGTCGCCTTGAGCAGCTTCAGCGTCGGACGCCCGCCTGCCCGGTAGATCTCTTCCGGGTTGTAGTCGCCGACGGTGTCGCCCACCGCCGTGATGTACGTCACCGCCAGCATCTCGTCGCGCGTGAGCGGGCTCCGCAGCGCAACCCAGAGGCCGCTCGGGTGGACGAAGTACTCCTGCCCGGGAACCAGCGCCCGGAACCAGCCGGACTCGCGAACCGTGTCGCCGCGTGCACCGAGGACGGCGTCCGCCTGGATGTACCCCTCGAGCTGCTGGCGGGCGGCGGGATCGTTCTCGAATCGGTAGAGCTGGAGCGGCTCGAAGCCGGGCACGACGTCCGACGGGAGCGCGCCGGCGTCAAGCGCGAGCACATCCACGTGCGGGTACTCCTCGAACTCGATCGGATCGACGAGAAAGAAGAACTGCCCCCGCTGGAAGTCGGCGTCGTCCACGACCAGCGTGTCCTCCTGCACGAAACGCCGCTGGTTCCCGACGCCCGTGAGGCGGAACTCCCTCGAGTTCAGGTCGCCCCGCTGCTCCGCCCACACCCCCCGAAGATCCAGGGGCCCGAACTGGCCCTCCATCTGGAATCCGAAGTTTCCGCTCGGGATCCCGTCGGTCACGAACCGGGACTGCGGCAGCCGGAAGTCGACGTCTCCGACCTCGAGCCTGCGGAGCACCGCATCCGGTCCGCCGTCGTACGTGACCTGCAGACGGTTCGTCTCGCCGAACTCGCGCAGCTGGTCGTAGTCCACGTCGACCGTGAGCCGGTCGAGGAAGGTACCGCTGATGCGAGCGGCGAAGCTCAGATCGGGACTCAGCTCCGGGAAGAGATTCGGCTGACACGACTCCTGGAACTGGTCCGTGCAGGGGCGAAACCGGGTCCAGTCGCCGCCCAGCTCGCCGCGCGTCCGAACCTCCATGACGAGGTCCCGGAAGGGGTCCTCGGGCGGCGCGTCGGGAGCGGCCGGGGCGGCGGGCGGCGGCCGCGGCGCCACACCCCCGCGGGCCGCGCTCTGGAGGACGAAGTCGCGTGTCGCCAGCCGCTCGATCGGCGTGGGTCCGAGAGAGTCGGGGTCCAGCGCCGGCGTCGGTACGGGGCGTCGGAGCCAGGGCGCCAGGTCCTCGACGCGGGGCGCGAGGCGGCGAAGGTCGGGCACCGGCGGCACCGTCGCCAGCGGCGCGGGCCCCAGGCCGAGCCGCACGGGCCGATCGGGGGCGAGGCCGGTGAGGGTGGTCCGGCCGAAGGTCCGCTTGAGGATCGTGTCGGCGGGCATCTCGGGGCGCGCGGCGTGGCCGGGACGCGGAGCCGCGATCGGGAGGGCCGCGACCACCGCGGGTCTCACCGCCGGCAGGAGGGCCGCGGCGGCGAGGACCACACCCCACACGGGCGTGTAGGACCTCGAGCTTCCACCTCCGCCGCCGCCCCGTCTCCGGGCCGCCCCCGCCACGAGCTTGAGGGCCGGGGCGGGCGCGGATACCGTTCGGGCTGCTCCCCACCCATGAAGATCCTCACCCGACACATCGTGCGGGCCATGCTCGGCCCCTTCGTCTTCGCCCTCTCGGCGTTGACCGGCATCCTGTTCCTGAATGCCGTCGCCGAGGAGATGGAGGATCTCAGCGGCAAGGGACTGGAGTGGCAGGTGATCGCCGAGTTCATGGTGCTCACGCTTCCGCACACCCTGGCGCTCACGCTGCCCATGGCCGTGCTGGTCGCGGTGCTTCATGCGTTCAGCGAGATGACGTCGGCCAATGAGATCACGGCCATGAAGGCGGGAGGAATTTCGCCCGGCAACATCCTTCGCCCGCTGCTGGGCGCCGGCCTTCTGGCTGCGGCGACGGTGTACCTCTTCAACGACCAGATCCTGCCCGAGGCGAATCACCGCCTAAGTAACCTCCTGCAGGACATCAATCGCAAGAGCCCGACGCTCGTGTTGAAGGAGCAGGCCGTGAATCGCCTGGAGGCGGGTGAGGATCGTCGCGTCTTCCACCTCGTCGCGCGAGAGATCGACAATCAGGCCAACACGCTGCGGGACGTCCGGGTGGTGGACCAGAACGACCCGCGCAGGCGGACGATCACCTGGGCCGACTCGGCGTGGATCACCTTCTCGCCCAACCAGACGGATCTGTACATGACGCTCTACGACGGGGTGTCGCTCCAGACGAGCGGCGAGGATCCCGCCGTCTTCGACCGGAGCGAGTTCGCGTCGCAGCAGATCCAGTTCGCGGGTGTCGGCGACGAGTTCGAGCGAGGCACGTCCGACCTGCGGAATGAACGGGAACTCACGGTCGCAGATCTCCGACGACGCGCCCGGACGGAGGACGAGGAGCGCGCCGAGCTCGTGGCGGACGTCCGCGGCGTCACGGTGGACGCCGTGCACGGGGCCCTCGGTTACGAGCTCGAGGACTCGGCAATGGTGGCCGCGATGGAGCGGACCGTGAACTCCATGCGCACCGCGATGGACATCTTCGGCCAGACCGGCGCGGAGGGGTCGTCGCTGAACGTCTACGACTACGTCACGCTCGAGGCCAGTCGGCGGACGTCGGGCGCGTCGGCCGGCTACAACCAGCGCGTGCTCAACGCGCGCGAGTACCGCGTCGAGGTCCACAAGAAGGCCGCGCTCGCCTTCGCCTGCATCGTGTTCGTGATTCTCGGCGCCCCGCTGGCGGCGCGATTCCCCAACGGAGGTCTCGGGCTCGTGATCGGCGCCTCCACGGTGATCTTCTCCATCTACTGGATGGGCCTGATCGGCGGCGAGAAGCTCGCCGAACCGGGATACGTGCCTCCCTGGGTCGCGATGTGGGGCACGAATGTCGTCTTCCTCGCGCTCGGGGTGTTCCTGTATCGACGCATGGGCCGGGAGACCTCCACGACACGGGGGGGCGCGTTCGACGAGATCCTGTGGAAGGTCGGGCGACTCTTCCGGTCCCGGCGTGCCCGGGCGGGCGAAGGCGCCGCGTGATCCGACGGCTCGACCGCTACGTCTTCACGACGTTCACGCGGCTGTTCTTCCTCACCCTGCTCGCGGTCGCGCCGCTCTTCATGCTCGGCGACCTGACCGACAACATCGACGACTACCTGCGGCGGGACGACGTGGGCGTCGCCCGGGTGATCGAGGGGTACCTCTACTCCTTCCCGCAGTGGTTCCAGTGGTCGCTCCCGATCGCGGCCCTGGTGGCGGCCGTGTTCACCGTATCGCGCATGACGGCGAATCGGGAGGTCCTCGCCGCGAAGGCGGGGGGCGTGTCGTTCCACCGGCTCTTCCTGCCCATGCTCTTCGTGGCCAGCGCGGTGACGGGGGTCGGGTTCGGCGTCGCCGACTACGTGCCGAGAACGAACCGGGTCGCGATGGATCTGCTCGGCAACCGGCCGATCCTTCGGACGTTCCGGGACGACTTCACCTTCCGGACCGAGGGCGGCATGCTGCTCTCCGTGCGCCGGCTCAACGTCGACCAGGGCACGCTGCAGGACGTCGTGCTCACCCGCGAGGGTGACGACGGGAGCCGGCTCCACATCGAGGCGGGAAGCGGCAACTGGGCGCCTCTGGCTGGCGGCTGGCAGCTGACCCAGGGCCGGGTGCGGCACGTCTTCGAGGACCGGAGCGAGACGGCGATGCGGTTCGACCGGATGCGCGTGCCCGCGCTCACCGAGACGCCGGAGGAACTTCTCGCGATCGCTCGCGACGCGGAGGAGATGACGCGTGCGGAGATCGAACGGCAGGTCGGCATCATCGAGCGCTCGGGCGGCCAGGCGGACGCGCTGCGTGTCGAGGCGGCGCAGCGGGGCGCGATTCCCGTGGCCACGCTCGTCATCATCCTCTTCGCCGCGCCGCTCGCGACCACGTCCAAGCGGGGGGGCGCCGCCTTCGGCGTCGGGCTCGCCCTTGGCTCGCTCATCCTCTACATCATGCTCCTGAACATCTGGGGAGCGATGGGCGCGGCCGGCATCGTCGGCCCCGCCACTGCGGCGTGGACGCCCAACGCGATCTTCCTCCTGCTCGGACTCGTGTTCCTGATCCGGGTGCGTACCTGACGGATCGGGTCAACCCAGCTCGGCGGCGAATCCGTCGTCGAGGCGACCCTTCGCGATCGCCTGCACCGGCCCGCGGAGCAGCACGTCGAGGTCGGCGCCGACCGAAACCCGGAGGCGCCCGCCCGCCATCCGGACGTCGACATCGCCGGGGGGCAGACGCCCCGTGTGGACGGCCGCCACGGCGGCGGCGCACGAGCTGGATCCCGAGGCGGTGGTGCGGCCGACGCCGCGCTCCCAGATGTCGATCTCGATGGCGCCGGGCCCCACGACGCGCGCGACCTGCACGTTGGTGCCCTCGCCGAACGCCTCGGAGCCCGCGAGCGCCGGGCCGACCCGGTCGATGTCGGCGTCGGCGTCCCACACCACGACGTGCGGGTTGCCGACCGAGACCGGAATCGCGTCGAGGGCCGCGAGGTCGCCGGGGAGTCGGTCGCGGTCGAGGTCCACCGCTTCGGCGCCTACCGCGGCGCGGCCCATCTCGACCGACACGTCCCACGTACTCGACGCCGGGTCGTGCCCATGCACCCGCATCGATACGAGGTCGCCCGCGATCCGGACGCGGAACGGGTCGGACCCCACCCATCCCGCGCCGTGGAGCCAGCTGGCCACGATGCGGAGCCCGTTTCCGCTCCGCTCGAACTCCGACCCGTCGGGGTTGAACGCACGGAGGTCGAAGGGCTCGGTGCGCCCCGCCACGACCATGATTCCGTCCGCGCCCACGCCGAGATTCCGATGACAGACACGCTCGACCTGCGCGACTCCCGCATCCCACGAGGGCTCCGACGGGTCGAGGGCGGATCCGCCTCGCGCGACGAGGTAGTCGTTGCCGAGTCCGTGCGCGCGGTACCACTCGAGCGCGACGCGAGGGCGTGGGCCGTAGTCCATGCGAGGAAGATAGCGGCGTCGCCGGCTCCCCGGGGTGGACCCCATCGACGCTCCGACGGTATCTTGTTCGGCACGAACGAGACGGGGCGATTTGCGGCGTATTGCGGCCCGTTCCGATGGCGAGCCCGTCGGACGAACCTGCTAAAAAGCTATTCCCGGCACGCGTCTCTGCCGGGTTTTCCCTGGGGGACCCGTGGGTGAAGGACTGGTGGAGGATCGACCCGGCGGCTCGATCGACGAGCGCCGACGCGCCCTGCTGCGCGCTTCCCGCGAACGCATCCTGCTCCTCGACGGCGCCATGGGCACCGTCATCCAGGGATACGGCCTCGACGAGGCGGGCTACCGCGCCGACCGGTTCGCGAACCACCCGGAGTCGCTCGCGGGCGCCAACGACCTGCTCTCGCTGTCCCGCCCCGATCTGGTCCGCGAGATCCACGAGCGCTACCTCGCCGCGGGCGCGGACCTTCTCGAGACGAACACCTTCAACGCGCAGCGGATCTCGCTCGCGGACTACGCCCTCGAGGAGCTCGCATACGAGGTGAACGTCGCGGCCGCCACGCTCGCCCGGGAAGCGGCCGAGACCTGGACGGCCCGGACGCCCGATCGGCCTCGCGGGGTGGTCGGCGTCCTCGGCCCCACGAACCGGACCGCCTCGATCTCGCCCGACGTGAACGATCCGGGCTTCCGCGGCGTGACCTTCGACCGGCTCGTCGAGATCTACCGGGAGCAGTCGGAAGGCCTGCTCGACGGTGGGGTCGACTTCCTGATGGTCGAGACCGCATTCGACACGCTCAACGCGAAGGCCGCGCTGTACGCGATCTCGGAGGCGCTGGAGGCGCGCGGACCGGGCACGGTTGCGGGGCGAACGCCGGTCATGGTGTCCGGCACGATCACGGACCTGTCGGGGCGGACGCTGACCGGCCAGACCGCCGAGGCCTTCTGGCACTCGGTGGCGCACGGCGTGGCCGCGGCGTTCGAGGGTGGCCGGGTTCCCTGGCGGGGGGAGCGTCCCGACCTGGATCCGCACGTGGGGCTCCTCGGTGTCGGGTTCAACTGCGCGCTCGGGCCGGACCAGCTTCGACCGCACGTCGAGGCGCTCTCGAATGCGGCGGGATGTCTCGTGACGGCCCATCCGAACGCGGGGCTGCCCAATGCGATGGGGGGCTACGACGAGACCCCGGAGGCGATGGCGACGGCCGCGCGCGAGTGGGCGGAGGCGGGATTCGTCAACGTGCTGGGCGGATGCTGCGGGACCACGCCGGAGCACATCGCGGCGATCGGGGAGGCGATCCGGGACGTGGCGCCCCGCGCCATTCCATCGCCCGCGGAGCGGGGAAAGGCCGCCACGCGCCTGTCGGGTCTGGAGCCGCTCGTCATCGACGACAGCTCGCTCCTGGTGAACGTCGGCGAGCGGACGAACGTCACGGGCTCCCGGCGCTTCCGCCGCCTGATCGACGAGGGTGCCTACGACGAGGCGCTCTCAGTGGCGCTCGATCAGGTCCAGGGTGGGGCGCAGATCCTCGACGTGAACATGGACGAGGGCCTGCTCGACTCGGAAGGCGCCATGGTGCGCTTCCTGAACCTCCTCGCTGCGGAGCCGGAGATCGCGCGGATCCCCGTCATGGTCGACTCGTCGAAGTGGGAGGTGCTTCGGGCCGGCCTCCGCTGCGTGCAGGGCAAGGGCGTCGTGAACTCGATCTCGCTCAAGGACGGTGAGGCCGCCTTCCGCGAGCGGGCCCGGGACGTGCGACGCTACGGCGCCGCGGTAGTCGTGATGTGCTTCGACGAGGAGGGGCAGGCCGACACGGTGGAGCGACGGGTCGCGATCGCCGAGCGCGCATACGAGATCCTGGTCGACGACGTGGGCTTCCCGCCGGAGGACATCGTCATCGACCCCAACGTGTTCGCCGTCGCCACCGGCATCGCCGAACACGACCGCTACGCCCTCGACTTCATCGAGGCGACCCGGCGCATCGAGGCGAGCTGCCCCGGCGTCCGGGTGAGTGGCGGCATCAGCAACCTCTCCTTCTCCTTCCGCGGGTCCCCCGTCGTGCGCGAGGCGATGCACGCCGCCTTCCTGTACCGCGCCGTGAAGGCGGGACTCGACCTCGCCATCGTCAACGCGGGCGCGCTCCCGGTCTTCGACGAGATCCCGGACGAACTGCTCGAAGCGGTCGAAGACGTGCTCTGGGTCCGCCGCGACGATGCCACCGAGCGCCTCACCGAGCTGGCCGGGCGCTACGCGGGTGCCGAGTCCGGCCCTGCGGAGGACCTGGCCTGGCGCGAGGCCGACGTCGGCGAGCGTATCTCCCACGCCCTCGTGGCGGGCATCGATGGCTGGATCGTCGAGGACGTGGAGGAGGCCCGACTCGCCAGCGACCGTGCACTCGACGTCATCGAGGGGTCGCTCATGGACGGCATGAACGTCGTGGGCGACCTCTTCGGCGAAGGTCGGATGTTCCTCCCGCAGGTCGTGAAGAGCGCCCGCGTCATGAAGAAGGCCGTCGCGCACCTCGTCCCCTTCATCGAGGCGGAGGGGGGCGACGATCGGCGGGACGCCGGCTCGATCCTGCTCGCCACCGTGAAGGGTGACGTCCACGACATCGGGAAGAACATCGTGGGCGTCGTGCTCCAGTGTAACGGCTACAGAGTCGTGGACCTGGGCGTGATGGTGCCCGCCGAGCGCATTCTCGAGCGGGCGCGCGAGGAAAGCGTCGACGTGATCGGGCTCTCCGGGCTCATCACGCCGTCGCTGGACGAGATGGTGCACGTGGCCGCGGAACTCGAACGCACCGACTTCGACCTTCCGCTCCTGATCGGCGGCGCGACCACCTCGCCCACCCACACCGCGATGAAGATCGCGCCGGCCTACTCTCGCGCCCCCACGGTCCACGTGACGGATGCCTCGCGCGCGGTCGGGGTGCTCGGCCAGGCACTCGACCTCGACAACCGGGTCGCGTGGCGGACGGCGGTGGACGAGACGCACGCCGGACTCCGCGACCGGTGGGCCGAGCGCTCCGCGCGCCGTGAACTCGAGCCGATCGAGACGGCCCGGGCGCGAGGCGTGCCGGTCGACACGCCCTCCCCGGAGCCCGCCCGCCCGGGTGTGCACGCCCGGGACGCCATCCCCCTCGAGCGGCTCCGCGACTACATCGACTGGACGCCCTTCTTCCGCGCGTGGGAGCTGACGGGCTCGTTCCCGGCGATCCTCGACGACGACGTCGTGGGCCGTGAGGCGCGGAAGCTCCACGCCGACGCACTCGCGATGCTCGACCGCTGGGTGGCCGATGGAACGATCGAGGCCCGCGCGGCGTGGGGCATCTGGCCCGCGGCCCGGGACGGCGACGACGTGATGCTCTGGTCGGACGGACCGGAGCGCGTCCCCTTCCTGCGTCAGCAGTTCGCCAAGGACGACCGGCCCGCCCACTGCCTCGCGGACTGGGTCGCGACGCCGGACGCGTCCGGCGCGCCTCGCGACTGGATGGGTGCCTTCGCGGTGACCGCGGGCATCGGGCTCGACACGGAGGTCGAACGCTTCGAGGCGGCGCACGACGACTACAACGCCATCCTCGCGCGGGCCCTCGCCGACCGGCTCGCGGAAGCGACGGCGGAGTGGCTCCACGAGCGCGTGCGTGTGGACGCGTGGGGATACGCGCCCGACGAGTCGCTCGACAACGCCGACCTCATCCGCGAGGCGTACCGGGGCATCCGGCCCGCACCGGGCTACCCGGCCTGCCCGGACCACGTCGCGAAGCGGACCATCTTCCGTCTGCTCGACGCGCCGGCGCGGGGGATGTCGCTGACCGAGTCGTGCGCGATCCTGCCGACGGCCGCCGTCGCGGGCTGGTACTTCGCCCATCCCGAGGCGCGTTACTTCGGCGTCGGACGCGTGGCGGAGGACCAGGTGGAGGACTGGGCGCGCCGGGCCGGGATGTCGAAGGAGGAGGCCGAGCGCTGGCTGGCGCCGAACCTCGGGTACTCGCCGCCGGCACGGGTGCCGTCGTGAGCGCCGGTCCGACCCTCCGGCAGCGTGTCGAGGACGATCGAATCCACGTCCTCGACGGCGCCATGGGCTCCGTTCTCTACGAACGGGGCGTCTTCCTGAACGTGTCCTACGAGGGGCTCGTGCTCGAGGAGCCCGAGCTCGTCCGTTCGGTACACCGGGAGTACGTCGAGGCCGGCGCCGACATCCTCGAGACCAACACCTTCGGCGCCAACCCGGTGAAGCTCTCGGCGTACGGGCTCGCGGATCGGACCGAGGAGATCAATCGCGTCGCGGTCCGACTCGCCCGTGAGGCCGCCGGCGACGCCGCACACGTGGTCGGCGCCGTCGGGCCGCTGGGGGTCCGGCTCGAACCGTGGGGCCCGACGGCCGTCGAAGAGGCGGCGGAGCACTTCGGGCGGCAGATCGACGCGCTCCTCGAGGCCGGCGTGGACGGCCTCATGCTCGAGACGTTCGCCGACCTGCACGAGCTGGAGACGCTGCTCGTCACCGCCCGTGGCCGCACCGATCTCCCGATCTTCGCGCACATCACGGTCGGAGCCGACGGCCGCACCTCGTTCGGGACCGACGTCGTGGACGCGGCTCGCGCGCTCGAGGCGTTCGGGGCGGACGTGATCGGCCTCAACTGCTCGGTCGGCCCAGCGGGAATGCTGGAAGCGATCGAACGGATGGCGGAGGCGGTCGACGTCCCGCTCTCGGCGCTCCCGAACGCGGGCCTTCCCCGCGAGGTGGGGGACCGGAAGATGTACCTCGCGAGCCCGGAGTACATGGCACGTTACGGCCGGCGCCTGGTCGATCTCGGTGTCCGCTTCGTCGGCGGCTGCTGCGGCACGACGCCCCGGCACACGCGGGACCTCGCGAGGGTGGTCCGCGGCCTGCAGCCCCGCCACGCGGCCGTCCGGGTCCGCGTCGATGCCAGGAACGAGCCCGTCGAGCCCCGCCCCCTCGCCGATCGGTCCGGACTCGGCGGCGCCCTCGCGTCCGGCCGCTTCGTGCGAAGCATCGAGCTGCTTCCCCCGCGTGGATGGGACACCGCCACACTGCTCGAAGGCGCGCGCGCGGCGGGAGCACACGGTGTCGATGCCGTCACGCTCGTCGACGCGCCGCGGGGCCGCAGCCGCATGGCGGCGCTCCATGCCGCCGCGCTGGTGCAGCGGGAGGCCGGCGTCGAAGCGGTGGCGCACTACACCTGCCGCGACCGGAACATGATGGGCATGGTGTCCGACCTCTTCGGCGCCGCCGCCGCCGGAATCCGGAACCTCATCCTCGTCAGTGGCGACCCCCCCGCGCAGGGCCCCTACCCCGACAGCACCGCCGTCTTCGACATCGACTCCATCGGTCTCACCAACGTGGTGGCCGGCATGAACCGCGGGCGGGATCCGGGCGGCGCCGACATCGGTGGTCCGACGTCCTTCGTGACGGGTGTCGCCATCGACCCGAACGCCGTGGACATCGAGCGCGAACTCGAGCGGTTCCGGTGGAAGGTCGAGGCCGGTGCGGACTTCGCCGTGACGCAGCCCCTGTTCGAGGAGGCGGCACTGCTTCGCTTTCTCGACGCCGCCGGCGTCGAGGTCCCGGTCCTGCTCGGGGTCTGGCCGTTCCAGTCCCTGCGGAGCGCCGAGTTCCTGGCCAACGAGGTGCCGGGCGGACACGTCCCGGAGCGTGTGCTCGAGCGACTCCGCGCTCTCCGTGACGACCCCGCGGGCGCCCGCGAGGCCGGCATCGCGATCGCGCTGGACGCGGTCGGACGGCTTCGAGGTGTGATCGCGGGCGTCCACGTGACCTCACCGACCGGCGATACCGCGGCCGCCCTCGAGGTGGTGCGGCGCCTGGAAGGTCCCGGTGCCTCCGCGTCGGACTCCGAAGGGGCCCGCCCCGCCGACGGGGCCGGCCCCTTCGAATGAACCGCGCGCCCGGCATGTCTCCCGCCGGAAACGGGGAACGGTCCCTGACGGGCGCGGTCCGTGACCCCTCCCGCTTCCCGGTGCTGGTCGAACTTCGACCGCCCCTGGCCGGCCTCGGGCGAGACGAGCGCATCGACGCGTGGATCGACCTGCACGACGCGATCGGCCGTTTCGTGCGGGACGGCCACTGGATCCTGCTCACCGACGACGCGGTGGGTGAGGCGGAGGAGGAGAACCTGGGCCACTCCCTCGCGAACCTTCCGGGCGACGTGCCGCGCGACCGCGTCGTCCCGATTCTCACCTGCAAGCACTCGCTCGACTACTGCCTCGTGTACGCGCAGCGGACGGTCGCGGCCGGCATCGGAACGCTGACGGTGGTGGGAGGTGATCCGGGCGGTCCACCCCGGTGCGTGCCGCACGCCTACCTGCTCCGGGAGCGGCTGCGTCGGGCGGCGCCGGGGCTGACGCTGGCCGGGTGGGCGAACCCGCACCGCGACGCCGACGAGCAGTTCCGCTTTCTCGCGTCCGACTTCCACGCCGACCTGTCGCTGACCCAGATCGTGACCGACGCATCCCTCGGGAGTCTCGAGGCGCTCGCGACGCGCATCGAGCGGGACGGGCTCGATCTGCCCCTGGTCGCGGGGGTCTTCCACTTCCACAACGCGGACCCCCGGCGACTCGAGATGCTCGGCCGCTTCTTTCCCGTTCCGGCCGAGCGCATCACGCGCGAGTACGAGTCCGGCGTGGCCCCGGAGACCTTCACGGCCCGGGCGATCCGGGCCGCGCGCGACGCCGGGGCTTCCGCCGTCTACGTCAGCAACGTCGGGCTCACGGGCGGTCCGCGACGGCTACGTTCGATCCTCCGGCGGGCGGGTCTCGGCGCGTGACGGCAGCGTCGCCCGTCGGCAACGCCGAACTCAGTCGCTCTCGTCGTCGCCGATGTCGAGGACGCGGCGGAGCTCTCCCTCCTCCCACGCCTCCAGCACGACGGGCACGATGTCCGGGTCGAACTGGGTCCCTCGACAGCGCTCGACCTCGGCGATCGCCTCGCTGGCCGGCAGCGCGTCCCGGTAGGGCCGCGGGTGGGTCATGCAGTCGATGACGTCCGCGACGGCGGTGATCCGACCCTCGATCGGGATCTCCGCTCCCCTCAGGCCTTCCGGGTATCCGACCCCGTCCCACCGCTCGTGATGAGTGAGCGCGATGCGTTCCGCGGTGCGCAGCAGCGGGAAGTCGCCACCCGCCAGCATGCGGGCGCCGATCGTCGTGTGCGTACGCATCACCTTCCACTCCTCGTGGTCGAGCGGCGCGGGCTTCCGGAGGATGGCATCCGGGATCGCCACCTTGCCGATGTCGTGGAGCGGCGCGGCCATCCTCAGCCGACGGACGAACAGCTCGTCCATGCCGAGCCGCCGGGCGATCAGGGCCGCCATCTCCCCCACCCGGCGCTGGTGAGCGCCCGTGAGGTCGTCCCGGTACTCCGCCACCGTCGCTAGCCGATCGACCACTTCCCAGTGCGCGAGCTCGACGTCGCGAGCGCGCTGACCGACCCGCAGTTCCAGATCCTCTGCCTGGGTGGTGAGACGGCGCTGGAGCAGTCGGGTCGCGACCAGGTTCCGCACCCGCGCCATCGCCTCGCCGCGGGCCACCGGCTCGACGAGCACGTCGGCCGCGCCTGCGCCCAGCACGCGCTGCTTCACCTCGGGGTCTCCGTCGCGGGTGAGCACCAGAACGGGCGGGGGGTGCCGGCCCGGGGCCGCTTCGAGCAGGCGTCGGAGCAGCGAGTCCGCGTCGGAGTCGGACGTGTCGAAACCCACGATCACCAGGTCGGGGTCCAAAACGCCGACGGCTTCGACCAGCGCGCTCGGCGAGGCGGCGGCGGAGATGCTCCCGAACCCGCGGCCCTCGAGCATCTCCGCGAAGGCGTCGCGGGCGGACTCGTCGCCGTGACCGAGGACGATCCGGCCCCTGAAGACCTCGGCCTCGAGCGCCGCGAACGACGGACCCGACGAGCCGTCCGTCCCGGCGGCCACCCGGCTCGCCGCGCTCGACGCCAGGACCCGCTCGACCGTGCGGCGGACCTCCTCCGCGCGGAACGGCTTGCCCACGGTCGCGGCGGCCCCGAGGTGGATCGCCTCGTCGAGGACCGAGGGGCCCGACCCGTCGCCACCCCCGGAGATGGCGATGACCGGCACGCTCGGCGCGGCGCGGTCGAGCTGGATCAGCAGTTCGACGCCCGTCATCCCCGGCATGAAGATGTCGGTGATGATCGCGTCTGGCGGGTTCTCCTCGACGGCCGCGAGCGCCTCGGTCCCGTCCGGAAACTCCTCGACATGGTGGTGGTCCATGGCAAGGATGCGTGCGATGACCGAACGGATGGTCGGCTCGTCGTCCACCACGAAGATTCTCGCCATCGAGCCTCCAGTTGCTCCGCGCCGAGGCGTCGGGAGTCGGTACGCGTCGGGCGGCCCGCCCGTGCAAAGATACGACGTGCACCGACGGCGCGGCGATACCGGCGCGTCAGTCGGTCCTGCGGATCACGAAGCAGAGACTCTGTCCGAAGCCGAGGTCGATCCGATCGATCAGGCGATGGATCGGCATCAGCCGTTCGTTCAGTCGTACGTCTCGCAGGCGCACCTCGTCCTGTCCCAGCAGGCGCATCTTGAGCAGCCAGCCGAGCGCTCCGACGGGGTTGAAGTAGCGCCACCGCACGACCTCGAGCGGCAGCGAGCGCTCGGTGATCAACGCCCGCACGGCGGCAGCCTCCGCCCGGCCGAATCTCCGATAGTGCCCGATTGCGCGGTCGAAGTCGGACATGAGCCAGGGGTGGGCCGGAACGAGCGCGACGAAGTGGCCCCCCGGCACGAGCAGTCCCGCCGCGTGCTCGACGAACGGCAGGTAATCGGGCACGTGCTCGAGCACGTTGGTGGAGTAGATGCAGTCGTACTCGGCGGTCGCGGCGAAGAAGTCGCGGGCTCCGATCGTCACGGCGGGCGTCGATGCGAAGCGTTCCGCCAACTCCTGCCGGAGTCCCTCGACCGGCTCGACGAGTTCGAACGCGGCCTCACCCTCGGAGGCGGCGCCGGGCATGGACGCGAGAATCGAAGCGGTGATCGTGCCCATGCCGGCACCGATCTCGAGGTTCCGGTTCCCGAGCCAGGGCCGGACGCGGGCGGCGACCCAGGCGTTGTATCGGACGGCGGACTCGAGCACGTCCAGGGTACGCGCGCCGTGACCGTCCCGATCGTAGATGCGCTGGTTGTCGGCCGTCACGAACTGGATCCCGCCATGTCGCTGGTCGGGCCCGGGCATCCCCCCCGGGCCGAGTCGGACCCCATCTTCGCAGGATCGCAGAAACTGCGCTACATGCCCCCGCGGACGCCCTCGATGGTGCCGCGCACGATCTCTTCGCCGTCCGGCGTCTGATAGGTGGCCACCAGGGTCCCGACCATGCGTCCGTCGACGAGAACGCCGGCGGTGCGGACGGTCACCGTGACGCCGTCGCGGAGGATGCTCTCGTAGGGCTCCGTCACGAGCACCAGGCTGTCACCCGACATCGACGCCGTCAGCGCGATCGGGTCGCGCCCTTCGAGCGTCATCGTCCAGTCGGCGCCGTCCGCGGACCCCTCGGTAACCGACGCGACGGGATCGGGCGTGCCTTCGAGCATCGTGGTGTTCTGCCACGTGCCTGCGAAGTCCGCCATGGTGACCGGGCCGGCGGGCGCGGCCTCGGCGGGCGGGGCGGACTCGTCGGTGGCGGGGGCGTCGCCGCCGCCGCAGGCGGCCAGGACGAGGAGAGTGAACAAGCCGGATGCCGTGCGCATGGAGTACCTCCGGGGCGCGTGGGTCGATCACCGGGCCCGCGCGAGGCGGGCGGGGTCTGAACCGGCAGTGTACGACCTGGCACCGCCCGGCGCGACACTCCTCGTGCGTTGCGCGTCTGTTACAATTCCGTAGCGGTTTCGACGTCGGGCTGCTCTAGTCTCCGAAACCCTTCCCCGCCAAGCGGATCCGACGCATGCCGACCTCCCGTTTTCGCGCGATCCGCGCGCTTGTCCTCGCCGCCGGCGTGGCGGCCTGCGGGGGTGGAGCGCCCGACGGATCGGGGCTCGCCGGCACCGTCGCGATCGACGGGTCGAGCACCGTTTTCCCCATCCTGGAGGCGGTCGTCGAGGAGTTCCAGCTCGAGAACCGCGGCGTCCGCGTCACGGTCGGCATCAGCGGCACGGGAGGCGGGTTCCGGCGATTCTGCGCGGGCGAGATCGACGTCGCGGACGCCTCGCGACCCATCACGGAGGCGGAACGTCGGTCGTGCACCGAGAACGGGGTCGAGTTCACCGCCGTTCCGATCGCACGGGACGGGCTCTCGATCGTGGGCAACGCCGAGAACGACTGGGCGCGCTGCCTCACGCTCGAGGAGCTGCGCGCCATCTGGGCTCCGGCGAGCAGCGTGACGTCGTGGGCGGACGTCCGCGCGGATTTTCCGGCGGAGAAGATCGAGCTGTACGGGCCGGGCCCGAGCAGCGGGACCTTCGACTACTTCACCGAGACCGTCAACGGTGAGCGGGGCGCCAGCCGCCCCGACTACCAGGCCTCCGAGGACGACAACGTCCTGGTCCAGGGCGTTCTGGGTGACCGGTTCGCACTCGGCTACTTCGGGTTCGCGTACTTCAGGGAGCACGCGGACCGACTGGTCGGCATCGCGGTCGACTCGGGCGCGGGCTGCGTCCAGCCGACGGACGAAACCATCGAGGACGGAACGTACGCCCCGCTGTCCCGTCCGCTCTTCATCTACGTGAACCACCGGGCCGCGGCGCGCCCGGAGGTCGCGGCCTTTCTCCGGTACGCCCTCCGCCACGCCCCCGACCTCATCCCGGCGACGGGCTACGTACCGCTCACCGCCGAGCAGTACGCCGAGCAGGTGGCGGCTCTCGGCGCAATCACGCAGGGTGAGGTGTGACCCCCTCGCGCCCCCCACGCTGATTCCCACCCGGAGAGGACTCCCGTGACCCCAGGGCCGACCGTCGAGGCATCCCTCTCCACGAGCGGCCGCGGAGGCCGCGGCGTGGGCGAGGCGGTGATCGGGGGCGCGCTCTTCATGTGCGCCGCACTCTCGACGCTGGTCACGGTCGGCATCGTGGTCGTGCTGGTCGGTGAAACGCTGGTCTTCTTCCGGGACGTGCCGGTCGTGGAGTTCCTGACCGGAACCGAGTGGACGCCGCTGTTCGCCGAGAAGAACTTCGGCGTCCTTCCGCTGCTCTCCGGTTCACTGCTGGTGGCGATCGGCGCCTCGGTCATCTCGCTCCCGATCGGCCTGCTCACCGCCGTCTGTCTGAGCGAGTTCGCCTCGGAGCGGGTGCGCGGCGTACTCAAGCCGGCACTCGAGATCCTGGCCGGTATTCCGACCGTCGTGTACGGCTACTTCGCGCTCACCTTCATCACGCCCCTCATCCAGGTCCTCGTGCCCTCCACGGGAACCTTCAACGCCCTCTCCGCGAGCATCGTGGTCGGGATCATGATCGTTCCGACCGTGGCGTCGCTCTCCGAAGACGCGATCCGCGCCGTGCCGCTCTCCCTCCGAGCCGGCGCACTCTCGCTCGGCGCCACCCGCATGGAAGTCTCCACGCGGGTGGTCCTGCCGGCGGCGCTGTCGGGGATCATCGCATCCTTCATCCTCGGCATCAGCCGCGCGATCGGAGAGACCATGGCGGTCACGATCGCGGCGGGCGCGCTCCCGCAGATCACCGCGAACCCCTTCGAGGCGGTGCAGACGATGACGGCGTACATCGTCCAGGTCAGCCTCGGAGACACGCCGACGGGCACGGTCGAGTATCGAACGATCTTCGCGGTCGGGTTCGCGCTGTTCGTGATCACGCTGATGATGAACCTCGCGAGCCAGCTTTTCCTCGACCGGTACCGGGAGCGCTACCAGTGAGCCGCGAGCGCGCCCCGGCGGGCAGCGAGCACACGTCGCCGACGCCGTCGGACCCGACCGGCGCCACCCGGGCGCTCGGAGCGTCGCTCCCGAACGACCGGCGCAGGCGGCGGCTCGGGACCGTCTTCCTCGGCGTCTGCTTCGTCGCGACGTCGATCGGAGCGATCACGCTCATGGTCCTGCTGGTCGACGTCTTCCTGGACGGCATCGGTCAGCTCGACCCGGAGTTTCTCGGCAACTACGCGTCGCGGTTCGCGGACCGGGCGGGAATCCGGGCCCCCCTCTTCGGGACCTTCTGGATCCTCCTGCTCACCGGAGCGATCTCGTTTCCGCTCTCGGTCGGTGCCGCCGTGTACCTCGAGGAGTATGCGCCGAAGAACTGGATCACCCGGATCATCCAGGTCAACATCGCCAACCTCGCGGGCGTGCCGTCGATCGTGTACGGGATTCTCGGGCTCGCGGTCTTCGTCCGATGGATGGGGCTGGGCCGCAGTCTCATCGCTGGCGCGCTCACCCTCTCCATCCTCATTCTGCCCGTCATCATCATGGCGGCGCAGGAGGCGATCCGGGCGGTGCCCGACTCCATCCGGCAGGCGGCATACGGGCTCGGCGCCACGCGGTGGCAGGTGACGCGCCGTCAGGTGCTCCCGATGGCGATGCCGGGGATCCTCACCGGGACGATCCTGGCGCTGTCCCGCGCGGTCGGCGAGACCGCGCCGCTGATCATGATCGGGGCCCTCAGCTTCATCGCCTTCACGCCCCAGGGGCTGACGGACCAGTTCACGGTCCTCCCGCTCCAGATCTATTCCTGGATCTCCCGGCCGGGCGAGGACTTCCATGCCATCGCGGCGGCGGCGATCATCGTTCTCCTGGCCCTGCTCCTGGCGATGAACGCCGTGGCGATCGTTCTCCGCAACCGGTTCGGCCGGGTGCGCTCGAACTGACCTCGGTCCCGAACCGCACGCCCATGGCCATCGTCCACGACATCGACACCGGAGGGAGCACCCCCGCCCTCGAGGCGAAGAGGGTGTCGGTGAGCTACGGCTCGAAGCGTGCGGTATCGGACGTCTCGCTGGTGGTGCCCCGGCATCGGGTGGTCGCCCTCATCGGGCCGTCGGGGTGCGGGAAGAGCACCTTCCTGCGCTGCTTCAACCGCATGAACGACCTGATCCCGTCCGCGACGGTCGAGGGCGAAGTGCTGTTCCACGGCCAGGACCTGTACCGGCCGGAGATCGACCCCGTGGAGGTTCGGCGGAGGATCGGCATGGTCTTCCAGAAGCCGAACCCTTTCCCGAAGTCGATCTTCGACAACGTCGCGTTCGGCCCGCGGATCAACGGGTTCGACGGGGACCTTCCGCCGCGGGTCGAGGAGTCGCTCCGTCAGGCCGCGCTCTGGGACGAGGTGAGCGATCGTCTGGACGACTCCGCCTACGAGCTCTCGGGCGGACAGCAACAGCGCCTGTGCATCGCCCGCGCGCTCGCGGTACGGCCCGAGATCGTGCTCATGGACGAGCCGGCGTCCTCGCTCGATCCGATCGCCACCCAGAAGATCGAGGAGCTGATCTTCGAGCTGAAGGAGCGCTACACCATCGTGATCGTGACGCACAACATGCAGCAGGCGGCGCGCATCTCGGACTACACGGCGTTCCTGTACATGGGAGAGCTCATCGAGTACGGTCCGACGGAGGTGATCTTCACGCGACCGGCCGAGGAACGGACGGAGGCCTACGTGACCGGGAGGTTCGGCTGATGATGGGTGGACCGATGCGATCGCAGCGGCACTTCCACGGCGAACTCGACCGGCTTCAGGAGCGCCTCATGACCATGGCGCACAAGGCCGAGGCGATGGTGGAGTCGGCCGTTGCGGCCGTCGAGGGGAAGGATCGGTCCGTCGCGAAGCGCATGCGGGAGCGGGACGAGGAAGTCGACACCCTCGAGATCGAGATCGACGAGCACGTCACCGAACTGCTCGCCCTTCATCAGCCGATGGCGTCGGACCTCCGTCAGGTCATCTCCGCCCTGAAGGTCGCCAACGACCTGGAGCGCGTCGGGGATCACGCCGTGAACGTCGCCCGTGCCGCGAAACGGCTCGCCAAGGCCCCGGCCCTCCCCGATCTCATCGAGGTGGGCGAGATGGCGCTGATCGCGCGACGCATGCTGGCGGACTCGCTGAACTCGTACGTCAGCCGCGACACCGAGCTCGCCCTGCACGTGTGCGAGACCGACGACAAGGTCGACGCGCTGCGCCACTCCCTGTACCGGATCCTCCTGACCCACATGCTCGAGGACCCGTCGATGATCAGCGGAGCCCTCGAACTCCTCCGGATCTCGCAGAGCATCGAGCGCATCGCGGACCTCGCGACCAACATCGCGGAGGACGTGGTCTACATGGTCGAGGGCCAGTCGGTGAAGCACGGACGGGTCGGGACGCCCCCCGACCACGATCTCGAGCGGGACTCGGACCGCGACGGCGACTGACGCCCCGCGTCAGGACGTCGCGCGTCCCATGAGCTCGGCGATCTCGTCCGGGTCGGTCGGGGCGAGGGCGGTGAGTACCTCGGGGTCCGACTCGGTCACGACCACGTCATCCTCGACGCGAATCCCGATGCCGTTGAACGGCTCCGCCGCGGCACCGCCGGCCTCGAGCGCCGCGGGACCCATGTAGATCCCCGGTTCGATCGTCAGGACCATCCCCGGCTCGAGCGCCGTCGACGCGCCGTCGATCACGTAGTCGCCGACGTCGTGGACGTCGAGCCCCAGCCAGTGGGCGGTCCGATGGGGGAAGAACGCCTTCAGGGCCTCGGGCTCGTCGTCCGTCTCCAGAAGCCCGAGCGACGCGAGTCCCTCGCGGAGGACGCCGGCCGCGGCATCGTGCACGTCCTGCATGGTGCGGCCCGGCCGGCACGCGGCGACCCCGGCCGCCCGAGCCGCGTCGCAGATCCGATAGAGGTCCAGCTGCTCCGCGCTCCACGTGCCGTTCACCGGCCACGTGCGCGTGAGATCCGAGGCGTAGAGTCCGAACTCCGCGCCCGCGTCGATGAGCACGAGGTCGCCGGCTCGCAGTCGATCCGAGTTGGCGACGTAGTGGATCACGCAGGCGTTGTCGCCGCCCCCGACGATCGTGCCGTAGGCCGGACCGCCGCCGCCGAACGCCCGGAAGCGTCCCTCGAGCCAGCCTTCGACCTCCCATTCGCCGGTGCCCGGAACGAGGCGTTCCTGTACCTCCGCGAACGCCCGCGTCGTGATCTCGGCGGCCCGTCGCATCCGCTGGAGCTCGGCCTCGTCCTTTCGCAGGCGCAGCGGGTCGAGCAGCGGGCCCGGATCGACGATGGCGGTCGGGCCCCGACCGTCGCGGGAGCGACGCGCGCGACCCTTCCGGAGCGCCCCCAGCACGACGGGCTCGACCTCGGGAAACGCCCCCAGTCGGAAGTGGATGGTGGACACCCCGGAGGCCAGCTTCGCGAGGATCGGGCCGAGCTCACCGATGGGATGCGCCGCATCGGACCCGACCCGCCGGCCCGCCTCCGCCGGCCCGACCCGGGGACCGGCCCAGAGTTCGGCCTCCGGATCGCGGTCACGAACGAAGATCTCGAAGCGCACGCCACCCGACCCGTCGCCCACGAGGACGGCGCAGGCCCCGGGCTCCTCGAGGCCGGTCGTCCAGAAGAGTTCGCGATCGGGCACGTACCGGTGCATCGTGTCCCCCGAACGCACGCGCTGCGGGGCGGACGGCAGGATCAGAATCCCGTCGCGCAGGCGCTCGGCGAGCGCGGCGCGGCGGGCCTCGAAGGGGAACGGCAGGAAGTCGGTCGGCATACCAGCGAGGTCGAAGTCGGAACGAACCAGAGTCTACAGAGGAACCCGCGTGATCCGCACCCTCCCCCGCTTCCTGCGCACCCCGCTCCGGCACACCCCGGGCGTGCTCGCCGTTTCGCTCCTCGTGGCGTCGGTACCGGCACCGGGCGGGCTCGCCGCCCAGGACGGCCGCGAGACGTCGGACACGGTCGCGCTTCCCGGCATCGACGTTCGAGTGCTCACGACGCCGGCCACCGGGGCCGGGCCCTACGCCGCCACCGTCCGGTCCGACCTCGCCCTCCGCACGCTGGGGTCCGCAACCTTCCTCGAGGATGCCGTGCGGGCGATCCCCGGCGTCCAGGTCCAGAACCGCAACAACTGGGCAGTCGGCGAGCGATGGATCGTGCGCGGGTTCGGCGCCCGCTCGCAGTTCGGCGTCCGGGGCATCCGGATGCTGGTCGACGGTGTGCCGGCCTCGCTTCCGGACGGCCAGGCGACGGTCGATCACGTCGATCCGGCCGTCCTGGAGCGCATCGAGATCCTGCGTGGGCCGTCCGCGGCGCGCTTCGGGAACGCGGCCGGCGGCGTGATCGCCATCGAGACCCGACGGCCGACGGTCGGCCGGAGCGCCGAGTTGCGGGGCGGTGGCGGGTCGGACGGTCTGCTGAGCGGAGGTGTCCTGGTCGAGGACGGGACGGGCACGATCCCGTTTACGATCGGGGCGAGACGGCTGGAGTCGGACGGCTACCGCATCGACCGGAACACCGGTGAGGCGTACGGTGGAGTGGAGCGCTGGACGATCACCGGCCGGGCCGAGGCGCGGTTCGCCGGGGGGCTGCTGACGCTGTCGGGGTCCGGGCTCGACCTCTCCGCGCGAAACCCCGGCTCGCTCCCGATCGACGAGATCGAGTCCGAGGACCGGCCCGCGTGGGGATTCAACATCGTGTCCGGTGCTCGCAAGGAGATCCGACAGAGCCAGCTGGGCCTGCGCTGGCGCCCGGCATGCGGCGGCGTGAGCTGCGGTGGTCTGGACGCGTCGGCGTGGGTCGTGACCCGCGACGTCGACAACCCGATCCCCGGCAGCATCATCGACCTCGAGCGGCTCGCGTACGGCGCTCGCGTCGAGCACACCGGAGGGGGGCTCGTCCGATGGTCCATCGGCGCCGAGGCACAGGCGCAGGACGACGACCGTCGCAACTTCGAGAACAACGGCGGCGACCGGGGCGCGCTGACGCTCGACCAGACGGAGGAGGTGCTGGCGCTCGCCGCGTTCGGTCAGCTGGTGGTGGGGCCGGGCGTGCCGCCGCTCGGCGGCGACGGCGAGTCGAGTGGCCGGTGGGAGGTGCACGCCGCGGTACGCGCGGATCGCACGCGCTTCGAAGCGGCCGACCGCTTTCTCGAGGAGGGCGATCCCGACGACTCCGGTGAGCGGACGATGACCGCGGTGTCCCCGTCGATCGGCCTCGTGCTGGCCCCGGCGAACGGCGTAGAGATCTTCGGCTCGGCCGGTGCCTTCTTCGAGACGCCGACCACGACCGAGCTGGTCAACCGTCCGTCCGGAGCCGGCGGGTTCAACCCGGAACTCGACCCGCGCCGCGGCTGGACGGCCGAAGCGGGTGTGCGCGCCGGCCACGCCGGCAGCGCCTGGGCCGTCCAGGGCGAGATCGTGGGGTTCGGCGCCTGGATTCGCGACGAGCTCGTGTCGTTCGAGGTCCCCTCCGATCCGGGCCGGTCGTTCTTCCGGAACGCCGGCAGGGCCCGTCACCGCGGGGTCGAGATCGGAGGCCGCATCGCCCGGATCGACCGCGGCGCCGTGCTGCGGGCGGCGCTGACGCAGATCGACGCCCGCTTCCGCGAGAGCGATGACGACCCCCGCGGCATCGCTGGGAACCGGGTTCCCGGGGTCGCGCCGACGCGGATCGACGTCACGCTGGAGGCACCCGTCGGACCGGGCATCCGCCTGGGGGCGGACCTCCGGCACACCGGCACGATCCCGGTCGACGACGAGGGTGGGGCCGAGGCGCCGTCCGCCACGACGCTCGACCTCCGCGCCACCGCCGGATTCAACACCGGGATCGGCCCGCTGGCGCCCTGGATCGCCGTCCGCAACGTCACCGACGACACCTGGGTGGCGTCGGTCGTGCCCAACGCCTTCGGAGGCCGCTACTTCGAGCCGGGGCCGGGTCGGACCTTCGAGGCGGGCCTGCGTCTGACGCTGGCCCGCTGAGCCGGCGAGCGCCGAGCCCGCCGCGCGCGCAAGGGCGCGGGTACGGGCCGGGTCAGGCGCGGATCAGGGGCCCGGGGCGCTCGGCCCGCCACCGCACAGCGCCGGATCCGTCACGAGCAGGAGCGCGTTCACGACCTCCCGCTCCCCGGTCGGATCGGACGGACGGCTGACCACGCGTCCGTCGACGACCATGACGGTGGACCCGCCGCCGTCGAGGTTCAGCGCTTCCCGGGCTCCGAGCGCCTCGAAGACCCGGGCGAGCTCGGGCAGCGTCATGCCCGCCGAGTGGCTCTCGCGGCGACCGTCGACCGCCACGATCCAGATGCGGTCGTCGTCGAACCCGACCGCGCTTCTGGGATGGCGGGCCCCCGCGAACGAGGGGCGAGCCGCGACCTCCAGATCGCCCACACGCTCACCGAGATCGAGGAGCTCCGGGAGTCCGCCGATGACCTCGACGTCGCGACCGTCGCCCGCGTCGAGCTCCCAGCCGGGTCCCGCCACCGCGCCTCCGCGCTCGTCGATCGACGCCTGGCCGATCCACGGCTCGCGACCGTTCCGGACGGCGAGCGCGGCCGCCCCACCGGTCGCACGCACCCCGAGCGGACCCGCCTCGACGCCGACCGGAAGTCCGGCGGCCGAGAAGAAGTCGCCGTTGACGGCGGCCACGACGGCCCTCGGGTGCCGCTCGGCCATCGCGGAGACTCGCGCGAAGCCGCCCTGCCCCGCCGCCACCCCCGGGGGTACGCCGACCTCGAGTCCGAGCTCGCACACCGTCCGATCCACTTCGAGGATGTGGATCGCGAACGGCCCCTCGGGCACCCGCAGGAAGTGGTGGTGGACCCCCGGCGCGACCGACTCGGTCCGGAGCGAGTCGGGCGGGAACGCCACGAGCAGCGCTTCCGGGAGCGCGTCCGGGAGCCGAGGCGGGCGGTCCGGCGAGGAGCACGCCGCGAGAAGGGCGACGAGAACGGTGGAGGGGGCGCGGAGGCTGCGACGCATGCGAGGAGGGAAGCGTGGGCTTCGATGCACCAATGGAAGGTAGATCGACGCGGCCCGCGCGACCACGCGGCGCGGGTTACATTTCCGCGATGAACCTCCGACCGCGCCTGCTCGCCACGGTGGCCCTCGCCGGGCTCCTCGTCGCCGCGGCCCCGCGCGCCCTCGATGCACAGGACGAGGGGCTCCGCATCGGGGTCTACTTCGGCGGCACGTCCCTCGTCGGGGTCCTCTTCGACTACTTCGATTCCTCGGGCAGCACCGAGCTCACGCTCGGCACGTTCAGCTTCCGGGACCTGAGCGTGTCGGTGGTGCGTCGCCAGCGCTTCGGTGGCGGCGAAGTTCAGGGCACCGTCGGCGTCGGACTGTGGGCGATCGCCGCGCTTCCGGGCAACGACGAGCGCACCGGCCTCGCCCTCGTGGCGCGGGCGCCGGTGGGTGTCGACTGGAACCTGCAGGGAGACCACTTCCTGACGGTGGACGCGAACCTGAACCGCGCGCTCTGGGTGCGACGCACGGATCCGGAGGATCTGACGCCGCCGGCCGCACGGATCGTCCCCCTCCCCGGTGTCTCCTACCGCTGGCTCTCGAACTGACCTCGGGGTCGACGTGGACGACCGGTCAGTCGATCGGGTCCATGCCGACGTACTTGAGTCCGGACCCGGTGTTGAAGAGCACGACCTCGTCGTCCGCGGCGATGCCGCCGGCTGCGCGGAGCTGCTCGACCGCTGACGCGACGGCCCCACCCTCCGGCGCCGCGAACACGCCCGTGTCGGCCCCGACCGCGTCGACCCAGCGCTGCATCTCACCGTCCGGCACGGCGACGGCCGCACCGCCGGACGCCCGGACCGCGTCGAGGATCAGGAAGTCGCCCACCGCCGACGGCACACGAAGCCCCGACGCATAGGTGTAGGCGTCGGCCCAGGGGTCCGCGTGCTCTTCGCCCGCCTCCCACGCGCGCACGATCGGACTGCATCCGGCCGCCTGCACCGACACCATCCGGGGCCGGTCGGGGCCGATCCAGCCGAGCGCCTCCATCTCGTCGAACGCCTTCCACATCCCGATCAGGCCCGTGCCACCGCCCGTCGGGTAGACGATCACGTCGGGCAGTCGGCCGCCGAGCTGCTCGAACAACTCGTAGCCCATCGTCTTCTTGCCCTCGACGCGGTACGGCTCCTTGAGGGTCGAGACGTCGAACCACCCGTGCCGCTCCGCCCCCTCGCGCACGACGCGGCCGCAGTCCGTGATGAGCCCGTCCAGCAGCTGGAGATCGGCACCCAGCGCCCGGATCTCCGCGACGATCGGTGCCGGCGTGTCCATCGGGACCACGACGTGGACCGGGAGGCCCGCGGCGGCGCCGTACGCGGCCGCCGCCGAGCCGGCGTTCCCCGCCGACGGCACGGCGATCGCGGTGGCGCCGAGTTCCTTGGCTCGCGACACGGCCAGCGCCATCCCTCTGGCCTTGAAGCTCCCGGTGGGATTCTGGCCCTCCTCCTTGATCCACACGCGCCCGACGCCGAGCCGCGCCGCAAGGCGCGGTGCGTCGAGGAGCGGCGTCCATCCCTCGCCGAGGCACACGCGGCTGCCGACGTCGCGTACGGGCAGGACCTCCGCGTAGCGCCAGAGGTCGGCACGACGGTTCGCCACGGCGGCGGGCGTGAACAAGTCCCGGATCGCGTCGAGGTCGTAGCGGGCGAAGAGCGGCTTGCCCGCATCGGAGAGGCGCTGGAGCGTCTCGCTCTCGTATCGCTCGCCGGTCGCCGTGCACTCGAGGTGGGTCGCGCCTGCGGTCGGGTGGTGGGTCATGCGGGGGTCTCCGTGGCGGTCGTGCCGCCGTCGGGTGGGTGGGTACGGGGGGGTCCGACGAGCCGGACGCCCACGACGACGAGAACGACGAACAGGCCGACCGCAGCCGGGTGCGGCGGCTCGGCGGTCATCCGATCCACGCTCGCGGCCGTCGGGGCGTCGGCGGCCGCCGCCGAGACGACCGTGGCGGCGAGCACGAGGAAGCCATTGTTGAGCAGGTGCATCCAGACGCCGACCCAGAGCGAGCGGGTCCGCCACACGGCCCATGCGATGAACGTGCCGGACACCGCCGCCGGCAGCACGCGGAAGCCTCCGCCCGGCAGCCAGTGGATCGCGCCGAACAGGAGTCCGTTGAGTCCGATGGCGAGCGGCGCCGGCCACCCGCGCCAGCTGGTCAGCATGACGCCGCGAAAGGCGAGCTCCTCGCAGATCGCCGGCGTCAACGCGACCGCCGCCAGGATCATGAGGAGTTCCAGCGGTCCGGAGGGCCGAAGCGCCGCCTCCAGCGCCTCGACCATCTCGACGGGCACCTCGACCCACCGACTCTGCACCCACGCGACGACCGAGTTCATGCCGAGCGCCCCGAACATCAGCAGACCGGCGCCCATCAGCACCCGCACCGACACCGGACGGAGAGAGAGGGACGCGGTCGGGTCGAATCGACCCAGACGGATGGCCGCCACGATCGGCAACGCGAGGAAAAGCCACTGCGCGATGCCCACACCGGGGACTCCGAGAGGTGCGAGCAGGGCGCGACCCGCGAAGAAGAGCAGGATGGCGCCCACGCCGATCGCCGTCCCGCCGATTGCGTTCGGGCGGAGCGGTGCGGCGGTGCGGCGGGGGGCGGGGCGCCCGGGTTCGACGTCGTTCACGGAGGCGGAAGGTCTCCGCAGGCCGTGAGGTTGGCAACGCCGCACACGGTCGCGTGGCCGGGTACGCGATCCGCGCGGTGCGGCCGCAGCGTCACTATGTTGTGCTCACGAGGTTCAGGACCGTTCGCCGGCCTCCAACCGGCGCGGCCCCGGCGATGATGCCGTCGGGCAACGGTCCCGCGACGGGCAGGCATCACACTCGAGACCAACAGGCTCGAGCGGGGAGACGATGACGGGTGAGTGAAGCACAGATCATTCGGAGGGCGAGCGCCGGGGACGCACAGGCGGTCCGCCAGCTGTACGAAAGGTACGCGCCACGGGTATACGCCGTGGTGCGGCGGATCGCCGGGTGTGACGACCTGGCCCAGGACTACGCCCAGGAGGCGTGGATCCGGGCCATTCGGGCGCTCCCGACGTTTCGTGGTGACGCACGGTTCTCGACCTGGCTTCACCGCATCGCCGTGAACGCGGCGCTGCAGGCGCTCCGAAAGTCGAAGACCCGGCGCACGAAGCAGGCCCCGATGCCCGATTCGGTGCCGGTCGGGCCCCGGGTGCGCGACTCGCTGCTGGAGTCTCGCCTGGAATCGGCGCTCGACCGCCTGCCCGATGGCCAGCGGGAGGTTCTGATCCTCCACGATGTGGAAGGATACACGCACGAGGAGATCGGTGAGACGCTGGGCGTCACGTCGGGCACCTCGAAGTCCCAGCTCTTCAAGGCCCGCGCGAAGATGCGCGGGATGCTGGACGGCCTGAACGAGAACATCGAAGACAGGGAAGCATGGAACAGCATCTGACTCCGGAGGCGCTCGCACGCCTCGTAGACGAAGCCGCCACCCGCGAGGAGCACGCCCATCTGGCGAACTGCGCCGCGTGCGTCGAGCGGCTGGATGCGATGCGCGATCAGACCGCCGCGCTCGGCCGTCTGCCCGACGTCCGTCCGCCGCGCGGCGACTGGGCGATGCTCGAGGCCCGGATGGCCAGCGAGGGTCTGATCCACCCCGAGCCCAACCTGCTTCAGCGGATGGCTTCCACGCCCGGATGGATGCGTGCTGCGGCCGCGCTGATCCTCTTCGTGGGTGGTGTCGGCGTCGGCGTCGGCGTGGGTGGCTCGAGCGGTGCTCAGGCGGCCTATCTTCCGGGCGCCGCCACGGACGCCTCTTTCGCGTCGCTGGACAACGCCACGATCACGACGGCCGAGGACGCGGCGGCCCTGGTGCGGCTGAAGGAGCGTGAGTACCGCGACGCGCTCGTGCAGTACGCGCAGTTCTCGGAGGACGAGGGCTCCGTGCCGAACCCCGAGGCTCGTGTCGCCTCGCTCGACTACGCGATCGTCTCGCTTCAGGCCGGGCTTCAGGAGGCCCCCGCCGACCCCGTCCTGAATGGGTTCCTGGCATCGCTGCTCGCCGAGCGGGACAACACCCTGCGACAGATCTCGAACACGGTGGAGTACTGGTAACGTGAGGTCCCGGAGCCGCTTCCTCGCGGTCGCGGGCCTCGTGATGGCCGCGACCGGATTCGTCACGCCGCAGGCACTGGCCGCGAAGAAGCCCCAGCAGAACGTGCTGGTGGGCCGCGTCGAGATGCGCGAGGCGGCGGCCGGGTGGGTCGGCATCGAGTTCAGGAAGCTCGTGGTCGCCGACACCGCGCGGGTGATGGTCTCGTCGGTCTTTCCGGACAGCCCGGCGGATCGCGCGGGGCTTCGGTCCGGGGACCGGGTTCTGAAGGTCAACGGCGCTCCCGTCACCTTCGCGATCATGGAGTCGGTCGGGCCCCGCATTCAGCCCGGCGACCCCTACGCCTTCACGGTCCTGCGCCGGGGGGAACTGCTCGAGATTCCGGTGACGGCGGAGAAGCGCCGGGACGCGGCGGAGATCGTCGTGACGCGGATGCAGACACAGCTGGACACGCTCCGGAAGCTCATCGGGGTGACCCTCGATTCGCTCGAGGTGTCGCAGTACGCCGGGCTTCCCGCTCTCGAGGTCCGACCGATCGAGCAGCGCGACGGGTCGGTCACGTTCGTCGTGACCACCGTGGCGGGCACCTACGAGGTGTCCGACACGGAGATCGTCGCGAACGACGTCGCGTGGGCGGATGCCGACCACTTCTCCACGGCATGGGTCCGACCGGACACGGTACGCGTGGCGCCACCCATCCCGTATGCTCCGGCCCCCGTGTCCGCGACGCCCCGGAACGTCCGCCGCGTCGAGACAGGGTCACGAGCCCAGGCGGGCGGACGGGTGTCGGGCGAGGGGTGGACGATCAGCAGCTCGCTGTCTCCGTGGACCGAGGGCGCGCGCCGGGTCGCCGGCGCCGAGATGCACCCGGTCGGAGCCGATCTCGGCCGCTACCTCGGGGTGGAGCGCGGTCTGCTGATCGTCGACGTGACACCGGGTACCCCGGCGGCTCGTAGCGGGCTGCTTCCGGGCGATGTGGTCCTGACCGCCGACGACACCCGGATCGAGTCCCTCTCGGATCTCCGTGATGTCCTGGCGATCCCCGCCTCCACCAACGTGCTGGAGGTGCATCGCCGGGGCAGCGTGGTCGAGGTGGACCTCCGGCGCTGACGCCTACTCGTAACGCAGCGCGTCGATCGGATCGAGCTTCGCCGCCCGCTGCGCGGGCCAGATCCCGAAGAACAGTCCGATGGCCACCGAGAATGCGAGTGCGGCGTAGACCGCGTCGAGCGCCACCACGGTGTCCATCTCGGCGAACCGCGACATGAGCTGCGAGGCGCCGAATCCGCCGGCGATTCCTAGGATGCCTCCGAGCGTGCAGAGCACGAGGGCCTCCATCAGGAACTGGAAGAGGATCGCCTTCCGCGTGGCGCCGAGAGCCTTGCGGACGCCGATCTCACGGGTCCGCTCGGTCACCGACACCAGCATGATGTTCATGATCCCGATCCCGCCCACCAGGAGCGAGATGCCGGCGATACCCGCCAGGAGGAGCGTGAACGTCTGCTGCGTCTCGCTGAAGGTCTCGAGCAGGTCCGCGGCGTTCGAGATGTTGAAGTCGGGGTCCTCGCCGGGGTAGATCCGGTGCTGACGCCGCATCACCTGGTCGATGTCGGCGTACGCGTAGTCGAGGTCCTCCGGGGAGGGCGTGGCCGCGTAGATCGCGTTCAGCCGGTCCCGTCCGCCGAACACGCGGTAGATCGCGGTGGTCACCGGGATGAAGACCTGGTCGTCGGGCTGGAATCCCCAGCCGCCTTCCCCCTTCTCCTCCAGGATGCCGATCACCTCGAAGGGCTGACCGTTGATCTGGATCGTCTTCCCGAGAAGGAGAATCGGCAGCGTCTCGAGCTCCTCCGGAATGTTCGATCCGAGAACCACCACTCTCCGGCGGGCGTTCACCTCGCTCTCGGTGAAGAACCGCCCCATCTGGAGCGTGTGGTTGTAGATGTCGAAGTACTCCGGCCAGGTGCCGAAGGCGTCGTTGCTGGAGTTCGCGCGCAGATACTCGATCTGCGTGCGCGAGCGAACCTCGGGGGCGATGGTCAGGAAGCCGGTGCCCTCGGCCCGGAGCGCCGCCGCGTCGTCCAGGTAGAGCCGCGCGTTGTTGCCCCCGCGCACGCCTCCGAACGAGGACTGACCGGCGCGGATCGTGAGCACGTTCGTGCCCATCGTCGCGATGCGGGCCTCGACCTGGCGCTGCGCGCCTTCCCCGAGGGACACCATCGCGATCACCGCTGCGATCCCGATGATGATGCCGAGCGTGGTCAGCATCGAGCGCAGCGCGTTCGCTCGAATCGCCGCCAACGCGACCGCGACGATCTCGAACGAGAGCTTCATCGGGCGCTACCGGCCGAACGGCGAGCCGCCGAACCGTTCACGCATGCGCTCGGACGCAGCCTCCTGCTGGGCCCGGAGCTGCGCCGCACCGACGATGACGATCTGCTCTTCACCCGTGAGACCATCCACGACCTGGGTATTGTCCCAGTCGGCGAGGCCGATCGTGATGCGCTGCGGGACTGGGGTACCGGCCGCGTCCAGGACGAAGACCACGGCCGGGCTGGTCTCGATCTCCGCCCCGCCGGCGCCCTGGACCGTCTCGCCCGTTCCGGCACCGCCACCGCCGCCACGCCGCGCGCGCGCCTGCTGCATCATCCCGGCGACCTCCTCGCGGCTGATCTCGCCACTCTGGATACGCTCACGGAGGGCGGCCATGTCCTGCCCGGCCGCCCCGGCCTGACCTTCGCGCGCGCCCTGGCTGGCACCCTCGCCCGCCGGGGAAGCACTCCCCGCGTCCGCAGCCGGCCGCTGACCGCCACGCGCTGCGCTGCCTCGTCCGCCCACGGCGGCCATGTCGATCGTCTCGGGGTCGAGTCCGAGCGCAAGCGCGGCAGCCATGACGTCCTCGACCTGCACGATGGCGCTGCTCGGCACCGTCATGACGCCGATCGCCTGATCGATGAGGATCTCGACGTCCGCGTTCATCCCCGGCTTGAGAAGACCCTGGCGGTTGTCCAGCCCGATGATGACCGGGAAGAGCACCACGTTGGACTGCACGACCGCCTGCGGCTCGACCTTGAGGACCTCACCGCGAAACGACTCGTCCGGGTACGCCTCGACCGAGAGCGTGGCACCCATCCCGGCGCTGATGCGCCCGATGTCCGTCTCGTCGATGAGCGTGCGAACCTGCATCGACTCGAGCGCGGCCATCTGGAAGAGGACCGACCCGCCCGACACGTTCCCGGACGCCGACTGGATCACCGCACCCTCCTCGACGCTCTTCGTGAGGATGGTTCCGGCGAGCGGCGCGCGAATCGTCACGTCGTTCAGTCGAAGCTCCGCGAGCTCGTAGCTCGACTCCGTGCGGATGAACGACGCCTCGGTGTTCTGGAAGTCGAGGCGGGCGTTCTCCACCTCCTGCTCCGTGATCACCCCGGCATTGAAGAGGTCCTCGGACCGCTGCAGCTGCGTGCGGGAGATCTCGAGCCGCGCCTCGGCCACGCCCAGGTCGGCCTCGGCCTGACGGAACGCGGTGCGGACGTCCCGCGGATCCACTTCCGCCAGGAGGTCGCCCGGCTGGACCGCGTCGCCGACGTCCACGTACAGGCGGGTGATCTCGCCCGACGCCAGCGACTTCACCTCGACGTTGCGGATGGGCTCGATGGAGCCGGTGGCCTCGACGACGATCCGGAGGTTGCCGGTGTCCGTGGAGACCGTCTCGATCGGAGGGGTCTCGGTGGCCTCCCCGGTGGAGCACGCCGCGAGGGCGAACACGCCGAACAGAGAGAGGCGAGATGTGCGATTCATGAAACGGCAGCTCCGGTAGGTTCGTTCAGGAAGTCCTTCTCGATCTCGCCGTCGCGGAGGTGGACCTGCCGCTTGGCGTATTCGGCGATGTCGTGTTCGTGCGTGACGAGGACGATCGTCTGTCCCTTTCTGTTGAGGTCGACGAAGATCCCCATGACCTCCTCGGAGGTGCTCGAGTCGAGGTTCCCGGTCGGCTCGTCGGCCAGTAGCAGCGCGGGATCGTTCACGAGTGCGCGTGCAACGGCCACCCGCTGGCGCTGACCACCCGAGATCTCCGGCGGCTTGTGGTCCATCCGGTCGCCCAGACCGACCATCTCGAGCTTCTCCTCGGCCCGACGACGGCGCTCCCTCGAGCCGACGCCCGCGTAGATGAGGGGGAGCTCGACGTTGTGCAGGACTGTCGCACGCGGCAGGAGGTTGAACGTCTGGAAGACGAAGCCGATGTCGCGATTCCGGATGTGCGCGAGGTCGTCGTCGTCGAGCTGGCTGACGTCCGTGCCGTTGAGCCAGTAGTTCCCCGAGGTGGGCGTGTCGAGGCAGCCGACCATGTTCATGAACGTCGACTTCCCGCTTCCGGATGGACCCATGATGGCCACGAACTCACCGCGCTCGATCGTGAGATCCACCGAGCGCACGGCGTGCACCGTCTCGGCACCGAGCACGTAGTCCTTCACCAGCTTCTGGGTTCTGATCACCGCATCGGACACGGAATCCTCCCTCCAGCGAAGAGGGGTCACCGCTCGTCGGTGACCCCTCGGTCCGCGTGTTTGACGTGTGGGCGGGCCCGTTCGTTAAACCGGACTCGCGGGCGTGTGCCTCACGCGCGGCGGCCAGAGCCGACGCGGTCCTACGGATGCCGGCGATTCCCGTCGTCGCGCTCGCGTCGGTTCCGCTCGGCGACGAGCGAGTCGTAGGCGAGCTGCGCGGGCGGGTCGAGAACGGCGCGGATCAGCGCCCGGGCGGAGTCGGTGAGCGCCTGCTCCCTCGGCTCGTAGTAGTCGAGTAACTCGCGGCGAGCGGCTCGATGCTCGCTGCGGAGCGAGTCTTCCAGCACGTCCAGCGCCTGGACGGCCGGGTCGTTCCAGAGCGAGTCGCGCGCCGCAGAGTACCACGGGAGAATCTCGGAGCGGATCCGCTCCGACTGCTCCTCGGTGGCGCCGGCACGCTCGTACATCGTCTGATAGCGGCGCTGTTCGCGGTCCCCCGAGTCGCGCTCCCCGGCGTCTCCCGCCTCGTCGTCCTGGGTGGCGAGGTTCACCGGGCCGTCGGAAGGGCCGTCCGCAACCGCCGGCTGGCGTCCGACGGCAGCACCCACGAGTCCGCCCGCCGCGAAGACCACGACGAGCACCACCACACTCAGGAACTGGGTTCGAGCCCGATCGGCCACGGTCAGAAGTTCTCCGCCACCGCCGTCGCGCTGAGCGTCGGGATGAAGTCCGGCTCCGGCTCCTCGTCGACCGCCGAGGGCACGTCCAGCACGTCGACCACGACCTGGGACGGAGGCGCGGGCGTGTTCTGGACCAGCATCACCCCCGCGAGCGCAGCGGCCACGGCGGCCACGGGCACGACCATGCGGGCCCAGCCCGAGAGGGCGTCCGCGATCGTGACCTCGACCTGCTGCCTGCGCCGCGCGAGCTCGGCTCCGGCCCGCTTCATCACCTCACGGTGGAAACGCGTCCAGTAGAGACCGTCGCGCGCGGCGGGATCGATCGCCTCGAGTTCGACGACGCACTCGGCGATACCGTTCTGTCCCGACCTGTCCAGTTCAGCCATCGGCTGCACCCCTCCTGGGGGCGTTCGAGTCTTTGTCACGCCGGGGCGTGAGGCGCTTCCTGAGAGCCTTCCGTGCGAAATGCAGGTGCGACCTCACCGTGCCCGAAGGCATGTCGAGTCGCTCCGCGATTTCCCGATGTTTCCACCCCTCGTAGTCGTGGAGCAGCACGACCTCGCGCTGTACCTCCGACAGCGCCGCCAGCGCCGCCTCCAGATCCTCCCGGAGACGGGTCCGTGCCAGGTCCTGATCCGGCAACGGACCCGACCCCGCCGTACCCAGCGGAATCTCGCTGGTGGTCCGAAGACCTTCCCGGCGAAGCAGGTTTCTCGACCGGTTCCGCACGATGGTCATGAGCCATCCGGCGAAGCGTTCGGGCTCCCTGCACTCCTCGATGCGCTGGAGCGCGACGAGCAGCGATTCCTGGGCGGCGTCCTCGGCGTCCTCGTGCTTCCCGGTCACCGAGAGCGCGACCGCATAGGCGGAGCGCATGTATCGACTCACCAGAAGCCCGTACGCGTCCTCGTCCCCGCGCTGGGCGCGACGTACGAGATCGCCATCGCTTCTGGGTGAGTCAGCCACTAGGACACGGAGAAGCCGGGGGGTGTTGAGCGTGAATCGCCTTGGGACAAGAGTACCCCCTCGGCCCGCCGAGTTCTAGCAGGATCCCTCAGGAACCAGGGTCGATCGCTGTGATCCGCGGCGCGCGCGCCCCCGGGCACAGGAACGGGCCCCGTCCGTGAGGACGGCGCCCGTATGCCGACCGTCGATGCCCCGGGTCACGGGGCCGTCGGTCGCGTTCGTCGAGGTCGATCCGCCTCAGGCGATCTCCTTCCAGCGCCCGAATGGGAGCGTGGGGACCGGATCGCGCCGGCGACCATACACGAACGCCGCGATGCGCGGCGTGGGTGCGTCGTCGTCGGTCGTCCGGATCACGATCCCTGGCACCTCACCATGTTCTTCGGGCGTTCTCGCCCGCGTATGAACTCCGAACCGTCCCATGTCTACCCCTCCCACGTCGATGATGCACGGTCACCCGGGTTCGCTCGTCGCCGGGCTGCGCGCCATATGTTTGCACGCCTCGTGCCACGTCGGGGTGATCGCCCGACGGAGGGAGCCGTGGGATGCGCCACGCGCGTATCTGGTTGACACGCAGAAAGATACCGATGTCGATGAACGCGGGCGGGCCGCGTCGTGGGGCGCGGGACACGCGTGGGAGGATCATCGATGTGTCGCAATGACACAGCCGAACCGTGTCATAACGACACACTCGGACGTGGCCGCCTTCAACCGCGCCCGCGGCCTCCGGCCTGACGGGTGCCTTCGAAGAAGGGTGCGCGCTGGTCGACGGGCCGGCAGGGGCGGGCCCCGCGGAGGGCCTCCGACAGCGCGGTCTCGGGGAGGTCGGCCAGGGTTCGGCCGACCACCAGCGCCTCGAGTTCCTCGCCGGCCTCGGGCCGGAACACGAGCTGCAGGAGCGGCGCGCCCGACCGGACGCGCGCCCGCCCCACGGAGCGTACGGTCCACCGCGCGTCCGCAAACTCGATCACACGCTCCCCCGTCTCGATCTCCGGCGGCGCCCCCTCGCCCGGCATCCCCTCCCGCACGCTGCGCGGTCGAACCGGTTCCGGCTTCGCGAGGCCGTCGGAGACTGGGCGCGGACGGCGGGGGTCGTCGGGCATCGGTCGAAACGGGTGGGAGGGAGGTGCGAGGACGTCGGCGACACTCTATCGTAGAATCATGGGACGCTACGATCACATCTCGGACACGCGCCTCTGTGCGGAAGTGGCGCGGTATGGTCGAATGTTGCAGCGAATGGAGGAGAGGGGCGAGGTGCTCGACCGGACCGCGGACATCCTCACGATCCTCGGCGAACTGCGCCAGATGGTCTTCGCGTGGGAGGTCAGCTGCACCTACGGGGACGATCTGGGGAGCGAGGAGGCCTCGACGGCATGAGCGACACCCGGACGTCGGCCCCCCGAGAGTACGCGCAGCTTCTGCGCGCGCACGACCGGACCCGCCGACAGCTGCAGGACATTCTCGAGGACCTGTCGGCGCCGGGCACCCAGAATCTCATGCGCGAGATCCGGAGGCGCACCGGCGACACCCCGCAGAAGGGCATGGCGGATGTCGTGTCCGCGGTCGAGGAGGCCCTGCGGGTCCTGCAGCTGGCCGAGTCGGAGACGGGCACGGCGCTTCAGGCGGGGGATCCGACCCCGATTCAGATCGAGGGGATCGACAACCTTCCGGCACGCCTCGGACGCTTCCTCGCCGAACGGCGCCAGCTGCCCGGCTTCCGCTACGACGTGGTCCAGGACGAGGTGCGAGGCTGGGTCGTGCGGTGGGAGGAATTCACGACCGACGGCCAGATCCGTGGGTTCGGGCAGTTCTACGAGCGGCCGTACGCCTGGATCGACGACTGACCGGCCTCGACGACCCGGACATCCACGCCCGGCTTCAGCCGTCTCCGCCCAGGGAGGCTCGCAACACGTCTACGGTGTCCTGCCCGTAGAACATCCCGATCCACTTCGCCTGGATCCGCGTCACACGCCGGACCGCCCACACGAGATGAACGTAGTTCGGCTCCCGCGGCACGGTCAGGAGTTCCATTCCCGCCTCGCCCGGCAGCCGGTCTCCCTTCCGGTTGTTACACCGCGAGCATGCGGTCACGACGTTGTCCCAGGTGTTCTCGCCGCCACGGGACGTCGGCACCACATGGTCACGCGTGAGGAACTCGCGCCCCTTCAGGTGACGGCGGTGCGTGCCGCAGTACATGCAGCAGTAGTCGTCGCGGGCGAACAGGAAGGTGTTCGTCACCTGTCGGCGGTATTTCCGCGGAACGCGGACGTAGCGGACCAGCCGGATGACCGCCGGCGCCGGGACCGTGACCTCCTGCGAACGGAATTCCCGCTCACGGTCGACCTCGAGGATTTCGGCCTTCCCGTCGAGCACCAGACGGATCGCCCGCCTCGGTGAGACGAGCGTCAGCGGTTCGAACGAGGCGTTCAGGGCAAGGCACGCCACCATGCTCCTCCGATCCCGGGTCTGTGCATGCCTTCGCCACCCTATGGCGGGCATCGGGCCCTCGCAAGCCCCGTTACCGGTTCGTACCCCGACATGTCGTGGGCGCGGTCCCGGCCTCCTACCAGATGCTGTGGAGACGGGCCGCACCGGATCCGCGCCACTCCCGACGGCGGAGGGGTCGACCGGGCCGGCCCGGGTAGCCCGAGTGAGCGGGCGGGCGTAGAATCGCAGACCGGTTCTCATCGATATCTTCTCAGGTCACATGATCAACAACGTCGTCGCACGATTCAGGGACGGGCGGGTGCTGAAGGGCTCGAGTCTCGACGCGCACTCCCAGAAGCCCACGTTCCATCTCCGCTCGCCGGACGGCGTCATGGAGGAGATCGCCCGCAGCGAGATGAAGGCGATCTTCTTCGTGCGCTCGCTGGACGGCGACCCGGACCGCAACGATTCCGTCGATCTGGACCCGACCGATCGACGTGCTCGCGGCATGAAGACGGTACGGGTCGTGTTCGAGGACGACGAGGTCGTCATCGGCCTCACGAGTCACTATCCGGTGACGCGGCCGTTCTTCTTCGTCCTGCCCGTGGACGCGGACAGCAACAACATCCGCATCCTGGTGAACCGCGACGCGATCAAGGAGATCGAGCCGCAGGATTAGGGCCTGTTCATACTACGGGCGGAGGATCCGGAACACCCGCACGTCGTACCCGTCGAAGTCTCCCGCGAAGTCGCGGGCCCGGAGCGTGGCGAGATCCGCCGTTCTCCAGTCGTTGACGATCCGGATGTCGGAGACGCCGTCGACGGGCACCACGCTCAGCGGTTCCAGCACGCCGAGGCTGCGATCGATCCGGTCGAGGGGGTTGGCGCTCCCGGAGACCCGTTCGGCGTAGAGCGACGTGACCAGGTAGAGCGGGCGGCCGAGCGCCGCGTACCGCTCGATCTCCCTCGGGTCGTGGATCGGGAAGACGCCCGTGGCCAGCCCCCGCAGATAGAACGCGACGGGCGGTTCGGCCCATACGAGCGTGGTGCTCCCCGGCGGGATGGCGGCGGCCACCGCCTCGGCGGCCGCGCGAAACTCGGCCGTGGGACGGAAGGTGTCGGCCGCGGTCCACACGGGCCGGGCCTGGAGCGTAGCGACCAGGACGACCGCGACGATCACCGCCGGCGCCGACTTCGCGATCGGCCCGGCGTTCGGCAACCGGAGTTCCACGGCGGGCCCGGCCCCGCGGATCCACGAGGCGATGGCCGCGCCACCGACGATCTGCGAGGCCACCAGCAGGGGAAGCGCGAGGCGCGGATAGGGATGGTAGACCGGCGTGAGGACGGCGAACAGCGCGAGGAGGGCGAGTGCGGAGTCGCGCCTCGGGTCGCGCTCGGACCTCAGGATCGCGAGGGCCCCCGGCAGCGAGGCGAGAAGGGCGAGCAGGACCGGCCCCAGAGCCAGAGCGAGACCCCCGACGCCGACCGCGCGTCCCGCTGCCCGCGTCCGATCCGCCGGCGAGGCGGTCACCGCCAGCCAGCCCGCGACCAGCGCCGCGCCGACCCGGCCCATCCACCCGTCCATGAGCAACTGCGCCCTGACGTGGGCGGTGACGTGGCTCACGAACTCCAGGGGGCGGAGGTACTCGCCGTACTGACCCACCAGCTGCTCGGCTCCCCCGGGTCGGCCGGACGCGAACACGGCCCACGGCACGTACATGAGCCCGGCGACCGCACCGGCGATCGCGAGGCGCCCGAGGGCGGGCCGCACGTCGGCGCGCTCCCCACGCCCGACGCGCAGCGCGAGCGCCGCGCCGACCACCACGAGCGCGAGCCAGCCGTGCACCTTGGTCGTCCAGGCGAACCCGACGGCGAACCCGGCCGCCGCGGCCCAGCCACGCGACGACCTTCGCTCCGCGTCGGCGAACAGGTGGAGCGCCAGCAGCAGCCAGAAGACGAACGTCACATCGGCGAGCCCCGAACGGGCGTAGAGCACGTGGACGTCCGCGAAGGCGATGAACCCGCACGCCATGATGGCCGACGTCCGCCCGAACGCCGCCCGCGTGAAGGCCCAGGTCAGCGCCACGGTGGCGACGCCGAAGAGCGCGGACATGCCGAGAACGGCGGCGTCGGAGTCGCCGATCACCATCATCGCCGCACCCACCGAACCGAAGTGGAACGGTGGGGACATGAGGTGCTGGGTCGGATACCCCGCCGCCGGGAACAGGCCCGCGGCCACCGCCTGCGCGCTGATGGCGTACGCGCCGGCGTCGAAGTGATCGAGCCCCGCGGCCGACCACCTCCAGAACCGCACCAGCGCGGCGCCGGAGACGAGCGCCGCGAGGGCCGGGTCGATGCGCGTCCTGCGACCGACCAGAAGGAAGGCGGCCACGGCAGCGAGGACGAGGGGCGGGATCGGCATCCGGTCGGCGAGTTCGAGTGTCCGGGCTACAGCAGTCCGACCGGGTCGCGGTCGAGGGAGATCCGGACGTCGCCGCTCGGCGGATCGAAGCCGGTCAGGAAGGCGCGGCAGATCGCACCGAGGCCCCGCACCGAGCCCGAACGCAGCAGGAAGTGCCAGCGCCACCGGCCGTGCAGTCGTTCGATCGGGGCGGGCGCGGGCCCGACGCGGACCACGCCGGCACGCGGATGCATGCCGATCCACCGGTCGATGCCGGCCACCGCCGACGTGGCCGTGTCCGCCGCGAGATCGGGATCGGGCGAACTGATCAGCACGTTGGCGAGCCGCGCGTGGGGTGGGTACGGCGGCACCCGACGCTCCTCCAGTTCGCGCGCGGCGAAGCCCTCGAAGTCGTGCGTCCTTGCGGACTGGAGCGCGTAGTGGTCCGGCATGGCGGTCTGGATGAGTACCTCACCTCCTCGTTCCCCCCGCCCTGCCCGCCCCGCGACCTGACTCAGCAGCTGGAAGGTCCGCTCGCTGGCACGGAAGTCGGGAAGATGGATACCCACGTCGGCGTTCACCACGCCCACGAGGGTCACGCGCGGGAAGTCGAGCCCCTTCGCGATCATCTGCGTGCCCAGCAGGATTTCGATCTCCCCCCGCTCCACCCGCCCGAGGATCTCGTGATGTGCCCACTTCCCGGAGGTGGTGTCCACATCCATCCGCGCGATCCGCGCCGCCGGGAAGGTATCGGCCACGACGCGCTCCACCTGCTCCGTACCGAGGCCGCGGTAGCCGAGGTCGTCCGAGCCGCACCGCTCGCACCGCTCCGGAACCGGCTCCTCGTGCCGGCAGTGGTGGCACACGAGCCGCCGTCGCACACGATGGTACGTGAGCGAGATCGAGCAGTCGACGCACCGCGTCACGTCGCCGCATTCCCGACACTGTACGAAGGACGAATATCCACGCCTGTTGAGGAGCAGGATCGTCTGCTCCTCGCGCGCGAGCCGCGCCTCTACCGCCTCCACCAGACGAGGCGAGAGGACGGGGCCGGCCTCCGACCTGGTGCCCTCACCCCGGCCCTTCTTCCAGACCTCCTTCAGGTCCACCAGCTCTACGGGCGGAAGCGGTCGGCCCCCGACACGGGCGGGCAGCGAGAGTCGCTCGTACTTCCCCGAGCGGGCGTTCGCCCACGTCTCGAGCGACGGTGTCGCGCTGCCCAGCACGCAGACCGCGCCCTCGGCGGCGGCCCGCACCACGGCGAGGTCGCGGGCGTGGTACCGCGGAGACTCCGACTGCTTGTACGACGAGTCGTGCTCCTCGTCCACGACGATCGCTCCCAGGTCGCGGACCGGGGCGAAAAGGGCGCTCCGCGCTCCGACCGCGACGAGCCGCTCGCCGCGTCGAAGCTGCCGCCATGCGTCGTAGCGCTCACCGTCGGAGAGGGCGGAGTGCAGGACCGCGACGCGATCTCCGAACCGCCCTCGAAAGCGCTTCACGGTCTGGGGGGTCAGCGAGATCTCCGGAACCAGTACGATCGCGCCCTGCCCCCGCGCGAGCACGCGCTCCAGAAGCTCGATGTAGACACGGGTCTTCCCCGACCCAGTGACGCCGTGCAGGAGGAACGGGCGACGACCGTCGTCGTCGAGCGCCTCGCCGAGACGGCGCACCGCCTCGTCCTGCTCCCGCGTGAGTGCCGGTGGCGTGGTGGTGGACCGCTCGATCCCCGCGAAGGGGTCACGCTCCACCTCCCGATCGACGGTGCACGCGATGCCCTTCGCCTCGAGGCCCGAGATCACGGACCGCGAGAACCCCGCCTCGCCGGTGAGCCGGGAGAGTTCGTCCGACCCGCCGGCCGCCTCGAGCACCTCGTACGCCTCCCGCTGCCGACGCGCACGCCCGAACGCCTCCTCACGCAGCTCGAGCGTCGGGAGATCCCGGACGAGCTCCACCATTCGGCGGGTCTTCACCGGCGGGGGGCGCGGGGGGAGGGTCTCGTGCTCGAGCACTCTCGCGGACTTCAGCAGGCGGATCTCCGGCCAGATGGATCCCATGCCGAGCGAGCCGCGGAGCGTGGACACGCGAACAGCCCCGTTCCTCCCCGCGAGCGCCTGTGCGACTCGACGGGCCCGGGGCGGGAGGCCTTCGAGGAGCGTCGCGTCGAGCCCACCCCGGAGCGCCACGAGGTCGCGCGACACGTCCACGAGCACGGAGGGATGAATCGTCGAGAGGACCACGCCGAGCGGCGCCACGTAGTAGTCGGCCATCCATCGCGCGAGCGAGAGCAGTTCGGCGGTCGCCGTCGGCTCGCCGTCGAGGACGTCGAGGATCGTCTTCAGGCGCATCCGGGGGGCGGCGGACGAGCCACCGTGCTCGACCACCCATCCGATCCGTTCGCGGCGACGGAATGGCACCAGGACCCGGCTCCCGACGGCCGGGCGCGTCCCCCCCCTCGCGAGGGCGTACGTGAAGGTCTGCCGCATCGGGAGCGGCAGCGCCACCTCGACGGTCACCGGGCCCGTCGTCCGCTCCGAGCGTGGCACCGGAGCGCCACGCCTGCGTACGCGTCCTCCGCTCACACCTCGAACGTGAAGAGGTCGCGCTGAATCTCGACCGGCGTCACCTCCGGGCCGTGCTCACCATAGTGGACGTTGATCTCCGACCGGACACCGAACTCTCCGGGCAGGTAGATTCCGGGCTCGACGCTGAACCCGACGCCCGGCACCAGGATGCGATCGTCGCGTGTCTCGAGGTCGTCGAGGTTGGGACCGCTCCCGTGGAGCTTCCGATCCATGGAGTGGCCCGTGCGGTGGATGAAGTGCTCGACGTGGCCGGCCTCGGCGATGTGGGCACGGCAGCACGCATCCACTTCGTAGCCCCGCACGACCTCGTCCGACGCGGCTCGACGCTCGAGCAGTTCGACGCCCGCATCGCGGGCATCCCGCACGATCTCCCAGATCCGTATCACCTCGTCGGGTGGCGTGGATCCCATGAATCCCATCCACGTCTGATCGGCGAAGACGGCCTTCCCGTGCGGCCTGCCCCAGAGGTCCACGAGCAGAACCTGGTCGGCCCCGATCGTCTCGCCCTCACCGTCGGGAGCGTAGTGCGGGTCCGCGGCACCGGCGTCCACCGCCACGTGGGTATCCGCGTCCACCACGATACCGTCGCGCTCCATCGCCTTGAGGACCCAGCGGGTCAGCGAGCCCTCGCTGTGCGGCCGCTCCGCACGGATCGCCTCCGCCGCCTCTTCGAACGAGGCCCGCGCGATGGACGCGATCTTCTCGGCCGTCTCCCGGTGCTCCATGAGCTGGCGCTCGGTCCACACCGAAAAGAAGAGCGAGACGAGGTCGCCCGACGAGACCGGCTCGACACCCGCCTTCCGCAGCAGTTCGAGCGTACCGGCCGGCACCAGATCCACGGTGGGTACCGCGGCGCCCGGCGAGAACTCGACCGCCCACCGCCCGCCGCCGTCGACGAGGTTCGCGACCGCCGCCTCCATCTCCTTCCACCCCGCGTAGCTCCTGCGCTCCCACGGCCAGTGCCGCCAGGCGGCGCCCTCGATCGCGTGCACCAGCGCAACCGGATCGCCCTCCGCCGGCACGGTCACGAAGGACCTTCGTGTCGTCCAGCCCGTGCCGAGCAGCTCCGCGGAGATCCAGTTCTGCCCCCGGAACTCGTACAGCAGCCAGCCGTCCAGACCGCGCGCCCGAAGCGCCGCCTGGACCCGCGCCACGCCATTGCGCGTGACGAGGAGCGCGGGGGTCGTGTCCGTCGTGTTCGCGTCGGTCGAGTGCGACATCAGGATTCGTCGAAGAGGAAGAGTTCGGTCGCGATGTCCTCGACCTCGGCGGTCGGGGGCGACTCCGGTCCGTCGGGGTCGGCGACGCGGACGCCCTTGATGAGATCGAGGCCCAGCAGCCGCTCGCGCGTGAGCAGGCGGTGCACGTCCCGCTCACGCTGGAGCACGGCCTTCACGCCGGTCCAGCCCCAGCGGCCCCACGCACGTCGAAGGATGCCCAACTTTTCCGGGAGAGAGAAGAGCTCGGCGAAGTCGGGGAACGGCTTGGCGGCGTTGCCCCGGAACGCCGTCTCGTCGTCGGACCAGTCCTCCACGAGGATCTCGGCCACGCCATGCGTGCGCAGCAGGCGCTTCCACTCGACCAGCATCTGGGGGTGCACGCCGAGGTGCTCGGCGAGGACGGCCCGCCGTACCGGATCGACCGGCGCCTTCCAGACCGGCTGCACGAGCACCACGGTTCCGCCGGGCCTCGTCACGCGGGCGATCTGCTTCACGGCGCCGGCGGGGCCGGACCGGGTCGTGGTGCCGATCTCGCCCACCACCACGTCGAAGATGGCGTCCCGGTACGGCAGGGCGTCCGCCACTCCCTGCTGGATCTGCGCCCGCGTCGCGATCCCAAGATCGCGAAATCGGTCGGTGGTCTCCTCGACCAGGCGCGCGTCGTGCTCGACGCCCGAACCCCGGACCCCATACTCCTGGACGAAGTACTCGAGCGACTCGCCCTTGCCGCACCCGACGACGAGCACCTCGTCGCCCTCGGACATCCCGGAGAGGAGCGCGATCTGACGCACGAGGTCGACGCCTCCCGGCGGGAAGAGCCGGCGCGGGCTCAGCCGAACGAGATCGAGCATCGAGGGGGCGTCGGCCACCCCCTCGTCGGGTGCGATGGAGGCCATCGGTCAGAAGAAGGTGGCCTCTTCCTCGGCGTCGAGTTCCCGCATTGCCTCGCGCAACCGCGCATCGTCGGCTTCGGAGACGTCGGCCACGACCGTGGGGCGGTTGGCCGGGTCACTCCGGATGCGCCTGAGCACGAGGATGGTGGCCAGAAACAGCCCGACCGCCCCGAAGGCGGGCATCCACCAGGCCACGAAACCGCTCGCGGTCTTCGGCGGGACGGCGCGGTACTCCTCGCCGTGCCGGTCGATCACCCACTCGACGATCCGGTCGGCGTCCCAGCCCTCCTCCGCGAGGTCCGCGATCGAATCGCGAAGCGCGGCGCCGGCGGGCGACGGGCACACCTCGAGCATCTGAGCGAAGCAGTAGGGCGATTTGATCTTCGAGATCGCCTCGGTGGCGGCGGGGGGAACCGACCACGCGTCGCCGTCCCCACGGGGCACCTCGCGCTGCGACTGCGCGGCCAACCCGCCGCCGGATCCGGCCGCGGGTGCGAGCCCGAACCCGAGCAGCACCGCCAGGGCGACGACGACGCGGACCGGCCGCGGCACGCGAAGGACCATGCTGAAGCTGGACATATGATCTCCCGAACGAGTCTTTCTGACCACGATAGTCTACCCCTCGGGCACCGAAAGTGTCGGATCGGCCACGTCGATGCCTGCGAGGGCCCGGAGTACCGCCACGGTCGCGAGGCCGGTGGCGCTCGGATCGTACCCCCCTTCGAGCAGCGCGACCACTCGCCCCGCACACGCCCCGCCGGCCGTCTCCATCAGAATCCGCGTCGCGGCATGGAAGTCGGACGGCGTCAGCAGCAGCCCGCCGAGGGGGTCCGAGTCGAGCGCGTCGAAGCCACTGGAGACGAGCACGAAATCGGGGGTGAACGTCCGCAGCACCTCGTCCAGCGCCCGCCGGAGCTCGTGCAGGAACGTCGGCCCGTCGGTCCCCGCGGGCAGAGGCACGTTGAGCGTCGTGCCCTCTCCCGCTCCGACGCCGCGCTCCCCGGCCGCCCCCGTCCCGGGGTACTGCGGCCATTCGTGCAGCGACAGGTAGAACACGTCCGGATCCGCGGCGAAGATGTCCTGCGTCCCGTTCCCGTGGTGCACGTCCCAGTCGACGATCAGCACCCGCTCGGCCCGCCCGGTCTCGACGAGGCGCCGAGCCACCACGGCGACGGTGTTGGTGGGACAGAAGCCCATCGCCGCGTCGGCGGTACAGTGATGTCCGGGCGGTCGGGTGGCGACGAAGGCGTTCGAGAACCGGCCCTCGAGGACACCGTCACACGCCGCGATCGCCGCGCCGAGCGAGCCCAGAACCGCGTCCCACGACGCATCGGACACGATCGTCTCCGGGGCGAACTCTACCGGACGTCCGGCATCCGCGGCCCTCGCGACGGCTCCGCGTAGCGCCTCGACATGAGACGCAGGGTGTACGCGCAGCAGCTCGTCGACCGGCGCGGCCACCGAGGCGACCTGGACGGCGCGGCCGTGGAGCGCCAGCATGTCGCGCCCCACGGAGGACGCGAGCGCGCGAAGGCGGCCCTGGTGCTCGGGATGCCCCCACCCGGTGTCGTGGAGCGAGGCCGCCGGGTGCAGCAGGAACGCCGTGGGAGGCCGCACGCCGGGCGGGCGCTCAGGCGCCGCGGGCAGCCGAACCCGTGGCTGCGGGTCCGGAGGCCGGCGCGGCCGCGGAGGCGGCGAGAGCGCGCTCGACCCGATCCTGAAGCGCCTTCACCGTATGCTTCCGACTCCGGAGTGCGATCAGCGCGTCGCAGGCGGCGCTCGTGGCCGACATCGTGGTGATGTACGGCACCTTGTACATGATCGCGGCGCGGCGCATCGCGTAGTCGTCGTACTGGGACCGCTTGCCGAGCGGCGTGTTGACCAGGAGCGCGACCTCGCCGCTCACGATGTGATCGACGATGTTCGGCCGTCCCTCACCGACCTTGAACACCCGCTCGCACGGGATCCCGAGACGCGTGAGGTAGGCGTGCGTGCCCTTCGTCGCCCTGACGTCGTAGCCGAGGTCGACGAACCGGCGGAGAATCGGCGTGACCGTCTCCTTGTCCTTGTCGTTCACCGTGACGATGAGCGTGCCCGGCTCCGTCGGCAGCACGTTCCCGGCCGACACCTGGGCCTTCGCGAAGGCCATGCCGAAGGAGTCGTCGAAGCCCATCACCTCGCCGGTCGACCGCATCTCCGGTCCGAGAATGATGTCCACCTCGAACCGGCTGAAGGGGAAGGCGGCTTCCTTGACCGCCACGCCGCCGGGCTGAGGGTCGGTGGGCACGCCGAGCTCGGCGACCGTCTCTCCGGCCATGATGCGCGCCGCGAGACGCGCCAGCTGAACACCCGTCGCCTTGGATACGAACGGCACGGTCCGGGATGCGCGCGGATTCACCTCGAGCGTGTACACGATGCCGTCGCGGATCGCGTACTGGACGTTCATCAGCCCCTGCACCCCCAGTTCGAGCGCGAACCTTCGAGTGGTTTCGCGGATCTCCTCGATGACGGGCCCGCTCAGGAGGTAGGGCGGGAGCACGCAGGCGGAGTCGCCGGAGTGGACGCCAGCGTCCTCGATGTGCTGCATGATCCCGCCGATGGTGACGTCCGTCCCGTCGGCCAGCGCGTCGACATCCGCCTCGAAGGCGTCCTCGAGGAAGGAATCGATGAGCACGGGGTGGTCGGGGCTCGCCTTCACCGCGCGGTCGAAGTAGTCGCGGAGCGAGGCCTCGTCGTAGACGATCTCCATGGCGCGCCCACCGAGGACGTACGATGGGCGAACCAGGACCGGATACCCGATCCGATCGGCGATCTTCACCGCCTGCTCGACGGATGTCGCGGTGCCGTTCTCGGGAACGCGCGCGTCGATCGTCCGGCAGACCTGCTCGAAACGCTCGCGATCCTCGGCGCGGTCGATGGCGTCCACGGAGGTCCCCAGGATGGGCGTGCCCAGCGCCTCCAGCGCGTTCGCGAGCTTCAGGGGGGTCTGACCGCCGAGTTGCACGATCACGCCCTTCGGCTTCTCCAGTTCGACGATCTCGATCACGTCCTCGAGCGTGAGCGGCTCGAAGTAGAGCTTGTCGCTGACGTCGAAGTCGGTGGAGACGGTCTCGGGGTTCGAGTTGATCATGATCGTCTCGTAGCCCGCCTCGCGAAGCGCGAGGACCGCCTGCACACAGCAGTAGTCGAACTCGACGCCCTGCCCGATCCGGTTCGGACCCGACCCGAGCACGATGACCTTTTCGCGCTCCGACGGCTCGGACTCGGACTCGGACTCGTACGACGAGTAGAAGTAGGGCGTCGCGGCCGGGAACTCGCCCGCGCAGGTGTCCACCACGTTGTAGGTGGGGCGGATGCCGTACTTCCAGCGACGGTCCCGGACGTCCGCCTCGGACTCGCTGCGCAGTCGGGCGAGCTGCGCGTCGCCGAAGCCGTCCCGCTTCATGCGGCGGAGCAGTTCGGGGCCCTCGTCGTCGGAGTCCCGGTAGGCGTGCTCCATCTCGACGATCTGCCGAAGCTGATCGAGGAACCACGGGTCGATCTTCGTGGCGTCGAAGATCTCCTCGTCGGAGAGGCCCGCCTCCATCGCCCGCTTGAGCTGGAAGGGCCGTTCCGCAGTGGGTCGCCGAAGCGCAGCGAGGATCGAGTCCGGATCGTCCGCCGTGAGACCGTCGTCCTCGAGGTCGGCTCCGATCTCCCACCCGGCCCGGTCGATCTCCAGCCCACGGAGCCCCTTCTGCCATGCGGCGCGGAAGGTGCGGCCGATGGCCATCGTCTCGCCCACCGCCTTCATCTGCACACCGAGTACCGGATTGATCTCCGGGAACTTCTCGAAGGCGAAGCGGGGGAACTTGACCACGACGTAGTCGAGCACCGGCTCGAAGGAGGCCGGGGTCGTCTCCGTGATGTCGTTCGGCAGCTCGTCGAGGTGGTAGCCGACGGCGAGCTTGGCGCCCACGCGGGCAATCGGGAATCCGGTGGCCTTCGAGGCGAGCGCGGACGAGCGGGAGGTCCGCGGGTTCATCTCCACGACGAGCATCTCGCCGTCGTCGGGATTCACCGCGAACTGGATGTTGCAGCCGCCGGCCTCGACGCCGATCTCGCGCACGATCGCGATCGACGCGTCGCGCATCTCCTGGAACTCGACGTCCGAGAGCGTCTGCGCGGGCGCGACGGTGATCGAGTCGCCGGTGTGCACCCCCATCGGGTCGAAGTTCTCGACGGAGCAGACGATGATGACGTTGTCGGCACCGTCGCGAACGACCTCGAACTCGTACTCCTTCCACCCGAGCACGCTGCGGTCGACGAGCACCTCGCCGATCGGTGAGGCGTCGAGCCCGCGACGCACGGCCTTCTCGAACTCGTCACGGTTGTAGGCGATGCCTCCGCCGGTGCCGCCGAGCGTGTAGGACGGCCGGATGATGGAGGGGAATCCCGTCTCTTCGACGATCTCGAGGGCCTCGTCCAGCGAATGCGCGAATCCGCCCGTGGTCACCGCGAGGCCGATCCGCTCCATCGCCTTCGCGAACTCCTCGCGATCCTCCGCCATCTCGATGGATGCGGGCTTCGCACCGATCAGCTCGACGCCGTGCTTCTCGAGAACGCCGCGCTGATGGAGATCCATCGCGATGTTGAGCGCCGTCTGCCCGCCCATCGTCGGGAGGATGGCATCCGGCTTCTCCGCCTCGATGACGCGTTCGACCCAGTCCGGCGTGAGCGGCTCGATGTAGGTCCGATCCGCGAGGTCCGGGTCGGTCATGATCGTGGCCGGATTCGAGTTGACCAGGATCACGCGGTAGCCCTCTTCCTTGAGGGCGCGGACCGCCTGCGTACCGGAGTAGTCGAACTCGCAGGCCTGGCCGATGATGATCGGCCCGGACCCGAGGATCAGGATGCTTTCGAGGTCGTCGCGACGCGGCACGGCGAAGGCGTCAGAGGGGGCGGCGAAGGAGTCGTCGGGGGAGTCGGACCGGGATCAGTCGGCCTTCGCGGATTCCTTCCGCGCGGCGGTGCCGACGGCGGTGGCGAAGCCTCCCCAGACGAAGCCGCAGATGACGATCATGGTGATCCAGGTCGCAGCGCTCACGTTCGCCTCCGGAGGGTGGGGTCGGGACCCACGGTCCGCAGAAGGTCGTTGAACCCCGGGGCGCAGGCAACCCGGCCTCCGGGCGGGTCTTCGACCCGTGGCGGACCCTGGCGTGGGCCGGGGCGCGGAGGGCCCGTCAGCGTACGACGCGGACGTCCACGCCCGCCACGCCCGTGCGGCTACCCTCGACTGTGGCGGCGTCCAGCGCAAACGTCTCGAGGTCCGTGTCGGTGCTCTCGACGTCGACGCCGATCCGGATCGAGCCGCCGTCCGGAGCGAAGGCGACCACACGGTAGAGCGGGTCGCCCTCCGTGCCGGGCACCCGGCGGGAGGCCACCTCGGTGCCGCCGAGACCGTGGACGGCCGTGATCCCCTGCCCTGCCACGCTCACCACGACCGCACCGATCTGGACCGGGGCGGAGACCTCGACGGCCAGGGTCCCGGGGCCCGCCGGGCCCGACTCGCAGCCGGCCGAAGGCAGGGCCACCGCCAGGGCGGTCAGGGCCGCGACCGTGAATCGTCGGGCGGTCATCGGACACCTCCGGCATCGCCCCGCGGCGGGACCGAGTCCGGGCGGGGTGTCGACATGGTCAGGGTGCGCAGGAGGCCCTCCACCCTCGCCGCCGCCGCCTCGCCGCCGCCCCTTCGCAGGTACAGCAGCGCGTCGCCGATGTCGTAGCTGCCGTCGAAGTTGCCCGACCGATCGAGCCAGGCGCGCTGGCCGTCCGTGGGCACGACCGAAGCTCCGAGCATCGGTCCGGCGAGCACCTCCACGGCGATGTCCGGAGCGGTGACGTCGAAGGCCAGGTCAGCGTCGGCGGTCAGTCCGCGAGAGTCTCGTACCCGGACACGGGCGTCGAACCGCCCCGTCGCCAGAGGTGTCCCCACGATTCGGCCGTCCGGCTGGAGCAGGGTGCCGTCGGGCATTGCGCCGGACAGAACCTCCCAGACGACGCCACCGAACGAGCCTCTCACCGCGAGCGTCGCGTCCACCTCCGAACCGGCGACCAGCTCCGTGACCGCGTCGGTGGTCACGCCGTAGTCCTGCGAGAAGATCGCCGAGAAGGCCATGGGCGTGTTCACCGCCACAGTGGTCGGGTTCGGCCTCCCGGCCAGATCGCCGCCCCACGCCTCGTAGCGGAACCCCGGATACGGGCCCGCCGCGAACTGCACCTCGGCTCCGGCCGGAAACCAGAAGTTCGGCGGCGACGGCGTCGCGCCGATCACGCCCGGCGAGACTCCCGGCACCGGGCCGTCGAGCTCCGCGTCGACCTTGAACTCCGTCGTCGCGTAGTCGGCGGTGAGGGTGACGTCGTCGAGTTCGAACTCGACCGTCCTGGTCGGGGCCGCCTCGCCGTCGGTCCAGCCGGAGAACCCCTGCCGCACGCCCTCCGATACGGGGATCCCGCCCCCGGCGGTCACCTCGACGGACTCGTACGGCGCGAACTCCCCGACCACACCCGGGGCCGACGTGAGCCCGTTCACGGTGAAGAGATCCGGACTCGACCCGCCCACGGCGGCCAGCGTCAGCGTGGCGGAGGCGGTCGTGACGGCGGCCGTGACGTGATCCGGGCCCTCGGTGATGTCGGTCAGGGTCAGGCGCGACGTGATCCCTCCCCGAATGCGGGCGGACGGGATCGTGGCCGCGTGGAACGCGTCGGCCCCGGTGAAGCCGGGGAACGGGTCTCCGCCGTCACTCCTGTTTCCGCCGTCGCCGGTGTCGCCCAGATCGTTCCGGCCGTCGGCCTGGCGCACCCACACACCCATGGCCGAGGGGTCGGAGTTGACCCGGTTCGACGCCCGGCGCGTCGCGATGATCTGCTCGTCGATCTGCCAGATCAGGAGGCCGGCCGCGCGGACCCGCGCGTCGAAGCCGGTCCGGCCGCGGTACTCGAGCAGGTAGTAGGTGTCGCTGCCGGGGACCCTGTAGCGGTAGATCGCCCCGCCGTCCGAGGGCGACCGGAACGTCAGCGTACCCAGATCCGTGTCGGGCGGGAGGTCCTCGAACGTGCCCCACCCGAGCTGCTCGCGGGTCCACGCGCCGGGGAGGCAGGGACGCGCCGCGTCGCCGTTGTCGCAGCCCCACGAGCCCGAGCCCATCAGCCCCCACGTGCCGATCCCGGCGTGGCCCGCCCCGCCCGTCGCGTACAGATCGGGAAGCCCGAACCCGTGCCCGAGCTCGTGCGCGAACACGCCGATGTCGTTGATGTCGTCGTCGCCACAGTTCCGGACCGGCTGGATCGTGTAGTCGAGCACACGAATGAACCCACCATTCGCCGCGGGTGAGCCGGTGACGTACTCCTGCCCCGCCGCGCTCAGCAGATTCCAGCGGTGCGACCAGATCCGGAGGCCGTTGCCGGGCCCGCCGCACTCGCCGCCGTGGGTCGGATGGATGATCGCGAGGACATCCACGCGTCCGTCGTCGTCGCCGGAGTTCGGGATGCCGTCGGGTCCATCGTTGTCGTACCGACCCCAGTCCACGGACCCGTCGTCGTTCGCCGCGAGGAGCTCCAGGATGAACTCGCCGACACGGGACGGCGGGCGAAGACCGCTCTCACCACCGGTGACCTCGGCACGCGACAGCGACGTCGCCTCCCAGTCCATCGGCTCACCGATCAGCTCGACGCGTCCGTTGGACGCTTCGGCGTAGTAGTCCGTGATCGTTCCGCCCGGATTCGGGCCGGCGAAGAAGTGTTCGTTGACCGCCTGAAGCGACTCGCCGGGCACGCCGTCCTCGGGGTAGTAGCCGAGGAGGACCGGGAAGCGGAAGGTGCCCGCCACATTCCCGTCGTACTGTCCGAAGATCCGCGCGAGACCGTCTCGACCCCCTCCTCCCGACGGGACGCCGGCACGCCCGAGCGGTCCGTCACCGAACCCCCGACCCGCGAACTGGAAGGCGTCCGGGTCGGCCTCCAGAAGCTCGATCACGCCGTCGGGCAGCGGGGTCCCGTAGCGCTCTCCGAGGTGGACGACGTCGTGGCTCACCGGGGTCTGGGCCGCCAGATGGGCGGCCGGCGCGAGCACAGCCAGCGCGAGCGCACCCGCCAGGGACCGGGTCATCGGGCCACGTCCTCCCCGCGTATCCCGAGGTCCTCGGCGACCGCGCGCATTCCGTCGATGACGTTCTGGATGTGCACCGATCGTTCGAGCCCGATCAGCTCGACGCCGCGTGCGACATCGTCGCGACTCACGCCCGCGGCGAACGCCTTGTCCTTGAGCTTCTTCGTCACCGACTTCGGCGCGAGATCGTCGATTCCGGTGGGTCGGACCAGGCAGCATGCGTACACGAGCCCCGACAGCTCGTCGCAGGCGTAGAGGACCCGGTCGAGCCTCGACGTGGGCTCCACGCCGGTGAAGTCCGACCGGTGGGCGAGGATCGCCTGGAGGATCTCCTCCGGGTACCCGAGTTCGCGCAGCCGCTCGACCGCGGTCAGCGGGTGGGTCTCGGGGTGCTTCTCCCAGTCGAGGTCGTGGAGAAGTCCGGCGAGGCCCCAGAGGTCCTCGTCGGCGCCCTCCATCCGCGCGTAGTGGCGCACCGCCGCCTCGACGGCGCGCATGTGCGTGCGCAGTCCCTCGTTGTCCACCCACTCCTCGAGCAGGGCGAGCGCGTCGGTCCGGTCAGGCATGGCGTGTCGTTCGGTGTGGCACGGACGGTGATCCTCCGCCCGCCTTTGTGACGGTGGCCGTACCCGCGGCCGGAGGCAAGCGCCACGGCGGGGGGACGGCTCCCTTCCGTGGGTTATACGCGACTGGAGGGGCAGAGATCGCTCAGCACGCATCGTCCGCACTCCGGACGCCGCGCGATGCACACCTTCCGCCCGTGCCAGATGAAGAGGTGCGCGAGCATCGTCCACCGCTCCCGCGGGAAGAGCTTCATGAGGTCGCGCTCGATCTTCGCGACGTTCGTCTCGTCCCGCCGTCTGGTTCCCGTGAAGCCGAGCAGGTTCGAAAGCCGCCGGATGTGCGTGTCGACCACCACGCCTTCGTTGATGTCGAAGGCGTTGCCGAGAATGACGTTCGCGGTCTTCCGGCCGACTCCGGGCATCGCCGACAGTTCGCCGATCGTCCGCGGCATCTCCCCGCCGTACTCGTCCACCAGTTCGCTGGCGAACCCGATGATGTTCCGGGCCTTGTTGCGGAAGAACCCCGTCGAGTGCACGAGTTCCTCGACGTCCTCCTGCTCCGCCTCCGCGAGCGCGTCCGGTGTGGGATACCGCTCGAAGAGGCCGGGTGTGACCATGTTCACCCGCTCGTCGGTGGTCTGTGCGGAGAGGATCGTCGCGACGGCCAGTTCGAACGCGTTCGAATGGACGAGTTCGCAGTGCGCGTCGGGGTACTCGTCGCGGAGCCGATCGTAGACCTCCTCGGCGCGGGCGATCCGATCGGCCTTCTTCTCGCGGGGCATGGCGTCCGGGTGGTCGGGTCAGGAAACGAGGACGAGGCGTTCGTGCGCGAGCGCCGACGGTGCGGGGCGCCCCTCGGATTCCGCCGGCTCCGTCGGCGCGAGCGAGCGATCGGCGGCGGCGAGGCGCTCGAGGCGTGACACGAGCTTCAGGAGTTCCCCGACCGTCCGCAACTCGTAGAGGCCCTCCAGCTCCGCGCCCGGCATGGCGGACTCGAAGTCGCGCGCGTCCTCGTCCGGCCCGCGCGCGTCGATCGTGGCCCAGGTCGGGAGGTCCGCGACGGGGGCCGGTGGGACCGGCAGGATCTCGAATCCCGGCGCACCGTCGAAGACGTTCATCACGCCCAGGACGTGGACCCGATCGCCGGTCACGGTGCGAAACACGCCGTCGAGCGACGTGGGCGCGGCGTCGGCGTCGGCGCGGACCCAGAACAGGTGCTGCGGGAGCTGCCAGTAGACGGATCCCGGCGCCTCGGCGCCCCAGGACGGCCGACTCGTCTCGGCCGCCGGCTCCATCGACGTCTCGACCGCCCACCTGGCCGCCCCCGCGCTGACCAGGCGGTGCAGCCCGCCCGCGCGTTTCAGCTGAAACGCGTGGAAGAGCAGGATCGCGTGGATGTGGGTGGCCGCCGCGCCGCCATCCGGCTTCCGAAGCTCCTCCACCGCGGCGCCCGTCGCCTCGAGCATGGCGAATGCACCCGGGTCGTCCAGCCCGAGTTCGCGCTCGGCCGCCTCCGCGAGAATCGCGTCGAGATGGCGGTCGAAGAATTCGGGGTCCGGGAGCAGTCGCTCGAACGGTGTCTTCCGGAGATAGGCGTCGTGGATCGGCATGGTCGTGCGGTAAACCGCAGGGTGATGAGGGGTCCGGCACGGGGATCGGGGCCGCGTCGCCGGGGCGCGACGGGGTCGTCGCGTTGCCGGTCGGTCACGCTCCGGATAGGGTGGTGCGTTCCCCGGTACTCCCCCGAGTCAGGCTGGCGCCCAATCGCATGAGTCATCCCTCGCCCCTGGTGGCGCCTGACCGGGCGAAGATCGACCGCTGGAACCGGATCCTGGAACCCTACCGGACGCCCGACACCGTCCGCAGCGTGACCCAGCTCGTCGTGACCTCGCTCTGTTTCCTGGGTCTGTGGTATGGGGCCTATCGGGCGCTGGCGGTCGGGTACTGGCTCGTCCTCCTCGTCGCCGTGCCGGCCGCGGGATTCATGATGAGACTGTTCATCATCCAGCACGACTGCGGCCACGGATCGTTTCTGCGGTCCCGGCGGGCCCGCGACTGGATCGGACGCCTCATCGGCGTCCTCCTTCTGACGCCGTACGACTACTGGAAGCGGACGCACGCGTACCACCATGCCCATTCGGGCGACCTCGACTTCCGGGGCATGGGCGACGTCGACACCTTCACCGTGGCCGAGTACTTCTCGTGGTCCCGCTGGCATCGCCTCAAGTACCGCCTGTACAGGCATCCGATCGTCCTGTTCGCCATCGGTCCCGTATGGCAGTTCGGCGTCAAACACCGCTATCCCTGGGACGCGCCCCGCAACTGGACGATGGCGTGGCGGAGCGTCTGGTGGACCAACGCCGGCATCGCGGCCGGAGTGACCGGGGGCGCGCTCGCCGTGGGCATCCGGCCGTTCCTCCTCGTCCAGGCGCCGATCACGATGATGGCCACCGCGGCCGGCGTCTGGATGTTCTACGTGCAGCACCAGTTCGAGCACACCTACTGGGACCGGCACGAGGAGTGGGACTACTACGACGCGTCGCTGCACGGCGCGTCGTATCTGGTGCTTCCGCGACCGCTCGACTGGCTGACCGGAAGCATCGGCGTCCACCACGTGCACCACATGAGCCCGCGGATCCCGAACTACCGCCTCCGGCAGGCACACGAGGAGAACCCGGAGTTCCACGAGGTGACGAGGATCCGGCCGAGCGACACGATCGGGCTGGTGCGGCGGGCACTCTGGGACGAGGACGAACGCCGGCTGGTGACCTTTGGCGAGGCGCATCGCATGGCGCGGGCGCGGGGCTGAGTCCCCGATCAGTCTCCCGCCACGGCCTCGCTCTCGAGCACCCGCAGCCGACTCGACCCGAACAGCCGCTTCGCCGACTCGAGCCAGGAACTCTTCCGGACCAGCACCACCTCCACGCGGGCGCCGCCCAGCGGAAGCCCGTCCACCAGGATGAAGTGGACGTCGCCCAGCTCGTCCGGGGTCGGGATCGTGTACCAGTGGCCCTGGATCGCGAAATCGATGCCGTCCCGCAGGCGGAGGTCCGCAGCCGAGAGCGGCACCTCCACGAACACGAGGTCCTCCGCGACCCACGTGCCGGGCGCCATCTCCTCGCCCCATCGGTAGTAGTGCGGATCCCAGTCACCCCCGTTGAACCGGCGGAAGTCGTGCTCCATCACGGCGTCCACGTCGCCGAGCTGGTCTTCCCCGGCGAGCGCCTCCAGATGGTGCTTCACCTCGTGCTCGACGGTCTCGTGGACCTCCGCGATCCAGTCGAATTCGTCGTCCCTCGCCGCCAGCTTCCGGAACGATCCCCAGAAGAGCCGGATGGTCGAGCGCACCGTGTCGGCGTTCTCGAAGTCCGACGGGTAGACCTCGGTGTCGCAGTAGCCGAGCGTCCAGATGTCGGGGATGTGGGGATGCGGCTCGGCCTCGCGCACGACGACCAGCCCGTCGATGCCGGTCCGGTAGTCGGCGGGAATGGCCTCGAAGGCCTCGTGCGCGGCCCGCTCGAACTCGGCGAAGGTCACGGCGCGTGCCCTCAGGGCGCGTGGAAGTCCTCGTCCGGCCCCACGTGGTCCTCGGCCCGCGCATCCGGACGTCCCACGCCGTACGCCTCGATCCGCCGCACCATCCATCCGTTGGCGGCGACAAGGACGGTGAGCGCGATGGCCCACTGGATGAGCACGGAGCCGACGTTGTACTCGCTGAAGAGCGTCCAGGTGGCGGCGAAGTCGTCACCCTGCGCGCCCCACAGCCACCAGCCCAGCAGCACCACCGCCTGCACGACCACCAGCCGGATGGCCCAGTCCCACCACGCGCCGATGCGGAGGTCCGAGAACTGGTGGTTGATGAAGGTCTCGCGCCACTCGGTCACGCCGTACCTGAGAACCGCGATGGCGAAGAAGAGGCCCGACACCATGAGGCCCACGCCCCAGACCCAGTCCTGATTCAGGAAGACCGAGTTGTTGAGCGCGGATGGGGCGCCGAACGCGAGGCCCGCGATGCCGACCAGGGCGATCGCCTTGCCCCGCCCGACCCCGAGATCCATCAGGATCCGCGCCGCGAGCTCGACCATCGCCACGAGGCTCGACCACGCCGCGAAGGCGAGAGCGAGGAAGAACAGCCCCATGAGGAACGTCCCCGCGGGAATCTGCGCGAAGAGCTGCGGCATCCAGATGAAGGTCAGCCCCTCGTTGCCGGCCCCGACGATGTCGCCGGCCGCCGCGGGCATGATCGAGAAAATCGTGCACAGCACCGCGATACCCGCGAGCAACGACATCGAGTTGTTGCCGAAGCCGATGACGAAGGCGTTGAGGGCGGTGTCCCCGCGCTTCCGCATGTAGATCGCGTAGGTCAGGACCAGCCCCCATCCGGCTCCGGTATCCCACGCGTTCTGGGTGAGGGCCTGGATCCAGATGTCGACGCTGCCGAGCGCGCTCCAGTCGGGCGTGAACAGGAAGGCCAGCCCCTCGCCCGCCCCGGGGAGCGTGAGCGCCCGGATGGCGAGGATGACCATGATCACGACCAGACTCGGAATGAGTACGCGCGCGGCCGTCTCGATCCCCTTCACACCGTAGGCCACGACGAAGATCGCCAGGCCCATGGCCAGGGTGTGCGTCAGGAGGGCCTGGCTCGACCCCTGGAAGCCGTTCCAGAAGGCGTCCGGAGCCACGCCGTCGGCTGCCGGGATCTCGCCCGCGATGGTCGCCCAGAAGAACCGGAGCGTCCATCCCATCACGACCGAGTAGTAGAACATGATCATGGTCGCGACGAGCGCGACCCACGCGCCCATCCACGCGAACTTCGGCCCGAGCGTCTTCATGAATGCGCCGATCGTTCCGCGACGCGTTCCCTTCCCCATCCCGAACTCGAGGATCAGCAACGGGACGGACCACATCAGCAGGAAGACCGCCCACGCCACGAGGAACGAGCCGCCGCCGTTGGACGCGGCGATGCGTGGGAAGCGCCAGATGTTGCCGGTACCCACCGCCATGCCGAGCATGGCCAGCAGCATGCCCCAGCGGGAGCTGAAGACCTGGGAGCCTCCGGACGCGGATCCGGACGTGCTGGTGCCTGGGGACACTGGACGCGGCTCGCTTTCTCGCGGGATCGTTTCGTGGGCGGCTGCCCGTGGCGACGGTCAACCTAGGAAGACCGTCCGCCAGGCACCAACCCGCCCGTCAGTCGATCGTGGTGATGATCGAGAAGAAGATCCGACCGTCGTTGTTGGATCGCGCGCCGCGGGACTCCGCGAGCGAATCGTACACGTCGATGAACGACACGCCCAGCGACACGTCCTCGGTGAGCTGGAACGCCGCCTTGCCTTCGAAGGTGAAGAGGTAGTCGTCGGAGAACGCCTCGAACGACGGCTTGAAGAAGCTCTCGAAGCCGAGTTCGATTCGCTCCTCGGCCAGCTTCTTCATCCCCCGCAGGCGTGCCGACCAGCGGCCGAGCGTATTCACCTCGTCGGGCTCGCCGGGCTCGACCCGGGGATCGGTCCGCTCGACGAGGGCCGCGACCGACGCGTCCAGCGACGCGGTCTGGCTCTCCTCGACGAGGTCGTAGCCCACGCCGACACCGCTCGAGATCCGGAGGTCGATGGCGCGCTGCAGGCTGCCGTCCGCGTTCACGAAGACGAAGGGCTGCCAGCGGCCCGCCTGATAGTCCACCTCGGCCTCGGTGGTCCAGCTTCGGGAGGCGACGAAGGTCGTCCCGGATCCGTCCTCGGTCTCTCCGTAGTCGAAGCCCGCCTTGAAGGAGGTCTCCCACGCGCCCGCCCCGTAGGCGTAGTCGCTGCGGAAGAGCACGGCGGACTGGCTCGACGCGCCGAAGAACACCGAAGCGCCCGCCTCGGTCTTCAGACTCCAGGCGCGCTCGTCGTCCTGCGCCGCGAGGGGAGACGCCGCGAGCGCGGCACCGACGAGCACGGTCAGGTACGAATACCGGCCGAACCGGCCCCGAAGGTGATGCGTCATGCAATGCTCATGGGATGGTGGGATCGACCGTGGAAGCCCGCTCCCGCGGGTCAGCCGACCGAGGCCCCGATCATGAAGAAGAACCGGCCGTCGCTGTTCGAGGTCGCCCCCCGGTCGTCGGCCTGCGCGTCGTACGTGTTCTCGAAGACCAGCTCGACGTCGACGGTGCGGGTCAGCGCGTATGAGAGACGCGCCTCCGTGTCGACCACGTAGTCGCGCCCCACGTCTCCGAGCGCGGGTTCATACTCCGAGGAGACCCCGAGGGTCATCCGGTCCTCGCCGAAGGTACGCTCCGCGCGGAAAAGACCCGACCATCGGCCCTTGGTCTCGAGCTCGTCCGGCTCGCCCGGCTCGACGCGCGGGTCGGTGAACTCGGCCGCCAGCGACAGGCTCACGTCCACCTGTGCGTCGTCGGTCCGGACCAGACGATACCGGGTGCCGGCGCCGAGGCTCGTGCGGTGATCGAGGCGACGCTGCAGGCTGCCCCGCGCCCCGACCTCGACGAAGGGTGCCCAGGGACCACGGTCGTAGTCGATATTCACTCCGGCGTTCCAGGCGCGGGCCGACACGAACCGATCGCGACCCTCCTCGGACGCCTCGCCGTAGTCGAACCCGGCGCGGCTCTCGAATTCGAAGCCGCCGCGCTCGTAGGCGGCCTCGGTACGGGCGGTGAAGGAGTACTGTTCCGAGCTGCCGTAGAAGAGGGACGCCCCGACCTCTCCGGCGAGCTCCCACGTCGGGCCGGCCTCCGCCCCCTGTGCGACCGCGAGGGCGGCGGGGGCGCCCGACGTGGGCACGACGGTGGCCGCGAGGGCCAGCAGAACGATGGCGACGGGTCGCGCCGGCGCCACGTCAGGCCACACGGTCCCGGATCCAGCCCACGAGGGAGTCCGCAGACACCCGGACCTGCTCCAGGGTGTCGCGGTCGCGAATGGTGACCGTGTCGTCCTCGGTGGTCTGTCCGTCGACGGTGATGCAGAACGGCGTGCCGGCCTCGTCCTGGCGTCGGTACCTGCGCCCGATCGAACCCGCCGCGTCGAGGAACGACGGGATCGCCGCATCCCTGAGGGCGGCGTTCAGTCTCTCCGCGATCTCGGGCATCCCGTCCTTCTTCACCAGCGGGAAGACGGCAGCCTTCACGGGCGCCAGCTTCGGCGAGATCCCGAGAACGACCCGCTCCTCTCCCTCGACCTGCTCCTCGCGATACGCGTCCGCGAGCACGACGAGCAGCGTCCGGTCGACGCCCATGGACGTTTCGATCACGTACGGGATGTATCGATCGTTCGTCGTCGGGTCGATGTACTCCATCCGCTTCCCGGAATACTCCTCGTGCCGGCTCAGGTCGAAGTCGGTCCGGTTGTGGATCCCCTCGAACTCCTTCCAGCCGAAGGGGAACTCGTACTCGATGTCGAAGGCGCTCTTGGCGTAGTGCGCCAGTTCGTCCTCGCCGTGCGGGTGGAAGCGGAGCTTCGACGCGTCGAGCCCCAGCGAGCGGTGGAAGTCCATCCGCTCCGCCTTCCAGTGCTCGAACCACTCGTCGTCGTCGCCGGGCCTCACGAAAAACTGCATCTCCGCCTGCTCGAACTCCCGCGTGCGGAAGATGAAGTTTCCGGGCGTGATCTCGTTCCGGAACGCCTTCCCGATCTGCGCGATGCCGAACGGGACGCGCTGGCGGGCCGCGGTCACCACGTTCTGGAAGTTCACGAAGATGCCCTGCGCCGTCTCCGGCCGGAGGTAGACGACGTTGGCGTCCTCCTCGACCGGCCCCATGAACGTCTTGAACATGAGGTTGAACTGACGCGCCTCGCTGAAGGAATCCCTGGCGCCGCACACCGGGCACTGGCCCGTCAGGATCTCGGGCAGGTCGGCGCGGAACCGGCGTCCACATTCGAAGCAGTCCACGAGCGGATCGGTGAACCCGTCCACGTGGCCCGACGCCTCCCAGGTCCTCGGGTGCATCAGAATGGCCGCGTCGAGCCCCTCGACATCGTCCCGCATCCGGACCATGCGGCGCCACCAGGCGTCCTTGAGGTTCCGCTTGAGCTCCACACCGAGCGGGCCGTAGTCCCACACCGAACCCGTGCCTCCATAGATCTCGGAGGACTGGAAGATGTATCCGCGTCGCTTGCACAGCGACACGAGCTTGTCCATCAGGTCGGATGCCATCGGGTACGTCCGATGTGGGGTGATGCAGGGAATCCCCGGGGCCGGGGCGTCCCGGAACCTACCGGCCGATCCTCGCGGCCTCAACGGCGGCGAGCGGTCGCGGCGGCGGGCCGGTGGAACCTCGTGATGATACTCGGTATCATTCTAGACGAAGTACGATTCGTTCTCCGGTGCCCCCAGCCGACGGTCCCATGCTGACCTTCACCGAACGCGCGCGCGACATGGTGCGCTCCTTCATCGATCAGAGCGGCGGCGAACTCGCGCACCTCCGCATCGCTCACCACGGATCGCCGGTCGCGCCGACGTTCGAGCTCACCCTCGTCGGGCCCGACGAGCGCGTCGGCTCGGATCGCGAGATCGAGGTCGAGGGGCTCGCGGTGCTCGTCCCGGAGACGTCCGTGGAAGCGCTGGAGGGAGCGACCGTCGACTTCGTCGAGCGGGTCAACGAGAGTGGCTTCGAGGTCCGCCCGGCGGCACGCGCGGGCGCGGCGTCCGGCGGCACCGGCGAGCGACCGGTTCCGACCGGCCCGATCGCGGAGCGCGTCCAGGAAGTGCTGGACGCGCAGGTGAACCCCGCCATCGCGTCCCACGGGGGCGCCATCGACCTGTACGACGTGCAGGAGACCGAGATCTACCTGGAGATGAGCGGCGGCTGCCAGGGATGCGCCATGTCGCGGATGACGCTCCGGCAGGGCGTCGAGCGGATGCTCCGCCAGGCGGTCCCGGAGATCACGGCGGTACACGACATCACCGACCACGCGTCCGGCGAGAACCCGTACTTCGAGGCCTGACCACGGGGATGAGGGACGGACGCTGCCGGCGCCCGTCGATCGCGGCTGCGCGGGTTGCCGTCAGTCGATCACGATGGTGTTCACGAGCGCCGTCGCCAGCGCACGCACGAGCCGCTCCAGATGGGCCTCGACCAGGCGGCTCACCGGCGCGCCCACGCCGCCGGGCGCGAGGTCCGGATCGATCGTGGGATCACCCACGAGGTAGATGAAGCTCCACGGCTCGCTGTACTCCGGCGGCGGCGCGGCCGTGAGATCCGAGAGGGCCCCGACGGCGTCCCGGTACCGGCGCTCCAGTTCGTTGGCCTCGTCCAGGAGGTCGATCTGCCAGGCGAGCGCCGCTTCGTCCGACTCGAACTCGCGGCTCGTCGACCCCTCCGCATAGACGTCGCGGAGCTCCGCCCGCACCGCGGTGGCCGTCGTCGCCAGCGCCGTCGCGCTGTCGTTCCATGCCGCGAGAGCGGCGTTGATGCGCTCCACGTTCGCCACCTGGCGCTCGGTCGCGATCCGGATCGTGAGCCCGTCGGGCTCCGCGTCCGGCGACTCCAGATCGTGCGACCCGAGCCACACGATGCTGCCCGTGCCGACGTCCAGCAGCCGGGCCGACAGCTCGGCTCCGTGCCAGCGCGCCGACACCTCCGACGGCATCTGTCCCGCTCCGCTCCCGACGGAGAGGCCCGGGTTCGCCTCCACATGCGCCCGCGTCTCCTGGCGGTTGCCGATCCGCACCGAACGATCGTCCGACGGGGCGACGGAGAACCGCTCGATCTGGAACAGGTAGTCGGCCGGAACCGGCACTGACCGGGCCGCCGCGAGCACGCGGGACATGTCGGGCATTCGACCCGGGGGTGGCGGGACCGCTCCGGCCGAGTCGCGGATCTCGACGAGGCGTCCCTCGACCGCCGAGCGATCGAGCACCGCGAAGCCCCGCCGCAGAAGCGCGGACTCGAGCGCGGACCTGGCGTCTGTCGGAAGACTCGCTCCACCGAACACGACGACGCTCGGTCGCTGGTCGTCCTCGTCGCGAACGGCTCCCGGACTGTTCACCACGTCGAACTCGTCCGGCACGGTCGAGCCGGGCGCGATACGGAGCACCAGCGTGTCCCGAATCGGGGGTGGGGGGTCGCGCGGGGGGAGCGGCCGGACCTCCGGGATGCCAGGGAGCTGGGGCACCACCGAGAAGACCGGCTCGGCGGTCGGCGTACCACAGCCGGCGAACGAAGCAGCCACGCACGCCACTCCGGTCGTCACGGCGAGGCGAAGAGGGCGCGACGACCTCACCGGAACCCGTTCGCGACCAGCTTCTCCTGAACGCGGTCCATCAGCGACTCCGTCTCGACCTGCTGAAGGTATCCGAGCGCGTCGAGCGCCACGGTGATGTCGCCCACGAGGTCCCACATCGTGTCTCGAAGCTCCGGAGTGTCGGGAACGGCCTCCAGGAACGGATCGCCCGCTGCGCCGCCCGTGCCCGGCGCGAAGGTGATGGCGGCTTCGTTGCGGAGCAGGAAGGCGTGCAGTTCGAGCGACGCCTCGACGATGCCGCGCAGTTCGGCGTGGACCGCGGCCCGATCCGGGGCGGCGGCAGCCCAGCCTGCGAGCGCCCTGTCTCGCAACGGCTGCTCGGCGCTCTGAGCGACCGACGCGGAGTCGAGCGCGGCTTCCAGCGCGGACGCCCACACCTCGTCCTCGGACGCGATCATTCGGTCGAGGAGCGCGCCCACGCCCTCCCAGTACTCCTCGACGGCCGGATAGCCGCTCGCGCCGGCGAGGTACGCACCGGAGAGCCACCGCTCGGTCGGTTCGGGGGCGAGCGCGGTCCGCTGCGGGAGGGAGTCGAACTCGGCCATCATCAGGCCGGATGCGATCCGCGCGACCTCGGCGAGTCGCGGCTCGAGCTCGGCGGGGATCTCCGGAAGGGTCACCACGGGCTGCGCGGTCGCCGTCCCCTCGTCTCCGCCACGTGTGATGAACCATGCTCCGCCGGCCACGACGACGATCACGAACAGTGCCGCGACCAGCCGGCCGGCTCCACCCCCACCGCCTCGGCGGGCGGGCGGAGCGGAGCGGGGACCTCGACGTTCACGGACCGTCCGCGCATACGGATCGTCGGAGCGCTGGGCCCCGTCGCTCCCCTCCGAGCCACCCGGCCCCTCCCCTGCAGCCGGGCTCATCCCCGCGACGCCCACGGGCGACGACTCCGTGCCCGGCACGTCGCCGCCACCCTCGACGCCGAGATTCAGGTCGTCCCCGAAGTCGTCGTCCGGGGCACCGCCCTCGAACGCCATGCCGAAATCCGGTGTGTCGTCGTCCTCGAAGGCTTCGGGAGGCCCGCCGGCAGGGACCCCGGCCATGAACGGAGCGGGGTCGCCGACACCGCCGGCGCCGGCTTCGACCGGGGCCGGGCCGGGCTCATCCTCGGCCTCTTCCTCGTCCAGCTGGAGTTCTCCCGCACCGAAGTCGAATCCGCTGCCGTCGTCCTCGCCGGCCTCGTCGACCCCAAACGGGTCGTCACCGATCTCCGGGCTCTGCCGGCCGCCGACCTCCTCCTCCACCGCCTCCGGCTCGCCGACGTCCCTGATCACCGGCGCGTCGAGGTCCGCGAGGGTGAACCCCTCCATCCCGGCATCGAGTTCGTCGGCGGTAGCGCCCTGGGGATAGAACAGGTCGTCGTGGGACGGGTCGTCGTCGCCACCGCCGGCCACGATGCCGTCCAGGTCCTTCTCGATGCCGGCCACCTCGGACGGGTCCGGATCCCACGGCTCGAACGCATGCACGTCGGGTGCGAGCGAGGAGATCTCGACGACCTCCTCCGCCGGGGACTCGTCCGGTTCGACGGCGCCGGAGGCCGGGCCCGCACTCGCGGCCGGCGCGTCGGGCGGCGGCATGGACGGAGGCGGCGCGGCGAACCCACCGCTCTGAGACGACGCGATGTCGCGCTTGAGCTGGCGGTAGATCTCGTGCTCCGAGGCCGGGCCCCAGCGGTCCGATCCTGCGTCGTAGAACTGGGTCGAGTCGGTGATCGCACCGAGCTCGATGCGAAGGCGAAGGGCGTCCGGCCCCGGAATCGGGACTTCCTTACCCTGCGAATCGATGTAGGCGAAGCTCATGCGGCGACGGCGTGTGAGCGACGGGGGCCGAAGGACCTTGAATCCTGCATGGCCCGAAGCTACCGCGAAGGGGTCGTCCGTGGCCAGCCGGGCTCAGCGGACCCGGGTACCGGCCGAGCCGGTGCCAACCAGGTCGCCGAACGGCGAGTTGTCGCCGTTTCCGGAGTTCCCGGACACACTCCATGTAACGTCGATCGGATCCGAGGGCGCCGTCCACTCGAGGGTCCACATCGACTCTTCCCGCTCCACGTCCCCGATGCCGTCCGCCGACTGATGGGCGAACTGCACCTCCCCGGCGGGCGTGTCGCCCGGTGTGACGGCGACGCCCCGGCCGACGGGCCGGAGGCTGCCCGCCTGACGCCCGTCGGGACCGCGCGTGGCGAGCTGGAACCCGGCCGCCACCGTCCCCCCGGCGCGAACGAGAACGGCGATTCGATGGACGCTGCCGGGCTCCGCGACCTCCGGTACGCCCATCAGCGCCACCCGGATACTCTCGGTGTCGAGGGGATACTCGGCGTGGCAGATGTGACACGTAGGCTCACCGAACCCTCCGGTGTGTCCCGGCGGCGGCGCGTCCGGATGGGCCGCCGGGATCTCGGCCGTCCCGGACGCCGCCGTCCCCGCGGACGGAGAAGGGCTCGCCGCGGCGAGCGCCACAGCGAGCCCTCCCAGCAGCCCCGCGACCGAGGTCGCCGAGAGTCCGGCCATCAGCGCTGCATCACCGCCCGACGGAGGGGCGGGAGCGTGGCGCGACCGATCGTGTTGGTGTCGGCGCCGAACCACACGACGTTGTTGCCACGGTCGTAGTACATGTGACGGATCGTGCCGCCACCGCTCGGAACGTCGGTCGAGGAGATGTATCGCTCCGTCCGGGCGTCGAACCCGACGAACTTGTTGGGCTCCACGCCCGTCTCGACGAACCAGATGCGGTCGTCGGCGTCGATGGCGACGCCGTACGGTCGTGCCCCGTCGCCGCTCGGGTTGTCCCACTCGGTGAACTCACCGGTGGCCGGGTCGAGGCGCCCCAGCTTCCCGCCGGAGTGATCCACGTACCAGACCTTGTCCTCCGAATCCACGACGAGCCGACGAAGCCGTGCCTCGGGACGCGGGCTCTCGTACGTCTCCATCTCCATCGTCTCGAGGTCGAGCCGGCCGAGCATGTGGCTGCCGAACAGCGCGATCCAGGCGTCGCCGTTCGAGTCCATCTTGATGCCGTAGGGCCGAACGCCCGTCATCCCGCCGTCGCGTCCGCCGGGCCGCTGCGGAGCCGCGAGCAGCCGAACCTCGCGGGTGGCCAGGTCCATGTGCCCCACGAAGTTGCCGTTCTGTGCCGTGAAGGCGATCCCGCCCTGCCCGTCGAACTCGAGAGTGTGAGGATCGCGCGCCGCGGGGTCCGGCATCGGAATCAGCTCGATCTCCTCGGTGGCCGGGTCGATGCGGCCGATGTTGGCCGCGCGGTTCCCGGCGTACCAGATGATCCCCTCGTCGTCGACGATGAGGTTGTGCGGGCCGGCGCCGTCCGGCATGTCGATCCGCCTGAACTCACCCGTCTCCGGGTTCAGCATCCCGGCGTAGTCGCCGCGCTGGCCGACGAACCAGACGTTGCCGTCCGGGGCGAGGTAGGGATCCCGGGGCCGCGTGTTCTCCCACGGCACCTGCCACTCGTTGATCTCGACGAGATCGGCCATCTCCTGCGCGGCCGTCGGGGCCGCGATCGTTCCGACCGCGACGAGCGACAGCGCGACTGCGACTCCGTGACGCATCGTGTCCACCTTCCCATCCACCGAATGGGTCGTTCGGGCGCACCCGGGCACCGGAATCGTTTCCGGGCCTGATGTGACTACCCCGGTGGACGCTCGGGGTCCTTCCAGCGTTGAACGCGGGGGCGGGGAGCCGCAGGCCCGGCCGAGCCGCCAGAACCCGCGCCGGCGAGGTCGCCCAGACCTCAGTTCCCGCCGCGCTCCGGCACGGGGCGGACGACTCTCGGCGGGCGGACGTAGGGCCGCACGAAGCTCTCGTGCCCGCCCGGGCCGACCGCCGCCACGCCGTAGATGTAGCCATCGATCGACATGTCGGGCAGGGTGATGCCCACGCGCGCGCCGCGGTCCGGCTCGAGCCCCGCCGCATCCACGTAGATCTCGTGTTCCCAGTCGGGACCCCACGCCTCCCGCCACACCACGCGGTACGCCGTGGCTCCGGGACTCGGCCGCCACCGGATGTCCGCGTCGTACCCGTCGCCACGCCCGAGCCAGCTCGCGCTCAGCTCCGGGATCGGCGGCGCGAGGGCGAGGCTCGCCACGGCGGCACCACTGACCCGCGCGTTCCGTGCGAGGTACTCGAAGTCCACGCCCTCGATCACGTCGTTGTCCGTGTGCTGCATCGAGTAGTTCTCGCGCGCCTCGCTGAAGCGCACGCCGGTGTAGCCGAAGCGGTTGAAGGCGGTGTGGTCCCCGCCGCGGCCGAAGCGATCCTCGCGCGCGATCGGCTTCACGACGTGCCCGGGGACGTACGGACCGGCCATCCGACGGATGTAGCGGGCCATCTGGCGGGACATCGAATCCATCGGGTCCTCGCTGAACACACGCACCGTACGCGAATCCACGATCCCGTTCCCGCCGGTCGAGTTTCCGATGATGTCGTGGTTGAAGACGGCGTCGATCACGACCGAGTGGGCCGCCGCGTTCTGGGCGTGGAGCGTGGCACCGATCAGCCCCTCCTCCTCACCGGCGAGCGCGATGAAGACCAGCGTGGCGTCGAACTGGATCCCGCTCTGCGCGAACACGCGCGCCAGCTCCATCGTCAGAACCGTACCGCTCCCGTCGTCGTTTGCACCGGGCGACGGGTTGTCCCAGCGATCCCAGTCGAATCCGGGCTCCCCGGGTCGCCGGGCGACGGTGTCGTAGTGGCCGCTGACGTAGATCCGGCGCGGGCTCGTGCCCGGCAGCACCGCCATCACGTTGCAGAGCTCGATCTCCTGCCGGATGCGCTGGACGGGGCGGATGTCGTAGCAGTCGAGCTCGGCCTGGAGCAGCGGCGAGAACCCGCGGAAGGTCTCGAGAATGTACTCGCGCGCCGGAACGATCCCCGTCTCGCCCGGTCCGTCGAGGACGCTCATCGTGTGGCGCTGCTCGAAGCCGACCAGCACCTCGAGGTACTCCCGCATGCGCTCGGGGGAGACCTCGGCGAGCAGTTCGGCGATCCGGGGATCGACCGACGGGGCGGTCTGGGCGGACGCCTGGAGGGCGCACCCGAGAGTGAGCGCGGACGATACGAGGAGCGCGGCCGCGACCGGACGAGGACGTCGGGGCATCCGTCAGCCCCCGTCCTGCATGTCCGGCGGAGGTTCGGCCACGATCCTCCCCGAGATCGCCCGGGCACGGCTGGGATCCGGACCCGTCACCCGCTCGAGCGCGTCGAGAATCCGATTCAGACGCGTGTCGAGTTCCCGCCGGGTGTCCTCGTCGAGGGGGGCGGCCTCGATCTCGGGGGCGAGGGACACGGCACCGCCCCGGACACCTGCGTACGCGATCCGGTCCGACGCCCCGCGGAGCCACTGGTCCAGGAGCAGCGCCTCGGCGGCCAGCGCATCCATGGTGCGGTAGATCTGCTCGCGACGCGCCCGGTCCGCCCGGAAGTCCTGCAGCGCCCCGGAGAGCCGGATCGAGAGCGTCGAGCCCGCCACCCCTTCGGCGCGGAGACGCGCGAGGTATCCCGCCCTGAACAGCTCCTCCTCGCGTACCCGCACAGAGTCGACGAATGCCCCGTAGCGCACCCAGAAGTCACGGACGGCCGGAAGTGTGGCCGCATCGGCCAGGTAGCGGCCAGAAAGCCAGTCGGTAGGCGGCTCCGCGACGCCGAGCCTCCGTCCCAGCCGCTCCATCCCCGTCTGCATGTCGGCGAAGGCGACGTAGGTGGAAGCGCTGAGGTCGAGCGCCGGATCGACGGGGCCGGGGTCGGACTCCGGGACCGGCAGGTCACCCACGGCCGTGGAGCCTTCCTCCGCCGGCCGATCAGCCGACGTGGCGAGAGCGTCCGCGATGCCCCACCCGAGCACGCCGATGAGCAGCGCGAGCACGGCGGCCTGTGGAGAGATTCCACGCTCGATCGTGCGCGACACGGCCGACTGGCCGCCGCGCTTCCGTCGAGTGCCTGGAGCCGGGCGGCTGCGGGTCGACCCCGAGTCGGACCACGCCGGAGCGTCGAGTGACTCGAGCGACTCGACCTTGCCCAGCGGAGACGGGTCCAGCTCCCGGTCGGGTTCGCCGGCCACGGCCCGGTCCTGCCCGGGCGAGGTCGGCACGTCCGGCGGGTGGGGGGCGTCGTCGGCTCGCGAGGTCGGATCGTGCAGGTCGGCGATCCGGTCGCCCCGCTTCATCGAAAGCCCGCCCGCGACCGCCCCCGGACCGAGGGATTCCTCCCGCAGGCGCTCGCGCTCGAGCCGCTCGCGGAATGCCCGGACGGTCTCGTCCTCGTCGATGTCCTCGACGTGGACGCCTTCGAGTTCGTCGCCGTCGCCTTCCGGCGAGGTCAGGGTGAGGCCGCTGATGTCCCCCGGGCTGAGCCGGTCGGCAGCGCCGGGAACCGGTCCGGAGGACTCGGCTTCTGCGTCCTCCTCGCCCTCCAGCAGTTCGCGGACCAGCGGGTGCGTGCGGGCGGGCGACCATTCCGACGTCGCGGCGTCGTAGAGGAGCATGTCCTCGCCGAGATCCCCGGCTCGCACGGCCTGCCGAAGCTCGGCATCCGATGTGAGGCGGATCTCCCTCCCCTCCGAATCCAGGAAGAGGAATCGGAATGACATGTCGGCACCCTGGGTCTCGTTGGTGGTGGCCGGCCCGCGGCGGCGACGGAGGGGACAGGTACCTCGTGTTCCGCGCTCGCGCGCGGGTACCTGCGACGGTGAAATGCTGGCTGGACGAATCCGGCCGAGGGGCCGTCCCCTCTACGCAGCCACCGGCACTCTCCTGGCCGGGCGGACCGGGCGGTCCGACCTGTCCGGACCGCTACAAATCTGTTGAGGGAAACTCATGTTTCCCAGTTTCAACGCTCTCATCGGTCGGCGGTCCCGCGCAAGGGTCTTCTTCCGCGGAGCGCGGCGGTTCGGGCCGCAAGGGACGGTTGCTTGACCGAGATCGGGGGATCGCCCTATCTATCACGCCTCTCGGAACCTGTACGGAGTCAGAACCCCAAGCGTGGAGCGGGCATGAGCGTCAATTCGGGGAAGCGCATTCGCGTCGTCCTCCTCTGGATCCAGATCCTCGACAAGCTGGAGCCCTTCTACAAGGAGCACGGCGAGTTCTTCTTCACCGCCCGCGTCCACACCGGCGGCGAGACGAACGAGTACCGCCTTCCCGAGCAGGGGCACTGGGAGATCTCCGACCACCCGCGGTTCAACAAGGTCGACAAGATCGACAAGATCCTCTTCGAGGGAGAGCCGGGCGACGAGCTCGTCATCGAGATGCTCGGCGAGGAGATCGACAAGTTCTCCGAGAATGACCATCTCGACGACTACAAGCGTGTGTTCGCCGGTGACGCCGCCAGCTGGGCGGCCCGATACGCGCCGGGGGACGAGGGCTCGTCGGACCCCGAGAACATGTCGAACTGGCGGATCGGCTACGAGATCCAGCTCCTCGACTAGGGTCGGCACGGGCGGCGGATCGTCCGTCGATTCGACGCCGAGCCGCCCGCTCCGCCACCAGATCCCCGCCCGACGCTTCGCCGGGCGGGGATCTCTTTGCCCGTATCCCGTATTGGTGGGGTCGTAACGGCAGCCGCATCCACGGTGAGACACGCGATTCCTTCGAACTTCAACGTTGTTCAGGGGTCGAACGTCTTCGATACGGGCGGCGCGTTTCCTCCTCACCCTCTCCGCCCCAACGGATCCGCATGACGAATCTCCCCACGGCTCTTCCACGATTGCTGCGCTTCGGCGCGGTGGCGCTGCTCATCGGCCTTCCCGCGGGCCTGACGGCGCAGCCGGTCGACGGCGACGTCACGCCGTACAGCGACGGCACGTTCGTGACGGCCACCGAGTCGTTCACGCCCGGCACCACGGCGCGGATCGGGCTGCACATCCGGATCGACGAGGGGTGGCACACGTACTGGCGCAACGCGGGAGATTCGGGCTCGGAGGCCCTCCTCGACTGGAATCTGCCCGACGGCTGGGCCGCCGGGGAGTTCGACTGGCCCTTCCCCGAGCGGTTCGAGTACCCGCCGCTCATGAGCTACGCGTACGAGGACGAGGTGCTCCTGCCGCTCGACCTCCAGATCCCCGCCGACGCCCGACCCGGAACCACGGTCCGCCTCGCAGCCAAGGCGGACTGGCTCGTCTGCGACGAGGTGTGCCTCTTCGCGGTGGACTCGCTCTCGCTCGAGGTGCCGATCACCGCCGATGAGGACGCCCCGTCGGAGTGGGCGGCGGCGTTCGAGGCGAATGCCCTGCGGCTCCCGGCGCAGGCGGAAGGCTGGGAGTTCCAGGCGCGGACCGACCCGACCGACGAAGCGCTCGGGCTCGGTGTGACGACGCCGGCCGAGTGGGACGGCTCGCTCGAGGGAGCGTATTTCTACCCCCATCACACCACGCTGATCGATCACTTCCGGCCGCAGCCGCTGGCCGTCGACGCCGATACCGCGTGGCTCCGATTCCAGCTCAACTCCTTCAACGGCGGTCTCCCGGAGCGCATGGACGGGGTGCTCGTCCTGGCGGAGGGCCAGTCCTTTGGTCCCGAGGCCCGGCGCGCGATCGCCGTCGACGCGGCGCTTCTCGAAGGCCCGATCCCCGCTCAGGCGCCGGTCATGGCGGACGGTGCGGAGGCGTCGGGCCAGCTCTCGCTGCTCGCTGCGCTCGGGCTCGCCGCTCTCGGCGGATTGCTGCTGAACCTGATGCCGTGCGTCTTCCCGGTCCTCTCGCTCAAGGTGCTCGGCTTCGTGGAGCACGCGAGCGGCGATCGCGCGACGCTCCGGCGCCACGGCTATTTCTTCGCGGCGGGCGTGATCCTGTCGTTCCTCGCCCTGGCCGGCACACTGATCGCGATCCGCGCCGCGGGCGCGGAGGTCGGATGGGGCTTCCAGCTCCAGAATCCCGCGGTCGTCACCGCGCTGATCTTCCTCATGGTCGCCGTCGCGCTGAACTTCCTCGGCGTGTTCGAGGTCGGGAACGCGCTCACGCGGCTCGGCGCGGTCGGAGCCGACGAGTCGGGGTACCGCAGTTCATTCCTGACCGGCGTGCTCGCGACCCTGGTCGCCACCCCCTGCACCGCGCCCTTCATGGGTGCCGCGGTCGCGGCCGCGCTCCTCCGGCCACCGGTGGAGGGCCTCGTGATCTTCGGGGGTCTGGGCGCCGGGATGGCGCTCCCCTACGTGCTCCTTACGCTTCGCCCCGCCCTGCTGGAACGACTTCCGCGACCGGGACGCTGGATGGAGACGCTCCGGCAGGCACTCGCCTTCCCGATGCTCGCGGTGGCGATCTGGCTTCTGTGGGTGCTCGGACTCCAGGTCGGCATGGGAGGCGCGGCCGCGGTGCTCACGGCCCTGCTGGTGTTCTCGCTCGGCGCCTGGATGCTCCACCGGACGCCGCCCGCCTCGGTCGCGACGGCCTCGCAGAAGTTCGCGCGCGTCGCCGGCGTCGTGCTCCTGATGTTCTCGCTCGGGTGGGGCGTCGGACGCTTCGTGCAGCCCGCCGGTGGGGCATCGGCCGACGCCGTCGCCGTGTCGTGGGAGCCCTTCACGGCGTCGATCGTCGACGAGCGTCGGGCCGAGGGTCGGGCCGTCTTCGTCGACTTCACCGCGGCCTGGTGCATCACCTGCCAGGTGAACAAGCGCGTGGCGCTGAACGACGCCGACGTGACCTCGGCGTTCGTCGACCGGGACGTGGCGCTCGTTCAGGCCGACTGGACCCGACGCGACGATACCATCGCGCGCGAACTGGAGGCGCTCGGCCGCAACGGCGTACCGGTCTACGCGCTGTATCCCGCGGACCCGACCGCGCCTCCGCGACTTCTCCCCAACATTCTCACCCCCCGCATCGTGCTCGACGCGCTCGAGTCGGTGGCGGGGCCCTCGTCCACCACCGTCGAACCAACCCAGGAGGACTGACGATGCTTTCCCCTCGTTCCACCGGAGCGCTGGCCCTCGCGGCGAGCCTGCTCGTGCCGGTCGCGCTCGACGCGCAGGAGACCTCGCCGGAGATCGGCGACGCGGCGCCGACCTTCACGCTGCCCGACACGTACGGGACCGACGTCGACCTGAGTCAGTTCAGCGGCGAGTGGGTCGTGCTGGAGTGGCTGAACTACGACTGCCCCTACGTCGGCAAGCACTACAGCTCCGGCAACATCCCCGGGCAGCAGGAGAAGTGGAAGGCGCAGGGCGTGAAGTGGCTCGCGATCGTCTCGTCCGCCCCCGGAACGCAGGGGTACTTCGAGCCGGATGTCATGAACGCGCGGACCGCTTCGGAAGGGAGCAACGTGGACGCCGTGCTGCTCGACCCGGACGGCACCGTCGGCAAGATGTACGACGCGCAGACGACGCCCCAGATGTTCGTGATCGATCCGGACGGCATCCTCCGGTACATGGGTGGAATCGACGACACGCCCACCTCGCGCGTCGAGGATCTCGAGACCGCGACGCAGCTCGTCGATCAGGCGCTGACCGAGCTGATGGCGGGCCAGGAGGTCTCCGTGCCGGTGTCGCGTCCGTACGGCTGCTCCGTGAAGTACGCGCGGTAAGACCTCTTCCGCGGAGGTAGCCGCCGGCCTGCCGGCCGGCACCGCACCCGACGCCCCGTCCGGCCTCCGTGCCGGGCGGGGCGTCGTCGTTCCGGGCTCGGCCGCGCCGCGACGGAACCGTCGCTGGCGCTCACGGATCAACCCTTCGACTCTGAGCCATCGATTCCCTTTCTCCCCACCGCGACCCCACGTGCCCGACGCTCCCCGCCCCGACACCGAAGCCCGCCGCTGGCTGAAGGCGCTCGACCCCGACGAACTCGCCGACGGACGCGTCAAACCCGTCACCTGCGAGCACTTCACGGTCTGCATGACCCGCGTCGGCGACGACTACGGCGCGCTCGACAACCGCTGCCCCCACCAGGGAGGTCCGCTCGGGGAGGGCTCGATCGAGAACGGCCTGCTCCGCTGCCCGTGGCACGGCTGGGACTACGATCCGCTCAGCGGAAAGGCGCCCGGGTACGACGACGGTGTCGAGACCTTCCCCGTCGAGGTGCGTGAGGACGGCGTGTACGTCGGCTTCCCGGAAGACCGCGAACGCATCCGAACGGTCTGCGACGTGTTCGTCGAGACGCTCGTCGCGTGGGACGTGCGCTGGGTGTTCGGGATGGTGGGCCACTCGAATCTGGGGCTGGCGGACGCGTTTCGGCGGCAGGGGGCCGAGGGCGCCCTCACCTACATCGGGATCCGCCACGAAGGCGGCGGGTCGTTCGCCGCCTCCGCGTACGGGAAGCTCACGGGCCGCGCCGCGGCGTGCTTCTCGATCGCCGGCCCGGGCGCGACGAACATGCTCACCGGGCTCTGGGACGCGAACGTCGACCGCGCGCCCGTCCTCGCCCTGACGGGACAGGTCGACGTCCAGGTGCTGGGGCGGGGCGCGTTTCAGGAGGTGGACCTCAAGGCGGCCTACGGGCAGGTGGCGCAGTGGGCGCAGTCGCTGCTCCATTCGAGCGACCCCGCCGAGCTCGCCACCCTGGCCTGCAAGCACGCGATCCTCGACCGGGGCGTCTCGCACGTCATCTTCCCCGACGAGGTGCAGGCGCTTCCCGCGGACGGGCGCGAGGCGGGCGGGCCCGAGGGGCGCGTCGCGGCGCCGGGCATCGCGCCCCCGACCGACGCGTTCGACGAAGCGCTGCGGCGGCTGCGCGAGGCCGAACGCCCGGTGCTCGTCGTCGGACACGGCGCGCGCTACGAGATGGACGCCATCATCGGCCTCGCCGAGCGGCTCGGGTGCCCGGTGCTCACCACCTTCAAGGCGAAGGGTCAGATCGCGGACACCCACCCGCTCGGGTGCGGCGTGCTGGGCCGCAGCGGCACGCCCATCGCCAGCTGGTTCATGAACGAGTCGGACCTGCTGGTCGTGTTCGGTGCGTCGTTCTCGAACCACACCGGCATCACGCCGAAGAAGCCGACGATCCAGATCGACTTCGAGCGCACCGCGCTCGGTCGGACGTTCCCGGTGGACGTGCCCGTGTGGGGCGAGGTCGGGGTAACGGCGCGCAGGCTGGACGAAGCGCTCGCGGGCGGCGACGCCGCGTCGCTCGACCATCGCGACGAGATCGCGGAGCGCTGGACGATCTGGCGAAGCGAGAAGGAACGCCGACGCGCCGAGACCCGCGGCCGGGGCGTCAACGCCGCGACGGTGTTCGACGCGCTCTCCCGGCTCGCCCCCGACGACGCCATCGTCTGCGTCGACGTGGGCAACAACGCGTACTCGCTCGGCCGATACTGGGAGACGAGCGGGCACACCTTCCTGATGTCGGGCTATCTCGGCTCGATCGGGTTCGCCATGCCCGCGGCCCTCGGGGCGTGGGCCGCCACGCAGGAGGACGATTTGCGCTTCCGCGGCCGCAAGGTGGTGTCCGTGTCGGGCGACGGCGGCTTCGCGCAGTACATGGCGGAGTTCACCACCGCCGTGAAGTACGGGATGTCCATCACGCACGTCGTCCTGAACGACACCGAGCTCGCGAAGATCTCGAAGGAGCAGCGAGCGGGGTTCTGGGAGGTCTGGCAGACGTCGCTGGTCAACCCGGGGTTCGCCGGCTTCGCCGAGTCGTGCGGGGGGCTCGGCATCGAGGTACGTGATGCGGACGGCCTGGACGAGGCACTCGGTCGTGCGCTCGCCCACGACGGGGCGTCGCTCGTGGAGATTCACACCGACCCGCTCCTGATATGACCGAGCCACGATGGCAGCGAATCGCGACCTGGTCGGAGCTCGCCGATCGCGCTCCGGCCCACGCCCTCGTCGAAGGCGTCGATCTGGTGCTCGTCCGATTCGACGACGACGTGTCGGCGCTCTACGGCCGATGCCTCCATCGCGGCGCCCTCCTGGCCGACGGTCACGTCGACGGCGCGAACCTGATCTGCGGACTGCACGGCTGGGACTACCGGTACGACACCGGCGTCAGCGAGTACGAGAACTCGGAGGCGCTGGCTCGATTCCCCACCCGGGTCGACCGGGAGGCCGACGCGGTGCTCGTGGACGCCGCGGAGGTCGCGCGGTGGGCCGAGGATCATCCGCAGCCGTACGACCGCGACGAGTACCTCGGCGCCTACCAGGATGTGCACGGAGCCCCGGAGGAGCCGTATAACGCCCACATCCAGCGCCTCGCCCGCGAGGGCCTCTCGAAGACGGGGCACCACGGGCCGGTGTCGGCCATGGGCGTGCCGCTGACCGAGCTCCCCCGGTGGGAGGACCTCCAGCTGCTCACCGCGCAGCTCGCGCGGACGCCGCTGGGCGACCATGACGACGTCGAGACGCGTACGGTGATCGGTCCGAACGCGGCCCGCCCCCTCGAGCTCGACATCCCGATCTTCGTGAGCGACATGAGCTTCGGAGCGATCTCCGAGGAGGCGAAGATCGCGCTCTCGAAGGGCGCGGACGCGGCCGGTACCGGCATCTGCTCGGGCGAGGGCGGGATGCTGCCCGAGGAGCAGGCGAACAACCGGCGGTACTTCTACGAGTACGCGACCGGGCGGTTCGGCTGGTCGATGGAGAAGGCGCAGAAGGCGCAGGCGTTTCACTTCAAGGCCGGGCAGGGCGCCAAGACGGGGGTGGGCGGCCACCTTCCCGGAACCAAGGTGACCGAGCGCATCGCGAACGTCCGCGGGCTCGAGCCCGGGCAGGACGCGATCAGCCCGGGACGGTTCGCCGACCTGCGGACGCCCGCCGACTTTCGGGCCTTCGCCGACGAGGTGCGGGACGCCACCGACGGGATTCCGATCGGCTTCAAGATGAGCGCGCAGCACCTCGAGAAGGACCTCGACTTCGCCTTCGAGGCGGGCGCGGACTGCGTGATCCTCGACGGTCGAGGGGGTGCCACCGGCGCCGCGCCCGACGTGTTGAAGCACAACATCTCCATTCCGACCCTCGCCGCCCTCGCACGCGCCCGCCGCCACATCGACGCGTCGATGCAGCACAGCGTCACGCTGATCGTCACGGGTGGCCTCCGCACCGAGGCGGACTTCGTGAAGGCGCTGGCGCTCGGCGCCGACGCGATCGCGGTGGCCAATGCGGCGCTCCAGGCGATCGGATGCCTGGGCATGCGGGCGTGCCACACGAACAACTGCCCCGTGGGGATCGCGACCATGAAGAAGGACCTCCGGGCCCGGCTCGTCGTCGAGGCCTCCGCCGCCCGGCTCACGCGGTGGTTCGAGGCGACCACGGAGCTGATGAAGGTCCTCGCCCGGGCCTGCGGGCACGCCTCGCTCGCCGATTTCACGGCGGATGACCTCACGACCTGGAAGCGCGAGGTCGCGGATCTGACCGGCGTGCGCTTCGCCGGGGTCGCGGACGGGTGACCGCTACGACCCTGGGGGGCGTGCCTCGCGACCGGCTGGTCGACACCCGACTGCAGCTCCACCATGCGCTCCAGGCGCTGACGTCGTTCGCGCAGGCGCTCGTGGATCCGATGGACGACGACCGCCACAGGAACTTCGAGTGGGATCCGGGCGTGCGCGGACTCCGAACGCGGGGTGTGAGCGCGGCCCCCGACACGACGGCGGTCTTCCTGGTCGAGGCGTTCGAGGTGCGGATCGAGCGGGACGACGCCGTGCTGGCCGTGGTCCCCGCGCCGGGATGTACCGTCGACCGTCTCAGAGCCGCGCTGCAGGGTGCGGCCCGAGAGTCCGTCCCGGGCGCGAACGGCCGACCCGGGTTCGTGCCGCCGGAGTTCGACATCCCGGACCACGCCATCGGCGCGGGAGCGCCGCTCGCCCCCGACCCCGACGCGCTCGCCGAGCTCGGCGAGTGGCTCACGCACGCGGCTGCGGCGATGCGCGCGCTCCGCGGCCGCTCCGACCACGAGGTCGGCGAGTGGCGCGTCTGGCCGCACCACCTCGACATGGGCGCGCTGGTCGACGCGCGCGGCGGGACCGTCGGGATCGGGCTCAGCCTGGGCGACGAGGGGATCCCTCACCCCTACTGGTACGTGCGCGGCTATCCGGACAGCGAGGCGGGCGACGCCTGCCCAACCGCGGACGGTCTTCCGACGCTCGAGCACGGACGCTGGAAGGACGCGGGCTGGACGGGTGCGCTCCTGGAGGCCCCGGAGCTCGCCGGCCTCGCCACGCGGGAGGCGATCGATACCGCGGTCGGAGGCTTCCTCGACACCACCGTCCCGACCTGCGTGCAGCTGCTCGTTCCCTGACCCCCGGTCGCGGCCCTCGACGATCCGCGGGCGTCAGCGGCCATCAGCGGTCGCGGGCCGCCAGCTCCTCCTCGATCACCTCGCCCAGGTACGCCCAGTACCGCTCGATGTAGGACACCCCGTCCGGGCCCCCGAGCTGCCACGGATTCATGAGGGTGTGCCGAAGGATGTAGAGGTGGTCGGCCTCCGTGGCCGGATCCTCGGGCACCTGCACGAAGGTGCGGGGATCGAGTCCGAGGTCCGCCAGGATCCGGTCGCCCGGGTCGCCCGGCAGGTTCCGACGGGACATCGACGTGTAGGACCCGATGAACTCCATCACCTGCACCGGCTTGTCGGGGTCCACCCGCATGCGCCGGAAGACGGCGCGAGTGAACCGGTTCATCTCGGCAACCGACGTGTTGCCCTCGGGGTTGAGCGCGATGCAGATGAGGTTCGAGTCGGGCTCGAAGGGCGTCCGGATGCGGACGCGGCCCTCCCACTCCTTCGCGTGTTCCTTCACCGAATCCCAGAAGGTCTCGCAGGCGCGGATGGTCAGACGCAGGATCCGGCCGAGGCCGTCGCGATCGAGCGGAAGCACGTTGTGCGTCACCCACACCGCCGCCGCGGACGCGCCCGGCTTGGATCCCTCGAGGATGTACTGCCCGAGGTTGTGCAGTTTCTCACCGGTGCTCGGCGGCTCGTCCGTCTCGACGTCGAACACGTAGGCCGCGTCCTGGACGATGAAGTCCACGACGTCGCGGTTCCGCGCGATGAAGGCACCGGCCGGGTACGGCACGTAGCCGAGCTTGTGGGGATCGACCGTGACCGAATCGACGTGGGGAACGGCGGTGAAGGCACCGTACACGACGTCGCCGGGGAAGTAGGTATAGCCGACCTTCATCTCCGACTGTTCGCGCCAGCCGCCCTCCGGCGTCCGGAACACCGAGGCCAGGTAGCCCCCCCAGGCGCCGTCCACGTGGATGCCGAAGTCGAGGCCTTCCGCCCTCCGGCGCTCCCGCTCCGCCACGATCTCGTGGATCGGATCGACCGTGCCGAATTCCGTCGTGCCGAGCATGCCGACCACGCCGAGCACCGGGATGCGTTCGTCCCGGCAGCGATCGAGTCGTCGCCGGAGGTCTTCGATGTCCAGGCGCATGTGGTCGTCGATCGCGACCATCTCCAGCTGCCCCGTCCCGAGTCCGAGCACCTTCATCCCCTTGGACCAGGAATAGTGCGCGGCCGAGGACACGAGCACGCGTGGCGGCTCGATCCGGTGCTTCAGGAAGAAACCGGCGGTGCCGAGCGTCTCGATCCGCTCCGCCTCGACCGCGGAAGCGAACTCGTGGAAGCGCGTGCCGAGCCGCTCCCTCGCGGCCGCCCCGACCGCGCGGCGGAGCGCGACCGTGTCGTCGATGGAGAGGTTGAGAAGCTCCCAGGTGTCGTACTCCCCGAGCGGCCGATCCCGCGGGCCGACCGGGCCGGTCTCGAAGTCGATGGCGTCGCAGCCCGCCCGCAGCGCCAGCGGGTGGAACTTCAGCGACCGGAAGTTCCAGAGCGCCTCGTAGTTCGCCACGGTGCCGCCGCTGGTCAGGTGGCCCCATGCGACGACGGGGGCGCCGGAAGGGGCGCCGGGAGAGGCCGGTTCCTCGGTCGAGAAGCCGAACATCCGGGCGAGTTGCTCGCCGACCTCGAGCTCCATCTCGAGCGTCACCGGCGCCGCCTCCTCGGAGACGTTGTTCGGGTTGTAGAGCGTGGTGACCAGCTTCGCGACGAGCCCCGGAAGGAGCAGGTCGCCCGTCATGTGCCCCACGTAGCGGGGGTGGTAGACCGGCACGGCGCGCTTGAGGCGCGCGCTCAGCCGGTGGAGCTCCGCGCGGGTGCGCGCCTGGACCCCGAGAAAGTCGGGGCGGTGGCGCGCGTCCGCCGAGATCCGGAAGCCGTCCTCCGGGTGGAAGTTCCTGCGCCAGTAGGCGTAGTCGCGGAGGAACTCCACCACCAGCGACTCGAGGAGCTGGTCGTTCTCGGCCGCGGGGCCGAGGAACCAGGGCTGGATGAAGTCGAGGTCGTCGGGTGCCGAGGGAGGCGTCATGGAGGGGGGTGTACGGGCGGTACGGTGCTCGGGATACGATCAGTCCGGATCGGGCAGATACCCCTTCCGGGCGTGACGCGCTCCCGTCGCGATTCCCGTACCCACGCCGATGCCCGCCCCCGTCCCGACGAGGATGCCCGTCCCGACTCCGATCAGCGGCAGCACGGGCAGCGCGACCGCCGTGACGATGCCGGTGGCGGCACCCGCCACCAGGCCGATCGTCGCCCCGTTCTCGACCCAGCTGGTGAAACGCAGACGACGGCGGACGTAGTCCTTGGTGGACTGGTGCGTGACGATTCCGGTGAGTCCGGAGAGGCCCAGCGCGAGCAGTTCGAACATGTGAGACCGTCTTCAGGTGTGAGTGCGACCCTCACCTCAATGTACGTTCGCCGAGGGCGCTCCGTTTCGCCCGGGTCACGGCCGTCGGACCTGAGCCATCCCCCCGTCCATACTGTGTCGTTCATCTATCGGGATCCCGCGGGGGTCGAAGTGGTAGAGGGAGCGCCCGTGACGTCCGCCCCAGGAGCACCCATGTCGTCCAGCCGCGTTCCGCCGCCCGCCTCCGCCGACGTCGTGGTCGTCGGCGCGGGGCTGTCGGGCCTCGCCGCCGCGCGCATCCTCGCCCGGGCCGGACGGGACGTGCGGGTCATCGAGGCGTCGGACGGCGTCGGGGGCCGCGTTCGGACCGACCGGGTCGAGGGCTTCCTCCTCGACCGCGGATTCCAGATCCTCCTCACCGCGTACTCCGAGCTCGAGCGGCAGGGGATCCTGTCACGGCTCGACCTTCGCCGCTTCGACGCGGGAAGTCGGATCCGCGTGGACGGCGCGTTCCACGATCTGGCCGACCCGTGGCGCGACCCGATGAAGGCCCTCGCGGGCCTCCTCGCCCCGGTCGGGTCACTCGGCGACAAGCTGGGCGTGGGTCGGCTCCGCTCCGACGCGAGGTCGGCTCCGTACCTCGGCGTGCCCACCCCCGACCGTAGCATCCGCGAGGAGTTCGACGCCCGCAGGTTCAGTCCCCGGTTCGTTCAGACCTTCCTTCGTCCCTTCCTGTCGGGCGTGCTGCTCGAGTCCGAGCTGGACACGTCCGCCCGGTATCTGCTGTTCCTCTTCCGCTGCTTCGCGGAAGGCGACGCCGTCGTGCCCGCCGGGGGAATGGAGGAGCTGCCGCGTGTACTCGCCGCCGACGTGGACGGCCGCATCCACCTCGGCTGTCGGGTCGCCGCCGTCGAATCCGGCTCCGTGACGCTCGACGACGGCACGACGATCGACGCCGGGCGGGTCGTGCTCGCCACCGACGCCGCGGCGACCGAGTCGCTCGTCGACCTGACGGCTCCGGCGCTGAAGCCGGGGCTCACCACATGGTTCGACGCGCCGGAGTCGCCCGTCGGTGCGCCGCTGCTCGTGCTGAACGGCGACGGTGAGGGGCCGGTCAACCACCTCGCGGTGCTCAGCGACGTGGCGCCCGGGTATGCCCCGGCGGGCCGCCACCTGGTGGCCGCGAACGCGGTGGGCGAGCACGTGGTCGACCCTGCCTCGTTCGCCGACCGGTCGCGTGTGCAGCTCGCCGAGTGGTTCGGCCGGGACGCCGTGGCCGCCTGGCGCCATCTTCGCACCGACCACATTCCCCACGCCCTTCCCGCTCATCCGGCGGGCTCACTGGCGGCCGACGACGGTCCGATCGACGTGCACGGCGTCGTGGTGACCGGAGATCATCGGGTCCACGGGTCCATCGAGGGCGCGCTCCGATCGGGGCGCCTGGCCGCGGAGCGGATCCTCGACGCGTGAAGTGAACGTCGTTAACATCCTGCGGGTGCAGTATCGTTAACTCGAACTTTCGCCGGCCGTCGGGGTGTTCCGGTGCGAGTTAACGCGTTTCACACCTACGCCGGACCGTCCATGCGAGCGCGTCGCGCGACCGCACAACTTCCTCTCGTCGCCCTTCCGGTGCTGGTACTCGTGGCCGGGTGCGGGCTGCCCCCGGCTGCGGACACCGTGCTTCCCGCCGACTCGATTCCCGGATCGTATGGAGCCGCGGTACGGGGTGACGATCAGGTCGGCGATCCGGCAGGCGCTCCGGAGACGGATCCGTTCGCTCGCGGCGACGCGACGGAGTGGGCCGAGCGCTGGTGGTCGGACTTCGACGATCCGGTCCTGGATTCGCTGCTCACGATCGCCCTCTCCGAGAACCTCGACATCGCGGAGGCGGTCGGACGCGTGCAGGAGGCGCGGGCGAGGGTCGGCATCGCGACGGCGGGGCTGCTTCCCGCGCTGAACGGCTCGGGCAACGCCAGCCGCAACGAGCAGCCCGCCAACGCCGGCATCGTCGGCGGCCTCTTCGGGGGTGGGAACGACTCCATCCCCGCCGACTCCACGGCGCAACCCCGGCCCGACCGCTTCGCCTTCACCGACTACACCGCGTCCCTGACCCTCTCGTACGAGCTCGACCTGTGGGGCCGGATCCGCCGCGACCGCGCGGCCGCGCTCGCCGACCTGGTCGCCTCGGAGGACGACTTCCGCGGCGTCCGCATCGGCGTGATCGCCGAGACGATCCGGGCCTACCACGAGCTGGTCGATCTGGCCCGCCGTGCGGAGCTCACGGGCGAGATCCTCGACGTCCTCGAGGAACGCGCTGCCCTGGCCGAGACCCGGTACGGGCAGGGACTCGTCTCCTCGTTCGAGCTCTATCAGATCCGCGGCGAACTCCGCGCCACCGCGACGTCACTCCCGCAGCTCACGGCCCAGCTCGCCGACGCCCGCCGACGCCTCGACCTGCTGACCGGCGGCTTCCCGGGCGAACTCGACGCGCTGCTCGAGAGCGCCGCGCCCGCCGACGAGGCGCTGGACGTCGATGCCCCGCCGGCCGGGATCCCCGCCGACGTGCTCGTGCAGCGCCCGGACGTGCGAGCCGCCGCCCGACGGCTCGAGGCGGCTCGACTTCGCGTCGGAGCACGCCGCGCCGACCTCCTGCCGAGCATCACGCTGAGCGGCACCGTCGGCCTCCAGGCGAGCGAGCCGCAGAACCTCTTCCGGCTCGACCAGTGGTTCAACAACCTCGCGGCCGGCCTCACCGCTCCGCTCTTCCAGGGAGGGCGACTGCGCGCCAATCTCGGCGTGGCCGAGGCCCAGTACGCGCAGCAGGTGGCCGCGTACTCGCGGGCCGTCCTCACGGCCGTCGGTGAGGTGGAGTCGACACTCCGTCAGTTCGACGACCAGCGCGACCGGTTCGGCACGCTCGCCGGACAGCTCGACGAGGCCGAGGCCAGCCTCGACGTCCAGACCGACCGCTACGCCGCCGGCGTGGGTGGATACACGGACTACCTGGACGCCCTCCGGAACGCCCTGAACGTGCGCGCCTCCGTCGCCACCGCGCGGCGCGATCTCGCCCTCGCCCGACTCGCCGTACATCGCGCGCTGGGTGGGACGTGGGTTCCCGAAGACGATTCCTCCAGCTCCATCGAGCCATGAACTCGAGGGTCCGCAACGTCGCCATCGCCGCCGCCATTCTCGGTGGTGCCGTCCTCGTCGCCATCGCCGGCGTGAGGCTCCGGCCTTCGCCCCCCCGCGCCGCTGCACCTGAGCAGACGCCCGTCGTGACCACCGCCCCCGCGGTGGCCTGGACCGAGCCGCTGCTCGTGACGGGCTCCGGGACGGTACGGCCGAGCGCGGAGATCGACGTCACGCCGCAGGTAGGCGGCCGCGTCGTCTGGGTCAGCCCAGACTTCGTGAGCGGCGGACGCGTGTCGCGGGGCGCTCCGCTCCTGCGCATCGAGGCGGCCGACTTCGAGAACCGCGTCGCGCAGGCGCGGGCCCAGGTCGCGCAGGACGAGGTCGCCGTGCTTCAGGCCGAGGAGGAGGCGCGCATCGCCGCGGACGAGTTCCGACGGTTCCAGGCTCGGAACGGCACCACGGCCGAGCCGAGTCCGCTGACCCTTCGGCAGCCGCAGCTCGACGCGGCCCGCGCCTCGCTCGCCCGGGCTCGCGCCGCCCTCTCGGACGCGGAACTCGCGCTGGCGCGGACCGAGATCACGGCTCCCTTCGACGCCGTCGTCCGGGCCGAGTCGGTCGACGTGGGCGGCGTGGCGGCCGTCGGCCAGTCGCTCGGGCGCATCTACGCGAGCGACGTGGTCGAGGTGGTCGTTCCCCTTTCGGACGCCGACGCGGGTCTGCTGTCCGGAGTGTGGGACCTTCGTGCGGGCGCCGCGGATCGGCGCCTCCCGGCGCGCGTGTTCACCGAACTCGGCCCCTCCCGCTACGCGTGGGGCGCGTACGTGGACCGGGCCGAGGCCGCGCTCGACGAGCAGACCCGCACCATCGACGTCGTGATCCGCGTCCCCTCGCCGTTCGAGCCGGGTCTGCCCGTCGACGGCCGGGGGGAATCCGGGCCACCCCTCTTGGTAGGCCAGTTCGCGCAGGTCGAGATGCAGGGGCGCTCGGGCGACTTCCATCTGATCCCGCGGTCGGGCCTGCGCGTGGACGACGAGGTGTGGGTGATCGCGGACGGCCGGGTGAGGATCGTCCCCGTCGAGGTGGTCCAGACCCGGGACGACGACGTCTTCGTGCGCGCGGACCTGCGTGACGGCGATGCGATCATCGTCTCCGGCATCACGCTCGCGACGAACGGAATGCGGGTGGAGGTCGCGGCGGGCGCTCGCGCCGGCGACGCGGCGAGCGATTCCGACGAGCCCTCTGCGGCCGGGACGGGGGGCGACGCGTGACCGACCAGCGCGACAACGAGGCGCCGCCGCGCAACGAGGCCGAGCGGCGGGCCGATGCCGCCACGGGTCCGATCGCCTACATGGCCCGCAACGGCGTCGCGGCGAACCTGCTTCTGGTGTTCCTCGTCGTGGCCGGCGTCTTCTCGGCCGGCCGCCTCGTCCAGGAGGTCTTTCCCGAGTTCAGCCTCGACACGATCCAGGTGACGGTGGCCTACCCGGGCGCCAATCCGGACGAGGTCGAGGAGGCGATCGTCCAGAAGGTCGAGGAGGCGATCGAGGCGGTCGAAGGCATCGACGAGATCAACGCGACGGCCTCCGAGGGACTCGGTGCCGTCACCGTCGAACTCAAGCTCGGGACGGACATCCAGAAGGCGCTGGACGAGATCAAGTCGGAGGTCGACCAGATCCAGACCTTCCCGGTCGGAGCGGACCGTCCGGAGGTGCGCGAACTGTCGAATCGGTCGAGCGTGATCCGGCTCGCCGTCCACGGCAACGCCAGCGAGCGCACCCTCAAGGAGATCGCGTACCGCACCGAGGACGCGCTCTCGCTGCTCGACGAGGTCTCCTACGTGACCACTTCGGGCGTTCGGCCGTACGAGATCTCGATCGAGATCTCCCAGGATCGGCTCCGCGCGCTCGGGCTCACCATGAACCAGATCGCCGCCACGGTGCGCAGCGGCTCGCTCGATCTCTCGGCTGGCAGCATCGACACGAGCGACGAGCAGGTTCGGATCCGGACGCTCGGTCAGAACTACACGCAGCAGGACTTCGAGGACCTCGTCGTGCTCGCCCGCCCCGACGGCACCGTCGTCCGGCTCGGGCAGATCGCGACCATCGTGGACGGCTTTCAGGACACCGACCTGGTCAGCCGTTACAACGGGAATCCTGCCGCATTCGTCGAGGTGTTCCGGACGGCCGACGAGCGCGTGCTCGAGATCGTGGAAGCGGTCTACGCCGAGCTGGACGCCTCCATCCGTCCGTCGCTTCCCGAGGGCGTGAGCCTCGACGTGTGGGAGGACAGCTCGACCGTCCTGAAGGGCCGCCTGAACCTGCTGATCAAGAACGCCATCATCGGGCTCCTGCTGGTCCTGACCGCGCTCACCCTTTTCCTCGACATCCGCCTGGCATTCTGGACGGCGGTCGGGATCGGCGTCTCGTTCGTCGGTACGCTGCTCGTGATGATCATGGTCGGCGTGTCGATCAATACGCTCTCCCTGTTCGGCTTCATCCTGGCGATCGGCATCGTCGTGGACGACGCGATCGTGGTCGGCGAGAACATCTACGCCGAACGGGAGAAGGGCGTCGCACCCCAGCGCGCCGCGGTGAAGGGTGCGCTCCGGATCCGGGGGCCGGTGACCTTCGCGGTGCTCACGACCATCGTCGCGTTCACGCCGCTGCTGCTGATCCCCGGCACCTTCGGCAAGATCCTCGGCGACATCCCGGTGATCGTGATCGCGGTGCTGGCGCTCTCGCTGATCGAGTCCCTCTTCATTCTCCCGAATCACCTCTCCCACCTGCCGCCCCCCGACCGGGCGGCAGGGAACCGGGTCCTCCGCTTCTTCGACCGGCTCCGCACGCGGGTCGACAACGCACTGAAGCGGTTCATCGCCGGACCGCTCGACCGCGCCCTGAAGTTCTCGGTGCGCACGCCGAGCGTGGTGATCGCAAGCGCGCTGGCGATGATCGTGCTGACCGTCGCGCTCGTCCCGGCAGGCATCCTCCGTGTGCAGTTCTTCCCCGAGGTCGAGGGGGACGAGGTCACGGCCAACCTCGAGATGGCGGAGGGCACCCCGGCGGCGCGCACCCGTGAGGTCGCCGACCGGATCGAGGCCGCCGGCCGGCGCGTAGAGGAACGGCTGGCGTCGGAGCGCCGCGAGGGGCTGCCGCCACTCGTCGAGGGTGTGAACCTCACCATCGGCCAGCAGGCCGCAGGTCAGGGGCCGACCGGATCCACCGGTGCGGGCGTCGCGCAGGCGAACCTCGCGTCCGTCGAGTTCAAGCTGCTCGAGGCGGAGCGTCGCGACATCTCCTCGGTGCGGTTCGAGGCGATGTGGCGGGAGGAGGTCGGCGACGTCCTGGGCGCCCGATCGCTGACCTTCGCGTCGAGCGTCATCGGAGGCGGCCCGGATGTCCAGGTCGAACTCTCGCATCCGGACTCCGAACTGCTCGCGGACCTCGGAGACCGCGTACTCGAGGACCTCGCGCAGTTCGAGGGCGTCTTCGACATCCGGTCCGACGAGTCCACCGGACTACGCGAGATCCAGCTCGAGATGAAGCCCGCGGCCCGCACCCTCGGCCTCACGCTCGACGACGTCGCCCGCCAGGTCCGTGCGGCCTTCTTCGGCGACGAGGCGCTGCGCATCCAGCGGGGACGGGAGGACGTGCGGGTGTACGTCCGGCTCCCCGAGCACGAGCGGGACGCGATCGCCGACGTGGAGGCCTACCGCGTGCGAACGCCGAACGGCGGCGAAGTGCCGCTCTCGCAGGTCGCCGAGGTCTCGTTCGGCACGTCGCCGACGTCCATCAGCCGGCGCGACGGGCGACGCGTCCTCACCGTGACGGCGCGGATCGACAACCAGATCACCAGTTCGGACGAGGTGAACGCCGCGCTCGCGTCAGGGGTCCTCGCCGACATGTCCGGGCAGGACCCGCGCCTCGTCTGGCAATTCGGGGGCAGCACCCAGGAACAGGGCGAAACGTCGGGCGCCATCGCGACCGGTCTCGCGCTCGCGCTCGTCGCGATCTACGCGCTTCTGGCGATCCCCTTCGGCTCGTACGTCCAGCCGCTGGTCATCATGGCCGCCGTGCCGTTCGGGGTCGTGGGTGCCCTCCTGGGGCACCTCCTGCTCGGCATTCCCGTCGGCCTGCTCTCGCTCTTCGGCATCATCGGCCTGTCCGGGGTGGTCGTGAACGACTCGCTCGTCATGATCGACTTCATGAACGAGAACCGAAGGAACGGCCTCGGCATTCACGAGTCCGTCATCGACGCCGCCAAGACCCGCTTCCGGCCGATCCTGCTCACGTCGCTCACGACCTTCCTCGGCGTCGCGCCGATCACCTTCGAGCGGAGCCTGCAGGCGCAGTTCCTGATCCCGATGGCGGCGGCCCTCGCCTTCGGCATCGTGTTCGCGACGGTAATCCTCATGCTGGTGGTGCCGGCGCTGGCGACGGTCCAGATGGAGATCCAGGAGTGGCTCCGGGGTGGGCCCACGCCCTCGGACGCGGTGCCGCAGCCGATCGCCGCCGGGGACTGATCGCGGCCCGATCAGTCGAGCCGGGCGCCCCCCGACTCCAGGAACGTCGCGAATTCGTCGGGCAGGTCGCTCTCGCGGATCGCGGCCGCGGTGCGCTCCACGTCGTACCCGACGCGCACGAACTCCACCGCTCCGGCCCCGTCCTCCCCGAAGTCGAGCGTCACGTAGCCCGCCCGGGGGTCTCCGTCCTTGGGACGGCCGACCGACCCCGTGTTCACGAAGTGGACACCCTCCACCTCGCGGTGCCACGGCAGGTGGGTGTGCCCGAACGCGACCCAGTCGCCCTCACGCGCGCCCAGCTTCTTCGCCATCTGCGCGCAGAAGCCGTCTGAACGGTCCTCCGTCCAGTAGACCGTGTTGAGGACGGGATTGCCGTGCACGAGGATCAGCCGGGGGCCCCCGGTGTGACCGCCCAGCGGCCTGAGGTCGATCCGGAAGGGGAGCGCGCCGAGCCTTCGCTTCGTCTCGGCACTCACATGCGCGCGCGTCCACTCGTAGGACCGGTGCGAGAGCTCTTCCTGGCGGGGATCCTCGTAGCGGCAGCCGCAGTGCTCGTAGTCGGTCGCCGTGGTCGAGTCGTAGTTGCCCGCGACGCCCGGAATCCCCCACTCCGCGAGCCGCTCCACGACCTCGTCCGGGAAGGGTGCGTAGCCCACCAGGTCGCCGAGATGGTAGATCGCGTCGAGGTCGTCCCGGTCGTCGATGTGGTCCAGCACGGCGTCGAGCGCCGGAAGGTTGCCGTGAATGTCGCTGATCAGGGCGTAGCGCATGGCGGTGGCGTCGAGCGGAGTCCATGACGGGCGGATGTTCCGGAGTGTACCCACCGCCGCTGGAATCCCCAACGACCCGTCGCCGGGTCGTTACACGGCCCGCCGTGGCCGTGGCCGACCGGCTCAGCCGCCCGAGATCGCTCCGAGCACCCGGAACACCTCGCGACCCTCGAGCACCTCCGGCTCGATCGGCGCGTCGGGCGGATCGTGCGAGACGTCCCGCCCGCACGAGAAGTACCGCACGTACGCCCGGCGCTCGCCCGTACGCCGATCCCGAATGGTCCCGCGAAGTGCGGGATGCATGGCCTCGAGCGCCTCGAGGACATCCGCCACGGTGGGTTCGGCGGCGACCGTGACCGTCACGGCGCCGTCGATGTCGGCGAGCATTCTCAGCTGGACGGGAAGTACCACGGTGACGTCGACGCCCGGGGGGTCGCCGCCCCGGATGCCGCCGGGGTCGGCCGGTGGCGTCACCGCAGGACCTGCGCCTCGACGGAGTGGATCCGGGGAAGGTGCTCGGCAACCGGCACCCAGCTGTCGCCGGCGTCGTTCGAGGCGAACAGCCCACCGCCGGTGCTCCCGAAGTAGATCCCGCACGGATCGAGCGTGTCCACGCTCATCGCGTCGCGCAGGATGTTCTGCCGGAAGTTGGCCTGGGGCAGGCCCTCGGTGAGCGCTTCCCAGCTCTCCCCGCCCGAGCGGCTGCGGTACACGCGGAGCCTCCCGTCGGGCGGGTAGTGCTCCGCGTCACTCTTGATGGGCACCACGTAAATGGTCTCCGGCTCGTTGGCGTGCACCGCGATCGGAAAGCCGAAATCGCTGGGCAGATTCCCGCTCACCATCCGCCAGTGCTCGCCTGCGTCGTCACTCCGACAGACGTGCCAGTGCTTCTGCATGAACACCGTGTCGGGGCTCGACGGGTGCATCGCGAGGTTGTGGACACAGTGTCCGACGGGCGCCTCGGGCTCCGGCAGGTAGTCGGACTGGAGCCCGGTGTTGATGAGCTTCCACGTCTCGCCGTGATCGTCGCTCCGGAAGGCGCCGGCCGCCGACACCGCGGCGTACATGCGGCCCGAGCCGCCAGGATCCACGAGGAGCGTGTGGAGGCAGAGGCCGCCGGCGCCGGGGCCCCACGACTCCGGCGTGTTGCCGGTACGGAAGGCGGCGATCTCGGACCACGTGTGTCCGCCATCGGTCGACTTGAAGAGCGCGGCGTCCTCCGCCCCCGCCCACACCGTGTCCGGGTCGTGGGGCGAGGGCTCGAAGTGCCAGATCCGCTTGAAGGTCCAGGGTCGGGGTGTGCCGTCGTACCAGGGATGCTCGCCCGGGTCGCCCTCGTAGGCGAAGTCGTTGCCGACCGTGTCCCACGTCTCGCCGCCGTCGTCGGAGCGGTGTACGACCTGCCCGTGCCAGTCGGTCCAGACGGAGGCCCAGATGCGATCGGGATTCGCGGGGGACGCCTTGGCGTGCATCACCTGCCAGCCGCCGAACTCCGGGCCCTTCACGGTCCACTCGCGGCGTGCCTCGTCGGAGGTCGCCATGAAGAGTCCCTTCGCCGTGCCCACCAGCAGCCGCACACCGCCCATCACCCACCTCCGTGGAATGGATCCGAACGCGCGGAGGCGAGGTTCGCCGCCGTCGCGGATCTGCACCGTGCGGCTCACGCCGGCCCGGGGTCAAGGGGCTGGAAGCGTGAGGTGCGGCAGCCGTCACAAGCCCCCTTGGCTCGGGACACATCCGTACGGGTCGATCGTGCGAACCCCCATGTGAACGACACGACCCACTCCCACATGGAGCACTCCGATGAACCGCAGGACATTCAAGCCGATCGCCGCGGGTCTCGCGCTCACCCTCGCGGTCGATGCACCGGTGTCGTGGGATGCCGTGGCGGCGGTCGACGGCGCGCTGTCGGCGGCGTGGGAGTCCGGCGGTGACGTCACCGGGGACGAGGTGGCGGGAGCCGTCGTCCGGGATCCGGTCGCCCAGGCGGAGTCCTCGATGTGCCCGAGGGGGCAGTGGCCGTGGACGTGCCGATCGACCCGCCGGGCTCGAGGACGCGCCCTGCGCGGACCCGGTCCTACCCGCCGATGATCCGCTGCGCCGCCGTACCCAGGACCGACATCATCGCACCCGCGCCGACCGCCCAGCCGAAGCTGTCGATCGTCAGCGAGTCGCTGACCTTGTCGGTGATCGTCAGCAGGATCGCGTAGATGATCCAGCGGGTGAGGAACGCCAGCGCGACCGCGATCCCGAGGGTCCCGACGGCGAGGACGGTCCAGAGCAGCCATCCGAGCGCCCAGCTGAGCAGCCCGAAGATCGCCGCCACCCCGAACGCGCTGCCGAAGCTCTTGACGTGGACGCCGGGCAGGACCGCCGCGGTGATCCACACGGCCACGGTGAGAATGAGCCAGTCGATCAGGATTCCCATGGGTCGCGCTCGCGTTTCGGTGGGGGTATAGCTCCTCGACTTCAACTACGAACCGGGGCGGAGGGAGTTTCGATCTCCCCCCGCCCCGTGGGCTCGTGGTGCCGGCCCGAACCGTGGCCGGCTGAGGCGTCCCGGGAACTACATCCCGCCGGGCACCTCCATGCTGACGCCCTCCTCGGCGAGTGCGGCGCCGAGACCGCGAGCCCGCTCGATGAACGGCTCGACCTCCTCCATCGCGGCGCGGAACGAGGCCTTGGCACCGTAGTAGCGCGCGACGAGCGCGTCGCTCGGCGTCTCCCAGAACGCTGAGATCTCGCCGGCGATTCCCGCCACGGCGGCGAGCGCGTTGTCGCCGCCCCCGCCCCCGAACCCGCGCTGGCCCAGCGGTACTCCGAACTTCGCCCGGAGCTCGTCGAACGCCTCCTGGAAGGCCTCGAAGTCGTCCTCGACGTCGCCCGAAACGTTCTCGTCCTCCATCTGCTCGGCCGCGCCTTCCATGGCGCGGTAGAGACGCGTCAGGCGGGCGGCTGCGTCCGTCCCCTGGCGGCGCATCTCATGCAGGTCACGGAGGATGTTGTCGTAGGCCGTCCGCTCGGTGACGCTGAGCCGGACCTCCGGGTCCTGGTGGATCGTCATCGGCTCGGAATCCGCCACGACTCCGTCGACCACCAGGTCCACGCGGTAGTCGCCCGGGGTCACCCAGGGCCCGTCGGTGCCCGGCGTGTTCATGCCGGCACACAGGTTGCGCGAGCGGAACCCCGCCTCCGGCTGCGGCGCGGGGATGCCCTCGATGTCGCCCCCGCCTCCGCCTCCGCCGAATCCACCGAAGCCGCCTCCGCCCTGACCGCCCTCTTCACCCAGATCCGGCGGAGCGATGGGCTGGACCCGCTGATCCCAGCAGATCGTGCGGATGCCCGGGGCGCGTCGATCCTCCGGGGCCTCGATCGTGCGCACGAGCGCACCGTTGCGGTCGTGGATCCTCAGCGACATCTCGTCCACGGTGCGGAGCACGTGCACGTTGATGATCGCGTCGGTCGGCGGGTTCTCGCCCACGAAGAACTGGTGCCCCCAGAACTCGTCGTTCCGGTCGTCCAGCGACTTCCACTGGAGCGCGTCGGGCACGCTGAAGAGCTGCGCCGACCCGCCCTCCGCCATCGTGGGACGGTACTCCTGGATCGGCTCGGCGTGGTCGAGCACGAAGAGAGCGCGGCCGTGCGTCGCCAGCAGCATTGCGTTGTCGCGCTCGTGCAGCGTGATCTCGTCGATCCGGACGGTGGGCAGGTTGGCACGAATGCGCCGCCAGCTCTCGCCTCGGTCGAGCGTCACGAAGAGGCCCGTCTCCGTGCCCGCGTAGAGCACGTCGGGATTCCGGTGGTCCTCCGTGAGGGTCCGCACGTTCTGACCCGCGAGCCCGTTCGTGATCGACCGGAAGGTCCGGCCGAAGTCCTCGGTGACCCACACGTAGGGTGAGTAGTCGTTCTCGAGATGCGCGTCCACGGTGACGTACGCACGACCCTCGGCGTACTTCGACGGCACGACCTCCGACACCCAGGTCAGCGCCGGAATGCCGGGGATGTTGCCCGTGACGTCGCGCCAGCTGGCCCCGCCGTCGGTGGACACGTGCACCAGGCCGTCGTCGCTCCCGGTCCAGTAGAGGCCGGGCCGATACGGCGACTCCGCGAGCGACACGACCGTGCCCCATCGCGAGATCCCGTCGTTGCGCGCCATGCCGATCTCGGTGTTCACCACGCCCATCGTCTCGATCTGGTTGCGATCGGTGTTCGTGGTGAGGTCGCCGCTGAGCACGGTCCACGAGTCGCCCCGGTCGGTCGTGCGGAAGACGCGATGGGCCGCGGCCAGCAACACGCCCGGATCGTGCGGCGAGCGGATGAAGGGCGTGTCCCAGTGCCAGCGATACGAGTCGTCTTCGTCCGCGTTGACCACGTTGGCCGCGCCGGGGCGGATGCCCTTCGACTCGCCGGTCACGATGTCGCGCCGGACGAGGTTGCCGCCCTGCGACTCCGCGTAGACGATCCGCGGATCGTTCAGGTCGGGCATCGCGACGAAGCCGTCGCCGCCGCGTACCTGGAACCAGTCGTAGTTCTGGATCCCGCCGCGGAAGCGCGTCGCGCTCGGCCCGCACCAGTTGTAGTTGTCCTGCATGCCGCCGCAGATGTTGAACGGCCGCTCCATGTCGTAGTTGACGTGGTAGAAGAGTCCCACCGGCAGGTTCGGGTGGAACTGCCATGTGCGACTCTGGTCGTACGACACCGCCACACCACCGTCGTTGCCGATGAGGACGTGGTTCGGGTTGTTGGGGTTCACCCAGACCGCGTGCACGTCGTCGTGAATGGCGCGAGCGGCGTCCGTCTCGAAGTTGGCGCCCGCGTCGACCGAGAGGTGCAGCCCCACCCCGCCCATGTAGACCCGGTCGGGGTCCACCGGATCGACGACCAGCCGGCTGAAGTACATCGGTCGCGGATTGCGGGTGCCCATGTGCGACCACGTCGCGCCCGCGTCGTCGGATCGGTACACGCCCTGCGTGGGATCCTCGTCCTCGTCGTCCGGGCTCGGCGCCTGCACGAGCGCGTACACGATGTCGTTGTCCAGATCGAACACGTCGAGCGCGATCCGTCCGAGCGGGCCGTCCGGGAATCCGCCGCCCTCGATCTTCGACCAGGTGGCGCCCGCGTCGGTGGACTTCCACACACCGCTCCCCGGTCCACCGCCGTTCATGCAGCAGGTCGTCCGTCGGCGCTGGTACATCGCCGCGTACATCACATTCGGGTCGCCCGACGCATAGACGAGGTCGGTGCCGCCCGTATCCTCGTCGACGAAGAGCACCCGTTCCCAGGTCGCGCCCGCGTTCGTGGTCCGGAAGATCCCGCGATCACCGCCCGGCCCGAAGAGCGGGCCGGTCGCCGCCACCAGCACGATGTCGTTGTCATCGGGGTGGATGACGATGCGGTTGATGTGCCGGGACTCCGGAAGCCCCATGTGCTCGAAGGTGGCGCCGCCGTCGGTCGACTTGTAGACGCCGCCGCCCCACGACGTGGTCTGGCGGTTGTTGGACTCGCCGGCTCCGACCCAGACGAGGTTCGGGTTCGACTGCGAGATCGTGACGTCACCCGTCGAGATCAGTCCCTCGTCCTGGAAAAGCGGCTCGTACATCGTGCCGTTACTCTCCGTCTTCCAGACGCCGCCGTGCGCGGTCGCGACATAGAAGACCGCCGGGTTCGCCTCGTAGACGGCGAGATCGGCCACGCGGCCGGACATCGTCGCCGGTCCGATCGACCGGAACACGAGTGAGTCGAACTCGGTCGCGATCTCGCCGACCGGGCCGGGAATCGACTGGGCGTCCAGCAGGGGAGCGAAGGGAAGGCTCGCCGCGAGCGCGAGGGCGAGCGAGCTGGATCGAGGAAGCAGAGTACGCCTGGCCATGCTGGTCTCCGAACTGGGGTGCCACGGTCGATCGGGGAGTCGGCCAAGGTACGGTCCGCACCCCCGGGGTGGCGAGGTCGCCGTTTCGTCGGGGACCCGTGGCGACGCCGGGACGTTGATCGGCCCGGCATCGGGGCGTTCGACGTTGAACCGGGCGCACGCGTCCGACTACCTTCCCGGCTTGCCATTTCGTCCGGTCCCCACTCCGACGCCCTCCGCGCCCGCGTTCCGCCCACCATGACCCGATCCATCCTGTCGCACGCACTCGCGGACGCGGGGCTCGCCCTCCGATCGAACGACGTGATCTTCCGCATGCACGGAGCCGCGCGGGAGCGCCGCGCCGAGGGCGCCGACCCGATCGACGCCACGCTCGGCGCCCTCGTGTACGACGACGGCTCACTCGCGGTGCTGCCCTCCGCGGTTCGTGCGATTCGCGAGGTCCGGGTCGAGGATGCGGCGGGGTACTCGCCGTTGAGCGGGCGTCCCGACCTCATGGCCGCCATCGAACGGGACGTCCTCCCCGAGGGTCCGCTCCGCGACATCGCCACGACCGTGATGACCCCGGGCGGAACCGGCGCGATCTACCAGGCCCTCGTGAACTTCCTCGACCCCGGCCAGGCCGCGCTCGTGTCGGAGCTGCACTGGGGTCCCTACGGGATGCTGGCCGACCGGACCGATCGCAGACTCGAGCGGTTCCGGACCTTCGATGAGGACGGCGCCTTCGATACGTCGGCGCTCCGCGAAGCGCTCGCACGCCAGGCCGCGGAACAGGGGCGCGTGCTCCTCATCCTGAACACGCCCGGACAGAATCCGACCGGCTACACCCTGAGCGAAGCCGACTGGTCGGGGATCGCCGCCGCGGTCGAGGCGGTGCCCGCCGACGTGCCGGCCACGGTGCTCCTCGACCTCGCGTACGTACGCTACGTGCCCGAGCCCGAGGCGTGGTGGGATGCGGTGGCGCGGTTCCTCGAGCGTGGTACGGTGCTGCTGGCCTGGACGGCGTCCAAGACCTTCACGCTCTATGGTGCGCGAATCGGGGCCCTCGTGGCGTTGCATCCGACCGACGACATCCGCGCGGGGATCGATCAGGCGCTCAACCTCACGTGTCGCGGCACATGGACCGCCTGCAACCACCAGGGCCAGCTCGGGGTGCTCCGGCTGCTCGAAGATCCGGAGCTTCGAGCCGGAGCGGACGCGGAGCGAGGCCGGCTCATCGACCTGCTCGAGGCCCGGTGGGACGCATTTTCCGGCGCCATCGCGGGTCGCGGGATCACCACCCCGCCGTGGCACGGGGGGTTCTTCACCTGCGTGCTCACGGACGACGCCGACGCGGTCGCCGCACGGCTCACCGAGCGTGACGTGTTCGCGGTGCCGGTGGGGGGCGCGATCCGGCTGGCGCTCTGCGCCGTACCGGAAAGCCGGATGCGGCAACTGGCCGAGGCCATCGGCGCCTCGCTCTGACGCCGAGCCGGCGACGCAAGTTCGCCTCGCCGGACGTTCCGGCCCCTTTCCGACGGCGTTCCCGGCCGCACCCCGTGCGCCCGAAACTCGCGCCGGCATCCGGGGTTCGCACCCCACCGCAGAACCCGTCATCGACTCCATCAGACCCGGCGACACATATCCCATGGAAGGACACGGCAGCGGAAGCGGAGGAACGTGCCCCGTCATGCACGGCGGAGCCGCCCAGAAGGATGCTCGCGGACGAAAGAACCGCGACTGGTGGCCCGACGCCCTGGACGTCGGCATCCTCCACCAGAATCACCCCGCCTCCGACCCGAACGGCGCCGACTTCGACTACGCGGCCGCGTTCGAGACCATCGATCTCGAGGAGCTCCGGCAGGACCTCTTCGACGTGATGACCGACTCGCAGGACTGGTGGCCCGCGGACTACGGCCACTACGGCCCCTTCTTCATCCGCCTGGCCTGGCACAGCGCCGGTACGTACAGGGTGGGCGACGGCCGCGGCGGTTCCTCGTCGGGCACCATCCGCTTCGCGCCGCTCAACTCCTGGCCCGACAACGGCAACCTCGACAAGGCGCGCCGCCTGCTCTGGCCGATCAAGAAGAAGTACGGCCGGAAGCTGTCGTGGGCCGATCTCATCATCTTCGTGGGCGACTGCGCCATGGAGTCGATGGGCTTCAGGACGTTCGGGTTCGCCGGTGGGCGGGAGGACATCTACGAGCCGGAGGCCGACATCTACTGGGGCAGCGAGGCCGAGATGCACGGCCCCCACTGGGTGGACCTGCGGCACACGAAGGACGAGCGGGTGCTCGAGCAGCCGCTGGGCGCGGCGGAGATGGGGCTCATCTACGTGAACCCGACCGGCCCGAACGGTGACCCCGACCCCGTGAAGGCGGCGCACGACATCCGGCAGACGTTCGGCCGCATGGCGATGAACGACGAGGAGACCGTCGCGCTGATCGCCGGGGGACACACCTTCGGCAAGATGCACGGGAACAACGTCACCGAGCTCGGCCCGGAGCCCGAGGCGGCGGCGATCGAGGCGCAGGGGCTCGGCTGGGCCAACCCCCACGGAAGCGGGCGCGGCTTCGACTCGGTCACCAGCGGTCTCGAGGGCGCATGGACGCCGAACCCCATCCAGTGGGACACCGGCTACTACGACATGCTCTTCAAGTACGAGTGGGAGCTGACGAAGAGTCCGGCGGGCGCACCGCAGTGGACGCCGAAGGGTGACGTCGACCCCGCGGACGTCGTGCCCGACGCCCACGATCCGGAGCTGACGCACAAGCCGGTCATGGCCACCACCGACATCTCCATGATCCGGGACCCCGACTACCTCGAGATCTCGAAGCGCTTCCACGACGATCCGGACTACTTCGCGGATCAGTTCGCGCGCGCCTGGTTCAAGCTGACGCACCGGGACATGGGGCCGCGCAGCCGGTACCTCGGGGCGATGGCGCCGACCGAGGACCTGCTGTGGCAGGACCCGATCCCGGCCGTCGATCACGACCTGATCGACGACGCGGACGCCGCCGCGCTCAAGGCGAAGATCCTCGACTCGGGCCTCACCGTGTCGCAGCTCGCCTCTACGGCGTGGGCCTCGGCCAGCACCTACCGGAACGCCGATCGTCGCGGTGGCGCCAACGGTGCGCGCGTGCGACTCGCGCCGCAGAAGGACTGGGCGGTCAATCAGCCCGCGCGGCTCCAGAAGGTGCTCGAGACGCTCGAGACCATCCAGAGCGACTTCAACGACGCGCAAGGGGGCGACACGCGGATCTCGCTGGCCGACCTGATCGTCCTCGGCGGATGCGCCGCGGTCGAGACGGCCGCGCGGAATGCCGGCTACGACGTCGACGTGCCCTTCACGCCCGGCCGCACCGACGCCTCACAGGAGCAGACCGACGTGGAGTCGGTGGAGCACCTCCGACCGATGGCCGACGGCTTTCGGAACTGGACCGCGGGCGACTACTCGCTCACCCCGGAGGAGATGCTCGTCGACAGGGCGCAGCAGCTTACGCTGAGCGCCCCCGAGATGACCGTGCTCGTTGCCGGAATGAGGGCGATGAACGCGAACACCGGTCAGGTGCGGCACGGCGTCTTCACCGACCGTCCCGAGGCCCTCACGACCGACTTCTTCACCAACCTGCTCGACATGAGCACGAAGTGGTCGGCCACGGACGACCCGAACGTGTTCGAGGGGCGGGACCGCGAGACCGACGAACTCAGGTGGACGGCGACGCGCGCCGACCTGGCGTTCGGATCGAACTCCCAGCTTCGGGCGATCTCGGAGGTCTACGGCGCGGACGACGCCCGGGAGAAGTTCGTGCACGACTTCATCGCCGCATGGGACAAGGTCATGATGCTGGATCGATTCGAGCTGGGCTGATCTTCCGCCGGAGCCACTCGAGCAGGTCGTGCACCGCGACGTCCGACCCGACGGCGCGAGTCGGGAGCCAGTACGCCGCGAGCGCGCTGTAGTGAATGAGGATCAGCCCATCCACCTCGGTCACCTCGGGGACACCCGACCACCTGAGCTCGGAAGCGTGGGTCTCGAGCCGGACGTTGAGCGCCTCGGCGCCCAGCTCGAAGGTGATCGGGTGCGAGACGTTCGGATCCGTCCGCGCCATCACCCGTGACTGGATCCATGCGGTCGTGCGGGGCATGAACCCGAGTACAAGGCCGCAGAGGGCCGTGAGCGTGCCGATCTGAACCGCGCCGCCCTGCTCGCCGGTCGCGACCAGGAGCGCGGTGAAGGCGGCGGCCAGCAGAAGGAAGGCCCACACCGCTCGCAGGATCCACCGTGTGACGCCGCTGCGCATCCGGCGCCTCACGAGATACCGGGAAGCCGCGGCCTGCTCGGCCGCCCGCCAGTCGAACGTGTATCGCGTGCCCTCGAGTCCCCGATCGTCCACCGCTCGCTCCTCCCGCCGCGGCGGCCTCCTGAAGCGGGAGGCCATCTCGACAGTGTGGGGCGCCCGAAGCCGGATCACCACCCGGACGACCACCTGCGTGACCCCGGAACGCGAAGACGGGGAGAGCCGCAATGGCCCTCCCCGTCCGTGCTTCGCTGACGCCCCCGGTCACCCGAGGGCGGCCGGCGGCGTCAGTTGTCGCCGCCGAAGTCGAAGCTGAACCCGAAGATGATCGAGAAGATCGCGAAGTCGAGCTCTTCGAACTCGCTGTCCTCGTCGAACGAGGCCCGCTGGTACCGGCCCTCGAGGAACGCGGGCAGGCTTCCGATGTCGAACCCGAAGCCGGCACCGGCCTGCCAGCCGAACGTGCGGTCGTCCGCCGACTCGGTCTCGCCGCCTTCCTCCCCCTCGAGCTCGAGGCTCTGGAGGCCGACGCCGCCGAAGACGTACGGCGAGATCGCTGCGTCCTCGTTGCTGCTCAGGCCGAGCAGCAGACCGGCCATGAGCGCCGAAGGCGTCGCTGTGGGGTCGGTCACGCCCTCGATGGTGACGTCGTGCCTGCCCCACTGTCCCTCCGCGTAGATGCCGACCCGATCCGTCACGTCGACCACGAGCCCGCCGAGCAGCTGCAGCCCGGCATCCACATCCTCCATGTCCTCACCGGTCCCGATGGCCGATCCACCACCACCGTAGACGCTCACCTGCGCGAAGGCGGGAGCTGCCGAAAGAGCCAGGCCCATGAAGGCCAGAACAAGGTACCGCTTCATGCTTCTCTCCTGGAATTCAGTGTAACGATTCCTGAAACATCTGTTTACAACTGCGAGAGTGGGCCCGTCCTGTCAATGAAATTCGGTCCTGTCGTATCTTGGACGGATCAAGCCACGGGCGGTGGGCGTAGCAGCTACCGATACCCGACATCCGACCCCTCGATCAAGCTCATGAATTCGATGCGTGCACCGATCCTGTCTGTCGTCTCGGCTCTGCTCGTCGCCGCCCCCGCCACCGCCGTGGCCCAGGAGCCCAATTTCGGTCGCGCGATCGAACTCGCGGGCAACGACCTGATCATCGGCCAGCCGGTGAACTGGTACGGCCCGGGCACGGTCTATACCTATCGGCCCGGCGCCGACGGCAACTGGGCCGAGCAGTCGATGCTCACGGCCCCGGACTCGTCCCGCATGGACGACTTCGGACGGGCGCTCTCGCTGGACGGCTCGACGCTCGCCATCGCGGCGCCCAGGAAGCGCGAGGGCGATGTGGGCGTCGTGTACATGTTCGAGCGGGCCTCCACCGCGGGTGCCTGGGCGCACGCCGCCACCATCGAGCCGACGGGCGACGGGGATCATCGCGAGTTCGGGGCGGCGCTGGCGCTCGAGGGTGACGAGCTTCTGATCGGCTCGCCGGCGGTGGATGGGTCCGGCGTCGTGTACCACTACCAGCGCGGTGCCGGCGGCTGGGCCCTGGCGGCGACCATCGCGCCCGGCGACGCGGGAGCGACGGGATTCGGCACCGCCATCGACCGCAGGGGCGACCGCGTCATGATCGGCGCGCCGCAGTCGAGCCAGGGGGCGGGACGCGCGTACGTGGCCGAGCGCACCGCGTCGGGCTGGAGCGCCGCCGCGCGGACGCCCGAGCCGCAGGGGCTCGGCCAGCGTGACGCGTTCGGCGCGGCCGTCCTGCTCACCGAGGGTGGTGGCTTCGTCGGCGGACCCGGTCTGGGCGCGGTGTTCGCACTCGAGTCGGACGACACCGGTAACTGGACGATCGCCGGCGGGATCCGGCCCTTCGACCAGCTCGGCAACTCCGGCTTCGGTGCCTCGCTCGACTATGCCGACGGCGTCCTCTGGGTCGGCGCACCCAACGTGAGCGGAGACGGTCGCGTGTACCGGTTCGAGTCGGATGGCGCGGGAGGCTGGGACGATGCCGCCCGCGTGGACCCGGACGACACCGAGGGCACCTCGTGGCCACTCGGGTTCGGGTACGCCCTGGCGGCGGATGCCGGGCGCGCGGTGGTCGGCATGCCGTCCCGCGACTTCGGCGAGGGCCGCGCGATGGCGTTCCGGGCCACCGGGGGCGCCTGGCAGACGGCGGGGCTGCTCGAAGGTCGGATCTTCCGTCTGGGCGAGGACCTCGAGACGGGTGATCGCTGCGAGGGGGGCGAGATGTCCGAGTTCCCGTGCACCAACATGGAGCTGGTCGCGCACGTCCCGATCGACGACCTGGGTGGCGAGCGGGGCGTGTGGGTCAACGACGTCTGGGGCTGGACCGACCCGGCGACCGGCCGCCGCTACGCCCTCGTCGCGCGTCGGGACGGCGCCTCCTTCCTCGACGTGACGGACGCCGCCGCGCCGCGCCTCGTCGGGAACCTCCCCCGGACCGAGGGCTCGCGCCCGTCGGTGTGGCGCGACATCAAGACGATCGGTACGCACGCCTTCATCGTCTCGGACGGGGCCGGCGCGCACGGCATGCAGGTCTTCGACCTCACACGGCTTCGCGGCATCGACGAGCCCGTCACCTTCGAGCCGGACGTGACCTACCGCCAGATCTTCAGCGCGCACAACGTGGTGGCCGACACGGCGTCGGGCTTCGTCTACATCGTGGGTGCGGGCGACGGCGGCGAGACGTGCGGCGGCGGCCTCCACATGGTGGACGTGCGCGACCCGCTGAATCCGACGTTCGCCGGCTGCTACACCGACGAACAGGCGAGCTACACCCACGACGCGCAGTGCCTCGTGTACAACGGACCCGACGAGGAGTACGTCGGTCGCCAGATCTGCCTCGGCTCGAACGCGAGCGAGCTGAACATCGCCGACGTCACGGACAAGTCGAATCCCGTCACGATCGCGCGGGCCACCTACCCCAACGTCTCCTACGCCCACCAGGGGTGGCTCGACGACGAGCACCGCTTCTTCTACCAGAACGACGAAGGCGACGAGACCGCGGGTGTGGTGGACCGGACGCGCACCATGGTCTGGGACCTCACCGAACTCGACGACCCGATCCTGGTGAAGGAGTACTTCGGGCCGGTCCCCGCGTCGGATCACAACCTCTACGTGGTCGGCGACCTGATGTACCAGTCGAACTACGGGAGCGGCCTGCGGGTGCTGGACATCAGCGATCGGGGCGAGCCGCGTGAGATCGCACACTTCGACAGCGCGCCGTACAACCAGAACGGACCTGGCTTCAGCTCCTCCGAGAGCGGTGCGTGGAGCAACTATCCCTTCTTCGAGGAAGGCCTCGTGATCTTCACGAGCGTGCGCGAGGGACTGTTCATTATGCGGGTGACGCGGCCGATCACGTGATGGATTCCGCGCCCGCGGTCGACGCGGGCGGGGTCGGGCTGGAGGAGATCTCCCGCCCGGCGATGCTGTGTGCGATCACCGGGGTGGCCATGACGATGGCGGTGCGGAAGCGGCCCGACCTCATCCTCATGGGTATCGGACTCCCCGGGGGAGACGGCCACATGGTCATGGAGCGTCTCGCCAACAACGTGAAGACGGCCGCCATTCCGGTCATCTTCGTCACGGCGCGCGCCGACCCCGCCAGCATGGAACGAGCGGCGGACTCCGGTGCGGCCGGCTACATCGTGAAGCCGTATCGGCCGGAGGAGCTGCTCGGTCTCATCCGCCGGACGCTGGGGCTCGACGACGAGGAGGAGTGACCGTGGTGGCTCAGTCCAACGACCAGCCGATCCGGTAGCGGGCGAGCCACGGCACCCGGAACTCGTCCCGCTCCATGATCCACACCGACGTTCCGTCGGACGAACGCAGGAACGAGTCGACCACGGGCAACTCGACGATGCCCAGTTCCTGCGTGTCGTCGCGGTAGACGAGCCAGCGACTCACGGAGGCGATGTCCGGATCGAGTCGCGTCCAGACCACGCCGCCCCCCACGTGGGACGGGAAGCGCACGGGCTCGTGGTGGTCGGGCCGCTGCAGGGCGGCGCGCTGCGCCTGAAACAGCCGCACGCTGTCGCTTCGCGAGCGACGCCCGCCGCCTGCACGCTGGGCGGCGATGCTGTCGAGATAGCGGTCGGTGACCGGCCTCGGATCATACTGCAGCCGCTGGACGAACGTGGTGTCGCCGTCCTCGGCCAGCCGCGCGACGACGAGTCGGCCGGTCGCGCCGTCCGCGGACGCGTCCCATTGGACCGAGAAGCTTCCCTCGTCGAGCGAAAGCGTCGAGGTCCCGCTGTCCTCGGCCGGTGGCTCCTGGTAGACGGCCGCCCACCCACCGCCCGTCTCGTCTCCCCACTCGATCATCTCCGCGGTCCGACTCACCCGGCGCTCGATGACCTCCGCGGTGTCCACGACCTGGCCGCTTCGATCGAACAGCACCTTCGGGATCGACGCCATGCTGTCCGCCAGGTTCGCATAGCTCATGCCGATGAAGTCGCTCTCGATCAGCCCGTCGGGCCGGAGTGCGTGGGGAAACACGGTGATGGTGAGCGGTCGAGGAAACATTGGATCCCCTCCGATCGATACCTCGACCTGCGCGGTGACCGTTTCCAGCACGTCGCCATCCAGCGAGAAAAGCGTCGTGCGACGGTGCCCGCTGTCACTCACCCAGAGCGTGTCGCCGACCAGGCCGAAGTCGTAGATCGACCGGAACTCGCCCGGTCCGTCCCCGCTCCGACCGTAGGTGCGCAGCAGCTCCCCGTCCGAGCTGTAGACCCGGATCTCGTCGGCCTGTGTCTCGGCCACCCACACCTCGCCGTCCGGCGCGACCCACACGTCGCCGATCCGCGAGAAACCGGTCACCGGATCGTCGAAGCTCCCGATCCGCACCTCCTCGTCGAGGCTGAGCACCGCAAGCTCGTCGATGTGCGTGCCGGGTGCGGCGGTCGGCTCCGAACAGGCTGCGAGTGACACGGCCAGAGCGGCGCTGAAGATCGCGATCCATGCGACGACGGGATGGCGCCGAGGGACCGAATGCCGCGGGGTAGTCAAGATGTGTCGCTCCCTGAGGCGGCGTTCGAACCCGGCCGGGCACCGGGCGGAGCGGGCGGGGCATCCACCGGATAATACCATACCCGCCGAACCAGGTTCTCGCGCACCTCGTATACGGCGAGCGACGCCGCGCCGCCCACGATCCGTTCACGGACGCTCACGTAGACGGGCCCCGGGATGATGGCCTCGACCTCCGAGCGGACGTCGGGCAACGCGTCGAAGTACGCCGTCATCTGCTCAACGAGCTGCTCGCGGCCGTCCGTCCCGAGCTCGGGTACGCCGTTCTCCGACATGTAGAACACCTCGACGTCGGCGGCCACGACGGTCGCCATCCGGGCGGCATCGTGGGCGTTGAAGCCGGCCATGAGCTCGCGGACGACCTGCTCGGGGTCCGACGCCTGCGCCGTCATCCCGCCCGCGCCGAACACGAACGCGACGGTGATGGCGAGGCGCCTCATGCCACGCCTCCCACGGCGTTCCCCCCGCCTTCCGGGGCGTCCGCCGTGATGACCACGAGGTCCTGCCGCTCCCAGACGACGCGTGCGTCGAGGCCGGCCTCGAAGAGCCACGCGAGTTGCGCATCGGTCCGGTCGGGACGATCGAATCCGGGGGTGAGCGGGGTCACGGCGTCGTCCCTCCGCACCGGCACGACCACATCGGCCAGCACGAAGCGTCCGCCGGGCGCCAGGACGTCACGGATCCGCACGAAGAGATCGCGCTTCCCGGCTGCATCGAGGTGATGGACGACCAGCGCGGCGACGACGAGATCGAAGGGTCCGGCGGGCAGCGGATCCTCGAGAGCGTCCCACCCGGAGTTCCGCACGATCCATCGATCGGGCGACGCTCAGCATGCCTTCGCTGGCATCGACGCCGACGAGCCGGGCGGTCGGGTGCACCTCGAGCAGCCGTCGGGCCGTCTCACCCGTGCCGGTTCCGAGCTCGAGGATCCGCGAAGCGGGCCGTGCGGCCGCGGCCGCTGCGGTGTGGCGCTGGAGCTCGTCGTACGCCGGCACCTCCTCGCGCATCATAGTGAGGTACGTGTCGGGGTCGAAGTGGAACTGGCTCATCGGTCGGTGTCGTCCTCCGTCGGTGGTCGATGGCGCTCCGCCTTGGCCGGGCGCCCCCATGCGTCGTAGAGCTCCTCCAGCCCCTGCGTCGCCCGCACCGTGATCTCGTCGTCGGCTCCGAACGCCGCGACGAGCCTCGGGTGCGCCGCCCGCAGCAGGCGCTCCGCCTCCTCGAACCGACCCAGTGCGACCAGGGTTCGGCCCAGCTCCGTCTCGGCGAGCGCCGCCTGATGGTGCCCGGCGCCGAACCGGACTTCCAGGTGCGCCACCGCGCGTCGGAGGACCGGCTCCGCCTCGACAGTGCGTCCTCCCTCGAAGAGGTAGCGACCCCGGTCGTACAGCAAGGCGCCGAGCCCTCCGGAGTCCGGGCCCATGATCCGCTCGGACTCGCGGAGGGCGATCGCGAACGCCCGGTCGGCCTCGCCGGACGTGCCGACCTGCTGCACGACCAGCGACCGCACACGGTGAGACGCCATCACGAAGGGATGGTCGGGCCCGAGAAGACGTTCCCGCATCGCGAGCGATTCGGACACGAAGGCGATCGCGTCTTCACGCCGTCCGAGTTCCGCCGCGAGGAGGGCCCGGTTGTGCAGGGTGTGCGCCACAGCGACGTGGTCGCCGCCGTAGAGCCGCCGCTGGGATGCGAGGACGGCGTCGTAGAGGGAGTCGGCCGCGGCAGGGGCGCCCGTCTGCTGCCTCGCCACGGCGAGCCCGATCAGCGTGTTGGCGGTGGTCCGGTGATCCTCGCCGTAGACGCGTCGGAAGATCGCGAGAGCCTCCTCGAGTCGATCGGCCGCGCCGCGCCAGTCGGTCCGTCTCAGCCGGTTCCGCCCCACGTGGTACAGGATCGCCCCCACCTCGGGGTGCTCGGATCCGTGCGCGGATCGCGCCGCGGCGAGCGCCTCGGCATAGAGCGAGTCGGCGCGGTGCGTGTCCCCGCGGTCGGCCGCCGCGTCGGCGAGTCCGACCAGGGCCGCCGTGATCGGCGCACCCCCGGGGTCGGGTGAGGCGAGGCGCGCCGCCAGCGCGCGCTCGTAGTAGCCCTCGGCCGCGCGCCAGTCGCCTCGGTCTCCGTGCGCGGCGGCGAGGGTCTCGAGAACGTCGGCCACCACCTCGCCGTCGTCCAGCGCCGAGCGCTCCGCTAGGTCGAGCGCGAACCCGAGTGCCGAGTCTGCGGCTTCGTACTCGCTGGTCTCGCGGTACACGCGACCGAGGTCGAGAAGCGCGACCACCCGGTCCTCGGCGGACCCTTCGCGCTGGAGCTCGTCCGCTCGGGTGAGCAGCCGGCGCGCGGGCTCGTAGCTCCCCATCGAGAGGTACGAGCGTCCGAGCACGCCGAGGAGGCTCGCCTGGACCTCCGGTGCGTCCGCCAGGTCGGCCTCGACCCGCCGGGTGCCTTCGTCGAGCAGATCGAACACCGTGAGCGTGTCGCCCATGGCGGCTTCGGGATCCGCCTGCTCGAACAGCCCCACGACCAGCGCCGACACCTGGTTGGCCTTCGCCGCCTCGGCCCGTGCGGTCTCGGCCGCCCGGTCGGCGCGCGCGGCCTGCGAGGCGGTTCCGATCAGCCCCGCCACGAGCGACGCGCCGACCAGCGCCGCCGCCGCCACGCCGGTCCGGTTTCGCCGCACCAATCGCCCGAACCGGTATGCCCTCGAGTCGCCCCGGGCCTCGACGGGAAGGCCGGCGAGATGACGGCCGACGTCGTCACTGAGCGCCGCGGCGGAGGCGTACCGGCGAGACGGCTCCTTCGCGAGCGCCCGCATCACGATCACGTCCAGGTCGCCGGCAAGGCGGCGGCGGAGGCGATCCGGCGCTTCGCTCCGATCCCGCGCCACGTCGGCGGACGTCCGGGGCACCGGCTCGCCGCTCCGCATGACCGTCCCGGGATCGAGCACGACGGCCGAGGGTCGGCGAGGCTCCGTGTGGCAGATCACCCGCTCGACGTCCACGGCGGTCCGAGCCGCCAGTTCGAAGGGACGGCACCCGCTGAGCAGCTCGTAGAGCACCGCGCCGAGCCCGTAGACGTCCGTCGCGGTGGTCACCCCGTCGCCGCACACGAGCTCGGGCGCCGCGTACTCCGGCGTGAGGACGCGGATACCGGTCCGGGTGAGTGGCGCCACGTCGGCGTGCCCTGCCATGAGCTTGGCCACACCGAAGTCCACCAGCTTGGGTACCCCGTCCGCGGTCACGAGGATGTTCGACGGCTTGAGGTCCCGGTGCACGACGAGGTGGCGGTGCGCATGGTGCACGGCCCCGCAGACGCGGCGGAAGAGCCGCAGTCGCTCCGCCACGGGGAGTCTGCGCCGATCGGCGAACGCGGTGATCGGCTCGCCCTCCACGTACTCCATGACGATGTAGGGCTGCCCCTCCGGCTCACCGAGCCGGGGGCTCGTGAACCCACCGTCGATGAAGCGGGCGATGCCCGGGTGCTCGAGGGTCGCCAGGATCCGGCGTTCGCCGAGGAAGCGGTCGCGGAGTGACGCGGCACCCGGGCCGGGACGCACCAGCTTCAGCGCCACCCGCTGGCTGAAGTCGGCCTCGTCGCGCTCGGCCAGATAGACCGTGCCCATGCCGCCGGACCCCACGGCGCGGACCAGGCGATACGGGCCGACGCGCTCGCCGGCGGAGGGCACGCCAGGCAGGCCCTCGTGCAGCGGACCCACGACGTCGCGCTCGAGGTCGTCGAGCGGTCCCGGCCGTTCGAAGGCCGTCAGAAGCGAGTCCAGCTCGTCCCGGAGCGCGGGGTCGTCTTCGCACCTCCGCTCGATCCACGCCGAGCGCTCCCGGGCGGGAACCTCCAGCGCCTCGGTGAAGAGCGCGACGATCCGCGACTCCTCCTTCACCTCCAACATGTCGTCCGACTCCCTTCACGCGTGCATGGCCACTCCACCTCCATGCTGAGGCGCGAAGGGCGCGCGAACCGGCTCACTCCTCCAGCAGGTCGCGCGTCAGTTCACGGTTGAGCCACGCCCGCGCGAAGTTCCAGTCTCGCTTGACCGTGGCCGGCGAGACGTCCAGGACCTCGGCGATCTCCTCCGTCGTCATCCCGGCGAAGAACCTCAGCTCGACCACCCGATGGCGACGGGTGTCCATGGCTTCCAGCCGCGTCAGTGCGTCGTCGAGGGCGATCAGATCGTCCGACTGTTCGTCGCCGATCACGACCACTTCGTCGAGCGGGAGGTCCGGCTTCCCCCCGCCCCGCTTGGCGGCGTTCCGCTGCCGCGCGTGGCTGACGAGGATGTTTCGCATCGCCTGGGCGGCGACGGCGAAGAAGTGCGCCCGCCCGCCGTACTGGATGCGGTCCAGGTCCACCAGCTTGAGGTACGCCTCGTGGACGAGCGCGGTGGTCGAGAGGGTGTGGTGCGGGAGCTCCCCACGGAGGCGCTGATGTGCCACGGCCCGGAGCGCGTCGTACACGAGCGGAAACGCGCGATCGAATGCGTCCGCATCGCCGGCCGCCGTGGCGTTCAGCAGCTCCGTCAGCCCTTCGTCGCTGGCTCCCACCGTAGCCTCCCGGCGGCGTCGCTCGTCGGCAAGTCGTTGGTGCACCGTCTCTTGCGGAACGCAGGAGAATCCGATGACCCGATCGTGGACGTTTTCGAGCTATAGGGGATTGAAGCACACCTTCAAACCCTGACATCGAAGTCTTCTCATGTACCGATTCACGAACGCCATGCTCCTCGCAAGCCTGCTGGCCGCGGGAGCGTGTCAGCCCACACCCGCGGGCCCCGACGACGCGTCGGCACCCTTCGAGAACCAGCTCACCGTCGAGGAGCGAGGCTACCTCATCGCGAAGGACGTGAGTCCCGCCGCCCTTCGCACGCCACACGTCCGCGTCTCGAGCGTCTCCGTTCGCAGCCTCGACGGGGACGACGTCACCGGCAGGTCGCGTCTGCTCCGACTCCACTTCGGCGTGCTCGCGACGGTCCGCACCTCCGGCCTCGAACCCGGCACCGCGACCTCTCTCTGGATGGTCGTCTTCAACGCGCCGGAGAACTGTTCGGACGGCGAGTGCGGCGCCGATGACCTCCGCGACCCCGCGGTCCGGGCCGACCTGGTCTGGGTCGACGGTGCCGTCGTCGGCCGGTCCGGTCGCGCGCGGTATCGCACGTTCGTGCGGGAGGGCGACACGACCGGCTCGATCGCGGAGCCGTTCCTCGGACTCCCCGGCCTCGGCGTCGAAGACACGCACGCCGCCGAGATCCACTTCGTCGTTCGGACGCACGGACCGGTCCTGCCCGGCCTCGCCCGCGAGATGACCTCGACGTTCAACGGCGGGTGCACGCTGGGCTCGCTGCCCGACGACGCGCGGCTTGGGCAGCCCGGTCCGAACACCTGCGCGAATCTGCAGGCCGCGCTTCACCTCCCATGAACACAACGCCATTGACCGGAAGCATCGACATGAACGAGTACGCACACCCCGAAGTCCTGGTCGGCACCGAATGGGTCGCCGGCCACGCATCCCGCTCCGACGTCCGCCTGGTCGAGGTCAACGTCGACCACGAGCTCTTTGCATCGGGGCACATCCCGGGCGCGGTCGGCTGGAGCTGGAAGTCGCAGCTGTCCGATCCCGTGCGGCGTGACATCCTCTCGCCCGATGCGTTCCGCCGCCTCATGGAACGGAGCGGTATCGAGCCCACGACCGTGGTGGTGCTGTACGGCGATTCCGACAACTGGTTCGCGGCATGGGCCTTCTGGCAGATGAAGGTCTACGGCCACGCCGACGTCCGAATCATGGACGGGGGTCGGCGGAAGTGGACGGAGGAGGGGCGGCTGCTCACGATCGACCCATCCGACGTGGCGCCGACGTCGTACCCGACGCCGTCACCCGACCCGTCGCTGCGGGCCATGCTCGACGAGGTGCGGGCGGTCGTCCGTGACGGATCGGCCGAGCTCGTGGATGTCCGGAGTCCTGCCGAGTTCTCGGGCGAGATCCTGGCACCGATCGGGCTTCCCGAAACGTGTCAGCGCGGAGGCCACGTCCCCGGAGCCGCCAACATCCCGTGGTCGATGGCGGTGGCGGAGGACGGCACATTCCGATCGCGTGAGGAGTTGGCCCGGATCTACGAAGCGGCGGGCATCTCGGGCGAGCGCCCGGTGATCACCTACTGCCGGATCGGGGAGCGGAGCAGCCACTCGTGGTTCGCGCTCCGCTACCTGCTCGGAATCGAGTCGGTCCGGAACTACGACGGCTCGTGGACCGAGTGGGGCAACCTCGTGGGGGCCGACGTCGAGACGGGCGTGCCCGAACCGGCGGCCATCTGACGGGTGGTCGCGACGCGAGGTGCTCCCGACGGAACGGGGGCGCCCCGCTGCGGCACACCGTGCGCCCCGGCGGTACCTTCCCTCACGGATGGTGAACCACCCCCGTCGGAGTCGACCGGATGAGAGAGTTCCTCGCGCGGCGCTGGTACCGTCTGGTCGGGCGCACGCGCGAGGACGCCGGTCCGCTCCGGCCCGTGACGTTCCGGAGTCCGGATCCGCTCGAGCGCCGGGTACTCGACACCGCAGCCCGGCTCGAGCGGATCCTGGGACGCAACATCCTGCCCTTCTGGCTCGCCCATGCGATCGATCGCGAGGGCGGCGGCTATCTGCTCAACCACGACGTCGCCGGGCGATGGAAGGGCCCCGCCGAGCGTTTCTGCATGTCGCAGACCCGCACGCTCTGGTTCTTCTCCCGGGTGGCCCGTGAGGGGCGATCGTCCGAGGCCGCCTCGGCGGCCGCCCACGGGTTCGACTTCGTCGCCGGGCGCCTGTGGGACTCCGACGAAGGAGGGTTCGCTTCGGCCGTGAGCCACGACGGCTCCTCCATCGTCGACGGTCGGAAGCTCCTCTACGACCAGACGTTCGCGCTCTACGCGCTCTCGGAGTACGCGCTCGCAACAGGGACCGCGGCGGCGGTCGCACTCGCCGACCGGACCGTCGAGGTGCTGAAGGAGCGCTACGAGGACCGTGCGCACGGCGGATTTTACATGGCGTTCTCGCGGGACTGGTCACCGCTGGAGGGACCGGCGGGCGTTCCGGGGAAGCGCTTGAACGAGACCGTCCACGTCCTCGAGGCACTCACCGTCTACGATCGGATCCGACCCGGCGACCCCTGGGTCCGCGACCAGCTTCACCGACTCGTCCTCATCCTCACCGGCACCGTCCTCCGGAAGGACCGGGGTGCGAGCACGGACGCCCACCGCGAGGACTGGACGCCGATCGTCGGGCCGCGAGCCGGGACGGTCTCGTACGGCCACGACCTCGAGACCGTGGCCCTGGTCGCGGAGGCCTGCGATCAGGTCGGCATCCCCCTCCCCCTCGTGGCGGACTGGATGCGGACGGTGGTGGACTTCGCCCTCCGGTGGGGCCTCGACCGCCGGGGCGGCATGTACCACGCGGGCCCGCTCGACGGACCGCCGTGGGACCGACGAAAGACGTGGTGGGTGCAGGCGGAGGTCCTGGTCGGCGCGCTCACCGCCTACCGCATCGTGGGCGATCCGCGCTACGCCGAGCTGTACCTTGGGACCCTGGACTGGATCGAGCTCCACCACGTCGACTGGAAGGGCGGCGACTGGCACGCCTTCGTGCATCGCGACGGATCGGTGTCCGGCGACAGGGCCTACCAGTGGAAGGGCCCGTACCACAACGGTCGCGCCATGATGCAGTGTCTGCGACTCCTCGTCCCCGGCAATCCCCTCGCACCGGGGTGGCTGGCCGGCGCCGATCGCCCGCTTGACCCTCACGCCGCGTCAGGCCCGAGACTCTCCACATGAGAACGAGGAGACGCGGATTCACCGCGTTCCGACCCGAGGAGACGACATGAGCGAGCGATGGACCGTGGGGGAGCTGGCGGAGGTGGCGGGCGTGACCGTGCGCACCCTCCACCACTACGAGGAGATCGGACTCCTCCTCCCCCTGGAGCGCAGCGATGCCGGCTACCGGATCTACGGTCCGGACGAGGCGGCGCGGCTGCAGCGGATCCGGATCTATCGTGCGCTCGGATTCCCCCTCGAGGGGATCCGGGAGCTGCTCGACGACCCGACGGTCTCGCGCGAGCAGGCGCTCCGGCGTCAGCTCGACGACCTGCGTTCCCATCACGCCGAGACCGGGCGCCTGATCCGCACGATCGAGCGGACCCTGGAATCGATCGCCGAGGAGGAACCGATGAGCGCAGCAGAAATGTTCGAGGGATTCGAGGAGTTGACCGACGCACCGGACGAGATCCGGGCGCACCACCGTGCCCACGCCGCCGAGACGCACGAGCGGTGGGGCGAGACCGACGCCTGGCGGGAGTCCACGAAGCGCACGAGGAGCTACTCGAAGGAGCAGTGGGTGCGGATCCGGGCCGAGAGCGAAGCGCTGGAGGCACGGATGGCGGAGCTGCTCGATGAGGGCGAGCGCCCCGACGATGAGCGGGCGATGGCGGGCGCCGAAGCCATGCGGATGCACATCGACCGCTGGTACTACCCCTGCTCGCCGGCGATGCACGTCGGACTCGCCGACATGTACGAGGCGGACGGACGCTTCCGCGAGCACTACGAGGCGCGGACCGAAGGGCTGGCGTCGTTCGTGGCCGGGGCGATTCGGGCGAACGCGGTTGCGGAAGGGGGAGGTCCCACCGGAGGATGACCCGATCGAGGTTCGGCCGCACCGGGCGCGCCGGGCCGCAGACGAGCCAGCTGTCCCCGACCGCATCACCATGACCGACCCGACAGCCGACCGCGCAGCCGACCTCGACGAGCTCTGCGCCGCGCTCGGGTCGCTGCTCGACGGAGACGGCCGCCGTGAGATCGTCGATCGCGTGACGCGGGGCGACGATCTCGACGAGGCACTTCGGCGGCTTCGGGCGTCCATGTCGAGCCACGGCTTTGAGGGGCTCTCCCCCACCGTCCCGGCAACCGTGCGACGGATGGACCAGCGGACACGTCAGGATGGGTTCCGGGTTCTCCACGCCTGGAACCACGCCTCGCACGAGTTCACCGACGAACTGGTGCCCGTGCTCATGATCGACTTCTTCCAGCGGGCCGCGCCGGCGGAGCCGGATCCGTGCACGACCGTCTCGATCCTGCTCGACTACTACCTTCTGCATCTTCTCGCGCTCGCCGCGATACGGGTGTGGGACTCGGAGCAGCCCAGCGCGGCGCTCGATCGGGTGACCGGGCTGCTCGATCTGCTCCAGGGTCCCGACGGGAGCGGGCACCGGTTCGCAACCGACGCCGAAACGCTCCTCATCTACGCGCTGTCGCAGTTCCACCCCGAGGAGCAGGCGTACGACCGGCTCATCGAGAAGGCGGCCAGCCTCCAGGACCGCAACCGAATCGCCTTCGCGCGGGTCAGCGCCGCCGTACTCGGAGCGCATCTGCGGTGGGGCTTCTGGACCATGTACGAGCGCGACATCCAGCGGATGCGCGACGACAACGTCGGTGACTACCCCTGGCTTCTCTGGTCCGTCACGACGCTGCTGGATGCGTGGGTGGCGATGGGTGGCGCCCCGGGTGAAGCGCCACGCCGGGACACCCTGGCCGGATCGATCCTGCTCGGGCTCGCTGCGGATCCCTGGGCGTTCGGGGGGCGAGCGCCGGCGGCGCTCGAGCCCTTCGCCGAGATGTACGAGGACTGCCGGGCGCTGCTGAACGCCCACGGGACGACGCTCCTGGACGCACTCGGGGCCCACAAGCCGAGCAAGAGCACGTACTCGCCGCTGTCGCTGCTCTTCAACTTCCCGCACAACGCCCTCGTGGCCGCGGTGACCGTCGCGCTTCTCGAAGGGTGGCCTCGCGCGGTGGCGCTCGACGACCTCTTCCGTGAGAGCGAGACCCTGTGGGAAGGCAGAGGCGGAGATCCCGCATCCCCGGAGGCCAAGGAGGAGCTCGCGCGTGCGCTGACGGCCTTCTCGATGGCCCGTCCGGAGCGACTCGGGTACCGCGGCGCGCTGCTGGTCACGTACGACCCGCTGACCGCGATTCGGACCCACTCGATGACGATGAAGGCGCTGCGGGAGGGGCTCGGGTGAACAGCCTCCTTGGCTCCTACCCCTAGCCCACCCTACGCCCCCGGCGCCGTCGGAATCCGGCCGTCCATCTGGGCGGCCTGCCACGCGAAGTGGGCCAGGAAGATGGACTGCTGGATCAGCTCCTCCTCGGTCATCCGGTCCGGGTAGTCGGCGTTCGTGTGGCGCGTCCGCTCGTCGTACGAGTCGAAGTCCTTGATGACGTTGAAGGCCGGCATCCCCTCCCGGTCGAAGGGCACGTGGTCGGTGCTCCCGATCGGCATGATGACGTTCATGGTCACCCCGAGGTCCGACAGCGGCTCGAGCCAGGCGTCGAAGATCTCCTTCGCGGCGGCGTTGCTCTCCATGTAGAAGCCGAGCGAGCGGCCCGACCCGGGGTCGTCGTTGAGGTAGACCTGCAGCTTCGACTTCTCCTCGTCGGTCTGGAGGTGCTCCTCGATGTACGCGCGGGCGCCGAGCAGCCCCTGTTCCTCGCCGGACCAGAGCGCGAAGCGGATCGTCCTGCGGGGCTGAGCATCGAGTGCGGCGAGGATCCGCGCGGCCTCGACCACCGCGAGCGCCCCGTCGCCGTTGTCGGTCGCGCCGACGGCCGTGTGCCACGAGTCGAGGTGCGCGCCGACGAGGACCACCTCGTCCGCCACGGCGGGGTCGGTTCCGGGAATGTCCGCCAGCACGTTGTAGGTCTCGGTCTCCGTGTCGTACGCGGTCCGGAGCTCGATGCGAAGGTCGACCGGCACGCCCCGCTCGGAGAGTCGCGCGATCATGTTGTACTGCTCGGCGGACAGCGTGAGCGAGGGCACGTCGTCCTCGGACGTGTTGCGGTTGCCCGTGCCCCCCACGGTCCCGTCACGATAGATCGTCGGCCGGATCCGAATGCCCGCGCCCTCGGATTCGAGGATCGGACCGATGTCCCGCATCGACGCCGTCGCGTTCGACCCGATCCCCGGCGGGTTTCCCGTGCGGACCATCTCACCGAGACCCGGCTGCGGCCGGTCGAAGTCCCGGAACTCGGTCTGCTGGCCGTGCGTGAACACGATCGCGCCCGCGAGGTCGCCCGTGATCGCCTGCACCTGCTCGAGCGTCTTGTCGCCGAGGTACACGACCCGCCCCTCCAGCACACCGTCCACCGAGGGCGACCATGCGTCGGGATACCCGATGAGCGGCATGTAGCGGGGCGACGTCATCTCGATCGACAGCTTCTCGAGCGACCAGCCGCGGCCGAACTCGAACGGCTCCAGCCTGGAGTCGGCCAGGCCCCAGGCCGCGAACCGGTCGCGCACCCACTCAGCGGCCGCCGTGTGCTCGGACGAGCCGGTGAGGCGCGACCCGTACACGTCGGTAAGCGTGTGGAAAAGGTCGAGCGCCTGCGAGCGCTGCATACCTTCCTCCTTGATGCGCTCCGTCATGGCCGGGTCGGGGACCTGGGCGCCCAGAGGCTCGAATGCGGGCAAGGCGAGCAGCGCCACCGCGAGGAGCGTCGACAGCGAGAGCGCGGAGGCGCGGGTGCGCGGCGTCATGGGTCGTACTCCGACCAGCGGAAGCGGGGCGTGCCGAGCGAGGGCACGCGAGACGCGGTCTGCGTCTCCTGGGCGACAAGATGGCGCGCGGCATGGCGCGCGGCCATGCGCCCGGGCGGCGCCTTACTCCTCGCCGGCCCAGGCGTGCGCCCGAAGGTCGCTGAGGTCCGCGAACTCGAGCGCTGACGCGTGCGTCGCCTCGAGCACGACGGGGGGTGCCACGCCGGCGCGGTGCGCCTCGGCCCAGCGCGCCGCGCACAGGCACCACTGATCGCCGGGCCGGAGGCCGGGGAATCCGAACTCGGGCCGCGGCGTGCTGAGGTCGTTGCCCGCCGAGCGGGAGAACTCCAGGAACTCCGCCGTAACGCGGGCGCAGACCACGTGCACCCCGAGGTCGTCGCGCCCGGTGCGGCAGCAGCCGTCCCTGTAGAAGCCGGTCATCGGATCGTGCGAGCAGTCCCGGAGTTCGGTGCCGAGCACGTTCCGGGGGCCGTTGTTCGGGGGCATGCCGGATCTTCCTCCTCGTCGATCGGTTCCTGTCTCGCTCAGGTCCCGCAGAACGTCACGTGGGGGCCGAAGTCGCTCGGTGCGGGCTCGGCGTAGCGCCCGAGTCCGGGCCGACGGGTGAAGGGGTCCGAGAGCACGTCGATCAGCGCCTCCACCGGCCCGAGGTCCAGATCCTCCTCGGCCGCGTCGAGCGTCTCCTCCACCAGGTGGTTCCGCGGTATGTAGATCGGATTCGCACGGTCCATCGCCGCCGCCCGCGTGGCCCGGTCGGCGCCCTCGGCGTCGAGGCGCGCCATCCAGCGCGCGAGCCACGCATCGAGCGGTGCCCCGTGCTCGAAGAGTGAACGGACCGGCCCCGGGTCGCCACGAAGGACGTCGGACAGCGCCCGGAAGCCGCTCGTGAAGTCCACCCCGTCCGCTGCCATCAGATCGAGGAAGTCCCCCGCGAGGCGTGCATCGTCGTCGGTGGCGCCCGCGGGCTCGCCCGCCGGCACCTCCCCGGGCGGCCCATCCCCGAGCCCGAGCTTGCCTCGCATGACCCGGGTCCACTCTTCCAGGAAAAGGGGGCCGAACCGGCCGACCTCGTCCGTCGCGAGCGCGGCGGCGGCGTCACGGTCCTCGACGTCGAAGAGCGGGAGGAGCGTCTCGGCGAAGCGCGCCAGATTCCACTGCATCACGGACGGCTGGCGGCCGTAGGCGTACCGTCCGTTCCGATCGATCGAGCTGAAGACGGTCGCCGGATCGTAGGCGTCCATGAAGGCGCAGGGCCCGTAGTCGATCGTTTCACCGGAGATCGCCGTGTTGTCGGTATTCATGACGCCGTGAATGAACCCGACGCCCATCCAGCGGGCCACGAGCGTCGCCTGCCGGTCCCGCACCGCCCGGAACAGCTCGAGGGCGGGATCCTCTGCCTCGAGGAGCGCCGGATCGTGCCGCTCGAGCGAGTAGTCCACGAGCCGCCGCACCCGATCGTCGTCGCCGCGCGCCGCGAAGTACTCGAAGGTGCCGACGCGCAGGTGGCTCGACGCCACCCGGGCGAGGATGGCGCCGGGCTTGGGCCCGCCCTGCCGCACGATCTCCTCCCCCGTCACCAGGGCCGCAAGGCCCCGGGTCGTGGGGACGCCGAGCGCATGCATCGCCTCCCCCATCAGGTACTCGCGCAGCACCGGGCCCAGCACCGCCTTGCCGTCGCCGCCACGGGAGAAGGGTGTGGGCCCGGACCCCTTCAGGTGGAGGTCCCACCGGCGTCCGCACGAATCGCGGATCTCGCCCAGCAGGAGCGCCCGGCCGTCGCCCAGTCGCGGCGAGAACCCGCCGAACTGGTGGCCTGCGTACACCTGCGCGACGGGCCGCGAACCATCGGGGGCGCGCATGCCCGAGAGCAGCTCCGCGCCGTCGCGCGAGCCGAGCCGACCGACGTCGAGACCGAGCTCGGCCGCGAGCGCGGCGTTGAGCAGGATCACCCTCGGGTCGGGCACGTCCGCGCCCTCCCAGACGATCCGGAACTGGTCGTCCAGGTCGGTCGCGTAGCTGGATTCGAGCGTGAGCATGGGGCAATGTGAGAGGTCGGCGGGGCCGGTAGGGATGGCTACACCCGCGCGGATGCCAGGTGTCGGTTCGGGGTTGGAGGCGCCCGATCCCCTTGCGCCTCGCGAGCTGCCGGCCGCACCGTACCCGCATGCGCCCCGCCTCCCTCGGCCTCGCCGTCGCCACCCTGCTCGCGCTGACGACCTCCTCCATCGAGGCGCAGGTCGTGACCGGCCGCGTCGCGGTCAGCGGAAGCGGCGAGCCCGTGTCGGCCGCGCTCGTCGAGCTGCTGGATGCGGACTCGGCGCAGGTGGGCGCCACGCTCACGGGCGCCGACGGGCGGTACACGCTCCGGACGGTGTATCCCGGGACCTACGCGGTTCGGGTTCGACGTCTCGGATTTGCGACGCGCACGCTCGCGGCGGTCGAGATCCGCGGAGCGCACCGTCTCGATATCGAGCTCTCCACCCAGCCCGTGCAGCTCGAGGGCGTTGTCGCGACGGCGCGGGCCGTCTGCGCCGACGGGCCCGGCGTCGGACCCGACACCCAGCGACTCTGGGACCTGGTGGTCGGCGCGCTGGACGTGGCCCGGTTGGCGCAGACGCTCGACACCTACCGGTTCGACGTGCTGCTCTACGTGCGGGACCGCACGCTCGACGGACGCCACGTGCTCGTGGACGTGATCGAACGGTCCTACGAGTCGGGCGCGTTCGTGGCGATGCCGCTCGAGACCCTCGCGGACCAGGGCTACGTCGAGCCGCATGACGGCGGTCTGCTCTCATGGTACATGCCGGACCCGGACGTGCTCGTGTCGGACCACTTCCTCGAGACCCACTGTTTCCGCGTGGTCGACAGCGAGGACCCGGAGCTGGTCGGACTCGGATTCGACCCGACTCCGCAGCGCCGGGATCGGCGGGCCGACGAGCGGAACGCGTCGTACGAGGAGCTGTTCGGCGACCGGGTCGTCGAGGTCCGGGGCGTCCTCTGGGTGGATCGGGCGACCGGCGCACTCCGGGAGATGGAGGCCGAATACGTCGGCATCGATGACCGCGACATCGACGTGCTCGCCGGGGGCCACGCCCGCTTCGAGCAGCTCGCGAACGGACTCTGGATCGTGCGCCAGTGGATCATGCGCCTGCCGAACCTCCGAGTGGACGACGGCGATCTGGTGCCGGACTCGCGGGCGGAGACCGGTGGATACGTGGTTCGGGCGTTCCTGGACGAGAGCGCGGGTGGGCAGGACGAGGCCGTCCCCGCCCTGCCGGCTACGGAGGGCGGGGACGTCGTCGGACGGCTCGTCGCGTCCGACATCGCGATCGCCGTGTCGAATGCGGAGGTCCGGCTGTCGGGGTCGTCCCGGGCCGTCCCCACCGACGCCGAGGGCCGCTTCACGTTCCGGGACGTCCCGCCGGGGGACTACGTCGCGACCTGGTCGTCCCCCGATCTGGCGGCGCTCGGCCTGCCGCCCACCGGGGTCGAGGTGTCGGTCGAGACCGGGACGGTGCGCACGGTGGAGCTGTCAGGGCCCTCGTGGGCCGACGCCGCCCCGTTCCTGTGTCCTCGTACGGATATGGAGCCCGGCCTCGGTATTGTGCGTGTCCGGGGAGAGGGCCGGACCGTGGGGTCGGACGAGATCGTCTCGGCCGGCTTCCGGCTCATCTCCCTCGTGTCGCCCGACCCCGCTGTCCCATTCCAGCAAAACGCCATTCCGACGAACGGCGTGGCGACGTTCTGTGGCGTGCCGACGGATGTGCCGCTACACGCACTCGTGGGTGACTCCGTGCCGCCCCTCCGGGTCGAGCCCGGGCCCGACCGGCTCCGGGTGGTGGGGCGGTAGCGACGGCGGGCGGAGCGCGCTGGCAGGCCGCGATGGCGGAGGGTGCGTCGGCCGGCCTGGTGCCACTGCGTCACCAGGGAATGGGGCTCCGGTCGCGGAAGAAGCCCCCGGTGGGGCCGTCGTCCGGCAGCGTCGCCAGCCAGATCGGTGTATCCGCGCCCTCCTCGGGGGAGCGCGCGGCGGCCTGACCGCCCATCCGGGTCCGCACCCACCCCGGACCCGCGGCGTTGATCTTGACCTGGGGCCCGAGGTCGCCGGACATCGCGAACGTGATTGCGTTGAGGGCCGCCTTGCTCACCGAGTAGGCGAGCGGGCCTCGGAGTCCCTCGTCGAAGGAGCCCCACCCGGAGGACAGGTTCACGATGCGCCCCCAGCCCCGCGCCTTCATGGCCTCACCCAGCATGCGAATGAGGGCGAACGGCGAAGCGGCGTTGATCATGAGCGATTCGATCAGGTCCGCCGTGGTGGCCTCGAGCCCACGGCCGTCTGCGAGAATCCCGGCGTTGTTCACGAGGATATCGACCGGGCCGTGCGCGTCGGTGATCCTGCGAGCCTGCCTCTCGACCTCGAGTGGATCGTCGAGCGGCAGCTCGACTCCGATCGCGCCCGCGCCGATTCCCGCGGCGGCCTCCTGAGCCGATTCCTCGCTCCGGGCGGCGGCGAGGACCCGGATCCGCTGCGCGGCTAGACCCTCGGCGATCGCGAGGCCGATCCCGCGGTTGGCTCCGGTGACGAGGGCGGTCCGGACGTGGCTGCGCATGCGACTGTCCTCCGTGTATGGGTGAGCTGTTCTCGATCCAGGGCCACGCCGGTTCGCGCCGCCCTCGTTGCACGCCCGTCACCGCATCACATCGGCCCACTCCGGATGCCGTCGATACTGGGCGCTGACGAACGGGCAGAGGGGAATGATTCGGAATCCCTCCGACCGTGCATCGTCGATCAGTCGCTGGACCAGCGCCGCACCCACCCCCATGCCGGCCATCGATGACGGGACCTCGGTATGTGCCGCGATGTAGAGCTCGGGATTCACCCGACTGAGCTCGAGCTTCGCCTCGCCTGCATGGTTCTCGAGCGTGCCGATGTATTCGCGTCCGCTGGACGTGTCCCTGCGCGTCAGCCGCGGTGAGGGCGACCCGGGCGGGGTCGGGACATGCATGCGGTCTGGGCTCATGCGACGGACTCGGGTTCGGGGTGTACCGGCGCACTCGAGAGGAGCTGCCCGGGGACGCGTGCCGTCCGGGCGGCGACGACGTGGTAGACTACGCCGACGCGATCGATGCGGACACGATGCGGGCACCGCACCGTGTTCGAGGATCGGAGTTCCGGCGAGCAGGCGAACCGAATGGTAGCAGGACAGTCCAGCGACGAGGCAGCGGAGCACGCCCACGGCGTCGCGATCTTCCCCGTCCTCCTCGTCAACTTCATCGGGATGCTGGGCTACAGCATCGTCCTCCCCCTGCTCGTCTTCCTCGTGCGGGATTTCGGGGGGAACGAATTCGTGTACGGCCTGCTGGGATCGATCTACCCCGCCTTCCAGCTCGTCGGCGCGCCGCTGCTCGGGCGCTGGTCCGATTCGGTAGGGCGAAAGCGCGTCCTGCTGGTCAGCCAGGTGGGCACGTTCGTCGCCTGGGGCTTCTTCATCGTCGCGCTGTTCCTTCCGGCGACGCCGATCCTGGAGGTCGACTGGACATGGGCCGGCGCCTTCGGGGTGTCCGTCCCCCTGCTGATCCTCTTCGCTGCACGCGCGCTCGACGGCCTCACGGGCGGGAACGTGTCGGTGGCCAACGCCTACCTCTCGGACATCTCCACGGACGCCACCCGCAAGCGCAACTTCGGCAAGCTCGCCTCCTCGACCAGCCTCGGCTTCATCGTGGGTCCCGCCCTCGCGAGCCTCCTCGGCGCCACCCGCTACGGAGAGCTCCTGCCGGTCCTCGCAGCCGCGCTCGTGTCGCTGCTCGCCATCTGGGTGATTCTCCGCTTCCTGCCCGAGTCACGGCAGGCTCCCGTTCCGCCCGAGGCGGAGCACTTCCCGCTCGGAAAGCTGTTCCAGATCGAACACAAGGCGTGCTACGAGTTGGAGCGCTGCCCCGACACCGGCCTCGGGCACGTGCTGCGGCAGCCGGGCATCCCGCTGCTGTTCCTCGTCTACTTCCTGACCTTCCTCGGATTCAGCTTCTTCTACTCCGGCTTCCCGGTGTACGCAGCCGGCGCGCTCGAGTGGAGCCCCGTCGATCTGGGACTCTTCTTCGCCGTGTCGAGCGGGATCATGGTGCTCGTGCAGGGGCCGGTGCTCAGCTACCTCTCGGACAAGGTGCGGGAAGGCGTGCTGGTGATCGCGGGAAGCGGGCTCATCGGGCTGAGCTTCCTGATCTTTCCTCTCGAGACGGTCGCCTGGATCTACACCGCGAACGTTCTTCTCTCGGTCGGAAACGGGCTGATGTGGCCGAGCTTCCTCGCGATTCTGGCGCAGGCCGGGCCGTCGTCCATCCAGGGGACGATACAAGGCTATGCGAACAGCACCGGGAGTCTCGCGAGCATCTTCGGGCTGATTCTCGGCGGTACCCTCTTCGGCGTCTGGGGCACCTCCGTGTTCTGGATCGCCGCCGCGTTCCTCTTCGTGATCTCCGGACTTTCCCTGCGATTCCTGACGCCGGATCGGCCCGGGCTCGCGTAGGAGGCGCCGCCAGCGCGGAAGCGGACGCACTCCACGAGGCTGCTCGAGTGGAGCCACCCGGCCCGACGACCCCTCGTCCATTGACCTCTCCGAATCATGTACACAGTGTACATGTACACTATGTACCTATCAGGGAGCGCTGAACGATGACGCGAACGGACCTGCTGAACGAGCAGGCGGAGGAGTTTCTACCGCTCCGCCCGCCGGTTCTGGAGATCCTCCTGACGCTCGGCGAGGGCCCGCTTCACGGCTACGCCATCATTCAGGCGCTCCGCGACCCGGACGGCGCCGAGCTCCGCATCGAGACGGGGCCGTTGTACCGCCACCTCCGCCGCCTGCTCGAAGGCGGGCTCATCTCGCAGTCGGAGGAGCCGCCTCCCGGCACCCGGGACGACGACCGCCGCAAGGCGTACTACGCGCTGACGGCGCTCGGTGAAGCCGTCGTCCGCGCCGAGGGTCGGCGTCTCGAGGGCCTCGTGAGGCAGACCCGGCGCCTGGGGCTGCTCCCCGGGGGCGGTACGCCATGACCGGGCTGTACCGGGTCCTCCTTCGCCTCTACCCGCGCTCGGTGCGGGAGCGACTCGGCGAGGCGATGCTCGAGACCTTCGAGGAAGAGTGGTCGGGGGCCCGCGCGAAGGGGCTCGGCTCGAGCGTGCTGCTCGCGCTGCGTACGATCACCCGGACGCCCCTGCTCGCCCTCGAGGAGCGGGCACGAGGCCTGGGCGACGCCCTGCGATCCGGCGGATGGGGTACGGACCTGGCGCACGCGATGCGATCGGTGCTCCGATCCCCCGGTTTTGCGCTCGGCACGGCGCTCACCGTGGGTCTCGGCGTGGGCGCCACGGTGTCGATCTACACCGTCGCCGAAGCGACGCTGCTCCGGGACCTTCCCGTGCTCGAACCGGACCGGCTCGTCCGCTTCGCCGAGGACCGGGACCGCTACCAGTCCGAGGGACCCGAGGGGCCACGAATCCCCGTCGAGCGATATCGACAGCTTCGGGACGCGTTGACCGGGCCCGTCTTCTCGGGCTTCGCCGGCCACAACCGCCGGACGCTCGCCCTCCGCGCGGACGGCCCGTCCTTCTCCGCCATGGGGGAGTTGACCTCCGGGAACTACTTCGAGGTCCTGGGCCTGCAGCCCGCCGAGGGTCGGTTCTTCACCGACGACGACGAGCCCTCCATCGTCCTCGGACACGGTCTCTGGCAGCGCCGATTCGGGGGCGACCACGATGTGGTGGGACGGACGATCTCGATCAGCGGGCGCCCGTTCACGGTGGTGGGCGTGGCGCCGGCCGACTTCGCGAGCACGATCTCCTTCCTCCACATCGACGTCTTCGTGCCGGTCGGAGCGTACGAGGGCGCCGCGTGGCCCCGGGCGAACGTGACGCTCTTCGCCCGCCTCCTTCCCGACGTCGATCGCGAGACGGCCGAGGCGCGCGCGTCCGCGGTCGTGACCCGGTTCCCTCCCCAGCTCGATCCGGAAGCGGAGTTGAGAGGGGCGAGGCTCTCGGCGATGAGCCCGATTCCCCCGTCGCTCTCCGGCCCGCTGACCGGCTTTCTCGGCATGCTCTTCGCCATGGCCATGCTCGTTCTCCTCATCGCGGGCGCGAACGTGGCCGGGATCCTTCTCGCGCGCGCGGCCAGACGCGAACGCGAGACCGCCGTCCGCCTGGCGCTCGGTGTGGGCCGCGGCAGGCTGGCGAGACAGTGGATCCTCGAGGCGGTCGGCCTGTTCGGGGCGGGCGGTGTGGTCGGCGTCGGGATCGCCGCCGCCGTGGCGGGCGGCATCTCCAGGATCTCTCTTCCGATCGACGGAGGCATCGCCGTCGACGCCGCGCCGAGCCTCGGCGCCCTCGCGCTCGCGCTCGCGCTGGCGATCGGTGCCGGCGCCGTCTTCGGGACGTTTCCCGCCCTGCACGCGGCCCGAGCCCGGGTCTCGCCCGGCCTGCGGGTCGGGGCCGGAGGCGCGAGCCGTCGGACGTCCCGAGCGCGCGGCGTCTTCGTGACGGCCCAGCTCGCGATCTCGGTCGTTCTTCTCGTTTCCGCGACGCTCTTCGTCCGAACGGCACACGTCAACATGAACGCCGACCTGGGCTTCGAGCCCGACGGCGTGATCATCGCCCGCGTCAACCTCGGCGCGCACGACTACGCCGAAGCGGAGGGCCGCCTCTTTTTCGACCGGGCTCACGACGAACTGCGCTCCCTCCCGGGCGTCGAGTCGGCCTCGATCGCCTCCCTCGCCCTGATGACCGGTGCCATCTCGAGCTACGGCGGCTGGCGGCTCGATCCGTCGGAGGACGGAGTGAGTATCCGGGGGAACCGGGTCGACGCCCACTACTTCCGCACGATGGGCATCGAGGTGCTGGCCGGCCGGGGGATCGGACCCGAGGACGTCGAGGACGCCCCCGACGTGCTCGTCGTCAACGAGACGTTCGCCCGTCGCTTCTGGCCGAACGAGAGCCCCCTCGGAAAGACGATCCTGCGAACGGATCGACCCTACACGGTCGTGGGCGTCGTGCCGGACGGTCGGTATGTGGACTTCGGCAGCGAGCCCTCCGCGTTCGTGTTCCTGCCGATCGACCAGCACTACACGCCCGCGACCACGCTCCACCTCGCGCCCCGGCCCGGAGTCGAGACCGGGGAGCTCGTACAGGCGGTGCGCGAGCGCGTCGCCACCCTGGACCCGGACGTGGCGGTCGTCGAGCCCATGCCCCTCGAAACCGCGATGGGTCTCCTGCTCTTCCCGCAGCGATTCGCGGCGGCGCTGATCGGGGTCTTCGGGCTCCTCGGACTCTTCCTGTCGGCGACGGGGGTGTACGGGGTCCTCGCGCAGCATGTGGTGCAGAACGTGCGCGAGTTCGGGGTGCGGATGGCGCTCGGCGCTCGCCCCCGACGGCTTCTCGGAAGCGTGCTGTCGCGGGCGGTGATGCTCGCCGCCATCGGCGCGGCCGTGGGCATCGCCGTATCGGCCGCCGCGGCGCGAGCGTTGGCCAGCCTTCTTCCGGGTATCGCGCCGTGGGATCCCGTCGCGTTCGTCGGCGTGCCCCTCGTCCTGGGCCTCGTCGCCCTGGCGGCCGGCGTCGTGCCCGCGCGCCGGATCGTCAGGCTCGACCCCGTGGAGACGCTGAAGCTGGAGTAGCCTCCGCCGTCCTCCATGTGGGCGACGGGTCGTGGCCCACGCCGAACACCCGCAGCGACGCCTGCATGATGGGGCCCATCAGCGCGGCGAAGAGGACCGTGCCCAGCCCGATCGGACCCCCGATGGCGAAGGCGACACCGAGCACCACCAGCTCGATCGAGATCCGGGTGGCCCGGAGGCTCCTTCCGAGCTTCCGGGAGAGGGCGAGGATGAAGCCGTCCCGGGGTCCGGCACCCAGGCGGGCTCCGATGTACGTGGCGGATGCGAGGCCGATCAGGAGCAGGCCCACGCAGAAGGTCGCGATGCTCACGGCCATGTCCGGACTCCGGGGCATCCACGGCTGCACCCGCATGACGTCCACCCACGGGCCGATGATCAGCATGTTGCAGACGGTCCCGATGCCCGGACGGACACGCATCGTAAACCAGCTGATCACGATGAGCACGGCGCCCACGGTCTGACTGATCCGGCCGAATGAGAGGCCCGTCCGGAAGCTCAGCCCTTCCTGGAAGGATGACCACGGATCGAGGCCGATCTGCGCCTCGAGCATGACCGCGAGCCCGAGTCCGAAGAGGAACAGCCCAAGCTGGAGTTGCGCGAAGTGCCTCAGGAAGCGGAGGCTCCAGACGGACGTCCAGGCGCCGCTCCTCAAGGAGTGCAGGACGCGGTGGGGCGGCCATCCGGCGGTCGTTCCTCGAGCTTCATCGGTCGCACGGCGTGAGGTGGCTCCAAGACCACGAAGCTGCGTGGGTCCTTCACTCGCGATGCCCCGTCCGGGGGTGAAGTGTCGGGCGCGCTCGCCAGGCCGCAGAGCCCGGGCGAAGTCACGAATTCGACCGAGCAGATCCTCGGCACCGACGTCGAGCGTCTGCTCGCGGGTCTTCCCAGAGTAGAGGATGAACCTCACGGCGACGAGTCCCCGTACGATCTGCGCATCGGAGTCGGCCAGCAGAGAGAGCTCTCGGGCGCCGCGGTCGGCCACCGGCACCAACCAGACCTGACTCTGACGCCCCCGGACCGTCGTTTCCTCGGTCTTGAGCGCGGCATCCACCGGCAGGGACGGGCTGCCATCTGGACAAGACTCGACCACCAACGGCTCCGACGTACCGCAAGAATTCGGTTTCACGAGCCGAACCCGACCGGTATCCTTCCGGGTCACGCACCCGAGGAGGAGCACCCATGAAGCCGGTTCGCATTCGGAAGAGTCCTGTCGTTGCCCTGCTTTCCCTTGCCGCGTTCGGCTGTGCCGCAGACGACGCCGGCTCCGACGTCGAGTCCTCAGCCTCGGAAGTGGCGGGTCCGGCGATGTTCGTGTCGACCCTCGGGGGCGACACCCTGACCGTCGAGAGCTTCACCCGGAGCGCCGACCGGATCGAAGGCGAGCTCATCGAGCGGAACCCGTACACGCACCGGATCCGCTACGCCGCGGACCTCGGCCCGGACGGCACGATCTCGCGGCTCGAGGCCGAGATGTTCACGCCCCCCGAGAACCCGGAGGGGCCGGCCCCGAGGCGTTGGGTCGTGGAGGTCGCGGAGGGCACCGCGATCGTGACCCGCGAAGGGGGCGACGATGCGGGCGCGACCGAGGTGCCCGTCGATCCCGGCGCGATCCCGAGCCTCGGGCGCGTGGCGACCGCGATGTACGTGTGGGAGCAGGCGATGCGTCAGACTATGGATGCGGACGGGGCCGAGCGACCGGTCAGCTTCATCTACCCGACGCGGCCACAGCCGATCACCAACGCGCTGACCGACTTCGCCGGCGACACCGTGTCGATGAGCTTCTTCGGAAGCCCGATGCTCGCGTGGGCCGAGGGCGGGAACCTCATGGGCGTCTCGGGCCGGGAGACCACCATGAAGCAGGAGGTCGCGCGGAGCGGTCCGGTCGACATGGACGCGCTCGCGGCGGAGTGGGCGGCGCGGGATGCGCGGGGCGAGGGCCTCGGGATTCCCTCCCCGGCGGCTACCGTCCAGACGTCGGTCGATGGTGCCAGCTTCGAGGTGCGCTACTCCCAGCCGGCCAAGCGCGGCCGGGAGATCTGGGGCGCCCTCGTGCCGTACGAGGGGGTCTGGCGCACCGGTGCCAACGCCGCGACGCACTTCACGACCGACGCGGCGATCGAGCTCGGCGACCTCGCGGTGCCCGCCGGTACCTACACGCTCTGGACGAGCTTCACGGCGGAAGGCGGAACGCTGATCGTGAACTCCGAGACCGGTCAGTGGGGCACGGCCTACAACGCCGACGAAGACTTCGGTCGCGTGGCGATGGCGAGCACCTCGCTCCCGGAGGTCACGGAGCGCTTCACGATCTCGATCGAGGACACGGACGAGGGCGGCGTGCTGCACCTCGAGTGGGACACGACCCGCTTCTCGGTCCCGATCCGCGTGCGCTGAGCCGTGTGCGATGGGCGCTTCGAATCGGGCGGCCGCGCCGATTCGTACAAGCCGGGGCGGCGCGAGCCGGAGGAGTACGCCACCTGCAGGCGGCGACTCTTCGCGGAAGACTGATCCCGCTCGCGATCACGGAGGAAACGCGCGGCACCGCGGAGACACCCGTCGGTCGCCGGCTCGCCCAGCTGGAGGCCGAGTGGACCGCGATGATCCACGCGGCGCCGGTCTGGAACTGATCGGCGCGTCAGTTCACCGTGAGGTCGATCCAGACCAGGCGATGGTCGCTCGCCACGAAGGCACGGTCCGCGCCCGCCGAGTCCGTCTCGGCGAACGGGAAGTGGACGCCGCCGCCCTGCACGTCGAGGTCGGTGCTCGGCAGGACGTAGTCGATGCGGAGGCCGGTGGCCCGTCCGGTCGTCGACCGTTCGAAGTACTCGGGCGGGCCCGGCTCGCGGCCCGCGAGGCCGCCGTCGCTGATCGCGAGCTCGCCCGTGTCCTGCACCCGCGGATGATCGAGGAGCGCATGGATCGGGTGATCGCTCGCACTGTCCTCACCCCGGCGTGACGCATTCAGGTCACCGAAGACGATGAAGGAGCCGTCCGGAGGGAGACCGCCCGACACGCCCGCGTCATCGACGAGATACTCCGCGCCGTCGATGAGGTCCACGATCATCCGCACCTCATCCCGGTTTCGCCGTCCGTTGCGATCCTCGTCCCCGTCGAATCCGGGAGGCGTCGGGTGCGCCCCCACCAGGTGCACCGTCCGGCTCCCGAGTGTGACCGGCACGACCATGTGCGTCTTGCTCGAGAGCCGGAACACCGCGCGCTCCTCGTCGGAGTACCACCCGTCCGGCATGACGTGGCCCGGCATGTCGGCCCAGAGAAAGCTCCGGAAGGTGCGCGCCTGGTCCGCATCCAGCGGGAAGCGCGAGGCGATCACCATCCCGTACTGTCCCGGATAGATCCCGTAGCCGTAGCTGTCGTCGCCGTGGGTACGGGTGCCCCGGTCCGCATCGGTACCGACCACACCGTCGTTGTTGAGGTCGAAACCGGAAAGGACGCCGGTGTTCACGGGCGCCGCGAAGACGTGCTCGTATCGGAGGGCGTCGGGCCCCTGGTCCAGATAGCGGTCCTGGAAGTCCTGCCAGATCCCATCGAGGGGTGACGTCCCCTCCTGCAGGATGTCGATCTCGTTGATGAGGACGATGTCCGGACGGATCTCCCGGAGGATCTCGGCGGCGGCCAGGAGCTGTGCGTCGGTGCCGCGGCCCTCGGCGTCGATCACGTCGACCTTCTCCTGGCCCATCTCCCGGATGTTGAACTGGGCGACGCGGAGGGAGACGGGCGCGCCCGCTCCAGCGTTCGAGTTCCCGTTCGACGCCGTATCCCCCGTGGCGCCGGCGTCTTCGCAGGCGAGGATGCCGAGCGGGAGTAGAGCGAGTCCGACGCCGGTCGCGAGCGCGTGGCCGAGAGGACGAGTGCGGCGCGTGGGTATGGGCGATACCATGGTGCCGTCGGCAGTTCGAGGAGGCGAGCGGGCGGCCGAAGTGACCGCCCGAGCGAAGTGTGCCCGACCGCTCGTGGCCCCGCAATCGTCCTCGCTCCGCGCATCGGACGATCCTGTCCGCCGCGTGGTCTCACACCGCCCGGACGATTGCCGGCGCACACCGGCGCCCGCACACTGCGACACGCCCTGCATCCCCTCTCCGTCGGCCTCCGCCATGTCCCGCTTTCTTCGGCTCCCCGCCCATCTCGGCCTCCTCCTCCTGCCGACCATCGTGCCGGTGCAGGCTCAGGAGTACCCCCCGGACTTCGAGGACCCGATGCCGCTCTTCGAGACCGCTCTCGGCGACTTCACGCGGCCGATCTCCACCGACTCGCCCGGGGCGCAGGCGTACTTCGACCAGGGGATGGCGTTCATGTACGCCTTCACCCCGTACGACGCAGCCCGGGCGTTCCACCAGGCGCAGCTGGCCGATCCGGGCTGTGCCATCTGCCACTGGGGCGAGGCCTGGGCCTGGGGTCCCTATCTGAACGGCGCGATGGGCGAGACGGACGCCCCGCGCGCGTACGCCGCCATTCAGCGCGCCGTCGAGCTCCGGGACCACGCGAGCCCCGCCGAGCGCGACCTGATCGACGCCATGGCCGTCCGCTTCACCCCCGCCCACGACCCGGACGAGCGACGGGCGCTCGACGAAGCCTACGCGGACGCCATGGCCGAGGTCTGGCGCGACCACCCCGAGGACCTGGACGCCGGGACGCTCTACGGGGAGGCGCTCATGCTGCTTCAGCCTCGGCGGGGGCGCTGGGACATCGAGAACCCGGAGGTGGCGCACATCCACGCCGTGTTCGAGGACGTCCTCGCCGCGGATATCACCCATCCCGGCGCCTGCCACCTCTACATCCATGCCACCGAGCCCACGGAGCAGCCCGACAAGGCGGAGCCGTGCGCCGACCATCTGGGAGACGCGATCCCCGGCGCCAGCCACATCAATCACATGCCGTCGCACACCTACAACCGCGTCGGACGGTGGGGCGACGCCGTGCGCGCGAACATCCAGGCCTGGCACTCCGACCTGAAGTCCGAAATCGGAGAGGGCTTCGCGATCTACCCGTCCCACAACCTCCACATGCTCCTCTTCGCCGCATCCATGGACGGACAGGGCGCCATCGCCATCCAGGCCGGGAAGGACTACGGGAGGCTCGTGCCTGAGGGCGTCTTCTACGAAGCGCTCACGCTCCTGAGGTTCGGGCGCTTCGACGAGATCCTCGAGATCGACGACGAGCTCGAGAACCCGATCTTCCGCGGGCTGCTCGAGTTCAGCCGGGGGTACGCGCACCTCCGGCTCGACGACCGGATCTCGGCCGACGCCTCGCTGCGGCGGGTGCGGCTGATCGCCGAGGAGAACCCGGACGCCCGGTTCCGGGGGCACTCCGCGCGCGACCTGCTCGGCGTCGTGGGCGGGATCCTCGAGGCCGAGATGATGCGCGACGACGGCGACCTCGCCGCCGCCGCCGAGATCCTCGCGGAGGCCGTCCGGATCGAGGACGGACTCCGCTACGACGAGCCCGAGCCGCTGAACTTCTCGGCCCGCCACTGGCTCGGCGCCGTGCTTCTTGAGGCGGGCCGGTATTCGGAGGCCGAGAGCGAGTACCAACTCGCCCTCGATGATCACCCGCACAACGGCTGGTCGCTGTTCGGCCTCGAGGAAGCGCTGCGCGCGCAGGGTCGGACGGCCGAGGCCGACGAGGTCCACGCGATGTGGGAGGCGGCGTGGGCGCGGTCGGACACGTGGATCCGGGGGTCGCGGTTCTGAGGTCACGCGCCGACGTCGACGTCGCGCGCCCGCCAGAGCCGGGATTGCGGCCCGGGCGGACGCTTGCCGGACGGAGCGGAGGCGCAGACACTCTTCTCATGGCCGCCCGCCCCCTCCCATCCGCGTCGAGACGCTCGATCCCGACCTCGTGCCCGTCTATCGGGCCATGACCCCGGGGCAGCGGGTGGAGGCCGGACTGTCGGCAACGGACCTGATCAGGGATCGGATCCACGCCACGCTTCGGGAGTCACACCCGGAGTGGACGGAACAGGCGATCGCGGATGCGACCTCCAGGCGCATGCTCGGTGCGGGCGTCTGAGCTTCTGGCCGATCTCGTCGGTCGACTCGAGCGCCTCGACGTGGCGTACGCCTGAGGTGCCGGACTGTGGTCGAAACCACTACTGGTCGGGAAGCAACCCCAGAATAGCGATGCTGTCGGCGAATCCCACATGCATCCTCCGGGGTCCGAGAAACGTTGGAGTTCCCGTCAGCCGGACGCGTCCAGCCAGCTCTCGATCGAGTGCCAGCCGTTCCACCACTCGATCCGACTGCAGGCAGGCTACGAACTGCTCCGCATTCGATACGCCGGCGGACGCCGCGAACTCATACCAGTCGAAGTCCGTCGACTCCCACCCCTGAGTGGAGTACAGGGCGGTGAAGACAGCGTCCTGCGCCGGGGACCCCTCGACACATATTCCTGCCTTCGCGCCGATCTCAGCGCCGGCCCTCGGAACGTACCGATGGACGAAGAAGTTGGGTCTCGATTCTAGGAAGTCGGCTAGCCGCACATGGGTCGCGGCACATGCCGGACAACGGAAGTCCAAGAACTGCACTATCGGCATCGACCCAAGGTCGGCCGTTCCAACCAGCGCAGGGTATTCCTCCTGGACCATCGCCCTGAACTCGCGCTGTTCAAGCACGTTCGCTGCCGCACCCCCGATCGGCCCGTCGGGATTGAGTAGAAACCACCCAATTGCGAGCACAACCAGCAGATTCGCGACGGCTGCAAGCCTGCTTCCGAAACTCCCGTCCCCGGACCGCAGGCTATCGTCGTTGGATTCGCTCATATCTCGCTATGACTGGCACATGGGACTCCGGATCAATGTGGTGACTGTAGAACACGCCCGGTTCGCCAAACTCGAGAGGGAAGGCGTCGATCTCCATCTCATGCACCGAGCCCGAGGTGTCTACACGATAGACGCGGTTGTCGATGCCCCGCGGCTTCGCCCAGATGTTCCCATCTGGGTCTATCCGCAACGCGGACCAACGCGGTGTTTGATCGGTACTGGGTTCTGCCCGCCGCCCCACCGGGAATCCCCGCTCCTCGAGGGCCTCGCGAAGTGCCCGGCGACGATCGGCGTTCGGCCTCGGGGGCGGGAAGACCTCCGGTAGATTCACCGTGTCCTCTTTTAGGTTCTCAATGTCCACCCGAAGGAGGAACGGCGAGCTTCCGTCTCCCACGACGAGGCATGCCCCACGAGCGGCCCATACTGGTCGTGGCGTATTCGGACCGAGGGAAAACTGGACGCGCGTGGTCGAAACCTCCGTCGGAGGCGTCACCTCAAGCTCGTGGACCACTCGGAAGCTCTCGCCGTCCGCCCGGAGAGTTCTCACTACCAGCCCGCCACCGGACCCGTCGACCTGACCGAGCAAGACGGATCCATCGTCGAGCAGCGAGATGCCCACGACACCCAGCGTCAGGACCGACGGAATTCCAAGAGTCTGGTCCTTCGTGAGGCGACCATCCTCGGCGAACCATTGCAACCGGCGGTGGTCATAGACCACGTACTCGGACCCCGCCCCGACCGCTAAGACATCGCGGAGCGGAATGGCTCTCATGAACTCGAGACGGCTGGCTGGCCGCGCAAACTCGCCCGGGCCATCCCCCTCCCGTCCACGCCGCGACAGCAACGATAGTTTGCCGTCCGTGACCACGAGGCTGGGCATCGCGGCGTCGAATACGTACAGCTGATCGAGGGTGGAGTTGTACGCCAAGCCACCCACTCCAACTAGTGGGTCCGCCGCCGCTAAGCCAAACACCCCGGCGCTGACAAACTCAGGCTCCGCCCACCTTGACTCCTCGCTTCCCCAACACCCGGACCCGGACGTTGAACCGCGTTCGGGACCCGTGAAGCCAATGGATATGGTCGCCGCGACGACCAAGAGCATCGACCCCACTGTCAGACGCTGTGGCACATGATGTCGAAGTTGCAGCTGGCATCGCCCCAGTTGTCATCGTCGTCGTCGAACCCGTCTGACTCCCAATCGATGAGGCAGTTCCAGAACTGGCAGATCGACTCGCCGCAGATCCCGACGTAGTCGCACTGCTCACAGTAGACGGTTACCTCGCCGACCGTCTGACTCTCCTGATACCAGCAGTCGATCTCGTGGGCGGAGGACGAGCCGAAACCGGCAGACGGGCTGCTCAGGAGGAAGACTGCCACGAGCACGTTTCTGACCACTCGCAACTGCTGACGCATGCTGAAACCTCGGAGTGGAGGAGTTAGGAGGAACGGCTAGTACGACACCAGCCTCTACCGACGCGACGCGAAGAGCAAGCAACAAAGGCGTAACGTGCTCGCAGGCTGCGATTTCCTTGCTCAGAGCGGGACGCCGGGGTGGGGCCCACGCACGAGCCGTCGGGCCTCGTGACCGTCGCGCAAGCCACCCACAGCGGTGAACTTTCCGAGGCGGCTGCGACCCGCCGAGAAGACGCGCAGCGGCAGCTACCGCTGCAATCCGAATGAATCCGTCGGCGGCCCTCGACGATCAGCTGAGACCTCAGCGCCACACGAGTTTCTTCAGTCCCTAAGCCTTCGAACAGGCTTCACACAGCGGCTCCTAGCTGTCCGCGATACCGGGGGAATTCAGCCGGAGAGATCAGGTGTCCACCGAATGGGATCAACTCCAAGTCCGTTTGACACCAACGGCTTACGGTAGTGGAGCCAGCCGGGCTCGAACCGGCGACCCCCTGCTTGCAAAGATCCTTCGCGGAGGGGGCGGAATCGGAAGTTTAGCACCTAAACGCTGGCTTCCTACCTACTTCGCTTCCGGGTCGGGGCGGTCGGATTTCCGGGTTGTTCCGACCGCCGTGCGCACGGTTTTCGCACGGTCGCGGGCTCGGGCGGCGGCGTGCGCAAGCGGGCCACCGCAAGCGCCCTCGACGTTGCTCCGACGCTTGCTACGGGGCTCGCCGTGCGTGTAACATGCTCGTTTCGTCCTCGCGACACGGAGGGTCAGGAGATGAACGAGACGGCGGAGCCTCGCCCCGGCCACGTGCCCAACGTCGCTTCTGCGGGCCACGCAGTCGCCCCGGGCGCGGAAACCGGTTCCGGCCAGAAGCAGCCACTGCTGACGGGCATGGCGGTGGTACTATTCTTGGCCTTCTTGGTCAGCCTCGGCTCCTGGGTAGCGGGTGTGCGGTCTGACGCTCCGTACCTTCTCGGGATCGGGACCGTCGTTCTGCTAGTCATTCGCGAGTTCGCGAAGATGGATGGCTCGAAGAAGTTGAAGGCGGGCCGCGACGGGGTTGAAGTATCCGGCGAGCAGGCGATCAAGGGACTCGGCGCGGGCGACGCACAAGACCGATATGATGAACTCGCCGGGGTGGTCGAAGAGGGTCAGCGGTATCTCGATGAGTCCCAGGCCGAGCAGCTCGCGGTCAGCGACCCGGAGAAGCTGTGGTCGGTCGCAGTTGCACTCACGAAGAAGGATGAGCTGGAAGCGGCGCGGGAAGCTGCAGACAAGGCTCTCGAGTTGTCCCCAGAGAACACCAAGTACCTTCTAGCGTCCGGCCATATCGCTCGCCTACAAGAGGACTTCGGTCGCGGGATCGACGACATGCGGAGGCTCGTCGCCGTACTAGAGGGCGATGGCGACCCCAAATCGAGAGAGCGCCTGCACGTCGGCTATACGAACCTCGCTTTTCTGATGGCGATTCGCGGGAAGCTGCGGAACCGTGACGAGGCCCTCCAGCTCGCCGAGCGAGCCGCTGCGGCCGTGGACGATTTCCACGATCGCGACTCGTTCGTAATCAACTTCGGCTACACGAAGCTGATGTTCGCTCGAGACCCGAAGGAGTGGGGCAGCGCCGTCGACGAATTGGCGCGGTGTCTCTGCCGCGACCTGAAGGACCAAGAGGTCGACGAGGTGATCCGCTACCTACATCTCGCCCACGATCGTCTTGACAGCATGTTGGACGGGGTATAAATGATCGGAATCGTCAGATTCCCGATGGATCAGAATTCTGAGGATTTCGGCACTTTTTGCGCTCCGGAACAAGCCTCGCCAGAGCGAGTACTGTTACGAGAAATGGCTTGTTTACGCAGCCTATCAGGGGTAACGTACAGGCAGAGGTCGGTGGCACCGACCTTGCAGTATCAAGGGGTCAGATTCTTTCGCATGTCCCCTTTTGAGGGCAAAACCCCTCTAACCGCAGGACCGCTCTCGGTCCCCCTCTCCAGCAAAGGAGTCACGATGAAGAACGGTACTCAGATGCTCTGAACTCAGGTCTGAGATTGATTCTCCCTCCATGTAGGAAGGGGACCGGGAATCCGTGTGCGTTCGCACCGGATTCCCGTTTCTCTTTATGGCTCAGCGCCACCGGGTCGGTCAATCTGGCCGGTCAATCTGGCCGATCTGTCCATCGCGCTCCCCCGGGACGTGTCGGTACCCTCCGGCATGGGCGCTCTCTCGTGGGATTTCCCCCATCTCGAATCCACCACCAGTTGGCGCCGCCTAAGTGACCGCCTCCATGCTGAGGCCATGATCGACGAAGACGAGGCGGCCGCACAGCTGCTCCAGCAGCGGATCGAGGAATCCGGACTCTCGACCGTCCAGTTCGCAGCCCAGGTGCTTCGCCGGAGCGAGCGGACGGTTCGCCGCTGGTTGGCGAGGAAGGCCCCGGTGTCGCACGACGTCAGAGCGTTCCTCGAGGACCCGCAGCCGGCTCCGTGGCCGTAGCGAACCACCCCCTCACCCAGCCCAGTCTCCCGACCGGAACTGAGCTTCGCGGTACGCCGCACCCGGCGGTGTTCAATCGCTGTAGGTCGGGTTGAAGTTGTCGTCGAGCATGATGTTGAAGTTGTCGTCGAACGCCAGGCGGTCGAGCACGTCGGTGATGTCCGACCGTTTCGCGACTCTCGGCGTCGCGTAGGTGCGCGATCGAACGAGCGTGTTCCCCGGGTCCCCGAGGGAGTCGAGGCACTCCGCGACGAGGTGGTAGACCTCGCCCTGCGTGATCGTCTGGGGGACCGTGTACGTGCCGCTGTCCGCGTCGACCTCGGCGAGCTCGGCCTGGTCGTCGGAGTCGTAAGCCGTGCCCTCCGGCGCGATGTACCCGTAGAAGCGGACGCCCTCACACGCGCTGTTCGGCGTGAACGTGGCCGTGAGGGTGTCCCCCAGCCGGGTGAGCTCGAAGTTCAGCAGCCCCGCGGTCGAGGCGGTCGAGCCGGACGCGGGCGTCGAGGGCGTAGACGGCGGGGCGGCCGACGACTCCGCGATGACCCGCGTCCAGACGGTCGCGCCCGTCGGGAGCGACGGCGTGCAGATCGTCCCGGCGGCCGTCAGGAACCCCGCGACGGTCCAGAGCCCGGAGTTCGTGGCGGGCTCGCTGGAGGACCCGGCGTACTCGACCCGCACCCGGTAGTCGGGCGGGGGCACCGCGAGCCAGTTCGCGGACGAGACGGTGACGCACCGGCGGGTATTGTCCTCGCTCGGGGTCGCGACGCTCGCGGTGGGCGCCGTGAGCGAGGCCGCCGCGCCGATGTAGCGGAACACCGCGAGGCCCTGCGTGCCCGCCGTCGCCGGGGCGTCGCCGTTGATGCCGCCGTTTCCTCCCGCGCCGAAGTCGCCGCCGGTGCCCGGGGCGCCCTGCACGAGCGTGACGTCCGGCACCGTGCCCGAGGCGCACCCGCCTCCGACCACCGCGATCCGCGCGAACGCGCCGCCGCCGCCCGCGCCCGTCAGGAAGTTGTTCCAGTTGGTCAGCGTGCGACCGTTCCCGCCGGGCGCTCCGGCCGAGCCGAGCGCGCCCGTCCCGTCCGTGCCCGCGCTGCCGAACGCGCCGCCGCTCCCCGAGCGCGCGGTCGCGCAGTTCGTGAAGCCGGTGGTCGAGAAACTGCCGCCACCACCCTCCCCCTGGTCGCCCGCTCCCGGCGCGCTCTGGTCACACGCCGCGAGGCCACGGCCCCAACCCGACGCCCCAGCGTGACCGCGCGCTCCCGCGCCGCTCCCGCTACCACCAGCCCCGCCACCGGCGTTGGCCGTCCCGTTGAGTCCAGCCCCTCCTCCGGCACCGCCGCAGGCGTAGTAGACCGGCGTGTGCACCATCGGATCGAGCGCGTCGCCATCCGCGTTCACCCAGATGATCGTGTCGCCGCCGTCCGAGCCGCGCGTCGGGCCGATGTGAGAACCCGCCGCACCGCCCGCGCCGATCGTGACGGGCACCGTGGCGCCCGCCTTGATCGTGACCGTCTCGGGGTCCGGAGTCGAGTCGATGCGGTCGTCCGTACCGTAGGCGCCGAACACGCCGCCGGCCGCGCCGCCGCCGCCTACGCTCGGGGTGGAACCGACCGTGGTCCCGCTGTCACCGCCACCGCCACCGCCCGCTCCAGCGATCAGCAGCACCTCGACCTCGATGTCCGCGCCGCAGTCGTTGTGGAGGTCGTAGGTGCCGGCCTCCGAGAACACGAGCATCTTCCGGCCGTCAATCGAGCTGACGGACGCGCTCGTGGCCTCGGTCGTGCCGTTGTCGAGGCAGTCGGTCGTCGGGTTCTCGGGGTCGTCCGTGTCGTCGTCCGAGAAGCCGGGGATGCCCCCGTCCTCGAGGTGCAGCGTGCGAAGGTGCGGCTCGGCGTCGGTGATGCCGAAGACCTGCATGTAGCGCACCGCGTTCCGGAGCTTCGTCGAGCGGTCCGGAAGCCACGGCGCCTCGACCCTGAGCCAGTCGCCGACCTCGGCGTCCCTGACTACCGTGTCGGACATCAGGCACGGCACGGAGAACCGCGGGGCGCCGTCCGGGATCCACCGCGTCTGCGCCGTTTCGAGGTACTGGTTCGCGATCAGGCCCGCGCCCGTGTCCTCCGTGTCGCCGCCCACCGTGCGGCCTTCGACCTCGCCGATGGCGCGGAGCGTGTTCGGGGCGTACTCCACGGTGCGCGGGCCGACCTTCGCGACCGCCGCCTCGTCGCGGAGCAGGAGCTGGGTTTCGGTCGCCTCATAGCGTTCCCACGCCGACAGGTTGGGATTGAGTTCGCTTTCGTCGATGCCGCGGTACCACGTCTGCCGCTGCCGGGTGATGAACTCCTGCGACCGGATGTTCTCGACGACGACGCGGCCCTCGATCGTGTTGAATGCGACCGACGCTTCCTGCCGCCAGTCGCCGACCGGCTGCATCGACGCCTGCGCCAGAAACGGCGCGCTCACGAGATCGTCGGGCGCGGCCCACGCGACGGGCCGGATCTCGTAGGACTGCGTGAGGCACGGCGCGTACAGGGCCGCCTGGTATCCGTTTCTCTGGGCCCACCTCCGACGATTCTGCGGCGACGTCTCGATGAACCGCGCGGCGGGCGTGGACGTCCGGAACGTCGCGAGGCTCGACGCCTCGTAGGTCTCGCGTGGCACCTCGCGGGTGAGCAGCCCCTGGCTGATGTCGTAGAGCAGGTCGCCGACGGTGCCGTTGTCCCAGAAGTACGGCGTGTCCGACGTCGTGTACCGCGCGAGCACCTGCATCTCGATCGCGGTGTCGTAGGGCGGAAGGTCGTCCGGATCGAACGACGAGGCGTACAGCACCGCCTCCTCGCGCTCCGCCTTCAGCACCGCGTTCGCGAACGAGAATTGCGGAGGAACCGGGTGGTCGCGGATGTAGTTCCAGTCGCCCTGATCGTCGAGGCGCCAGCGGATCGTGAACCCCCGGAACACGGCCAGCCTCGTCTCCCCGAACGCCGCCACGGCCGTCGTCGCGCTCGCCGGAATTGCGATGCCCGTCGGGTCCGAGTCGCAGACCTTCTTGAGCTTGTCGATGCGCTCCTGAAACACCTCGTAGGGCGAGGCCAGCGTCTCGTCGCCGACGCTGAAGTCGTTGGGGTTCCAGTCGCCGTCGCGGTCGAAGTCGAAGCCGCCGTAGTAGATGCCGCCGCTGGACTCCGCCGCACTCGACCCCGTGAACCGCACGCCACCAGAGAACTTGGAGTTCGACGAGCCGAAGTCGATACGCCGGAAGCGCGTGTACGCCACCGCCGCGGCGGGGATCAGGTACCCGTCGCCCGCGGGGAACTGGCCGTAGTCCGCGATCGGGCCGGGCTGCGGGTAGAGGCTGAACGTCTCGTTGATCTCGAAGAGCAGGTCGCGCTCCTCGAACGCGCGCCCGTCCTCAAGGTGCAGCACGTACTCGACGAGCGTGTCGCCCGCGACCTCGACCGCCTTCACGCGGCCCCGGAAGATCGTGCGCCACGCGGAGAGCGAGTCGTACCACCGGCGCAGGATCGCTTCGGCGCCCGCGAGTTCCGTGATCTGGCTCGTGACGATGCCGGTCGTCTGGTCCGTCGACGTGGTCGGCACGTCGAGCAGCCGCACGGACACGCCGCCGATGTCCGACGAGCCCTTCAGGAAATCCGTCTTCGACGCGAGGAAGTTCTCCGGGACCTGGAGGTAGGGCCGGTCGTGCGAGGAGAGCGTGCTGAACGAGGCGTCGCTGATGACGTACCCGGTCGCGCTGCCCCACACCGGCGAGTCGCCGTCGGTGTTGAAGATCGTCAGGTCGAAGCGGACGTCCTCGGGCATCAGGCGGCGTCACGCGCGCGCGTCGCGATGGCCGCCGCCGTCATGATGCCACCATGGTGGCGCAGACGGAGCGCGCGTCGACGGGTGGACTCGGGTGAGATCGACACCCGCCCCGACCGTTGCGGCGACGACCGCCGGCCGGGGACCCCGCGCTACCGCCCCCACGTGAGTTCACAGCCGCTCGTGCCTCAGAATCGCGTCCGCCCGTGCCCGGACGTAGTCCGCGTCCATCTCGTCGAGCTCGAACTGCATGAGCGCCAGGCTCGCGTCCTGCTCGGCGCGGAGCCGACGCCGGCGGAGCTGGTCGACAGGCGTGGACCGCCCGCCGCCGGAGGCGAGCGCACGTCGGAGCGCCTCGCTCTTCCCGCCCACGCCGACACGGCTCTGCGGGTACGCGGGCCACACGACCGGCGACACCTCGCGGAGCTCCGCGCGGTGGATGGTGCGCCAGAGCACGCCGTCCCGTTCGGTCCACTCCTGGTCCTCACGACGGCGGACGATGAACCCGAAGGAGGATCCGGTGACGTCGCCACGGCGGATCCGGGCCGCGACCGAAGTCGCGATCACGTCCTCCGGGTTCACGTCCACCTCGTAGTGAAGGCCGTCGGCGCGCTCCTCGAGCCGGAGCGTACCGTTCCGATGGCGGCCGAGCGGGGTCGCGGCGTCGTGCGACCACAGCGCGCGCACGTCGCCCGTCGCGATCGACTCGGTGAAGGCCCCGCGGGCGATGCGCTCCCGGAACCCGCCCAGGTCCTCCGACCACGCGTTGTAGGGTACGCCGAGCCCCGAGACCACCGTCGCGTGCCCCTCCGCCCGAAAGGCGACACGCACCCGGGGCGCACCCCCCCCCGACCGGATCTCGACGACGGACACGGCGGCCCTCTACGCGCGCTCGGCGAGCGTGACGAACGGGCTCTGCGTCGCGGTGCCGTTCTTCGGCGTGACCGGCACGCTCCACGCCGGCTGGCCGTCGACCCGATAGGTGAATCGGAACGCGCGTTCGGCGTAGATGAACCGGACGTGGATCGAGCCGACGAGCTTCGGGTCGCGGTCGGCGACGACGTACTCCCCGAGGTCGGCGAGAATGATGTCCCCGCGGTCGCCGAGCGTCGCGGTGTACTCGACCGGGATGACCGGGAACCCGAGAAGGTACGCGTAGGGTGAGACACCGTTCGCGTAGGTGAACACGCCGGCGGAATCGAGCGCCTCGAGCTGCGGCTCGGCGTCCTGATTCACGAGCCAGACGATCGAGGGCGAGCGTCGACCGAACAGCCGCGCCTTCATCTTCGACAGGTTGTCGAGGACGATGGTGTCGGCGTCCTGGCTCCCCTCCTTCGCGACCTCGATCGTGGCGCCGGCGTTCAGGATGCCGAGCGGGCGCCCGGCCCCCGTGCCGTTCACGATCGCGTCCTCGGCCCGGAAGATCAGTTCGCGGATCAGCTCGCGTTCCGCCCACTGGCCGAAGAGGTCGGAGTCCACGACCAGCTCGTCGGTCGCGTACACGAGGCCGAGCAACTTCTTCAGCTCGAGGTCGAGCAACGCGAACTCGCCGTCCGACGCCAGCACGGAGTCGGCCTCCGCGCCCCAGTACGACAGGATGCCGCCCTGCCTCGACCCGTTCGCCCGCGATGTCTCGGACGCCACCGGGATCTTGGCTCCGTTGCCGACGGTCGGGCTGTACCGGCTCACCCGGGAGAGGATCTCCCCGGTCTGGTACATCCGCGTCCGCACCTCTTCCTGGAGCGGATGGTCGACCAGGAACCCGCCATCGGACGCGACGGACTCGCTCATTCCGGCCGCACGCTCTTCGTCCAGGATGCGACGGAGGCGCGGGTCGAGGCGCCCGCCGGGCTCGCTGGCGAGCAGCACCGCACGCATCTGCTCGGCGAGCGACTCGAACGGGCGGTCGGCCTCGTTGTCGCGAACGACGCGGGCGCGGGTGGCGGTGGCTAGGGGCATTGGGGGACTCCTAGGGTTAGACGGGTTCCATCCGGAGGGGCGGGAGATCCGCTCGGACCTCCTCGAGGAAGGCGCGGCACTCGTCGAGGTCGACGATCTCCGCCGCCTGCCGGAGCTTCGAATCGGAGCCCGTCAGGACGGACTGGAGGTAGTCGTATCGGCGATCGCGGGACGCGACGTCGGAGTGCGTGATCGGGCCCTCCGGCTGGCCGGCCTTCCGCTTCGATTCGTCCCGGCGGTGGTTCGGGCGCGTGGAGCGGAGATCGGCCAGCTGGCGCTCGGCCCAGGCCTGCGTCTCGCGGAGGATCGGCCGCGCGGACCGCATCAGATCGGTCTGGATCGTCTGCATCTCTCGATCGCGGGAGAATCCGAGAGACCAGCGGAGACGCTCCGCGGCGTTCTTCCGGCGCTTCGCGGACTTCAGCTTCGACTCGAGGTCCGCGATCTCGGCCTCGGCCTCGCGTTCGTCCTGCACGGCGGCGTCGATCTGCGGCGACGGCGCGCGAAGCTCGGTCAGGCGCTCGACGAGCGCGGCGCGGTCGACGGCTTGGACGTCTGCGGCGGTCGGGAGACCGACCTTCCGCTCCAGGCGGTCGAGGCGGTCGGTTGGGGTCATCTGCTGCATGGTTTCAGTCCGTCAGGGGTGGGCGACCCGAGCGAACTCCACGCCCAGGTCGAGGCTGCGGAGCTCGTCGAGCAGCTCGCGCCGGAGCGTTCGGAGCTCCAGGAGTCGGGGGTCGGTCGCGGAGTCGCGCTCGAGGTCGCGGATCTCACCGCGGACGCGGCGGATCTCGGAAGCGAGGTGATCGCGGCGGGCGGCCGCCTGGAGGATTCGCGCATTCATGCACGAAATCTCCGGGGCCCATCCGTCAGAGTGAATTGCGTCGGCGACTCATTTTGAAGACGGCGACCACGACCGACTCCGCCACTGCCGGACCTGGCGCCACGGGACGCCGAACTCGCGGCACGCGGCACGCCACGCGGCCGACTCCGTCAGCGCCTCCTCCCGCTGGATCTCCTCGGCGCGGTTGCCGAGGGCGAGCAGCGTGAAGACCTGCCTCGCGGCCGCGACGTCGAGGAAGGCGTCGGGGTCTACCCGCTCGCGGCTGAGCAGCTTCGACAGCGTCCGATACTCGTCGGGCTCCAGGTGGGACTCGATCCGACCGACCACGTCGAGGTCGTCGTGCCAGTCGCCGGCCATCAGTCGCCCCCCGCGTGCGCCGCGGCATGGCACGAGTTGCACAGTGACTCGAGGTTCTCGAGCACGAGCCGAAGCGACGGGTCCTCCTTCACCGGGACCCGGTGGTGGACCATGTCCGCGACACGGGTCCGGCCGTCAGCCGCGCACCGCTCGCAGAGCGGGTCCCGGGCGAGCTTGATCCGTCGAACCTTCCGCCACGCCGAGTCGTATCCACGATCCGCGGCGCTCCCCCGGGCGAGCACGTCCGCGGCCGCGTCCCGCGACGCCTTCCGCTTCCGGTGACGCTCGCAACGACCGGTCGAGACCAGTTCCGGGCAACCGGGGTGCGCGCACGGGCGTAGCGGCCGGCGGGGCATCAGCCCTCGAGCCTCCGGAGGACGCCGACCAGCTCCCGGTCGCGGACCGGGTCGTCGTGGATGGAGGGACGTCCGCCGAGGTCCGCCCGATCGGTCGCGGGCAACATGGCCCACGGATCGGCGAGGGCGCCGCGGCGACGGAGCGCTTCGCGGAGGCAATCTGCATCGAGCCCCGCCAGCTCGACCCACGGATGCACCTTCGGCGAGATGACGAAGAGCACGTCCACGCAGCGGTCGCGGTACCACTTCGTCAGGACGTCCCGTCGGTGAGCTCCGCGCGGATTCGGCGGGCCGGAGGCCAGGCCGGACAGCACGGACTCGACCATCCCGATCGCGAGCCGACGGGCGCCGTGGATGTCGACCGGGGCGCTCACGGGGGGCCGCCTCGAAGTGATTCGCGTGCGCGCGCGCGGAAAAATCCGAAATCTTGAATCGTCCGCGTAAGAAAATCACTGGCGCCTCGGTACCCGGTTTCGTGCGCTCCAGTCCTTGCGACCGCCCTCCACCCCTCGTCCCCGCTCTGCCCGCCGAGGGGGTCCCCCAACCCGTACAGACGGCGGAAAGGCTGGCGGCTCGGTAGCGGGGTCGTGCGCCGTGGTCCTTGAGGCCGCCCCCCTACCCGGCCCGGTCCGTCGGACGAGGGCCTCACCCTGCGGCCCCCGAGTTCTCCGTGTTCTTCGGATTTTTCGAATCTCGAATCCGAGGGTTGATTCTCCACCGCTTCGGGGGTCTCCCGACTCCAGACGAGACTGATGCGATGCGGATGCAGTCCCTCGCTTCCAGCTCACTGATGTAGGGCTCGAGGTCCCCGACCCTCCTGAGCCACGTCCTCCCTTTCACCTCCTCGTGGTATTCGGATACCGAGTAGTCGTCTCCCCTCTCGAGGACCTCATGGAAGATGGTGAGCAGGTTCGCGTCGAAGTCCGTCGTGGTGGTGCCCACCAGCTCTGCTTGTACGTGCGTCGAGATGGCGTCCACCAACTGAAACGCCGTCTCCGTCCACCCCTCCCCGAGTTCCTCCCGGAACGGGTCTCGTCCTCGATCGACGTGGTCCGCGATGTGGAGAAGGGCGGCGGTACGGAGGACGTGGGAACCCACCTTCCCGGCCCAGTCGGTCATCCCCGCCCACCGACCTCCAGGAGCGAGTCGAGGTTCGAGCTCTCGCCACCACCGATCGGTGACCTCCAGGGCTTCCGCCCCGAGCTTCACTTCTCGGCATCCGAAATTCGAAGAATCCGAAGAATCCCACTGGTGGAGGCCGAGCATCCTCCGAACGACACCCTCGTACCGAGCGACGGCGCCGCGGTCGAGTCGCGGTGCGCGGAGCGGGCTCACCCGGTCACCGAACACCTTCCCGGCTCGCACGATGAGGAAGCGGCCCCACACGCCCTGCTCCCGCATTGCCTCGGTGTCGTTCATCCGTTGCAGCACCCCCGGCTGCGTGAACACGCACGCGGCGATGTGGGCCTCGTGGATGATGATGGAGTCGCGGTTCACGCGGTCGTTCCGCACCGACTCGCCCGACCAGCCCTTCTTGAGCAACTCGGCCTGGAGGCCGCCTCCGTCGCTGTAGCGGCGCGTGAAGCTCGAGATGGCGTCCCCCTCCGGCGAGAACACCGCCGCAATCCCGCCCGTGTCTCGCATGAAGACGCCGAGCGCTTCCGGCGTGGCGTCCTGGACAAAGATCCTGGGCAGAAGGGGGACAGCTCGCTCGGCCTCCGTCACGCCTCGACGCGCGTTCTCAAGCTCGGCCTCGGTCTCCTGACCACGGGTGTAGTCGCGCAGCACGGCCTCGCACTGCTTTCTCCGCGCGTCGAGGAGCGCGATCGCCTCCGCTCGACGGGTGCCGACCCGTTCGACCCGTTCCCGCTCCCACTCGACCAGCGGGCGCGTGACGATCTCGAAAACGGAGGACTTCCTGGCGCCCGGGGGTGCGATGCCGAGCACCTCCATGTTGAGCGGCTCGGAGAAGTCGACCGTAGCGCGGACCCGAGCCTTACCGAGTTGCGTGGCCGAGAGCGTCGCGATCACGGCGGGGAGGACCATTTCGACCGGCACCTGCATCGCCTCGCCGACCGTCGTCACGTAGTCGCGTATGACCTCGGGCATCGCAGCAACCGGCAGGTCCGCCGGCGCCGGCGACGACGGGACATCCGGCTCGCCCCAGTCGATCGACTCGCCGTCGTCGAGGTCGAGGTCGCCGATGAACGGGTCAGCACTCACCGCATCCACCTCGCCGCTTCGATCGCGGTCCACACGCAGGCGCGCATCGCGTCCGAGATCGACACGCCGTCCGCCTTCGCCTGGAGTGCCAGTTCGGCCTCGCGACGGAACGCCTGGAGGGTGGCTTCGGGCTCGAGCTGATGGCGCCTCACCACGTCGCGAATCGCGCGAACGCAGGCGACGAAGTTCGGGGCGTCACGCATGCGGACGCGGAGGTCGGCGAGTGCGGCCTCAAGGGGGGCGGAGTGGTCGGCCACTACCGAACCACGCGGAGGTGAGTCCGTGAAACGTCGTCTGTCGGTGAGGTCACACGCCCTTGAGTCGCTCGGTCGGTGGCGGCGGCTCGCCAGCGAGCGACCTGCTCGTCGACGGCGGCCCAGTGTTCCTTCGAGAGCTTCGCGAGCACTCGCACGGAGTGACGCGCGGCCGGTGCTTCGGTTACGTTCATCGTAGGCAGCCCTCCCTGCCTCGCGCCGTACCGTCTGCCAGGACGGGCGGCGCAACTTCTTGGGGTCTAGGTCATTCGCTTCGGCTGAGAACGCGCCTGGCGGCTTCGGCCCGGCGCTCGGTGTCGCGGATTCGTTCTTCCAGCTGCACGAGCGGCAGCTTCGCGTGCGGGGGCGCGTCCTCGATCGCCTTCATCGCCTCGCGACGTCCGTCGGCGAGGTGCGACACGACGGCGGCGAGCGCAGTGGCGGCGCTCACGGCGACCCGACGGCCTTCGCGGCCGCCGCCCTCGGGTCCCATCCGTCGGACCCGCTCGACGTGGCAGGCTTCCTCGGCAGGTCGCCGACCCGGAGCCGCGGGGCGTGACGCTGGCCGTGGTCGGTCAGGTGCCCGTCGCGGATCAGGTTCCGGAGGTGCCGCGTCGAGAAGCCGCTGATCAGCGCGGCGTCCGCGAGGTTCACGAGCTGCGCCCGCTCCCGGTCCCGAGCTTCTCGCACCCGACGGACGACCTCGACCAGGACGTCAGCTCGATCCGACGCGCCCCACTGCCGGAGGACCCCTTCGTGGGTCTCGAGCTCGGCGAGCAGGTCGGCGAGCGGGTCAGACATTCGCCGGTGCCGGAGCTGCTCCGGACGCCTCGCGGAGGATCCGCTGCGCTTCCCGGAGTGCGCCGGCGCGCACGATGTCGCCGCGCGGCACACCCTGGATCAGGGCGGCCGCGTCGACTTTCGCCACCTCGTCCTTGTTCGCTCGCGTGGTGAGCGTCGCCCGTCGCGTCCCGCCCATTGCGCCCCTCCCGCGTATACCAAATACTGTAGGTGTAGCCTACACCCTGTAGGCCCACGTATCCGCTCAGGAGAAGTTCGAACACAGTAGTGGAACGTGTCCAGACTGTAGTTCTACATATCGAGTTGGAATGGAGCTTCACGAACGGCTGGATCAGGCGATCGACTGGTGGTGGAAGTCAGAGCCACCGGAGCGGGAGGGGCGCGAGGGGTCCGCGAAGACACTGAACCGCGTGCTGGCCGAGCGGCTGGGTGGTGATCGGTCCGGTTCGGGGTACCGGACCATTCTGACCTACCTCAACGGGAAGTCGGAGCCCTCGCTTGAGTGGCTTGCGGAGGTGGCGGACGTTACGGGAGTCCGCCCGGCGTGGCTGCTCTCCGGCCACGGCCAAATGACTCAGGAGGCGGAGGACGCTCGGGTCCGCGCCGAGGCCCTACAATGGCTGTCGTCGGACAGCGCCCGGAGTCAGCGCAAGGTGGCGGAGGCCTTCCGAATCAACCGGGGGGACGGACGCGGACTCATGCTCGTCGACACGGCCCACCGCGCGTTCCTCTCCGCGCAGATGGCGGGGGACATCCGGGGTGAGATCCCGATGTCGAAACTCATCCAGGCCGCGGTGCGCTCAGTGATGGAGCCCGTCCGGCGTGGGTTGTTCGACCCGGACGAGCTGCTCCCTTCGGTATGGTCGCACTACGTGGCGACCGTGCTCAGCGCGATGGCCCACGTCAGCCAGTTCAGTTCGATCGCGAGCGGCCTCGAGATCGGCGGGGACCTCATGGCGGCCCTCGACGCCGCCGCCGCCGCACCGAGCGACGAGTCAGGAGAATGACCATGGTGCCGCCATGGTCGCGGACCGCGTCGTCACGATGGCACCATGGTTGTAGCGGGTCATGAGGAGTCCGCCTCAAGCTCGGCCGCGAGTTCCTCGAGCTTCGCCGCGCGGGTCCGGAGGCCTTCGGCCAGCTTGCGGAGGCTGTCGGGCTCGGGGGACCGGCGACCGATCAACCACGACCGGATGGACGCGTAGCTCACGCCGGCGTCCTCGGCCAGCTGCGCCTGGGGCACTCCACACTCGTCTACGATTCGCCGAAGCATCGCACGCACGTACTCGGAATCTGTTGACACTCACCGCTCCGGAATGAATCGTAGTGTACCCACATAATCGTGACAACGCTGGCGCCCGTGGATGCGTCTCGCCGGCGCGTCACGGTAGGCCGGCCACGCGCCGACCGCCACCGACTACAAGGAGATCGAGATGACGACCGCAGCCCCCGAGAAGTCGACCCAGACGACCACGAGGCCCGGTGAGCGGGCGCCGAGCGCGAATGACTCCCGGCGACTCAGCCGGCGCCGGCACCTGTACTGGCAGGTGGGGCGGCTGCGCGACATCGTCGCCGAACTCGACCGAGAAGCCGACACCGGTGAAGTGCCACCGCGGGTCCGCGGAGCCTGCGCGAGCGCCGCGGTGAAGGCGGCTGAGGTTCGCAAGAACGCGGCGGACGCCGTCGGCGGACTCGAACCAGACGAGGCACTGACCCCGCTGATGAACGACCTCACTCTCGTGAGCGCAGCGCTGCTCCACGCCGCCGGTTCGTCGGAGCTGGATCCCGTCGGAGTGTTCAGGGTCGCGTGCGCGGCGGACGAGGTAGTTGAGCGTCTGGAGCGCGAAGCGGAGAAGCTGCTGCGCGAGGCCGAGCGGCTCGAGGGGGCCTCGGTCTCGTGAGCGCGCGACGGAAGCGATGGAGCGAGTCGGTCGAGGCCTACGGCATCCGTGTCCGCGTCTACGAGCGGCCCGACGGCGCCGTGCTGTGGGGCGAGCTCCCGACGAGGGGCCCCGGGTCGCGCCAGTCGCTCCGCACACGCGACCGACGCGAGGCTCTCGACCGTGCGAGGCGGATCGCCGAGGAGATCGCGAAGGCGAGGATGTCCGGCGTCGACCCGAGTCGGATGACCCTCGGCCGGCTGTTCGATCTCTACTTCACGCACCGCGCTCCCCACCTGTCGGAGTCGTGGCGGCAGATGGCCGAAGCACGCCGGCGGTTCTTCCTCGAGGCCTGGGGTCCCGATCGCCTCGTGGAGGACATCGGCCAGGATCAGGTGGACCGCTTCGCCCGACTCCGACGGAGCGGCGAGATCGGGTCGGCCGGCAAAGCGAAGGCGGACCGCGGCGTCCGAGACGGGACGATCAACGGCGACCTCCGGTGGTTGTCGTCCGTCTTCAACTGGGCACATCGCAGGAAGGTCGAGGGGCGACGCCTCATTCAGGCGAACCCGCTCGACGACGTGACCGACCGGAAGGTGGAGAAGAACCCGCGTCGGCCTGTCGCTTCCGCCGAGCGGTACGAACGCACGCTGGCAGTCGCCGACGACGTCGACGGCACGGGCGTCCTCCGGGGCGTGCTCGCGGTGGTCCGGTACAGCGGGCACCGGGTCGGGGCGGTCGCCGCGCTACACGTTGACCACTACCTGCGCACGCCATCCGCGATCCGGGAGCAGCTCGCCGAGCTCGGGCACGATGAAGGCGGGGCCGACCGGTTCCCTCACGGGGCGATCCACTGGACCGCCGACACGGACAAGCAGGGCCGCGGGCACCTCACTCCGATCAGTGCACCACTCCGGGCCGAGCTCGAGCGGTACCTGATGCGGTCGGGGCGCGTCGGCGCCGTGCCGTTGTTCCCCGCTCCGAAGTCGCCAGACGAGCCGGTCCGGACGGACGTCCTCCGGAACTGGCTGCGGAAAGCAGAAATGCTCGCCGGGCTCCCGAAGCTCCGTGGGGGACTGTGGCACCCGTACCGGCGTCTGTGGGCGACCGAGAGAAAGCACCTACCGGACGTCGACGTGGCCGCCGCCGGCGGGTGGGGCGACACCAGGGCGCTAAAGCTGAGCTACCAGCATGCGGATCCTGACACGGTGCTCCGCGTGGTCGAGCACGGGACGTGACCTGACAGACCCGTCACGTAGACGAGACCAGTTCGGAATCCCCTCGCTCACGCCACACCCGCACCGCCGGATGAGGCTCGACCCACAGTTGAACGTCTGCGCGGAACCCATCGCCGCCGTTCCCACCAGTGTCGTGACCAACGATCCGATACCAACGTCCACGGTTTAGGTCGCCGGGCCGCCTCACGCGCGTCATCGCGGTCCGGGTCTCTTGCCAGGGCGCGGCATCGCTGGTCTGGAAGTCGAAGCGCACTTCGACGGTGTGGTCGGTCCAGAGCCCGCCCCACGAGCCGATGGCGCGCCATCCCGCGCCACGTTGGCGCCCGGACCACTCGAACGACCGATCGCCGCGCCCAAAGGTGATGCGATGCCTGTACGCCGCATTCACCTCCCCAAAGATCCGCACCGAGAGGTTCGAGGGTGCCCGGATCCGCCAAGGTCCTGGTAGCGTGTGCTCGTCAAGCGAGTGCCTCGCCACCCTGACCGGCTCATCGTCCCGACGAGCCCCGAACGGGCGTGGAAAGTCTGACGGAGCTAGCGACTCGTCGGGACGAACGGAGACCGAGTAATAGGCGGGCACGTCGCCCGTATCGTCGATCCACGTCTGAACCTCCAGGCCTTCCGTCCAGGGCGTCCTCGCACGAACGCTCATCCGCGCATCCGACACTTCCCCCTCCCTTCGTAGGTTGCGGTTATCCAGTTCGTCCTAGATGTGCCCGCACCGCGTGACGAACAAGAGTCTTGTCGGCACAGGTCACGAGAAGCCCGGCAGTGCTTGTGGGGGCCCAGCCCCACACGGTTCACGCACGGTCGCCGAGAACGCGAAAGCCCCACAACGCCGTATGACGTTGTGGGGCTTCGCTTTCCCTAAGTGGAGCCAGCCGGGCTCGAACCGGCGACCCCCTGCTTGCAAAGCAGGTGCTCTCCCAACTGAGCTATGGCCCCTCGGCGTGAAAGGTAGAAGGAGCGGCGGACGGCTGGAAGGTGAATCCGGCGCGCCTGCCTCGCTCCCCCACTGGCGCGGTCGCGCCGATCGACTCATCCTACCCTACCACGTTTTCTATATAGGGTGCCGCACGGGCGCCATCACGGATGAGAGGATGACGATGAGGACGATGATGGGACGCGCCGGAGGACACGCCTGTGCGGCACTCCTGATGAGTTTCTCGGTCACGGCCCTGCCGGCGACCGCACAGCTTCCCGAGCCCGATCCCGAAGAGGTAGCGGCGGTCGAGCGCGCGGTGCTCGACTACGTGGAGGGCATCTACGAGATGCGCCCCGAGTACATCGAGCGGAGCGTCCACCCGGAGCTCGACAAGTTCGGGTTCGCGCGCTCGGAGGCCGGTACGTGGTCCGCTTCACCGATGGACTTCGACGAGCTCGTGGCGCTCGCGCGGACCTGGGCCGGCGGCCGCGACTATTCCTCCGCCCCGAAGGTGGTGGAGGTGCCCATGGTGCTCGACCGGATCGCGACGGCGGAGCTCGTTGCGAGCTGGGGGATCGACGCCTTCCTCCTCACGAAGGAGGACGATCGGTGGAAGATTCGCCACGCGGTGTGGCAGTCGCACACGCCGGAGACGATGGCGACGGTGCGAGCGGCGATAGGGGGCTCCGAGCGAGACTGACGGTCGGGACACCCCTCGCGCTTCACGCACGGCCGTGCCTGGTCATCCGCCCGGGTGCACGTGGATGCCGAAGTCCAGCGACAGACTCCGCACCGACCGCTCGGTCTGGATGGTCTCGCCGAGCACGTCGAAGTCGGCGGTCCACGCCTGGTACCGGAGCGCGGGCGAGAAGCTCAGCGTCTCACCCAGCGGGATGTCCAGTCCGACGGCGGCCTGAAGCCCGACCGACCGGTCGGACTCCGCCTCGAACGACCCCTCCTCGTACTTGAGCTGGTTGAAGACCGCGCCGACGCGCGCCCAGGGCAGTACGCCCGACTGACGATTCATGAGGAGCTTGGCACCCACCTCGAACCCGTTCGAGGTGAATCCGTCGTCGTCCCGGTCGCAGCCGTCGCAGTCGAACATCTCGTACTGGTACCCGCCGTAGAGCGAGACACTCGGGTTCAGGTTCACGAGGACGTCACCCCCGAAGGCGGCTCCGCCGTCCGCGGCGTCGCCGAAGTCCCCGGTCGGGAAGGTGAGCGCACCCCGCCCCTCGAACGAGAGCTGCTGAGCGTTCGCGGGTAGTGCGGCGAGCGAGAGCGCGGCCGCGGCCGCGCCGAACATGCGTGCGTACTTCATCTATGGTCTTCCTTCCTGGAAGTGGTCGTTCGAATCGATCGGGATCGAGCGTGGGAGCCCGTCGGACACCGCGCTACGAGCTCCGGGCGACCCCGGTCGCGGTGAGCACGAGGCCCGCCACGAGCACCCCGCCCGCGAGCAGCGGGGGAATGGTCCGGGACTCCTGCACGGTAGCGGAAGCCTCGAACTCGCCGATGTCGACGATGGTCTTCTCCTCGTTCCAGGAGACGGACTCGAGCACGAGGCCGAGGCCGCCCAGGACGATGAGAACGATCCCGATGATGGAGAGAGAGTTCTTCATGTGATCCTCCGGATTCGGATGCCCCGGAAGGGGGCGTGGATGTGAGGCGTCAGGCGACCGGGCGGCGGCCGAAGAAGAAGCTCAGGACGGCGAGCACGAGGAACACGAAGAACGCGATCTTCGCGAGCGATGCTGCGGTCCCGGCGATGCCTCCGAATCCGAGGAATGCGGCGATGAGAGCGAGGACGAACAGTCCGATGGCGGCACTGAGCATGTGACCTCCTGATCTATGGTTGCACTTCCCTGACCTTCGATGTTGCGGTGATCAACACACGCAACCGACGTGCCAGCCGCTCCGAACAGAGGCCGAAGAAGGACCTCGGGGGACAGGACGGAGGGAACGCGGGTCAGGTCGGAGGCAGAACCACCGTACCGGCGCGCACTCTGCCGAGCCTCCACCGACGATCAGATGGTCGATCATGCCCGCCTCATGGCTGATAGCGCGCGCCGGCGACATCGGGCCGATCCGCACATGTCGGCGCCGCCCCGGCCGGAGCTATGTCCGATGTGCGACGCCGCGGACGCACATCACCGAGACGATTCACAACCGAGAAGGGAGTACCGATGACGAATCGAGTATGGAGTGCGTGCCTGGCGATGCTGGCGCTCACGTGGATGCCGAGCGACGCAGCGGCCTGCGCGATGGCACCCGACGGCGAGGACGACGAGTGCGCGGAGTTCGTGTGGGGGTACGACGAGAACGGCGTGCGGGTCTCCGGCAAGCGCACCGGAGCCGCCGGGGAGGCCACCGAGACGCTCGAGCTCGACGTCGGGGTCGGAGGCCTCGGCGCCGAGGCAGGAGCGCGCGGGACCCGGACGATCAGGTACCCGTTCACGACCTACAAGCTCTCGAATGGCGAGTCGGTCACACTGAACTGCGTCACGTACGAGCCCGTCGACTTCATCGACAACTGACCTCGATGCTTTCATCGCCGGGCGGGCGGACCCCCTTCGCGGGGGTCGCCCGCCGGGCCGTCGCCGGACTTCACATGGCTTCCCCGAACCTCCAGCTCGCCCTCGTCTCCCGACGGATCCTCGCTCTGATCGGGGTCCTCGGCCTCTTCGGCTCGACCGGGTGTGCACCAGACGAGGTCGGCGAGGATGCGGTCCGCGCCGAGACGGTCAGGCTGGGAGACCTCCGTGACGCCCTCTACGCGACCCTGTTCGACTCGGTCCTCACGTCTCCGAACGACCTGCTCCTGTCGGACGGTCGCTTGTACGTCACCGATCCCGACGCGTCCAACGTCACGGTTCTCGACCTCGACCTCGACCTCGTTCGTCGGATCGGGCGTCGCGGCGAGGGTCCGGGCGAGCTCACGGTGCCGACCACCACCCGCGTGGTGGGCGGGATCGTGTCGGTCGCCGACGTCGGGAACGGACGGTTCGAGTTCTTCGACACCGCCGGGGTACCGCTCGGGTCCGTCCCGCTGCGAACGGGCGACGAGCACGTCCAGCTGGGGCTCGAGCGGGTCATCGCCATCGATCGCGATCCCGGTCGGATGGGAACGATCGTCGAGGCGGGTGCGACCCACCCGTTCGGCGCACGGGAGACCGGTCACCCTATCACGCAGGGGCCGGTACCGATGCACCAGCTGCACCGCGCGCGCCTCGGCGCCGACTCGATCGTGGTCCGGATTCCCGCGACGTCGGGAGCCCTGCAGGTCCTGAACTTCGACGGCGAGGTGCTCGAGACGCGGACGCTTCCGGAACCGATACAGGCCGAGCTCCAAGACAACCAGGAACGGCTTCAAGCGATGTTCGGTGGCGCCGTCATGGCATCGAGCATGGTGAAGGGGGCAGCCGTGAGCCCCGGCGGCACCTTCGTCACCGTCGCCTCCATGTCCGACACCGCGCCGATCCTCATCCACGATCTCGACGGGCGCCGCATCATCCTGGTGGATGTCTCGGGCCACATGCAGGCGGGCAAGGTCCAGAGCGCCCGGGTCGCCGTATACGATGAGGGACTGCTGTACGTGCTGGCGGGCGCGTCCCTGTTCGTCTTCGAACTCACGCTTCCGGAGTGAGGCCGGCCGTGCCGCGGCCCCACGTGAGTTGAGCCCGGCCCGTAGTCGCGACACACTTGGGGCATGAATCGATTCCCCGGACTCCACGCCCTTGCATCGTTGTGCCTCGCCCTGTCCGCCTGCGCCGGGTCGGATCCCGTGGCCTTCACCGTCGCGGGCGTCGAGTACACCGAATCGGAGCTCCTCGGGCTGACCGAATCGCGGCAGCGCCTGCTCGCGGAGCTCACCGCGTTCGGGGCGGTCCTCGCCGACGACCGCGTCGCGGACCTCGTCGAGCCGTGGGTCGACAGCGCCCGGGTCGCGTGGACGTGGGAGCAGGTGCAGGCCGAGCGTCGGATCGATTCGGCCGACGTGTCCGACGCGGTACTCCGTGCCCGCTACGCCACGTCGCCCCAGTACGAGCTGACGGTCCGTCACCTCATCGTCTTCTCCGAGCGATACGAGCAGCCCGACGTGCGCGCGGAAGCCCAGGCGAAGGCGCGCGCCGCGCTGGAGCGGATCGAGGCGGGCGAGCCGTTTCCGGACGTGGCCGCCGAGGTATCCGACGAACCGGGTGCCGAGAGCCGCGAGGGCCTTCTGAACCCCGGTCGCCGGGGCGCGTGGGTGCCGGAATTCTGGGCGGCGGCCTCCGCGCTCGAGGTCGGTGAGGTCTCGGGCGTGACCGAGACCCAGTACGGGTATCACGTGCTCCGCCTGGAAGCGCGCGACACCGTCCCCTTCGACGAGGCGCGCCCGGACGTCGTGCGCGAGGTCGCGCGCCTGATGGGCCCGCTCGACGCGCCGGTGCCGATGGCGGACGAGGTGCGGGCCGCCGCCGCGACCGAGGGCGTCGACGCGCCGGCGGCGCGCTTCGACGGTCTGCGCGAACAGTGGGTGGTGGACGTGCTCGGCCAGGCCGAGCAGCTCGGGCTCCCGCCGCAGCCCCCGCGGTCGCGCCTCAAGGAGCTCGCGTGGGCCGCCCTGTCCCGCACGGGTCAGAACGCCAGCCTCGCCCGCCAGGCGGTGGGGAGCTGGCACGACGAGCTCGCCCGGATCCACCCGATCCCCGCGACGGCCCCAGGCTCGTGACGGGGTTCGTGACGAGGTTCGTGACGGGCTTCGTGACCGGAAACGTCCTGGGCCGACCGGTCGTAGAGTGGGCATGAACACTCGCACCCGTCGACAGCTCGGCCTCGCCCTCGGCTTCGCCGCGTTCTTCGCGGCCCTCTGGTACTTCTGGTACACGCCGGTCGTGTACCCGCTGAAGATCTTCGTCGTGCTGCTGCACGAGCTCAGCCACGCGGTCGCGCTCTGGCTCACGGGCGGGTCGGTCGAAAGCATCTCGCTCGACCCGCGTCAGGGCGGACTCACGATCGGGCGGGGCGGCATCGCCTTCGTGACGCTCTCCGCCGGCTACCTCGGAAGCCTCGCGTTCGGGGGCCTGCTGATGATGGGCTCCCGGTCGAGTCGAATCCGGTCCGGCACGCTGCTCGGCGCCGTGGGCGTGGCCGTGCTGGTGCTGACTGCCGTCTACATCCGCGGCGCGTTCGGCATCGTCTACGGGGCGTTCACCGGCGTCGCGCTTCTGGTGGGGGCGAAGCTTCTCAGCCAGGTCTGGGCGAGCCGACTCATCATGGCGCTCGGCCTCACCTCGGTGTGCTACGCGATTCTCGACATCAAGAGCGACATCATCGATCGCCCCGGTCTGCGGTCGGACGCCGCCATGCTCGCGGAACTCACGGGGATCCCCACCGTGGTCTGGGGCTTCGTCTGGATCGGCATCGCGATCACGGCCGCGGTCTGGCTGTTCCGGCACACGATCCGGCACGCCTGATCGCACCGCACGCGATCCGTCGCGCGAAACCCGTTCCCCCTCCCCGCCCCCTTGAACCTTTCCGCGGGGCCGCTGTAGGATGGCTCGTCTGCCCGAAGTTCCACCGCAATCAGGAGGTGATCCCTTGTCTACGAGTCCGAGTACCCTGTCCACCCCGGCAAGGGCAAGCGATCGCCGGTGATCGGCTCGACCAGCCGAGACTGGAGATAGCGCTGTTCTGAGCCGGCGTCGGCCTTTCGTGCCGGGGCTGGACAGCAGTGCACACGACACCGCCCCCGTCGCCTTCATGGCGGCGGGGGCGGTCTTCGTATCAGCGGGACCGCGCGTGGCGCACAGACCTCCTCGGTCCGCAGGCGTCGCGCCTCAGCCGAACCACTCGGGCGCGTTCCCCCGCTTCCACTTGATGTTGCACCCGACCGACGGCACCTGGTCGTCGGACACCGGCTCGCCGGCCAGCAGCGCGTCGGCGGCGGCCCGCAGGTCGGCTCCGGTCACCGGCGTACCGCCGGACGGACGCGAGCCGTCGAACTGCCCGCGGTAGACGAGATCACGATCGCCGTCGAAGAGGAAGAGGTCCGGCGTGCAGGCCGCCCGGTACGCCTTGGCCACGTCCTGGGTCTCGTCGAAGAGGTAGGGGAAGGGATAGCCCTGCTCATTCGCGCGCTCGCGCATCGCAGGGGGCGCGTCCTGCGGGTACGCCTCGGCGTCGTTCGATTGGATCGCCGCCACCGCGAGGCCCCGGCTCGCGTACTCGCGCGCGAACTCCACGAAGGCGTCCTCGATGTGGCGCACGTACGGACAGTGGTTGCACCAGAACACGACGAGGAGCGCCTCGGCGTCGCCGAAGTCGTCCAGCGAGACGATCCGGTCCGTGACGGCGTCCGGCAGCGCGAACGCCGGCGCGCTCGTGCCGAGGTCCAGCATGGTGGATGGCGTGACGGCCACTACTCCTCCTTCAGTACGGTGACGGGTTCGACGCGAGTGGCCCGCAGGGCGGGGAGCCAGCAGGCGGCGACCGCGACCCCCGCCAGGAGGAGCGGCCCCGACACGAAGCTAACGGTGTCCCACACCTCGATGTTGTACAGCAGCGACTCGAGCACGTCGGTGAGCAGCCAGGCCCCCACGAGACCCAACCCGAGCCCGACGCCGGCGACCTTTAGCCCCTGTCCCATCACCATCCGCACGACCGACCCCGACTTCGCGCCCATCGCCATGCGGATCCCGATCTCCTTGGAGCGCTGGGTCACCGCGTACGACATCACGCTGTAGGTGCCGATGCCCGCGAGCAGGAGGGCGAGCCCGGCGAACGAAGCCATGAGCGTCGTAAGGAACCGGGCGCGTGAGAGCGCGTCTCCGACGACCGTCTCCATCGTCCGCAGCGACGCGAGCGGCAGCGACCCGTCGATCCCTCGGACCACCTCTCTCGCCACGTCCATCGCCGTCTCGGGCCGACCGGTCGTCTTCGCCATCACGTGGAGCGAGCGACCGCCCACCTGCGGCTCGGGCATGAAGATCTCCGTGCCCGACTCCTCCTCCAGTCCCCCCTGCTTCACGTTCCCGACCACGCCCACGATCTCGAGGAAGGGGCCGCCGCCGCAGCACGGCCGGATCCGCTCGCCGAGCGGACTGCGGCCGCCGTAGAAGCGGTCCGCGAGCGCCTGGTTGACGAGCACGACCGGCGTGCCCGAGGCGTCGTCCGTCGGCGCCAGACGCCGGCCCTCGATGAGCTCGATCCCGACCGCTTCGGTGTAGCCGGCCGACACGGTCGTGTAGTAGTCCACGTTGTGAGCGGGCCCGTCCTGCGTCCTCTGAAGCCCCTCGAACTCGGTGTCGTTGGCGTTCAGCGTCTGCACGGTCGGGATCGACGACGTCAGCCACGCCCCCTCGAACTCCGGCCGGGCCTCGAGCCCCTCGATGATCTGCCGGTAGAGGACGGACGTTTCGGTGTTCGTCGGATAGGCCGAGGAAGGCAGGTAGAGCTGGAATGCGATCCGGTTCTCGGTCTCGAAGCCCGGTTCGACCTGCGCGAGCTGGCCGAAGGAGCGGATCATCAGCCCGGCACCGACGGCCAGCACGAGGGCGAGTGCGGTCTCGGTCACGATCAGGAGCGATCGCAGGCCGCCCCGCCCGATCGTCGTTCGGCTTCCACCGTCACGAAGTGTGGTGGCCGTGCTTCCGAGCACGTGCCGCGCGGGCGCGAGCCCGAACAGGATTCCCACCGCCACCGTCACGCCCGTCGTCGCGAGGAGGACCGTGCCGTCGAGCCCGATCTCGCCGAGGCGCGGCAGGTCGCCGGGGCTCGCGACCCGGAGCGCCTGCAGCGAGGCCCACGCCAGTCCGAGTCCCACGACCGCACCCATCGTCGAGAGGACGAGGCCTTCCGTGAGGAACTGTTGTACCAGTCGCCACCGCCCGGCGCCGAGCGCGACGCGGACGGACACCTCACGCTGCCGGTCCTCGGCCCGTGCGAGCAGCAGGTTCGCGACGTTGCCGCTCGCGATGAGCAGCACGAATCCGACGACGCCCATCAGGATGAGGAGCGCGGTCCGCACGTCGCCAACCACCTCCTCCTGCAGGAGCTCGATGGCGATCGGGTGGGCCTGCGGACTGGGCACGTGCCCCGCGCCCGGGCTGTCGTCCGCCCACGTCTGCACCAGCGAGGCCAGCTCCCGCCGCGCGGCCAGCGGGGTCACGCCGTCGCGCAGCCGACCCACGACTTCGAGGTAGTGCGAGCCGCGATTCTGAAAGTTGGTGCGGTCGAGGGCGGCGGGCGTCCATACCTCGATCCCGTTGTCCTCCAGGTCGAAGCCGGGCGGCATGACCCCGACGATCTCCGTGGAGACGCCGTTCAGGTCGATCGTGCTCCCGACGATGTCGGGGTCCCGCCCGAAGGAGCGGGTCCACAGCTCGTGTGACATCACCGCCACCGCCGGTCCGTTCGGCACGTCTTCCGTCTCGTCGAACGTGCGCCCGGGTCGAGGCGTGACGCCGAGGGTCTCGAAGAGGGACGCCGTCGCGATCGCCGCCGTGACGCGCTCCGGCTGCTCGCCGCCCCCGACGCTCACCTGGTACGGGCGGAAGGCGCCCATCGACTCGAACGACCGGGCGCGCTCCTCCAGCTCCATGAACTCGGGTGGCGAGACCCAGAACTCGGCGAATCCCATGGTCGGGAACTCGGTCGTGATGCTGACGAGCTCGTGCGAGTCCGGATACGGGAGCGGCTGGAACACCACCCCGTTCACGACGCTGAAGATGGCCGTGTTGGCGCCGATCCCGAGCGCGAGCGTCACCACCGCCACCGCCGTGAAGGCCGGCCGCCGAAGCAGCCCGCGCACCGCCAGTCTGAACTCCCGTCCCCACCCGTCCATGCTCATCTCCTCGGTTCTGAAGCTCAGGCCCGCCCACATCACGCCGACGGCCCACCGGACACGCCCCGCCGGACCCAGCCCCGCGCGCTCCGCGGCCGCCAGGTCACTCTCCCACTCCTCCCGCCAGCGCGACCGCTCGTCGCGCGGCACCATGCGCGCGGCCAGGGCGAGCCAGGCTCTCAGCGCTCCCATCGACTCAGGCTCCCGCGAGTCCTTCGTCGGTCAGGAAGCGCGTCGCTTCGCGCAGGCGTTCGGCTGCCATCTGGGCCAGCGCCTCGCCGTGCGGGGTCAGCTCGTAGACGCGTCGGCGCGGACGTCCGGCCTCGCGCGCCTCCGCCTCGTCCTCCCACGCCGAGCTCACGGCGCGCTCCCCCTCGAGGCGTCGAAGCACCGGGTACACGGTCCCGCTCGCGAGGCCGGTCACCTCCATGATCTCGAAGCCGTGCCGGTGGCCTGTGGCGAGGGCACGAAGTACGAAGGCGGTCGCCTGCGTCATGCGGATCGGTGTCATCTGGTGCGCTCCCGGTGGACGCCGCGGGCGGCGTCGAATGGAGGGTCGTCCTCTACAGGTCGTTCTCTACAGAGGGGTACGGGGGTCGCCCGCTCAAGGATTCAGAGTCCGGAGTGGCACGCTCCCGGGCGAACACGGGGATGGGAACCACCGCGATCCGTCGGGTATTTCAAGTTTGAATTGTAGATCAGTCGTGGGTCTGCAGCCCATGGGCCGCACCCACGTTCACGCATCCGAGACGAGCCATGAGCGACACACCCATCACCACGGGCTTCCATCACATCACGATGGTGTCCAATCACGCCCCGCGGACCCTCGCGTTCTACGGCGGCCTGCTTGGGCTCGATCTGGTGAAGCGAACGGTCAACTTCGACGACCCGGGAGCCTACCACCTCTACTTCGGCAACGATGCCGGGCGGCCCGGGACCATCCTGACCTTCTTCGAGTGGCCGGACGCGCCGCGCGGTCATTGGGGCGTGGGCGGCATCCACCATCTCGCGCTCGGCGTCGACACGCCCGAGGCGCAGCTCAAGTGGAAGCGACGCCTCGACGACGCCGGCGTGCGCGTGTCGGGTCCGATCGACCGCGGCTACTTCCGGAGCATCTACTTCGGCGACCCCGACGGGCAGGTCCTGGAGATCGCCACGAAGGGGCCCGGATACGACATCGACGAGCCGATGGAGGCGCTCGGCCGGACCCTGGTGACGCCGCCGACGGAGCGTCTCCCCGAGGGACGCGACGAGGCGGCGATCGCCGAGCTGACGCACCCCGAGCCGGTGCCCGTGGTGACCGACGACATGCGGCTCCGCGGCATCCACCACATCACCGGCATCACCGACGATCTGGAGCGTGCGCACGACTTCTACGCGGGTGCTCTCGGGCTTCCGCTGGTGAAGAAGACGCTCAACCAGGACGATGGGAAGACCGAGCACTGGTTCTGGGCCCGGTACGACGGCACGTCGATCGGTGACCACAGCGCGATGACGCTCTTCGGCTGGCCCGGGTCCGACTACCGGGCGCGGCCGGGGGCCGGGCAGACGCACCACATCGCGTTCCGGGCGGAGTCGGAGGATCACCAGCTCGCCTTCCGCGAGACGCTCCGCGGGATGGGGATCGAGACCACTGACGTGCTCGACCGGAGCTACTTCCGGAGCATCTACTTCCGCGCACCCGACGGGCTCCTGTGCGAGATCGCGACCGACGGTCCCGGGTTCCTGATCGACGAGGATCGTGCGACGCTGGGCACCGCGCTTCGGCTGCCGGGATGGCTGGATGAGCGGCGGGACGAGATCGAGAAGGCGCTGAGGCCGCTGGAGTTGCGGGACGCCTACGCCGCCGCGAGCGGGTCGGAGAGGGCGTGACGATGGCTCGCATCACCGACGACGACGTCGTCGTCACGAGGAACGCGGGCGCGCTCGCGCGGGCGGGCTCGGTCCCGGGGACGGTCGGCCCGGTCGCCGTCCTCCTTCACGGCCGTGGCTCGAATCGCCACGACCTCGCGCAGCTCGCGCCCGCCTTCCCGGACGAATGGACGGTCGTGACACCCGAGGCTCCGCACCCCGGCATGCCGTGGGGCTACGGCCCGGGCTCGGCGTGGTACCGGTACGTCCGGGAGGATCGGGTCGTGGGCGAGACGCTCACCGACAGCCTCGAGGCGCTGGACGGGCTGCTCGACGAGATCCCGGCGATCGTCGGTGGCGAACCGTCCGCGCTGGCCCTGGGCGGGTTCAGCCAGGGCGGCACGAGCAGCATGGCGTGGGCGTTCACGCGGCCCGGCAGGGTCGCCGCGGTGCTCAACTTCTCCGGCTTCCTGGTGGACGACCCGTCCGTCGAGTTCACGGCGGAGCGGGTCGGCGCCACGCCGGCCTTCTGGGGGCACGGAACGGGCGACCCGGCGATCCCGTTCGAGCTCGCCGTGCGGGGCCGTGCGCGCCTCCGGGAGCTCGGGGCCGACCTCACCGCGAAGGACTACGCGATGGGTCACGGCATCTCGCCGGACGAGCTTCGCGACGCCGTCGCGTGGCTCCACTCGCTCGGGATCTAGGGCCGGGCTAGGCGCCCCCGCGGTCGACCGCGCCACCACCGCCGCGCCGACGCAGCGCTCGGCGGAGCTCTTCGGTGGCGTCGGTCGGTGAGCGGCCCTGCCTCAGGAGGCGTCGGACCTCCGCGGGAATCTCGAGCATCCGTTGCTCGCGGGTCCGCGCGAGTACGGCCTCCCGCACGAGGCCCAGGGCACGATCGTCCCCGATCCCCGTCTCGACGAGATCGGCGAGGACCAGCACCGACACGGGCGTACGTTCGCCGCCGTCCTGCCCGAGCCGCCCGAGCAGTTCGGGCGAGACGCCCCGCTGCAGGGCGTCGGCGCCCGCGACCAGAAGCGGCACATCCACCGCGACGGGCGCGAGTGGATCGGCGGCAAGGGCGGTCCTCGCCGCGCGCAGCCGCTCGGCGTACTGGAGCACGCCCGGGACGAGGCGATCGTCGGGCACCCGCTTGGCGGCACCCTCGAGGGCCTTCCGGTAGAGGATCGCGGCCGGGATTCCGGATCGCTCGAGCGCCGTCGCTTCGACGTCGACCCTCTGGAAGACTTCGGGCGAGAGAACGCGCTGGGCCTGGGCGCGGGGGTCGGGCTGCTCGCCCGCCTCGGTGCCTGCCGCCGCGCCTGGCGGGTCCTGGGCGGCGAGCCCGCTCGCCGACGACGCTGCTGCCGTCGCAAGCGAGGCGAACAGCGCGAGGACGAGGAAACCACTCGATCGGATCTTCATCGGACTTCACCTCCAGCGCCTGCGACGAGGATCAGACTCCGGCGGCCCCACTCGTCGGGCACCGCGTCGGGAGCATCCTCCGGGACGTACCATTCGTCGTCCACCATGAATCCGTAGTGATGCGTGCCGGCGGGAATGTCGAGCTCGACGCTCCACCGGTCGCCCCGCCGCTCCATCCGCACCTCCTCCCAGAGGGTGAAGTCGCCGAGTACGGTGACCGTCGCGGCGCCGGTCTCGACGGGCAGCTCGATGCGGACGCGGGCGCCCTCGGGCGTCTCGTCGAGCACGGTGTGGAGGTGCGCTCGCCCCGACCGCGTGGCGGGGTCCGCGCCTCCCCCGAGGATCCGCCGCCCGACGAGCACCCCGCCCACGCCCCGGCCGCGCTCGTCGCGAAGCAACGGATCGGGATCGGGACGGCCCGCGACACCGCGAGCGCTCCACCCGCCGGCGGGCACGTGGAACGCGAGCCCGCCGGTCGTCTCGGCGCCCGCCGGCGTGTCCCACTGGTCCAGGTGGACTTCCACGACGCCCAGCCAGGCCGTGGCCAGCAGCTGCACGCCTCCGCGGGAGTAGGTACCGTCCGCGCCCTCGTCGATCCCGCCCCGGACGCCGGCCAGCACGGGTCCGTCGCCCCAGAGCAGCTCGACCTCGGTGCCGTAGCGCCACAGATCGTCGGTGCGCTCGCGGGTGCGGGTCGGGCCGTCGCGGTCGCTCGGCGGGATCTCCACCGACAGGCGCGACTGCCCGGCGCCGCCCGTCGCCCTGACGCTCGCCCGGAACGCGGGCGCGCGCCATCGGAGGAGTACCGCACCCTCGACCCCGTACGATCGCTGCTCGATGGGGGCATCGACGCGAAGGCCGAACGCACGGCCGCGCACCCCGGACGACCAGCCGCCACCGATGTCGCGCCAGGCCTCCCCACCCGCCTCACCCGAGAGAACATCGCCGGCGTCCACCTCGTCCATCGAGCGGCCGACCAGCAGCGACGCGTGCAGGCCGCTCCCGCCGAGTCCCCAGCGACTCGCACGGAGTCCCGTCACGAAGAACCCCGCTGCCCCGCCCTCCACATCGATCGGCGGCAGCGACCAGGTGGCACCCAGCTCCGCCACGAGCTCGGAGCTCTGTCCGGCGAGCGGCGAACTCGCGTGCGACCCCATGGCCATCACGGCCAGCCCGAGCGGACCCGCGATCGTGGGCATGGCTCTCATGCCGAGGGGAGGGCGACGGCGAGGACGGCGTTCCGGTTGCCGAAGCCGTCGTCGTGGTAGCGCGTCGCGCGGGGATCCGTGACCCACTGCTCGTCGTCCACCAGGAACATGTACTCGTGCACGCCCGGCTCGATCGGGATCCGGCCACTCCAGACCCCGTCCCCGTCCGGATCCTCGAGGGAATGGGCGCCCGCCCACGCGTCGAAGTCGCCCCCGACCGATACCGACCGGGCCTCGGGTGCCTGAAGCGTGAACTCGACGTACACGAGCGAGGCGGTGCCGGGCGCGGGGACTCCCGGCGAGCCGTCCGCCAGGCCGCCCGTACGGTCGATTGGGAGGAGGAAGAGCGCCGCCACCACCGCCGCCGCCGCGAGTCCGGCCATGCCGGGGCGCACCGTCACCTGCCGGGGCCGCGTCGCCCACTGCCACGCGCGTGCGAACCGGCCGGGCTCGGGCAGCGCCTCGATCTCGGCCATCACCCGGCTCTCGAGCCAGTGCGGCGCGGCCTGGGCCGGGGACGCCGCCCGAAACGCCTCGAGCATGCGGTCCCAGGACCGGGCCTCGGCGCGGTCGGCCTCCGCCATGTCGTCCGACGGCAGGTCGCCGTCCAGATACCGATCGATCTCGCTCATGCGAACTCCTCCAGCAGGCCCCGGAGCGCCTCACGCGCCCGACGCACCCGCATCTTCAGGGCACCGACGGAGAGCTCCATCACCGCGGCGATCTCCTCGTAGGTCCGGCCCTCGACATCCTTCAGCACGAACACCTCCCGCTGCTCCGGCGTGAGCCCGTCGAGCGCGTCGCCGAGCCGAGCCCGGATCTCCGCGTCGGCCGCGGCCGCGTCGGGGCGCCCGGCGTCACCCGGCAGATCGGGCAGCGCGTCCAGCGGGATCCGCCCGTCCCGCCGCGCTCGCAGGTGATCTCGAGCCCGGTTCGCCGCGATGCGGAAAAGCCAGGCCCCGACACGGTCCGGATCCCGGAGCCGATCGAGGCGTCGGTACCCGGTCACGAAGGCCTCCTGCGCGACGTCCGCCGCCGCGTCCGCGTCGCCCACCATGCGGAGCGCGTGGTTGTAGAGCGCGTCCCCGTAGCGGCGAACCAGCAGACGGAACGCGTCGCGATCGCCCGCGAGGACGTCGCGGACGACCTGCTCGTCGGTGCGCTCGGCCGGGGCGCGCGCGTGCGAGTGGCGCGGTTCCGGCGCGCGCATGGGTGGGCGCTGCATGCCCTCAGGATAGATCCCGTCCACGGTTCGAGAACAGATCGGGGGCGGGACCGGGCGGGCGGGATGTCGCCCGCCCGGCCCCTCCCCGAAGTCAGGTCCGGGTCAGCCGATGATCCACGTGCTGATCACCGCCGAGCTCCAGAGCGCGGCGACGCCTCGGACGTTGCCGGCCTCGAGCTGCGCCGTCCCGTGCTCGAGCAACCGCAGCGAGATCCCGAGCAGGGTCGCCTTCACGCCCTCCGGCTCGGTGGCCCTCGCCTCGGCGAAGAGCGTCTCGGCCAGATCGAGGATCATCCGCTGCTCCTCCTCGCTCACGCCGCCCGGCAGCACCACCGCCTTGAGCGCATTCCAGACCGCCAGTTCCGCCTGATGAACGGCCCGGCCCGTCTGCCCGGCCTCGGCCAGCGCCACCGCCGCGCGCAGGTGCCGCTCCGCGACCCGCAGGAAGCGCAGCTGCTCGGGCTCCGGATCGTCCGGGAGAAGCCGCGTCGCCAGCTCGATCGCGGTGCCGGCGAGTGCGATCGCGAGGTCCACACGGTCACGGTCGGGACGATCACGCCGCCGCAGTTCGTGTAGCTGCTCGGCCAGGATCGCGTCGCTCACCGCACCGACGCGGTCGCCGGACGCCATCCGGCCGCGGGCGCGTTCGGCCAGGTCCGACAGCTCGATCGCGAGGCTCCCGGGGTCCACGTAGGACTCCGGATCGGCGGTCACCTCGCCGGGCAGCGCCTCGGCGCGCTCCACGGCGCCGATCGACCCCCGCACCGCTGGCGACTCGTCGAGGGCCCGGGCCAACGAGCGTCGAGCGTCGGTCGCGCGCGTCACCGCCTCGTCCAGGTCGCCACGCGCCAGCGCGGAGCGAGCCTCATCGAATCCCGAACGCGCCAGATCGAGGGTCGATCGGGCGGAAGCGGCACCCGCTCGCCCGGCATCCAGCCGCTCGGCGACCGGCGACTCGGCCACGGCGATCCCGGCCTCGACCGCGTCGGCGTCGCCGAGCACGGCGAGCACCATCTGGGACTCCGCCGTGAGCACACCCTCGTCGACGTCGGGTCCCACGGGATCCGATGCGTCGCAGGCGGCCAGCGCGACCACTGCGGCGAGAGCGAGTGACGGGCCCCGGAACGTGTCCAGGGACAAGCTTCGGGCGTAGGTCTTCATGGTTTCTGTCTCCCTTCGAGAAGCGTGCGGCCGAGGACGGCCGTTCGGAGGGAAGACGAGTCGAACGCCGAAAGGGTAACGCGGGAGGTCGCAGGGCCCCGACTCGAGACCCGACCTGCGGCTCTACCTCAGCGGCCGTCCGGCGGCTCGATCACCTCGAAGGACAGCGCGCGCGAGAGCACCGTGCCGTCGGGCAGGGTCAGCTCGACGGTGAGCTCGTGCGCGCCGGTGTCCAGTCCGGCGACGTCGAGCGTGATCGCACGGCGGAGGTCGCCGTCGTCCAGCGGCGGCTCCGTCCACTCGACGGTCGCGCTCCGCCCCTCGGCGCCGAGCCCGATCAGCCCCCCGAGACGCCCCAGCAGCCCGACCTCGATGTCGCTGATCGAGACGGCGACCCCGATCGGCTCGTCCGTGGGCAGGTCGTAGCCCTCCCAGTAGAGACCGACCAGATCGTCGGAGCGGACCTCGAGCGTGCCCAGCATCAGCGCGACGGCACGGATCCGGGTCTCGGGGAGGTCGGGGCCGAACGGTCTGTAGAGCAGGAGGTCGGAGAGCTCGGGGCCGTCCCCTGCCAGCGGCATCGCCACCGCGCGGTGGCGTGCGGAGGCAGCGGGCGAGAAGGCTTCGAGCCCGACCACCTGCGGCAGGTTGGGTACCGCGACCGAGAAGGTCACGCGCTCGCGAATCGGGACCGGGTCGACGTGCGCCACGTGCCCCGGTCCCTCGCTGGTCACGAACCACGCCTGCCCCGGGGCGACGACGCGCGCCTCGTCGCCCCGGACGGGCCGGCCGTCGGCCCGCGCATCGGGTGCCGGCGCCGGCAGTGGGCCACGCGAGGGCACGGCGGCGGAGTCCGCGACCGCGTCGGTGGAATCCGGACCGGTGACCGCGGTCGTGTCCGCCCCCGGGACCGGTTCGAGCTCGGTCGCCCAGGGCGGCTCGAAGGACACCGCGCCGAGGTCGGACGCCAGGGCCACGCTCATCTGGTCGCCGTCGAGGAACCTCGCCATCTGCGCAGGCGCCGCCAGAACCGGCCCCGCTGGCCGCGTCCACCCCTCGTCGTCCAGCTCGCCCTCGAGGCGGAAGCGAAGGTCGGAGGTGAGGCCGGAGAGGTCGAGCGCGTCGGGGACGAAGTGGTTGAAGGCACCGCGGCGGCTCGTCCACGCGTTCGCCTCCGGATCGCCCCGTCTCGTTCCGGTGCGCGGGCCCCAGGAGTCCCAGTAGCCGCGGCGGATGAGCTCCATGTCGTGCCAGTCCGAATGGCGTCTCCCCGGGCTGCGGGAGGCGTGCAGCCGACTTTCGTGGAAGGGCACGCTGAACCCCCGCATGAGATGCTCGACCCGCCGCTCGTTTCCGGGCTCCATCCAGAACGGATCGGCCAGCCACCAGATGTACTCGTGGACGTCGCCGCGTTCGTCGCAGGGGATCTCGTCGTACGCCTCACGGACCTCCGAGGGGAGCAGCCGCTCCATGTCCTCCAGGCGGCAGCGCATCTCGTCGGGGGCGGCCGCGAGGCCGCGTTCGATCGGCGCCACGGCCTCTCCGGAACGCCGGGTCTCGTGCAGCAGATAGCCCCGGAGCAGTTCGCACCACCACGCGTCGGTCGGCTCACATGCGTCGAGCAACCCCTCCACGCTGGCGGTCCGATTCAGGCGGACGGCGGCATACACCGCGTGGCCCATCGCCTCCGGACTGTGCGGATACTCCTCCGCGAGCTCGACCAGCGCGTCCATGAACCGGGTCTTCTCGTTCTCGGTTCGGCATCGCCAGAGGCGGCAGTCGCTCTCCCAGTCGCCGCCGTCGAAGCAGGGCTCCCCGCGGTCGGCGCTGCACCCGAGAATGGCGTCGAATGGGACGCCACCGAGCCGCGACATGTAGTGGTAGTAGACGAAGAGCCGGAAGGCGACGCGGTTGCGGGCGCCCGAGTCCACGTCGGGCAGGCCGTAGCGCATCGTGACCTCGTCGCCGCCCTCGGCCTCCTGCGCATCGAGGGGCCCGGCCACCGCGCAGGCGAGCGCGACACCGGCGACGACGCACATCCGGGTTTGGCGAAGCATCGGTCTCGGGACCTCCGGGTCTCCTGGCGTCCGGAATCCGCGGACTCCGGGGGTGGATCCGGGCTGCGCGCGCCGGACGGCGAGTCCCCACCCGCGTGGCTCGGGCAGGCGCCGATTCGCAGCATACGCCGCGACCCCCTCGGAGGTCGAGAGTTATCCGCCGGGCGGCCGCGCTCCGGCGTACCCGGTCAGCTCGACGTACCCGCGTCCGATCGGCTCCCGGGCACCGGCGTCGCCCCGTGTCGCCGTCGTCGACGCGGGCTCGGCGGGAAGAACTTCGACCGCCCCCTCCCAGTACCGCACCGTCACGTCCATCTCCTGGTCGCGGAGAAGGGGCCGCACCCGGAGGTCGAGATCGGCCGAGGGTACGCGGACCCGCCAGGTCGATGGATACGTCGCTCCGTCGATCGGACTCTCCCACGTCTCGAGCACCTCGAGCGCGAAGTCGTCCGACGTGACCGGCGTGCTCGAGCCGTCGGGGGCCACCAGCACACCCTTCGACAACGGATCGGTGCTCCCGTCGAGACCTCGCAGGCGGTAGACCATCAGGTCGCGTCCATCGTCGAGCTGGAGCGCGAACCAGTCCCACCCCTCCTGCGAGGCGTCGAGCGCGCTGGTGCTCCACTCGCGGTCCATCCAGGAACGCCCCGCCACGGCCACGGTATCGCCGCCGGTCACGATGGTGCCGTCGGTACGGAGCCGGGTGAAGGAATAGTAGTACGACGCGTTCCCGGGCTCGGCGCCCTTCTGGCTGAGCCCCGCGTCGCCCTGAAGGACGACGGGCTTCTCCGGGGTCACCACGAGGTCGATCGCCGTCCCCCGGTCGGGATCGCGGGCGGAGAGACGCAGCGGGAAGACCCCGTCGGCGCCGGGGGTCGGCGCGGTGAGCGATTCCATCGCCCAGTCGTCCATCCAGACGCGGAACCGCCCGGCGTCCGGCGACGACGCGGTGCCCGCCAGCCCGGCCGCCCCCCGCGTGAACCGCTCCGACTCCGTGAAGGTCCCCGAGGCCGCATCGGCCACCGCGAAGTGCCCCATGTAGACGTCATTCGTCGCCCAGGCGTCCGGCCCCGCAGCGCCCGACGTGACCGGTGGGGCGAGGGCGCTTCGGAAGATGGTGAAGTGAACGCCGAACCGCCGGCCGCCCGGGCCCTCGAGGTTGCTGGTGACGTACCACCACTCGGTCCGGAAATCGGGATGCGCGCCGTGGTCCGCCGGGAACTCGAAGGCGCGCGGCTCGAGGGCGCGCGCATATCCGGTCGGGTCGCCGCCGCCCATCGCCTCGGCCAGCGACATCGCCGCCACGGTGTCCGCGCTGGAGCCACGGGCCGGCTCCTCCGCGCGGCTCCCACGCTCCCTCCCCGGCCCGAAGAACAGCCAGCCCTCCAGGAGAGCGACGAACACGATCAGGGCGAAGGCGGCCCAGTCGAGCCGGCTCATGATGGGCTCGTCGCGACGCGGCTCGTCATGACCCGCCTCGTCACGACCGGTCCCGTCGCGACTCCGGGCGTCACTCATCGCGGAGCGCCAGCGCGGGAGACGTGCGACTCATGCGCCATGCGGGCCAGACGCCCGCCGCCAGCGCACCGATCAGCGCGAGAGCGACGGACTGCGCCAGGATCTCGGGTCCGACCGTCATCTCGAGCGTCCACCCGAACGAGCGCTTGTTCACGACGAAGATCATCACCGCCGCGAGCGCGAGCCCCGCGGGCACCGCGAGGATGCCGGCGACGGCGCCCATCAGCCCGGTCTGGGCGGTCATCATGCCCCACACCTGCCCGGGCGTGAGCCCGTTGGCGCGCAGCACGCCGAGCTCGCGCGAACGCTCGAGTTGGAGCGCCATGAGCGCGCTGATCACCCCGATGAAGGCGACGACGAAGGCGAGCGCGCGGAGGACGCCGGTGATGGCGAAGGTGCGATCGAAGACGATCAGGCTGCCCTCGCGGAGGCTCCGGTTGGAGTTGATGACCACCGACTGGTCCCTCCCGACGAGCGCCTCGAGTCCCGCGATCACGTCGTCCGTCGCCGCGCCCTCACCGAGGAAGATCCCGAGGGAGGTCACGCCGGGGGCGTCGAAGTACCGGTCCCAGGCGACCCGCCCCATCATCACGACGCCCTGGTCCGACCCGAAGTCGCTGAACACGGCGGCGATGGGGAGCGTTGCGCCGTCCGTGCCCGGCAGCCGCACCGCGTCGCCCGGCGCGAGCCGATTCCGGTAGGCGAACGGTTCCGACACGAGCACGGCCTCTCCCGCCCGGAACCGCTCGAATGCGCTCGACGCGTCTCCCGCCCGGAACCTGAACGCACCCTCGCCGCGCGGATCCAGGTCGAGCGCCACGATCCTCAGCTCGCCGTAGTCGGACGGCACGATCTCGCCGCGATAGGTGCTCACGCCGGCGATGCCCGGCGCGCCGGAGAGCCGCTCGACCAGATCGGGCGGGAGCGTCCCGTCCGCGCGCGAGGCGACCGCCGACGGCGGCGACACGTACACGTCCGCCTGCAGCGTGTAGTCGAGCCAGGACACGAGCGTCGAACGGAAGCTCGCGATCATCACGCCGAGTCCGACCGTCACCGACACGGCAACCACGAGCGATGCGATCGCGGGGGCCGTCCGCGACAGCGACGCGATCACGCCGCGGGCCGCCATCGTCCCGAGAATTCCGACCGCCCGTGAGAGCAGCGGCGTCACGACGCGGGTCACGAACACCGTCACCACCGGTGCCAGCGCCGCGATTCCGAGCACCACGAGTGCGAGTCCGCCGAACCCGACGCCGAGCGACCGCGTGGGTACGGCGAGCAGGCCGACGCCGCCGAGGCCCATGACAACGCCCGCCAGCCCGAGCCGCGGCACGAGGTCACTCGCGCGGGCCTCCCCCAGCGAGCGCACCATGGACGTGCGGGGCTCCGACGCCACCGCCTCGCGAATCGCCGGCACCGCAGCGAGCAGCGTGGCGCCGAGCCCGAGCGCCGCACCCTTCGCGATGAGGCCCGGCGTGACGGTCACCGACTCCACGGAAAGGACGAAGTACAGGTCGTTGATCGTCCGCGTGACGAGCCCGACGAGGCCGCGGCCGAGCGCGACGCCGACGACGAGCCCGAGAGCCGTGCCGGCGAGCCCCGTCCAGAACGCCTCCGACATCACCATGCGGAAGATCTCGCTCCGGGTGACGCCGATCGCGCGAAGGCCGCCGAGAAGCTCCCGGCGCTGCACCACCGAGAACGTCATCGCGTTGTAGATCAGGAACATGCCGAAGACGAGCGCGAGCAGGCTCAGGGCCGTCAGGTTCAGGTCGAAGGCGCGAAGCATCCCCTGCATGTCGCCTGCCCGCGCCCCGGCCGTGGAGATTTCGGCGCCGGGAGGCAGGACCGCGTCGATCGCGGACACGATCCGCTCCCCCTCCTCACCCTCCGGCAGCAGTAGGTCGATCCGATCGAGCCCCCCCTCGCCGAGGAAGGACTGCGCCGTTCCGACGTCGGCGATCAGCACGTCGCGGAGCCCCTGCCGCTCCAGCTCCCCGCCCGCATCGATGACGCCCACGAGCGTTCCCGTCACGCGGCGACCCTCGAGGACGAGCTGGACCGGACCGTCGATCTCCCACCCGGCCTCCGCCGCCACCGCCGCCGTCACCACGACGCCACCCGGCTCGACGATCAGCCGCGGGAGGTCCACTCCCTCTCCGCCGCCGAGCCACGGCCGGAACGGTCGCTCCGAGAAGGGGTCCACGCCGAGGATCCGGAGCGCGCGCCCCGGCAACGCCTCCGACATGCCGAGCGCCTCCACCACGGGCGCCGACTCGCGCACGCCGAGGTCCCGGCGGATGGTCGCGATCAGGCCGTCCGGCAGCCGGGAGGCCCCGCCCTCGATCCGATGCGTGGCCCGGCCGGCGACCGTCTCGGTGGAGACCTCGAACGCGGCCCTCGACGAGAGGATCGCGAGGTCGATCGAGACCACGACCGCCACGCCGAGCGCCACGCCCAGCACCGTGAGGGCCAGCTGGCCCGGGTGCCGCAGGAGGAAGCGGCGCGACGAGCGCCCGAGCAGGCTCATCGCGGGTGAACGCCTGCGGGCGCCTCGACCACGCGTCCCCCCTCGATCCGCAGGACGCGGTCGGCGCGCTCGGCGAGCGTGCGCGAATGGGTTACCGCCAGCAACGTTCGCCCGTCGGCGCGCACCAGTTCCTCGAGGAGGTCGAGGATGGTCGCGCCGGTGTCGGGATCCAGGTTGCCGGTGGGTTCGTCCGCCAGGATCAGGTCGGGCTCGTGGACGAGCGCGCGGCAGAGCGCAATTCGCTGCTGCTCGCCCCCGGACAGGCGATCGGGGAAGGCGCCCGCGCGGTCGGCGAGCCCCACGCGGTCGAGCAGCCGTTTCGCCCTTTCCCGCGCGGCGGCGTCCACCCTGCCCTTGAGCTCGATCGGGAGGAGGAGGTTCTCCTCGACCGTCAGCGTGGGCAGGAGGTTGAAGAACTGGAACACGAACCCGAGATGGGCGCGCCGGAAGAGCGTTCGCGCGCGCTCGTCGAGTCGGGCGAGCTCGTTTCCCGCGATGCGGATCGAGCCCGCGTCGGGCAGGTCGATTCCGGCCACGAGATTGAGCAGCGTGGACTTGCCCGAGCCCGAGGGGCCCAGCAGGACCACGAACTCTCCCTCGTGAATCCGCACCTCGACTCCGTCCAGGACGACGTGCGTACGTCCGCCCTCCTCGTAGGACTTCCGGACGCCATCGAGGTGGACGACCGGGGCGCCGGAAGGTGAGGCGGGACCGGGGGAGCGGGAGGGGGGCGGGGCGTCCATGGGCGATCCCCTACCCCCGGCCCAAGACGTGTTCCGGGGCGTGTTCCGGGCCGCGCGCCGGGCCGGCCGGCGGCACCGTCAGTCCTTGGCCACGCCCATCTGCTGGGGGAGCGTCTCGAGCTTCAGGACCTTGTACTTCCGCTCGCCGATCGGCAGCGAGATCACGACTTCCTCGCCCTCCTTCGCGCCCTTCAGCCCGGACCCGATCGGCGACGCCATGGAGACCTGACCGGAGTCGAGGTCCATGAAATCGCCGGCGACGATGGTGAGATCCATCTTCTGGTCCATCTCGAGGTCGTGGACCCTCACCTTCGAGCCGAACCCGACCCGGTCCGCAGGCATGTTGTCCACGTCGATCTTCGACAGCTCGGACATCCGCTGCTGGAGCTGGCCGATCCGCGCCTGAACGAAGCCCTGCCGCTCGAGCGCGAACTTGTACTCGGAGTTCTCCTTGAGATCCCCGTGCTCGACCGCCTTGTTGATCCGCTCGGGCAACTCGACGTTGAGCTCGTGCGTGAGCTCCTCGATCTCCGCATCGATGCGCTCGCGAATTTCGTCCAGCATGGGGCCTCCGACCGAATAAGAAACACCGCCGCGACCCTGGGGGTGGGCGGTGTGCGTCCTGCGTGGGGCGAGCGGGAATGCTCGCCGGCTACGATAGAACCGTAGCGGGCTCTACCTCAAGAGTTCTACCGGAGTTCCGGCCCCGCGTACACCGCCCGGAGGGCCTCCGCGCGATCCCGCGCGGCCTGGCCGGTGGAGCCGAGCACGTTCACGTGGCCGACCTTCCGCCCGGGCCGCTCCGACTTCCCGTAGTCGTGCAGCCGGGCGCCGTCGCAGGCGAGGAGAGCCTCGGCGTCGCCCCGCCTGCCGATGAGATTCACCATCACCGTGGGCCACGCGATGCCGGTAGGTCCGAGCGGCAGCCCGCACACCGCACGCACATGGTTCTCGAACTGGCTCGTGACCGCACCGTCCTGCGTCCAGTGCCCCGAGTTGTGGACCCGCGGCGCCACCTCGTTGGCCAGGAGGCGACGGTCGTCGGCCGAGCCGCCCGCCACCTCGAAGAACTCGACCGCGATCGTGCCGACATAGTCGAGCGCCTCCGCGAGCGCCCGCACCGCCGTTTCCGCCTGGTCGCGAATCGCCGCCGACACGCCCTCCGCCGGCGCCTCGGTCCGGACGAGGATGCCCTCGACGTGGGTGTTCTCGACCAGGGGGTAGGGCGCGAAGCGACCGTCCGCGGTGCGGACCGCGACCAGGGACAGCTCGCGATCGAACGGGACGAACGCCTCGAGGATGCACGGCACCGACCCGAGTCGCTCGAACGCGCCCTGGGTGTCGTCTGGGCGTCGCAGAACCTCCTGCCCCTTGCCGTCGTAGCCGAGACGCCGGGTCTTGAGGACGGCGGGATATCCGACCGCCTCGATCGCGGACGCGAGCGCTCCTGGACCATCGACGGGGAGGAACGCGTTGGTCGCGATCCCCAGCGACTCGAACCGGCTCTTCTCGCTCAGACGATCCTGCGCGACATCGAGCGCTGCCGGGTCGGGATGAACCGGCACGACCTCGGCGATCCGGCGAGCGAGTTCGACCGGCACGTTCTCGAACTCGTAGGTGACCACGTCGAGTCCGTCGACGAACCGCTCGAAGGCGGCGTCGTCGTCCCAGGCCGCGCAGATGTGCTCGCCGAAGCCCGCGATCGGCTCCGCCTCGCCCGGATCCCAGAATCGGAAGGCCACGCCGAGCGGTCGACCGGCCTCGGCGAGCATCCGGCCGAGCTGGCCGCCTCCGAGGACCCCGACGCGGAGATCCGCGATCGGGGCGCCGGCGTCCCCCGGGGTCACGCGTCGGGGGCGGATCCGTGCGAACCCGACCCGCCCCGACCGGGCCCATCAGGGTCCGGCTCACGCGGGTCCGGGTCGTTCAGCACGGTGGCGGTGCGCGCGTCGCGCCACGCCTGCACCGCGGCGCGGACGTCGGGCCGGTGCGTGCCCAGGATCTGCGCAGCGAACAGCCCGGCGTTCTTCGCGCCGGACGATCCGATCGCCAGCGTCCCGACCGGCACGCCGCCCGGCATCTGCACGATGGAAAGCAGCGAGTCGAGCCCCTTGAGTGCCCGCGACTCGACGGGTACACCCAGCACGGGTACCGTCGTCTTGGCGGCGAGCATCCCGGGCAGGTGGGCGGCGCCCCCTGCCCCCGCGATGATCACCTCCAGGCCACGTGCCTCGGCGCTCTCCGCGTACTCGTACAGGAGGTCGGGCGTGCGATGCGCCGAGACCACCCGCACCTCGTGCGGAATCCCGAGCGTCGCGAGCATGTCCACCGCGTTCTTCATCGTCTCCCAGTCCGACCGGGACCCCATCACGACTCCGACGAGGGGCGGGGACTCGCTTGATTCGGACATGGGCGGCTGTCGAACGGCTGTGGGAACGGTGGTGCCCGGTGGCCTCGACGTGCCGAAGGCGCGGGAGACCAGGGAATCGGAGGTTGTCGATGTGACTCGACCCGGTCAACCGGACCGCGCTCGATGGCGTCGGAACGAGCCCGCGCGCCGGCCGGTACCCTGACGGGCCACGACCCTATCTGCCGCGCTCCGATGTCCGACCTCCCCCTGCAGACCACCGACCGTGCTCCCGCCGGCCGCGCTCCCGTTGAGGTGGACGTCGCCGCCCTCGCCGACTTCCTGGCCCGCCCCCACGCCGACCTCCGGGCGCGCGTGCTGTCGCTTCTCGCCACCGAGGCCTTCGAGTTCGACCCCGAACTCGACCGCGCGACCCACCGCGCACGGACGCTCGAGGCTCTTCACATCATCGCCGACCAGGGGCTCGGGATGGTCGGCCTGCCCCGGGCATACGGCGGGGAGGGGAATCCGGCCGGCGCCGTCGCGGTGTTCGAGACGCTCGCGCTCGGCGACATCTCGACCGTCATCAAGTTCGGGGTCCAGTTCGGTCTGTGGGGCGGCAGCCTTTACCAGCTCGGCACCGCGTCGCACCACGACCGCTGGCTCGAGGCGATGGGCCGGATGGAGCTTCCCGGCTGCTTCGCGATGACCGAGATCCACCACGGATCCAACGTTCGGGGCATCGAGACGACGGCGACCTGGGACGCGGACACGGACGAGCTCGTCGTCGACACGCCGCACGAGAACGCCGGGAAGGAGTGGATCGGGAACGCCGCCCTCCACGGGCGGATGGCGACCGTGTTCGTGAAGCTCGTGGTGCGAGGCGAGGACCACGGCGTGCATGCGGTCGTCGTGCCGATTCGCGACGAGTCCGGCAAGCCGATGCCGGGCGTCCGCATCGAGGACAACGGGCCCAAGGCGGGCCTCAACGGCGTCGACAACGGCCGGATCTGGTTCGATTCGGTGCGCGTGCCGCGCGACCACCTGCTCGATCGTTTCGGTCGCATCACCGACGAGGGCACCTACGAGAGCCCGATCGATTCGCGGGGCCGTCGGTTCTTCACGATGCTCGGCACCCTCGTGGCGGGCCGGGTGAGCGTGGCGGCGGCCGGTGTCAGCGCCGCCAAGACCGGCCTCGCCATCGCGATCCCGTACTCGGATCGCCGGCGCCAGTTCGGGCCGAAGGGCGAGCCCGAGACGCCGATCCTCGACTTCCGCATGCAGCAGCGCCTGCTCCTGCCGAGGCTGGCCACCACCTACGCGCTCCACTTCGCCGTCCGACAGCTGGCCGAGGACTGCGGCGCCATGGTCGACGCGGGCCAGCTCGAGGAGGAGGGGCAGGAAGTCGAGGCGCGCGCCGCCGGGCTCAAGGCCTACGCCACCCGGCACGCCCTCGAGACACTGCAGGCGTGCCGTGAGGGGATGGGCGGACGAGGCTTCCATGCCGCCAACCGGATCGGGAGGATCCGGCAGGACGTGGACATCTTCGCCACCTTCGAGGGCACCAACGTGGTGCTGCTCCAGCTCCTCGCGAAGAGCCTGCTGACCGCCTACCGGAAGGAGCTGGGCAGCCTCGGGTTCTGGGACGTGGTGCGCATGGTGACCGACCGCGCGCAGGAGCGTGTCACGGAGCTGAATCCCATCGTCACCCGCAGATCCGACCCCGAGCATCTCCGCGACCACGACGTCCATCAACAGGCGTTCGAGTACCGCGAGCGCCGATTGACGGCGTCGGCAGGTCGGCGCATGAAGCAGCTGTTCGACCGCGGCATGAACTCGTTCGACGCGATCAATGCGTGTCAGGACCATCTGATCGCGCTGGCTCACGCCCACGTGGAGCGACAGATGGTCGAGGCCTTCGAGGAGGGCATCGCGCGGGCTCCCTCCGCCGGCGTGTCCGAGACGCTCAGGACGGTGTCCCAGCTCTTCGCGCTGGAGCGGCTCGAGGCGGACCGCGCGTGGTTCCTGGAGGCGGGATACATGGATCCGCCCAAGAGCCGGGCGATCCGCACCGAGGTGAACGCGCTCTGCGGCGAACTCCGACCGGTCGCCGTCGATCTGGTCCGGGGGTTCGGCATCCCGGACGACGTTCTGCGGGCCCGCGACGCTTGAGCCCACAGGGCGAAACCCCGAACTTTCGGGCCATGCCAGAGTCCCGCAGGCGCGTCTTTCGGCGGCGGTCCGGGAGAACCGTTCTCCTGCTGATCGCCCTCCTTCCCGGGTGGATCCTCCCCCCGTCCTGCGCCGCATGCCCGCATGCGTCGGAGGAGCTCGAGTCGGGGCACGTACCGGCCGAGGCGCCGACGGCCCTCGCGCCGCACCACGCGTCACTCCACGCACCACTCCACACGCCGGACGGTCACGCGCACCCGCACGTGCACCCGCAAGAGCATCGGGGCGAGCATCCGGGCGGACACGCCGAGCATCACGCACACGGCGACGACGACCACCGCGGCGGCGATCACGGCGAGCACGACTGCGGATGCCCCTGCGATGTCCAGTGCGTCTCCCCCGCGCTCGCGGGCCCCGAGACGTCCGACGTCGGTCCGGCATCGGACGGCGACGCGCCGACGCGGACCATCTCCGCGACCGCGCTCCCCCCCGATGCGCCACGCTTCCCCTCCTTCTTCCTCCCTCTGTCGAACGCACCGCCGCGGTGAGCCGCCCCGGGTTCCGCCCGGCATGCGCAGCTTTACCGCACCTCCGGACGGAGTCCGTCCGTGGTGCACGTCAATCTCGACAGATCAGGAGTTCACGATGAAGGACCTTCGTATCCGTACATTCACGGCCGTCGCCGCGACGCTCGCCACCATGGCGTTTCTTCTCCTCGCGCCCACGAGCGTCGAGGCCCAGTCCCGCCCGGACGCCCATGCGCCGATCGGCGTGATGGGCGACCACATGCATTCGGGCGGCGAGATCATGTTCTCGTACCGGTTCATGCGGATGCACATGGAGGGCGCGCGCGACGGTACCGAGTCGCTCTCCAACGCGGACGTGTTCGAGGACTACATGGTGCAGCCGACGCGCATGCCCATGGACATGCACATGATCGGCTTCATGCTGGCCCCGAGCGACCGCGTCACGTTCATGCTGATGGGGAACATCCTCTCGAACTCGATGGACCACCTGACGGGCATGGGTGGTGAGTTCGTCACGGAGTCCGGCGGGTTCGGCGACACGAAGCTCAGCGCCCTGATCGGCCTCAAGGACGAGGGCGTGAACGTGCACCTCAACGCGGGGGTGTCCCTGCCCACCGGCTCGATCGACGAGCGGGACGTGACGCCGGCCAGCTCGCCCAACGAGGTGCGCCTTCCGTACCCGATGCAGATCGGGTCGGGGACGTTCGACCTCGAGCCGGGCATCACCATCTACGACGTCACCGACGGCGGGGCCTGGGGCCTTCAGGCGCGCGGCACCGTCCGGCTGGGCGAGAACGACAACGAGTACACGCTCGGCAACCGCTTCCTGGCCACCGGATGGCTCCAGTACCGACTCTTCGACCAGCTCTCGGCGTCCGTGCGCGTCGAAGCTCAGCGCTGGGGCAACATCGAGGGCGCCGATCCGGCCCTGAACCCCGGCATGATCTACACCGCCGACCCCAACCTCCGCGCCGGAACGCGCATCGACGTGCCGCTCGGCTTCAACTGGTACTTCGTGGACGGTCCGCTCTACGATCACCGGCTGGCCGTCGAGATCAACCTGCCCGTGTACCAGGACCTGGACGGTCCGCAGCTCGAGACCGACTGGGTGCTGACCGTGGGCTGGCAGAAGGCGTTCGAGGTCTTCTGACGCCCCGTCCGTGACATCGCGGGGCCGGGGCGATCGGCGGCGTCCGCCGGTCGCTCCGGTCTTCCGGGCGGTTCGTTCCGCGGTGTCGTGGATTGCTCGCCCGAACGCGCCCCGCGAGGTTGGTGCATGCTTCGGAACCCGCACCCTTCCCCGACTCACCGCCTTCTGATCATGCTCGTCGTGATCGGCCTCGGTGTTCCGGCTCCGGCTCAGGCCTCCTGTGCGGGCGGGGGTGAGCACGAGGCCACGATCGACTCGATGCACGGATCGATGCAGGAGTCCGACGTCGAACATCGAGCGGCCGGAGAAGCCGGCCACCCGCACGGCGTCGACCGGGATCATGTCTCGGGACACCACGGGGCGGCCGACGCGCCGATCGGCTCGCATTGCGGCGCCGGATGTGACACACGGTGCAGCGGGTCGGCGGGGGCCGAGTCGATCCCGACCCGGGTCAGCGTCCCGATCGCGATGGATCGATCCCCGATGGGACGCGTGTGGAATCCGGCTCCCGACGCTGTCCGTCCCGCGCTCACGCGCCCTCCGAAACTCCGCTGAGTTCCTGCGCCGTTCCAGGCGCACAGGAGATCCGCACTTCGCTCGTCGACCTCCCGACGAGCCCGTGAACTCAGCGAGGACGTACACATGTTTCGTTTCAGGTCGTGCCATCGCGGCACGTTCGTTCCGGGCTTCCTGGCCCTCTGTCTGTTTCTGTACGCCCGGCCCGCATCGGGCCAGGCTCGACCCCACGATGCCCCGCCCGCGGGGGTGATGGGCGCCTCACATCCGGGCGCGCACAGCTCGATGCCGGGTGGGCACGAAGGCATGATGGCCGACGACCGGCGGAGGCGAATCATGCTCTCGTACCGGTTCATGCGGATGAGCATGGAGGGTAGCCGGAACGGCACCACCTCCCTGGAGGATCAGGAGGTCGTGTCGGCCGGTGGGGAGTTCGGCTACATGGTGACGCCCGTCCGGATGCCGATGGACATGCACATGGTCGGTCTGATGTTCGCGCCGAGCGACCGCGTGACCCTCGTCGCGATGGGGCACTATCTCTCGAGCTCGATGGATCACCTGACGCGAGCCGGCGGCAGCTTCGCCACCGAGTCGGGAGGGATCGGCGATACGAAGCTCAATGCGCTCGTCGGGCTTCTGGACGGTGCGGTGAAGATCCACCTCGATGCGGGCGTGTCGCTGCCGACCGGCTCCATCGACGAACGGGACGTGACGCCGGCCAGCATGGGTAACGAGGTTCGGCTTCCTTACCCCATGCAGGTCGGGTCGGGCACCTTCGACCTCGAATCGGGCGTCACCCTCCACGACGAATCCGACGGCGGGGCCTGGGGCCTTCAGGCGCGCGGCACCGTCCGACTGGGCGAGAACGACAACGAGTACACGCTCGGCAACCGCTTCCTGGCCACCGGATGGCTCCAGTACCGGCTCTTCGACCCGCTCTCGGCTTCGGTGCGCGTCGAGGCCCAGCGGTGGGGCAACGTCGAGGGCGCCGATCCGGCGCTCAATCCCGGCATGATCTACACCGCCGACCCCAACCTCCGCGCCGGAACGCGCATCGACGTGCCGCTCGGCTTCAACTGGTACTTCGTGGACGGACCCCTCTTCGACCACCGGCTGGCCGTCGAGATCAGTCTCCCGGTGTACCAGGACCTGGACGGTCCGCAGCTCGAGACCGACTGGGTGCTGACGGTGGGCTGGCAGAAGGCGTTCGAGGCCTTCTGACGCCTCGTCCGCGACATCGCGGGACCGGGGCGGTCGGCGGCGTCCGCCGGTCGCTCCGGTCACCCCGCAAGAAACACTTGTTCCTCGCGCGAACGGGCCCGTATCTTGGAAGGCGACGTTCGAACGTCTTTCGTACCCTGCCCAGCCCCGCCTCGAAGCGGAGGAACGACATGCTGAAGCGAAGTCTGACACTCCTCGCCCTCGCCGGGCTGATCGCGCCTCTTTCGGCTCAGGAAGCGCATGTGTTCAGCTACGATCGGCCGGACGCGCAGACGTTCGGCGCCGTGCTCGGAGACCGCATCCTTCCCGAGGGCATGCTCCACGTCGGATACATGTTCGAGCAGGCCGACTACGAGGACATCTTCTTCGGATCGGAGCGGATCGGCGCGATCGACGTGTTCGATCTCTACACGCTCTCGCCCTTCGATCGGCTCGATCGGCGGCACCGCCTCCAGTTCTCCTACGGCGTGACCGACTATCTCACCCTCCGCGCGTCGGGCGTGTTCGTCGACTTCCAGCGCGACGTGGTGGCCGAGACGGAGAGCCCCGGAGAGCTGCTGCTCGCCAGCACGTCGAACGACGGCATCGGCGACGTCGACATCGAGGGACTCGTCCGGCTCTACGAGTCGGACTCCTTCCTCGCCCATGCGGGGCTCGCCCTCGAGTTCCCGGTCGGCGACTACGACGCCACGGACTTCAACCTGGCGACGTCCACGCAGACCCGGCTGCCGTACAACATGCAGCGGGGCAGCGGGTCGACCTCCCTCGTCCCGGGCGTGACGCTCTCGACCCAGAACGAGCACGGCACGGTCGGCGTGCAGGTCCGCACGCGCCTTCGCCTCAACAACGGCGCCTTCGGCTGGCGCGCCGGGAACGAGGTCGAGGGGAAGCTCTGGGCCGGCTACCGGATCAACGACGTGATCGCGCTCACCTCGGGCGTGCGCGCGTTCAGCTTCGGTTCCATCGAGGGCTTCGACGAGTCCCTCGATCCCACCCGCGATCCGGCCGAGGACGTGATCCTGTCGGGCGGTACGGTGGTCTCGATTCCGCTGGGCCTCAACGTGCTGCTCGACCAGGGCTTCCTCGAGGGCAACATGTTCTCCTTCGAGTTCGACTGGGCGGTCCACCAGGAGTACGACAACGTCCGTCTGGGCGTGGACCGGGTCTTCCGGATCACCTGGAGCAAGCCGTACGAGCTCTGATTCGCCGCCACTGATCGGCGCGCCGGTACGGGGCGCCGGGATGGACGAATGGCAACGGGCCCGGCTCCCCAACGGGGGCCGGGCCCGGTTTCGTTTCGGGCGGGGTGCGCGCGGCGGGGGCGTGCGCGGCCTGTGGGGCGTGGGGTCCACCCAGACATTGTCGGACTTCGGCCGGGCCTTCTCGGCCGCCGGTCAGGCCACCCGAACCAGGTGGTAGCTCTTCTTGCCCTTCCGGAGCACCAGGAAGCGCCCCTCGATGGCGCGCTCGAGTCCGACCTGCTCGTCGACGCCTTCCACCCGGACCGCGTTGACGTAGATGCCTCCACCCTCGACGGCCCGCCGCGCTTCACCTTTCGAGGAGGCCACGCCGGTATCGGCCAGAAGGTCGACGATCCCGATCCCCTCGCCTTCGAGCGCGGACTTCGGCACGTCGCTCGAGGGCACATCGCTGAAGACGTCCGCGATCTCTTCGGCACCGAGGCCGTCGAGGTCGCCGCCGAACAGGGCGTCCGTCGCGCGACGCGCCCGAGCCAGGCCGTCCTGGCCATGGACGCGCCCGGTCACGTCGTCCGCGAGCCGCTTCTGGGCGGCCCGCTTCCACGGCTCCTCGGCGTGCTCGGCCTCCAGCCCCTCGATCTCGGCCCGATCGAGCAGCGTGAAGTATCGGAGATACCGGCCCGCGTCCTCGTCGGTGGTGTTGATCCAGAACTGGTAGAAGCGGAACGGCGACGTCCAGTCGGGATCGAGCCAGACCGCCCCCTCCTCGGTCTTCCCGAACTTCCTGCCGGCGGAATTCGTGACCAGCGGGAACACCACGCCGTGGGCATCCCGGCCGTGGAGGCGTCGGACGAGATCGATGCCCGCCGTGATGTTGCCCCACTGATCGCTCCCGCCTAGCTGGAGCGTGCAGTCGTCGTCCTCGCAGAGCCGCGCGAAGTCGTATGCCTGAAGAAGCTGGTAGCTGAACTCGGTGAAGGAGATGCCGCTCTCCTCGTCCTCGATGCGCCGCTTGACCGATTCCTTTCGGAGCATCGCGTTCACGCTGAAGTGCTTGCCCACGTCCCGCAGGAAGTCGATCAGCGAGATCCTGCCGAGCCAGTCCAGGTTGTTGCGCATCCGGGCCGGATTGGCCGTGGTCTCGAAGTCCAGGAACGGCTCGAGCTGTGCGCGGATCGCCTCGGCGTTTTCCCGTGCGGTGTCGGGCGTCAGGAGGTTCCGCTCGGCCGACTTGCCCGACGGATCGCCGATGAGCCCCGTCGCGCCCCCGACCAGCGCGATGGGATGGTGACCGGCGCGCTGGAGGTGGACGAGCCCCATGATCGCGAGGAGGTGCCCGACGTGCAGCGACGCCGCGGTGGGATCGAACCCGATGTACCCGGCGCGCGGCTCCGCGAGATGGTCGGCCGCGCCTTCGGTCGCGTCCTGCAGCAGACCGCGCCAGGTGAGCTCGTCGAGAACGGACATCGGGAGAGGGGTAGCGAGTAGCGGGCCGACGATCCCGTAGGGTAGCCCCGCCGTGGGGCGGATCAAGGTCCGTCCCTCGCGCGGCCGGCCGCCGAACTGTCCTCCCTGGTGGACACGGCCGCGCGGGCCGAGGGTCGAACCGACACGACGCCGCGCCCCGCACCGCCTGCGAAACGCGCCACGTACCTCTCCAACTCGCTGCTCCACAGCGACTTGAACGCACCACTCGGCGCGCCGTCGAATCCGGCACTCTTCCTGCCCGAATGGGGATGTGAACGCTTCGATTCACATCGCGACTACGGGAGTGGAAGATGGGAAGGGGACGCGCATGGCTGGTGCTCGCGGCGGGAGCAGGAATCCTGTTCGGTGCCGAGGAGCTCGACGCACAGCAGCGAGGGCCGTTCGGCCCCCAGATCGAGCGGCGCCAGGCCTCCAACCCGAGCTTCGCCCTCGACCTCCATCTGATGGGGGCGAACGCAACGGGTGAGTTCTCCGAGTTCGTGGAGGGGGGCTTCGGCGGTCAACTCGGCTTCCGCGTGGGACTCGATCGACGGGCGATCCTCGGCCTGAGGGTCGACGGCGGGTTCATGATCTACGGACACGAGCGGCAGACGCTCTGCTTCCCTGCCCCGATCGGGTGCCGGATCGGCGCCGACCTCACGACCACCAACACGGTCGCGTACGGCGGCGTCGGTCCCGAGATCGCGATTCCGGGCAGGGTCAGCCCCTACGTGTTCGCCACGTACGGCGTGAGCTGGTTCAGCACGCAGTCCAGCCTCTCGGGCGTCGACGACTGGAACGAGGATCTGTTCGACACGCGCCACTACGGCGACGTCGTGGGCGCCGCTCGACTCGGCGGCGGTCTGAGGTTCCGGGTCGGGGGCCGGGACGGGGGACGGGTGGCCATCGATCTGGGCGCCGAGTATCACCGGAACGGCGTGGCGGAGTACCTGAGGGAGGGTGACATCCTCGATCATCCCGACGGGTCGATCACCATCTTCCCCAACCGCACCGAGGCCAACTATGCGACGTTCCGGGTGGGCGTCCAGATCGGGCTCGGTGGCGGGCGCGACGACGACCGGTGGGACGAGCGACGGAGGCGCGCCGAGCGGCACTGGCAGTAGGACGGACAGGGGCGCGGGGGCGGGCGGCTCCGCGCCCCCGCGTCGCGCCCTTGCTCCACCGGGGGCCGGCGGTCATGGTCGTGGGCGTCCCCCGGCGTCCCCCGTCCCCCCACCCACCGCCGCGGTGCCCGAATCCGCCGAACGCGATCCGAACGCCGCGCTTCCGGCCTCCGCGTCGGCCGCCGGAACGACCGGCACCGCAGCGGGCCCGCCGAAGGTGGCGCGGTTCCTCGTGCTCCTCGCCGTCCTCTCGGTCGGCGTGTACGCCAACGCGCTGGGGAACGGCTTCGCCCTCGACGACAACCCGGTCGTCGTCGAGAACGAGAATGTACATGACCTCTCGCTCCTGCCCCGGTTGTTCACGGAGCCGCACTGGGACAACTACCGCCCCGTAACCCTCACCACCTTCGCGCTCGAATGGGCGGTGAGTGACGGCGCCCCGGCCCTGTTCCACGCGACCAACGTCGGCCTGCACGCGCTGGTCACGTGCCTGCTCTTCCTGCTGCTGGTGCGCCTGGGTGCGCCGCACATCGGGGCGGCCGTCGGGGCTGCGATCTTCGCGGTCCACCCGGTACACGTCGAGGCCGTCTCGAACGTCGTGGGACGGGCCGAGCTCCTCGTGGCGGTGTTCACGCTGCTCGCACTCCTGGTGCACACCTCGGCGCGGTCGCGGGCGTTCCGGGCCGTCGGGGTGGCCGTCCTGGTCGCACTCGCCCTTGGATCGAAGGAGAACGGCGTCGCCGTGCCGGCGCTGATGCTGCTGACGACGGCGTTCCTCGCACCCACCGTCGCGGCGGCGTGGGCGTCGATCCGCCGCGACCTGCCGGTGTACGCCGGCGTCGTGGCGGTCGGAGGGGCGTACGCGCTGGTGCGACGCTCGGTCGTCGGCACCTTCACGCTCTACCAGCAGGCGTACGGCTTCGACCTCGACGCCTCGGAGCGCGTCCTGACCGCGATCGGCATCTGGCCGGAGTACGTCCGACTCCTCTTCTTCCCGGCCGACCTCTCGGCCGAGTACGGACCGGGCCTGCTGATGCCGATGCGCTCGGTGACGTGGGAAGTGCTGCTGGGCGCGATCGTCGGCATCGGCTGCCTCCTGCTCGTGCCGCTCCTCTGGCGGCGGAGCCGATGGGTCTCGCTCGGAGTCGCGTGGTTCGCGCTGTCGATCTTTCCGGTTTCGAACCTCGTCATCCCCGTCGGCATCTGGCTGGCCGAGCGAAATCTCTATCTGCCCTCGGTGTCCGTCGCGATGCTGGCCGCGGCGCTGGTGGCCGCACTGCGCGATGCTCCGGGCCGGGCCGGCGACGGCGGCGCGGCCCGCGGTGTCCACCCGCTCGGGATGGCGACGGCGATCGGGATCGTTCTGGTACTGGGGAGCTGGCGGACCTGGACGCGTACGCCCACCTGGGAGTCCACGGATTCGGTCCTCTTCGGTCTCATGGAGGAGCAGCCCGAGAGCTTCCGGGCCCAGTGGCACATGGCCAATCTCCTCTCGAGCTCGAACCAGCCGGAACGGGCGCTCGAGTACATCGAGCGTGCCCGCGATCTCGTGCCCGGACACGGCCAGGTGATCCTCGACCACGCGCGCCTTCTGGGGCTGAACGGTCGCCCGGAGGACGCGGAAGCGGTGCTGCGGGAGAACGAGTGGCTGGCGGCGTCCAGCGGGTGGCGCACGTACATGACCTTCGCGCTGCTCGATCAGGGTCGTGCGGACGAGGCGCTGGAGGTCGCGGAGGAGGGCGCGAGGCTCAGTCCGGAGAGCGACCTCGTTCGCGGTGCCCTGGAGGCGGCGCGAGCGGCGGCAGCGTCCGACACAGCGCCTCGAGCGCCTTCCGATACGGTGCCCCCGTGACGTAGAAGGCGTGTCGCGGCGAATCGACGTATCGCCGCCCGCCGCGGAGGTCCGGGCGCTCCGTCTCGATCCGGCGCCGCAGCGCGGAAGCCGCCGTTCCCCCGGCGGCCAGCGTCGCCAGCACCTGCGCAACCACCCCGGCCTGCCGCCCGAACGTGTCGTACGCGGCGCCGTCGGTCTCGAAGACGCCGATGAAGGAGAGCGTCGGGAAGCGCCGGTGCAGGAGCATCAGGTGCAGATCGTCGGGTCCGAGGGCCAGTCCCCCTGCGGCGTCCGGCTCGCCACCGCCGAGGTCCCCCGGATCCAGAAACGGGTAGGCGCGCCGGTACCCCGTCGCGACCAGCACGAGGTCGACCTCCTCGCGGGTCCCGTCGTCGAACACGACGTGACGGCCGTCCAGCCGGGCCACGTCGGGTTTGGCGACGAGGTCGCCGTGCCCGAGGTGATGGAGCACCTCGGTATTCATGATCGGATGCGACGTCAGGATCGGATGGTCGGGCTTCGGGAGCCCGAATCGTGTCAGGTCCCCCACCAGCACCCGGTCGATGAGGAATCCGAACACGCGACGTTCGAGCCAGGCCGGAAGCCGCGGTCCCCGGTGGGCGAAGACGTCGGAGGGCGTTCCGAACACGTACTTCGGCACGAAGTGGTAGCCGCGCCGGAGCGACAGCCACGCCCGATCGGCGCTGCGCGCGGCGTCGCAGGCGATGTCCACGCCGGAGTTGCCGCCTCCCACCACGAGCACCCTTCGCCCCCGGAACTCCTCGGGCGACCGGTAGCTCCTCGAATGGCGGATCTCTCCCTCGAAGGACCCCGCGAACTCGGGCGTGCGAGGCTCCCAGGTGACCCCAGCGGCCACGATCAGCGCGGAGAAGCGACCGCTCGCGGAGGTACCGTGCTCGTCCGCCCACGTCACCTCCCACTCGGTGGCACGATCGCGGCGTTCGCCGCCGTGCGTGACCGGCCTCGCCCGCGTGACCGTTACGCCGAAGGTGATGTGGCGCTCGAGATCGTGGTGGCGCGCGTAGGCCTCGATGTACTCCAGGATTCGATCGTGGCGGGGGTAGTCCGGCCAATCCGCCGGCATCGGGAAACCGGGGAAGCCCGAGAGCGACCTCGACGAGATGAAGTGTGCCGACTCGTACATCGGCGAGTCCTGCCGATCGATGTCCCAGATCCCGCCCGGACGTCGTCCCGCGTCGAGGACGACGAAGGGAATGCCGTGGCGCTTCAGCGCGACGGCCGCGGACAGCCCCCCCGGGCCGGCCCCCACGATGCAGACCGGGTGCGCCTCCGCGGCGTCCCGAGCCTCCGGCGTGCCACCGCTCACCGGAGCCGCTCCGCGAGCGCCGCCCGGAGCACCCCGCGATCGACCTTCCCCGATGCCGTTCGGGGGAGCGACGCGAGGGGGACGACGTCCTTGGGTCGACGCGGGCCCTGGAGTTCGGGGGGGAGCTCCGGGTTGAGTTCGGGGGGAAATGCGGAGGGGATCTCGGACGGGAGCGCAGACGGGAGATCGGACGAAGGTTGGCCGGGAGGTTCGGCCAGCCGCGCCGCCTCGCCGCCTCGCACCACCACCGCCGCGACCACCCGCTCGCCCCACTCGGGGTCGGGCACCCCCACGACCGCCACGTCCTCGACCCACGCCAGGCGCCGCATCGCGTGCTCGATCTCGAGCGGATCCACGTTGACCCCGCCCGTGATGATCCGGTCGGAGACGCGTCCGGTGATCCGCACGAACCCGGCGTCGTCCTCATGACCGAGATCGTCGGTCGCGAACCAGCCGTCGGCATCGGCGAGCGGCCGCAGCTCCCCGTCAACGAGCTCCCCGAGCGCCATCGTCGGAGTCCGGACAGCCAGTCGCCCGTCCCCGTCGGACCGGATGTGCACGCCCTCGAGCGGCCGCCCCGCGTGGGTCGGATCGGCGGCCGTCTCGGCCGGCGTGGCGGTCGCGACCTGGCTCGCCGTCTCGCTCATGCCCCACGTGGTCGCGACGGGGATGCCGGCGCGCACGGCGCGACCGAGGAGGTCCGGGTCCGCGGCGGCGCCCCCGATGAGCACGGCCCGAAGGCACGACGGATCCGCGTGGCCGGGGCGCGCCTCCAGGACCCGCCGGAGCATCGTGGGCACGAACGAGGCGTGGGTGATCCGGCGCGCGGCGCAGAGCTCCCAGAAGACGTGCGCGTCGAATCCGCCCGTGAGCTCGATCCCGGACCTGAGTCGCTCCGCGCGGAGGACGAGCGCGAGCCCACCCACGTGCGCCGGTGAGAGCGACGCCCACCACACGTCGTCGGGTCCGAGCGCCAGTCTCGCGGCGGACGCATCGGCCGACGCCTCGAACGCCGACCCCGGGATCACGATCCGGCGCGGCCGTCCGGTGGACCCCGACGTGCGAATCACGAACGACCCGGCGGGGAGCTCGGGGGCGGCATCGAGCAGGTCGGCCAGAGGTCCGTCCACCCCGTCGATCTCGGCCGGCCGGGCCGGCACGACGGCCGCGCCGGACTCACGGAGGCGCCTGAGCTCGGCCACGGCCTCGGGCGTCGCCTCGGCCCGCCAGACCACCGCCCCGGGCCGCGCACGACTCATCCGATCAGCAGCCCCACGGAGAGTCCGACGGCATAGACGAGGAGGCCGGCCGCGGTCTGCGCCAGCGCGGGAAGGAGTTCGGCAGGCTCGCGGTGCGTCCAGACGCGCCGCATCGCCGGGACCGCCACACCGAATCCGAGCCACGAGGCGAGCGTCCAGACCGGCCACTCGTAGGCGGAGATCCCGATGGCCGGCACCAGCCCTGCCACGCTCCACAGCCACGCGTACTCGACCTGGGTGCCCACTCGTCCCAGCCGCACTGCCATGGTCCGTTTCCCGGCGCGCGCGTCGGTGTCGATGTCCCGGAGGTTGTTCACGACCAGGATCGCGGTGCTCATGGCGCCGATGCCCGCCCCGGCCAGCCACGCCTCGGGGGGGAAGGTGCCCATCTGGACGTAGACCGTCCCGGCCACGGCGATCAGCCCGAAGAAGACGAACACGAAGAGGTCACCGAGCCCGTGATAGCCCAGCGGGAACGGCCCGCCCGTGTAGGCGACGGCGCACACCAGTGAGGCCACGCCGATCCAGACGATCGGCCAGCCACCGACCTGCACGAGGTAGATCCCCACGACGAGCGCTGCCGCGAGCGTCGCGACCATCGCGTTCCGGACGGCGCCCGGCGTGATGAGTCCGGCCTGCGTGACGCGCGTCGGCCCCACCCGCTCGTCGGTGTCCGCGCCCTTCACGAAATCGAAGTAGTCGTTCGCCAGATTGGTCGCGATCTGGATCAGGAGCGCGCCAAGCAGCGCCGCCGCCGCGGGCATCGGGGCGAAGCCGCCCCGGAACGCCGCGAGCGCCGCACCCACGAGCACCGGAGCGGCGGCGGCCGGGAGCGTCTTCGGCCGCGCGGCGAGGACCCACGGACCGGTCACTCGAGGCGCCCCGGCCGCGGGGAGCCGACCTCCTGCGAACCGGTTCGGCCCGCCGAGCCTGCTACCAGGGGAGCCACGGGTACTGGCGGAAGTCCGGCTTCTCCTTGTTCAGGAAGGCGTCCTTCGCGTGCTTCGCCTGCTCGGTCATGTAGAAGAGCAGCGTCGCGTTGCCGGCGAGTTCCTGGATTCCCGCCTGGCCGTCCACCGCGGCGTTGAACGCGCTCTTCAGCAGGCGGATCGAGAGGGGGCTCTTGTCCAGGATCTCCTGCGCCCATCTCCAGCCCTCGGCCTCGAGCTCCGCCACCGGCACGACGGCGTTGGCGAGGCCCATCTCGCGCGCCTCCTCGGCGCCGTACTGGCGGCACAGGTACCAGATCTCACGCGCCTTCTTCTGGCCGACGATGCTCGCCAGATACGAGGCGCCGAACCCGCCGTCGAAGCTCCCCACCTTCGGGCCCGTCTGCCCGAACACGGCGTTGTCGGCGGCGATCGTGAGATCGCAGATGACGTGCAGGACGTGGCCACCGCCGATGGCGTAGCCCGCCACCAGCGCGATCACGGGCTTCGGCATCGAGCGGATGTAGCGCTGCAGCTCGAGCACGTTGAGGCGTGGCACGCCCCCACCCCCCACGTAGCCGGCATCGCCCCGGACGCGCTGGTCGCCCCCGGAGCAGAACGCGTACTTGCCGTCCTCGGCGGGCCCCTCGCCGGTGAGCAGCACCACCCCGATGTCGAGGTCCTCCCCGGCGTCTCGGAACGCGTCCTGCATCTCGAGGAGGGTCTCGGGCCGGAAGGCGTTCCGGACCTCCGGGCGGTTGATCGCGATGCGCGCGACTCCGCCGGATTTCCGATAGGTGATGTCCTCGTACTCCCTTACGGTCTGCCAATCGGGGGCGTCCACCCGGTCCTCCACGCTCGTGGCCCGCCAGCGGGCCGGTTCATGTCTCGTCGAAATGGGCTGCCCGCGTCGGGGCACCCGGTCAGAAGTCCAGCGCCTCCCGCGCCGCCTCGATCGCTCGCGCCCGGTCGGCGGATCGGGCCGCCACTTCGCGGACCCGATCGGTACGTACCTCGATCACACGCGTTCCGCCGGCCTCGATCGCGCGATCCATCGCGTCCGCGAGGTCGGCCGCCACCACCTCCTCGTGGGGTACGCCGAACGCCGCGCAGTGTGCGGCGAGATCGCGCCCGTGCGGTGTCGCGAACATCTCCGTGAACGGCGGATCGAACTCCGCGACGGGCAGCATCCCGAAGATGCCACCGCCGTCATTGTTGACCACGACGAACAGCACGTCCGCGTCCTTCGCGAGCGCGAGCCCGTTGGCGTCGTGCAACAACGCGAGGTCACCCAGGAGGCACACGCCGAACGCGCGGTGGGCCAGCCAGTCTCCGGGCTCATTGCCCACCGTCGCCCGGCCGGCGAGCCCACGCGCGACGCCCAGCGCGGAGGAGACGATGCCGTCGATGCCGCTCGCGCCGCGATTCCCGAACATCCGTACCCATCGGTCCGACGAGCCCGACACGGTGTCCACGTCCCGAATCGGCATCGACGAGGAGATGAACAGCGGGTGCGTCTCGGGGGTCCGTTCGACCACCGTCCGCGCGACGGCGAGCTCCGCCGACTCGAGGCTCGACGGCTCGAGCGCCCCGAGCGCCGCGGTCTCGGCGCGGTGCCACGCGCCGGTCCAGCCTTCGTCGACGTCGAAGAAAGACATCCGGTCGAAGTCGTCGGACAGCAGCAGCGCGTCGGCCACCGCATGGCCGTCGAGATCCAGCACGGCCGAGGCCGTGGCGGTGTGGTCCTTGTAGAGCGGCCCCCCCGCGAGGACGATCCGGTCGCCCTCGGTGGTGGCGAGCCAGTCGGCGAGCACGGCGGACGTGGGCGTCCGCCCGAACTGGACGACCAGGTCGGGCCGGAGCCGCGCCGCGATGTCCGGGTCCCGCAGCAGGGTGTCGTACGACGTCACGCGAAGTCCGCCGCACATGGCGCAGTGGCGCAGGCCGGAGAGCGGGTCGACGAGCGCCGGGATCCCGCTGTCGGCGAACGGCTCCAGGAGGTCGTGGGGACCTCGTCGCGGCGCGCGCGACGCGTCCAGATGGCCGAACACGAGCAGCGGCCGCTCCGCGTCGCGGAGCATGCTGGCCACGCCGAGCGCGTCCTCCTCCGCTGCGCCCCGCCGCGGCCCGATGCCGGTCCAGGGCAGCCTCCGGCCGGAGCGGTCCGCCGGTCGCCCCTCGAGCACGGCCGGCGCGAGGGCCCGCGCTGCGGTGCGATCGGCCTCGACTTCCGTGGGCTCCAGCGGCTTCCGGAGCGGCACGTTGATGTGCACGGGCCCCGCCCCGGGTCTGCGCGCCGCGGCCACGGCCCGGCATGCCACCGCGCGCAGGTGACGCACCGCGGTGTCCGTCACCTCGGGGTGCATCAGGTCCCACTCCGCCCGGGCGCAGGTCGCGAAGATGCCCGGCTGCCGCACGGACTGGTTGGCGTCGGCGTCACGGAGCTCCCGCGGGCGGTCCGCCGTGACCAGCAGCAGCGGGACCTCGGCGCGATCCGCCTCGACCGCGGCCGGCACGAGATTCGCGACGGCCGTCCCCGAGGTGGTGACGACCGCGGCCGGTACCCCCGACGCACGTCCGATTCCGAGCGCGAAGTACGCGGCCGAGCGTTCATCCAGACAGACGTGGACGTGCAGCTCCGCCATCGCGTGGGCGGCGAGGACCAGCGGCGTGGACCTGGAGCCCGGCGCCACGACGACGTGCTCGACGCCCGAACGCGCGAGCTCCTCCATGAGCACGCGGGCCCAGAGCTGGTTCCGATTGGCGTCGTTCACGACGGGCCGCGTCAGTCGCGCAGCTCGGCGCCGCACTCGGCGAGCGCGCGAAGTACCGGCTGGAACTTGATCGCGGTCTCGTCCCATTCGGAACTCGGAACCGAGCCCTCGACGATTCCGGCCCCCGCGAAGAGCCGCCAGGCCCGCCCGTCGCCGACCGCCATGCGCAGCGCGGGAACGAAGTGCCCGTCGCCCTCGGGATCGAACCACCCCACCGGCCCCGCGTACCATCCCCGCTCGAACGGCTCGGTGCGCGCGAGGAAGTCGAGCGCGGCCTGCTGGGGAAGCCCGGCGACGGCGGGCGTCGGGTGGAGGCGCTCGACCAGCCCGAGCGCGTCTTCGCCGCGGATCGTCGCCCGGATCTCGGTCTCGAGATGCTGGATGCGGGCGAGCGTCAGGACGTGCGGCTCCGGGTCGGCGTCCACAGCGTGCCCGGCTGCCCTGAGGCGCTCCACCATCTCGTCGCTGACGATCCGCTGCTCGGCACGGTCCTTCGCGCTTCCGAGAAGCTCGGAGGCCAGGCGCCGCTGCTGCTCGGTCGTGTCTCCCGAGGCGACCGACCCGGCCACCGCGGTCGCCGCGAACTCCTCGCCGCGGAGGGTCACGATGGCCTCGGGCGCCGCGCCCAGCAGGGCCCGCCCCGCCTCCGGCTCGAACAGGAAGGCGTGCGTGCCGGTGTGCTGACGCCAGAGGGCGAGCACCACGTCCACGGGAGAGATGGGTCGCTCGAGCTCGACGTCCAGCGTACGGGCGAGCACCGCCTTCGAGACCTCGCCCCGCGCGATCGCCTCCAGCGTGCGTCCGACGGCGGACTCCCATGCGATGCGGTTGCCCTCGTCCGTGCGGGCGGCCACGGCGGGGCGCAGCGGTGCCTGCGCCCCTTTCATCCGTCGCATCCAGTCGTCGGCCTCGCTGGCGAGCCCTTCCTCCACCGTCGCCCGATCCCCATCGGGCCCGACCAGCGCTCGAACGCGCAGCGTGGCCGTACCGTCGCCGTCGCCGTCGAACTCGACGGCAGGCAGGTGGAAGAGCGCCGGCGGAAAGTCGTGCCACCAGCCGCTGGTCGTGGCGCGGTCACGGAACGCGAAGCCGCCGTAGAATCGAAGTCCGTCGGGCTCACCGTGCCCGCCCGCGACGCCGGCCGCCAGATCGCGGATGCGCCGGACGCGCGCCGCGCCCCCGGCGTCCTCGAGCGACGCCAGGACGCCGGCGTGCGCGGCCCAGCGCGCACCCCTCGCCCAGAATCCCCGTGCACGGCCCTCCGCGGCGCGCAGGAACCGCTCGGGATCGCCCGAGGGGAGCGTGCGCCGAACCGTGACGCGGCCCACGGGGCCGGCGCTGGATCGACTGCTCGGTCGGCTGGAGGACGGAATCGGGGATGCCTCGGCAGAAGGGAGGGGTCGCCTCGAATATAGGGGGGCGGCGGGGCGGACCAACCTCGCCCACGTCCTTGCCGCCGGGCCGGCCACGGTCCCCTCTTGAAGCCGAACCTCCACCGGAGACCCGGATGCATCTCGCCACTGGAATCGCGCCACGGCGCCTGCCGACCCTGCTTCCCGCGCTCGTTCTTCCGCTGACGGTCGCCACGGCATGCGGCCCCGCCGGGGATTCGGCGAACGATGCCCCGCCGTCGGAGCCGCCGTCCGCCACCGAATCCGCCGCCGAATCCGGGGCGTTCGTCGACGGACCCGACCTGTGGCTGGCCACGCTCGCGTACGACGACGACGGCGTCCCGTCGCTGGGGGCGGGCCGGAACGTCACGGCTCGCGCGGGCTACGACAATCAGCCGCGGTTCCTGCCCGACGGTTCGATTCTCTACACACGGGGAGTGGGCGAGCGTACCGACATCTGGCGGTACGATCCGGCCTCGGACACGCACGCCGCCGTTACCGAGACGCCGGACCAGAGCGAGTACTCGGCCACCCCGACCCCAGACGGGACCGGATTCAGCGCGATCGTCGTGGAGCCCGACTCGATGCAGCGGCTCTGGCGGTTCGATCTGAACGGCTCCAACGGCGCCCCGGTCTTCGAAGACATCGCGCCGGTCGGGTATCACGCGTGGGCCGACGACTCGACCGTGGTGATGTACGTCCTCGGCGACACGGCGACCCTTCAGCGGGCCGTATCTCGTGGGCTTCGCACCCCCGGTCCGGGCGAGGTCGTGGACCTCTTCGTGCAACGGTCGCTCAACCGGGTGCCGGGGCGCGAGGCGGTGAGCTACATGAATCGCTTCGGGTTCGACGGCGGCGACTTCCACATCGTCGGGGCGACCGGTGAGCCGGAGGACTTCTGGGGGGGTGGCCTCGGCCCGGACCACGCCTGGACCCCGAGCGGGGAGCTGCTCTTCGGCTCCGGGTACCAGCTGGCGTCCGTGCGGCCGGCCAACGAAGGCCCGCGCTGGAACTCGGGCGTCACACCCGTTGGCGCGCTCCCCGACACCACCCTGGTCATCTCCAGACTCGCGGTCTCGGACGACGGCGCCTCTATTGTGCTGGTGGTGGACCGACCTCAGAACTGACGCCCCCGATCCGGACCGACCCATGAACACGCGCCGAATCGCACCCCCTCTCGCCCGACTCGCCGCGCTCGCCGCCGTCCCGCTGCTCGCCGCGGTGCCGGCCGCCGCACAGCAGGAGGGCGCCATCGTCCCGAGCGCAACCGAGATCACCATGCAGGTCGGGGACACGACGATGCTGTCGTTCGCGGGCACCAACATCGACGGGATGAGCACGCCCCAGGTCGGCCCCGTGACGCTCGCGTTTCCGCGCGGATCGTTCATCTACGAAGGCTCGGCGCTGGTGGCGCTCCGGCCGGGCGAGTACGAGATCCCGGCGACGTACCGCACCGAGGACATGACGCTCACCGCCACGGTCCGTGTCACCGTACTCCCGGCTTCCATCGAACGCATCGACGTGACGCCGCTTCGCGATGACGTGGCGCTGTACACCACCACCCAACGCTTCTACGACGCTCGCGCGGTCCAGACGGACGGCCAGGTCCGCACCGATGCGGCGCTCACCTGGGCCACCGCCGACCCGTCGGTCGCCTCCGTGAACGAACTCGGCCACGTCCGGGGCGTCTCGCCCGGGACCACCGAGCTGCGGGTCCGCGCGGAGGGCGTCGATGCGACGCTGCCGCTGACCGTCAGCGCGCTTCCCGACGGCGCCCTCATCCTCGACGAGCGTCCGCACGACGGCCCCGTCCGGACGGGTGACGTCCTCACCTTCGACGCCTTCTACCGCGCCGGCGGAAGCGTGATGTACGACGTCCCGGTCGTCTGGTCGGCCACGCGCGTCGCCGAGGAGTTCGAGTACATCGGCGCGCGCGCCGGGGCGCAGATCCGGAACGGGAAGTTCGTCGCCGATGTGCCCGGCACCTATCAGGTGGTCGCCAGCGTCGGCCCGCACACCGTGGACACGGTGTTCGAGGTCACGCCGCGCGACGTCGTCGAGGAACTCGAGGTCACCGGCCACGCGCTCAACTCCGAGTACCGCGTGACGGACCTGTGGGTGTACGAAGGCGTGGACGGTCGTGACTACGCGATGACCGGCTCGAAGCAGGCCGACGGCCACGCCTTCTTCTACGACGTCACCGATCCGGGCAACCTGATCAAGTTCGACTCGATCCAGGTCGACGCACGCACCGTCAACGACGTGAAGGTCTCCCCCGACGGACGCTACGGCGTGATCTCGCGGGAGGGCGCCTCCACCCGTGCGAACGGACCGGTCATCGTGGACCTGTCGGACCCGCTGAACCCCGAGATCGCCGCTTACGTCGAGGACCCGAGCATCACCGGCGGCGTGCACAACGTGTTCGCGACCGACGACTACCTCTTCGCGCTCTCGGGCGGCGACAAGTACGTCATCATCGACATGTCGGACCTGTACGCGCCCCGCGTCGTGAGCGAGTACAACCACCCCGACTCGCGACTTCACGACGTGTGGGTGCACGACGGCCTCGCGTACTCCTCCGAGTGGGGGAACGGCGTGGTGGTCGTGGACGTCGGGAACGGCCGGTGGGGCGGGAGCATCGAGAACCCGGTCCTCGTGAACACCTACGTGACGCCCACCGGCGCGACGCATGCCGCCTTCCCCTACTACAGCGAGTCCGCCGACAGGGTCTACATCTTCACCGGTGACGAGATCATGAACCGGCGGGGGCTCGCCTGGGCCGGCTACCCCGGCAGCATGGGTTCGTACGGCTCCCGCTACGATCCCGACACCGGCCGGAACGGCATCCCCCTCGTCACGCGCGGCTACATCCAGATCATCGACTTCTCCGACCCCGAGAACCCGGAGATGGTGGCGCGCTATCACGTCCCCGAGTACGGGACCCACAACATGTGGATCGAGGACGACCGGCTCTATCAGGCCTACTACGAGGGCGGCGTGCGGGTGGTGGACATCAGCGGCGAACTCATGGGCAACCTCTACGAGCAGGGCCGGGAGATCGCGGTGTTCAAGTCGGCCCACCCGGCCGGCTGGACGCCGAACGCGACCATGGTCTGGGGTGCGCAGCCCCACAAGGGCCACGTGTTCTTCAGCGACACCAACTCGGGGCTCTGGAGCATCCGGCTGATTCCCCGGTCCCGACCCGTGATGTGAGAAGCCGATGAACGGCGTCGCGCGCACGGCCGCCCTCCTCGCCGCCACGTCGATCGTCGCGTCGGCGCTCGCGACCTCGCCCCTCACGGCCCAGAAGGGCGCGGCGGACGGCCAGTGGCGCGTCTACGGCGGCGACCCCGGCCACACCCGGTACGCCCCCCTCGACCAGATCGACGCCGGCAACGTCGCCGACCTGGAGGTCGCGTGGAGTTGGACGGCCCGGAACTACGGACCGAATCCGCTCGTCCGGTCGCAGACGACGCCGCTGTACGTCGATGGGGTCCTGTACGCCACGGCGGGGCAGCGTCGGGCGGTCGTCGCGCTGGACGCCGGATCGGGCGAGACGCTCTGGATGTGGACCATGGACGAAGGGGAGCGGCTCGCCGACGCGCCGCGTCCCAACCCGGGCCGAGGCGTGGCGTGGTGGTCGGACGGCGCCGGCGACGACCGTGTGCTGGTCATGACCCCGGGCTACCACCTCGTCGCGCTCGACGCCGCCACGGGGGTCCCCGTCGAAGGGTTCGGAGCGTCCGGTACGATCGACCTCCACGATGGGCATCGCGTGCGCGACGGCGTGCCCATCTCGGGCTCGATCGGCTCGAGTTCGCCCCCCACGGTCGTCGGCGACGTCGTCGTGGTCGGCTCGGCGCAGCACGTCGGGCTCCGTCCGCCCTCGCGCATCAACACGCCCGGCGACGTGCGCGGCTACGACGTCCGCACCGGCGAGCTCCTCTGGACCTTCCACACGATTCCCGAGCCCGGTGAGGAGGGCCACGACACATGGCTCGAGGGCTCGGCCGAGTACACTGGGAACGCCGGCGTGTGGGCGCCGATCTCGTTCGACGCCGAAACCGGCTACGTGTACCTGCCGACCGAGGCCGCGACGGGCGACTACTACGGCGGTCACCGACCCGGCGCGAACCTCTTCTCGACCAGCCTCGTCGCGCTCGACGCCCGCACCGGCCGGAAGGTCTGGCATCAGCAGATCATCCACCACGACATCTGGGACTGGGACAACCCGACGTTCCCGATCCTGGGCGACGTGACGGTCGACGGCGTCGAGCGGAAGATCGTGGCTCAGCTCACCAAGCAGGGATTCACGTACGTCTTCGACCGCGTCACCGGCGAGCCCATCTGGCCCATCGTCGAAACCGCCGTGCCGCAGACGGACGTGCCGGGCGAGTGGACGTCGCCCACCCAGCCCATTCCGACGCTGCCCGTCCCGTACGAGCGGCAGGGCTTCAGCGAGGACGACCTGATCGACTTCACCCCGGAGATCCTCCAGCGCGCCCAGGAGGCGGCAGCCGCGTATCGGATGGGCCCGATCTTCAGTCCACCGTCGCTTCGCGATGCTCCGGACGGAACGAACGGCACCCTTTCCCTTCCGAGCACGCTGGGCGGCGCGAACTGGGAGGGTGGAGCGTTCGATCCCGAGTCCGGGATGCTCTACGTGGGCTCGCAGACCACCGCGTCGGTGCTTCAGCTTGTGCCCGGCGGTGAGCGCTCCGACATGGACTACGTCTTCGGGTTCGCGCGGGCCGACGTGGCGCCCGGAGTGCCCATCGTGAAGCCGCCCTGGGGCCGCATCACGGCGCTCGACCTCAAGGACGGGTCGATGGCGTGGATGGTCCCGAACGGCGACACCCCGGACCACGTGGCGCAGCGACTGGGCATCGACCCCGAGCTGATCCCGCGCACCGGGAAGGTGTCGCGAGCCGGCCTCCTCGTGACGCGGAGCCTGCTCTTCGCCGGCGAAGGTGCGTCGGGCGACCCGATCCTGCGCGCGCTCGACAAGGCCACCGGCGAGACGATTGCCGAGATCGAGCTTCCCGGCGCCCAGACGGGGCTTCCGATGACCTACATGCACGAAGGTCGGCAGTACGTGGTCCTGTCGGTCGGCGGCGGCGGTGAATCGGCCGAGCTGGTGGCTTTCGCGCTGCCCGACCGCGACTGACAGGTCCGCGAGAATTCTGGCGGACCGGGGTCGTTCGGCCTCATTATCGCTTCAACCCTGAAGTACCCAGCCCGAAGTACCCCGCCCGGGAGACACCCCGTTGATTCGACGCGTGACACTCTGCGGCGTCGCCGCCGCGCTGCTGTTCGGCCAGGCCGCCGAGGCGGACGCCCAGTACGACCCGCGCGCCCGCCTGCAGGCCCGCGGGCTGGGCGTGAGTCCCACCTTCGAAGGGTGGTACCGGAACCCGGACGGGACGTACACGCTTTCGTTCGGCTACTTCAACCGCAACACGGACGAGATCGTCACGATTCCGGTCGGCGAGAACAACAACGTCTCCCCCGGTGAGGCCGACCAGGGACAGCCCACGTGGTTCGAGTCCCGCCGCGGCTACGGCATCTTCACGGTCACCGTTCCGGCCGACTTCGGGCCCGAGGATCGCGTGACGTGGACACTCGAGCGGAACGGCGAGCGGTACGCCATCCCGGGCGGTCTCCTGGAATCGTACCAGACCGCGAACCTCCACGCCCCCGCCATCGACCTGTTTCCCCCCGTCCTCGTCATGGGTGATGGGCGGCGGGAGACGCGCGGGCCGAACGGCGATCGGGTCCAGGCCGAGGCGCGGGTCGGCGAGCCCCTCGAGCTCGGCGTCGAGGCGTGGGACGAGCACGGTCACGAGGTGTCCGTCTGGTTCTACAAGTACCGCGGACCGGGCACGGTCGAGTTCGCGACCGACGAGGTCGATCTCGAGCTCGGCGAGCGTGCGGCGACCACCACCGCGACCTTCAGCCAGCCGGGCGAGTACGTCGTATACGTCCGCGCCGGGCAGACCGAGCGGGGTGTGCGCGAGGCGGGCCTCGAGCAGTGCTGCTGGACGAACGGATACGTGACCGTCACGGTCACGCAGCAATAGCCGCGAATGCGGCGGGAGAACCATATGATCGAGCGCTTTTCGAGCCTTCGCGTCGTCCCCGGTGGCGTACTAACCGCGGTTCTGGCGGGTGCGGCGACGATGTTCGCGGCCCCCGGCGTGTCCGCGCAGGAAGCGGGTGAGGACCTCACCTTCACGCGTGACATCCTGCCGATCTTCCAGGAGAGCTGCCAGGCCTGCCACCAGGCAGGGGCGATCGCCCCGATGGAGCTGATGACGTACGACCAGGTGCGTCGCTACGGGCGGATCATCCGGACGCGCGTGAGCGAGCGCCTGATGCCGCCGTGGCACCTGAATCCCCATCTCGGCGTGCAGGACTTCAAGAACGATCGCTCGCTCACGGAGGACGAGATCGAGACGATCGTGGCGTGGGTGGACGCCGGCATGCCGGAGGGCGATCCGGCCGACGCGCCCCCTCCCGTCGAGTGGCCGACGGGTGAGGACTTCCAGTCCACGCCGGTGCTGGGCCCTCCCGACCTCATCATCTACACGAAGCCCTTCGACGTGCCCGCGGAGGGCAACGACCTGTGGTGGCGTCCTCGCGTGCCGACCGGCCTCACGCAGGATCGCTACGTCCGCGCCACCGAGGTGCTCCCCTCCTTCCCCGACGGGCGCGGCGTGACGCACCACATGCTCGTGACGGCGGTCCAGGAGCAGTCCGTGGGCGGGCTCCTCACGGAGTGGGCCCTCGGCAAGACGGGCGAGATCTACCAGGAGGGCACCGGCAAGCTGCTCGAGGCCGGCTCCGAGATCCAGTTCGAGGTGCACTACTATCCCAACGGCACGCCGGTCCCGCAGGATCGGGTCGCGCTCGGCCTCTGGCTGTATCCGGAGGACTACGTGCCGGAGTTCCCGACGACGCTCCGGTTCTTCAACGTCGCGCCCGAGGGTGTGCTGGGAATTCCGCCGCACTCCAGGCCGATCTACCAGCGGCAGTTCGTAATGCGGAATCCGGTCCGGATCCAGAGCTTCCAGGCGCACTTCCACCTTCGCGGCAAGGGCGCTTCGATGGAGGCGATCTATCCGAACGGGCGGACCGAGGTGCTGAGCCAGATCGACGACTTCCAGTTCAACTGGCACAACAACTACATCTACGCCGACCATGCCGCGCCGCTGCTGCCGGCCGGCACGGTGCTCAAGTTCTCGATGTGGTACGACAACACCGAGGACAACCCGAACAATCCGCACGCCGGCGACTTCGTCACCTGGGGTGACCGCGCGGCCGATGAAATGGGGCACTTCTGGATCGGCGTGACCAACCTGACCGAGGAGCAGTACGAGCGTCTCGTGCAGGAGCGCGAGCTGATCGGAGCCGACGGCGCCGGCGGAGAGACGGGCCCGGGCGGCGGCTGACCCACCCGGTCCCCCATGAGTCTTCGCCGTACCGCCGCGCTGGCGACCCCTCTTCTCCTCGCGCTGGTCTCGCCCGCCGCCGGGGCCGGGCAGGAGGGAGATGCCGCGGTCGACGCGGCAGAGTTCGTCCGGCTGCTGGACGTCGCGCACGACGCCGTTCTGGGCGCGTTCGCCTCTGCCACCCGGCTCGGCCCGGACTTCGAGGGCACCTTCCTTCAGGACCTCGCGGCCGGGATGCGGGAGGGCAACACGTCGGCGCGGGTGAACGATGCCGCCCGACGCCTCGATGAACTCGATGGTCGTGCCGCGCAGGTGATCCGGCACGGGCGCGCGTTTCGGCACGACCTCGTATCGATTCTGGTCGCGTCCGACGGGGACCCGGGTCCCGCTCTGGAGGTCTCCGTCCAGCGCTATCTGGCCCGCGCCGGGTTGGCGCTTCCTGCGGAGCCCAAGAACATGGACGTTCTGTACGACCATGACGCGGCCCTCGCATTCCGCACGCGCTACCCGCGGCTGAGCGGATTCCTCTGGGCCGGCCAGTGGTACCGGCTGGCCGTGACCGAGCCCCTCACCGACCTCGCTCCGGGCGCCGAGCGCGCCGCCGGTGTGGACACGGTGACCGCCCGGTACCTGGCCAAGCTGACGGAAGGCGATCCGCCGGCCGCCTTCCCGACCGAGCTGCCGCTCGCCCCGGCCATCGCGCCCGGCCTCGTATGGGCGAGCACGGAAGCCGCCACGATCCTCGACAACCTGGCCATGTTCGAGGAGGTCCTGCTGGACATCCTTGCGGTGGCGCCGATCCGGGATCGCGCGGCGGCCATCGGCGCCGCCGTGGACTTCTTCACCGATCCGGCCGAGGGCATCACCGACCGGTACGAGTGGGAGATCATGGCACTCCGCCACGGGATCTTCTTCCAGGGCGGCCTCCCGCTCGCCGTGATGACGGAGAGCGAGCGGAACATGCACAGCCACGGCATGCACATGCGCAGCGGTGCCCCCCTGGTCATCCCGGGGATGATCGGTCGCTGACGTCGGCGACGCATGCGGGGCGATCGTCGATCTTTCCACGCCTTGCCCCGCATCTCCCCTTCGGACACCGTTCAGAACTTCGTCGCGACGTGTCGGACCCGGGGCGATATCTCGCCCATCCATCATCGACGGGAACGCAGGGTGCCTACCACAGCCGGAATGCAGCGCTTCGCCGTGCCCGGCGGAGTTCGATGACGCCCACGAGGACGGCGGTCCGCGGCTGGTTCGTGCCGTGGGCTCTGACGGTCGCGTCGGCGGTGGTGGCGTTCCTGCTCGCCACACCCGACGAATACTGGGGAATCCTCCAGCTCGGGCTCTACACGGTCCCGTCGCACGTCTTCATCTCGCCGTTCCCGCATGAGCCGGTCCTGCTGGGCATCGCGCGCGACCACGGCGCATGGGCGTGCGCGCTCATCTCGACGTGGGGAGCGCTGGTCGCGGCACTGATCGACTACCGCTGGACGCTGAAGTTCGTCCACAAGCCGGGGGTGCGGGCAAAGTACGTGGACGCCGCGCTGTACCAGAAGGCCGATCGCTGGTTTTCGAAGGCGCCGTTCCTGACGCTCGTCGTGACCGGCCTCACGCCGATTCCGTACTACCCGTTCAAGTTCCTGGCGCTCGCGTCGGGGTACTCCCGCACGATGTACATGTGGGCCATGGTCATCGGCCGCACGCCCCGGTACTGGATGCTGGCGTATCTCGGGTACGTGCTGCAGCCGCCGACCTGGAGCCTCGTCGTGCTGGCGATGCTCATCCTGGGGATGGCGCTCTGGGGGCGGTCGAAGTCCCAGTCGAACTCTTCGGGGTACGACGCTCTGCGCGGCGGGGAGGACGACGGCGAAGGCGACGAGGAGCCGTGGGCCACCACGAACGTCGAGGAACGCTCGTGAAGGGACAGTCGTGATCCGACGCCCCGTGCACATCGCCTTCCTCGGGTGCGGCTTCATCACGCGCGTTCACGCACGGCACCTCCGGGCGCTCGGGAGCGACGTGGTGTGGAGCTTCGCGAGCCGGGATCCCGAGAAGGCGGAGGCCTACCGCCGGAAGCTCGGGGGCGTCGCCGCATGGGACGGGTACGACGCGGCGATCGCCGACGACGACGTGGATGCGGTCGTGGTCGCGGTTCCACCCCGCTACCACCGGGAGCTCACCCTGCGCGCGCTCGCCGCCGGGAAGCACGTGCTGGTCGAGAAGCCGGCGTTCCCCGCGCTGGCCGACTACGACGCCGTGATCGCGGCGCGCGACGCGGCCGAACGGGTGGTCATCGTCGGCGAGAACGACCACTACAAGCCCCTCGTGATCGAGCTGCGCCGTCTTCTCGCTTCCGGGGTGATCGGAGACTTCCTCTTCGGGCATTTCGCCACCGTCATGCGGAAGCCCAAGACCGCCGACGACTGGCGGAACGACGAGGAGATGGCGGGTGGGGACGCCTTCTTCGAGGAGGGCATCCACTGGCTCCACGTGGCGGGCAGCCTCGGCCACCGGATCACGCGTATCACCGGATACCGCCCGGACGACTCGCACGTCGACCCGCTGGAGGGCGACGCTCGTACCAAGAGCATGCTCGTGTCGTTCGAGTACGACTCGGGTGCGGCGGGCGCGCTCTTCTACTCGCGCGAGGTGCCCACGCTGCTGCGCGGTCTCGGACGATCCCGGCTGTACGGACGCGACGGCGTGATCACCTTCGAGTCGAACGGGGGCTTCGTGTTCGTGCGCGGGAAGGGCTGGCCGAAGCTGTCGTTCCCGGGCTTCCGCGACATTCGCGGCTACCGCGCCATGTATGAGGACTTCGTGCGGGCGATCCGGGGAGGTCCGCCGGTCGAGATGAGCCTCGAGCGGGCGCGTGAGGACCACGAGCTCATGGAGCAGGTCTATGCCTCGATCCGCCGGCGAGGTGGCGGGTCCCTCCCGGCCCGCACCGGGCGCGACGACCCCGCATGACCGAGGCGTTCGACGTCGTCGTGCTGGGGAGCGGCGTGGGTGGCGGGACCGTGGCACGCCGCCTCGCGGCCACCGGGGCCCGCATCCTGGTGGTCGAGCGTGGTGACTTCATTCCGCAGGAGCCGGCCAACTGGGACCCGGCCGAGGTGTGGGGGGCGCAGCGCTACCGGACGCCCGAGATGTGGGTCGATCGCCACGACGAGGAGTTCTCGCCCTACACGCACTACTGCGTGGGTGGAAACTCGAAGTTCTGGGGATCGGTGCTGTATCGGTTCAGGGAGGAGGACTTCGGCGAACTCGAGCACCGGGGCGGCACGTCGCCCGCGTGGCCGATCGACTACGCCACGCTCGCGCCCTTCTACGAGCGAGCCGAGCGGATGTACAGCGTCCACTGCGAGGCCGGGCTCGACCCCACCGAGCCGCCCCGGGGTCCCTTCCCGAATCCCCCCATCGAGCACCAGGGGCGTATCGCCCGGGTCGCCGAACGCTTCCGCGAGATGGGGCTCAACCCCTCGCATCAGCCGCTCGGCGTGATCGAACCCGGACGGGAGGGAGGCTGCGTGCTCTGCGCGACCTGCAACTCGTTCCCGTGCATGATCCGAAGGAAGAGCGACGCCGACGTCTGCGCCATGACCCCGGCGATGGACGAGGGCGACGTCACGCTGTGGACGGGCAGCTACGCCCGACGTCTCGTAACCGGCCCGGACGGCGAGCGCGTGACCGCCGCGGAGATCGTCCGCGCCGACGGCGAGGTTCGTGTCGAGGCGCCGCTGTTCGTGGTCTCCTGTGGCGCCGTGAACTCCGCCGCGCTGCTCCTCCGGTCGCCGAACGCGGCCCACCCCGACGGCCTCGCGAACTCCTCGGGCCTCGTGGGTCGTCGGTACATGGCGCACCTCTCGACCATGATCGGGGCCTTCATGCCCCGGCGGCACGACACCGAGTTCGCGAAGACCCTCGCCATCAACGACTTCTACCTGCACGGACCGGACGGTCGCCACCCGCTCGGCAACGTCCAGTCGCAGGGGCGCGCCTACGCCGACATGGCGAAGAGCGGCGGCTCGGGCCTCGCGCGTCACATCCCCGCGTGGCTGTACCGCATGTGGTTCGAGCGGGGCTCGGAGTGGCTGGTCATGACCGAGGACCTTCCAGACCCCGACAACCGCGTGACGCTCACCGACGATGGTCGCATCCGGCTTGCGTACCGTCCGCACAACGCGGAGGCACACGCCGAACTCATCGAGGTCACGCGAAAGCTGCTTCGTGAGGCGGGGTTCTGGGCGGCAGTGCCGGTGTCGATGGGCGTCGTCAACACGACCCATCAGTGCGGCACCGCAGTGTTCGGCACCGACCCCGCCTCGTCGGTGCTCGATCCCTGGTGCCGCAGTCACGACGTCGAGAACCTGTTCGTCGTGGACGCGTCCTTCTTCCCGTCGTCCGCGGCCGTGAATCCCGGCCTCACCGTCGCCGCGCAGGCGCTCCGCGCCGCCGATCACATCGCGGACAAGCACTTCTGACTAGACTTCTCTCCACGCCGGGCAGGCGTCTCCCCCCACCCATCTCCGAGCCAGGAGCGACCCCGTGAGGGCACGATCCTTCAGCCACGTCGGAATCACCGTCCGGGACTTCGACGCCTTCGTCCAGTTCTACGCCGAGGTGTTCGGCGCGCGCCTCGTCGGGGTGGGAGACGCCCCCCCGGAGCGGGTCCGCGAGTTCTTCGGCGTGGACCACGAGGCGCCGCAGGTCACCATCGGATGGCTCCGCCTCCCGGGGGGCGGTATCCTGGAGATCTTCGAGTTCAGGCCGGACCAGGACCCGGTCGAGATCCCGTGGAACCGAGTCGGGCTGACGCACATCGGCATCGACGTGATCAACACGCGGAAGTGGCACGATTGGCTGGTGAGTCACGGGGTCGAGATCGTGAGCGAGCCGGAGAACTCGCCCCGCTACCACACCTTCTTCTTCGCGAAGGACCTCGAGGGCAACCTGATCGAGCTGATCGACCTCCGATTCAAGCACTATCCGCTCAAGTGGCTCGGGGCGTTCGCGGGGTGGCTCTTCCGCAGGACCATCTACAAGGAGCGGTATCTCCCACCCGCCTGAAGGAGAGGCAGGCGTGGTTCGGCGCGGAACGGGCGAATCTGCCGTTTTCGCGCTATGTTGAGGGCACGGTGACGACCGTGAACCCCGATCCGGCCCCGACTTCGCAGATGGCAGCAGATTCCTCGATGATTCCGACCGACCCGACCCGCCCTCCGGACCGCGACGACACCGTGGTCGTGGTGGCGGACGACGACCGGATCATCGAGGGCTGCCGGGCGGCGCTGGAGCGGGCCGGCTACGAGGTCGTCGCCTTCTCCGACGCCGGCGAGGCGCTGGCGGCGATGGCGGACACGCCGCACCCGATCGTGGTGAAGGATCACGATCTTCCCTCGATGTCGAGTCTCGACTTCGTTCAGGGGGTGCTCGACGTGGAGCCCTTCGCGAAGGTCGTCCTCCTCGCCCGCGGTGGCGACGAGGCCAGCGCGGATCTCGCCCTCCGGGCCGGTGCCTTCGGCTACGTGATGAAGCCGATCGGGTCGGAACCGTTCACGCGGGTGCTGCGGCGGGCGCTCGTGGCGTACACCCGCGAGGATGCGGCGCATCAGGCCGAGGCCACCGTGCGCCAGGAATCGGGGCGGCAGGCGAGCGTGCTCAAGAAGGTGACGGTCGGCACCCTCACCGCTCTGCTCAACGCCCAGGAGGCGAGAACTCCGCTGTTCCGCGGGCACAGTCAGGCCGTAGCCAACTGCGCGGCGGGGGTGGCGCGGGCGCTCGGCCTTCCGGCCGACCAGGTGTCGGTCATCCGGACCGCGGGACTTCTGCACGACCTGGGCATGATCGCCGTGCCGGACGACGTCGTGAACAAGCCGGGCCAGCTCACCAAGGAGGAGTTCGGTCACGTGGCCGCGCACCCTCGCCGGGGGGCGGAGATCCTCATGCCGATGGACCACCTCGGCGACGTGCCCCGCTTCGTTCTGGAGCACCACGAGCGGGTGGACGGGTCCGGCTACCCCGACGGGAAGCGGGGCAGCGAGATCTCGCTCGGAGGCCAGGTGGTGGCCCTCGCCGAGTACTGGACCGCCATCACTGAGGACCGGCCGTTCCGCGACCGGATGTCGGTGAAGGAGGCCATGAGCACGCTGGTCGGTACCGGCGGCACCTGGTTCGACTCGAAGCTCCTCCGCGCGCTGCAGACCTGGATCTCCAGCGGCTGATCCGGGGCGACCCGTAGCGCTCCGGCCGGTCGGCCGACCCCGTCGTGACTCCCACCATGGATCTCCACCTCCGCGGCGCGCTGCTCGAGGGGCGGGTCGTGGACGTGTCGGTCCGCGACGGCCGGATCACACGGATCGCGGACGCCGAGGCGGGAGACGTTCACGCGTCGGACCCCGGACGCTCGGGGCACGCGCCGCCTGCCCGGACGCTCGACGCCGAAGGCCTGCATCTCGTCCCGTCGCTCACCAACGGGCACACGCACGCCGCGATGACCCTCTTTCGAGGGTGGGGCGACGACCTGCCGCTGATGACCTGGCTACGGGAACGGATCTGGCCCGCCGAGGTCCGGATGACGGCACACGACGTCTACCACGGGACGCGCCTCGCCATCGTCGAGATGATCCGGTCCGGCACGACCCGGTTCAACGAGATGTACTGGCACGCGCCCGCGATCGCCCGGGCCGCCGAGGAGCTCGGCGTACGCGCCGTGATCGGGGCCGCCTTCGTGGACTTTGGCCAGGCGTCGGTCGAAGCGCGATGGCGCACCGAGGTGGAGTCGTGGCTCGAGCAGCGTGGCGACTGGGGACCCGGGGTGCGTGCGTCCATCGCGCCGCACGCGATCTATTCGGTATCCGGGCGCAACCTCCACTGGCTCGGCGACCTCGCCGGTGCGCACGACCTCCCCTTCCACATCCACCTCTCCGAGACGCTCGGCGAGGTACAGGACTGCCTCGCCGCCCATGGTGTGCGCCCCACTCGCCTGCTCGACCGACTCGGGCTCGTGAACGAGCGACTCGTGGCCGCCCACTGCGTTCACCTCGACGACGACGAGCGGGCACTGCTCGCCCAGTCGGGCGCGACCGCCGTGACCAATCCCGCCGCCAACCTGAAGCTCGCCGTGGGCGGGATCTTCGACTTCCGGGCGGCGAGGGACGCGGGCCTGCGGGTGCTGGTCGGCACCGACGGCGTGGCCTCGAACAACAACCTCGACCTCTTCGAGGACCTGAAGCTCCTCGCGCTGCTCCAGAAGCATCGCTCCGGCGACCCGACCACGCTGCCGGCGCGCGAGGCGCTCGCGCTCGTGACGACCGAGGCGGCGGCGGTGTTCGACCGTGAAGACCCGGGCGCCAACGGACGCATCGCCGAGGGCGAGCCGGCGGACTTCCTTCTGCTCGATCTGTCGGGCCCGGCGACACGCCCCGGCCACGACACGTCGTCCGACCTGGTCTACGCCGCGAACGGGAGCGTGGTGCATACGACGGTGTGCGCCGGCCGGGTGCTGATGCACGACCGACGCATCGAGGTGGCGGACGAGGACGAGATCCTCGCGAAGGCCACGGAGGCCGCCCTCCGGCTCACTTCGACGGGGTGAGCAGCAGCCCCGCGATCAGTGCGCCCGCCAGCGGCGTGACCGCGCCCACCACCTGAACCGGGAGCGGCGTCGCGCCGCCCAGACCCGCGTAGGAGAGGAGCGCCAGCCCGACGCACATCGCGAGCGCCCCGGCGACTTGTCGGAGGGCCGACGCATGGCGGCCGGGCCCCGGCATGCGCTCGAAGCGGGCGACCAGCGGCATCATGGTGGCGAGTGCCACGGCGTAGATCCCGAGCCAGATCGGGCGAACCGCCCACCACGCGCCGGTGGCGGGATCCACGCCGAGCCCGATCCCGCCCATCCGACCCGCGAGCGCGATGATCAGCACCATCGCCGTCGAGTGCCAGAGGTAGATGGTCATGATCATGCCGTTGAGCAGAACAGCTGCCGTCCACGGCGTCGGCCGGGAGAGCCAACGCCGGAGAGGAGACTCGGCGGCGAGCACCAGGCCCGCCTGCGCGATCGCGAGCGCCAGCAGCGGGAGCTTGGGCGGCAGCGTATTGCTGATCTCCCCCCCGGGAACGCTGATCATGGCGATCGGATACGGTCCCGCGACCGTCAGCCCCACGAGCGCGCCGAGCCCGGCGACCCCCCACGCCATCCGAGCCGGCCGGGACGAGATTCTGCCGTCCATCCATGCGTAGCCGAGCTGGTGGACGGCGATCCAGATGAAGAGGTAGTTGAGCCAGCCAAGCGCCGCGAACCCCGCGAAGAAGAGGGCGTCGTCGAGCGTCGCGAGACCCGCCGGCAGGATGAACGACCAGAACCCGTACCGCTCCCACCAGCGATAGGTCAGCGGGACGAAGAGGATGATCACCGAGTAGATCGCGAGGAACCAGATCGGCACGAGCGCAATGCGCGACGCTCCCTCGACGAGCGACGGGTCGAGTCCGAGCGCCCGGCCCACCGGGGCGAGCACCACCCAGAGGGCGATCAGCGGCAGCACGGGCAGAAGGAGCCTCCGCAGCCGCGAGTCGAGCCACGCTGCGAACGGCTTGCCATCGCGAAGCGCTGCCCCCCACGACGCGGCGTTGGCGTACCCGCCCACGAGGAAGAACACGGGCATCACCTGGAAGGCCCACGAGAGCCACCGCGTGAAGTCGGCGAGCTCCAGCATGTTTCCGAGTACCACCTCGCCCCCAACGAGGTAGGGCGCCGTGAGCATCCAGTGGCCCGAGATCACCGCCAGGATGGACGCCGCACGGAGGAAGTCGACGAGGCGATTTCTGGCGGCTGGCGTCCTCGCGGCGACGTCGGCGGCGCGCGACCAGAGCTTCATCTTCGGGAGACCTCGGTCACCGGGGGAGCGAAGGAACAGGATGGTGTCGCCGGCCCCGGATGGCGGCAAGCGCGCGTCCTCCTTGCCGGGGCGCGACGATGCGGCCTAGGCTCGGTCGCCGACCTCACTCCACCCGGTACCCGCATGGCACACGCTCTCGTAATCGGCGGCACGAGTCTGATCGGCCGCCCACTCGTCGAAGCGCTCCTCGAGCGGGGCGACGCGGTCACCATCCTGCACCGCAGCCCCGGCACGCCCTTCGGCGATCGCGTCGGCGAGCTTCTGGCGGACCGGAACGACGCGGGCGCTGTCCGTGACGCTGTCGGCGATCGGCGATTCGACGTCGTGTTCGACAACGTGTACGACTGGCAGCACGGAACGACCGCCGACCAGGTGTGCGCCACCGTCGACGCGATCTCCCACCCCGGCCTGACGCGCTACGTGTTCACCTCGAGCGTGGCCGCGTACCCGGAACCGCGTCCGGGTGAGGGCCCCTTCGACGAGGAGGCCGCGCTCCGCCCCTCGTCCGATCCGAACATGTACGGCGTGCAGAAGGCCGAGACCGAGCTCGCGCTCTTCCGGAAAGCCGAGGACGAGGGCCTGCCCGTCGCCACGATCCGCCCCGCGTTCGTCTACGGGCCCTACAACCCGTTTCCGCGCGAGGCGTTCTTCTGGGACCGCCTCATGGCCGGCCGACCGATCCTGGTGCCCGAGGACGGAGAGCGGACGATGCAGTGGGTCCACGCCGCGGACGTGGCGGACGCGTCGATCCGGTCGGCCTTCGACGACCGCGGACGCGGGCGGGCCTTCAACCTGGCCGGCCCGCCGGTGACACAGAACGACTTCGTGCGGACTCTCGCCCGGGTGGCGGCGGTGGAGCCGGACCTCGTGCACGTGCCCCGATCGACCATCGAGGCTGCGGGCGGACAGCTTCTGGAGCCGCCACTCTATTTCGGGGCCTACCTCGACATCCCGGCGCTCGGCGTCACGGGCGACAGGGTGCGGGACGTACTCGACGTCGAACTGCGCGACCTCGAATCGGGAATGCGGGAGACCTTCGCCTGGTATCGCGCCCAGATGCGGCCCCCACCCGACACCACCTGGGAGGATCGGCTCCTCGCGCAGGCCGGCTTCGTGTGAGGCGCCGGGGTCAGTTGCCCCAGGAGCCCCCGCGCCGGATCCCGGCGTCCTCGAGGGCCGCCTCGACGAGCTCCTGGATGCGCTCGGCATCCACCTCTCCGCTCTCGAGCGCCTCGGCCCTGATCTCCTCGGCCCTGACCCGGAGTTCCTCCGCCCGCACGCGGACCTCGGCGGCCCGGGCCCGCGCCTCCCCCGCCTGCGCTCGCGCTCGCACGCGCACGGCCTCGATTCGAGCGCCGAGGTCGGTGAGGCACTCCGTGCGGACCTCGATCCGGTCCGAAACGACGACGCTCACGCGATGCGGCTCGGGAGCCTCCGGCACGGCCGGAAGCGCAGCCAGCGTCGCGATCGCGGGCACGTCGACACAGCTGCCGACGTTCACGTCGACGGTGTGGGAGGTGCCCGCGAAGAGGAGCGCCCCTGTGCCGGCGAACGCCACTGCAGTCCCCAGTCCGATCGCGCCGAGTGACGTCAGATCCGTCCTGATCCCCATGCCTCCCCCTTCCGTGATGGCTTCCCCGACGGCCGCGGTGCCGCCCTCCGGCGTCACCCTTCATCCATCCGACGAGTCGGGGGACGAAAAAGTTGCAGCGGTGGCGGGAGGGGTGAGCGTGCGAGAGTTCAGCCGCGCGAGAGGCGAGCGAGGAGAGGGTAGATCGTTCGGGTGGCGATGGGCCGGAGGATCGGCTTGAGTGGACCCAGCATGCGCCGCATCCGCGGAAACGGCAGCGGCCCGGTTGCATCCATCCCCAGCCCGCGCGTCGCGACCTCGTGCCGGGCGGCGGCCAGGTCTCCGGGGTCGTGCCGGATCGCGACGCTGCCCCCGTCCGGGGCGTCCACACCCGGGATGGCGTCGGCCTGATCCAGCAGCACTTCGAACGCATCTCGAAGCCGCTCGGCGAACCGCTCACGGCCCGGGAGCCGGGCCGCGCGCAGATCCTCGGGCAGCTCGGCCACGCCGTGCGGACGATGCATCGACGGCAGCGTGTTGATCTCCCAGCAGATCACACGGCCATCGACCACCGAGAAGTCCATGCGGCCGAACTCGATCCTCGCGATCTCGAAGATTTCGCGAATCTGATCCTCCCAGGGGTTCGACTCCTCGTACTCGGCCGCTTCGTCGATGAGCGCCATGGTTATGTCGCTGTGCTGGCGTCGCTGGACCCAGTGCGTCCCGCGATCGATCGACCTGGCGAGGATCCGATCGCCCACCCGGTGCGCCGCGTACTTCGTGAACAGTCCGTCCACGGAGGTGTCCGCGAACTCGATGACGACCAGCTCTTCCGCGGGTCGCCCCCACGAGATGGCGTTGCCGATGTCGCGCTCGATCTCCCGGATGGAGTGCCGTAGCTCGGGGATCACCGTGTCGATGTCTCGAGGGCGCACGAACGCGGGCAGCCGCACGGAGGAGTAGTCCTCCCAGGCTCCGTAGGCCGTGTAGGGGATGAGATCACGGTCCCGGAGCGCGCGAATGAGCTCGTACCGCCGGAGAGATCGGACGGGGTGGTTGAGCGGAACCACGCCGGTCGCCCGCGCGAGCTGCTCGTGCACCGAGGTGAGGAGATGAGCCGTCGCGGGGCGCAGCAGATTGACCCCGCCGAACACGTACACGCCGAGCGGTAGCGACTCGCGCTCCAGCACCTCCTCGAATGTGATGACCGACGCCCGACCCTGGATCCCGCCCCTGTCGAAGTAGTCGAGAGGGAGGTCGGCCTCGGCCTCGGGTACGATGAAGTGGATCATCCGTCGGTCTCCACGGCCAGGGCCGAGGTCGGAGCGGGCATCGAGACACCGGCCCCGCCCATGTCGGTGCGGGTATCGCGGGTGAGGATGGTCGCGACGCTCATGTCGGCGGTCACGTTCAGCGCGGTCATGAAGAAGTCGGGAATGGTCTTCACCGCCTCCATCAGCACGACGCCCTCGATCGGAATCCCTACCGCGAGGTAGAGCGGGAGGGTCTTGAACCCGCCCCCGCCGCGAGGCACGCCCACCACGCCGAAGCTGAGCAGCATCGAGACCGACACGAACGTCACATAGTCGCCGATGCCCAGCGGCACGGAGAAGAAGTGCGCCAGGAGGATGAACTTGAAGATCGGCGAGATGGACTGGTTCAGCTTGAACGTCGAGACGCACAGGGGCAGCAAGAATCCGGTCGCGCTCGGCGGAAGCTTCATCTTCTCGCTGCCGCCCTGGATCAGCGCGGGCAGCGACGCGAGCGACGAGCGCGTGCCCAGCGCGACCAGCTGCGCGGGCATCGCCGCCAGCGCGAACCTGCGAATGGTGGTTCGTCCGAGCAGTGCGGTGATCGGGTAGAGCAGCAGGGTCGCGGCGATGAGCAGCCCGCACAGCACGACCACGTACCAGACGAGCAGGCTCATCGCGCCGATGCCCGACGTCAGGGTCACGGCCAGAATGAGGGCGAACACGCCGACCGGAGTTCCCCAGAGGACCCAGCCGATCAGGATCATCATGGACTCGGCGAGCGAGTGGATCGCGCGCGCGAGCGGCTGGCGGGATTCGTCGTCCAGCCGCCCGATCGCGATCCCGACGAGGATCGTGAAGACCAGGATCTGGATGATGTTTCCGCTGGCGAAAGCGGCTACCGGATTGGTCGGGACCAGCCCGATGAGCCACTCGGCGACGCCCCCGGGGGCCTGCTGGGCCGCCGCGAGGGCAGACTCCGGAATCGACTCGACCCGAAGGCCCGCGACCACGTCCGGCGAGACCTGGTAGTTCGAGAGGATGGCGGGCGCGACCAGGATGGTCAGCACGTTCCCGGTCAGCAGCATGGCCAGGAAGAGCACGATCGCGCTCCCGCCCAGGCGGCCGACGGATCCACTCGCGCCCGGCCGGACGAGCGCCGCCAGAAGCTGGGTGACGATGAGCGGGATCACCGTCATCTGGAGCGCGTTGATCCAGATCACGCCCAGCGGCTCGACGCCGGCCGACAGACCGAACACCCATCGCAGGTCGTTCGCCTTCCCGACGAGACCGAGAACGGCCGCGACGACCAGGGCGATCATCGCCCAGAGGCCGATCTTCGGGCTGAACCGGACCTTCGTGGCCATCCGAGTACTCCGCACGAGAACTGTTGCGTCGACCCTGCACCTGAGGAGCCCTGGCACCGTCGTACGTCGGCGTGTCGACGCTCGTCGAGGTCGCGGACACGCAGTGCACGGCTGAAACTGGCGCTTCAGTCCCTCCCGCCGGCCCACCGGCGTGGTACGCCACTTTGCACGTTCCGGACCATTCTGGCCACCCGCTCCTCGGCGCGTCGGGTCACCCGTCCACCCATCCCTTCCACGCGTCCTCGTCGTGCCCCACCGAGAGCCCGTTGGCGCTTCGAACGAGCGGCGTCACGAGAATCCCCGGCTCCTCCGACATGATCTCGAGCCAGCGGTCCTCCGAGTGATGAGCGGCGTGCAGACCCAGGTTCAGGAATCGGCGGGAGTCGCGGTCGATCAGCGCATCCGTGCCGAACTTCTGCACGAACCGCCGCAACTCGCCCCTGGACGCCGCCTTCCGCTTGAGGTCGACGAAGTGAATCGGGACTCGGCGCTCCTTGAAGAAGCGCTCGGCCTTCCGCGTGTCCTGGCACGACCTGGTGCCGAAGATCTGGACCTTCACGCCGACGCCGCCGCTAGCGGTAGTTGCCGAAGCTCAGCTCGAGCCCGAAGTCCTCGGTCTTGAGGAACGCGATCACCTCCTGGAGCTCGTCCCGCTTCGGGGCGGAAACCCGGACCTCGTCCCCCTGGATCGACGCCTGGACCTTCTTGAATTTCTGGTCCTTGATGGCCTTCACGATCTTCTTCGCGGTATCGGTGTCGATCGACTGCTTCAGGCCGACCCGCTGACGCTTCCGCCCCAGCGAGGCGTCCTCCGGCGCACCTTCGTCGATGTTCTTCACCGGCACGCCGCGCCGGACGAACTTCTCGCGGACCATCTGCAGCACGGCCGTGAGCTTGTAGTCGTCGTCCGCCTCGATCAGGATCGATCCGGCCGCGCGGTCGAAGTCGACCGAGGTGTCCGTGCCGCGGAAATCGTAGCGCGTCGCGATCTCCTTCTTCACCTGGTTGATCGCGTTGTCGACCTCCTGGAGGTCGATCTTCGTGGAGACGTCGAAGGAATTCGTCTTGGCCATGCTCGATCCGTGGGTCGGTCGGGTCCTGTGTACGTCAGGTTCGGCGGAACGCCTGCTCGACGATCCAGGAGTCCATCATACCGGCTTCACCGGTGGAGGCGTAGCGGTACAGCGCCGCCGTGTAGATCCCCTTCAGCGCGGACAGGAAGAGTCCGAGGGCCACGTAGCCGAGGAGTGCGATCGCGAGCACCGGGAACACGGCGATGCCGATGCCGAGCGAGGAGAGCACGAACAGCGTGCCCCCGACGAGGATCGTCCAGGAGATCGCGATCATGAATCCGACCCACCCGATTCCGAAGTTCCCGACGACCTGCTCGCCCCACGTCCTCCGGAACAGAGACGCGCTCTCCTTCACGACGTCCACCGGCCCGATGTCGCGCGACACCAGGACGGGCACGGCGAGGAACGTCGCGAGGCCCCAGCCGATTCCGAGCGCGGAGACGACCATGCGCCCGATGAAGCCCATGCGCTCGGCCAGCGTGCGGAGGATCATGCCCACGGTCGCGGAGATGGCGGCGTAGCCGAGAATCGCCGGGAGGCGGTCCCATGCGATCCACATCCCGTCCGAGATCGTCGGGTCGCCGCCTTCCATCCGGATCAGCGCGGCGCCCACGAGCGCGGTGTTGAAGAAGAAGACGACGAAGTACTGGATGAGATAGAATCCGAAGAAGATGACCGAGCTCAGGTAGCCTCCGGCGTCCTGATCCAGCAGCTCCCATCCGCCCAGCAGCCCGATCGGTCCGAAGTAGCTCACCATCAACAGCACCGAGGCGATGCCGGACAGAAGCGGAAACACCAGGAGTTCCCGATCCATCGACAGGACCCTGGCGCTGGCCTTCACGAGCGTCCACGAATTCGACAAAGAGCCAGCCACGATGCGTCCTCCGGTACGTGGGTGTGCCGATGATCGATCCGGGCCATCGGCCGGTCTACACTACCCGGTCTACGCGAGTCACGGCCAGCTTCTTCGGAGCGGCCGGACGCCACGGGCGTGGCTCGTCCCATGACGCCGAACCAGCCGGACCTGTTTGCAGAAGGCCCCGCCGCGCCCGTGGACGTCAGTCCGGGCGCGGAGACACTCCGCACCCTCGCGACGACACTCCCCTCGGAGCTGCGAATGGGGACCTCGTCCTGGACCTTCCCCGGGTGGGCGGGCCTGGTCTGGGACCGCGCTCCATCGCCGCGAGTCCTGGGCACGCACGGGCTCGCGGCCTACGCACGACATCCCCTGCTCCGATGCGTCGGGCTGGGCCGCACGTACTACGACACGCTCGACGAACGGAGCTTCCGGCTCTATCGCGAGCAGGTGCCGGACGAGTTCCGTTTCGTCGTGAAGGCCGACCGGAGGCTCCTCTTCGCGGACGGTCCCGGCTCGGACTCCGACATCTTCCTGAACCCCGCCTGGGCGGCGGACCGGGTGATCGGGCCCGCCGCGAACGGTCTCCGCGAGACGCTGGGCTCCGTTCTCTTCCAGTTTCCCCCGCTCGCCGATCGGGCCCTCGGTGGCCCGCGAGCCTTCGCCGAGCGGCTGTACCGATTCCTGGATGCCCTCCCCGACGGGCCGCACTACTCGGTCGAGATCCGAACCGCGGCCTTCCTGACACGTGACTACATGGCGGCCGTGCATCACGCGGGAGCCGGGCATGCCTGCGTCGTGCACCCGACGATGCCGTCGGTGGTGGAGCAGCTCGACGCCGTGCCGCCGGTTCGTGGAAATCCGGCCGTGGTTCGATGGATGCTTCAGCCCGGGCACCGCTACGCCGAGGCGCGAGAGAGGTGGGCTCCATTCGCGGCACTCGCTGCGCCCGACGCGGAGCGGCGGAGCGACGTGGCCGACACCGTGCAGCGGATCCTCGAGATCGGGGCGAATCCACTCGTGGTGGTCGGCAACAAGGCGGAGGGAAGCGCGCCCGTGTCGATCGAGCTGCTCGCCCGCGCCGTGGTGGAGCGGCGCGACGTCTGACCCGCGCCCGTTACGCGCCTGTTTCGGCCCGCGTGCAACCCGATTGAATCTTCCTTGTGTCTCTCCCGTAGTGGTGGGTGAACGCCGGAGGGTCCGGCAGAGACGTGAGGACGAGGACGATGATACGGTACGCGAAGCCGAGCAGGGCTCGGGATGTGGTGGGGATAGTGATGCTCGTGTTGACGGCACTCCTTCTGTGGGTCCGTGCGGGCGATCGGGTGACCGGGGCAGGTGCGGACGGATGGGTGGACGTGGTGACGGTGGTGGATGTTCCGGCACCCGCGCCCCACGCTTCGATCGACTGACGGATCGCAGGAGGACCCGGCTCCGGCTCGGGACATGGCCCGGGACGTGGGCCGGGACATAGATGGATCGGCGCGACGCCGCGTCGATCCGGAGAAGTGGCGGTAGCAGGACAACGACGGGGTGGAGCCTTCGCGCTCCGCCCCGTTTTTCGTGCACCGGGTGACCGTCCGACCTCGCGCACGGAGCGTCGGGACCCGCGTCAGTCGGGCCGGGCCCAGTCGAAGGCCTGCGCGTACCGCGCCGCGAACTCGGGGAAGAGTTCGGGACGGAGGGCACCCGCCAGCAGCTCGGCCGAATCGGCGAGCCGGGGACCCGGGCGGTTGAAGTAGGCGTTCCCGTCCAGAAGCAGCAGCCGTCCCTCCCGCACTGCGCGAATGCCCTCGAGCCCAGCCCGCACGTCGGGCTCCACGACCTCCCTCCGCGTTCGCTCGAGCCCGAATCCGCACGGCAGCACCGCCACGACGTCCGGATCCTCCCGGGCGAGGCGGTCCCAGTCGACGGTCTCGAAGTGCTCGGCGTCCGTGACGATGATCGGGTCCGCGCCGGCGGCGCGCGCCATGTCCGGCATCCAGCCGCCGGCCACCATCGGGGGTGCCAGCCACTCGACGAGCGCGACGCGAGGACGGTCCAGGCCCGCGGTCGTCGCGGCGACCGCCTCGATCCGCTCGTCCATGTCGGCGATCAGTCGCTCGCCCGCGGCGGAGTTCTCCAGCGCCGCGGCGACCTTTCGGATGTCCTCGCGCACGTCGGTCATGTCCCTGGGGTGCAGCGAACAGACCGTCGTGTCGGGCAGATCGAGCGCGCAGAGGGCGTCCTCGACGTCCGAGAGCGACACGGCGCACACTTCGCAGTGGTCCTGCGTCACGATCACGTCGGGGCGCAGCTCTCGAAGCAGGTCGACGTCGACCGCGTAGACGCTGAGACCGTCGGCCACGATCCGGCGGACGTCCCGATCGATCGCGGCGCTCGATTTCGCCGGATCGACCTTGGGGGAGCTGCAGCGGGGAAGCGCATCGACGCCGGTCGGGTGGTCGCACTCGTGGGACACCCCGACGAGCTGGTCGAAGTAGCCGAGCCCGTCGACGATCTCGGTCGCGCTGGCAATCAGGGAAACGATGCGGGGGCCGGCGTTGTTCAATCGTCGTGCAGGATTCGTTCGGGAGGGTCGTCCAGATCGTCGAACTGACCGCGATGGACGGCGATCAGGAACAGGATGACGAAGACGACGCCGAGACCCAAGGCCACCGGCACGAGAAAGAGCAGAGCGTTCATGCCGCACGCCCCAGCTCGAGCGAACCGGAAGGTGCGTGGGACCGCGGAAACTCGGTCACGTCGCCCGATCGCACCGCCCGCTCGACCGACATCGCGCCGGCCACGACGAGGAGGCTCGACGCCGGCATCAGCACGGCCGCCACGAGCGGGTTCACCCATCCGGCCGCCGCGAGCGCCACCGCCACCACGTTGTAGGCGACAGAGCGGACACGGCTCCGCGCGATCGTCCTCCGGGCGGCCCTCGCGGCGCGCAGGCCCGCGGCCAGCGGACGGAGGGACGGGACGCCCACGACCCCGTCGGCCGCCAGGACCGCTCCCGCCGCGCCTGATCCCATCGCCACTCCGACCGTCGACACCCCCAGCGCCGGGCCGTCGTTGAGGCCGTCGCCCGCGAACAGCACGGACCGGCCCTCGGCGATCCGCGCGCGGATCCACGCAGCCTTCTCGTCGGGTCGGACGGCTGCCCCCGCCACGCTCACCCCGACCTCGGCAGCGATGCGCCGCGCGACGCCGGGATGGTCACCCGTCAGGAGGACGACCTCCACGCCCAGCGCCTCGAGGGTCCGAACCGCGTCGATGCTGTCTGGACGCATCCGGTCGCCGAGCCGAATGCTGCCCGCTGCCGCGCCCGGGCCCGACAGAACGACCTCGCCGGCCTCCCCCGCCTCGAGCCGCCACGTGGCCCCGTCCACCCGCCCGGTCACGCCGCGGCCCTGCGTCTCGACCACGGCGTGCGCCTCCGGTAGCGGAATTCCGCGGCGGATCGCCTCGTCGACGATGGCGCGGGCCACGGGGTGGATCGACCAGCGCTCGAGCGCCGAGGCGACGCGAAGCGTGTCGTCGCGGGCCTCGAGCACGTCGGGCGCGCCGTGGGTCAGCGTGCCGGTCTTGTCGAGGACCACGAGGTCGGTGTTCGCGAGGTGCAGGAGCGCTTCGCCCGACCGGAGAAAGAGCCCGCGCCGCGCCGCGGCGCCGAGCCCGGCGGCGGCGCCGAGTGGCCGCGCCAGGGCGAGCGCGCAGGGACACGCCACGACCAGCACCGCGATGGTCGGAGCGAGCGCGGCGCCCCAGCCCGCGGCCGCGGTCCACCCCCACGCGGTCGCGGCCGCGACGACGAGCGTAGCTCCGGTGAACCAGGGCGCCAGCCGGTCCGCCGCTCCCGCCCGGGGGGCCCGATCCGTCGCCCGTTCGAGCTCCTCCGCCATCTCGGACACGAGCGTGGCCGACCCCGCCGCCTCCACCGTCACGGTGAGCGTCCCGCTCTCGACCACGGTGCCCGCCCAGACCGGGTCACCGGGTCCGACCGGCTCCGGGTCGGCCTCGCCCGTCAGGACCGACGTCCTCACG
>JANQRP010000040.1 GCA_028284495.1 Longimicrobiales bacterium | reverse complement strand
TGTTCCGATGCACACCCAACTGCCGGGCCGCTTCCGACTGGTTTCCGCCCGCGTCGCGGAGTGCCTTCGACACCAGCGCGCGATTCAATGACGCCTGCGCCTCGTCGTCGGGATCGAAGGAGACGACCCGATCGGGAAGGTGGACCGGCTCGATCAGCGGGAGGTCGTCGAACAGGCCTGCGTGAACGATCGCCCGTTCCACCACGTGACGCAGCCCCCGTACGTTCGTCGGCCAGTCGTACTGCTGGAGGTATCGGATTGCGGCCTCGCTGAAGTCGACCTCCGGGCTCAGCCCGTGCTCGACCCTGAAGTCGGCCGCGAAGGTTCGGGCGAGGCCGGGGATCTCCTGCCGTCGATCGGCAAGTCCCGGGACGCGAATGACGAACTCTCCGAGCCGGCTCCGCAGGTCGGGAATCATCGACCCTGATTCGACCAGGGTGGCCAGCGGGACGGTGGTCGCGAAGAGGAACCGACAGGTCACGCTCCGCTCCCGGTCCGACCCGATCGGGTAGTAGGCGCCCTCTTCCATGGTGCGCAGCAGGGCGACCTGGACCTCCACGGGAAGGAAGGCGAGGTCGTCGAGCAATAGGGTGCCGTTGGCCGCGCGTTCGATCGCGCCGGCGCGATCGGATGTCGCACCAGTGAAGGCACCCCGGACGTGGCCGAACAGCGAGTCCCGGTACATGGACTCCGACGCTTCGCCAGACGTCACTGACACCATTCGCCCGGTGCGGCCAGACGCGCGATGGAGAGCCGAAGCCAGCGTCGTCTTCCCGGCGCCGACCGGACCGACGAAGACCACGGGCCGATGGACCGGCGCATATCGTGCGCACCGTTCGAGGGCGAGGCTCATCGCGACACCCAGATCGGATCGGTTCGGCATGGTGGCCCTGGTAGGTCTGCAACGTGCGAACACGACGGTCCGGCGTGAGTGCCGGGACCTCATTTATGCCACGACGTCCATTTCGGTTTACATGCGATTTGGGTCGGTCCGATGCCGACGCCTGGCTCAAAGCATGCAAGGTCCGTGGGCCAAGGGGTTTACGGGAAACGGACCGGGCCATTGCGTGGTGCCCGAGCCCCGCCACTCCTGCTACCGGTCCGCCCCCAGTCTGACACGGGCGCGCCGGAGACCGTGCGTCGCCGTGTCGGCCGGCGTCGACGGAACGTAGATTCCGGTCATGCGCCGCCTGCGGCGGCGACCGCACTCACCGCCGAGCCGTTGTCATGCTCCGCTACGCCGCTTTTCTGCTCCTCATCCCGGCCCTGGTCGGTCTCGGGACCGTCGCGGGCGCCGCGCCGCGTTCGGACGTGCTCGGCGCGCGGGCGCAGGATCTGGCCGACCCGGTGTGGGAGCTTCGGGAGCGGATCGAGGCGGGGGACGTCGCACTGACCTGGGATTCGGCGCACGGCTACCTGGCGGCGACGCTCGAGGCGCTGGACGTGCCGGTGTCGTCGCAGACGCTCGTGTTCTCGCGGACGAGCCTCCAGACAGACCGGATCGCGCCGTGGTCACCGCGCGCGATCTACTTCAACGACGACGTGTACGTCGCGTGGGTGTTCGAGAGTCCGAGTCTCGAGATCGCCTCGGTGGACCCGACGGGTGACGTGCGATTCTACACGATCTCGCAGTTCGACCCGGAGCGTGCGGTGGTGTCCCCGAAGTCCACCACCTGCCTGATGTGCCACGAGTCGCGATCGGTCACCGGTGGGCGGCCGGGCCTGATCCTGCTCTCCGTTCTACCGGACGAGCTCGGCTATCCCGTCGCGAACCTGCACGAGGGGTCGACGAGCGACCGCACCCCGTGGGCCCGCCGATGGGGCGGCTGGTACGTGACGGGAACGCACGGCGACACGCCGCACGCCGGGAACGTCCGCGCCGACGCGCTCGCTCACGAGATCGGGGACGCCGATGCCTACGTTTCGGGCTTCGACTTCGGCGGCACGAACGTCACCGACCTGAGCGACTACTTCTTCACCGAGCCGTACCCCACGCCGCACAGCGACGTCGTGGCGCTGATGGTGCTGACCCACCAGGTGAACGTCCACAACCTCATCGCGCTCGTTCGGGCGGAGACGGAGGAGGCGCTCGAGCAGGAGGCGTATCGGATCCGGTCGGGCGCCGTGGAGCCGGTCGGACCGGAAGGTCACCTGCCCGCCACGATTTCGCGCGTCGAATGGCTGGTCGATCGGCTCATGCGGGCGATGGTGTTCGCCGACGAGCTGCCGCTCCCGTCTCCGGTTGCCGGGACCGCGGAGTTCGCGGAGGAGTTCGAAGCGGCGGGCCCGGCGACGCGGTCCGGGGCGAGCCTCCGGCAGCTCGATCTCGAGACCCGGCTGTTTCGGCATCGCCTGAGCTATCTCGTGCACAGCGACGCGTTCCGGGCGATGCCCGATCTGCCGAAGTCGATGTTCGCGCGTCGGCTGGTCGCGGCGCTCGAGGGCCGCCAGCCCTCAGACCTCGAGGACGACGAGCGCGCGGCGATTCTCGAGATTCTCGGCGAGACCGAGCCGGAGCTGCTCGCGCTCGGGGCCGGCTGAGGGGCCTTCGGCCCGGGCTCCTCAGCCCGAGTCGGCCCCTAGTCGAACGAGAAGTTGAAGAAGGGGAAGACCGGCAGGAATCCGCCCTCGCGGATGATGTTGATGAGGCCGACCTGGAGGCCGTCGAGCGTCTCTGCGTAGTTGACGAGCGCGACCTGTAGCCCGCGGAAGTCGGTGGAGTGGTTGAAGCCGCCCCACTGCATCCCCTCGCCGGACGTCGTGGTGTTGATGAGGCCGAGCTGCACGCCGACGAGCACACCTTCGTTGATCGTGACGAGATTCCACTGCACGCCTTCCGTGCCGCCCTCGTTGAGCCCGACGAGGCCCAGCTGGAGACCGGTGAACTTCCCCGTAGTGTGGTGCACGAGCCCGTAGTCGAGCCCGGTCATCTCGGTGTTCTTCCCGTAGAGGGCCAGGCGGAGGCCCTTCACGGCTTCGTCCTCGGGCACGATCTGCAGCGGCGGGACGATGGCGATCTGGAGCGGGCTCTGCGCGGCGACCGGCGCCGCCATGAGGAGGCCGCCGAGGGCGACCCCGAAGGTGGCGGCGAGCAGCGAGCGTGTACGAGGCATGGGTCGGATCTCGGGTTCAGGTTCGGAGCTCGACGACGCCGTTGGGCGTGTCGAACCGCGCCACGAGGGCGGGGGAGTCTGCGGCGTGGACGGGCTGGAGTCGAAGGTTCTCGAAGACGGGCCCGAGCACGGCGTGGTCCGGGTGTTCGAGCCGGAAGTCCGAGAGGTTCACGCCGGGCGTGGAATCGTCGCCGGGGTGAGCGGAGTCGTACTCCCAGTCGATGACGAGGGGAAGGAGCCCGTCGAGGAGCCGCGTGTGCGGGTCGGTCATCTGCCAGGCGAGCTCGCCTCCTGCCTCCAGCTCGCGCCGGCCCTGGATGATCTCTCCGGGGACGTATCCGGCGGTCTCGAACTCGCCGCACGTGAGGGGCAGCAGGAACGGACGGACGGCCCACCAGCGGAGCGACGGCGCCGCGAGGGTATCCAGCCCGAGGATGCGCGGACGCTCGGGCGCGGGGGCATCGTGGTCCGGCCCGATCACCTCGAGGTAGAGCCGATCCCCGAGGGGAAGGATGCGGTTGCGCGTGGCCCACGCCGGGTGGCGCCCCCCGGGCCGGAACTCGACGCCGAATCGGTCCTCGAGTTCGGCCACCGTGGCGTCCACGTCGGGGGTGGCATAGAGGAGGTGGTCGAGTTCGAGCGCTTCCTGGTTCATCGGGGCACCTGCGGCCCGGACTCGGTGCCCGACGGAGGAGACGGTTCGAGATCGACCCTCGCCGGCTCGTCGGCCCCCGGCTGGTGATCCGGTCGGCGATGCCCGCCCGCGGTGCTCGAGCCGCCGGTGACGGAGTGCACGTCGCGGACGAGCGCCGCACGAGCCACGAGGTGCGCGCTGACGGGGGCGGTCATGAAGAGGAAGAGCACGATGAGCACCTCGGGGAGGTTCACGGCGCCCTGGCTCACAGTGAAGTGCGTGATGGACGCGATGATGAGCGCGCCGGCACCGAGCGTCGTCGCCTTGGTGGGGCCGTGCAGGCGGGTGTAGAAGTCTGGAAGCCGGGCGAGTCCGATGGATCCGATCAGCGTGAACACGGCGCCGATGATCACGAGCGTGCCGACGAAGACGTCGAGGATCATTCGATGATACTCCCGCGCCGTAGATACTTCGCGGCGGCGACCGTCCCGACGAATCCCATCATCGCGATCAGCAGGGCGGCCTCGAAGAACACGAGCGTGTCCAGCCGGAGCCCGACGAGCACCAGCATCACGATCGCGTTGATGTAGAGCGTGTCGAGCGCCACGACGCGGTCGATCGCGTCCGGACCCGCGACGAGGCGGTACACGTTCAGCGCCATGGCGAGCCCGACGCAGACGATGCCGAAGACGACGGCGATTTCCGTCATTCGAAGATCTCCCGGATCGGGGCCTCGTAGCGCCGCTTGATGAAGTCGATCGCCGCCTGTTCGTCCGGCACGTCGAGGCTGTGCACGAGCAGCGTCCTCCGGTCGGGACCGAGCTCGGACGAGACCGTTCCGGGCGTGAGCGAAATCACGTTGGCGAGGGTCACGATCGCGTGCGGGTTCGTGATGTCGAGCGGGATTACGATCCAACGTGGATGGAGCTCCCGCCACACGTTCACGATCAGCCACGCCACCTGCACGTTGGCGACCAGCACGTCCCAGAGGAATACCGGCGCGAAGCGGATGAGCGCTCCCCACCGCCTCACCTGCGGCCGTTCCGGCCAGAAGCGACGGGTGAAGAACGGGACCGAGACGGCGACCAGAAGACCCCCGACCAGGGTGGCCGAGCGGACGTTCTGGTGCAGGAGGACCCACACCACCAGCAGGATCACGGACAGGATCGGGTGAGGCAGGAGGCCTCCACGCGGCGTGGCGGTGTTCGACGCGTTCGTCTGGCTCATCCGCCGTACCCCTCCGGGTCCGCCACCTCGGGTCCGCCGTCGAGGACGGCGCCAATGTAGCCCGACGGGTCGGCGAGCTGGGCCGCGGCCGCGTCCGTGTAGCGGGCGAGCGGACCGGCGAGCAGCGCCACCGCGGTCACCGCCGCCAGGAGCAGCACCGTCGAGCCGACGCCGTGCGGCACGGACCACGTCGGACCGACCGTGGGCGCTTCGGTCGCGGGCGCCTCGGCGGTGCCCCCGTCGGCATCTTCCTCGACCGCCGTCTTCCAGAACACCGCGCTCCCGCCCCGTGCCAGTGCGAGCATCCCGAGGAGGCTGCCGCCGAGCACGATGCCCCAGATCCAGGGGACGCCCGGTGCACCGGACGCGCTCTGCAGCACGTAGACCTTGCCGAGGAATCCGCCGAAGGGGGGAAGCCCTCCGATCGCGGCCGCGGCCACGAAGAACAGGGTGCCGAGGAGCGCCGGGTGCCGCACCTGGGGCGCGGGCGCCAGCGCGTCCCGCACCTCACCGCGCTCGCCGGCGATCAGCTCGATGAGGAGGAAGAGCGCCGCAACGATCAGCGTGGAGTGCACCATGTAGAAGAGCCCCGCTGCCAGGGCCTCCTCGGTGAACAGCGCGATCGCCGTCATCATCACGCCGACCGACACCACCAGCAGGTTCGCGACCATGCCGCGGAGTGTCCGGGCCGCGAGCGCACCCAGTGCTGCCAGGACGATGGTCGCGAGCGCGATCGGCAGAAGGACCTGGCCGGGAAGTCCGTCGAGCACCGGCGCGTCGCCCGGGAAGACGAGCGTGTAGACGCGGACGATCGAATAGACGCCGACCTTCGTCATGATCGCGAAGAGCGCCGCCACGGGGGCGCACGCGGCGCCGTAGGTGCGCGGTAGCCAGAAGTACAACGGGAGCAGTGCGGCCTTGAGCGCGAACACCACCAGGAGGAGCATGGCGGCCGCCCGGGTCGCCGCGTCGAGCCCTCCGCCGACCTCGCCGACCCGCGTCGCGAGGTCCGCCATGTTCAACGTACCGAGTGATCCGTACACCATCCCGAGCCCGATCACGAACAGTGCGGAGCCCGCGAGGTTCAGGACGACGTAGTGCAGGCCCGCTCCGACGCGCTCCCGTCCGCCTCCGTGGAGCATCAGCCCGTAGGAGGCGATCAGCAGGATCTCGAAGAAGACGAACAGGTTGAAGATGTCTCCCGTGAGGAAGGCACCGTTCAGCCCCATGATCTGGAAGTGCAGGAGGGCGTGGAAATTCCGCCCGCCCAGATCCCAGCCGTGTGCCGCGAACAGGACCGTCGCGAGTCCGATGACGGCGGTGAGCCCGACCATCAGCGCAGCGAGCCGGTCCAGCACGAGCACGATCCCGAAGGGCGCCGGCCAGTCGCCCAGGTAGTAGGGCAGAGGGACGCCACTGGATGCCTCGGCCACGAGGGCGACCGCGACGCCCACCATGGCGAGCATCGAGAGGATGCTGATCGCCCGCTGCGTGGCGATGGCGATCCGCGCGAAAATCAGAAGCGCGACGGCGGTGAGCGCCGGAAGCAGGACCGGGAGAATCGGAAGGTGGCTCATCCGGAGCCCTCCCGTGCGTCGGCCGTCCCGGCGTCGGCCGGCAGGTCACCGCCGCCGTCCACGTGATCCGACCCGAGGTCCGCGTACGCGCGGAGACTGAGCACGACCACGAAGCCCGTCATGCCGAAGCTGATGACGATGGCGGTGAGCACCAGCGCCTGCGGCAGGGGGTCCGGGAACGGCACGTCCTTCAGCGACGAGATCGGAGCCAGCCCGGTCCTCACGTAGCTCGACGCGAAAAGAAAGAGGTTCGCGGCGTACGAGAGCAGCGCGAGTCCGAGAATCGTCGAGAACGTGCGTGCGCGGAGCAGCAGGAATACGCCCCCTGCGACGAGGACACCGACCGAGAGGGTGACGAGGAGTTCCATGGCGTCAGTCCCTGTCGTCCGGCACGTCGACGGCGGTGGCGTTCCGGATCTTGCCCATGTTGGCGAGCATGAGCAGCACCACGGCCACGACGGTGAGGTAGACGCCGAGGTCGAACAGGACCGCCGACGCGAGCTCGACCTCGCCCATGAGCGGGATGTCGAAGTAGTCGAACCATCCGGTGAGGAAGGGAAAGCCCCAGATCCACGCGCCGATCCCGGTGAGCGCCGCGATGAGCAGCCCGGCCCCGATGATCTGGTGGAGGTCGCGCCCGAGCCGCTGCTGCGTCCAGCCCACGCCCGATCCGACGTACTGGATGACGAGCGCGACTGCGGTGACGAGCCCGGCGATGAAGCCGCCGCCGGGCAGGTTGTGGCCCCGCATGAAGAGGAACAGCGACACGGTGAGCGCGAGCGGCAGTGCGAGGCGTACGATCGTGGTCAGGAGCAGGGGGTAGCGGACCTCGTCGATGGGAGAGCCCGTCCGCCACTTCTCCGGTACGCCCATCCCCTGGATCAGCGCGTAGATGCCGAGTGCCGCGATCCCCAGCACCACGATCTCGCCGAAGGTGTCGTACCCTCGGAAGTCGACCAGGATGACGTTCACGACGTTGTAGCCGCCGCCGCCCGGCTTGCTCTGGGCGAGGAAGAAGTCCGAGATGGTCGAGACGTCGGTCGTGAGCAGGATCCACGAGACCGCCGCCATCGCGCCGCCGGCCGCGACCGAGACGACCGCGTCGCGCCCGATGACGAAGTCCGAATCCTCGCGGGGGCTCCGCTCCGGAAGAAGGTGCAGCGCCAGGAGCAGCAGGACGATCGTCACGACCTCCACGGAGATCTGCGTGAGGGCCAGGTCCGGCGCGGAGAGGTGGACGAAGGCCAGCGAGATCACCAGCCCGACCACGCTGATCAGGATGAGGGCACGGATCCGATCGTGATGCAGCGCGACCGTGCCGAGCGTTCCGATCACCAGGAAGAAGAAGAACGCGATGCTGACGGCGTCGGCCGGCGCCCGGACGTCGGTGCCGGTGGCCAGCCCGGAGGTGAGGATCGGCATGCCGACCGCGGCGACCGCCGCGAGGACGAGCAGCAGCAGATAGCGCTGCAGCGAGCCGTTCTCGAGCGCCCGAGTGATCGAGCCCGACACCGCGACGCCCCCGGCCACGACCGCGTCGAAGATGCCCTTCCCGCGCGGCAGGGGGAGCGCGCCCTCGTGCAGGGCGATCACCGAGCCCCGCATGCGCCAGGCGAGGGCCCCGCCGGCGATGGCGAGGACGCTCATCAGGAGCGCGGCGTTCAACCCGTGCCACAGCTTGAGGCTGTAGTACGGCAATTCGCCGCCGGCCGTCGTGAGGCCGATCGTGGCTCCCGCGGCGACCTCCAGCATCTTGCCGGCGACCTGCTTCGGGAAGAGCCCGATCGCCACGCAGAGCACCACCAGGATCTCCACGGGGAGCCGCATCGGGCGGGGAGGCTCGTGAGGGTGCTTCGGGAGGTCCTCCGACTCCGGCCCGAGGAAGGCGTCGGCCACGTAGCGGATGGAGTAAGCCACGCTGAAGAGCCCGCCGATCGTCACGATGGCGGGGAGCAGCCAGCCGGGCCCCATCGCGAACTCCGCGTGGAGCGTCTCCTCGAAGAACATCTCCTTGCTCAGGAAGCCGTTCAGCGGGGGCAGCCCGGCCATCGCGGCGGAGGCGACGAGCGCCAGCAGACCCGTGACCGGGAGCGTGTGCCGGAGTCCCGAGAGGAGCCGCAGGTCGCGGGTCCCCGTCTCGTGATCGACGATCCCGGCGTTCATGAACAGGCTCGCCTTGAAGGCGGCGTGATTCATGATGTGGAAGACGCCGACCACGGCCGCGATCGGGGTGCCGAGCCCGAAGCAGGCGGTGATGATGCCCAGATGGCTGACCGTCGAATAGGCGAGCAGCGCCTTCAGGTCATGCCGACTCAGCGCGATGTACGCCGCGATCACCATCGTGGCCACCCCGACGCCCGTCACCACGAAGAACCAGAGCGCCGTCCCGGCGAGGGCGGGGAAGAGGCGGGCGAGCAGGAAGACGCCCGCCTTCACCATCGTGGCCGAGTGCAGGTAGGCGCTGACCGGGGTCGGCGCCGCCATCGCATGCGGCAGCCAGAAGTGGAAGGGGAACTGCGCCGACTTCGTGAAGGCCCCGAGCAGGACCAGGATCAGCATCGGCGCGTAGAGCGCGCTCGAGCGGACGATGTCGCCCTGCGCCAGGATCTCGCTGATCGAGGTGGTGCCCGCGATCTGCCCGAGCAGGATGAACCCCGCAAGCATCGCCAGCCCGCCGCCGCCCGTGATGACCAGCGCCATCCGCGCGCCCTGTCGCGCCTCCGGCAGGTGCTTCCAGTAGCCGATCAGGAGGAACGAGCTGAGGCTCGTGAGTTCCCAGAAGATCAGCAGGAGGAAGAGGTTGTCGGACAGCACGACGCCCAGCATCGACGCCATGAAGAAGAGCAGGAAGGCGTAGAACCTCCCCATCGGATCCTCACGCGAGAGGTACCACCGCGCGTAGACGATCACGAGCAGCCCGATCCCGAGGATCAGGATCGAGAAGAGGAGCCCGAGCCCGTCCATCCGGAGGGCCAGGTCGAGCCCGATCGACGGCATCCACGGCACGTCGAGCGAGGGGGTGTCGCCGGCCATGACCCGCGGCACGAGCGACAGCATCAGAAGGAACGACGCCCCCGCGGCTCCCCCCGCGGCGAGCGCACTCTGCGTACGTCCCCACCGCACGAACCAGGGAGGCAGAATCGCCCCGGCCAGCGGGATGAGTATGATGAGGAGGAGCGTCATGTCGTGGACGACGGGAGCCTTCGGACGTTCAGGATCCTGCGCGTGACGCCCACGAGTCCTCCGTGAGCGGGCCGCCGGAACATACGAAACCCCGGAGGGGCGTCAAATCGCCCTGAGCCTGTCGAACGTGAGGAACTCGATCCGCTGGGATCACCCGTTTCCCGCCACTGGCCGCCCCCCCGGCTTCCACTCCGGCGTGGGGCCCGACGCGAGGGCGTCGAGCATCGCGATGGCCGCCTCGATGAGCGCGGTCATGTGCGGGTAGTCGGCCAGTTCCGCTTCGTCGGACGGAGCGTGGTAGTCGGTGTGCAGGTTGAAGGACGAGAGCGTGTGTGCGGGTATCCCGAGCTGCGCGAAAGGAAGGTTGTCGCTGCGGAAGAAGAAGTTCTGCTCGGGACGCGGGTCGGGGACGATGGGGCTGCCCTGCGCCGCGAGGATGTCACCCATCGTGGAGCGCTCGTAGCCGGTCAGCCAGCCCCGTCCGAAGCCGCCGGCGAGGCTGTCGGGTCGCGCGATCATCTCGATCTGCAGATCCGCGACGACCCCGTCGAAGTCGACGGTCGGAGCCTCGATCCACTTTCGCGTGCCGTAGAGGCCCATTTCCTCGGCCGTGAAGAAGGCGACGAGGATCGTTCGCCTCGGCCCATCGCCGCGCGCACGCGCCTCCGCGAAGTGGCGGGCGATCTCGAGCGTGGCCACCGACCCGGAGGCGTCGTCGTCGGCCCCGTTGTAGATCGAATCGCCCTCGACCGCCGATCCGACGCCGACATGGTCGTGATGGGCACCCACGATCACGATCTCGTCGGCGAGCTCGGGGTCGGTGCCCGGAATGAGGCCGAGCACGTTGTAGGCCGTGGCCACTTCGGACGGACCGAGCGCGTCGACGTCCGTGCCGACGGCGGGTGGGCGGACGCGGCCGTCGGCGTCGCGGACGAGCAGGACGGGCTGGCGGTAGCCGTCGGTGCCCGCGGGCTCGACGCCGTACAGCGCCAGCTCCGACTCGAGCATGCGCACCGCGCGGTGTTCGCCCTCGGTCCCCGCGCGCCGGCCGAGCATCGAGTCGGCGGCGAGCGATTCGAGGAGGGTCTGGACGCGCTCCACGCGCGGCACGTCGTTGGCTGCGGGCGTGTCCGCGGGCGGCTCGGCGCCGCGGCAGGCGGAGGTGGCGACCAGCAGCGGGACGAGAAGGGCGCGTGGCAACATGGGCGACCCGGGCGGCGGGGGGGGCGGGGCGGGGTGACAGATGGGAAGTTCGTCCGGAAGAGTACCGGGCCGCCCAGCAGTCCGATACCATCGGCGCCCCGTGCGCCGTGCGGCACGGCCCGGTACGTTCCTGCCCGTATGCGGGCCCGCAAGCGGGCCGATCCCACCTCGTGTTACCCCATCCGGACATGGCTACCATCCACCGCCCCCCGTCACGCGCCGCGCGCCTTCGCGCCTTCCTCCGCGTCCCGGGCTTCCGCGCCGAGGGCTGTTCCGTCCCGGCGTCGCGCCCCCACGGCTCCCGCTTCCGGGGCCTCCTGGCGCTCGTCGGGGTCCTGGCCCTCGGCGCCTGCCAGGCGCCCGCTTCCCCTGCCTCGGACGCCCCCGAACTCGCTCGCCTGGAAGCCCGCGCCGAACGGGTCGAGATCATCCGGGACGACTGGGGTGTGCCGCACGTCTACGCGCCCACGGACGCGGACGCCGTGTTCGGGCTGATGTACGCACAGGCCGAAGACGATTTCAACCGGATCGAGACCAACTTCCTGACGTCGCTCGGGCGCATGGCGGAGGCGCACGGTGAGAACCGCCTGTGGCAGGACCTCCGGATGAAGCTGTTCATCGATCCGGTCGAGCTTCAGGCGATGTACGCCGAGAGCCCCCAGTGGCTGAAGGACCTGATGGACGGCTGGGCCGACGGTCTCAACTGGTACCTCGCGACGAATCCCGGGACGGAGCCGATGGTGCTCGATCGGTTCGAGCCGTGGATGGCGCTCTCCTTCAGCGAGGGCTCGATCGGCGGCGACATCGAGCGGGTCAGCCTCGGGCGTCTGGAGGACTTCTACGGCGACGCGGAGGCGTCGATGCAGCGGGCGGCCGCGCTCGAGGAGGTACCCGCGAATGGGACGCGAACGGCCCTGGCGTCGCCCAGCTGGACGGACGGCCTCGTCCACCCCGACCCCTACCTCGAGCCGGTCGGGTCGAACGGGATCGCGATCGCGCCGGAGAACACGGTCGACGGCAAGGCGCTGCTGCTGATCAATCCCCACACCTCGTTCTTCTTCCGCCACGAGGCTCATGTGGTGAGCGAGGAGGGGCTCAACGCCTACGGCGCGCTCACCTGGGGGCAGTTCTTCATCTACCAGGGCTTCAACGAGACCGCGGGCTGGATGCACACGTCCAGCTCGGTCGACAACATCGACGAGTTCGCGGAGGACATCGTCGAGCAGGACGACGGCCTGTTCTACCGCTACGGAGACGAGCTGCGTCCGGTCGAGACGAAGGAGACCACGGTCCGCTACCGGGCCGAGGACGGCTCGATGGCCGAGCGCACCTTCACGACGTATCGCACCCATCACGGTCCGATCGTTCGTGAGACGCAGGACGGCCGCTGGATCGCGACGGCGCTGATGGAGGAGCCGATGCGGGCGCTCATCCAGTCGTACGCGCGCACCAAGGCCGCGAACCTCGACGAGTACCTCGAGATCATGGAGGCCCACACCAACTCGTCGAACAACACGCTCTTCGCCGACGCCGAGGGCAACATCGCCTATCTGCATTCGAACTTCGTACCGGTGCGCGACGACAGCTTCGACTACTCGGCGCCCGTCGACGGCTCGAACCCGGCGACCGACTGGAACGGGGTGCACGCGATCGACGAGTCGCCGAACTCGATCAACCCGACCACCGGGTTCGCCTACTGCTCGAACAACTGGCCGTACTCGGCGGCCGGGACCGCGAGCCCCGCCGAGGCCGACTTCCCGTCCTACATGGATCGGGGAAGCGAAAACTTCCGCGGCGTGCACGCGCTGCGGCTGCTGCCCGGTGTCTCCGACTTCACGCTCGACGGCCTCGTCGAGACCGCGTACTCGACGCAGATGCCCTACTTCGACGAGAACCTCCCGGCGCTCTTCGAGGCCTATGACGCGATGCCGCCCGGTGCCGAGAAGGACGAGCTTGCGCAGGCGGTGGAGCTGCTTCGGGGGTGGGACATGCGCTGGGGCGTCGAGTCGGTGCCGACGTCGATCGGGATCTACTGGGCGAGCCAGATGCGCGGAGGCGCGTCGCCCACCGGGGCGCTGGCCGAAGCGATCGTCGCCCTCGAGGAGGACTTCGGTTCGATCGAGACGCCGTGGGGCGAGATCAACCGCTTCCAACGTGTGAACGGCGACATTCAGCAGCCCTTCAACGACGACCTTCCGAGCACCGCGGTCGGTTTCCCGTCGGCGCGCTGGGGGACGCTGGCGTCGTTCGGGGCGCGGCAGTACCCGGGCACCGACCGGTGGTACGGGACGAGCGGCAACTCCTTCGTGGCGGTGGTCGAGTTCGGCGGTCCGGGGGAGCTGCGGGCTCGGGCGGTCACCGCCGGCGGGCTCAACAGCGATCCGGCCCACCCGCACTTCAACGATCAGGCCGAGCGGTACGCGACCGGAAACCTGCGCGACGTGCGGTTCTACCGCGCCGACATCGAGGCGAACGCGGAGCGGACCTACCGACCCGGGGTGCGGTAGGGTCGGCCCGGGTCGGGCCGAAGCGGCAGGAGACAGGACGCGGGAAGGCGGATCGGACGGCCGCTCTCCGGGGGCAACTGTCCCATCGAACCATGGTGCGGCACCAGGTTGGGGTTGAAGGCTTGATGTTTCGTGGCCGAGACGACTCCGGTCGGTTCGTCCGACGTTCGACGTTCACTTCTGGTGCTGCCCGATGTGCCGATCCCGTCTCGCCGACCGTGTGTTCCGGTGCCGCGCCGCCATTCCCCTCGTTCTGCTCACCTTGGGCTGCGGCGGCCATCCCCCCGTGGCCGGGGCGGAGGGCGACCTCCTGGAGGTGTCCGAGACCGCACTCCGACCGGACGTGCGGATCGACGGCTACGAGCAGGACCTGGTTCCCATCGGCGCCACCGCACTTCACCCTGACGGTCGGATCGCGTTCACGCAGTACCAGGACGGTCAGGTGACCGTATACGACGCGGACGGGACACGTCTCGCGAGCGTGGGGCGGGAGGGCGACGGACCGGGTGAGTTCCGGTACCCGCAGTACATCGGATTCGTGGGCGACTCCCTGTGGGTGTGGGACTCGCGCCACCGTCGGCTCTCGTTGTTCGCCCTCGGTCCCGAGCCCCGATTCCTGCGCGACGCGTCGGTCGGAGGGACAAGCGCGCACGCAGGGCCCGACTCGCTCCCCATGTTCGAACGAGCCACGCCCAGAGGCGTGTACGCCGACGGGACGATCCTCGCGGCAGTCACCGGCTCGCTGGATCCGGAGTTGCTGTCGAGCGTCGGCAACGTGCAGTACGTGCGGACGACCGTCGAGGGCGAGGTGCGCTATCCGGTGGCGCGCGTGCTCCGCCCGCCCAACCTGGTCACGGTGAGCCGGGATCTCGGGAACGGTCGGACGACCGGGATGGGCACGCCACTGCCCTGGGTGATGCGGTCCTACGTGGTCGCGGGGAGCGACCCCGAGGACGTCGCGGTCGTACGGACCGCCGCGGACGCCGAAACCTCGCTCGCGACCGTGAGCGTGACGCGGCTCGCCGGGCAGGACACGAGTTGGATCACCGAGTTCCGAATTCGCGCTCATCCGATCACCGGAGAGCGGGCGGATTCCGCCGTCGACGCAGTGGTCTCGAGAATCTCCGACGCGCAGCAGGCCGAATGGAACATGAGGAACGAGTACCGGAACCGGGTCACCTTCCCGCCGGTGGTTCCGCCTCTGTCCGAGGTACTGCTCGGTGCGGACGGAAGCGTCTGGGTCGGGCTCACCCCGGTGCCGGACTACCCGGACGGGACGTGGATCGTCCTCGACGGCGACGGCCATCCTTCGACCCGGGTCACGATCGCCGGCGACGGACGCGAGGTGGTGCAGGCATCCCGCGACGTCGTCTGGGTGTCCGAGGCCGACAGTCTCGGCGTCGAGAGCCTGGCCCGCTACCGCCTCGGGCGATGACCTCGCGGAGCGGGGTCGACCGGGCTTGATCCGCGACGGGGACCTTGCGACATTCTTATACCCCCATGGGGTATATTGTCTTCCGCGCCCGGCGCCGGATGGGTCCTGTGCCGGGAGGATGCCGGATCCATGACCACCACCCGACTCAGCATCGACGGAATGTCCTGCGGCCACTGCGTGAAGGCGGTCCGCGCGGCGCTCGAGGGCGTGGCGGGCGCGAAGGTGCAGGACGTCGAAATCGGCTCGGCCACGATCGCCCACGACGCCAACCGTGTCCCTGCAGAGGCGCTCGCCGTCGCCGTGACCGAGGAGGGCTACCCGGCGCGCGTCGAAGGACAGCGCTGACATGAGGGCCGGTACGGACTCGGCACGGGATGCATCGGTCGCGCACGATCGCACCACCGGCCGCAGCGACCACGGCTGGGCCGAAACAGAGCGGACCGGCCACGCCTCGATCGCCGTCGCGGGAATGACGTGTGCCGCCTGCTCGGCACGCGTCCAGCGGGCGCTCGAGAAGACGGAGGGCGTGCGGAGCGCGTCGGTGAACCTGATGCTCGAGAACGCGGTCGTGGACTTCGATGCCGAACTCCTCTCGCTGGACCGGCTCGTCGAGGTCATCGAGGACAGCGGGTACGGGGCGCGGCTGCCGGACGTGGGGACGAGCGCGCTCGAGGAGCAGGCCGACCGGGACCGCGCAGGAGAGGCCGAGTTCCGCCGGCTTCGGACGAAGGCCATCGTCGCGCTCGCCGCCGCCACGGTCGGGATGATCGTCTCGATGCCGGTGATGTCGGCGAGCGCGTCCGCGCGGGCCGCTGGCGATGCGGCGGGTAGATCCGCAGGGGCGGGGGGTGCCTCCGGTGGCATGGCCATGACCGACCCCTTCATGCGCTGGAGCGAACGGGTGATCGATCCGCTCGTCCAGTCGGTGTTCCCGTGGCTGTACACGATGGACCACCGGATCCTGCTGGGCGTGCTGCTCGCACTCACCGTCGGCGTGATGGGGTGGGCCGGGCGCCACTTCTACACCCGCGCCTGGACGGCGGCGAAGCACGGCACGTCCGACATGAACACGCTCGTCGCGCTCGGTACCGGGGCGGCATTCGTGTACTCCCTCGTGGCGACCTTCGCCCCCGCCGTCTTCACGTCGCGTGGGGTGAGTCCGGACGTCTATTACGAGGCCGTTCTGTTCATCGTGGCGCTGATCCTCGTGGGCAACGCCTTCGAGGCCCGGGCCAAGCGTGAGACGTCGCGGGCCCTCCGACAGCTCTCCGAACTCCAGCCGACGACCGCTCGGATCCTACGGGACGACGGCGAGGTGGAGGTTCCGATCGAAGCCGTCGAGCGGGGCGATGCGATCGTGGTGCGCCCCGGGGAGCGCGTGCCCGTGGACGGCGAGGTGACGTCGGGGAGGTCGGCGGTGGACGAGTCGATGCTCACCGGCGAGTCGATGCCGGTCGAGAAGACCGTTGGGTCGAAGGTCATCGGAGGCACGGTGAACCGCACGGGCGCCTTCCGGCTACGTGCGACTGCGCTCGGTGCCGAGAGCACGCTCGCGGGGATCGTGAAGCTGATGCGCGACGCGCAGAGTTCGCGGGCCCCGATCCAGGGACTCGTCGATCGCGTGACCGCCGTCTTCGTGCCGGTCGTCATCGGAATCGCCGTGGTCACCTTCCTCGTCTGGCTCTTCACATGGCCCGGCGAGGCTCCGCTCATCCCGGCGTTCGCGGTCGCGGTGACGGTGCTCATCATCGCCTGCCCCTGTGCCATGGGCCTCGCCGTGCCGACGGCGATCATGGTGTCGACGGGGAAGGGGGCCGAGGCCGGGATCCTGCTGAAGGGAGGGGAGGCGCTACAGCGGGCGGGCGACATCGACACCGTCGTGCTCGACAAGACGGGTACGGTGACCGAGGGGCGGCCCTCCGTGACGGACCTGCGCCTGGTGGGAACGGCGGCCGAGGCCGATCCCCCGAACCCGTCCAGCGAGGCCGAGCTGCTGCGGGTGGCTTCCGCGGTCGAGGCGATGTCGGAGCACCCGCTCGGGGAAGCCGTCGTCCGATTCGCTCGGGAGCGCGGGCTCGATGTGCCCGAGGCAGGGGAGTTCGAGAGCCACACGGGCCGCGGCGCGTCGGCGACAGTGGACGGTCGCCGGGTGCTCGTCGGCAGCGCCCGGCTCATGCGGGAGCGCGGCGTCGGGATCGACGCGCTCGAGTCCGAGGCCGAGGAGCTGTCCGCCCGGGCCCGTACGCCCATGTACGTGGCCGTGGACGGTTCGCTCGTCGGGATCCTCGCGGTCGCCGACCCCATCCGGGCGACGAGCCGCGCTGCGATCGAGCGCATGCGCCGGATGGGGCTCGACGTGGTCCTGCTGACCGGGGATACCGAGGCGACGGCGCGAGCCGTCGCCGGTGACGTGGGCATCGATCGCGTCGTGGCCGGCGTGCTGCCCGACGGCAAGGTCGAGGAGATCCGTAGGCTCCAGGCCGGGAGTCGTATGGTCGCGATGGTCGGCGACGGGATCAACGACGCACCCGCCCTCGCCCGGGCCGATCTCGGGATCGCGATGGGCGGAGGTACCGAGATCGCCGCCGAGGCCGGGGACGTCGTGCTGATGCGGGGGGACCTGCACGGTGTGGCCGACGCGGTCCGCCTCTCGCGCAGGACGCTGCGCACGATGAAGGAAAACCTCTTCTGGGCCTTCATCTACAACACGATCGGCATCCCCATCGCCGCCGGCGTCCTGTATCCGGGCTTCGGTATTCTGCTGTCGCCGATCCTGGCCAGCGGCGCCATGGCCTTCAGTTCGGTCAGCGTGGTGGCGAACTCGCTCCGGCTGCGACGCCTGCGGCTGGGGCAGGCGACATGAGCCGCGACGCCGCTACCGGATCCGGCCACCCGCACCACGAGCCTGCCGACTCGCGCCACGCCGTCGGAGTGGACGCCGACGCGAAGAAGCGCAACCTGAAGCGCCTCCGCAGGATCGAGGGGCAGGTGAGGGGGATCCAGCGGATGATCGAGGAGGACCGATACTGCCCCGACGTTCTCACCCAGGTAGCAGCTGCCCAGGCTGCATTACGCTCTGTTGCCCGGGAACTTACGCGTAATCATCTAAAGCACTGCACGAGTGCCGCGATCGAGGCGGACGACGGTACGGCCGACGAGGTGATCGACGAGCTTGTGGACCTGATGTACGCCAAGCTGCGGTAGACCTTAGAGTGGGGCCCGCCTGAGAGCGGGGCCCGCCCCAGTGATGCGACCGTCCGAGTGCCGCAGCCGGCCGCGCAGTGGCCGGGCCCGAATCCGGAGCGGATCTCGCCGCGTGCACCGAGCGCGGTCGGATGACGCGCCGTCCGGGTCGCACGCGAGCCCCCGGCCGCCCGGCCCCCCGGTCACGCCGTGGCCTCGAGGGCGGCGCATCGGACGGGGTCGGGGATGTCGCGCTCGCGGTTCCATCGGGCGGAGGCGGCGAGGGGCCCCGGGTCGACGCCGCGTCGTCGGTTGCGCTCGGCGAGCGCGCGTGCCGCATCGGCGAGG
>JANQRP010000027.1 GCA_028284495.1 Longimicrobiales bacterium | reverse complement strand
GGATCGCGTCCGGTCCGCGCCGGCGCTGGCGACCGCGCCGAGCGCCGCGAGGGATACGCCGAGGGCCGCCGACACGTGCGACATCGCGCCGCCGGCGACCAGCCAGCCGAAGGGGCTCACGGCGAGGAACCCGCCCGCGGCGAGCGCGGGTCGGGGCGGCAGCAGGAGGAAGAAGAGCGCGGCAGCCGCCGCGACCGCCGCCCCCCACACGAGTGCGATCACCACATGCCCGAACGTCAGCCGGGCGGTCAGCACGACCGTGTGGCCGGGAGGGTACATGCTGACCCACCCGTCGACCGCCGCCCCGCTCTCGGGGCCGACGACCCGCCCGTGTCGCAGGACGCGGAACGCCGGGTCGTCCGGCATCTCGAGCGCCCCCGGAAACACGCGGGCGTCCGCGAGCTGGACCATCTCGTCGAGGAGCGTCGGGTGTCCGCGGTGCACGAGGTGGTGCGCCGCGAGCGCACCGCCAGTGGCGACCGAGGCGCACGCCAGGATGCAGAGGCCGCGGCGCAGATCCGCGCCGGTCGCCCACGAAGCCGGGCCAGGGGAGGCCCCGGCGCCACGCCGGGCGCCCATCCAGGCACCGATCGACGCGGCGAGCGCGACGATCAGCGAGCCCGCGAGGACCGAGGGCCAGAGCGCGCGCATGAGATCGGCCGCCGCCCGCGCGGGCACGCCGCCCCGCACCGGGTCGAGAAACCACCCGGCCGCCGGGAGCGCGCCGGTGGCGACCAGGAGAATTCCGAACCCGAGGAGGGCGACGCGGCCGGCTCGCGAGGGAAACATATGGTAACCTACGGGCGACGCAGCGCCGCAGCCAGCGGCGAATCGACGTCTTGGCAATTCGCAATACCTGCGTATTGCATTTTGCGACACGCGGTGACAGCTTCCGCGAATGCACGATTCATCCACCGCCCCCGAGCGCGCCGACGTCGAGCGGCGCGGACTCTTCCGCGAGGGGCCGTTGCTGGGCTGGCTCTTCGCCGGGCGAACGCTCCTCGTCGTCGGCGTACTGCTCACCGCCCTGGTGCTGGGAGGGCCGGTCCCCGTTCCTCTCGCCCTCGGTCTCCTCGCGGCATCCACCCTGTGGACGGCGGTGTCGTGGGCGTGGGCGCGGACGCGAGCGGGGGAGACCGGGACCACGTTCCGATACGGTCAGGTGCTGTTCGACATCTTCCTCGTCACCGCGGTGGTGCATGCCTCGGGTGGGGCGTCCAGTGCGTTCGCGCCGCTCTACATCCTCATCATCGCGGAGGGGGCGCTCCTGCTTCCCCTCCCCGGCGGGCTGCTGGTCGGACTCGCGGCGAGCGCGGTGTTCGCGGGCGACGCGGTCCTCCTGCTCGGGGCCGATGCGACCGAATCGGCCTTCCTCCTCCAGATCAGCCTCTTCACCCTCGTCGCGCTCGCGACCGGGTTCCTGGGCGATCGCCTGCAGCAGGCGGGCATGCGGCTCGGGGCGGTGGAGTCCGAACTCGAACAGCTCCGCCTCGACACGTCGGACATCCTGGAGGCGCTCTCGACCGGCCTGCTGACCGTGGATGGACAGGGTCGGCTCGCCTACCTGAACCCCGCGGGCGCGGACCTCCTGGGGCTCGACCCGGACGAATGGCTCGGCGAGCCCGTCCTCGACGTCGTGGACGGAATCGCGCCCGGGCTCGGCGGGATGCTCGCCCGGTCCATCCAGTTCCAAATGCCGCAGACGCGCTTCCGCACGACCATGGCGGGTGAGGACGAGGCCGTCGTGCTCGGGGTGAGCACCACGGTCCTCGAGCGGTCCGGGGACGACGCGCCGTCCGCCACCGCCGTCTTCCAGGACATCACCGCCGCGGAGCGCGCCGACCGGCTCGACCGACGGACGCAGCGGCTCGAGGCCGTCGCCGCGCTGTCCGCGTCGCTCGCCCACGAGATCAAGAACCCGCTGGCTTCGATCCGCAGCTCGGTCGAACAGCTGGGCCGCGGGACGTCCCTGGCGCCGTCGGACCGCAAGACGCTCGAACGCCTCGTGCTCGACGAGTCGGACCGTCTCAGCCGCCTGCTGTCGGACTTCATCGAGTTCTCTGCCATTCGCATGGGTCGCAGCGAGACCCACGATCTGCTCGAGATCGTCGACGGCGCGATCCAGCTCGCCTCGCGGCACCCCGACGCCGAGGGGGTGGCCCTCGAGGCCCGGATGGACGCGGACCGCGTTCCGGTACCGGGAGACCGCGACCTGCTGCACCGAGCGGTCTACAACCTCGTGCTGAACGCCTTCCAGTTCGCGGGACCGGAGGGGAAGGTCGAGGTGGTCGTCCAGGACGTCGGGCACCTTCCCGCCGACGACACCGCCGGCGTCGACCAGGCGGCCAGGCTGGTGGTCCGCGACTCCGGCCCCGGCGTCGAGGAGGAGGATGAGGAGCGGGTGTTCGATCCGTTCTTCACCCGTCGCACCGGCGGAACGGGACTCGGGCTCGCGGTGGTCCAGCGCGCCGTGCGCGCGCACGACGGGGCCGTCCTGGTGGGCCGGAGCCCCGGCGGTGGCGCCGAGTTCACACTGTACCTGCCGGGCGGAGACCGCACCGACCCGGCGTCGAAGGAAGCGAGGGAAGAGGAGGTGCCGGCATGAACCGATCGAAGGGGAAACCGACGCTGCTGATCGTCGACGACGAGATGGGCATCCTCGAGACACTGGGCATCCTGTTCCGGGGCGAGGGCGAGTTCGATGTCCACACGGCGGCGCGGGGCGAGGACGCCATCCGCTTCATCGAGGAGGAGAAGCCGGACATCGTGCTGAGCGACATCCGGATGCCCGGCATGACCGGTCTGGATGTCCTGGCCTCGGCCCGGAAGTCCGACGCCGAGATCGCGGTCATCCTCATGACCGCACAGGCGTCGCTGCAGTCGGCCATGCAGGCGGTGAACGAGGGCGCCTACTACTACATCCAGAAGCCGTTCCAGAACGAGGAGCTGCTCGCGATCGTGCGACGGGCGGCGGAGGCGCGGGTCCTGAAGCGCGAGAATCGCGAACTCAAGAAGAAGATCCGTTCACGGGACGCCGCCGACGCCGCGCGCCCGATCGGGCAGGCGCGGGCGTTCAGCGAAGTGATCGACCTGGCCGAGACCGTGGCGCCCACCGACTCGACCATCCTGCTCTCGGGCGAGAGCGGCGCGGGGAAGGAGGTGGTCGCACGCTGGATCCACTCCCTCTCCGACCGCGCCGACGGCGCGTTCTACTCCGTGAACTGCGGGGCCCTGCCGGAGAGCCTGCTGGAGAGCGAGCTCTTCGGACACATGAAGGGCTCGTTCACGGGGGCGGTGAAAGACAAGGAAGGGCTGCTGGTCGCCGCGAACGGGGGCACGCTGTTCCTCGACGAGATCGGCGAGATGACCCCGGCGACGCAGGTGAAGCTCCTGAGAGTCCTCCAGGAGCGGGAGGTGATTCCGGTCGGATCCACGGAGCCCGTTCCGGTGGACGTGCGCGTGATCGCCGCCACCAACCGTGAGCTGGAAGACGAGATTCGGCGGGGCCAGTTCCGGCGGGACCTCTACTACCGCCTGAACGTCATCGCGCTGCATCTGCCGCCCCTGCGTGACCGGAAGGACGATATCCCGCTGCTCGTCGACCACTTCCTCGACGGCTGGGAGAAGGCGGACGGCGTCCGGCCCGCGCTCAGCGACGCCGCGATGGAGGCGATGCTCGAGTACGACTGGCCCGGAAACGTGCGCGAACTCCAGAACGCGCTCGAGCGGGCCGTGGTGGTGGCGCGTGGAAAGAAGCTCAAGCCGGAGCACCTTCCGGATCGCGTGCGCGAGACGCCGACGCCCCGACTGGTGGAGGCCGAGTCTGCCCCCAACCCCACGATCGAGGTCATCGAGCGTGCCTACATCCAGTGGGTGCTCGAGGCCGAAGAGGGCAACAAGACCCGCGCCGCCGAGGTGCTGGGTATCGACCCCTCCACGCTCTATCGCAAGCTCAACCGCTACGGGATCGAGACATGAGCAACAGCGAACGCCGGCGTCCCGAGAATCGGTTTCGGCACATCGGCTTCCGGTCCGATCTGCCATGGGACGAGGTCCTCGTCTCGGTCGTGATCCCCTGCTACAACGAGATCGCCACGGTCGAGGAACTCCTGCGGACGGTACGGGAGGTGCGCCTGTCGCTGGAGGTCATCGTCGTCGACGACGGGTCGACCGACGGGACGCGCGATCTGCTCGGTGAGCTCGAGGCCGAGGGCGTCATCGACACGCTGGTCTTTCACCCGTTCAATCGGGGCAAGGGTGCCGCGTTGCGCACGGGATTCGATCACGCGACCGGCGACGTGGTGATCGTGCAGGACGCGGACCTGGAGTACGATCCCGGCGAAATCCCGATGCTGCTGCAGCCGATCCTCGAGGGGAAGGCGGACGCCGTGTACGGATCGCGGTTCCTGGGCGGATTCCAGCGCCGTGTGCTCTTCTTCTGGCATTCCGTCGGGAACCGGTTCCTCACGCTGCTCAGCAACATGCTGACGGACGTGAACCTCACCGACATGGAGACCTGCTACAAGATGGTCCGTCGCGAGCTCCTCCAGTCGCTGCCGCTCACGTCGGAGCGCTTCGGGATCGAGCCCGAGCTGACCGCGCGCCTGGCGCAGTCGGGTGCGCGGATCTACGAGCTTCCGATTTCGTACGACGGGCGTTCCTATGCCGAGGGCAAGAAGATCGGGTGGAAGGACGGCGTGGAGGCGCTGTGGTGCATTCTGAAGTTCAACCTCCTCGCGGGTCGCGCCCCGCACTGGCGGCCGCCTCCGGTTCCGGCGTGGGAGATGCGGACACGGCTGGGCGCGGGTGATGACGGCGGCTGAGTCGGCCGAGCCATCCGAGGGCGACGGCGGCTCGGCACCCGCGGGGCCGGCCCCCTCGCTGAATCCCGCGTCCTGGGACCTCCGGACCTGGGCGTGGATCGCCGCGGCTCTCGCCGCGGTCGTGTATGTCCCGTCGCTCTGGAACGGGCTGACGTACGACGACGTGGTCATCATCACCGAGAACGAGGGACTTCGAAGCTGGCGCAGCTGGGGCGAACTGCTCTCGTCTCCCTACTGGCCGAACGAGAGCGGTCGCGAGCTGGGGCTCTGGCGGCCGACCACCACGCTCCTGCTCTCGATCGTGTGGCAGGCCTCCGGCGGCGCGGCCGTCGCGTTCCACCTGACGAATCTCGTCCTGCACGCGATCGTCACCTTCCTCGTTGTCCGCGTGGCCGGGTCGATCGTCTCGACGATCGCGGCCGGACTGGCGGGCGTCTTCTTCGCGATCCACCCCGTGCATGTCGAGGCGGTGGCGAACGGCGTCGGCATGGCCGAACTGCTCGCGGCCGCGCTGGTGCTCGCCTCCCTGATCGTCGTTCTCCAGTCCGATCGACTCGGAGCGGGCAGGCTCGCCCTGGTGCTGGCGCTGTTCGCGCTCGGGTTCGGGGCCAAGGAGAGCGCCGTCGTGCTGCCGGGGCTGGTGTTCGTCCTCGACGCCGTTCGGAACCGCCTGACGCTGCGGGATCTCTCGACCTGGGTGCGTGATCGCGGTGCGCTTCTCGGCGGGCTCGTGGCCGTGACGGGCGGGATGCTGTGGCTGCGGGTCCAGATCCTCGGCGAGTTCGCCAGCGCGCTTCCTCCCCTCGGTGGTGCCCTCCTGCAGGAGGTGCCGCGAATCTGGACGCTCGGCGAGGTCTGGTACCAGATGCTGCGGGTGCTCGCCATCCCGACCTGGCTGTCGCCCGACTACTCGCCGGAGCTCATTCCGATCGTGCTGTGGTGGACGCCCCGCGGGATGGTCGGGGTGGCGGGCGTGTTCGCCCTCCTGCTGGTCGGCTGGTTCGCCGCGCGTCGACTCGGGCGCTTCCTCGGGCCGGGCCAGAAGGCTCCCGACTGGGTCGCGGGTACCGCCATGGGCGTGGGGTGGTTCGTGGCGGCCGTCTCGCCCGTGTCGAATCTGGTCGTCCTCACGGGGATCCTGCTGGCCGAGCGGACGCTCTACCTGCCGTCCGTCGGCACGTCGATCGCCGTCGCGGCGATCTGCGTGTCGGTGATCGGCACCGATCCGGGTGCGCGGGTGCGGAGGGTGACGGCTCTCTCGGCGGTCGTGTTCGTCTGCCTGGCCTGGGGCGTGCGCACGGTCACCTACATTCCCGTGTGGCGCGACAACCCCACGCTCTTCGCGTACACCGCGCAGTACATCCCCGAGTCCATCCGGGCCCAGCTCTTCCGGGGCGATTTCAGGGCCACGAGCGGCGACGAGGCCGGGGCGCTGCCCCATTTCCGGTATGCGCTGCGACGGGCGAACTTCGGGTTCGAACAGTTGCTCAGCGACGGCGTGACGGCTCGCGACGCGGGTCAGCTCGACGTGGCTCGCGTGTTCCTGGTTCGCGCCGCGGTGCTCGCCGACGGCAATGCGGCCGCGCACCTCTCGCTGGCCAACCTCGCTCTGATGCGGGAGGACGCGGAGGAAGCCGAGTACTGGGCGCGTGGCGCGACCGAGATCGACACCGAGGGCGTCGTGCCGCCGTATCTGCTCTCCGTGGCGCTCGAACGGCAGGAGCGGTGGGCGGAGGCAGGTCGATTCAGAGCGGAGGTCGCGCGCCGGGACTCCGCGAGGTGGGAGCCGTGGCGCGAGACGGCGGGCCTTCTCCAGCGAGCCGGGGACGTTCCGGGCGCGCTGAGCGCGATCGACTCGGCACAGGCGCGCACCCGGGATCCGCAGGCCGGCCGGGTGCTCGACAGCCTCAGAACCGCCGTGGAATCGACGATTCCTCCGTTCCGGTAGGCCAGGCTTGCGATTCCCCGGTATCTTGCAAAATACCAAAGACCGGCATGGTCGATCGCTGGCATTCCGGAATCACTCAGGATGTGGAAAACGCGATAAGTTACTGTGGTACATGACGTTGCGTTTGTAGCCAGGGTATCTGGCCCGCCCATTGCAAACATATGTGGCCGGTCACCTTTCCTTCACGCAACACCGCAACGGAGCACCAGACCATGCAGAACGAGAGCCGCAAGGGTTTCACCCTCATCGAGCTTCTGATCGTGGTCGTGATCATCGGTATTCTTGCCGCGATCGCGATTCCGAAGTTCGCCCAGACCCGCGAGAAGGCGTACGTGTCGGCGATGCAGTCCGACCTTCGCAACCTCGCCACCGAGCAGGAGATCTACTACTCCGACCACTTCACCTACGGTGGTACCACCACCGCGGTCGGGTTCCTTCCGTCGGCGCGGACGACCGTCGCCGTCGGTAGCGCGGATGCCACGTCGTGGGATGCGACGGCCGGGCACTCGGGCACCGGGATCACCTGCTCGATCACGTACGACCCGACGACCTCGGGCCAGGTGACGTGCTCCTGATTTCAGCCGGACACGCACTGTAGCAACCGGGGGGCGGGGTCCGGCCGAAGTGGCCGGGTCCCGCCCCATCGCTTAGGATCGTTTTCTCGTGTTACTCCGCACTCTGCGCGGGGACCGGAGAGAATCATGAACGACCGCCACGGATTCACACTCGTAGAGCTACTGGTGATCATGGTCATCGTCGGCATCCTCGCCGCGATCGCCCTGCCCAAGCTCTCGGGCGCGCGGGAGAAGGCGTTCGTCGCCTCCATGGAGGCGGACCTGCGAAACCTCTCGTCGAGCCAGGAGATCTACCACTCGAACCATCAGGTCTACTCGGACGACCTCACCGACCTGCAGGTTCGCGTTTCACAGGGCGTCACCGTAGCCGTGCAGGACTTCAACTCCACGAGCTGGTCGGCGCTGGCCACTCACTCTTCCACACCTCGCTCGTGCGCAGTCTTCTACGGTCCGGACGTTGCAGCGGTCGCCCCGGCCTCGGTCGAGGGGGTTGTCGAGTGCGATCCCTGAGCCGCGCGCTCTGACGCGCGCATGAGCCGGGGGGGAGTGCGTAGAGCGTGAGGTCGGTCCCGCCGCTGCGGCGCGAGGTCCTGCTGGCGTTCTCGCTGCTCGTCGGGGCGGCGCTCCTGATCTCGGCCACGGCCCTCGTGGTCGTGTTTCCAAGACTCCGCAGCCCTGCGGAGGATCTCCTGTTCATCGCGAGCCTCGTCGCGGTGAACGTCGTCGTCGTCGTCGTGTTCGGACGTCGCTTCCTTCACCGGGCCTTCGTCCGTCCGGTGGAAACCATGGTCGAGGATACCGGGCGCATCGCGTTCGGCGACCTGCATCACCGCATCAGCGCCATGCCGAGTGCCGAGCTCGAGGCGATTCGGGAGAGCGTCAACGCCCTCGCCGACCGACTCGTGCAGGACCAGGAACGGCTGGCCGAGAACATCCGGTCGCTCGACCGCACCAACACCGAGCTCGTCGAGACCCGCGACGAGCTGATCCGCGTGGCGCGTCTCGCGTCCGTCGGGACGCTGGCGTCGGGGATCGCCCACGAGGTGGGCAACCCGCTCGGCGCGCTCATCGGGTTCGCGGACCTGGAGGCGATCCGAGCGAACCGGGAAGGACGCGATACCGAGCTCATCGACGCGATCCGGAGCGAGGCCGAGCGCATCGACCGCATCGTCCGGACCCTCCTGGAGTTCGCGAGGGGTCGCGCCGGGACGGAGGTCGGACCGGTGGACGTCGGGCACGTGGTGGAGGAAGTGCTCGACCTTCTCGAGTCCCAGGGTCGGCTCAACGGCTTCGACGTGCGCTACGACGCGGACCCGGTCGTCCCGCCGATCCTGGGGCGCGAGCAGCAGGTCGAGCAGATCCTCCTGAACCTCGCGCTGAACGCGGTGGACGCCCTCGAGGGGACGCCCCGCCCGGCGATCGAGATCGAACTCGGTGTCGAAGAGGGTGGATGGAGTCGCGGTCCCCGCCGGCGCGACGACGATCCGGAGGCCGTGGACTACACGCATCGTCGCCGAGTGGCGACGGACGATCGTGCCGAGGGGCCGGACGCCCTGCACACCGCCGGTCAGGTGGTCGTGCTGTCGGTCCGCGACAACGGTCCGGGAATCGCCGCCGACCGGATCGACAGCGTCTTCGACCCCTTCTTCACGACAAAGCCCCCGGGGAAGGGAACGGGGATGGGGCTGGCGATATGCGCGCGTCTCGCCGACGGTATGGGCGGGAGAATCCAGGTCGATTCTCCTCCCGGCGAGGGCGCACGGTTCACGGTACGCCTGCCGGCCCATACTTCGAGCGGGGTGATGGGATCCCCTGACGCCGCATGACGAGCGAGGACGAATGAAGGTACTGGTCATCGACGACGACGCCGGTCTCAGGAAGTCGCTGTCCCTGATTCTCGGTGACGCCGAGCACGACGTGGTCACGGCCGAGGACGGCGCTCGGGGGCTCGTCGCGGCCGAGTCGTACCAGCCCGACCTGATCCTGTGCGACGTGCGCATGCCGGAGATGGACGGTCTGGAGTTCCTCGCGAAGTACACGGAGTCGGGTGGGACCGCGCTCGTGATGATGATCACGGCGTACGGGTCGATCGACCTCGCGATCGAGGCGATGAAGAACGGCGCGTACGACTACATCCCCAAGCCGTTCGGTGCCGAGGAGGTCCTCCTCACGCTTCGGAAGGCCGAGGAGCGTGAGCAGCTCCGCCGGGAGGTGGGTCGTCTTCGCAACGAGGTGCGGGCGGACCGCAGATTCGGCGAGCTCGTCGCCCGGTCGCCCCGGATGGTCGAGGCCCTCGAGGTCGCGTCGAAGGCGGCCCCCTACGATTCGCCGGTGCTGGTGACGGGAGCGAGTGGCACGGGGAAGGAGCTCGTCGCGCGTCTCATCCATCGCCAGAGTTCCCGCGGCGAAGCAGCGTTCGTGCCGGTCAACTGCGGCGCGATCCCGGACAACCTCCTCGAGTCGGAGTTCTTCGGACACGTGAAGGGCGCGTTCACCGGCGCCGACCGCGACCGGAAGGGGCTGTTCGCCGCGGCGGACGGGGGGACACTCTTCCTCGACGAGATCTCCGAGCTTCCCCTGCAGCTCCAGGTGAAGCTCCTCCGCGCACTCCAGGAGGGGCGGATCCGGCCGGTCGGCGGAACGGGCGAAGTCGAGGTGGACGTGCGGGTCATCTCCGCGACCAACCGCGACCTCGAGCAGGCGGTGCAGGACGGCGACTTCCGTGAGGACCTCTACTACCGACTCGCCGTCGTGCCGGTCCACCTCCCGACGCTTGCGGCGCGTCGCGAGGAGATCCCCGACCTCGCCCGGCACCTCCTCGAGCGGCACAGCGCTCGCCTCGGGATCCCGGTCGAGGGCATCGAGCCCGACGCGATGGAGGTCCTTCTCGAGTACCCGTGGCCCGGAAACGTCCGTGAGCTCGAGAACGTGCTCGAGCGGGCGCTGGTCTTGACCGACGGCGACCGGATCCGGGCCGAGGACCTGCCCGAGGGCGTGCGGGTGCCCCGTCCGGTCGAGGTGCTCGCCGACCCCGACGGGGACCTCTCGGTGAAGCGTCGATCGGCCGAGCTCGAGAAGTACCTGATCCAGCGCGCGCTGGAGCGGACCGGCGGCAACAAGACGCAGGCGGCGGATCTTCTCGATCTGTCGCCGCGGGCTCTGCGCTACAAGGTCCAGGACTACAACCTGACCTGACCCGGCGGTCGGCCCGACCGACCATCCGGTCGCCCCGGAGGCGCGTCGAGCTTCCGGCATGCATCTCGCGACCCGCTCGACCCCGACTCCGACTCCGACCCGGCGCGGAACGACCGTTCCCGAACTCGCCACGCTCCTGCTGATGCTGGGCGTGCTGGCCTCGCTCGGCATAGGGGGCGCACGGGCGCTGACCGACCGGCTCGTGGTCGTGTCGGCCCGGGAAGAGGTGATCGGACTGGTCCACGCGGCCCGCTCGACGTCCGTGGAGACCGCCGGCGCGCGGATCGACGTGGACGTGGACCGCGACGAACTGGTCCTGTACGGGGGGGAACGGGTTCGCCGCCGGATTGCGCTCGCGGAGCGCCGGGTCGATCTCTCCACCTCCGGGTCCGCCTCGATGGTCACGCTCCGCTGGAACCGGCTCGGATGGGGCGTCGTCACGTCGCGTACGCTCGTGCTCCGGCGGGGTGCGGCCGAGGCGCGGGTCGTGGTGTCGGCGCGAGGGCGGGCGACCCGGCGATGACGGTTCGGCCCGACGGCTTCTCGCTGATCGAGGTGCTCGTGGCCCTCCTGGTGCTCGAGCTCCTCCTGGTCGGTGCTGCGACGAGCATGCGGATCGGGGCCGCTCGGGCGGCCGACGCCCGCGTCCGCGAGCAGGCCGTGTGGGATGCGGGCGCGCTGGCGGATTCGATCGGAGCGCGCCTCGCGGCGCCGCACGCCACTCGTGCCACGCCGTGGGGCTGGATCGAGGCGGACGCCGCACGGGTTCAGGCCTTCGACTCGGCGGGACGACCGCTCGTGGTCGTGGAGGTCGTGCCGTGACGCGCCCGTCATGACGCGCCTGCCATGACGCGCCTTCCAGGCCACTCGTCGATCGCGCCCGGGGGCCGGGGTGCCTTCACGATCGTCGAACTGGTGGTCGCGATGGTGGTGGCGATCGTGCTGCTGGGGCTGCTGGCTCGCGGGGTGGTGTCGCTTCGGCGAGGCCTCGAGCGCGTCACGTCGCTCACCGAGGCGGTGGAGGCGGCGCGGGTCGCGCGCACCCTCGTGGACCGGGTCGCGGCAGGGGAGGGCCTCCTGTACGGGGACGGGCCCGACGTGCGAGTCCACCTCCCGATCGGGTGGGCCGAGGCGTGCGACTCGGCCTTCGTGTGGGCCGGCATTCGGGCGCCCGACCCCGACCGGGACAGCGCGCTCGTGCTCGACGCCCGGTCCCGGCTGCACCGCGTCGGGGTGTCCTCCGCCGGCGCGGGGTCCTGTTCGGCGCCGCACCCGGGCGCCTCTCCGAGCGTGCGGACGCTCGGCACCGATCCCGCCGTGCCGGATGCGCGCCTGCTGCTGGTCTACGAGTCCGGCCTCGTCCGAATCGACGACGCGGTCCGGTACGCGCGCCTCGGAACGTCCCGTCAGCCTCTCACGGCCGCGGTGCTGTCGCCGGCGAGGTCGATGGTCGAGATGCGGGGGGGTGGGGTGCGCGTCGAGATCGAGGCGGACTCCGTGCGCAGGTGGAGGCGGGCGTGGATCGTTCGGTGAAGGATCCGTCTCTGCGGTCCGGCTTCGTGCTGGTCACCGTGCTCGTCCTCGCCACCGCGGTGGCGCTGATGGCGCACGCCGGGCTCATGATCGGGGTCGCGCTCGATCGCGCGGCCCGCGCGAGCGCTGGCACCGCCGAAATTGATGCGGGGATGGCCCGTCGCGTGGCGATCGCGGGTGCGAGCCTTGCGACCCTCGACGATCCGTTGCCGCCCGGGGTCGAAGGCCGAAGGCTGTCGCCCGAGCTTCTGCGCATCCGGGCCGATTCCGCGGGGCAGGGGCGGGTCGGCGTGATCTGGGCGCTCGATCCTGCCACCCGGATCGCCTCGCTCGGGGCCGGGGTGCGAGCCGGTCGTGGCGTCCCGACCGCGGACGCGGCCCGGATCACGGCCGACGACGCGGACGAGTGCTCGCCCGAGGTCGTCGGTCCCGCCGGCCTACCCCTGACGATGCTCGACGCGTGGGCCATCGAGCGCCCCCTCGACCTGGGCCCGCTGGACAGCGCCTCGTGGCTTGGGCTCGACAGCCTCCCCGCGGTGGCACCCGGGGGCGTGACCGCATTCCGCGGCGACGGACACGTGCGCCTCGCGCCCGGTACCTGGTCGGGTGTGCTCGTGATCGACGGGTCGCTCGATGTGGGCGACGGGGTCGAGATCACCGGTTGGGTCGCGGTCACGGGTGACGTCACGGTTGGCCTGGGCGGGCGACTCGTGGGGACGCTCCGCGCCGGTGGAGGGGTCGCGGTACACGACGGAGGGGAGGTGCGAGTGGCACCGTGCACGGCCGTGGCGAGGATGCGTTCCTTGCCGATCCTGACGGTGCCGCGAGCTCTCCGTCCGATCGCCTGGCCCGCAGATCCGCCCGTGAATGTGGGCGCAGCCCCGCCCCAGCCCACACCCGGACCACACTAGGAACGGCCTGCCGCGGGACGGAAACATGTGCGTCTTCCGGATACGGATCGGCCCGCCCTTCCGCGGTCGAGCGGCTGGCACGGATCTGGTATCGCGGCGGGGTACTCTCATCCTTGCACGTCCAACCGGCCCGTCATGATCCGCAACCGCGGCTCGCGAGGCACCGAAGCGCACTCCCGGTTCGCCGCCGCAGGCGCGTCCGACCGCTCCGCCACGAGGCACGGGCTCCCGCACGGCTTCACCGTGGTGGAGGTCGTACTCGCGGTCATCACCCTCTGCGTGGCGGTGCTGCTCGTCGCGACCGCCGCGCTCTGGGCCGTCCGGGTCGGGCACGTGGACGACGTGGCCTCGGCTCGGACCGGCGCCCTGCTCGCGTCGATCGAGAGCGTCCGGGCCGCCCCGTACGATGCTCTCGTCGATGGCTCCGCCGCGCACGGGGACTACGTGGTCTCGTGGTCGGTCACCCCGGGGATCCGCTCGAAGCTGGTCGAGTTCGTGACGCGCAGTGCCGCCGACTCGCCGGCCGATCTCGGAACCGAGCGCGGCGCACGGCCGGGTACCGCGACCTTCCGCTACCGGATGTACGAGCATGACTGACCGTCGCGGGTTCGGCTTCGTCGACGTGCTCGTCCTCGGGCTGCTGGGAACGCTCCTCGTCCTCGGCACGCTGCAGGTGCTGATCACCAATCGGCGCGCGTACGCCGCGGGGGACGCCGAGGCGACGACGCCGGGTGAACTGCGGAGGGCGCTGCAACCGCTCGCCGAGGAGTTGCGCGCGGTGTCGCCCCGCGACGGTGACATCCTCGCGGGCGACGCCTCGGGCATCACCTTCCGTCGGATGACGGACTTCGGCACCGTCTGCGACGTGAGCGGAGGCCCAACGCAGCGCCTGACGGTCCGGGCGAGCGCCGACGCGTTCGCAGGGGGTGGTCCCGTGCTGGTGTTCGCCGACGGGGACGACGCCACGTCGGCCGACGACGCGTGGCTCACCCTGCGGCCGGCGGCGGCAGCCGAGCCCGTCGAGTGTCCCACGGGAGCGGCCGGCAAGCTCCTCTCGTTCACGGGTTCGGCGGACGGCGCGGCCCTCGCTTCGCACTCCATCCGTCCGGGTGCACCCGTCCGCGGGTTCAGCGTGGATCGCTGGAGTGCAGCGCTCCACTCCGGACGGTACTATGTGGAGCGTCGCCGGGACGGTGGCCCGGCGGTCCGCGTCGCGGGCCCGATTCCCGCGGATGTGGGCGGCGCCGGCCCGCTCGTCTTCCGCTACCTCGACGGAGCGGGACAGGCGATCTCGGACCTCGCCGACGTGCGCCGCATCGAGGTGGTCTGGCGGAGCGGGCCCGACTCCGGGGAGGGCGTCGGTGCGGTGAGCGCGGACTCGCTCCTGGTGCGCGTCGCGGCGAGGAATTGACAGGGTGGCCGCCGAGATGAATACCCGCCCGCCGACCGGTCGACTGGTCATATGTTTACGAAATGCTGGCGCTGGGCGAACGGGCCTTGCTATGCTTGACATATACCGGTTCCGCCGGGTAACGTCGGAGCCAGTCCCGGGGGAAACGTATGTTCCCCGCACGCACCTACACCTCGTTTGACGAGGGCGATTCGATGGCGCTCTTCGGACGCAACAAGACGTCGGTCGGACTCGACATCGGCTCCGGCTTCGTCAAGCTGGTTCAGGTCGATCATTCCGGCGACCAGCCGGAGGTCACCCGTGTCGCGATGCGACCTCTCCTCCCCGACACGATCGTCGAGGGCGAGATCATGGACTACGCGCTGGTCTCGGACACGGTGAGCAGTCTGTTCCAGGACCTCGCCATCAAGGGATCGGCCGTGGTCACCGCCGTCGGTGGGCACGACGTGATCATCAAACCGATCCAGATGACCCGGATGAAGGACTCCGAGGCGCGTCAGGCGATCTCGTGGGAGGCCGAGCAGCACGTCCCGTTCGACATCAACAGCGTCGAGCTCGACTTCCAGATCCTCGACCCGGACGGCTCGGGGGTGAACATGGAAGTCCTGCTCGTGGCCGCGAAGCGCGAGCTGGTGGACAACCGGATGGCTCTGATGTCGGACGCGGGCCTCTCCACCAACGTCATCGACGTGGAGGCGTTCGCTCTGCACAACGCCCTCGAGCACAACTACCCGGAGGCGATGCAGGGGACGGTGGCGCTGGTGAACATCGGCCACGAGGTCACCAACGTGAACATCCTCGAGGGCGGCGTGCCGATCCTCACGCGCGACATCCCGTTCGGATCGCGCCGCGTGCGCGAGGACCTGCAGCGTGAGCGAGGGCTCACCGCCGAGGAGGCCGAGGACGTGGTCCAGGGCCGCAACGAACTCCCGGACCTGGACACCGTGGTCGTCCAGGCGGCCGACGAGGTCGGCGTCGGGATCGAGCGTGCGGCCGCCTTCCTCATGACCCGCGAGTCCGGTGAGGGCCTCGGCCGGATCTACATCGCGGGCGGCGGCGCCCGGATTCCCGGCATGGAGCAGGCGCTGGCCAACCGCATGAGCGTCGAGACGGTGCTGGTGAACCCCTTCGAGCGCGTCCCGGTCAACGCCTCGGCGGCGGTCGGGATGGATCTGGAATCGGCGGCGCCGATGCTTCTACTCTCGCTGGGCCTGGCCCTGCGGCAGGCGTGAGGAGCGCTTCATGATCGAAGTCAACCTGAATCCGGCCGGGCGGAAGCAGCGGTCCGGTGGTGGATTCTCCTTCTCGATGCCGGGCTTCGGGCGCGGCGACAGCGGCGAGGGCCGCCGCACGGACTGGTGGATCCTGTCCGCCGCGGCGATCTGGCTCCTGGCGGCGGGCTACATCGGCCTGACCTACACGGGCGTCACGGCCGAACAGGAGGACCTGCAGGTGCGGCTCGAGACCGCGCAGGCCGACTCGGCCCGATTCGCGGAACAGAGCGCGCGCATCGCCGCGCTACGCGCTCGGCGGGATTCGATCAACAGCCGGATCGCGACGATCCAGTCGATCGATCAGGGGCGCTACATCTGGCCCCACGTCATGGACGAGGTGGCCCGGGCGCTGCCGGATTACACCTGGGTCACCGCGATCACGGCCCAGTCGGCCGAGCCGTCGCCGATGTTCCAGGTCGAAGGCTATGCCGGCACGCAGACCGCAGTAGCGGTGTTTCGGCGTCAGCTCGAGGCCTCTCCCTTCCTCCAGCAGGTCCAGATCCAGAACATCACCGCCGCCGAGGCGGGTGAAGGCGGCGACGAGCAGCGGGTGCAGTCGTACGTGATCCAGGCGATCTACGCCCAGCCTCCCTTCGAGGAGCTGGAGTCGGTGCCGCTGTTCGAGGACGACGTTCCCCCTGTGGCCGCGGGAGGCGACTGATGGCGCTCCTGCCGCAGCAGCCCAAGCAGCAGCGTGCGCTGCTCTTCTCGATCCTCGGCCTCGCCGCCGCCGGCCTCTTCTGGAACTACTGGGAGACGCCCGAGCGGGAGGAGATTTCGACGGTGACGGAACGCGTGGAGTCGCTCGAGGCGCAGAACCAGGCCGCGCGCATCGCGGCGGCCCGGGGCGAGGAGGGCCTCCAGGAGAACCTCGCCACGTTCGAGCGGCACATCGCGCGTCTGGAGCAGCTCGTACCGAGCGAGCAGGACGTGTCGGAGCTCATCACCGACCTCAACCTCACGGCGAACCGCCTCGACATCCTGGGTATCGACTGGATTCGGAATCCGGAGCAGCCGGGGCCCAACTACAACCTGCAGACCTTCGATTCGAACTGGGTCGGCGAGTACCACGATGTCGGTCGGTTTCTTTCCGAGATCGCGAACTTCGAGCGAATCCTCACGCCGATCCAGCTCCAGCTCACGGTGCCGCAGAACCCGGAGGACTACGCGGGCTACGAGGCACCGGTCGAGGCCGCGTTCACGCTGGCCACCTACGTGCTCCCGCAGCCCGGACAGGCCATGCCGATGGACAGCACGTCGATGGAGGGAGGCGAATGATGCGGTACGCACTCGTACTCGTCGCGACGCTCGTCGTCGGCCTCGGTGCGCCGTCCTCGGCGCACGCGCAGACCGGGCAGCAGCCGGATTCGATCGTGTCACCCGCCGACACGGCGGTCGTGGAGCTCGTGCTTCGTCGCGAGGTCTTCACCTACCCGAGCTTCGAGCGACGCAATCCGTTCGTGCCGCTCACGTCGGTCGATGCGGGCCCGCGGTTCGATCAGATGCAGCTCACCGGAATCATGTTCGACGAGCTCGATCCCGCCGCCAGCATCGCCGTGATCGCGGCGGACGTGACGCGTTCCGGAACCGCCGCACCGGCCGCCGCGCCGGAGGGTGGAGCCGAGCAGCCGGTCTTCACCGGGCAGGTCCGTCGCCTCAGGGCGGGTGAGCGATGGGGGAACGTTCGCGTCGTTCGGGTCGAGGCGGAGAGGGTGGTCGTGGATGTGAACAACTTCGGAGTCGTTGAGAGCCGCGTGATGGCTCTCGATTCAAGGGGCCAAGGAGGCTCATGATGTCGTCCGTTCTTGCACTCTGGACCAGCGTGGCGGTCGCCCTCGGGGGCCCCGTCAAGGAAGTGCGGGTCGCACCCGGCGCGAACGTCACCGAGGTGGCGGTTGCCGTGGACGGTGTGGTCGAGGTGGACCACTTCACCATGGAGGCCCCGCATCGACTCTTCGTCGACCTCATCGGAGCCCGGAATGCTCTCGATGGGGAGACGTTCGCCATCCGGCGGGGCGGGATCGTGTCGATGACGGCCACCCAGTTCTCGGAGGACGTCGTTCGCCTCGTGCTGGAGCTCGAGGAGAGCGTCGCCTACGACGTGTTCCGCGAGGACGGACGCGTCACGATCGCGCTCGCGAACTCGGGTGAGACGTTCCAGCCCTGGACGTCGGGCGCGCCGTTCGACGCCCCGGCCGTCGCGATGCCGGCCAGCGCCACGGCGCAGCAGCAGGCTGTGCAGGAGGGCGGCCGCCCCATCTCGATCGAGTTCAACAACACGCCGATCAACGACGTGGCCTTCGCCTTCGCCGACTTCTCGGGGCGTAACATCGTGCTCGGAACCGGCGTCACCGGCTTCATCAACGCGAAGATCGACCAGGAGCCGTGGCAGGACGCCCTCGACGCGATCGTGAAGGCGAACGGTTTCGTCATGCAGGAGGGTCGCACGGGCATCCTTCGAATCGTGCAGGGTAACGCGCTGCAGCAGCAGGAGGCCTTCGAGCCGCTCGTGACGCGCACGTACGCGCTCAACTATGCGACGGCGGAGGAGATCGCGACGGCCCTCGAGGGTGTGGTCAACCCGGGTCAGGCCGGCGGTGGCGGCGGCGGCGGCGCGGGAGGCGCCGGCGGTATCGGACAGGGGGCACGGGGAACGGTCGAGGCCGTGCCCGGCACCAACTCCGTCGTCGTCACGGCAATCCTGCGGATCCACGACGAGGTGGAACAGACGATCCTGTCCCTCGACCGGCGTTTCCCGTCGGTGAACATCCAGGCGAAGATCATCTTCGTGAACCGGACCGACCTCAATGAGCTCGGGATCACGTACGACATCAAGGACTCGCGCGGGAACCAGCTGAACCTGCTCGCGCCGGGTGCCGCGGACACGAATGGGGACGGCGTCATCGACCTCGAGACCGAGACGGTGCCGCAGGGGACCAACGTGGTCTCGCTCGGCGGCAACTCCGTCGCCGCGCTCGGAAACGCGAACACGCGGCTCCCGAACCCGTCGCTGCAGCTGCTCAGCTCGCTGGTCATCGGTCGCCACACGCTGATCAACTTCATCGAGGCGCTCGAGCAGACGAACCTGAGCGACATCCAGGCCGAGCCCTACCAGACCGTGCTGAACAACCAGCAGGCCCGGATCCAGGTCGGGCAGAGCACGCCGCTCCGGGTTCTGGACGCGGGCGCCCTCGGTGCGGGCGGGGGTGTCGGAGGCGCGGCGGTTCCGCAGGCCACCGTCGACTTCCGCGAGACGGGAATCATCCTCGAGGCTACGCCGACGGTCACCAACAACGGCGAGATCCTGTTGGACCTCAGCGCCGAACGGTCCGCGGCGCAGATCGCCGAGTCCGACGTCGGCTTCATCTTCGAGACGCAGAACGCGACCTCGAAGGTGCTTGTCAGTGACGGCGAGACCGTCGTGATCGGTGGACTGACCGTGACGGAAATGAGCGAGGTCCGGAGCGGCATTCCCATGTTGATGGACCTTCCGCTCGTCGGGCGGCTGTTCCGCTCGACCCGCCAGCAGCTCGTGCAGCGGGATCTGATCATCCTCGTCACCCCGACGATCGTTCGGGACGGGGCGAATTGAGGCCCGGAACGGGAGACTGACGATGCTTCGCTCACGCAAGCGCACAGGGATGCCCAGACGCCTGCTTCCGGTCCTCGCGGCCGGCCTGGTGGCCGTGGCGGCGTGTGAGGGTCCGAACGCCTTCCAGGGCCCCATCGGAGCCCCCGGCGGCTCCAGTGGTCGGGCGCCCGTGATCTCGATCATCCAGCCGAGTTCGGGCTCGCTCGCCGCGAAGCCGCTCGGAGACTCCGTGCTGGTTCGAGCGAGCGCGGCCGACGACGTCGGGCTCGACTCCGTCGTGATCTTCGGGGCCACGCTCCGGGGCGACGTGAACCTCGGTACGGATACCGTGGTGCTTCGATTCGACCCCAAGAAGGTCGTGCTTCCGGGGACCCGCGACACGACGATCTCGCGCTTCATCGTGGCCACGCCCGACAGCACGCGTGAGACCACCGAAGTGATCGCGATCGCGTACGACGAGGAGGGCCTCGCGGCCGCCGACACCGTGTCGCTCATCCTGGGCGGACCCGAGGTGCAGCTGCTGAACATCACCGGCGGCGAGGACCTTCTGGCGGGCCTGAACCTCAACCTGAGCGCGATTGCCAAGGATCCCGAGGGCGTCAACTGGGTCGAGTTCGAGCTCGGCGGTGTGCTCCAGCAGACGCTTCGGCGCAACTTCGGAGCCGGCGCGGACTCGGTCCGTGTGGACACGACGGTCGCGCTGCCCGTCGGCACCGAGGGGGACCTCTCGATCCTCGTTCGTGCCGAGAACGGTCTCGGCGTGACGGGCGCGGACGGACCGGTCACCGTGAACGTCATCGCCTCGGGCGGTGGGGACACGATTCCTCCGACGGTGAGCGTCGACGCGTCGGCGCTGCCCGCGCTGGAACTGACCGACTCGGTGTTCCTCACCGTGACGGGCGCCGACGATGCGCAGGGATCGGGCATCGCCCTGGCCAGCTATGCGGTTCGGGCCATCTCGCCGCGGCGAGGTGACACGGTCACGATCGCCGATCAGGCGACGTTCTCGCCGCCCCGGACCGGAACGGTGTCGCAGCCGTTCGCGTTCCCCGTGCTGAACGTCGATTCGCTCGGACTTCCCGACACGCTCATCTACGAGGTCGAAGCGACGCTCACCGATGCCTCGGGGAACGTCTCGGAGCCGGCGATGGTCACGCTGGGCCGCGAGCACGTGGCCGGGCGGACGGTTTCGCTGCCGAGAGGCGGCGTCGTCCTCGACGCGGTCGTGGATACCGCTCGTCGGAACCTGTTCCTCTCGAACATCTCCGTCGGTCAGGTCGAGGTCTTCCGCCTGGACGACGAGGAGTTCGGCACGCCGATCGGCGTCGGGTCCCAGCCTCTGGGGATGGATCTGACCCGCGACGGCGACTCGCTCTGGGTCGCGAACGCGGGCGGAACCAACTTCTCCGTCGTGGACCTCGGCCTCGAGCGCGAGGTCGACAACGACCGGTTCTTCACGCCGGTGGTGTCGCTCTTCGACGTGGAGCTCAGCGACAACAACGCCGGGATCCAGTACGTCGTGTACACGTTGCCCGCCGGGAACCCCGGGTTCACGGATCGCGGGCAGTACATGGCCGTCGACTCGTTCGGCAACATCATCTACTCCACCGAGACGACGCTTCTGGGTGACTTCGGGACGGCCAGAAAGGCGTTCCAGCCCATCGGGCTCCCCCAGTCCGAGGTGAAGCTCTTCGTCGAGCACGGCGTCGCGACGCCGTCCGAGGACTTCTGGGCCCTCGCGCACATCGACTCGATCCGGACGTCGGTCCGAAGCGACACGACCTTCGTGACCGACACCCTGGGCGTGGTGATCGACACCACGATCCTCAACTCCGCTCAGGTCACGTTCTACGACCACGTGCCGGGCGACGAGTCGCAGGTGATCTCGGGCGACGCCAATACGGCGCTGTTCGAGACGCCGACCGATGCGTGGGTGGAGCTGGTGGCGGCCGGATCCGACGCCGCCATCGTCGAGGGCGCGCGCTGGAACATCCCGAGCCTCGGGTTCAGCGACACCACCTACGTCGCGCGCTCCGGCGATCGCGGCTGGGTGCTGATCGGTGAGGGCGCGACCAGCCCCGTGGCGCGAGTGCTGATGTACTCCGCCCGCGAGGACGAGCAGGTCGCGCTGAGCGGCCTGATCCCGGTCCTGGACTTCCTGCAGAACACCTCGGTGCCGGTTCGCGGGATCGGTGTGAACTACGACGGAACGCTGTCCGTGGCGCGCGCCGACGAGGCCTACTTCTTCGACGAGCGACTGCGCCTGCAGGGCAACGTCCCGATCGAGAACGCGGTGGCCGCGCAGGGTGCGACGCTGCATCCGCTGCACGCCAACGCTCCGGGCCGCGAGAACCCGGGCGGCGCGTACTCGCCCGACACGCACCTGGCGTTCGTGGGCGGTGGCGACGGCACCATCGAGATCATGGACACGCAGCGGTTCCGGAAGATCGGAGAGGTGACGATCCGCGACGTGATCACCGGCCCGCTGAAGGCGATCCTGCCCTTCCCGGAGGACAACCTCGGGCGGACCTGCACGACGCTGCCCATCTTCGATCGCGCCGGCAACAACATCGGCAACGCGGTACAGCTCTACGAGGGAGGCCTCTTCGAGACGCCGATCGCGCCGGACGGGATCACGTCGGACGACTGTGTGGTCGCGAAGGTCTTCGCGATCACGTCCGCGGGCGGTGTGGTGGTCGTGCCGATCCGGAAGGCCGACATCCTTCGGCAGCACCCGGCCCGGTAGGATTCGAACGCCGACCGACGTCGGCGCCCCGGCGCCGGCCTGAAGCATCGGAGCGCGGTTCCTCTTGGTGAGGGGCCGCGCTCCTTCCATAGTTGTGTCCGTCGTCCGGGCCCGGTCGCATCTCCCGGACCCATCGAACGGCTACATGCCCACGTTCATGAACCGACTCCACTTCCACACCGCAGGCGAATCCCACGGCCGCGGCCTCGTGGCACTGCTCGAAGGCGTGCCGGCCGGACTCGCGATCGACGTCACCCGCGACGTCGACCCCGAACTCGCGCGGCGACAGGGCGGCTACGGGCGCGGTCGCCGGATGCAGATCGAGTCGGATCGTGTCGACATCCTGTCGGGGATCCGCCTGGGCGAGACCCTCGGCTCTCCACTCGCCTTCGCGATCTGGAATCGTGACTGGGAGAACTGGACCACGGCGATGGCGCACGAGGCCCCGGGCGAGGGCGTGAACCCGAAGACGCTCCGGTCGATGTACCTGCCGCGTCCAGGACACGCGGACCTGGTGGGGGTGCTCAAGTACGCCCGGCGGGACACCCGTGACATCCTCGAGCGCGCGTCGGCGAGGGAAACGGCGGCCCGCGTCGCGTGCGGTGCCGTCGCGAAGCTGATCCTTGCCGAGTTCGGCGTTCGGATCGGCAGCCACATCACGTCGATCGGCGACGTCGAGGCGGAGCTGCCCGATCCGCTGCCCGAGGACCTGAACGCCGCGGTGGACGACACCCCGGTGCGCTGCCTCGACCCGGATGCGACGGAGCGCATCACCGCCGCGATCGACCGTGCGAAGGAGGAGGGCGACACCCTCGGCGGTGTCTACGAGGTGGTCGCCACCGGCGTGCCGGTGGGGCTGGGGAGTCACGTCTCGTGGGACCGGAAGCTGGACGGGCGCCTCTGCGGCGCCGTCGCGTCGATCCAGGCGACCAAGGCCGTCGAGATCGGCGACGGGGTGGGGCAGGCCTACCGGCCGGGCACCGGCGTCCACGATCCGATCGTGCCGGCGCCCGAGAAGCCGAGGACCGGCGGCCTGGGTCGCTCGACGAACCGCGCCGGCGGACTCGAGGGCGGAATCACCACCGGGGAGCCGCTGGTCGTGCGCGGGTACATGAAGCCGATTTCGACCCTTCGGAACCGCTTGCCGAGCGTGGACCTCCGCGACGGCTCGGTCGCCGACGCCGCGACCGAGCGGAGCGACGTCTGCGCGGTGCCCGCCGCCGGGGTGATCGGCGAGGCGATGGTCGCCCTCGTCCTCGCGGACGCCTTCCTGGAGAAGTTCGGCGGCGACTCCATGGAGGAGATCCGGCGCAACTTCGACGCCTACCTCGCCTACCTGGCGGAGCGCGGATGGGGCGAGAGGCCTCTGTAGCGAGCGCCGCATGACGGCGGGGCACGGTGCGGGTCGAGCGGTTCGGACGATCGTCCTCGTCGGCTTCATGGGTGCCGGCAAGACAACCGTGGGACGGGCGCTCGCCGCGCGGCTCGGGTGGACCTTCGTGGACGCCGACGACGTGGTCGAGCGGCGCGCCGGGCGGACGATCGCGGAGCTGTTCGCGTCGGAGGGAGAGCCGGTGTTCCGGGCGCTGGAGCGCGTCGTCATGGAGGACCTCGTTGCGGCACCCGAGCATACGGTGGTGGCGACGGGAGGAGGGTGGGCGGCACAGCCGTCGGCGGTCGCGGCCCTCCCGGGAACGGCCCGCTCGGTCTGGCTGCGCGTGAGTCCCGAGGTTGCGGTGCGACGCGCGTCCGGCGAGGGTCGTTCGCATTCGGCGCCGGTCCGACCCCTCCTCGACGCACCCGATCCGCTGGCCCGGGCGCGGTCGCTCCTGGACGAACGGGAGGGCGGCTACGCCGCCGCCGAAGTCCGGATTGAAACGGACGGACGGGAACCGGGTGACATCGTGGAGGAGATCGTCCACGCACTGGATCTGCATGAACCGAAGCCCCGCCCGCAAGACACCGCACGCTGACCTGAATCGAGATCGCATGTCCCGAAAGAACCTCGTGATCGTCGAGTCGCCCGCGAAGGCGAAGACCATCGGTCGCTATCTCGGCTCCGGCTACGACGTCGAGGCGTCGATCGGCCACATCCGCGATCTGCCGAAGAAGGATCTCGGCGTCGATCTCGACGACGACTTCCGGCCGAAGTACGTCACGACCAACAACAAGGTCGTGAAGAGCCTTCGGTCGAAGGCGAAGACCGCGGACCGCATCATTCTCGCGACCGACCCCGACCGCGAGGGTGAGGCGATCGCGTGGCATCTCGCGGCGGTGCTCGGCTACGAGGAGACGCCGGACCGGTTCGACCGGGTGACCTTCAACGAGATCACGAAGGCGGCGGTCGCACGCGCCATCGAGTCGCCGGGGCGGATCGACGACCGGAAGGTCGAGGCGCAGGAGACGCGTCGGATTCTCGATCGCCTGGTCGGCTACAAGGTCAGCCCACTGCTCACCAGGCCGATTCGCCCCGGGCTCTCCGCCGGGCGCGTGCAGACCGTCGCCCTGCGGCTGATCTGCGAACGCGAGGACGAGATCCGCGCCTTCGACGCGGAGGAGTACTGGTCCGTCACGGCCCACCTCCGGAAGGACGATCAGGCGTTCGAGGCGAAGCTCCAGAAGATCGACGGGAAGAGCTTCAAGCTCGGCAGCGAGGACGTCACGAAGCAGGCCGTGTCCGAGATCGACGGCCTCCCCTTCGAGGTGACCCGGGTGAAGCGTCGCGAGCGGCGGAAGAACCCGTCGGCGCCGTTCACCACGTCCACGCTCCAGCAGGAGGCGTCGAAGCGCCTCCGCTTCTCGGCCAAGCGCACCATGGGTGCGGCCCAGAAGCTGTACCAGGGTGTTCAGGTGGGCGGACGGGGACAGGTCGGACTCATCACCTACATGCGGACCGACTCCACACGGGTCGCGGGCTCCGCCATCGGCGAGGCGCGGGACTGGCTCGCGAAGGAGTTCGGCGACGACTACCTGTCGGAGCGCGCACGCAACTGGGGCGGCAAGCAGTCGAAGGGCGCGCAGGACGCCCACGAGGCGATCCGACCCACCGACGTGACCATCACGCCGGCGGAGGCCGCCCGGCACCTGGAGTCGGGCCTCGCGCGCCTGTACGAGCTCATCTGGCTCCGCTTCGTCGCGAGCCAGATGGCACCCGCGATCTACGACACCACCACGGTCGAGTTCGACCTCGACGGGTCGGCCGGGCGGACGTTCACGTACCGGGCCACCGGCTCGGTCCTCAAGTTCGCCGGTTTCACGAAGCTCTACGAGGAGGCCACCGAGGCGGGCGACCACCGCCGTCTCGGCGATCTCGATCCGCTTCCCGACCTGAACGAGAAGGACGTCGCGGACCTCGAATCGATCGAGCCGAAGCAGCACTTCACGCAGCCGCCGCCGCGGTTCTCCGAGGCGAGCCTGGTGAAGGAGCTCGAGAAGCTCGGCATCGGGCGGCCGTCCACCTACGCCGCGATCATTTCCAAGATCGTGGACCGCGGCTACGTCAATCTCGAGAAGCGGCGCTTCGAGCCGACCCAGCTCGGCGAGGCCGTCTCGAAGTTCCTGGTCAGCCTCTTCCCGAACATCTTCGACGTCGACTTCACGAGTCGCATGGAAAGCGAGCTGGACCGGGTGGAGGAGGGCGATGCCGACCTGGTCGGGCTGCTCGGCGACTTCTGGCCGCGACTCAAGGAACGCCTCGACGAGGGGGAGGCGATCTCGGAGGAGAAGCTTCGCGAGATCTTCGAGGTCGAGGGCGAAACCTGCGAGACGTGCGGCCGGCCGATGCTGGTCAAGTTCAACCGCTACGGTGCCTTCCTAGGTTGCTCGGGCTATCCCGACTGCAAGACCACCAAGCGGATCGAGGGGGAGGAGCCTCTCCGGCAGGAGCTGGGTGCGGATCCGGACACGGGCCGGACCGTGTACGCGAAGAACGGCCCGTACGGCCCCTACGTCGAGCTCGAGAAGGCGGAGGACGAGAAGAAGCCGAAGCGGTCGAGCCTGCCCAAGGACATGTCGATCACCGACGTGGATCTCGAGGAGGCGCTCAAGTACCTCGCGCTGCCACGCACGCTCGGAGAGGACCCGAAGACGGGGGCGGAGATCTCGGCGGGACTCGGCCGCTACGGGCCCTTCGTCCGCCGCGAGAAGACGTACGCGAACCTCGAGAACGAGGAAGCGATGTTCACCGTCACCCTCGACGAGGCGCTGAAGCTGATCGAGGAGAAGGAGAAGACGGGCGGCAAGCGCGTTATGAAGGAGTTCGGCGAGCACCCGGACTCCGGCGCACAGGTTCAGCTCCTGAAGGGACGGTTCGGCCCGTACGTGACGGACGGCGACGTGAACGCGACCGTGCCGAAGAAGATGGACCCCGAGGAGGTCGACTTCGAGACCGCGCTCGACCTGCTCGAGAAGAAGCGGGCGCGCGGGGGCGGCCGTGGCGGGAAGAAGGGCGCCCGGAAGAAGAGTACGAAGAAGACGAGCTCGAAGAAGAAGGCCGCGAAGAAGAAGTCGGGCTGAAGATGGCGCGCGTCACCGTCGTCGGAGGGGGGCTCGCGGGCTGCGAGGCCGCGCGCTGGTTGGCCGATCGCGGGCACGACGTGCTGCTGTACGAGATGCGTCCGGTCCGCACGACCGAGGCGCACCAGACCGATTCGCTGGGCGAGCTCGTCTGCACGAACTCGTTCAAGAGCGAGGACCCGGCCAACGCGCACGGCACGCTGAAGCGGGAGATGCGCCTCCTCGGCTCGACGCTTCTCCGGGCCGCCGACGCCTCGAAGGTGCCCGCCGGCTCGGCCCTGGCCGTGGACCGCGGCCTGTTCGCCGACGCGATGGCCGCAGCGATCGCCGAGCGTCCGAACATCGAACTCGTGCGGGACGAGGTTGCCGCGCTCCCGGAGGGCCCCGCGATCATCGCGACGGGCCCGCTCACGTCCGATGCGCTCTCCGCCGCGATACGCGCCGAGCTCGGCGACGACGGACTCGCCTTCTTCGACGCGATCGCGCCGATTCTCGACCGTGACTCACTCGACGAATCCGTCGTGTTCGAGGCCGGCCGATTCGACGAGTCGGGCGACTACCTGAACTGCCCGATGACGAAGGAGGAGTACGACGCCTTCGTGTCGGAACTCCGCGGCGGCGAGGGCTACGAGGGCCACGACTGGGACGACGTCCCGTACTTCGAGGGGTGTCTGCCGATCGAGGTGATGGCGACCCGTGGGACGGAGACGCTGCGGTTCGGCCCGATGAAGCCGATCGGGCTGCAGGATCCGCGGACGGGCGAGAGGCCGTGGGCCGTGGTGCAGCTGCGCCGTGAGGACCGCGCCGGCCAGATGTGGAACATGGTGGGGTTTCAGACCCGCCTGAAGCGGGGCGAGCAGCGGCGGATCTTCACCATGATCCCGGGGCTCGCCGATGCCGAGTTCCTCCGCTGGGGATCGATCCACCGGAACTCGTACCTGAACTTCCCGCAGCGCCTGAGCGACCACGGCTCGCTGCCCGGGCGGCCCGACCTGATCTTCGCCGGCCAGCTCACGGGGGTGGAGGGCTATACCGAGTCGGCCGCGAGCGGTCTGCTCGCCGCGCTCAACATGGATCGGCTGCTCGGGGGCCGGGACCCGGTCGTTCCGCCGGCCACCACGATGCTCGGCGGGCTCTATCGCTTCCTGCGCGAGTCGACGCCGAAGCACTTCCAGCCGATGAACTCGAACTGGGGTCTCGTGGATCCGCTGAACCGGCGGGTTCGGGACAAGCGGGAGAAGCGTCGCAGGCTCGCCGACCGGGCGCTGGACGATTTCGTGGCATGGCTGGGCGATGTCGGCGTGGACCCGGCGGTGGATCCGGCGACGCTTCCACAGGTGGAGCGCCCGGAGCCCGACGCCGCGGATGCCGCAGGCCGGCGGGCCCGGCGACCCGGGATCCCCGCCTCCGGCGAGGTGGCGGAGAAAGTTCTCCGCCGCGGACTTCGCGGGGCCGTCGGGAATCCGCCGGCTCACGCCTACCTCAGCCGGAGGCGGGGATCCCGGGTCGCCGGGCCCGCCGGCCTGCGGCATCCGCGGCGTCGGGCTCCGGGGGCTCCACCTGTGGAAGCGTCGCCG
>JANQRP010000010.1 GCA_028284495.1 Longimicrobiales bacterium | reverse complement strand
CCCTGCGGGCCGCAGAATACGGGTCCTCGACCCACCCCTTCCCCGGACCGATTCGACATGCCTCGACCGACCTCCGCGCTCGCCCTCGGCGGCGCGTTCGTAACGACCCTCCTCCTCGCCGGCCCGACGACCGCCCAGGACTACGACCCCGAAGCCCGCCTCGCCGAGATGGGGATCACGCTGCCGGAAGGCAGAGTGGAGGGGCGGATGTTCAACCAGGCCGTCCAGACCGGCAACCTGGTCTTTACGTCGGGCCATGCGCCGTGCGGGGAGTGGCCCGAGGAAGCGGGCGAGTTCAGGGGGCGCGGAAAGGTGCCGTCCGAAGTGTCGACGGAGATGGCGCAGCTGGCCGCGCGCCAGGTGGTGGTCTGCACCCTCGCGAACCTGAAGGCGCACCTCGGGGACCTCAGCCGCGTGACGCGGGTTGTGCGTGTGTTCGGCATGGTGAATTCCGATGCCGACTTCACCGGTCAGTCGGGTGTGATGAACGCGGCGTCGCAGCTCCTCATGGACGTGTTCGGCGAAGAGCGAGGCCGTCACGTTCGGTCCGCGGTGGGCATGGTATCCCTGCCCGTCGGCCTGACCGTGGAAATCGAAATGGTCTTCGAAGTGGAGAACAACTGATGCGTATCGCCGATCTTTCCGTCCACACCCCGCTCGTCGCGCTCGCGTCGCTGGCCCTCGTGGCCGGCTGCGGCGGCGCGGCCGCGACCGGGGACGTCACTCCGGCCGCTCAGCCCGATCCGGCGCCCGCCGCCACGCCGGCGCCAGCCCAGCCCGCCGCGGAGACACCCGCCGCAGGCGGTGCCTCGCTCGCCGACGGCGTCTACACGGACGCGCAGGCGGAGCGCGGCTACCTGGTCTGGCGTGACACCTGCGCCGAGTGCCACGGCGAGAACGAGATGTACGGCACCGCGTTCATGTTCGAATGGGAGGGCTCGTCCGTGGGCCGCCTCTATCGCCTCATCTCGCGGCAGATGCCGGACGACGATCCGGGCTCGCTCCCCACGGAGAGCTACGTGGACGTCCTCACCTACATCCTGCAGCTCAACGAATTCCCCGCCGGCACGTCCGAGCTGACGGCGGACGAGGAGCGGCTCGACGCGCTGACGATCGAGAACTGATGGATCGCCGGAAGTTCCTCGGCGTCACCGGGGCGGGCGCCCTCGGCCTCACGACCGGCTGCGCCTCGGCGGGGACGGGACGTGCGGAGGCACGAGATCTCGCCCCGGCGGTGATTCCGAACCGCTCCCCCGAGGTTCTGGTGATCGGGGCGGGCGTGTTCGGGATGTTCGCGGCGCACTACCTCCGTGACATGGGGGTGGACGCCATGGTGGTCGACCAGCACGGGCCGGCGAATCTCCGCGCCACGTCCGGGGCCGAGACGCGAGGCGTACGGTCCAGTTACGCCAGCCGGGAGCACCACCCGATCTGGATGAGGTGGGCCGTCCAGTCGATCGAGGCGTGGAAGGAGTGGGACGCCCGCTACACCCGGGACCGCGCGCCCCTGTTCGTGACCACGGGCAACATCCTCCTGCGGGAGGAGATGTCGCCCTACCTCGAGCGCTGCGCCGAGCAGTGGGATGCGCTGGGCACCGAGTACGAGTGGCTCGACCCCGACGAGGTGAAGTACCGATTTCCGATGCTCGACAACTCCCGCTACCCGCTCGCGCTGTGGGAGCCCGGCGCGGGTGTGGTCCGCGCCAGGGCCGCCGTCCAGTCGGCCGCCGAGCAGTTCCGGCGGAACGGCGGCCACTTCGTTACCGCGAAGGTCACGCCCGACAACGTCCAGGGCGGCAGGCTCACCGGCGTCACGACGGATTCCGGCGAGGTCCTCACCGCAGACACGTACGTGTTCGCGTGCGGGCCGTGGCTCCCGAAGGTGCTGCCCGAGGTCATGGGCAATCGGCTGCGGGCGCGCACCATGGGATACGTGGTCTACTTCGGCACACCTCCCGGCGATCACCGCTTCCAGTGGCCCAACTGTCCGAGCTTCGGCGCGCCCGGCGGCACCGGCTGGCCCGCCGTCCCGCCGGACTACGTCGGCTTCCGCGCGCGGTCGGGAGGGGCGTCCTCGCCCGACCCCGACACCTCCAGTCGGCACGTCCCCCTCGAAAGCGTCGAGCGCCAGCGCGAGTGGGTGGCCGGCCTCTTCCCGGCGCTCGCGGACCAGCCCGTACTCGGCACGCGGGCCTGCCACTACGAGTCGAGCATCGACGGGAACTTCATCATCGACGTCCATCCGGGATGGGAGAACGCCTGGATCGTGGGAGGTGGCTCCGCCGAGGCGTTCAAGCAGGGGCCCACGCTCGGGAGCTACATCGCGAACCGGATCATCGGGCGAGACATCGATCCCGAAGCCACCGAGGGCTTCCGGCTGAACGAGGAAGAGTTCGAGCAACGTGACCCGCCGGGCGAGCCCGACGGGCCGGATCCTCTGGACCCGTATCACCCCTGACGGGGAGCCGGATCACCGGGCGGGAGAATGAGCAGCGAATCCGATCTTCGGGCCTTCGTCGATCGTGCGATCGCGGCGGGTGCATCGCGCGAGGAGATCGTCTCGTCCCTCGGCACGGCCGGTTGGAGTGACCCTCAGATCCGGGACGCGCTCGACCGCTTCGCCGGGTCGACGATCGCAGGCGTCCCGGTCCCCCGCCCCGCACCGTCCTCGACCGCGCGCGATGTCTTCGTCTACGGGGCGATGTTCACGAGCCTGTACGTCGCCGCCATCAACGTCGGCGGGATCCTCTTCGGCGTCATCGACGTCGTTTTCGGCGAGGCCGAGGCGACCATGGCACAGGCGATCCGCTGGCCGCTGTCGGTGGCGATCGTCGCCGTACCGGCCTTTCTGTTCCTCAACCGGCTGGTCCAGCAGGAAGCCCGTGAGGACCCGAACCGGCGTATGTCGGACATCCGGCGGGCGCTCACGTACCTGACCCTCTTCGTATCGGGGCTGACCGTCCTCGGCGTGGTTTCGAACCTGATCTACAGCGCGCTCGGCGGGGAACTCGCAACCGGCTTCCTCCTCAAGTCGCTCGTCGTGGCAGGCATCGCCGGAACCGGTTTCGCGCACTACCTGCGCGATATGCGGGTGGCGTCGGCCGCGCCAACCGGCACCGAGCCGTAGCGGCACGCTCGCCACGGGGCGTCTTTACTGTGCGCAAGTCGATCCTCGACGGGTGGGGGCCCATGAAGCTCGGTAGCTTCGCGGTGGGACTCGGGCTTTCGATCTTCCCGTTTTCTCCGCTCTACGCGCAGATCGACACATCGCTCGACGAACTCGACGAGACCCGCACGGCGATCGGGGTCGGAATCGTCCATCGGGCGGCGTTCGACCAGCTCTACGCGGTCGGGACCCTGGACCAGGCCGGACGACAGCCGGTGGACTCGGCCACGACCTTCCGTGCGCCCGCTCTCACGAGAGTCCTGATCGCGATGTCGGCTCGCGCACTGGCGGCGAGCGGCCAGATCGATCTGGACGAGGCGATCGGCGGGATCGTTCCGGGCCTCGACCCGGCGGTCGGGCGCATCACACTCCGACAGCTTCTCCACCACGCATCCGGCCTCGACGACGCACAGCTCTACGAGCATCAGACCTGGGGAGAAGCGATTGGAGCTCTCGACGAGCACGCCTTCGTCCTCCCCCCCGGGGAGGCGACCTCGTATTCGCGCTACTCCTATCCGCTTGCCACTCGTGTGCTCGAGGAGCTCGCCGGCGCCTCCATCGCCGACATCGCGCACACGCTCATCCTCGCGCCGCTCGGGCTGACTTCGACCCGGCTCGGCGGAGCGGCCGACCTCCCCACCTACGCGCGCGACCGGGATGCCGATCCCGACACCGTGATCCTCGTCGCTCCGACGGACAGCGTACTGGGGCTCCCCGTCGCCGTGACGTCGGCCCCGGACCTCCTCGCGCTGTCTGCGGCCTGGATGGACGGGGGCATCCCGGGCAGTACGCCACTCACCCCGGCCCTGCTGCCACCCGATCGCCGCGCCGTCGAGCTTCGCGACGGTATGCGCCGCACCGCGAGTGGGATCGGAGCGACGCTCTCGACCGGCGCGCTTCGATGGGTCCTGCTGCCGGCAACCGGTACCGCGTCGGTGCGATGGACGACGGGCGATGGAGCCGCACGGACGGACTTCCGTGTGGACGGTCGGATGGTAGAGCTGTCGGGGCTGTCCCTGCGCGTGCCTCCAGCGGATCCTCCGACGGAGGCCAGCGACATCGACCCCGACGGCGCTCCGTTCGACTTCGGGGTGGTCGACGACTGGGCCGGCACGTACCGCAACGGCAGCGTCATGTTCGAACTCCGAAACATCGACGGTCGACTCCACATCTGGGACGGCAACGCAGCGAACCCGATGCGTCACGCCGGCGACGGCGTTCTGGAACTCGACCGCGAGGGGTTCAGGGGCGCGACGGTCCGGGTGGCCCGCATCGGCACCGAGCGCGTGGCGTTCTACCACAACCTCGTGTACCGGCTCGAGGGCCCACCGCCCGGCTGACCTGCCGAACGGGTGGCGGGCTTCGTCACCCGTACCGTGTCCGTCCGATGTAGCCGCGGTCGGGGCGTCGAACGTCAGGACCCCGGGGTGGATGCCGAATCGGGCGCCGCATCCGGCAGTCGGTGGACAACCACACCCGGCTCGGGCAGCGCGGTGACCGCCTCCATCGGGAGCCCGCAGAGGATCTCGCCGTCCGCGACGGCCTCGAGGATCCGCGCCATCTCGGACACGACGTGGACCCCCCGATCGGCCTCGTACCAGTCCGTCTTCGCCCCGAACCGGTCGAGGCGGCCCAGGTCCTCGGGGTTCTCCACGTACCAGTACTGGAGGGGCGCCGGCCGCTCGATCCAGCAGCCCCGCACCTCGCCCCGATCATCGAGCAGCAGGACGGTCGGCGTCGCCGCCCGCCCGTCCGGCGTGGGGTGGGCCTCCATGAGCGCGCCGCCCATCCGTGGCCCGACGGCACGCATCGTCAGGCCCGGAACGGCGTCGGCCACCGCGGCCAGGTAGGGGATGCTGTGCGCGGAGTCGATGCAGCTCCGCTGCGTCACTGCCAGCATCCGCAGGCCGCCCTCGATGCGCGAGGCGGCGTCCGACACGCGTTCGAGGAGCTCGTCGGGCAGCGACACCGACGCCGCATGCGAGAAGGCCCAGTCGTCGTTCAGCAGCACGCCGTCCGCGTGCACCCATGGCTCCGCCGCGGCCCAGACGATCTCCGGGTCGGAGGGGGGCGGCTCACCGCCGCCGCACGCGGCGGCCGAGACGGTCAGTACGACCGTCAGGACCCGTGCGATCGTCACGCAGGCGGAATCCGCAGCACTTGGCCCGGGTAGATCTTGTCCGGGTCCGTCAGGAGTGGCTGGTTCGCCTCGAAGATCTCCGGGTAGCGGCTCGCGGACCCGAGATGGGCCTTCGCGATCGCCCCCAGCGTGTCCCCGCTCTTCACGGTGTAGAAGGTCGATTCCGGCTCCGGCTCCACTACCTCGATGTGGTCCTCCACGCGCTCGACGCCCGCGCAGTTCCCGAGCGCGATGATCGTGTTCTCACGCACCGCCTGGCTCGGCGCCGTGCCGGACACGGTCACGACTCCGTCGTCGTACGACACCTTCGGGTTCTCGATGCCGAGTCCGGTGTCGCGGAGGAATCGGAGCAGCTTGTTGCCCTCCCGAAGCTCCTCGAGTCGCTCGTCCGCGTCGCTCTCGGCCGCCTCGTCGAGTCCGACCTTCTTCCCTGCTCCGCGCACGAAATCGAAGATTCCCATCTGGTGTTCCTTCGCTTGAGGTACCTGGAGTCGCCGATGCGGATCGGCCGCCGCATCAAGGTGCGGGCGAGGACCCTCACGGGCCACCCTCGACGGTCACCGAGACGTATCGGCGCCCGCGAGCCCTCGCAGCTCGACCTGATCGGGCGGGCGCTGCGCGCCGTCTTCAGTCGTCCCGTAGCGACCGCATCGGGTCCACCCGGGCGGCCCGCCGCGCCGGCACCCACATCGCCAGCGCGCTGACCGCCAGGAGCAGCATCGGAGCCAGCACGAAGGTCACCGGGTCGGTGGCCGAGACCGACTCGTACAGGATCGCACGCATGATCCGCGTGAGTCCGAACGCGCCCAGCAGTCCGAGCGCGACCCCGGCCGCGGCCACCGCGGCACCCTGTCGCAACACCATCGCGCTCACCTGGTCGCGGTGGGCGCCGAGCGCCATGCGCACTCCGATCTCCCGGGTCCGCTGGCTGACGACGTACGAGATCACGCCGTAGAGCCCGACGGCGCCGAGGAAGAGCGCCATCCCGGCGGCGATGCCCAGGATCACGAGGGTGATGGAGTCTCCGGCGAGCGCCTGGCGCATCGCCTCCTGCATGGTCTGGATGCGCGTCACCGGCACGGACCCGTTGGCCGCGGCCACGATCTCCCGCAGCTCGTCGGCGTAGGCCGCCGGGCTCCCGGGTCCGTCCGTCTTCACGACGACGGTGGCGGTGGTCAGCGCGGGGTATCCGAGGGCGCCGGTTCGCAGGGGGAAGTAGGCGTTCGCGGTCTCGTCCTCCTGGATCGAGATGTACCGGGTGTCTCCGACGACACCCGCGACCTCGACCCAGGGCACGGCGTCGGGTTCGTCGTCCAGCAGCTGACCGTCCCAGGTGATCAGCTCCCCGACCGCCCCGTCCGGAAACTCGGATGACGGGAAGTGGGTGTCCGCGAAGCTCCGGTCGATCCAGATCGAACGGGTCGAGCCGTCGAGGTCGGCGGACGTCATGGTGCGCCCCTCCAGGAGCGGGATCCCCATTGTCCGGAAGTACTCGGGACTCGCGGCCCGGTAATAGCCCACCGCCGGGAGTTCGTCATCCTCCGTCGGACGACTCCGGATGTGGAAGGACCCTCCGTTCATGGTCCCGGACATGAGCGGCGCCTGGGTGACGACAGCGGCCTCCGCGACACCCGGCATCGCGCGCGCCCTCTCGGCCACACCGGCGTAGAAGGTAGCTGCCTCCGGGATCGACATCGCCTCGCCGACGCTCACCTCCATCGCGAGCACGCCGTCGGGCGTGAAGCCGGGGTCCACCTGCCGGAGCGCGGCGAGACTCCTGAACATCAGCCCGGAACCGACGACCAGGACCATCGCCATCGCGAGCTGCCCCATCACCAGAACGCTCCGGAGCCGAACTCGGCCTCGACCGTCGGTGCTGCCCCGATAGCCGTCGCGAAGGACCCCGGCCGTGGCGCCCGACCGGAACCGCGTCAGCGGAAGCAGGCCCAGCAGAAGACCCGAGCCCAGCGAGACGAGCACCGTGAACGCGAGGACCGTCGGCGTCAGGGCGACCTCCGCCGAGCGGGGAAGACTGTCCGCCGCCGCGCTCATGAGCGCGCCGACCCCGGCCTGCGAGACCAGCGCACCGATCAGCCCGCCCACCACACCGACCACGAGCGCCTCGTTCAGGAACGACGCCGCCACCCGGGCCCGTCCTGCCCCCAGGGCCACGCGAACCGCGATCTCCTTCTGGCGGCTCTCGGCCCGCACGAGGAACAGGTTCGCGACGTTCGCCCAGGCGATGACCAGGACGAAGCCTACCGTCCCGAGCACGAGCCAGAGCGTCGTCGCCACATCGTCGACGAGGTCCTCCTTGAGCGGTGTGATCGACGCGCTCCACCCCGCCGACTCGAGGAAGGCGGCATCGATGTCCGGGAAGAGCTCGGGGATCCGCGCCTGGAGCGCGTCGATTCGCACGCGGGCCTGCTCCAGGGTCACGCCCTCCGCGAGGCGCCCGACGCCGTTGGTCCCGAAGGTGCCGAAGTTCTGGGGATCGAGCGGTCCGTACGGCACCAGGCCCACCGGTCCCGGTTGGACGAACACGAACGCCTCGGGCAGGACGCCCACGATCTCGGTCGACACGCCGTCGAGTTCGAGGCGCGAGCCGACCACGTCGGGATTCGCCCCGAGGCCGGTTGTCCAGAAGTCGTGGGCGACGACGATCACCGGTGCTGCGCCGTCCACGTTGTCCGAGGGGAGCAGCGGCCGACCCACCGCCGGGACCGTCCCCATCACCTCGAAGAACTGGTCGGTGACCCCGAGGACGTCGATCCGCTGCGGGAGGTCGAGCCCGGTCAAGACGCGCTGCACGGTCGTCACCCCGGCCAGCGCGGACACGAAGTCGGCGCTTTCGAGGTACATCGACAGCGTGCCCGGCGAGTTGTTGAGGTTCGGGAGGTCGATCCCCGGCGCGTGGTGCTCGAGGTTCACGATCCGGTCGCTGTCCGGGTACGGGAGCGGCTGAATCAGCACCGCGTGCACGACCGTGAAGATCGCGATCACCGATCCGAGCCCGACTCCCATCGTGAGCACCGTGACCGCTGCGAACCCCGGCCTCCGCAGCAGTGACCGCACGGCCAGCCCGAGTGACCTCGACCCGTTCATCGCCCTCTCCCCCAGTTCGAGACTGTAGCCGGACGCTCCGCCCGGTCGCCCATGAAGTCGCGCGGCGCCCGCGCGGCCCGGCCCCCCACCTACTCCCAGGAAGTGCACCAGCTGCCGGCCGCGCTCTCGCCCCGCGCGCAGTGCGAGGTCTGCCAGGGACGCCGCGAGTGACACCACGACCGCCCCCGTCCCCGACCGCATCCACATGGCCTCGAGCCGATCCTCCAGATCCAGGAGCATCTCCCGCCCGTACGCCCGCCGGAAACGACCCGGCAGTGCTCGCATCGCGGTCGCGTAGCAAGTGGCCGCGAGGGCCACGGGGAGGGGGCGGGACGCCACGAGACTACCCGGCCGGCGCCCGACCGGCCCTCGCGGCATCGACCAGCTGCTGCAGGCGGTCCGCCTCGAGCGTGAGGACCTCCCTGCCCCGCCGCGTCAGGCGGTAGTACTGCCGCCTGCGATCGTCGTCGGGCTGCTCGTCGTCCGAGAGCGCATCCAGCAGCCCGAGCTCGGTCAGGTCCTGGATCGATCCGTAGAGATTGGCCGGATAGAGCTTCACCTTCCCACCGGTCCGCGCCTCGACCGACTCGCGGATCCCGAAGCCGTGCAGCGCACCCTCCGAGAGTGCGAGCAGGATGTGGAACCACGACGTCTTGAGAGGAAGCAGCTCGTCGGCGGTCGGTTCGTGGGAGGAGCTCATCGGGCCTCGCTGGGCGAAGTGCGGCCCGGAGGCCGGTGGACGGGAAACACTACGAAACCATATTGATATGGTTTCATACTGTTCGTCCACCCATGGCCGATCCAGTCGCGGGGCCGCGGCCAGGCGACCCCGGTCCGCTCAGCCCTCTCCCGGCTCCACCGCGAGGCGCACGAGCTCGCGGAAACGCGAGAACGGCGGGCGTCCCCGCGGCGTCTGCGTGAACACGAGCCCGATGAGCCCGGACGACGGATCCACGAAGGCGTCCGTCCCGTCCGAGCCGCTGTGGCCGAAGTGGCCCGGACCGGCTCCGTGGCCCTCGTACCCGTCCGGGGTGCTCCAGCCGTACCCGTAGCCCTCCGCGCCCTCGACGTGGTCCCGCGTCATCTCGCGAACCGCGTCCTCGGAGAGGAGACGAACGTCCCCGTACGCGCCGCCGTTCAGGAAGGTCTGAAGGAAGACCGCGTAGTCCCACGCGGTGGAGATCATCCCTCCGGACGCACGCGCGAACGGGATGGTGACGGCCTCGTCGGGGCTCCAGGCACCGTCGTCGTCGCGGGCGTAGTACATCGGCCCGAGGCGTGCGCGCTTCCCGTCGAGTGGGTGCTCGGCCCTGTAGTTGTAGCTGTCGTCCATGCCGAGCGGCGTGTACATCACCCGATCGAGGTGCGCTTCGAGCCGCTCACCCGACAGCAGTTCGAGCAGCCCGCCGAGGGTGTTGAAGCCGGGGTTGCTGTAGCTGTACGCGCCGGCCGGCGCCTCGGCGCCCACCTCCCCGAACCGCCGGGCCTCCCGCACGAGATCCGTGTCGGGCGCGGCGTCCGGCAGGAAGAGCGTCGGGATGCGAAGCCCGCTCGTGTGCGACAGAAGCTGGGCCGGCGTGATGGTGGCGGACCGCTCGTTGTCCCATTCATCGAGGTGGGTACGCACCGGCGCGTCCAGGTCGAGCACCCCCTGCTCCCCCATCATCATGATCGCGCTCGCCACCACCGGCTTGGTGTTGGACGCCATCTGGAACAGCGTGTTCTTCATCATCGGGACGTTGCGGTCCCGGTCGCTCATCCCGATGGCTTCGTGGAGGACGACGGTGCCGTTCCGCGCCACCAGGATGACCGCACCGACCAGGTCGCCCCGTTCGATGGCGTCCCGATAGACGCCCTCCGCCGCCTCGAGGACGCGCGCCGACATGCCCGCATCGGCGGCCGATCCGTAGCGGAGCTCGGGCGCCTGGATGGCCGCCAGCGGCGTGGCCGGCAGCGCGAACACGGCAGCGGAGGCCACCGCGACGATCCTCCACGGGATTCGACGGGTCGAGGAACGGCGGGTGCTCCGCGTCACGGGAGAGGCGGACATGGCGCGCATGAATCGGCTCCGTCGGGTGCCTGGAGGGCGCCGGGTCGACGCCCGACGCACGATGACCATGGAGCCTGCGTGACGCGGGCTTCCCTGCGCAAGCCGTCTCCACGCTGCGCACTGGTTCGATTCCGGCAGGTCGGTAGATTCCTCCATCCCGCCCCGCCCCTGCTACCCGCACTCGCACCGATGGCCGACCAGAAGTTCATCTACCACATGTCCCGGGTCACGAAGATCGTCCCGCCCAAGCGGAAGATCCTCGAGGACATCAGCATCTCGTTCTTTCCGGGCGCGAAGATCGGCGTCGTGGGTCCCAACGGCGCCGGTAAATCGTCGCTGCTGAAGATCATGGCCGGGATCGACGACGACTATCAGGGCGAGGCGTGGGCCATGAAGGGCACGCGCATCGGGTACCTCGCTCAGGAGCCTCAGCTGGACGGATCTCTCGACGTGAAGGGCAACGTCGAGCTCGCGGTGAAGGAGACGAAGGACCTCCTGAAGCGCTTCGAGGAGGTCAACATGAAGTTCGGCGACGTCTCGACGGACGAGGAGATGAACGCCCTCCTCGTGGAGCAGGCGAAGCTCCAGGACCGGATCGACGCGTCCGATGCCTGGAACCTCGATCGGAAGCTCGAGATCGCGATGGACGCGCTGCGACTTCCCCCGGGAGACGCCGACGTCTCGCAGCTCTCGGGGGGCGAGCGGCGGCGCGTCGCACTCTGCCGAATCCTGCTCGAGGCGCCCGACATGCTGCTCCTCGACGAGCCCACGAACCACCTCGACGCCGAGTCGGTGGCGTGGCTGGAGCGGCACCTCGCCGAGTATCCGGGCACCATCGTGGCCATCACCCACGACCGGTACTTCCTGGACAACGTGGCCGAGTGGATCCTCGAGCTCGACCGCGGACGCGGGATTCCCTGGAAGGGCAACTACTCGAGCTGGCTCGAGCAGAAGCAGGAGCGGATGCGCGTCGAGGAGAAGGAGAAGTCGAACCGCGCCAAGACGCTGTCGCGCGAGCTCGAGTGGATTCGGATGGCGCCGCGCGCCCGTCAGTCGAAGGGGAAGGCCAGGCTCAACAACTACGAGGAGCTTCTGGCCGCCGACGAGCGTGAGCAGGTGAAGACGGCGGAGATCCTGATCCCCAAGGGCCCGCGCCTCGGCGACGTCGTGATCCGCGCCGACCACATCTCGAAGGCGTACGACGACAAGCTGCTGGTCGAGGACCTCTCGTTCGACGTGCCGCCCGGCGCGATCGTCGGCATCATCGGCGCGAACGGAGCGGGAAAGACGACGCTCTTCCGGATGATCACCGGACAGGAGACGCCGGACTCCGGCACGCTCGCCGTGGGCGACACCGTGAAGCTGTCCTACGTGGACCAGTCCCGCGACGACCTCGACGCCGGCAAGTCCGTGTTCGAGGAGGTGGCGCAGGGGGCGGACGTGCTCGACTTCGGTCGGGCCGAGGTGCCGAGTCGCGCCTACCTCTCGTGGTTCAACTTCCGGGGACCCGATCAGCAGAAGAAGGTCGGCGTCCTGTCGGGCGGCGAACGGAACCGCCTGCACATGGCGAAGCTGCTCAAGTCGGGCGGCAACGTGATGTTGCTGGACGAGCCCACCAACGACCTCGACGTGGACACCCTGCGCGCGCTCGAGGACGCCATTCTCCAGTACGCCGGCTGCGTCATGGTGATCTCGCACGACCGCTGGTTCCTGGACCGGGTGGCCACCCACATCCTGGCGTTCGAGGGCGACTCGCAGGTCGTGTGGTACCCGGGCAACTTCCAGGACTACGAGGAAGACAAGAAGCGCCGTCTGGGTGACGACGCGCTCGAGCCCCACCGGATCCGGTACAAGAAGCTCACCCGGTAGCGGCGCGCCCGCGGCGCGCGGCCCGGCTTCGCCTCCGGGTCAGTTCGTGAGCCCCGCCGTCGCCGCGAACGTGCGCGCCCAGTCCTGCAGACGCAGGAGGTTGTCGGGGCCCAGGCGAAGCAGGTGCTTGGTCGCGGGCGGCAGCTCCTCCAGGCGCGGATCGGCGTACGCCCACACGGCTCCGTCGCGCACCAGCTCGATCCGACCCTCCGGTACCTCCGCCCCGCGCACCACCGTGATCGCTTCGCGCACCGCGTCGTCGAAGTCCCGCTCGACGAAGCCGAGCGGAAGCCACTCGGCTTCGGTCAGCGGCGCCACGCCGCGATAGAACCGCGCGGTCGCACGTGCGTCCAGCGACGTGATCGCGGCCACGACGCGGTCGTATCGCCGCCAGCTCGCCGGATCGACCCACGCGCGACCGTTCTCCATCACGACCGTGAACGTGTCCGACGGCTGAAGGAACGCGAGAGGCTCACGTGGGCTCGCCGCCGCGGCGACGTTCACCACTGCCAGGACGAGGCGCCGTACAAGCCCGTCGGCCGACAGCCACTCCCGCCACCGGGGGTCCGGAGAAAGCGCGGCCGCGCGATCCCTGAGCCAGGCGTCGCTCTCGTCGAGCACGGGCAGATCGGGGAACGGCTCGCCGCTGACGATCTCGAACCGTGGCCCGCCGGTGGTGTCGCCCACGATGGTGGTCGGGGAGGGCGACGGAGCCGTTGTCCCCGGCCCCGCGTCGGGTGCCGGCGGGCGGGAGGTCCACCACCAGAACGCGGCGCCGGAACCGCCGACGAGCAGGAGGACCAGCGCGACGATGCGTCCCGCTCCGCCGGTGGTCCGCCGATCTCGCCGCCGCCTGCGCCCTGAGAGCACCCGAGGTCGCTCGCCGCCGGCATCGGGCACCCGGTCGTGGGCCGGGTCGCGTCGGCGGCCGGATTCGGGGGCGCTCGAGGGGTGGTCGGTCATCGGTGCCTGGCGGGGCGGGCGGAGGCGGAAGCGGCGTATCGAGGTCGAGACACCACGAATGTACTAACCGGCGGTGCGCGCCACGTGCCCGCCGAGTTCCCACCGGAGCGAAGCGCTGACGAACCGCATCTCGAACCGTTCGTCGATGGCGCCGAGCCGCCGCCGGGATTCACCCTGCTCGTCCCACACCACCTCGACGCGGTCGCCGCCGGGCCAGACCCGCCACCACTCGAGTCCCACCTCGAGCGACCAGCCCTCGCCTCGCCCGATCCACCCGACGCCCCACGTGAGCGCCGGCTGGAGCCCGTTCAGGAACAGCGCCCCGCCGCCCTCCACGCGAATCCTCCCGGGGTCGAACGGCACCTCGACGGCCAGCCCGCTGCGGGGCGCAACGAACGGCTCGGCCAGGGACGTCTCGAACTCGGTGCGCCGGCCCTCCGGAGGAAGGGGTGCGGAAACGCATCCCGAAGGGAGCGGCACCAGGAAGAGGAACTCGTTCTCCAGCGTGACCCATCCCCGGGCGGCCGGAGGTGACCATTCGGACGCGAGCCCGAGGACATACGAACTCCTGGAGTCGCAGATGTCGCCGAGTACCCACCGCGGAACGGAGCCACCGAGTGCGACGCGCGGCCCGAGGCTCCATGCCGCACCCCGGGGCTCCTGGAGGGTCTGGGCCTCGAGCGACGGAGCCGAAACGAGTACGAGGAGCGCGATGATCGAACCGGCCAGCCGCCGCGGCGTCACGGCTTCCACGTCCATCCGACGCCGAGGAGCAGCGTCTGGATCGGGCTCGAGCCGAATGGGGCATCCCCCACCCACGTGATTCGATCATCGATGGTGAACGTCACCGACGGCACCCACCGAGGGAACCAGACCTCGAGTCCAATGCCCGCAGCAGGCCACCACCCGGCGTCGTCGGCACGGAACACGATGTCGTCGATCACCCGATCGAAGGCGTAGGTATGGAGCGAAAGCGCTCCGGTGGCGGACAGCTCCACACAGATGGCTTCGCAGGTCGGGAGAAGGACCCACGCGAGAGATGCGCTCCCCCACCACACCTCACCCGAACGGTCCGTCTCGATGAACGGAGGAGCGTCCGCGCGGACGCTCGCGCCGAGGAGCACGTCGACGTCCAGCCCAATCCGGAGCCGCTCGCCGCTGAGCGCCCCGGCTACACCCAGGCCGAAACCAAGTGGCGACCTTACCTGCTTGCCGTCATAGCCGGACAGGTGGGCGTCGCCGATGATCCGGACGGAAACCACGCCACCCTCGCGTCCCTGAGCATCGATCGGCTCCACCGCCGCGACCGCTCCCATCAGGGCGAGCGTGAGCGCAGCCCACACGAGGCTCCGTGGCGGCCGGGCGGGCGTCAGAAACACGCCCCCGCTCCGACGACCTCGCACGGCCTCCAGGCCAGCAGCTCGTACGCCGACCCCGGTGCTCCCGAGAATCGCAGGTCGAGCACGACGCCGGACGTCGAGGACGACGCGTCCTCGAGTCCCGTGCAGTCGCCTTCGCACGTCATGGTTACCGGCTCGTACAGCAACGCGAAGCGCTCCGCGTCCGCCGCGACCACCCACTCGGAGGGCACGTTCAGTGAGAAGGTGGTGCCGGCCGCGGCCGGCGTCTTCGTGACCACCCGGTCGAGCGTCCGGACGATCGACGACCCGTCCAGCGGCGGGCGCGGGTTCTCGCGCTCCTCGATCGCGATCGTGTACTCGTAGCCCCATTCATACGAGAAGCCCTCGGGACCGAAGTACATGAACTGGTAGTCGACGGTACCCGGCGTCCGGACCAGGAGGCAGTACCGATTGCCCTCACCGATGCAGCCCGACTTGAAGGAGGCGACCTCGAACTGACGGCGCACGACCGGCTCCGGGTCGAGGATGTCGCAGCCGGCGGCCACGACGAGCAGGAGGCCCGCCGCGAGCGCGGTGCGTCGCGCCGCGGGTCGGCCGGTGGTGGTGGACATGTGAAGTCGTCGTCGATCGAGGGCGGCGGCACGGTGCTCCGATTCCCGTACACGGTCTGATACAGCACAGCCTATCCGAAGTGCCATGGAAGACGCCACGGCTTGCAGGGCGACTCGGGCTTCCGCAGCTTCGCGATACCTGCCCGAGTGGCGAACGGCACCTCCCGCTCCGCGTCCCGACCCCGGAGGCCCCCTGAGCGCGTCGACGGCCGCGGCCCGCACCTCCGAGTTCCTGCTCCGAGTCGGCAGAGACGTCGCCCGTGACCTCCACTTTCGGATCGATGCGCCGCGCTACCATCTCCAGCACGGCGCCGAGGCTGGTCGCGCCTACGACACGCTCTGCGCGCACGATCCCGGGCGGCGGCTCGACGGACGTACTCGCCGCCGCATCCGCGAGTACGCCCGTGAGGTCCTCGGGTCTCGACTCTACGCACCCTGGCTCCGCGTCTACGCCGCGTGGGCGGGAGAATTCCGCGAAGGGTGGATGCCCGACAACTACTACGGCCGCGTCGTCCACGGCAGCCCGCCGGGCCTCTCCGACCACAAGACGCTCTCACGGCGGCTGCTCGGCACCGACCTGATCCCGGATCTGGCATATCGGCTCGGCGGCACGTGGGTCGGCATCGACGGGACGCCGGTGCCGGCCGCCGACGTCGACGACTACGTCTTCGCCGCCGGCCCGACCGTCGTCGCCAAGTTCGACGGATCGTTGCAGGGCCTCGGCGTTCACGTCGTGCGAAGCGGCGAAGCGTCGCTCCTGGACCTCCCGCCGAAGGGCGACCTCGTGGTCCAGCGCTTCATCCGCCAGGCACCGTTCTTCGCCCGGTTCCTTCCGGACAACGTCGCGGCCGTGCGCATCACGACCGTCCGGACCCCCGATCTTCGGGCACACACCCGCGCAAGCTACCTGAAGTTCGGGCGCGCAGGGCAACGGAGCTACACGTCGGAACGGGGCCTGATCGTGGCGATCGTCGACGACCATGGTACGCTGGCCGAGCGCGGCATCGACCACTACTGGAACCCGATCCCGGGCCACCTCGACTCGGGCGAGGCGTTCGCCGGGAAGATCGTGCCCTCGTTCGCTGCCGCATGCCGGGCCGTCGAGGCCCTGCACGAACGGATCCCTCAGGTCGAGGTCATCGGGTGGGACGTCGTGATCGACGACGAGGGCCGGTTGCAGATCATGGAGTGGAACGACGGGCACTCGGGCATCAGAATCTCCGAGGCCCACACCGGCCCCTGCTTCCTGGGACTGGGCTGGGAGAACCGCTGGAAACGATGATCGACCCATTCCCGCTCCGGAGTCCCGCTTGAGCGTCACCACCTCCGCGACGATCGCGGCCGAGTCCGTGTTCAGGATCGGCCGAGACGTCGCTCGCGATATCCAGTTCCGCCTCGACGCGCCCCGCTACCACCTCTCGCACGCCGCCGAAGCCGGCCAGTGCTATGACACACTGATCCGGCACGACCCGAGCCGTCGCGTGGACGGGCACACCCGACGTCGAATCCGGGCGTACGCGAAGGAGGTCCTCGGCTCCCGCCACTACGCACCGTGGCTGCGCGCCTACACGGCCTGGGCGGGCGAATTCAGGGAGGGCTGGATCCCGAGCAACTACTACGGGCGGGTGATCCACGGCAACTCGTCACGGCTGTCACGCCACAAGACCCTCGCGCGGCGGCTGTTCGACACGGCTCTGCTTCCGGACCTGGCGTACCACGTGGGCGGCTCGTGGGTCGCGCTCGACGGCACGCTCGTAGCGAGCGAGGACATCGACGACTTCGTGTTCTCCGACGAGCCCTCCGTCGTCGCGAAGTTCGACGGATCGCTGCAGGGCCTCGGCGTCCATGTGCTCCGCCGCGGGGAAGACTCCCTGCTCGATCTCACGGGCCGCGGCGACTTCGTGATCCAGCGGTTCATCCGCCAGGCGCCGTTCTTCGCGCGATTCCTGCCCGACAACGTCGCCGCCATGCGGATCACGACGGTCCGGACACCGGACCGCGCAGCCCATACGCGTGCCCACTACGTGAAGTTCGGGCGCGCCGGGCAGCGAAGCTACACCTCGGAGCGGGGCGTCGTCGCGCCGATCGTGGATGCGGAGGGCACCCTCGGGGACATCGGCTGCGACTATGACTGGGTGCCGCTCGACCGCCACCCCGACTCGGGCGAGGCCTTCGCGGGTGCCGTCGTGCCCTCCTTCGCGGCCGCCTGCCGGGCCGTCGAGTCCCTCCACGACCGGGTCCCACAGGTCGAGGTCATCGGCTGGGACGTCGTGATCGACGACGACGGTGAGATCCAGATCATGGAATGGAACGACGGGCACTCGGACATCAAGTTCTCCGAGGCCGCCATCGGACCGTGCTTCCTCGGGCTGGGATGGGAGAACCGCTGGAAGCGATGAGCGGACGCCCCCGCGCCGCGGGGAATTCTCGCTCGGCCGTGCCTTCCTGTAGATTCACGCGCCATGATCTCCGTCTCGAATCTCGCCCGCTCCTTCGGCGACCAGCTCCTCTTCGAGGGGGCGTCGTTCCAGCTCAATCCGGGCTCCCGGTACGGGCTCGTGGGCGCCAACGGATCGGGCAAGTCGACGCTGCTCTCGGTGCTTTCCGGCGACCTCGAGGCGGACGAGGGCACGGTCTCGATCCCGAAGGACATCCGGCTCGGTGTCCTCCGCCAGGACCAGTTCGAGTACGACGACGTACCCGTCGTGGGCGTAGCGCTGATGGGGATTCCGCAGCTGTGGGAGGCCATGCGGGAGAAGGAGGCACTGCTGGCCCGCGCAGAGGCCGACCCGGACTCCTTCGACATGGACCGTTTCGGCGAGCTCGAGGAGATCGTGCAGCGGAACGACGGCTACGCGGCGGAAGCCCGCGCAGCCACGATCCTCGAAGGGCTCGGGATCCCGGGCGAGGTCCATCACGAGCCGATGTCGGTGCTCTCCGGCGGATACAAGCTCCGGGTGCTGCTCGCGCGGGTGCTCGCCTCCGATCCGGACGTGCTGATGCTCGACGAGCCCACGAACCACCTGGACATCCTGTCCATCCGCTGGCTCGAGAAGTTCCTGCACGACTTCACCGGTCCGGTAGTCGTGATCTCTCACGACCACCGCTTCCTGGACAACGTCACGACGCACATCCTCGACGTGGACTACCGGACGGTGACGCTCTACACGGGCAACTACACCACCTTCCAGGAGTCCAAGAAGCTCGACCGCGACCGCCGGGAGAAGGACATCGAGTCCCGCGAGAAGGTGATCCGGCAGCAGCAGGACTTCGTGGATCGGTTCCGGGCGAAGGCGAGCAAGGCGCGCCAGGCGCAGAGCAAGCTCCGGATGATCGAGAAGATGGCCGAGGGGCTGGAGGAGCTGCCGGGCAGTTCCCGCAGGTACCCGAAGTTCAGGTTCGAGCCGAAGCGGCCGAGCGGACGGGAAGTCCTCGCGGTGAAGGGCGTCTCGAAGGCCTTCGGTGACAACGTCGTGCTGGAGGACGTGGACCTGAAGGTCGAGCGGGGCGACCGGGTGGCGATCATCGGTCCCAACGGGGTCGGGAAGTCCACGCTCCTCAAGATCGCGATGGGGCGCCTGGAAGCGGACCGGGGCGACGCGGAATGGGGCTACGAGACCCACGTCGGCTACTTCGCCCAGGACCACGAGGACGAGTTCGGCGAGTCCGAACGGTCCACCGAGGAGTGGCTGTGGGACTTCTGCCCGGGAAAGGATCGCGGGTTCGTCCGAGGCCAGATGGGCATGATGCTCTTCAGTGGCGACGACGGCGCCAAGAAGATGTCGGCGCTGTCGGGGGGCGAGGCCGCACGCATGGTGTTCGCGAAGCTCATGCTCGAGCGACCCAACGTGCTGGTGCTCGACGAGCCCACCAACCACCTCGACATGGAATCGATCGAGGCGCTGGTGAACGGGCTCGGGAGCTTCGAGGGCACGCTGATCCTGGTTTCGCACGACCGATGGTTCGTACGCCAGCTCGCGACCCGGATCGTCGAGATCAAGCCGGGCGAGATCATCGACTATCCAGGGACCTACGAGGAGTTCGTTCACGCCGCCGGCGACGACCACCTCGACGCGGACGCGGTGGTGCTCAAGGCGAAGCGTGAGAAGCGGGCGGAGCGGACGGGGACGGGAGGGGCCCGCGCCGGGACGGGCAGGAAGGGTGACGGAGGAGCGAAGCCGGGTGGGCCCGAGCCCGGGCGCCGACTCGCCGATCTGCGCCGTCGGAGCGAACAGCTCCTCGACCGCATCGAACGGGACGAGGCGCGCATCGCCGAGATCCACCGCACCTTCGGCGACGCCGGGTACTACGACCGGACGGACGAGAGCGAGGTGAGGCGGCTTCAGGACGAGTTGGAGACCGCGAAGCGTCGGGTGAGGGAGAACACCGAGGCGTGGGAGTCGGCCGAGCGCGAGGCCGCAGCGCTCGAGGCGGCAGACGGCGAGGCGTAGGCGGCGGACCGAGGCGGCGGACCACGGGCTGCGCCACGCTTGTGCGCCGTGCGGACGTCGGGCATCGTGACGCGATCGCCCCTCCTCACCCCGCCCCACCATGGTTCGCACGCTCGCTCGTCCACTCGCCGGCTCGCTCGCGCTCGTCGCGTCGCTGCTTCCCTTCGACGCCGCGGCGCAGGCGGTCGACCTCGGTCGCGGTGAAGTGCCCGTCACCGTGCCCGCCGGCTACGACACCGCCACCCTCGCCCCGCTGATCGTCCAGCTCCACGGCTATACGTCGAGCGGTGTGGTGCACGACCGCTACACGGGCATCGGCGCCCTCGCCGACGCGTACGGGTTCATCTCGATCGCTCCCGACGGCACGCGAGAGGTCGGGGAGAATCGGAACAGTTTCTGGAACGCCTCGGACGCCTGCTGCAACTTCGGGGGTTCCACCGTCGACGACGTCGGGTACGTGATGTCGCTGATCGACGAGGTCTCCAGCCGGTGGAGCGTGGACCCCGATCGCATTTTCCTCGTCGGGCACTCGAACGGCGGCTTCATGTCGTACCGGATCGCGTATGAACACCCCGACCGCATCGCCGCGATCGTGAGTTTGGCCGGCGCGACGGCGGCCGGGCCGCGGCCGGCACCGGGGGCTCCCGTGAACGTCCTCCAGATCCACGGCACGGACGACCGGACGATCGCGTACGCGGGCGGCGCGCTCGGCGCGGACGACACACGCTACCCCGGGGCGATGGCGAGCGTCCGGCAGTGGGCCCGGTACAACGGCTGCGAAGGCGCCGGCGCCGCGCGGGAGATGCGGGACCTCGACGCGAGCCTGCCCGGCCACGAGTCGGGGACACTCGTGTTCGAATCGGGGTGCGCCCCGGGGGGGTCCGTTGCACTCTGGACGATCTCCGACGGCGGGCACTCGCCGGTGCTGTCCGACACCTACGCGGAGCAGGTCGTGGAGTGGCTGCTGGCCCACCCCAGGCGCTAGCCGTTCGGCAGCGCGCAGGCGTCGTGGAGGCGCCGGGCCCGTTCGAGGATGGCATCGATCATGTCGTCGAACACGAACGCGTGCGCCGGATAGACGCTCCACCAGTAGAGCCATCCCAGGAAGCCCTTCGGCGCGAAGAGTGCCGACTGCACGAGCCGTGAGCGACCGTCCTTCTCGGGGCTGATCTCCCACTGAAGCCACGCCTTCCCGGGCAGCTTCATCTCGGCGCGTAGACGGAGCACCTCCGGCTCCTCGACCTCCTCGACTCTCCAGAAGTCGACCGCCTCGCCGGGGATGAGCACGTCGGGGTTCCGGCGGCCCCGGCGGAGCCCCGGTCCACCCACCAGCTGGTCCATGATCCCCCGGAGCCTCCAGAGGAAGTTCCAGCGGAGCCATCCGGTTTCTCCGCCCAGCGACGTGAAGGCCCGAAAGATGGGCTCGGGTGGAAGGTCGCTGGTTCGCGTCCGAATCTCGCGAAGCATGCCCTCGCGGTCCTCGAGCGTGAAGGTCTCCTCGGCGGAGTCGGACCAGCGCGTGCGAACCTCGCGTTCCCGCACGCGGACCAGCGCGAGTTCGACGGCGTCGTGGTAGCTCATCGGCTCGATCTCGGGGAACAGCTCGCGGACCTTCGACGTGTCCGCGATCACGGGATCGACGATGCCCTCCACCAGCGGACCCGCCAGGCAGTAGGGGATCGGCGTAACGAGCCCGACCCATCGTGACGCGAGGGATGGAGCGAGAATCGGTACGGGAAGGATGAGTCGGGGGAGGTCCCGAACCGCGGCGTACTCCAGCATCATCCGACGGAACGTCAGGCGCTCACCGCCGACGTTGAGCACGCCCTGCGACTCGTGGTCGAGGATCTTCACGAGGTAGCGGAGCACGTCACGCACGCCGACGGGTTGTACCTCGTTCTCGATCCACCTCGGAGCCAGCATTACCGGCAGTCGCTGGGTCAGGTAGCGGACCATCTCGAACGACGCGGATCCCGATCCGATGATCGGTCCCGCCCGGAACTCGGTGGTGGGCAGTCCGGCCCGGAGGATCTCTCCGACCTCGGCGCGCGACGCGAGGTGCGTGGATGCTTTCTCCTCCGGCACGATTCCGCCGAGGTAGATCGTGTGCGGAACCCGATCCCTGGCGACATCCACGAAGAGCGCCGCGGCGCGCCGGTCGCGCTCCTCGAAGTCTTCGTCCGCACACATGGAGTGGACGAGGTAGTACGCCGCGTCGACGCCCTCGACGGCGGGCCGCATCGTGTCCGGCTCCAGAAGGTCGCCCTCGAACACCTCCACGTCGTCCACCCACTCCCGGCCCTGCAGCTTCGCGGGGTTCCGCACGAACACGCGGACCTCGTGGCCGGCGCGCAGCAGACGGGGAATGAGTCGGCCACCGATATAGCCGGTGGCGCCGGTGACGAGTGCCTTCACGATACCTGCGGGACGGTCGTCGGGAATCGGGAGAGCGCTACCTTCCTTCCCAACCCCCGAACGAGGGTGGTGGTCCGTGACGCGGTCAGCCGTCCAGCTCCAGTGCGCGCCAGCAGTACCACGCCGCCGCGCTCCGCCACGGACGGTACCCGACCCCGATCAGATCGAGCTGACGGGCGGTCGGAGCCTCCGGCCAGCCGAGCAGGCGTCCCATCCCCTGCCGCACGCCCAGGTCGCCCACGGGCCAGACGTCGGGCCGGCGAAGGGTGAACATCAGGAACATGTCGGCCGTCCACGGCCCGACCCCACGCACCCGCGTGAGGCGTGTCTTGACCGCGTCGTCGTCGAGCCGGTCGAGGTCGTCGAGAACGACGTCGCGCTCGGCCACGCGGGTGGCGAGGTCGACGAGCGCCGCATGCTTGGCGGCCGAGAGCCCGGCGCCGCGAAGGTCCTCCTCGGAGGTCGCGAGAATCGCGTCGGGGAGCACCTCGCCGCCCACCGCCTCCACCACCCTGCCGTGGATGGTTCGTGCGGCGGCGCCGGCGAGCTGCTGGTAGACGATGGCCCGCGCGAGCGCGGCGAACCGGCTCGAGCGCGCCACCGGCACGCGAACCGACCCCACCTCCCGGACCACGGGTCCGAAGGTGGGGTCGGATTCGAGTCGCTCGGTCGCTTCCGGCCAGATGGCCTCGGCGGCCTCGTCCGTCATCGGATACGGAGGCGACCCGCGCGGCGGTGCCTCAGCCCGCCCCGCCGGCGCTGCTCTCCTCCGCGATCAGGCGCTCCAGACGCTCGAGCTCCGTCAGGATCGCCCGGAGTTCGGCCTGGAGCTCGTCGTGCCTCTGGTAGGCCTGGTTCCCCGGCGCCTGGTCGGCCCGGCGGATCATGCCCGCGAGATAGCCGAGCTGGCCGAGAAGCATGGGCTGGGGGTAGCTGCCCACCTCCTGCTCGTTGAGGCGGTAGTAGAGCGCGTCGAACGCCGTCTTCGTCTCGCCGGTGGCCTTCTCACGGCCCGCCTCGACGCGGCGGTTGACGTCCTGCGCGGCGGCCTGCGTGGCGGCGATCGCTTCCTGGAGCTCGAATTGCTCCATCAGGTCGTCCGCGGTGATGCCTTCGGCTGCAACGCGCGGGTCCATCACCACGCGGAAGCTCTGCTCGTCCACGACCTGCTGGCCGGACTTGAGGCGCGCCGTGTACGTCCCTGGATACGCAGTCATGCCACGCCCGGCTTCCGACTCGACGTCGAACTCCCAGACGAGTCGGTGCGCTCCGGGATCACCCGACACGCCCTGCTGACCCTGCCGGCGCATGAAGGGCGCCCGCATCTCCTGCTCCTGGGTCTGGGTGCGGGTGTCGGCGCCCGCGAAGGTCCGGGCCACCCGGCCGTTCGGCATGACGACCTCGATCGACGGCTGTGCGAGCCCGGCCTCGGGGATCCAGTAGTCGAGATACGCACCCGCCGGCGCGAAGCTCGGCTCGATCTGCATGCCGAAGTCGAAGGCGCCGCCGCCCCTGCTGCGGACCGCGTCACGGGTCGGCATGAGCTGCGCGGCCGTCCGGTCGAAGCCGCCCGCGGCCGCCCGGACCGGCGAGAGGTCGTCCAGCACCCAGAACGATCGGCCCATCGTCGACACCACGAGGTCGCCGTCCACCACCTTCATGTCGGTGATCGGCGTGGCGGGCAGGTTGAGCTGGAACGGCTCCCAGTTCGCGCCGTCGTCCATCGAGATGAACATGCCGAACTCGGTTCCGGCGTAGAGCAGCCCCTCCCGCTCGGGGTCCTCGCGGATCACCCGGGTGGGCCAGTCGCCCGGAATCCCGTTGGTGCCGTCGGTCAGGAGCGTCCAGCTCTGGCCGTAGTCGTCCGTCCGATAGATGTAGGGCGTGTAGTCGCCGAGGAGATAGCGGTATACGGCCACGTAGGCCTTCCCGGCATCGTGCGGCGACGGATCGATGGTCTGAACCCGACCCTCCGGCGGAAGGCCGGACGGAGTGACGTCCTCCCAGCTCTGCCCGCCATCTCGCGTGACGTGGATGGGCCCGTCGTTGGCGCCCGCCCAGATGACGCCCGCCTGCAGCGGGGACTCCTCGACCGCGTAGAGCGTGGAGTAGTGCTCCTCACCCGTGATGTCGCGGGTGATCGGCGCACCGGACACGACCTGCCGCTCGGGCCGGAAGGCCGTGAGGTCCGGCGAGATGGTCTCCCACGTCTCGCCGTCGTTCGTCGTCCGGTGGACGTACTGCGAGCCGTGGTAGACCACGTCGGGGTTGTGGGGCGACACCTCGATCGGGACGACGCGCTGGAACCGGTAGTTCAGGTCGGCCGGGTTGTGCCCGTACATGTTGGCGGCACCGACGTAGTACTGCCGCTCCTGGCCCGTGCGACCCGACCAGGTGCCGAAACGGCCCTTGCAGTTGGCGTACACGACCATTCCGTCGCTGCCCGGCTTGGGCACGACCGGGCCGGTCTCGCATCCCCCGACCGCCTCGAGAAAGCCGGCTCTCACGCCCGGCGCGGGCCCCGACGGGACGCGCAGCGTGCTGTTGTCCTGCTGGCCGGAGTAGATCCAGTACGGGTAGCGGTCGTCGATGTCCGCGGAGTAGAGCTCGGCGGTGGGCTGGTTGCTCTGGGTGGACCAGGTGCGACCCCCGTCACGCGTCACGTTGGATCCACCGTCGTTCGACTGAACCATGATCATGGGATCGTCGGGGTTGATCCACAGGTCGTGGTTGTCCCCGTGCGGCGTGTTGCGGCGCTCGAACGTCGCGCCGGCGTCGTCCGAGTACCAGAACTGCGTGGCGCTGACCCACACCTTGTCCGCGTCCGTCGGGTCGGCGTCCACGTTGGTGTAGTAGAAGGGCCGGTCCATGATCGGCTGGAACCCGCCGCTCACGAGGCGCCACGTGGCACCCCGATCGTCGGAGCGGTAGAGGCCCTCCTCGGGCTCCTTCGTCTCGACCAGCGCATAGACCCGATCCGGATCGGCGGCGGACACCGCGAGATCGATCTTGCCGATCAGGTTGCTCTCGAGCCCGATGTAGGCGTACTCCCACGTCTCGCCCCCGTCGAGCGAGCGCCAGATGCCGTCCTCGCGGGCGTCCTCCTCCATCCCGGAGATGATCGTCCACGGCTTGCGCTCACCCCGCCAGGCGCCCGCATAGAGCACATCCGGGTCGGTCGGGTGCATCTCCATGTCGATGACGCCGACCGAGTCCGACACGAACAGCTGCTGCTCCCACGTCGCGCCGCCGTCCCGCGTGTGGAAGACGCCCCGCACGTCGTTCTTGCCGAAGGGATCACCCTGCGCCGCGGCCCACGCGACGTCCGGATCGTCCGGGTGGACGATCACCGCGCCGATCTGGCCCGCCTCTTCGAGACCGACGTGCGTCCAGGTCGCGCCGGCGTCGATCGACCGATACATGCCCCGGCCGACGATGACGTTCGAGCGAAGTCCGTCCGACCCGGTCCCGACCCAGACGACGTCCGGATCCGACGGTGCCACCGTGATCGCGCCGATCGAGCCGGTCGCGAAGTACCCGTCCGAGATCGGCCGCCACGTGACCCCCCAGTCGTCCGTCTTCCACACGCCACCGCCGGTGGCACCCATGTAGAACGTCTCGGGGTGCGCACGATGGCCCGCGACGGCTGTGGCCCGGCCACCGCGGGTCGGTCCGACGAGGCGGTATCCCACGCCCTCGAAGGCGGCGGCGTTCGGGCCCGGATCGAGCGGGCCGACCTCGCCCCCCGACTGCTGGGCCGCCGCCGGGGCGGGGAGATGAAGGGAGACGACGGCGGCGAGTGCGCCTGCGGACAGGAGGGCGCCGAGGGAATTGCGGGACAGGACGTTCATCCGGGTACTCCAGGTGGTGATCGCCAACGGTGGACGGAACGGACGTACGGAGCGGACGTGCAGAGTGCGACTCCGCACGTCCCCGGTCAATCGACACGCGGGCGGGTCGGAGCGTTCGAGCGTGGCGCTCGTCGCGCCACGCGGATCGCCGACGGACCCCGGTCGCGGACGCGGAGTAGCCCCGGCCATGAGCGACCACCCTTCGACCCGCGGGCTCCCCTTCGGCGTGCGCCCCGACCCGACCGGCCCCGGACAGGAGTCCGTCTGGCGCTACCCCCGCCCCCCCGCGCTCGAGCAGGAGGAGCGCCGCATCCGGATCGTGCACCGGGGCGTGGTGCTCGCGGACACCACGCGCGCGCTACGCGTTCTCGAGACGAGCCACCCGCCCTCCTACTACCTGCCTCCGGCCGACGTCGCGACCGAGCACCTCGAGGCGGCAGGCGGCGGCTCCGTCTGCGAGTGGAAGGGCACGGCGAAGTACTGGACCGTGGCCGTCGGCGGGGAGCGGCTCCAGCGCCTGGGGTGGAGCTATCCGCGTCCGACGCGTCGATTTGGACGGCTGGCCGATCACCTGGCGTTCTACGCCGCGCCCTTCGACGAGGTGACGGTGGGCGACGAGCAGGTGGAGCCCCAGCCCGGCGGCTTCTACGGTGGCTGGGTCACGTCGTGGGTGAAGGGGCCGTTCAAGGGTGGCCCGGGGTCGTGGGGGTGGTAGGCGGCACGGGCGACGGAATGGCCGAATGAGCCTGCGCACGCTCCTGATCGTCCTGGGCGACCAGCTCGACGACGCCGTGCCCGACCGCCTCGAACTCGACCGCGAGCGGGACGCGATCTGGATGGCCGAGGTCGCCGAGGAGATCGAGTACGTGCCCTCCCACAAGCGCCGGATCGCCGTGTTCCTGGCGGCCATGCGGCACTTTCGCGACCGGCGCCGATCGGGTGGGTGGACCGTGCACTACCATGCCCTCACGCCCGACCCGGCCGAGGATCGCGGGTCGTCGTTTCGCGACCTGCTCGTGTCCGATCTCGACGAGCTGTCGCCCGAACGGATCGTGGCGGTCCTGCCGGGCGACTGGCGCGTGCGGACGATGCTGAAGGAGCTATCGGCCGAGCGCGAGCAGGCCGGGGCGCCGGCGGTCGAGCTGGTCGAGGACGATCACTTCCTCTGCTCGGTACGGGACTTCCGCAGCTGGGCCGACGGCCGGAAGCGGTTCCTGCTCGAGGACTTCTACCGCTTCATGCGGAAGCGGGACGGCGTGCTCATGGAGGGTGGGGACCCCGTCGGCGGCGACTGGAACTTCGACGCCGACAATCGCGAGAGCTTCGGGAAGGACGGGCCGGACGATCTTCCGCCGATCCCGCGGTTCGAGCCGGACCACACGACCGGTGACGTGCTGGATCTGGTCGCGTCGCGATGGCCCGACCACCCCGGTTCGCTCGACGGCTTCGCGGAGGCCGTCACCCTTGAGCATGCACGCGCCGCGCTCGACGACTTCATCGAGCACCGCCTCCCGCGATTCGGCACGTACCAGGACGCGTTGTGGACCGGTACGGACTTCCTCTTCCACTCGCGGCTGAGCGTCGTGCTCAACCTGAAGCTGCTGGATCCGCGCGACGCCATCGCCGCCGCCGAGGACGCGTATCATCGCGGTCACGCGCCCATCAACGCCGTCGAGGGGTTCGTCCGCCAGATCCTGGGCTGGCGAGAGTACGTCCGGGGGATCTACTGGACGTTCATGCCGGAGTACGCCGAGCGGAACGCTCTCGACTGCGACGAGGCGGCCGACGTGCCCACCTTCTTCTGGGACGGCGACACCGAGATGGCATGCGTGCGCGACGCCATGCGCAACGTGCTGACGCACGGATACGCTCACCACATCCAGCGTCTCATGGTGCTCGGCCTCTTCGCCCAGCTCGCCGGTGTGCATCCGTACCGGTTCCACGAATGGCACATGGCGATGTACCTCGACGCCGTGGACTGGGTGAGCCTTCCGAACACCCTCGGAATGAGTCAGTTCGGGGACGGCGGGCTCGTGGGCACGAAGCCGTACTGCGCGTCCGGTGCCTACATCTCACGGCAGGGCAACCACTGCGACGCGTGCCGGTACCACCCGAGGGCGTCCGACGACGAGGATGCCTGCCCCTTCACCGCGCTCTACTGGGACTTCCTCGCTCGGCACGAGGACCGGCTGGAGGACAATCGGCGGATGGGGTTTCAGTACCGGAACGTCGAGCGTCGGCGCGAGAGGGGCACGCTGGAGCCTGCGCGGCGGCGGGCCGCCGAGATCCTGAAGACGCTCGCGGAGGGCGGGAGGGTCTGAAACCTACCGGCCGCCCGCAGGCGTGGCGCAGAACCACCCCGCCGCGACGGTTCGCGCGTTCACCTGGCTGCGCCACGTGCCCGCGAAGCCGTCGTCGCCGACCCGCAGCACCCGAAGCACCGAGGTGCCGCCGTCGAGGGCCGTGTTCTCCCGCCGGTTCGGCCCCGCGCCCAGCCGTAGCACGATCGACGCGGGACGCGATCCGTCCGCGACTCGCGTCTCGTACACGCCCACGCCGGGTGCGGCCGGATCGGTCGAGTCGAGGCCACCCATGCCGAGCCCGCCGAGCGCCTCCAGGTCCAGATCGGTCGATCCGTAGAGGGGCGCCGAGGCATTCGGCATCGGTTCGCCGCCGAAGCCGATGACCGTCCGCATGTCGGCGGCGTGGGGCATCAGTGTGAGCGATGCGTTCTGCTCGGCGCCGGCGGCGTCTCCCTCGTCGGCCACGACCCGAAGCGCCCAGTCGCCGGCGGCATCGGCCAGCGTCGCGGCCCCCGGCAACGTGGCGCCCGCGGTCGGCGGCGGCGTGCAGACGGCCGCAACCGCGCCGGCCTCGCCGTCGGCCGGATCACCGCCCTGGGCGGACGGACCACACGCGGCGGCCGCCACCGCGCCGACCAGTGCCAAGATCGCGAGCCTCATCGGCCGGCCCGGACCAGCACCAGATTCCCGTCGTCGTCGATCGTCCACATCGGGCCCATCCAGATGTCGTGCCGGAGGTCGATCAGACCGGGGTCGCCGGGCGCCGGGAAGGGAGCCGACCCCGGAATCGAGTAGTTGTCCACGGCGGAGTAGTCCACCGTGAAGCCGTTGTCCTCCAGGGCGGCCACGGACAGGATCGACAGCGGGTTGGTCATGTTGCTGGTCAGGAACCCGGTCATGAGTTCCAGGCCGAACGTCGACTCCCGCCAGTGACCGTCGCGCGTCCCCGCTCCGCCCAGCGCGTTCTCGACGGGCACGTTCGCGTTGGCGATGCCTCCGAGCGCCCGGTACGCCGCCGAGGCGTGCGCCCCCGTGAACCGCGTGTCGGGTCCCGGGGGGTCGCTCTCGTCGCACGACTGACCGGGGCACGACGGGTTGATGATCTGCCCGTTGCTCGTCCAGAGCGTCCCGAACCCGAGCACGTGCGCCATCTCGTGCAGGATCACGCGATTCAGCGCGGTCGCGGAGAGGCTTCCGAAATCGTCCGAATCGAACGTCATGATCCCGACGATGGTCGTCCGGGGGAAGCCACTGGTCCGGATGATGCACGGCCCCGCCGCGGCGAGCGTTCCGCCTGGACCGTCGTTCTCGGCGAACTCGACGTAGATGCGGAGATCGTCGACCTGGTCGTTGATGAGTGGCTGACCCTCGATGCAGGCGTCCGCCGGCACCGGTGACCCGGCGAAGTTCACGTTCGGGAGATCGTTCCGAATGATCGACTCCCACGTCGCCTCGGCGAGGTCGAACGCCGCCTGCGCGTCCGGGTCGGTGATCGGGGCGATGGGCACGATCTCGATGTTGAACGTCCCCGCCGCCGGCAGGGCTCCGGGGCCGGCGATCTGGAACTCCGCCGTGTTCTGGTCCTCGCCGTCGCTGACGGTGAGCGACACCGTCTGCGGGGCGCCCCCCGGGAAGGTCACGCGCGCGGTGGCCAGGTTGGTGGATCCGATGAAGGTGCCGCCCGGCGCCGACCAGCTGTACGTGAGCGGGTCCCCGTCGGGATCGGTCGAGTTGGCGCCGTTCAGGCGCACGTTCGTCTGGTTCGCGTCACCCGCCGGAATCGAGGACGGGGCCCCCTCGATCACGGCGATCGGCACGCCGTTGCCACCCGTCGACGCGCTCTGGCGGTTCACCCACGGCACGTCGACGTCGCCGCCCTCGGTCACCGTCACGCCGTTGGCGGCGACAGTGAAGTCGGTGAGCCCCTGACTGTTCGACTCGGTGACGTCGTACGTGCCGGCGGCGACCGAGATCTGCGCGACGCCCGACGCGTTGGTCGTGCCGGTCGCGACCACCGACCCGCCCCCGGCCGGCCTCACCTCGAACACGAAGCCGTCGAGGCTCGGATTGGCCGGATTGTCGGCGATGCCGCCCGTCGACGATCGCACTTCCTTCTGGATGGTGATGGTGCCGGGAGCGGGGCCGCCGCCGTCCGTCCCGTAATCGACCGCGAACGTCACGCCGTCGTAGGCCACGAAGGGCAGCAGCATGAAGGCCCAGGGGCCGGGCGTCGGATTCTGCGTCGAACACGACTCCGCATTCCCGTCTTCGATCGACAGGCAGTCCAGCTCCGACGTCTGCGACAGATAGCTCGTGCTCGTCCCGATCAGGTCGACGTCTCCGGTGCCGCCCGAGGTGGCCGCGGTGATCGTCGGGACGCCGGTCGTGGACTGCGGAGCGGCGACCGGCCCCGGCTCACCGGACCGATCGAACGTCGCGGCGAAGTCGAGGACGCCGAGCCCGGCGATCTCTTTTCCGGCGTAGGCTTCCCGCGCGCGCGGCCCGTCCGAGTCCGGTCCCGCCGACCCTTCCAGCGACGCGGCTGGAGCCCCGGGGGGCGCCGGAACATCGAATCCGAAGTACCTGAACGTGCCGACCGGCGCAGCCAGTCCGGTGATGGGCGTACCGGACGTCACCGGCTGAAGGTCGACGATCGTCGCGCGAATGCCGACTCCCGAATAGTCGGTGAACGCGTCGATCGCGATCCTCCATTCCCCGGGCTGGGGGTTGGGGACCACGCAGAACTCGGACGTGCTCGCCGCGAAGGAGTCGCAGTCGAAGTTCGCAACAGTCGGGTTGGTGCCGAAGTTGATCACGAGATCGGAGTCGCCCGTACCGGCGCCCGTGATGACCTCGAGCGCGGCGTTGGTCAGTCCGACCGGGACCGTGAAGGAGAAGATCCTCCGATCCCCGGCGGTCGCGCTGAGCCCGTTCACCGGCACCCCGGACTGGAGCGAACCGATCGTCACGGTCGCGCTCACGTTCGCCGACGCCGAGTCGGACGACACGGTGATCTGTGTCGAGCCCTCCCCGACCGCGGTCACGAGACCGGCAGCGCTGACGCTGGCGACGCCCGTGTTGGCGGACGAAAAAGAGACCGGCGCCCCCGAGAGCTCCTCCCCGTTCTGATCGAAGACGGTCACCGTGATGCTCGCCGTTTCCCCGATGGCGCTCAGAGTGATCTCGCCACTCGTGATCGTGATCGTTGTTGCGACTGGATCCGGATCGGGATCGGTGCCGCCGTCGCCGCAGGCCACAACGGTGAGAGGGACGAGAATCGCAAGTGCCGCGACGAACGATGGGAGTCGGTAGGGTCCGAACCGCATGAGCGGGCTCCGAATGCCGTTTGGGGGGCAGCCCCGGACGCTCACAGGGCTGTCAGGATCATATGTTTATGATGCGCGTTGGGCGCGCGAAACGCTACCGATACGTGTGACGAACGCGGGTCAGCGCCCTGCGCCAGGCCCGCCACCCTGCGCGCCGCCCTGTACGCCGCCCTGTACGCCTTCGGGCCCGCCACTCAGGAGAAACACCGCCCCGTCGGGCGTGATCCCGAAGATCGGACCCGTGCGCACGTCGCCGTGCAGGTCGAACCCGCCCTGGCCGGCGCCGACGGGCGCCGCCGCCGGGAAAGGCTGATCCCCGAGGATCTCGTACGGATCGACCTCCGCGAACTCGACCTGGTAGCCGAGATCCTGGAAGGAGGCGGCGGTGAGTACCGACAGGGGGTTGATCGAGCCGACCTGGATGAGCCCGGTCATGAGCTCGTCGCCGAACACGAGCTCGCGCCAGTGCCCGTCGCGTGTGAGCGGTCCCGCCTCGATCCCCCCTCCGTTCTCGAGCGGTACGGTCGCGTTCAGAGGGCCCCCGAGCGCACGGTAGGCTCGTGACGCCTCGACACCGACGAACCGGGTGTCCGGGCCCGGCGGGTCATCCGCGGAGCAGTTGCCCACCCCGTCGCCGTCGGTATCCGGGCAGGAGGGATTCTCGATCAGGCCGTTGCGCGTCCACAGCGTGCCGAACCCGAGCACGTGCGCCATCTCGTGGAGGATGATCCGGTTCAGGATCGCCGGGGACTGCCCGCCGAAGTCGGCCTCGTCCAGGCGCATCACACCGAACACCGGGGTCGGCACTCCGGGCGCCCTCACGAAGCAGGGGCCCGCGTTGGCGAGCGTGCCTCCCACGCCGTCGATGTCGGTGAAGGCCACGTAGATCCGGACGTCGTCGATCGTTTCGTTGATGGCGGGCGCGCCCTCGAAGCAGGTGGACGCCTCGGATGCGCTGATGTCGATGGAGAAGTCCGGCAGGTCGTTCCGGATCAGTGCTTCCCACGTAGCCTCCGCCATCTGGAAGGCGGCCAGCGCGTTGGGGTCCGTGATCGGCACGATCGGAACCAGCTCGATGTCGAAGTTGCCGGCGGGAGGCAGCGTCGGGCCTCCCGTGATCTGGACCTGCTCGAGGTCCTGATTCCCCGTGCCGTCGTCCACGGTCAGCCGGACCGTTCGATCGGTGCCGCCGGGGTACGTCACGGTCGCGAAGGCCTCGTCGGATGGTCCCACGAACGTGCCGCCGGGAGCGTCCCAGGCGTAGGTGAGCGCGTCGCCGTTCGGATCCGCCGAGTTGCCGGCCCACAGACGCACCTGGGTCTGCCCGCCGTCCCCGGCCGGCACGGCGCGCGGACTCGCCTCGATGATCGCGACCGGAGCGTTCGTGAGCGGCGCCTGACGGTTGATCCACTCCACCTCGACGTTCCCGCCCGCCACCACGGTGACGGAGTCCGCGCCGGTCACGTCGGTGAGCCCCAGCGCGTCGGCCTCTCGGACGACGTGCTCGCCCGGCGGCACGTTGATGCGGGCGACCCCCGACGCGTCCGTGGTTCCGGTGCCGAGCGGCGCGCCGCCCCCGACCGGCCGGATCTCGAACCCGAAGCCGGATCGGGGCGGGTCGGCCGGATTGTCGGCGTCGCCCCCGAACCACGCCTGGACTACCTTGCGAATCGTCACGGTGCCGGCCCCGGCCAGCTCGACCGACACCGACACGGAGTCCGCGAAATCACCGGATCGCGCGGTGACGATGGTGACGCCGTCGCCGGTCGCCGTCACGAGGCCCGCACCCGACACGGTGGCGACCGAGGGATCGGCGGACGAAAAGCTCACGACGGCGCTCGGGATGACCCGCCCGGTCCGGTCCGCCACGATGGCGATCACCGTCGCGGTGTCTCCGATCGAGGCCAGCGTCACGTCGCCGCTCGTGATGGTGATGGACGCGGGAATCACGGGGCGGGCGCCCGAGGTGCCCCCGCTGCAGGCGACGACGCCGGCGACGACCACACAGGAAACGAGCACCTGCTGCAGCGAACGGGACCCGGACGGTCGGATCCGTACGCGCGGGGGGCGCGCGCTGCGCTGCATCGAGCACTCCTGTGGGGCGTGGGCGGGAAGGACGGCGCGTCCCTGATATCTCAAGATCGCGGGTGCCGGTCCACCCCGGAACGGCGACGGCACCGGCGCGCGGTACTCCCCAGGCACGCCGCGTCGTCCCAACTTTCCATCCATGGACCTGTCCGTACCCGCCGCTGCCACGAGCGAACTCGCCGCCGCCTATCTCCAGGGCGCGGTGACCCTCGGGCTGTTCATCCTCTTCGTGCTGCTCGAGCGGCGGTACCGGAAGCCGTGGTTCCGGGGCTGGGCCGTGGCGTGGGGCGTCTACACGCTCCGCCTGTCCGCGATCGTCATCTTCCTCCACACGGAGGGGTTCGTCTGGCTCTACTGGCACCAGGTGCTGACCGGCCTCACGGCGCTCTCGCTCCTCTGGGCCACGCTCGTGTTCACGCGCGGCACGGAGTGGAGGTGGAAGTACCTCGCGTTCGCCCTCTTCCCGGTGGTCTGGTCGCATCTCGCCATCTACGAGATGGACAACTTCATGGCGGCCGCACTCCCGGCGGTGCTGTTCCTGAGCGGCGCCACCGCCGTGACGGCCGTGGCGGTCCTCGGGTACTCCCGATCGGCGGGCTCCGGGGCCGCCCGCTGGCTCGCCGTGGCCCTCGGGCTGTGGGCCCTCCACCACCTCGACTACCCGTTCCTGCGGGCGATGGGGGGATGGAATCCCTGGGGCTACTACCTCGACATCGGCTTCCAGCTCTGGGTCGGGACCGGGATCCTGCTCCTGGTGCAGGAGGACCTGCGAGAGGGCGTCCGGGCGCTCTCGGCGCTGTCCAGCGAGCTTCAGTCGGCCCGAACGCCGGCTGCCGTGCGGTACGCGCTCATGGCGAGGGCGGCCACGCTCCGGGGTGTAACCGGAAGCGCCCTCTGGACCCCCGACGAGGGGATCGTGGCGGCGTCCGGGGATGCCGCCGGGTGGCGGACGCAGGCGCCGCTGCCCCAAACGCACGCACTCCTCGACGAGCTGATGCGGACGGGCGAGCCGCGGGTGGCCACCGCGACCGACAGCGACGTAGCACCCTTCGTGGCGGGCATCCCGATCCTCCGTGCCGACGGAATCCAGGGCGCCCTCCTGCTCGCGGGCCGCGTACGTGACCCGTTCAACGCGCTGGACGACACCTTCCTGCGCGCGCTCGGCCGGCAGATGGGTGCCGCGCTCCACAACGCCGATCTGACCGCCCAGAGCGAAGCCCGCGGTCGTGAGCTGGAGGCGCTCCAGGAGCAGCTCGTACGTCGCCACGAGGAGGAGCGCGACCGGCTGTCCCGCGAGCTTCACGACGAGACGGCGCAGGTCCTGGCGGCCGTGAATCTCCGGCTGGGCATGGTGGGTGAACGCTCGTCGCCGGATCAGCGGGAGGCGCTCGACGAGGCCCGGGAGCTCGTCGCCGAGGGCATTCGGGGCATCCGACGGGTCACCGGGAACCTCCGTCCCACCGCGCTGGACCACCTCGGCCTCACCGCGGCGATTCGTGCGATCGTCCGGGACTATGACGCCCGCCACGGGCTGCGCGTCGAGTTCGAGCAGGCGGGCGAACTCCCCGCGCTGTCGGACGAGGTCGAACTCGTCCTCTACCGAGCTACGCAGGAGGCGCTCGCGAACGCCGCCCGCCACGCGCCGGACGCCCGCGTACGGGTCCGTCTCGGCGCGGGTCCCGAGCTGGTCACGCTGTCGGTTCGCGACGACGGCCCCGGTCTCCCCGATGGCGTCACGGCGGACGACGCCCGGCGCGGCACCGGCCTCGCCGGAATCCGTGAGCGGGTGCGCGGTGTGGGGGGGACGCTGGACGTCGCGTCCGGACCGGGCGAAGGTGTGCACGTGAACGTCGAGATCCCCTTCGGTCCCGCCGCGGACGTCCCCGCCACCCGAGCCACGCATGCCTGACGTCGTCATCGCGGACGACCACGCCGTCGTCCGCACCGGAATCCGGAGCGTCCTCGAGGGAGTGGACGGCGTGTCGGTCGTGGCCGAAGCCTCCGACGGGACCGAGGCGCTCGAGATGGTGCGGACGCATCGCCCCGACTGCGTCGTGCTGGACGTCAACATGCCCGGACTCACCGGACTCGAGGTCGCCCGCGCGCTCCGCGACGAGGCGTGGGACGGGGCCGTCCTGATCCTCTCGATGCACGACGATCCCGAGTACGTGCTGGAGGCGATCCGCGCGGGCGCCGACGGGTACGTGCTCAAGGACGCGGCTCCCGCGGAGGTGCGGACGGCGCTGAGCGACGTGCTCGCCGGTCGGGAGCATCTCCCCGACCGCGTGACGCACCAGCTCTCCGTCGCACTCCGCGAGGAGCTCGAGCGAGATCGGCAGCGCGCCCGCCTGGATCAGCTCACGCCGCGCGAGCGTGAGGTCATGACGGAGATCGCGCGCGGCCGCACCAACCGCGAGACCGGCGAACTGCTCGGCATCTCGACCCGCACGGTCGAGACGCACCGCCTGCGGGTCATGACCAAGCTGAAGCTCGGGTCGGTGGCCGAGCTCACCCGGTTCGTGATCGAGCTGGGGCTGGATTCCGACACGGGCTGATCCACACTGCCGGGGCCGCCCCGAGGCACCTCCGAACGGTCCGTACTCCTACGGACCATCCCTCGGTAGATCCCCGACTTATGGTCGATTCCGGGCCTCCCTAGCTTGCGGGTCTGTCGCAGGACGGTTCTCGCTTCCCGGATGTCACAATGCACGCCCGCCCGACCCTCGTCGCCCTCCTCCTCGCATGCTCCGCTGGACCGCTGACGGCCCAGCAGAATGCGTCCGGCGAACGCCCCGACACGATCACCTTCGTTCTCGACCGGATCGCGGTCACCGCCACGCGCGACGCGAGCGCCGTCCGGGACATCCCCCGGCCCGTGTCCGTGCTGCAGCAGACGGAGTTCGACCGGCTCCAGCCCAACAACGTCGCCGACCTCTTCCGCACGCTGCCGGGGCTCGAGGTGACGGGCGTCGGGGCCAACCAGACGCGTCCGTCCATCCGCGGGCAGCGGGGGCAACGACTGCTCCTCCTGCAGGACGGTCTCCGGATGAACAACACGCGACGCCAGCAGGATTTCGGCGAGATCCCGGCGCTCGTGGACATCGACGCGGTCGAGCGGGTCGAGATCGTCCGCGGCCCGGCGTCCGTCCTCTACGGCTCGGACGCGATCGGCGGTGTGATCAACATCGTGACCACCACGCCTCCCTCCGATGGCTTCCGCGGCTCCGGCTCCTTCCGCTATGGCGAGGCGGGGCAGCAGACCCGGTTCTCGGGTCGGTTCGCCGGTCGTAGCGGGGACCTCAGCTGGCAGTTCGGTGCGAGCACCCGCGAGACGGGTGACTACGAGGCGCCGGCCGGCCGGTTCGGGCAGATCTCGCTCGCCGAGGACGTCACCGTCCTCGACACCGGCGTCGAGGATCAGAGCTTCGACCTCATGCTCGGGTGGGACCTCGGGTCGTCTGCGCACGTGTTCGGTCAGTTCGAGTCCTACGAGGCGGACGACGCCGGGTTCGGGCGCGTCGCTCCCGCGGACTACGCGCCGGGCGAGGCCGAGGTCGCGATCGACTACCCCGAGCAGCGGTTCAGGAAGTTCACCGGCGGGCTCCGGTTCGAGAGTCTCGACTGGGGCGTGGCCGACCGTATCGAGGTGCTCGGGTACACCCAGCAGAACGACCGGGTACTGGAGCTCTCGCTCTTCACCAGCTTCGGGATCCCGACGCTGCCGCAGGCCGGGCTCCAGTTCGACACGCGGGGCGACACCGAGGTCTCGACCTGGGGCTTCCGCGCCGAGGCGCAGAAGCTGCTGGGTGAGCGCGTGCTCGTCACGTACGGCCTCGACGGCTTCCGTGACCGCGCCGAGGGTACCGACCAGGCGGTGACCACGGTTCTCGGATTCGGCCCCCCGCAGACCACGGTGTCGAACCGCCCGCAGATTCCCACGGCGGAGTTCTTCAGCGCGGGTGCGTTCGTTCAGGCGGACGTCGACGTCACCGATCGCCTCGACGTCGTGGGCGGCGTGCGCTACCAGAACACGAACGCGGAGACCTTCGAGACGGAGGGCCTGCCCGACCAGACGCCCGTCGACAACTCCGACGACGTCGCGGTGGCAGCGGTGAACGCCATCTACGACCTGACCGATTCGTTCTCGCTCGTCGGCGCGGTCGGGAGCGCCTTCCGGACGCCGAACCTGGTCGAGCGCTTCTTCGACGGACCCACGCCGGAGGGATCCGGCTACCAGGCCCGCAACCTCGACCTCCAGGCCGAGAAGAGCTTCAACGTCGACCTCGGCGCGCGCTTCGTGAACGATCGCGTGTCGCTGGAGGGCTTCTGGTTCCGGAACCGCATCGACGACGGCATCGCGGTCGCACCGCTGCTCGACGGGCAGGGCCAGCCCGTGGAGATCCAGGGACTTCCGGCGTTCAGGAACGTCAACGTCGACGAGCTGGTGTTCACCGGGTACGAGCTCGCGGCCGAGGTGCTGCTTCCCGCCGGCTTCCGCGCCGAGGGCACCTTCGCGGAGCTCGACTCCGAGGACGCGAACGATCCCGAAACGCCCATCGGCGACTCCTTCTCGTCGGTGTTCACCTCCGGACTCGGCTGGACGTCCACGGACGGACGGCTGTTCGCGGACTGGCGCCTCCGCCACAGCGGTGAGCGACGGGACGTGAACATTCTCGAGAACCCGATCGGCGACGTGCTTCCGAGCTTCACGGTGCAGAACCTCCGGCTGGGCTTCGTGATCGGCGAAGCCGCGGGAACGCGTCACTCCTGGGTGTTCGGGATCACCAACCTCACCGACGAGCTCTATGCCGAGGCGACCAACGCGACCTTCTTCCGTCCCGAGCCGGGTCGCGCGTTCACGCTGACCTACACGGTCGGGTTCTGACGCTCCGCCAGAATCGCCGCGGCCGACACCAGCGTCGTGATCCAGAGGAAGGCGGCGCCGGCCAGCCAGGGAATCGAGATCCAGCCGAAGACCGCGAAGTAGCGGAGTCCGCACGGAGCGTCCGCCGCGCACTCCGTCACCTCGAGTGCGGGCTGGAGCTGGATCGCGGCGTGGTACGCCGAGATCAGGCCGCCTACGACCGACAGCGGCAGGGCGTAGCGCCAGACGCCGACGTCGCGACGCAGCGCCGCCACGCCGAGCACCGCGACGAGCGGGTACATGGCGATCCGCTGGTACCAGCAGAGCCGGCAGGGCTCGAGGCCGCTTCCAGAGAAGTAGAGGCTCCCGATCGTCGCGATCAGGGCGACGATCCAGGCACCCACCAGGAGCTCGCGCCCACCGGTTCCGAGCCAGCCGGCGAGCAGCCGACGGCCGGAGGGAGCCGCGAGCCCCGTCCAGAGGGCGGCCGAGACGACGGCGGCGAAGACCGCGAGTGCGGCGAGGGCCGTGACGACCTGGGCGAACATCAGCCGGCGCCTCCCGTTGCCGGATCGCCGTCGGCCGGAGCGCCGACCTCCCAGACCCGGAAGGGGCCCTCGTCGGCGACGACCTGAACGGATTCGAAGCGCTCGCGCAGAGGCGCCTCCACCGGGAGCCTGCGCTGGACGACGAAGCGTGCCCACCCGCCCTCGACCAGGTGCCCCGCCAGTCCTCCGACGAACTCGAGGACGGGCTCGACGGTCTCGGCCTTCCCGCGATGGTACGGCGGATTGGAGACGACCACGTCGAACCGACGCCCTTCGAGGGCTGCCCATCCCGCGGCCTCCACCACCTCCGCTCCGGGTACGTTTCGCCGGGCGGCCTCGGCCGCGAGGGCGTCGGGCTCGAGAAGGGTGGTACGCGCGGCGCCGAGCGCCTCGAGGGCCGCCCCGATCACGCCGGTGCCCGCTCCGTAGTCGAGCGCGCTCGCGCCCTCCGGGAGCGCACCCACGGTACCGAGCAGTAGACGGGTACCGGCATCGACCCGACCCGCCGCGAACACGCCCGGGAAGGACACCCACGCGCGCTCCCCTGCGTGCGGAACATCGAGCACGGCGGACTCGGCGAG